>NZ_JAEMHF010000004.1:0-256950 GCF_016456245.1 Brenneria sp. L3-3C-1 | reverse complement strand
AGGGCCGTTGAAGACGACGACGTAGATAGGCTGGGTGTGTAAGCGTAGCGATACGTTGAGCTGACCAGTACTAATGACCCGAGAGGCTTAACCTTACAACACCGAAGGTGTTTTGGTGAGAGACGCAGAAGATAAAGATATTCAGCTTGTTTTGAGATTGGTTCTGATGGTTATGTGAAAGCA
Organism: Brenneria sp. L3-3C-1; assembly: GCF_016456245.1. Lineage (NCBI taxonomy): Bacteria > Pseudomonadati > Pseudomonadota > Gammaproteobacteria > Enterobacterales > Pectobacteriaceae > Brenneria > Brenneria sp. L3-3C-1. The sequence goes on along the minus strand of NZ_JAEMHF010000004.1, from coordinate 256,767 downwards.
TAACGGTTGGAATGAAAGGAATTTGCCTGGCGGCGATAGCGCGGTGGTCCCACCTGACCCCATGCCGAACTCAGCAGTGAAACGCCGTAGCGCCGATGGTAGTGTGGGGTCTCCCCATGTGAGAGTAGGGAACTGCCAGGCATCAATTAAAGCGGAAAGCCTCATGCGAAAGCATGGGGCTTTTTGTTTTATGTATTGTTTGTCGATGATAGCAGTCTGTCTGCGATCATAACAAAACGTCCTGACCCTCAGGCCAGGACGTTATCAATTTTAGGTGGGTGAGATATGTCGGTGTCAGGTTGGCCCACTTTTCAGGTGGCGCATGATGTCAACCAGCTGGATTCACCACCTGTTCGACGGCTTTGTGAAACAATGCCATTCCCTGTTCGATATCTTTGGGATCAATGACCAGAGAGGGGACAAAGCGAATCACATCCGGGCCTGCCATCAATACCATCACACCGTGCTCTGCCGCTGCCGCTAAAAAGTCGTGCGCTCGGCCATGCCATTGCGGCTTAAGCTCAGCCCCCAGCAGTAACCCCATGCCGCGAATCTGCTCAAAGATGCCATACTGCTGGTTAATCTTTTCTAATGCGCTGACAAACAGGTTGTGACGATCCGCCACACCCGACAGTACTTCCGGCGTATTAATGGTATCTAATGCCGCTTCCGCTACTGCGCAGGCCAGTGGGTTGCCGCCATAAGTCGTACCATGCACGCCAACCGTCATTACTGAGGCGATTTCCTCCGTGGTGAGCATCGCGCTGATTGGGAAACCTCCGCCTAACGCCTTGGCTGTGGTCAGAATGTCCGGCGTAATACCGTAATGCATATAAGTAAACAGCTTGCCCGTACGGCCCATTCCGCTCTGTACTTCGTCGAATACCAACAGAGCCTTATATTGATCGCACAGTTCACGCACTCCTTGCAAGAATTCCGGCGTCGCTGGCGTAATGCCGCCTTCGCCTTGAACAGGTTCAAGTACGACCGCACAGGTATGATCGTCGATAACCGCTTTGACCGCTGCCAGATCGTTAAAAGGAACATGCACGATATCGGCAGGTTTCGGTCCGAAACCATCAGCATATTTAGGCTGTCCGCCAACAGATACGGTAAAGAGCGTACGCCCATGAAACGCGTTATAAAACGCAATGATTTTGGTTTTATAGGGACTATGGCGTTTAATCGCGTAGTGGCGCGCCAGCTTGAAAGCCGCCTCGTTTGCTTCGGCTCCGGAGTTAACAAAAAATACGCGGTCGGCAAACGTCGCATTAATCAACTTGCTTGCCAATCGTAGCGCTGGTTCATTGGTGAAAATATTACTAGTGTGCCACAGCATTTCTCCCTGCTGTTGCAACGCCGTTACCAGCGCCGGATGACAGTGACCAAGCGCGGTAACTGCAATTCCGCCGGAGAAATCAATGTATTCTCTCCCTTGTTGATCCCACACCCGGCTTCCTTTACCTTTTACCGGGACAAACTGAGCTGGTGCATAAACCGGCAAAATAACTTTGTCGTGAGTTTCCCGGGTTACTGCTTTTTTATCTGATTCCATCTGCTTCCACGCTCCGAATTTACAACTTTCGAATGAAAATATAGTCAATAAATATGCATAAAAAATCAACTTCAGGCAATATTAAATCATCTGGAAAGAACATTATTTCCTATCTGACTCTATTTTAAGAAAATTATCTAAAAGTTGGAGTCCTTGCTGGCTGAGAATGCTTTCAGGATGAAACTGAACACCTTCTAATGGCAATGAACGATGCCGGATTCCCATGATTTCTTCACGAGTACCATCACGTTCACTCCAGGCCGTCACTTCAAAGCAATCGGGTAGAGATGCGGGATCAATCACCAGCGAGTGATAGCGTGTTACCGTTAGTGGCTGAGACAATCCGGCAAAAACACCTTTGTTACTGTGTTGTATGGCCGAAGTCTTTCCGTGCATTACCTGACGGGCGCGGACGATGCGGGCACCGAATGCCTGCCCCATTGCCTGATGTCCAAGACAAACTCCAAGGATTGGCAACCTGCCGGCAAAGTGTCGAATGGCCGTCAGTGAAATACCCGCTTCATCCGGTGTACACGGGCCGGGCGAGACAACCAGGTGCGACGGGGACAGCTGTTCGATGTCGTCCAGCTTGAGTTCATCATTACGCTTGACCAGTACTTCCGCGCCTAGCTCACAAAAATACTGATACAGGTTGTACGTAAAGGAGTCATAGTTATCGATCAGTAACAACATGTATCACCTAATATTTTAAGATAGTTTCTATTGCCTGACCGGTCTGGTTTAGCACTATGCCTGCAAACGGCGTCCAGTGAACAACAGTGATAGTTTTAAATGTCAGATCTATTGATAAGCTCCGGCTGGCGCAAACATTACTGCACGATATGACGCTGGTAATATTTTTCGAGTCTTACCTGCAACTGACTTAACACCGTGCTGAACATCAAATAAATCAACGCCGCCTCAACATAAAGAATCAGTGGTTCGTAGGTGACAGACACAATGCGCTGTGCGGATAAAAACATTTCCGGAACCGTAATCACGGCAGCAAGCGATGTATCTTTAATTAAAGAAATGAACGTATTGGATAACGGTGGCAAAGAAACAAATACCGACTGTGGAAATATGACCCAACGAATCGCCTGAACCCCATTCATTCCTAAAGAGTAAGCTGCGCTCCATTGACCTTTGGGTACGGATAATATTGCCCCACGGACAATTTCTGAACTGTATGCACCAACGCTGATCGTGAACCCGATTAAGGCGGCAGGGAAAGCATCCAGAGTGATACCCGCACTGGGGAGTCCATAAAAGATGAGAAACAGCTGAACCAATAGCGGTGTTCCACGGATAACCCAGACATAAAAGTCGCCAATCCACTTCAACGGCTTAGGGCCGTAAAGGCGGATCAGAGCAACAATAACCCCGACGGCTAATCCGAAAATAAAGGAAAGAATAGCAAGGGGGACGGTAAATTTCAGTCCCGCAGATAGCAGACTCCAGAAGGAATCTGCCATAAGTTGTAGCCAAGGTGGCATGAAAAATGATTCCGATAACAGTGCGATTATTGGGATACGTCCTGACCGAAGTATCGCACAGATATCGTTTTATAGGTGCCATCTGCTTTAATTTCATCCAGCGCGTTGTTCAACGCATCCGCAAGCTGTATCTGACCTTTACGGATTAAAATGGCCGAAGGTTCGCCTGTCGGTGAGGTGGCAGTGACTTTCACGTTAGCGTCAGGTTTGTGTTTTTTGAAGTCGAGGAAAGAAAGATTGTCGTTCAATGTGGCATCAGCACGACCGCTGAGCACCAGATCCAAAGACTGGTTAAAACCATCGGTAGGAACAATCTCCGCACCGTGGCTGGTTGCCAGCTTTGCATAGTTGCTGGTCAGGCTTTGAGCTGATTTTTTGCCTTTCAGATCGTTGAAGTCTTTGATGGTTGTATTATCGGCACGGGTGATCAGTACCGCTTTTGAGTCAATATAAGGTTTGGAGAAGTCGTATTTAGCCTGGCGTTCTTTCGTCACGCCTACCTGATTGATGACGGCATCGTAGCGTTTGGCGTCCACGCCAGCGATGAGCCCATCCCAGCGGCCTTCAATAAATTGAGCTTTAACGCCAAGTTTTTCGGCAACCGCGTGACCAATATCCACATCAAATCCAACCAACTGACCAGATTTATCGTGATAGGTATAAGGGGCATAGGTGCCTTCCGTACCGAATTTAATCACGCCGGCAGATTTGATCGCACTGAGGTCATCCTGTGCTTGTGCAAATACGCTGGTTGCAAACAGTGCGCCGGTCAGTAGAGCAAAACGTATTTTTTTCATTATGGGATCCTGTAGGTAATGGCGTCATATAACTTTTACTAATAATGAATTTACGTCATATGGTTTACTTTTATAAAGTAGATTGTGTGATGGATTATAGCAGAACTGAATATAGTAATTTTCCTGCCGGGCCAGAATGCACCGGGCTTCGGTGATTTCTAATGCCAACGTTTTCCGGGCAAAAGTCAGTAAGCGTTCATTTATCGCCATCTGTGGTAGGAATACGGGATGCGGAGCGATTCGGGATCAAGCCGGTGGGCTTTGATACCTGAAACACGACCCATATGCGCACTCCGCTACAGGGTGCTCTTGCTGCTTTTTTTCTGTACTTTCGGTGTTATTCAGCGATCTATGTATAAACATAGACAAAAAACGCCTGCCATTTCTGACAAGCGTTCTTTAAAAAAAACGGTTATGAAAAACTATCAGTTCATGCCGTATTTTTTCAGTTTCTTACGCAGGGTTCCGCGGTTGATGCCCATCATCAGGGCGGCGCGGGTTTGGTTGCCGCGGGTGTATTGCATCACCATGTCCAACAGGGGTTGTTCAACTTCAGCCAATACCAGCTCATACAGGTCACTAACGTCCTGACCATTCAGTTGGGCAAAATAGTTCTTCAGTGCCTGTTTAACCGAGTCGCGCAGGGGTTTTTGGGTTACCTGTGCCTGAGAGTTTACGGTGGAAACGGTCAGTACGTCAGAATTCACGCGTTGTTCGAACATAGTTCTGTCAGCTCTTTTTCTGTTTACGCAAGATTTTCAAAGTATGCCTCCAACGCCTCCAGCTGCTCGCCGGCATCCTCAATGGCGTTGAATGTGCGCCTAAACTGGTCGTTTGGGGCGTTCTCCCGGAGATACCAGGATACGTGCTTCCGAGCTATACGAAATCCCTTGCCTGGACCATAAAAGTCGTGCAATTCCCGTATATGCTCGATCAACAAGCGCTTAACCTCTGCCAATGGCAGTGGAGCCAGCAACTCCCCTGTGTCCAGATAATGCTGGATTTCCCGAAAGATCCAGGGTCTTCCCTGAGCGGCTCGTCCTATCATCAGGGCATCCGCCCCGGTGTAATCAAGAACCGCTCTGGCTTTATGCGGGGAAGTCACGTCTCCATTCGCAATAATGGGAATGGAAACGGCCTGCTTAACTGCCCGAATGCTGTCGTATTCCGCCGAACCATTGAACAGGCACGCGCGGGTGCGTCCGTGAATGGTTAGGGCCTGAATCCCACAGCTTTCAGCCAATTTGGCAATTTCTACACAGTTACGGTGCTCTGGTGCCCAGCCGGTACGGATCTTCAGCGTTACCGGTACGTCTACCGCTTTCACTACCGCCGAGAGGATTTGTTTTACCAAATCCGGATACTGCAACAAGGCGGAACCCGCCATCTTGCGGTTCACCTTTTTCGCCGGACAACCCATATTGATATCGATGATCTGCGCGCCGAAATCAGTATTCATTTTAGCTGCCGCAGCCATCTCGTCCGGATCACAACCGGCAATTTGCACAGCCCTGATACCGGGTTCATCACTATGTACCATGCGCAGACGCGACTTATCCGAACGCCAGACTTCCGGATTGGAAATCAGCATTTCGGATACGGTCATTCCAGCGCCCATCGTATGACAGAGTGCTCTGAATGGGCGATCGCTAATGCCAGCCATCGGGGCTGCTATCAAGCGATTGGTAAGCTGAAATTGTCCAATGTGCATAGACAAAGAGTGACCATACTGTGCCTGCAAGGGCGCGTATATTACGCATTTTTTACCTCAGATGAAAGGCCAAACTTTGACCAATTAGCCGTAGGCGATCAAAGAAAATGTGTTTCATTCTGTTAAGCGGAAATATTATTCATATTTAACAATGGGTTTTAACTATTTTGACGTTATTTCCGTTAGAAAAAATATTCCGGCCGCATGGTAATTTATCTGTAATCCGCCGTGATTTAAGTAGGAGTTACATCAATATCCTGCATTTGCAGGGGATTGCGTTGCCAATAAACAGAGAACAGAGATAAATTTTTTTTCCCGTAACGCGGCAAAAGAGATGCTTCCGGCGCCAACCGGCCGGAAGCAGCGGGCAACGTAACAGAACTAATTAATAATAACGCGGCCGTTTAAAGGTTGAACGGGACGGTTGTTCGCGTGATGAACGGCCGCGGTGAATCTGGCGATTTGATCCGCCGAAATCGTGGCGGGCTTATCCAACACCAGCCATCGTACGCCTTCAGAGCACGGCGGTGTAGTGAGTGAGCCGCTGAAACGGTAGTAGCTTTGCTGGTATGTTGAGGGTATCAGAGCATTAATATTCAGCGGCGCGGTTAATAAGACCGGTTTATTGAGCGTTGACGGCAACTGTTGCCAGGCTTTCTCAAGTTCCTGATTGGCGTCGCCCTGCGCAAACATCAAAGCCACTACCGTTAACGCACCCTGTTGGTCTTGGTAGACGAAGTGTGCTTCTAACGGGAATGCTTTGCCATCGATCTCGTTTTCGCTGGGGGCGTGGAAGTGGAACTGTTGCAGGGCGAAGGTATCGTCATCCATCACCAGCGTGTCGTTTGCACTGACGTCCACCTGGATGGTGTGCCCGTTATTGACGATATGTTGAGCGCCGGTCTGATAGGACAGCTGTAATCCGTCGTGCACGGTTTTTAGCGCGCCGTGAATATCAATCGGCGACTGGTTTTTACCGGTATCGCACAGGGAAAAATCAGGGGAGAGTTTGCCCCAGTGCGGAGGCGCTTCCTGTCCTTCATAGCTCCAGTGCGCGTGTTCGGCGGCGTGTAGTGAAAAGCAGGCGGTAAAAGCGAGGGAGGCGAGCAGCGTATACTTCATTGAACAATCCATTTAAAACACTATGATGATTCACTCTATCGGTTTAGATAACGGACGAGCGTTTGATGAGTCATCAAGGATACGCCTACTTTTTACAGGGTTAAACCGGCGAGTAAAAAAACGCCGGGAGCGTTTTTCAACGTTGCGCAACAACGGCAGTAGGTGAGGCGAGTCATAATCTCCACCAGAGGCCGATTTCCGGTGGAGAGGGCAAAGCTCGGCGGAGGATTACCGACGTATGCCGGTAATACGACACCACTCTTCTTTTTCCGCCACCGGATCAAGCCGGAATGTGTCCTGATAGGCCTCGGCGACGCTGGCTGCCTGTGTCGCCAGCACGCCCGACAGGCCCAAATGGCCGCCGGCTTTCGGTAGAACGCTGATTAAGGGCGCCAGTTCACGCAACGGGCCGGCCAGAATATTGGCGACCACCACATCGGCCGACAAATCAGCCGGCTGGTCTTGCGGCAGGTAAAGCTCAAGACGGTCGGAGACGTTATTTCTTTGCGCGTTATCGCGGCTTGCCTGAATGGCCTGCGGATCGATATCAATGCCGATGGCGCGAGCGGCGCCCAGCTTCAGCGCGGCGATCGCCAGAATGCCGGAGCCACAGCCGAAGTCGATAAGGGTTTTACCCTGTAAATCCAATCCATCCAGCCATTGCAGGCAGAGTGCGGTGGTCGGGTGAGTGCCGGTGCCGAAAGCCAGCCCCGGATCGAGCATCACATTGACGGCGCTCGGATCGGGGACGTCACGCCAGCTTGGGCAAATCCACAGACGCTCGCCAAAGCGCATCGGATGAAAGTTGTCCATCCATTCGCGTTCCCAGTCCTTATCTTCCAACTGCTCGATTTTATGCTTAAAATCGACGCCCAGCAGCGGTTCTTGCTCCAGCATCGCGACAACGGCGGCCATCTCGGTTTCCGCGTCATATAAGCCGATGACATCGGTATCGCCCCACAGCCGGGTTTCTCCCGGCAGCGGTTCAAACACCGGCGTATCGTGCGTATCCTGAAACGTAACGGATACCGCACCGCTTTCCACCAGCGCGTCACCCAATTGTTCCGCATGGCGGCCAGAAGTATTAATTTTCAGTTGAATCCACGGCATAGCAATCTCTATTACATTTAAAGTGAAGTTGAAGCGATAACCGGTTGAGGGGCCTGATGACCAAACCGATTACCGACAAGAAACGCCATCAGGCTCAGCAGCAGCGATGGCACAATGGGGTGAAAACCGCCCGGTTGAAGATGCAAGCTGGCCAGTAGGGTATAGCAAATAGCGCCGCTGAACATGGCGCTCAATGCGCCGGTCGCATTGGCGCGCTCCCAGTAAAGGCCCAGCACCAGCGGCCACAGGAACACGGCTTCCAGCCCGCCGAATGCCAGCAGATTGAGCCAGATAATCATTTCCGGCGGCCGCCAGGACGCCAGCAGCACCAGCAACCCCAGCAACAGCGTCGTCATGCTGGAAAGACGCTTGATGCGACGCTCATTGTGTATCTGCTGCGGTCGTACGCTGAGATAGAGGTCTTTGATTATCGTAGCCGAGGCCTGGAGCAGATGCGCATTGATATTGGACATGATGGCCGCCATTGGCGCAGCAAGGAAGATCCCCGCCGCCAGCGGCGGTAAAACGTTCACCATCAGCGCCGGCAGCACCTGATCCGGGATGGTCAGATTGGGCATGACGGCCCGGCCCAGCGCGCCGGACAAATGCATCCCCAGCATCAGGATACCGATCACGATGGTGCCGATAATAATGCCGCGATGCAGCGCCTTGCTGTCGCGGTAGGAGATACAGCGCACGGCGGTATTGGGCAGGCCGATAACCCCAAAGCAAACCAGCACCCAGAACGACGCCATAAACGGCATCGACAGGATTTGATCGCTGCCCTGCGGCGTGACCAGCGCCGGATCGATCTGTTGCAGTTTATCCACCGCGCTGTGTAAACCGCCCGCCGCATGGATCACGCCCACCAGCAGGATCACCGTGCCTAACAGCATCACGATGCCTTGCATGGCATCGTTAAGTACGCTGGCGCGGAAGCCGCCGAACGCGGTGTACAGCGCGATGGTGACGCCAAAAATCAGCAGGCCGATATCGTAGGGGATGTTGGCCGCGGTTTCCAGCAGGCGCGCGCCGCCGATAAATTGTACCGCCATCGCGCCGATAAAGGCGACCAGCAGGCTGATGCTGGCGAACCATACCAGCAAACGGCTGCCGTAACGGGCGTACAGCATGTCATTGAGCGTGATGGCATTGTAACGTCTGGCCAGAATGGCGAATTTCTTTCCCAGAATGCCCAGCGACAACAGCATGGTGGGCAATTGGATCATGGAGAGCAACACCCAGCCCAGCCCATACTTGTAGGCCGCGCCCGGTCCGCCGATAAACGAACTGGCGCTGACATAGGTGCCGATCAAAGTCATTGCCAGCACGAAGCCGCCCATTGAACGCCCGCCGAGGAAATACTCGTTGAGAAAGTTACCCGCCTGACGGCGACGATAGGCGTATACCGACAGCCCGAAAACCAGCAGCAGATAGCCCAGCAACGGTAACAGCACTTCACTTTGCATCGTCATTCTCCAGTGAGATATCGCGGAAAACGATGCGGACCATCAGCCAGCATAAGAGGGTAAAAACAAGCGGCAGTAGCAGACAGGCCATTTCGAACCAGTGAGGAAGGCCGGTAATGCCCTGTGCGCTGTCGGGCAGGTAAGCCGCCAGGATCCAGGCGAGCAGGTAAGCCAGCGTTAGGAAAAAGGCCCAGCGGGCTTCTCTATGCGCCTGAATGAAACGTGTATCCATTTTTTTCTTCACAGTAAGCCGGAGCAATGGTGTTGATGTAATGTATCCGGGAATTTTACGCGCCCGGTCTGAATTGACGGAAAAACAAAAAGGCCGGTTTTCACCGACCTTTTACTCACATGACGATAGAAAATCGGGCGATAGTTACTGCAAACCGAGCTTCTTCTCCAGATAGTGGATATTGGTTCCGCCTTTCTGGAAGTTTTCATCGTTCATGATCTTCATCTGTAGATCAATATTGGTTTTGATGCCGTCAATGATCAACTCAGCCAGCGCATTTTTCATCCGCAGAATCGCCACTTCACGGGTTTCGCCGTAAGTGATCAACTTGCCGATCATGGAATCATAATACGGCGGCACGGTATACCCGGAATAGATATGCGATTCCCAACGAACGCCAAAACCGCCGGGCGCGTGGAAGCGGGTAATTTTACCCGGGCTCGGCAGGAAGGTGTTCGGATCTTCGGCGTTGATGCGGCATTCCACCGCGTGGCCGCGCACAATCACGTCTTGCTGTTTGATGGACAAAGGCAGACCGGCGGCAATGCGCAACTGCTCTTTGATCAAATCCACGCCGGTGATCATTTCGGTTACCGGATGTTCCACCTGAATACGGGTGTTCATTTCAATGAAATAGAACTCGCCGTTTTCGTACAGAAATTCGAACGTACCCGCGCCGCGATAATTGATGTCGATACAGGCTTTCGCGCAGCGCTCGCCGATAAACTGACGCAGTTCGCTGGTGATGCCCGGCGCGGGAGCTTCTTCCACCACTTTCTGGTGGCGGCGCTGCATGGAGCAGTCGCGTTCGGCCAGATAAATCGCGCTGCCCTGTCCGTCGGCCAATACCTGGATTTCCACATGACGCGGGTTTTCCAGATATTTTTCCATATATACCATGTCGTTATTGAAAGCCGCTTTGGCTTCCGCACGGGTCATATTGATGGATTGCTCCAGCTCTTTATCGCTGCGCACCACGCGCATGCCGCGACCGCCGCCGCCGCCGGACGCTTTGATAATCACCGGATAGCCAATGCGTTTGGCGAAAGCGCGGTTCTTATCCATATCGCCGTCTAACGGGCCGTCGGAACCCGGCACGCAAGGGACGCCGGCTTTTTTCATCGCGCTGATGGCGGAGACTTTATCACCCATCAGGCGGATGGTATCGGCGCGCGGGCCAATAAAAATAAAGCCGGAGCGTTCAACCTGCTCGGCAAAATCGGCATTTTCCGACAGAAAACCATAACCCGGATGAATAGCGGCAGAGCCGGTGATTTCCGCTGCGGAAATGATCGCCGGGATATTCAGATAGCTTTTGGTAGACGGCGCCGGACCGATGCACACGGTTTCATCCGCCAGTAATACGTGTTTCAGATCGCGATCCGCGCTGGAGTGAACGGCAACGGTTTTGATGCCCAGTTCTTTACAGGCACGCAAAATACGCAGCGCAATCTCTCCGCGGTTAGCGATAACGATTTTATCTAGCATGGTAAGCCTCGTTATTCGATGACAACCAGTGGCTCGTCAAATTCAACCGGTTGACCGTTGTCGACAAGGATCGCTTTGACTACGCCCGCTTTGTCGGCTTCGATTTGGTTCATCATTTTCATGGCTTCGACGATGCACAGCGTATCGCCAACATTGACTTGCTGGCCCACTTCGACAAACGCTTTAGCGTCAGGGCTTGGGGTGCGGTAGAACGTACCGACCATTGGAGAACGAACGATATGGCCGCTGATGGCGGCAGGCGCAGCCGCGGCCGTATCCGCAACCGGCGCCGGCGCGACGGCGGCAGCCAGAGCGGGCTGCTGTTGCATCATCGGCGCATAAGCCTGCTGCATCATTGGGTAAGCGGGGGCCGCCGGGGCACGACTAATGCGTACTGATTCTTCACCTTCAGAAATTTCCAGCTCGGCGATGCCTGACTCTTCAACCAGTTCGATCAGTTTTTTGATTTTACGAATATCCATGAATGGGGTTCCGTACTCTTCTTGTTTAGTTGGAAGTTGACAAGCGTTTCACCGCTGTCTGTAAAGCATAGTTATAACCATCCGCCCCGAGTCCGCAAATCACGCCTGCCGCGATATCGGACAGGTAGGAGTGATGACGAAAAGCCTCACGTGCATGCACGTTGGACAGATGAATTTCGATAAACGGGATGGCGACAGCCAGCAGCGCGTCACGCAACGCAACGCTGGTATGCGTAAACGCCGCCGGATTAATCAAAATAAAATCCGTGTTCCCTCTGGCCTGATGGATTCTTTCGATCAAGACATGTTCCGCATTGGATTGCAGATGGGAAAAACTCACATTCAGCGCCTGCGCCTGTGTTTCCAGGTTGCTGATAATCTCAGCCAGCGTGGTGCTGCCGTACTTATCCGGCTCGCGGGCGCCCAGCAGGTTGAGGTTAGGGCCATTCAAAAGCAAAATGTGAAACTTTTCGGCCATTGTGCTGCTATCTCCCGCGATTAGCCCAGATTTTAAAAATAGTGTCGCACAAAATAGCGCGAAGCTCTTCGTTTGTCACCTTTCGCGATGCAAATTGTGCGGCGCTGAAAAAGTAAAGTCGTGCATTATAACTATATCGTAGCAATTAGCAGCCAAATACTGGTCTTATCTGCGGAGATATTCGACCGATGTTCGGCAATATTCGGTGAAAGACAGGGCGTGTTCGCGCGATGAACCAGAGTCGGACGGGCGGTTATCGCCACCATCGGCGAAATTTTTTATAACGAAACAATAACAAGATCAGAGCGATGAGCGCGTATAAAACGGGTTGCGGCGACAGCGTCTTAACCGACCAAAGATAGTGTATCGGAGCGAGAATAGCGATCAGGTAGATGAAATTATGCAGTTTTTGCCAACTGGCTCCCAACTTGCGCATCACAATGTGGGGCGATGTTAATGCCAACGCCAGCAGCATCAGCCAACTGATGACGCCGAGCGTTAAATAGGGGCGTGAAATCAACTCGCTTCCCAGTAATTCGAGGTTGTTGAATCCCAGTTCCAACAGAGCGTAACTGACCAGATGCAACGTAGCCCAGGCGAAACACCAGAGTCCGATCGTGCGGCGGCAACCAATCAGCAGCGGTTGTTTGCCGTAGCGGGCCAGCGGCGTGACCAGTAGCGTGGCGAGTAAGAGTTTCAGCGCCATTCGGCCGGTAAAATGCTGGATATCTTTGGCCGGATCGGCGCTCAGCCACCCTTGTTCGACGGCCAGGAACAGCCATGGCAGCGGTAAAAAAGCCGCCAGATGGATCATGACTTTCAGCCATTTGATATGTCGCGAAGTCAGCCGCATTCAGGTGTTATCCCGTGATTCAAAAGTTATCCCTTAGGTTCAGTCCCTTATACAGTGAGGCAACCTGTTCGGCATAACCATTGAACAGCCGTGTTGGCTGGCGCTGTACATCAAGCAGGCCGCCAGCGCCGATGACGCGTTCCGTTGCCTGTGACCAGCGGGGATGGTCGACATGCGGATTGACGTTGGCATAAAAGCCATATTCACCGGGCGCCGCCAGATTCCAGGTCGAGGGCGGGCGATCGCGGGTGAGGCGGATATGCACGATGGACTTGATGTTTTTAAAACCGTATTTCCACGGTGCGATCAATCTTATCGGCGCGCCGTTCTGCGGCGGCAACGTTTTACCATAGACACCGACGGTCAGCAGCGTCAGCGGATGCATGGCCTCGTCCAGCCGTAAGCCTTCCACATAAGGATAGCTTAGCCCGCCGCCGAGAAAGCGATCCTTCTGACCGGGCATTTGTTCCGGATCGTGCAAGGTCTGGAAGGCGATATAGCGGGCGTTACCGGTGGGCTCGGCAAATTTGATAAGCTTAGCCAGCTCAAAGCCGATCCACGGCACCACCATTGACCAGGCCTCGACGCAGCGGAAACGATAGATTCGTTCTTCCAGCGGAAACCGTTTCAGCAGGTCATCCATATCCAGCGTAATGGGTCTGGCCACCTCGCCGTCGATGTGGATTTTCCAGCCTTCGGTTTTCAATCCGCCGGCATTCGCGGCGGGATCGGCTTTATCCATCCCGAATTCATAGAAATTATTATAGCCCGTGACCTTATCTTCCGGCGTGAGCGGCAGATCCGGTCGCCAGTTGGCGGGTTGAGTAAAGGATAACGGTTTGCCCGGCGGCGCTTTGGGACGATCGTTGCCTTTAAACCAAGCCAGCAGATCGGCCTGTGCCGATAATGGCAGCGACCAGGCGGCAGCCGTGACGCCCAGCGCTTTTAACACCCGTCGGCGGTCATGAAAAACGGATTCCGGCGTGACATCCGCCGCCGTCAATTTACGATTTTTCTGCATGATGAACTCCCGCCGGTTTCAGACTGACTGACGTTACGTAGCGTATTGACGTTACCGCTTACCTTATAGATTAGTCGAGGCGCGCGTCCATAGCGCAGGAAAAAGACGGCTATGCGGAGGGATAAAATAATCACACAAGGTCATCCGTGCCGGATGACCTGTGCGTTCGGGGGATTACCTGATTTTAACCAACGTCCGGCCCGTTACGTTGTTCGCCATCAGCGCGGCGGCGGCGGCGGGAACGTCTTGCAGCGTAATTTCGTGAGTGACCTGTTGATAGAATTCCGGCGGTAGAATATCCGCCAGACGTTGCCAGGCCTGCTGACGACGCGGCTGCGGCGTCATCACGGAGTCAACGCCCTGTAGACGAACATTACGCAGGATAAAAGGCATTACGGTCGTTGGAAGCGCAATGCCGCCTGCCAGACCACAGGCGGCAACGGTGGCGTTGTAATCCATTTGCGCCAGCAGGGTGGCGAGCACCTTGTCGCCGACGGTGTCTATGGCGCCGGCCCAGCGTTGTTTTTCCAATGGGCGCGCATCGCCGCTGAATTCGCTGCGTGCCAGCACCTGCCTGGCGCCCAGCTTTTGCAGATAATCGGTGTTGCCGGCGCGGCCGCTCACCGCGGTAACCTGATAGCCCAGCGCGGCAAGCAGGGCCACCGCCGTACTGCCCACGCCGCCGCTGGCGCCGGTCACCACAATGTCGCCGCTGTCAGGCGTCACGCCGCCGTCTTCCAGCGCCATCACGCATAGCATGGCCGTGAAGCCCGCGGTGCCGATCACCATGGCCTGACGAACATCCAGCGCCGGAGGCAGAGCAACAAGCCAGTCACTTTTTACACGCGCTTGTTCAGCCAGACCGCCCCAGTGATTTTCACCGACGCCCCAGCCGGTCAGAATAACCGACTGACCCGGTTGGAAACGGTCGCTGTCGCTGTGGCGAACCGTTCCGGCGAAGTCGATGCCGGGAACCATCGGAAACTGGCGGATAATTTTACCTTTGCCGGTGATGGCCAGCGCATCCTTGTAGTTGAGGCTGGACCAACTGATATCGACTGTGACGTCTCCGGCGGGGAGTTGATCCGTATCGAGTTCACGGATTTGCGGCTGAATAAGTCCGTTTTGCTGTTCGAGCACTAAAGCCTGCATGTATGCTCTCCTGTGACAGGATAAAAAGTGTGGCATGAATTAACGACTATATTTGTAACTGCTAATATGCGCACTGATAAAAAACAAGAAACCCACAGAAACACGTTTACCAGGAATAGGACGCAGGGATGGGATTGACAACCAGACTCTCCATGCTCATGACACTGCTGACGACATTGGCTGTTTGCTTAATGCTGTTCAGCAGTACTTTCAGTTTCTTCTATTATAGTCATCAGAGAACGACGCAACAGTTAAGAGAGATTGCGGTCAGCATCGATCAGGCGCTTTTAGTGCAATCACCTGAAAGCATCAGATTTTGGTTACCGGTAATGATGAAAACGGCGGGCGTCGTGGCGTTGGAGATCCGCGATACGGAATCAGCGCTGTATTCGGTGCGGTTGCCTGAAGCTGATGATAACCGCGCCTGCGTATACCGTGATGCCCAGCTTCCGCTTATGCACCATTCGGAGATGGCGGTGACCGCGACCTACATCGATCCGCTGTTTGGCGCGCCGCGCGTTCTGATCTCGGTGCTGGCGGCGATTGGCCTGATGGTGCTGGTGCTTTATCTGTCGGTTCTCTGGCTGCGCCGCCAAACCGCCGGACAGGAGGAGCTTGAAGCGCGCGCCAAACGTATTCTACACGGCGAGCGTGAGTCCGTTATGCACGGATCGGCGCGCGAGTGGCCGGTGAATGCCAGCGGCGCTATCGATCAACTGCTGGCCGATTTAGTTGAAGCGCGTGAGGAGCGCAGCCGGGTCGATACCCTGATCCGCGCTTTCGCCGCGCAGGATGCGGAAACCGGGCTGAGCAATCGCCTATTCTTTGATAATCAATTGACGACGCAACTGGAAGATATTGAGGACGTGGGCACGCACGGCATCGTGATGATGATCCGTCTGCCTGACTTCGAAACCTTGCAGGAAACGCATGGCTATGGCGGCGAGATCCAGGAATACAGTTTTACGCTGGTGAATTTGCTGTCGACGTTCGTGATGCGCTATCCGTCAGCGCTCCTGGCGCGTTATTTTAATAGTGATTTTACGGTGTTATTGCCGCATTGCACCCTCAAAGAAGCGGATAACATAGCGGCGCAGTTAGTAAAAGCCATCGATATTCTGCCTGTTACGCCGTTGATCGATCGCGAGGATATTCTCCATATCGGTATTTGCGCCTACCGCAGCGGGCAAAGTTCGGAACAGGTGATGGAAAGCGTAGAAGACGCGACGCGTAATGCCGTGTTGCAGGGCGGCAATGGCTGGTGCGTTTTTGATCGGCAGGTGCCGGAAAAAGGCCGCGGCAGCGTGAAGTGGCGTACGCTGCTGGAGCAAACGTTAGCCCGTGGGGGGCCGCGGCTGTATCAGAAACCGGCAGTGACCCGGGAAGGCGTGGTACATCACTGTGAAATGATGAGCCGCATCTATGACGGTACGCAAGAGTTGCTGGCGGCGGAGTATATGCCGCTGGTACAGCAGCTTGGCCTGACAGCCAGCTATGATCGGCAACTGATTTCCCGCATCATCGCGCTCTCCGTCAGTTGGCCTGATGAAACACTGGCTATGCCGGTTAGTGTGGACTCACTTTTGCAAAAGACATTTATCCGCTGGTTAAAGGAAACCTTGCTGCAATGTCCGAAAAAGCAACGACAACGCATTTTATTTGAACTTGCGGAGGCCGACGTCTGTCAATATATCGGTCGTTTGCGGCCGGTACTGAATCTGGTGCTGGGATTAGGGTGTCGTCTGGCGGTCACCCAGGCGGGTTTAACGTTGGTCAGTACGACCTATATCAAGTCATTACAGGTGGAAATCATCAAGCTTCATCCCGGTCTGGTTCGTAGTCTTGAACGTCGTCCGGAAAATCAGTTGTTTGTGCAAAGCCTGACGGAAGCCTGTAAAGGAACGCAAACCAAAGTTTTCGCCGCCGGGGTTCGAACCAAAGCCGAGTGGCGAACGTTATTGGACAAGGGCGTTTACGGCGGGCAGGGCGATTTTTTTGCCTCTTCGGTTCCGGTGAGCGATGAGCTGAAAAAATATTCACCGCACTGTCGTGTTTAGTGTAAAAGTCCGTGTCGAATTGACGTAGAATGAGTCGGCTATCGATTCGGTTAGTGTGTGCTCACATTAATGGTAATCGGATTAAATGCCAGATTTTATGTTCTGTGTTAGTACTATCCTGTGGGGCGGAAAGTGATAATCTGCCTTGCTGTTTGGGGAAAAGGCGTTTTACGCTGCATGCCTTTTTTAAAACCGATAGTACGACACAGACTTTTTTCACCGAAGCAGAGCGTTTTCGTGCCTTGTCGCTGCTTCGTGTGGTTGGTAAAGTAGGCGAATTTATTTTTCGCCCCCAGCTTGCAGGATTATCCTTTCGTTATGTTTAAGAAATTTCGTGGCATGTTTTCCAATGACTTGTCCATCGACCTGGGTACCGCCAATACCCTGATTTATGTTAAAGGGCAGGGCATCGTACTGAATGAACCCTCGGTGGTGGCTATTCGTCAGGATCGCGCAGGTTCTCCGAAAAGCGTCGCCGCCGTAGGCCATGACGCCAAACAAATGCTGGGCCGTACCCCTGGCAATATTGCTGCAATTCGTCCGATGAAGGACGGCGTGATTGCGGATTTCTTTGTGACAGAGAAAATGTTGCAGCACTTTATCAAGCAGGTGCACAGCAACAGCTTTATGCGTCCCAGCCCGCGTGTTCTGGTTTGCGTGCCTGTCGGCGCCACACAGGTGGAGCGCCGTGCTATTCGCGAATCCGCGCAGGGCGCCGGGGCGCGAGAGGTGTTCCTGATTGAAGAGCCGATGGCCGCCGCGATTGGCGCGGGCCTGCCGGTTTCGGAAGCCACCGGTTCCATGGTGGTGGATATCGGCGGCGGCACCACCGAAGTCGCGGTGATTTCACTCAACGGCGTGGTGTACTCATCTTCCGTTCGTATCGGCGGCGACCGCTTTGACGAAGCGATTATCAACTATGTTCGCCGTAATTACGGTTCGCTGATCGGTGAAGCGACGGCGGAACGTATCAAGCATGAGATCGGTTCGGCTTATCCGGGCGATGAAGTGCTTGAAATTGAAGTTCGCGGCCGTAACCTTGCCGAAGGCGTACCACGCGGCTTTAACCTGAATTCCAATGAGATTCTGGAAGCATTGCAGGAACCGCTTACGGGCATTGTCAGCGCGGTGATGGTGGCGTTGGAACAATGTCCGCCGGAGTTGGCGTCCGATATTTCCGAGCGCGGCATGGTGTTGACCGGCGGTGGCGCGCTGTTGCGCAATTTGGATCGCCTGCTGATGGAAGAAACGGGGATCCCGGTCGTGGTGGCTGAAGATCCGTTAACCTGTGTGGCCCGTGGCGGCGGTAAAGCGTTGGAAATGATCGACATGCATGGCGGCGATTTATTCAGCGAAGAATAACCCGGCCGGGAGGATAAAGGGGCCGTATGGATGAATAGCAACGTTTTTCATCCCGCGTAGCCCCTTTTTTATGGCGGGCTATCCCTGCCCGCCACCCTACGGGCCGTCACTACGTGACGTTGAAAAACGCTCCGGCGTTTTTTTATGGCGGGCAGTCCCTGCTTGCCACCCTACGGGCCGTCGCTGTGCGACGTTGAAAATCGCTCCTGGCGATTTATTGCTGTCGAGGAAAGGAATACGCTAATTTTATGAAGCCGATTTTTAGCAGGGGACCTTCCCTGCAACTACGACTTTTCCTTGCCGTCGTTACCGCGATTTTTGTGATTATTGCAGACAGTCGGCTTGGCGCGTTCGTTAAAATCAGAACCTATATGGATACCGCCGTCAGCCCTTTCTACTTTCTGGCCAACGGCCCGCGTCAGGTGCTGGATAACGTGTCTGAATCTTTGGCGACCCGTGAACAGCTGGGGCTGGAAAACACCGCGCTGCGTCAGGAGTTGCTAATGAAAAACAGCGACTTATTGTTATTGGGGCAACTGAAGCAAGAAAACGCCCGTTTACGTGAGTTGCTGGGTTCTCCGCTGCGTCAGGATGAGCAAAAAATGGTGACGCAGGTGATTTCCGCGGGAACCGATCCCTATAGCGATCAGGTTGTCATTGATAAAGGGCAGGTAAACGGCGTGTATGAAGGCCAGCCGGTCATCAGCGACAAAGGCGTGGTCGGTCAGGTGGTGGCGGTCGGGCAGTTTACCAGCCGGGTGTTGCTGATTTGCGATGTTTCCCATGCGCTGCCTATTCAGGTTCTGCGCAATGATATCCGCGTGATTGCCGCCGGTAATAGCTGTACTGACGATCTGCAACTGGAACATTTACCCAATAACACCGACATTCGCGTCGGTGATGTGTTGGTGACGTCCGGGCTGGGCGGGCGCTTCCCGGAAGGCTACCCTGTTGCGGTGGTATCCTCGGTGACCGTTGATACCCAACGGGCTTATACCGTGATTCAGGCTCATCCGACGGCCGGCTTGCAGCGTTTGCGCTATCTGCTGCTGCTGTGGGGCGTGGACAGAAATTCAAGCGCCGCTTTGCCCGCCGCCGAAGTTCATCGCGTCGCCAACGAGCGCATGATGCAGATGATGCCGCAGGTGTTGCCTTCTCCTGACGATATGGGGCCGCCGCCGCCGTCGGTTGCCGACCCCGCCGCTACGCCGCCGGGGGTACGCCAATGAATCGCTATCGCCGACACGGCAACTGGGTTATCTGGCTCTCTTTTTTGATCGCGATGGTATTGCAGATCATGCCATGGCCGGAGCAGATTTATGCCTATCGTCCTTCCTGGCTGACGCTGTTTCTCATTTATTGGGTTATGGCGTTGCCGCATCGGGTCAACGTGGGAACCGGGTTTGTGCTGGGTATGATTATGGATCTGATTTTAGGATCTACGCTCGGTGTCCGGGCGCTGGCGATGAGTATTGTTGCTTACCTGGTCGCATTTAAATTTCAGCTCTTCCGTAATATGGCGCTATGGCAGCAGGCGCTGATTGTGATGTTGCTTTCGCTGTTGATGGATTTGATAGTGTTCTGGGCTGAGTTTCTGGTGATTAACATCTCTTTCCGTCCGGAAACATTCTGGAATAGCGTGGTTGATGGCGTGTTGTGGCCGTGGCTGTTCCTGCTGATGCGTAAAATACGCCGTCAGTTCACCGTGCAATAAGGCTGCTCATGAATCAACTTTATCTGGCCTCTTCCTCTCCCCGCCGCCGGGAACTGTTGGCGCTGCTCGACATTCCTTTTGCCCTTTTGAGCGTGGCGGTAGAAGAACGGCGGTTGCCGAATGAAGCGGCGGATGCTTATGTCCGCCGGCTAGCGCATGAGAAAGCGTCTGCCGGCGTCGTGATTGCTCCGTCTGATTTGCCGGTGCTGGGCGCGGATACTATTGTGGTATTGAACGGACAGGTGTTGGAAAAACCACGGGATGAAGCGCACGCCGCAGAAATGCTGACGATGCTTTCCGGGCGGCAACATCAGGTGATGACCGCCGTGGCGTTGGCCGACAGGCAGGATATTTTAAGCAGTCTGGTGGTGACCGACGTCGTATTTCGCCGGCTTTCCCGTCAGGACATTGAGCATTATATCTCCAGCGGCGAGCCGATGGATAAAGCCGGTTCCTACGGTATCCAGGGCAAAGGCGGATGCTTTGTTAAGGCGATCCAGGGAAGTTATCACGCTGTGGTAGGATTGCCGCTGGTGGAAACACAAACGTTGTTCAGTAATTTCGCTGCGCTGCGGATGACGAGAGGAAAACATGACTGCTGAGTTACTGGTAAACGTCACGCCTTCGGAAACGCGGGTTGCTTATATTGATGGCGGTATTTTGCAGGAAATCCACATTGAGCGTGAAGCCAAGCGCGGCATCGTCGGCAATATCTATAAAGGCCGCGTGAGCCGGGTATTGCCGGGGATGCAGGCGGCTTTTGTGGATATCGGGCTGGATAAAGCCGCGTTCCTGCATGCGTCCGATATTATGCCGCATACGGAATGTGTCGCCGGTGACGAACAGAAAAACTTTCATGTGCGCGATATCGCCGAACTGGTGCGTCAGGGACAGGATCTGATGGTGCAGGTGGTGAAAGATCCGTTGGGCACCAAAGGCGCCCGTCTGACGACGGATATCACGCTGCCCTCGCGCTATCTGGTCTTTATGCCGGGCGCTTCACACGTTGGCGTTTCACAGCGCATCGAAAGCGAGGTCGAGCGCGAGCGTTTAAAGAAAACGGTCGCCGACTATTGTGACGAGCACGGCGGGTTCATTATCCGTACCGCCGCGGAAGGGATCGGCGAAGAAGAGCTTTCTCAGGACGCCGCTTTTCTAAAACGCCTATGGAGCAAGGTCATGGAGCGTAAAAAACGCCACCAGACCAAATATCAACTTTATGGCGAAGTCGCCCTGGCGCAACGGATCCTGCGTGATTTCGCCGGAGCGGCGCTGGATCGCATTCGCGTGGATTCCAGACTGACCTACGATTCGTTGCTGGAGTTTACCGCGGAATATATCCCGGAAATGACCAATAAACTGGAACATTACGCCGGTACACAGCCCATCTTTGATTTATTCGATGTGGAAAATGAGATTCAACGGGCGTTGGAAAGAAAAGTCGAATTGAAGTCCGGCGGTTATCTGATTATCGATCAGACCGAAGCCATGACCACCATTGATATTAATACCGGGGCATTCGTCGGCCACCGTAATCTGGACGAGACCATTTTCAATACCAATATCGAAGCGACCCAGGCGGTGGCCCGGCAGCTTCGGTTACGCAATCTCGGCGGCATCATCATCATCGACTTTATCGATATGAACAATGAAGATCACCGCCGCCGCGTGCTGCATTCTCTGGAGCAGGCACTAAGTAAAGATCGGGTAAAAACCAGTATTAATGGCTTCTCTCAACTAGGATTAGTAGAGATGACGCGTAAGCGCACCCGTGAGAGTATAGAGCATGTTCTGTGTCATGAGTGCCCGACCTGCCACGGGCGGGGGACGGTAAAAACCGTCGAAACGGTCTGCTATGAAATCATGCGCGAGATTGTGCGCGTTCACCATGCTTACGATACCGATCGTTTCCTGGTGTATGCCTCGCCGGCGGTAGGCGAAGCGCTGAAAAGCGAAGAGTCGCATGCGCTGGCCGAGGTTGAAATTTTCGTCGGCAAACAGGTCAAAGTACAGATCGAGCCATTGTATAGCCAGGAACAGTTCGACGTCGTCATGATGTAAGTTTGCTTACGACCGACAACGCCGACCGGCGGGTGTTTTCGTACACGCGCATGGCTGGAGACGGCATACTCCCCCGATACCCCAATGAAAGCGGCTTTCGCTCGTCGTCGGTGACGAAAACAAGGAGAAATACGTGAGGCGACTGCCCGGAATATTATTAGCCACGGGCGCCACTCTTATTGTGATTGTTGCGCTGTTAGTCAGCGGTTTAAGATTGGTGCTGCCACAGCTCGATCGCTTCCGGCCACAGCTGGTGGAATGGGCGCAGTCCGCCGCCGGGGTTCCACTGGAAATCGGCTCGCTGCAAGGGCGCTGGGAGTCTTTCGGCCCCACGCTGGAAATTGAAAATTTTCAGACTTCCCTGCCGGAGTCGGACTGGCGGGTTGAACGTATTACGCTGGCGCTGGATGTCTGGCAATCATTGCTGCATGGACGCTGGCAGTTCCGCGATCTCACCTTCCATCAGCTACGGCTTGATCTCAATACCACGCTGTCCGGAACGCGTGAGGATGGCGACCTGCTGGAGTCGGGCAAGCTGAGCGACCTTTTCCTGCGCCAGTTCGATCATTTCGATCTGCGCGACAGCCATATCTCTTTTCTTACGCCATCCGGCGCGCGCGCTGAATTCAGTATTCCCCAACTGACCTGGCTGAACTCGTCTAAGCGCCATCGCGCCGAAGGGCTTATCAGCCTGTCGAGTTTTAACGGTCAGCATGGCGTGGTGCAGATGAGAATGGATTTGCATGACGATCAGGGGGTGCTCAATAACGGCACGCTGTATTTGCAGGCCGACAATATTGATATGAAGCCCTGGTTCGGCCGCTGGATGAAGCATAACACCGGTTTGGAAAGCGCTGATTTCAGCCTTGCCGCCTGGCTTAACGTGCGCGAGGGCGATATTTATAGCGGCGATGTGTTTCTTCGTCAGGGAACCGCCGCCTGGGGCGAAGGTCAGGATAGGCATCGCCTGAACGTTGACGATATGGTTTTGCACGTTAGCCGTCAGGAAAATGGCTGGCAGCTTGCCGTGCCTGCGCTGAACATGGCGACCGATGGCGTCCCCTGGCCGACAGGCCGGCTTGCGGCGCTGTGGCTGCCTAAAAATGAACCGATGTTGGGGCCGGATCGTCAGGAAGAATTACGCATTCGCGCCAGCAATCTGGATCTGGCGCGTTTTGGCGCGCTGCTGCCGCTATTGTCCACCACGACGCCGGCGTTAAAGGAACGCTGGCAGTCGCTGCAACCCCAGGGCCGGCTTAGTACGCTGGCGGTGGACATTCCCCTGCAACAGCCGGAGAAAAGCCGCTTTCAGGCCCGATGGCATGACGTAAGCTGGCAGGCATGGCAGCGATTGCCGGGCGTGGATCGCTTTTCCGGCGCCGTCAGCGGCAGCGTCGAACACGGCCAGCTGGATTTGGGGCTGACGAACAGCACGCTGCCGAACAACGGGATGTTCCGCGCGCCTCTGGAAATCAGTCAGGCCAGCGGCGCCATCAACTGGCGCTATAACGATCGCGGGTGGGAGCTGTGGAGTCATGGGTTGGATGTTCAGGCCAAATCGCTGTGGGCCAACGGCGATTTCCGTTATCAGCACCCTGAAAAGGGGGCGCCGAAACTGGATATTCTGGCGGGCTTGCGGCTGACCGACGCGGCGGATGCCTGGCGCTATTATCCTGAACCCTTTATGGGTAAAGAGCTGGTGGATTACTTAAGCGGCGCGCTCAAAGGCGGCCAGGTGGATAATGGCACGCTGATTTTTGCCGGCGATCCGCAAAATTTCCCCTATGTGCATAACGAAGGACACTTTGAAGTCTGGGTGCCGGTTAAAAATGCCACCTTTGAGTTCCAACCGGGTTGGCCTGCCCTGACGCCGCTGGATATTAATCTGGACTTTGCCAATAACGGCCTGTGGATGTTTGCGCCGCAGGCCTGGCTGGGAAAAGTGGAAGGCAAGAACATCAGTGCGGTGGTGCCTGATTATGCCAAAGAAAAACTCCTGGTTGACGGGGAGTTAAGCGGTCCGGGGCCTGAGGTGGGGAATTATTTTCAACAAACGCCGCTGAAATCTTCGTTGGGTGCGGCGCTGGAAGAATTACAGCTTGGCGGACAGGTTAACGGAACGCTGCATCTGGATATCCCGCTGGCGGGAGACGAGGTTCAGGCCAGTGGCGATATCGTCTTGAATAATAACAGCCTTTATATCCAGCCATTAACCACCACGATAAAGAACCTTAGCGGTAAATTCCATTATGACAACGGTAACCTGCGTAGTGAAACCCTGCAAGCCAACTGGCTGGATCAGCCCATCACGGTGGATTTCACCACGGAAGAGCAGGAAAGCGCCTTCCAGGTTAACGTAGGGCTTCAGGGCGCGTGGCTGCCTTCTCGTTTGCCCGGCATACCGAAACCGCTGGTCAGTCAAATTGCGGGTACGGCGAACTGGAAAAGTACGGTTGCCGTCAGTTTGCCCTACCAGGGAAAAACGACGTATAACGTGGATATCGACGCCGATCTGGATAAAGTAAGCAGTCACTTACCCAGTCCGTTGGATAAGGCGGCGGGGGCGCGTTTGCCATTGCAGGTTAAAGCGAAAGGCGACCTGAACGGATTTGCGCTGAACGGCCGTCTTGGCAAGAACCAGTCGTTCAACAGTCAATGGTTGCTGAAAGGCGATGCGGTAACGCTGGCGCGAGGCCGTTGGCAGACCGGAGCTGACGCCTTGCCGTCGCTGCCGCAAGCATCGGCGCTGGTTCTCGACCTGCCGCCGCTGGATGCCGAACGCTGGCTCGGGCTGCTGCCGTCTGCGCATTCATCGCTGAACGCTAATGAAACGGCCGGTCGCTTCCGTTTCCCGACGGACGTCACCGTGCGAACGCCTGAGCTTCAGCTGTTGGGGCAGCGGTGGCACGATCTAGCGATTAGCCGTAAGGATACGCTGAGCGGCAGCGAGGTTCAGGCGCGGGGGCGGGAGATCGATGCGACGCTTGATATACCGCGGCGCGGGATATGGCGCAGTGATATCCGCTATCTCTATTACAACCCGCAGTGGAAAGGGAATGAAGCCACCAATCCGGTTGTGCTGGCTGAGAAAAAATCACCGCTGAACGATCCCGGCATCAGTTTTGAGGATTGGCCGGCATTACAGATAAATTGCCGGCAGTGCTGGCTTGTCGGGCAGAATCTGGGGCGAATTCAGGGAACGTTGCAGCCCGAAAAAGGGAAACTGACCTTAAGCGATGGCCTCATTGATACCGGTAAAGCCCGGCTGACGGTGAATGGCAACTGGCAGGAAAATACGCAAGGCGTCCGTACCGCCCTGAAAGGGCGTCTGTCGGGCGCGAGTCTGGTGGAGAACGCGGATTGGTTTGGCGTCGATACGCCGCTGCGCGCCGGCTCTTTTGATGTCGATTATGATCTTTACTGGCGCGGAACGCCCTGGGAGCCGGATGTCGCCAGCCTGAGCGGTATTCTGCATACGCGTATCGGCAAGGGGGAAATCGCCGATGTGGGAACCGGTCAGGCGGGGCAATTACTGCGTTTGATAAGCTTTGACGCTTTGCTGCGTAAGCTGCGGCTTGATTTTAGCGAC
Source organism: Brenneria sp. L3-3C-1 (assembly GCF_016456245.1). NCBI lineage: Bacteria > Pseudomonadati > Pseudomonadota > Gammaproteobacteria > Enterobacterales > Pectobacteriaceae > Brenneria > Brenneria sp. L3-3C-1. Next base: position 231,018 of record NZ_JAEMHF010000004.1, on the reverse strand, counting down.
ACCTTTGGCAGCGGTTTCTATTTTGATTCTATTCGCAGCACCGCATGGATTAAAGACGGTGTTCTGCATACTGATGATATGCTGGTCGACGGTCTGGAAGCGGATATCGCCATGAAAGGCGATGTCGATCTGGTGAGGCGTCAGGTTAATATGGAAGCGGTTATTGCGCCGGAAATCTCCGCCACGGTAGGGGTGGCGGCGGCGTTTGTCGTGAATCCGGTGGTGGGCGCCGCCGTGTTCGCCGCCAGCAAGGTGCTGGCGCCGTTATGGAACAAGATTTCGCTGATCCGCTACCAGATTACCGGTAGCCTCGATCAGCCGAAGATTCAGGAAGTGCTGCGTGAGCCGAGTCGGAAGTAAAGACATCAATGGCATCCGCGGCGCGTTCACCCGATTTCATCTAATAAAGAGTGAAAAAATATGAGTCTGTCTTTTGTCAGTGAGCAATTACTCACCGCAAACAAATTGAATCTTCAGGATCTGTCCTCTGTGCTGGGGTTGCTGAATGAACGTCGTCTGGATTATGCCGACCTCTATTTTCAGTCCAGCTATCATGAGTCGTGGGTGCTGGAAGATCGCATCATCAAGGACGGCTCCTACCATATCGATCAGGGCGTGGGGATCCGCGCCATTAATGGCGAAAAAACGGGTTTTGCCTATGCCGACCAGATCACGCTGAATGCGTTGCAGCAAAGCGCGCAGGCCGCTCGCAGCATTGTGCGCGAACAGGGGGCGGGAACGGCGCATACGCTGGGTGAGGTCTCTCACCGTGCGCTTTATCCCCAGTTTAATCCGCTGGATAGCCTGAGCCGTGAAGACAAGATCGCGTTGTTGCAAAAGGCCGATTCGATGGCGCGCGCCGCCGATGCCCGCGTGCAGGAAGTGACCGCCAGCCTGACCGGCGTGTACGAGTTAGTGCTGGTGGCGGCCACCGACGGTACGCTGGCGGCGGATGTTCGCCCGTTGGTTCGTCTGTCTATTAGCGTATTGGTCGAAGCGGACGGCAAGCGTGAACGCGGCGCCAGCGGAGGTGGATCGCGCAGCGGTTATGACTATTTCTGGGAAATCGTCGACGGCGAAGTCCGCGTGGAAGCCTGGGCCAAAGAAGCGGTACGCATGGCGTTGGTAAACCTGTCGGCGATCGCCGCGCCGGCAGGTTCGATGCCGGTGGTGCTGGGCGCGGGGTGGCCGGGGGTGCTGTTGCATGAAGCGGTCGGGCACGGTCTGGAAGGCGATTTTAACCGCCGCGGAACCTCGGTATTCAGTGGCCAGATGGGCAAACAGGTGGCGTCCGAATTTTGTACGGTGGTTGATGACGGCACGCTGCAAGGGCGTCGCGGTTCATTGGCTATGGATGATGAAGGCGTGCCGGGACAGTATAACGTGCTGATTGAGAACGGCATTCTGAAAGGCTACATGCAGGATAAACTGAATGCCCGCCTGATGGGCGTTGCTCCGACCGGTAACGGCCGCCGTGAATCTTATGCGCATCTGCCGATGCCGCGTATGACCAATACCTATATGCTGGCTGGAAAATCAACGCCGGAAGAGATTATCGCCAGCGTTGAATACGGTTTGTATGCGCCGAATTTTGGCGGTGGTCAGGTGGATATCACTTCCGGTAAGTTTGTGTTCTCCACGTCGGAAGCTTATCTGATTGAAAAGGGTCGAGTGACCACGCCAGTGAAAGGCGCCACGCTGATTGGTTCCGGCATTGAAGCCATGCAACAGATCTCGATGGTAGGAAACGATTTGGCGCTGGATAAAGGCGTGGGCGTGTGTGGCAAAGAGGGGCAAAGCCTGCCGGTTGGCGTTGGACAGCCGACGCTGAAGCTGGATAACCTTACCGTGGGCGGAACAGCCTAATTACCGGCTGAATATGGTCTGCTTAAAAAGGCGCGAGCTGCGATAGGCTCGCGCCTTTTTTATTTTTCTTAAAAGATAAATCAGGATATTTTCTCAATATTTTTTCCTGTCATTAGGATATTTTCCTGACTTTTCTCATGGTCCTATTTAATGGCGGACGCTGGGCCGATTATATTTTTATCCATATTATTCTCTTTAAGATATTTATATTTTCCTCTTGATTGATAATGTGAAGCATTAATATTAACGTGGCAAAAATTAATAATTATTCAACAATTTACGTGTGAAACTATTGCAATGCTAAAGATAAGCTATCTGGTGATATATACTATATATTTATAAAAATATAACACTATTGGCTTAGTTTATTTAACTTAATGGATGATCATCCCAAATAAATAATATGTGATAAAGATCTATCGACGATGGACGATAGACACCGTTGTTAATATTTTAAGAGGTGGGCAATGTTTAAGAAAGTGAAAATAAGCTTGGGGCTGACAATAATTATTGGATTGTTCAGTCTTTCGCTTATCTGTGTTAGCGCTTTTAGTCTTAATGCGCTGACAAAAAGTAAAAATGCGCTGTACACCATCGACAGAATTGAAGGCGATCAGCTCAACCCTGTCTATGAATTATATGCTGATTTATTAAGCGGAAGGATCGTTTCTTATCATATCGCCATGGCCAGGGAAGATGGAAAAGATACGAAAATCATGGAGGAGAAGGCTAACCGTTACTTAAAGTCAGCAAATCAGCATATGGAAGCGTTACGCGGCATTGTCCCGGTGACGGAACATGGCCGACAGCTGCGTCTCAATATTGAGAAAGCCTATGATGCCTATATGAAAGAGGGTATCGCTCCTGCGCAGCAGGCGCTGGATTTAGGTAACCTGGATCTTTTTTACCAGTTGATGACCACAACGGTGTCGTATAAAGGCGAGGCGCTTCAGAAAAGCATTGGCGAGTTTTCCAATTTCGCCAGGGAGTTGGGCGATCGGGAAATCGACCATTCGTTGCATTCCTATAAAATCAACATGGGCGTTATCATCGCGACGATTGCGTTAACTATCGTTTTGATTATTCTGGCGAAAATTCTGGTGAGCACCATTATTTTCACCCCGATCAACGAGGCTAAACATTTCTTCAGCCTGATTGCAAAAGGCGACTTATCCCTGGAAATTCCGCATCAGCCGAAAACGGAAATGGGGGGATTATTGACGTCGCTGGAGGATATGAAGCAGTCGCTGAAAGTCATTGTTTCAGATGTCAGAGAGTCGTCTGAAGTCATTTCGGTCGGGACTCGCCAGATTTCCGCTGGTAACCAGGACTTATCGTCACGGACGGAAGAACAGGCTTCATCAATTGAGCAGACCGCCGCCAGCATGGAAGAATTGACCTCGTCGGTAAAACAAAATACCGAAAATACCAGACTGGTGACGGGGATGACGGAAAATATGGCCGCGTTGGCGCAAAAGAACGGCAGCAATATTACCAATATTGTTAACCGCATCCATGATATTTCGGAAAGCTCGGAGAAGATCTCAAGCATTATCGGTGTTATCGACTCCATTGCTTTTCAGACCAATATTCTGGCCTTGAATGCCGCAGTGGAAGCCGCCCGCGCCGGTGAAGCCGGGAAAGGTTTCGCCGTGGTGGCATCCGAGGTGCGTAATCTGGCGCAGCGCAGCGCGACATCGGCCAAGGAAATCAAAGAGCTGATTGAAGACACCGATAATAAAATTCAGCAAGGCTCGGCGCTGGCTTCGGTATCCGGCAATGATATGGAAACATTGCTGGCGGAAGTGAATAAAGTGAAGGAATTAATTGCCGGTATCTCGTTGGCCTCGGAAGAACAAAGTCAGGGGATCGGGCAGGTCAATGTCGCGGTGACGCAGTTAGAACAGGTCGCACAGCAGAATGCCGCACTGGTTGAAGAGGCGTCATCGGCAACCAATTCGCTGGCCGAGCAGGCCGATTTGTTGGAGGCGGCCATGCGCGTCTTTACCCTATCCCGCATGAACGGCGTTGACGCCGCCAGCGGTAACGTTCTTATCGGCAGAGGATAAGCCTGGCGTGGCTGGCTGAATGTGGTTAGTCGGCGCTAAGCGCATTCAATGCCGGGATCGGTTGTTTCCCGGGCAAAAGAGCGGCGATTTAGACCGCTCTTTTTTATTGGCGGCTATCTGCCGCCACCGCTACAGGCCGCCGCCACCGCGGCTTTTTATTACCCGCCTATTCGCTGGTTTCCGCCAGCTCGCGCAGATACTGAAAAATCTGGCGGGTGGATTTTGGCGGCTTATTGGCCGCTTTTTCTTTTTGGGCGTTACGCACCAGCGAACGTAGCTGTTGGCGATCGGCATTCGGGTAAAGCGCCAGAATATCCGGAATGGCGTCATCCCCTTCCGCCACCAGACGATCGCGCAGCAGTTCCAGCTTGTGGAACAGCACAACCTGCTGATTATGGCGGTTCTTCAGTTTATCCAGCGCCGCCTGAATCGGCTCCGGATCGCGAGCGCGCAGCATTTTGCCGATCAGTTGCAACTGGCGACGACGGCCTTCTTTCTTGATGCGTTGCGCCAGTTCAACCGCCGCGCGCAGATCGTCATCCAGCGGGATCTTCTCCAACGCATTTTTACCCAGCTCAACCAGTTCTGCGCCCAGTTCTTTCAGCGCTTCGGCATCGCGTTTTATCTCGCTTTTGCTGACCCAGATGATTTCATCATCGTCGTCTTCTGCGTTATTGTCCGGGACTTCATCAAGCCAGTCTTCGGGTTTGTTGTTCATGGTTGGTTCCTAAAAAAATTTTCAGGATAAATCGTTAACGCCGCTGGCCGCGGCCCTGAAAGTTGCAGGCTGGTCGCCCGCCATAATAAAGAGGCCGATCCTAACAGGTTTGGGCTTTGTGCGAAATTATTCGCCGATCCTGTTAGACTGAGAGGCATTATGCTACACCTTTTTAACCCCTTCATCTTTCAAGTTGCAGGTGTGTTGGTTTTTTCACTCATTATGGCAGAACGATGACAATAATCACTCAGGTTGCACAACAGCGTAAAGCGCTGGAACAGGCGGTGGCACAGGCGCTGGAACTGGCCCGTGCGGGCTCTGATGCGGCGGAAGTCGCCGTGTCGAAAACGACGGGGATTGGCGTTAGCACCCGCTATGGTGAGGTTGAAAACGTTGAATTTAACAGCGACGGCGCGCTGGGCATCACGGTGTACCACCAGCAGCGCAAGGGCAGCGCATCGTCAACCGATCTCAGCCCGGACGCCATCGCCCGTACGGTGCAGGCGGCGCTGGATATTGCCCGTTACACTTCCGTCGATCCTTTCGCCGGGCCTGCGGATAAAGAGTTGCTGGCCTTTGAAGCCCCGGATCTGGATCTGTTTCACCCGGCGGAGCTGGATGCGGAGCGCGGTATTGAACTGGCCGCGCGCGCCGAACAGGCTGCGCTGAAGGCCGACACGCGAATCACCAATACCGAAGGCGGCAGTTTCAACAGCCATTACGGTATCAAAGTGTTTGGCAACAGCCACGGCATGCTGCAAAGCTATTGCTCCAGCCGCCATTCCATGTCCAGTAGCGTGATCGCCGAAGTGAATGGCGATATGGAGCGCGATTACGCCTATACCATCGGCCGTTCGCTGGATGATATGAAAACCCCCGAGTGGGTCGGGCAAGAGTGCGCGCGCCGCACCTTATCCCGTTTGTCGCCGCGCAAACTTCCAACCATGCAGGCGCCGATACTGTTCGCCGCGGAAGTGGCGACAGGGCTGTTCGGCCATTTGGTCGGCGCCATCAGCGGCGGCAGCGTGTACCGTAAATCGACTTTCCTGCTGGATAAACTGGGCCAGCAGATTTTGCCGGAATGGCTGACGATTGAGGAATTGCCGCATTTACGCAAAGGGCTGGCATCGACGCCGTTCGACAGCGAAGGCGTGCGCACCCAGCAGCGGGAGGTTGTGAAAGACGGCGTGTTACAAACCTGGCTGCTGACCAGCTACGCCGCTCGCAAGCTGGGCATGAAAAGCACCGGACATGCGGGAGGTATCCATAACTGGCGCATTGCGGGACAAGGGCTGGATTTTGACGGCCTGCTCAGGAAGATGGGGAAAGGGCTGTTGGTCACCGAATTGATGGGGCAGGGCGTCAGCGGCGTGACGGGCGATTATTCCCGCGGCGCTTCCGGTTTCTGGGTGGAAAACGGTGAAATTCAATATCCGGTTAGTGAGATCACCATCGCGGGTAATCTGAAAGACATGTTGCGCAACATCGTCACGATCGGCAATGACATCGAAACGCGCAGTAATATTCAGTGTGGGTCGGTGTTGCTGCCTGAAATGAAGATCGCGGGGGAATAAGCGGAAACGGCATGACAGCGGTGTGATCTTGCGACCGTCACCGTCGGCGTTGTCCGACGGTTTGTCATTTCTCTGCGTTATCGCCGTTTAGCGGTGATACTCGCCCGCCGCTTCCGGCTGATAAAGCAGTTCCAGCACTTCGATATGCGCCTCGTCGCCGTTCGGCAACCGCCAGACGATGGTGTCGCCCACATGCATGCCCAGCAATGCCGCGCCCAGCGGCGCCATGACGGACAAGTGTTCCTTGCTGTCTTGCACTGCCGCCGGATAAACCAGCGTGCGGGTGTGTTCTTCGTTAGCGCTCAGATCGCGGAAACGTACCCGACTGTTCATGGTGACCACATCCGCAGGGATATTGACGGAAGGTAAAATTTCCGCCCGATCAAGCTCGTCGTTCAGGGCCTGGGCGATATCGCTGCCGGCAAAGGCGGGCTGCTCCAGTAACATATCCAGACGTTCCGCATCCAATTCACTGATTGTCAGGTTGGGTTTCGTCATACTCCTCTCCAGTTTTTATTTCCAGATGACAAAAAAGCAACACCCCCGCGCCAGTGGAGCGGGGGTGTGTATAAAAAAAAGCGTTGTCTGGAAAGAGTAGGTGTTTCTCAGCAGAAAGGAAAGCGATCGCCGTCACGAAGATGATGAACGTCTGTGAATGCCTTTATTCTTCGTCAAATCCGGCTTCGAATAGCTCAATCACGGCTGCCAGCGCCAGCTCTTCATCCGGGCCGGAGGCTTCCACTTCGATGAAACGGCCTTTGGCCGAGTCCAGCATCAGCATGGCGATCACGCTGCTGGCCTCGGCTTCCGTACCGCTGTCATTGCGCAACATGACTTCCGCATTAAAGCTTTGCACCAGTTCAAACAGCTTCACGGCTGGCCGGGCATGCATGCCCAGCTTGTTTTTGATTTCCACCGTTTGTCTGATGGTCATTATTTACGTTTTTCTAATGTGCGATGGCGGGACTGTACGTTTTTGCCGCGCGAGCGGAAATAATCAGCCAACTGCTCGGCGATGTAAACGGAACGGTGTTTGCCGCCGGTACAGCCAATCGCCACCGTCAGGTAGCTGCGATTATTGGTTTCCAGCATGGGCAGCCACAGTTCCAGATAGCTGCGGGTCTGATAGATAAAATTATGTACTTCGGTGTGCCGATCGAGGAAGGCGGCGACGGGTTTATCCAGACCGGTCATCGGACGTAATTTCGGGTCCCAGTGGGGATTGGGCAGGAAACGCACATCAAACACATAGTCGGCATCGATCGGGATGCCGTGCTTATAGCCGAAAGATTCAAACACCATGGTCAGCTCGCGCTCCCGTTTGCCAAGCAGGCGGGTACGCAGCATTTCGGCCAGTTCATGCACCGACATTTCAGAGGTGTCGATAATCAGATCGGCGCGCGAGCGCAGCGGCTCCAGCAGATCGTTCTCTTCATCGATAGCGCTTTCCAGCGACAGATTCTTGCTGGACAGCGGGTGCAGACGGCGGGTATCGCTGTAACGGCGGATCAACGTATTGCGATCGGCATCCAGAAACAGCAACTGCGGCGAGAAACTTTGCGGCAGTTGCGCCATCGCGTGCTCAAATATTTCCGGCGACTCCGGCATATTGCGTACGTCAATGCTGACCGCGGCGGAGATATTGCGCTCGGCCAGCGTGCTGGCCAATTCCGGCAGCAGAACTACAGGCAGGTTGTCTACACAGTAGAACCCCATATCTTCCAGCGCGCGCAGAGCGACAGATTTTCCTGAGCCTGAACGACCACTGACGATCATCAGCACCATCTGACGACTCCCCTTTGGCTACGTGATGGAGAACGGCTATTGCCATTGTTTTCACAATCAATTGTCGGAACATAAATTGTCGGGACACGATTATTACCGCGCATATCGCCATCCATCATAAGCATCACTATCACCTGAGCTAACCGGCTTCCGTCATAATCTGATAGAGTTCTTCATCGCTTTGCGCGGCGCGCAGGCGCCGACACACGGTTTTATCGGCCAATCGTTTGGCGACAAGCGATAAAGTATGTAAATGGGTTTTACATTGTTCTGCCGGAACCAGCAAGGCAAAAAGTAAATCAACGCCTTGGTTATCAATCGCATCGAAGGCGATAGGCTGTTCTAACTGGATAAATACCCCAACGGCTCCCAGCGCATTGTCATCCTCAAGCTTACCGTGAGGAATGGCGATGCCATTACCGATGCCGGTGCTGCCCATTCGCTCCCGGGTGAGAAGGGCGTCAAAAATAATCTGTGAAGACAGATTAAGCTGTTTGGCCGCCAGCTCGCTGATGATTTCCAATGCCCGTTTTTTACTTTGGCAATGGACGGAGCTACGGACGCACTCGGGACGTAACACTGTGCTGAGTTGCAAAACGGGAACGTTGTTCATTTTATATTCACTTAACGACACTTTCACTTCTGGTGAGCCCGGCCCATACGATATGTGGGCCGGGCCGATTCCCTGCCTAAACCGGCAGGGAGAAAAATCAGTGCTGTTTAAGCTTATCCTTATGCTTATTGAGCTGTCGGGCCAGTTTATCGATCAACAAATCAATGGCGGCATACATATCTTCCGCTTCCGATGTGGCATGCAGCTCTCCGCCATTAACATGGAGCGTGGCGTCGGCGATTTTTTGTACTTTCTCCACTTTAAGCACCACATTGACCTGATTAATGCGGTCGAAATATTGCTCTAATTTGGCAAACTTGGTGTTCACGAAATCGCGCAGCGGTTCCGTAATTTCGATGTGGTGTCCGGTAATGTTGAGCTGCATAGTGTCTTCCTTCTCTGTTGAGATCAAACCAGTTGTTTACGCTGGTTCGACGGTGGGATAGATAAAGACTCTCGGTATTTCGCCACGGTACGCCGCGCCACAATGATGCCCTGTTCAGAAAGCAACGTGGTCAGCTTGCTGTCGCTTAGCGGTTTGGCGGGATTTTCCGCAGCAATTAATTTTTTAACCAGTGCCCGGATAGCCGTCGACGAAGCTTCACCCCCGCTGTCGGTATTTACGTGGCTGGAGAAGAAATATTTTAGTTCAAAAATGCCGCGGGGGCTGTGCAGAAACTTTTGCGTCGTCACCCGGGAAATCGTGGATTCATGCATATCCACCACCTGGGCAATATCCGCCAGCACCATCGGTTTCATGAATTCTTCGCCCTGTTCAAAAAAATCCTGCTGCTGTTCGACAATGCAGCGGGTGACTTTGAGCAGGGTATCATTACGGCTTTCCAGGCTTTTTATTAACCAGCGCGCTTCCTGTAGATGGCTGCGGATAAACTGACCGTCGCTGTCGCTGCGCGCGCTGTTGCCCAGCGCGGCATATTGCTGATTAATCTGTAACCGCGGAACGCTGTCGGTATTCAGCTCCACCACCCAGTGTCCCTGGATTTTGCGTACCAGCACGTCGGGAATGACGTATTCGGACTCGCCGGTATTAATTGACTGCCCCGGACGGGGATCGAGGGACTGAATCAGCGCCAATGCTTCTTTCAGCGCCTCTTCTTTTAACCGTGTGGCGCGGATCAGGCTGCGGAAATCATGGTTGGCCAGCAGATCGAGATGGTCGCTGACAATCAGTCGGGCTTCGGTAAGACGAGGCGTATCGTCCGCAAACTGGGAAAGCTGAACCAGCAGACAATCGCGCAGATCGCGGGCGGCGACGCCAACGGGATCAAAACGCTGTACGCGTTTGAGCACGGCTTCCACTTCATCCAGCGTGACGTTTTCATCGCCGATGCTGTCGAGAATATCTTCCAGCGGCACGGTGAGATAACCGGTGTTGTCCACGGCATCGACGATAGAGGTGGCGATGGCGGCATCGGTATCGGAAAAAGGCGTCAGCTCGACCTGCCACATCAGGTAATCCTGAAGCGTCTGAGTGGTTTCGCCCTGGTAGATCGGCAACTCTTCATCACGATAATCGGTGCCGGTGCCCGACGGCGTGCCTGCGGAATAGATTTCGTCCCAGGTCGCGTCAAGCGGTAACTCTTCCGGCATGTCCTTGTGCTCAAGCGCTTCACCGGTATCCAGTGAATCACTGTCGGTTGTCTCGAAAGACTCTATTTCTTCATGATTGTCCGTTTGCTCTAGTAACGGATTGCTTTCCAGCGCCAATTGGATCTCTTGTTGCAGTTCAAGCGTGGACAGTTGCAACAGACGGATCGCCTGTTGTAGCTGCGGAGTCATGGCCAGTTGCTGGCTAAGCCTGAGTTGCAAACCTTGCTTCATGTAGCGCTAACTTCCTTATATTTATTTTATGTCGTCAATTAAAAAATCCTACCCTATCAGAGTCGGAAGCCTTCGCCCAGATAGACACGTTTTACCTGTTCGTCGGCCAGAATTTCCGTAGGTGAGCCGTGAGCGATTAAATGCCCCTGACTGACGATATAGGCGCGCTCACAGACATCCAGCGTTTCGCGGACGTTATGATCGGTAATCAACACGCCCAGTCCGCTGTCGCGCAGATGTTCGATTATTTTTTTTATATCAATCACCGAAATAGGATCGACGCCGGCGAAAGGCTCATCCAGCAGGATGAATTTAGGATTCGCCGCCAGCGCGCGGGCAATTTCCACCCGGCGTCTTTCGCCACCGGAAAGCGATTGTCCCAGACTATCGCGCAAATGAATAATATGGAATTCTTCCATTAGTTCATTGGCGCGATCTTCCTGCTGTTCCGAGGTCAGATCCTTGCGGATCTGTAATATCGCCATCAGATTGTCATACACGCTCAGCCGGCGAAAGATCGACGCTTCCTGCGGTAAATAGCCAATCCCGCGCAGCGCGCGATCGTGAAGAGGCAGCAGGCTGATATCTTCATCATCGATCACGATCCGCCCTGCATCGCGCGGCACGATCCCCACAACCATATAAAACGTCGTGGTTTTCCCTGCGCCGTTGGGGCCCAACAGACCGACAATCTCACCGGAGTTGACCGTCAGGCTGACATTTTCCACGACCTTACGGCCTTTATACGCTTTAGCCAGATTTTCTGCGATTAATGTTGCCATACGTTATTCAGTGACTCGCGGTTTCGGTTGTTGAGAGGTGGAGGTTTGTCCCGGGTTCTCTTTCTGCTGAAGCTGGGAGGGAACTAATACCGTCGTAACACGTTTGCCCTGGTCGCTGAACGCTTCCATCTGTTGTTGCTTCACCAGATAGGTGATGCGGTCGCCTTTTACATTGCTATCCATCTGTTCCAGATAGGCATTACCGGTCAGCACCAGAAAATCATTGGCGAGCTCATAGCGGATTTTCTGGGCATGGCCTTTCACCGGCTTGCCGTTATCCTGCATCTGGTAAAAGGTGACCGGATTGCCATAGCCTTCAACCACTTCGCGGCCTTGCTCGCCCTGCGGGCGTATCACGATAACCTTATCGGCTTTAACCTCAATCGTTCCCTGCTTGACCACCACGTTGCCGGTAAAGGTCACCGTGTTGCCTTGCATATCGAGGGATTGCTGGGCTGAATCGATATGAATGGGCTGATTGCTGTCCCCGGTGACGGCGAAGATCGGAGCGCTGACGGCTAACAGCGAGCTGGCGAGCAGGGCATTGCGCATCTGTTTATTTGTTTTGAATTTCATAAGAAGTTTTTACCTTTTCGATCAACTCGGCTGTCTTTTCACGCAGATTACCACGCATTTTCATCCCGTTAGAGGTGAAACTGGCGCCGTACAGGGTGACTTCGTCGTCGGAAGAGACGTCCTGCGTGACCAGATTTACCTGGGCATTGTCCGTTTTTATCCGCTCCAACTGTGAGTCATTGGTCAGACTATTGACCTCAACGTGACCGTACAGATAGAGCATTCTGTCTTTGGTCAGCTTGGCGCGATCGGCGCGTACCGACCAGGTGGCCGTGCCTTGTTCGTTAAACAGCGTGGCGACAGGCGTGGTAAACCAGCTAAGCTGTTCGTCGCTAAAATACTCGGCTTTGTCGGAAACCAGCCGGTAACTGAGTTTTCCGGCGGGGCTGTAAACCTGCGTCGTCGTTTTCTCGCTGGTATAAACCGGCACCGCGGTATCCTGCTGTTCCGGCGGCGATTGGCCCTCCTGATCGGCTACATTCCAGCCGATCAGAATGAGAGCCAGCAAAGCCAGCAAGGCTGTCAGCCAACGCTTTGTTTTACTCATATCGACAACCCTTTGGCATGCTCCAGCTTATTCTGTGAGAACAGAATTAAATCGCAAAGTTCACGCACCGCGCCGCGGCCTCCCGCAATACGTGTTACATAATCGGCCCGCGGCAACAGTAACGGATGGGCGTCGGCCACGGCAACGCTTAAACCGACTTGCGCCATCACCGGCCAGTCGATCAGATCGTCGCCGATATAGGCAACCTGATCGGCCGTCACCGCCAGTTTATCCAACAGATCGCGGAAGGCCAAAAGCTTGTCCGACTGCCCCTGATAAAGGTGGGTGATCCCCAATGTTTTACAGCGATCGACGAGCATATTGGCCGTTCGGCCGGTAATAATGGCGACGTCGATACCGGAGGTCAGCAAACAGCGGATACCGTAGCCATCCCGGACGTTAAACGTTTTCAGTTCTTCGCCCTGATTGCCCATGTAGATCAGGCCGTCGGACAATACGCCGTCAACGTCGCTGATCAACAGCCGGACGTCGCGGGCTTTATCCAGTACCCGTTGATCGACAGGCCCGTAACAGGTATCGGTTTGCGCCCTGATTTCACTCATTCACGTTTATCCTTGGTTCTCTTACCCTACAGCATTTAGCACCGCGTACGGTATGGTTACACAGAAATGATCGATCACACCACGCCGGCGCGCAGCATATCGTGCATGTGAACGATGCCGAGCAGGCGATCGTCCTCCGCGACCAGTAACGACGTGATATGGCGCGACTGCATCAGATTGAGGGCATCCACCGCCAGCGTTTGCGGCGTGACGCGAATACCGCCGGCGGTCATCACATCAGCAATACGGGCGCTGTTCAAGTCAATCTTCATGTCGAAAATCCGGCGCAGGTCGCCATCGGTGAAGATGCCCAGGATTTTCATATCCGCACCGCAGATTACCGTCATCCCTAAATTTTTGCGCGTAATTTCCAACAGCGCGTCACGCAGGGAGGCGTCATGGGGGACGTGCGGGATCTCATCGCCCGAATGCATGATATCGCTGACGCGCAGCAGAAGTTTACGGCCCAGCGCGCCGCCGGGGTGGGATAAAGCAAAATCTTCCGGGGTAAAACCGCGCGCCTGTAATAATGCGACGGCCAGCGCGTCCCCCATCACCAGCGTGGCGGTGGTGCTGCTGGTCGGCGCCAGTCCGAGCGGGCAGGCTTCCTGCGGAACATGAATGCACAGATGAATATCGGCGGCTTTTCCCATCGTGCTTTCGGGATTGCCGGTCATGCAAATCAGAAACACTTTCAGACGTTTCAGCACCGGGATCAGCGATAGAATTTCATGTGATTCGCCCGAGTTGGAAATGGCGATCACGATATCGTGCGGCGTCACCATGCCCAGATCGCCGTGGCTGGCTTCGCCGGGATGAACAAAGAAGGCGGGCGTGCCGGTACTGGCAAAGGTGGCGGCCATTTTGCAACCGATATGACCGGATTTCCCCATGCCCATCACCACCACTTTCCCCTGGCAGTAGAAGATCTTTTCGCAAGCCCGGGTGAAGTTATCGTCAATATACTGGTCTAGTTGCCCCAGCCCGTCGCGTTCAATACTCAGTACCTGCTTGCCCGCCTGCTGAAAATCAAAACCGGGTTGTAGTTCAAAATGTGACATACCTGGATAATCCTGCTTGTTTTGATGTTCTGGTTAAGAAAACAGCAATACCGAAAGGTAGGCAACGAAAGCACATAACAAAAGTGCGCCGGCGCCTTGTCCGATGCTGCGTTTCCTGCTGAGGCAAAGCGCCGTCAACAGCGCGCTGGCTCCCAGCATGACCCAATAATCGCGCTGGAATGCGAGCGGATTGAGCGCGCCCGGAGAAAGCAGCGCCGGCACGCCCAGCACGATCACGAGATTGAAAATATTCGAACCGATGAGATTGCCCAGCGCAATATCATCTTCTTTTTTCAACGTGCCAACAATCGCGGTCGCCAACTCCGGCAGACTGGTGCCGACCGCCAGCACCGTCAGGCCGATGGTCAGTTCGCTGAGATGAAAATGGCGGGCGATCACGGTGGCGTTGTCGATCACCATGCGGGCGGCCATAGGTAAAATAATCAGGCCGAGGATCAGCCATAAAATGGCCACCGTCTGGTTGCCGTCTTCCTGCGGCAATTCGGCCAACTGTTCCCGGGTCAGGCTATCGACCTCTTCCTGCTGCGCCTGCCGTGCTATTCTAAGTACCAGCAGCATAAGCAGCCCGGCGGCGATCAGCAGTATCACGCCGTCGGCGCGGCTCAGATAACTATCATGCAGTAAAAAGCCGCACAAAACAGTGACCAGCAGCATCGGCGGAAACTCCCGGCGCAATAGCGCCGAATGTACCGTCAATGGGCGAATCAGCGCCGCGCTGCCGAGGATTAACAGAATATTCGCGATATTGGAGCCAAGCACGTTGCCGACCGCCATATCGATCTGATGGTTTAACGCGGCGGTTACCGAGACAATCAATTCAGGCAGGGAGGTGCCGAAACCGACGATGGTCATGCCGATAATCAGCGGCGGTATGCCAAAAGAACGCGCAAGGATCGCGGCGCCATATACCAGGCGATCAGCGCCATAAACCAGTAATACCAGGCCAACAATCAAGAGTGTTGTCGCAAAAAGCATGCGGCGTCCTTTATTAAGGTATAATCACCGGTTCATTTGGGTATATAAACCAGCCGTTCTGGACGAATTTTCGACAAAAAAGCGTTTTTCATCATTAGCGCTAATTCTGACTGTGTGAGGCGAAAAAGTAAAACCTATGGCGGTTTTGTTCCGCTTCTTTGGATAAGAACGTACCGTAATTTTTTGTAAAACTCGGGCTTTGACGAATATCAGCCATTAGGATTGAGTGATGGGGCCGCATTACCGTTATTGGTTTAAAACTGACGATCGTAGATAACACGCTGATCGGTAAGGAATATGAGAGAATGAACCATAAGGATACCAATCTGGTTGAGATCCGCGGGCTGAGTTTCCGACGCGGAGAACGGCAGATTTTTACAGATATCACGCTGAACGTTCCCAAGGGGAAAGTCACCGCGATTATGGGGCCTTCCGGTATTGGTAAAACGACGTTGCTGCGTTTAATCGGCGGGCAGTTGCAGCCAGATAGCGGTGAAATCTGGTTTGACGGCGATAATATTCCGACGCTTTCACGTTCCGCGCTGTATGACGCCCGCAAGAAAATGAGCATGTTGTTCCAGTCCGGCGCGTTATTTACCGACCTGAATGTGTTTGATAATGTCGCCTGGCCGCTGCGTGAACACAGCCGTTTGCCGGAGCCGCTGTTGCGTAGCACGGTGATGATGAAGCTTGAGGCCGTGGGGCTGCGGGGCGCCGCAGAACTCATGCCCGCCGAGCTTTCCGGCGGCATGGCCCGCCGTGCGGCGCTGGCGCGGGCGATTGCGCTTGATCCGCAACTGATTATGTTTGATGAACCCTTCGTCGGGCAGGATCCGATCACCATGGGAACCTTGGTAAAGCTGATTGATGAACTGAATCATGCGTTGGGCGTCACGTGTATTGTCGTTTCCCATGATGTGCCGGAAGTGATGAGCATCGCCGATTATGCGTATATTGTTGCCGACCAGCATGTGGTGGCGGAAGGCACGGCGGCGCAATTGCAAGCCAATGACGACTCCCGCGTGCGTCAGTTTCTGGACGGTATTGCCGATGGGCCGGTCCCTTTCCGTTTTCCGGCGGGTGACTATAAAGCCGCGCTGTTAGGTTCGGCAGGGAGTTAACGAATTCATGTTATTACAGGCGTTGGCGTCGCTGGGACGTCAGGGAATTTCTACCTGCGCTTCCTTTGGGCGCGCCGGACTGATGCTGTTTAATGCGTTAGTGGGTAAACCGGAGTTCAGGAAACAGTGGCCGCTGTTAATCAAACAGCTATACAGCGTCGGGGTTCAGTCGCTGTTAATCATTATGGTGTCCGGCCTGTTTATCGGTATGGTGCTGGGGTTGCAAGGCTATTTGGTGCTGACCACCTATAGCGCCGAAGCCAGTTTGGGCATGATGGTGGCGATTTCGTTGCTGCGTGAGCTTGGCCCGGTGGTCACGGCATTGTTGTTTGCCGGTCGCGCGGGGTCGGCCCTGACGGCGGAGATCGGTCTGATGAAGGCCACCGAACAGCTTTCCAGTATGGAAATGATGGCGGTCGATCCGCTGCGGCGGGTGGTCGCCCCGCGTTTTTGGGCCGGGTTAATCAGTATGCCGCTGCTGGCGATCATTTTTGTCGCCGTCGGCATCTGGGGCGGGGCGCTGGTCGGCGTCGAATGGAAAGGTATAGACAGCGGTTTTTTCTGGTCGGCTATGCAGGGCGCCGTTGAATGGCGGCACGACCTGTTGAACTGCCTGATTAAAAGTATCGTGTTCGCGATTACCGTAACCTGGATTGCACTGTTTAATGGTTATGATGCGATTCCGACCTCCGAAGGGATCAGCCGTGCGACGACGCGTACCGTCGTGCACTCATCATTAGCGGTATTAGGATTGGATTTTGTGCTGACAGCACTGATGTTTGGGAACTGAGTCGATGCAAACCAAGAAAAGTGAAATTTGGGTTGGCGCATTTATGCTGATTGCGCTGTGTGCCATTATCTTTTTGTGCCTGAAAGTCGCCGATATCAAGTCTATCGGAAACCAGCCGACGTATCGTTTGTACGCGACGTTCGACAATATTGGCGGGTTGAAAACCCATTCGCCGCTCAGAATCGGCGGTGTGGTGGTTGGCCGGGTAGCGGACATTTCGCTGGATGAAAAAACCTACCTTCCCCGCGTAGCGCTGGATATTCAACAACGCTACGACCATATTCCGGATACCAGCTCGCTGGCGATCCGCACCTCGGGTCTGCTGGGCGAGCAATATCTGGCATTGAATGTCGGTTTTGAGGATGAAGAGATGGGCACCTCAATACTGAAAGACGGCGGTGTGATTCAGGACACCAAGTCCGCCATGGTGCTGGAAGATCTCATCGGTCAATTCCTATATAAGAGCGGCGGCAATAGCGAGGATAATACCGGCCAGGCGACGTCTGCCCCGGCAACGGATTCGGCCGTCGCGCCTGGACCTCAAGGCCAGCCCGTTACTTCACATCCATAAGAGGATACCTGCATGTTGAAACGTTTACTGATGGTCGCTTTACTGGTGGTCGCACCATTAGCCAACGCGGCGGATCAAACGAACCCGTACCGTTTGATGAGCGAAGCCGCGCAAAAGACGTTCGATCGTCTGAAAACCGAGCAGCCGCGGATCAGACAAAACCCCGACTATCTGCGTAACGTAGTGCGTGAAGAACTTTTGCCGTATGTACAGGTAAGGTATGCCGGCGCGTTAGTGCTGGGCCGTTATTATAAAGATGCGACCCCCGCCCAACGCGATGCCTATTTCAAGGCGTTTGAAGCCTATCTGGAACAGGCATACGGCCAGGCTTTGGCGTTATATCACGGGCAAACCTATCAGATTGCCCCGGATCAGCCATTAGGCGATGCCAACATTATCGCTATCCGCGTGACGATTATTGATAACGGCGGCCGCCCGCCGGTGCGTCTTGATTTCCAATGGCGCAAGAACAGTCAGAGCGGCAACTGGCAGGCTTATGACATGATTGCCGAAGGCGTCAGCATGATCACGACCAAGCAAAATGAATGGGCGGCGACATTGCGTCAGAAAGGCGTCGACGGTCTGACCCAGCAGTTAAACGCCGCGGCGAAACAACCGATTACGCTGGATCAGCAAAACTAATCTGGGTAAGAAATATTCTGGGTAGAAAAATGGCTAATGCGCTGAACTGGCAGTCACAGCAATCGACGCTGATTTTATCGGGCGCGCTGGATCGTGAAACGTTGCTGTCGCTCTGGCGGCAACGCGACCTGTTACTGGCGGATAAAACCTCGCTGGATGTCTCCGGGCTGGATCGGGTTGACTCCGCCGGTCTGGCGTTGCTGATTCACTTTTATTACCAGCAGTCCCGGCAAGGCGTCGAACTGAAAATCAACGGGGCGGGCGATCGGTTAAAAACGCTGATAGCCTTGTATAACCTCAACGAAATCATCCCCGTATCTTGAGCGGGATTGTGCGCGTCTGAATTCTCCCCTTTGGCGTTGCACAAGGGGATTTAAGATAGCGGCATATTCATCTAAGATACCATCCTGTTTATCATCTCCCTGACATAGAAATCGAGATCGATGGAAAATAATGAAATTAAAGATGTGCTGATGAATGCATTGGCACTACAGGAAGCCCACGTTTCTGGCGATGGCAGCCATTTTCAGGTCATCGTGGTGGGCGACGTATTTGCCGACATGAGCCGGGTGAAGAAACAGCAAGCTGTTTATGCGCCGCTGGCGGAATACATCGCGGATAACCGTATTCATGCCCTGTCGATCAAGGCCTATACGCCGGAAGAATGGCAGCGCGACCGCAAACTGAACGGCTTTTAAGCCGTAGTTATGCGACGTGATATTGGATTTGAAACATTGAGAAACCGCTACTATGGATAAATTTCGTGTGCAGGGGCCAACCCGGCTCTCTGGTGAAGTCACCATTTCCGG
Source organism: Brenneria sp. L3-3C-1 (assembly GCF_016456245.1). NCBI lineage: Bacteria > Pseudomonadati > Pseudomonadota > Gammaproteobacteria > Enterobacterales > Pectobacteriaceae > Brenneria > Brenneria sp. L3-3C-1. The sequence continues at coordinate 212,093 of NZ_JAEMHF010000004.1, read as the reverse complement.
GGCCAAGAATGCTGCTCTGCCTATTCTGTTTGCCGCCTTGCTCGCGGAAGAGCCGGTAGAAATCCAGAATGTGCCCAAGTTGCGTGATATCGACACCACGATGAAGTTACTCGACCAACTGGGCGCCCGCGTTGAGCGTAATGGTTCGGTACACGTTGACGCCAGCGCGGTGAATGTATTCTGTGCGCCTTACGATTTGGTGAAAACCATGCGCGCTTCCATTTGGGCGTTGGGGCCGCTGGTGGCGCGTTTCGGGCAGGGGCAGGTTTCACTGCCGGGCGGTTGCGCCATCGGCGCGCGCCCGGTTGATTTGCATATCAACGGCCTTGAACAACTGGGAGCCAAAATCACGCTGGAAGAGGGCTATGTCAAGGCTTCCGTGGACGGCCGTCTGAAAGGCGCGCATATCGTCATGGACAAGGTCAGCGTGGGCGCCACGGTGACCATCATGAGCGCGGCAACGCTGGCCGAAGGTACGACCATCATCGAAAACGCCGCCCGTGAGCCGGAGATTGTCGATACGGCGAACTTCCTCAATACGCTGGGGGCGAAAATCAGCGGCGCGGGGAGCGATAAAATCACCATTGAAGGCGTCGCGCGTTTGGGCGGCGGCGTATATCGCGTCCTGCCGGATCGTATAGAAACCGGAACGTTCCTGGTGGCCGCCGCGATTTCCGGCGGTAACGTGGTCTGCCGCCACACCCGTCCGGAAACGCTGGATGCCGTGCTGGCGAAACTGCGTGAGGCCGGGGCGGATATTGAAATCGGCGAGGATTGGATCAGCCTGGATATGCATGGTCAGCGCCCGAAAGCGGTGACTATCCGTACCGCGCCGCATCCCGGGTTTCCCACCGATATGCAAGCGCAGTTCAGCCTGCTGAATCTGGTGGCTGAAGGAACAGGCGTGATCACCGAAACGATTTTTGAAAACCGCTTTATGCACGTGCCGGAGCTGATCCGCATGGGGGCTCAGGCGGAAATCGAAAGCAATACGGTCATTTGTCACGGTGTGGAAAAACTGTCCGGCGCGCAGGTGATGGCGACGGATCTGCGCGCATCGGCCAGCCTGGTGCTGGCGGGGTGTATTGCCGAAGGCGTGACGGTGGTTGACCGTATTTATCATATCGATCGCGGCTACGAGCGCATTGAAGATAAATTATGCGCGCTGGGCGCCAATATCGAGCGCGTTAAAGCAGGCGACTAGCCGGCGCGGGCCGGGCGGTGGTCTGACCGCCCGGTCTCCGTTTTACTTTCGGCGCGCGGTTTGGCGATCTCAGTTAACCGGAAACTCCTGAATCGTCATATTCAGCGTTATCGATTTTTTATCGCGTTCGATGGTAATGGGGATTACGGTGCCCGGACGTAACTCCGCGACCTGATCCATGGTTTCAATGACCGAGCGGGTAGGCTTGTTGTTAACGCTCAACAGAATATCATTGACCTGAATACCGGCTTTATCCGCCGGCCCTCCCGGATCGACCGTTTTGACCAGGATCCCGCTTAATCTTCCCTGCTCAATGCCTTTGCTGTCGATGTTTTCCATCTGTATACCGTTGATGCCGATATAGCCGCGGATTACCCGACCGTCGCGAATAAGCTTGCCCATCACTTTGGTCGCCAGCGCGACAGGGATGGCGAAGCCAATGCCTTCCGGTGTTTCCCCATCGCTGCTTTTATCAAAAGACAGCGTATTGATGCCGACCAGTTCGCCGAGCGTATTAACCAATGCGCCGCCGGAGTTGCCGTGGTTAATCGATGCGTCGGTTTGCAGCAGGTTTTGGCGGCCATTCTGACGATTATCCTCTCCGGCGGCGCTTAGCCCGACGCGCCCGGTTGCGCTGATAATTCCCTGAGTGATGGTTTGCCCCAGATTGTAGGGATTGCCGATGGCCATCACCACATCGCCGATGTGCGCGATGCGGTCCGGATTAATCGGAATGACGGGCAGGGAAACGCCGTCGATTCGCAGGACGGCCAGATCGGTCAAGCTGTCTGAACCAACGACCATCGCTTCATAGAGTCGGCCATCCTGAAGCGCGACCAGTATTTGCTGTGCGTTATTGATGACATGCTTATTGGTCAGAATATACCCTTTTTCATTCATGATGACGCCAGATCCGAGGGTACGGATATTGAGTTCATTTTGCCGTTCCGGATCGGGAACGCGGTTATATACATTGACCACGGCGGGCGCCGCACGACGAACGCCCTGATAGTAACTCAGCGGCGTATTTTCGGGGGGGCTGTCATTACTCTCATTGTTTTTAAACAACGGCGTATTTGATTGCAGCACGGGCAGAGCGACCAGCAGAATGCCGGCAACGATCACCCCAAGCAGCGCGGAACGGAATAACTTAACAAGCATGAGCGTGTTTTACTGTCGAAAAGGAATATGACAATGAGAATATCATGAGATGATCGGACACCGCAGCGCGCAGTGTCCGATTTTTTACGACGGGCCGTCGCAAGGCGACGTTGAAAAATACGCCGGGCGTCTTGGTTTACCGCAACAGCAGGTAAATGGTTTCGTCGCCGCGTACGATGTTCAGCGCCAGAACGGCAGGCTTGGCCTCCAGAATTTTACGCAACTGGGTGATGTTTTCTACCCGTTCACGATTCACGCCGATAATAATATCGCCTTTCTGCAAGCCCAATTGAGCGGCTGGCGAATCTTTGGCGACGTTATCGATCTGGATGCCTTTGCCGCCGTCTTTCAACTGCCCGTTGGTCAGCGAGGCGCCCTGCAAGGCGGGATACAGCGTTTCGGCGCTGGTGGTGGACGTCGCGCTGTTATCCAGGACGACAGCGACTTCCTGCTGTTTACCTTCACGCAGCAAACCGATTTTCACGGTTGTCCCGGGGGCGGTTGTTCCTATCTTGGCGCGCAGCTCGGCAAAGCTGCTGATCGGTTTTCCGTCCAGCGAGGTGAGGACATCGCCAGCCTTGATGCCGGCTTTTGCCGCCGCGGATTTCGGCAGCACTTCGCTGACGAACGCGCCGCGCTGGGCATCGACCTTGAAGGCTTTAGCCATCTCGGAAGTCATTTCGCTGCCTTTAATGCCCAGGACGCCGCGTTTCACCTCGCCAAACTCAACCAGTTGCTGAGCCAGGTTTTGCGCCATGTTGCTGGGAATGGCGAAGCCGATGCCGATATTTCCGCCTCCGGGCGCCAGAATAGCGGTGTTAATCCCGATCAGCTCGCCGTTAAGGTTGACTAATGCGCCGCCGGAGTTGCCGCGGTTGATTGAGGCATCGGTCTGAATGAAGTTTTCCAACCCTTCCAGATTCAGCCCGCTGCGCCCCAGCGCCGAGATAATGCCGGACGTCGCCGTTTGCCCCAGACCGAAGGGGTTCCCCACCGCAACGGCGAAATCGCCGACGCGCAATCGATCGGAGTCCGCCATTTTGATTTCAACCAGATTTTTGGCATCAACCAGTTGCAGCAAAGCAATATCGCTCTGTTCGTCGCGACCAATCAGTTTGGCTTCATACTCGCGCCCGTCGTTTAACTGTACGCGAATTTTATCCGCATTGTTGATGACGTGATTATTGGTCAGAACATAGCTTTTCGCCGCGTTGATGATGACGCCGGATCCCAACCCTTCAAAGGGGCGGGAGCTTTGTTTATCGGTTGGAAAGTTCGGACCGAAGAAGAATTTAAACTCTTCCGGCACGCGCTGGCGTTGCACCTGGGTGCCCTCGATATGTACGCTGACTACCGCGGGCAGGACTTTTTCCAGCATCGGCGCCAGGCTGGGAAGCTGTTGTTCCTGAACTACTGCGGGCAGCGCAGCGTTCGCCGCCGGGAGCGAGGACAGGGTCAAGCTTATGCTCATGGCCAATGCACTAAATAATAAAGATTTTTTCTTCATTGTTGATTAACTCTCTCACGACCAGCGGATGAATAAAACGATGATATATAAACTTAAACACACGGTGAAGAGTCAGAGTGGTATCAGTGTGTAAAGTTCACTGATGTTTCGTCAGTAGATTGTAACTATAGTCTACGCGACCGGTTTTCATGGGAAGAAAGCAGGTGGAAACGTGAGGCCGGATGAAGCCTCACGCAGTAAGCAAGCCGCGTTTACTTGCGGACCGGGCGTTCTCCGCGTAGCAGGCCCGATGCGCCGTCGGAATAGTCGCGCGGCGGCATATCGACGGGAACCTGATCGTTATCCGATTCAGCTTCCGTTAAGCGATATTTAAACGGGTTGTCCTGACCGGGAATATTCGGCAGCAAACTGTTGGAGCTTTTCGCCATATGCTGGTAAAGCTGACGATAATCGTTCGCCATGTTGTCCAGTAACTCCGCGCTACGGGCAAAATGTCCGACCAGCTCCTGGCGATACTCTTCCAGTTCTGCTTTGCTTTTCTCCAACTCGTGCTGTAATACCTGCTGTTGCCGTAGCTTACGATTGCCAAAACGCATGGCGACAGCACCAATGATAATACCGGCAACCAACCCAATCAGCGCATACTCCCAGGTCATAATGACTCCTATTTTGACTTCGTTGTTCCGTAGGGTTTTTCACTTAATATATAGTCACTATAACCGCTAACCTTGTCTGAGTGGAATCCTGAAGCGTGATGACTTAGGGTTATGTTGACGCATATCTGGCATCAAGGTAGTTAACTGCTACGATTACGGCTCGAATCGACGGCAACGCACGACAAAACACAACTAACTTTTTTCTCAGGGATTGTGATGATTATGCAGCAGACGACACCATTGGCGCTTTACCAGCAGGCGCTGTCAGCCGGAGAGTACCACGCTGACGAGGTTCAGCATCAGACTGTGGTGCAGTTGGACTCGATCCATCGGGCATTGTGCGAGCGCGCCGCGCATCCCGCAGGCGATGCGTCGGGACGACTGGGCAAATGGCGCTCGTGGCTGGGGTTAAGCGATAAAAGCGCTTCCGTTCCTGTTCAGGGCTTATACATGTGGGGCGGGGTGGGAAGAGGCAAGACCTGGCTGATGGATCTTTTTTTTCAAAGCCTGCCCATTAAGCGCAAACTACGGCTGCACTTTCATCGTTTTATGTTGCGGGTGCATGAAGAGCTAAACCAGCTTCAGGGGCAGGAAAATCCATTGGAAAAGGTCGCCGACGGGTTTAAAGCCGAAACGGATGTGCTGTGTTTCGACGAGTTCTTCGTCTCGGATATTACCGACGCCATGTTGCTGGCTGAGCTGCTGCGCGCGTTGTTTGCCCGCGGCATTACGCTGGTGGCCACGTCTAACATTCCGCCGGACGAGTTATATCGCAACGGGTTGCAGCGCGCCCGTTTTCTGCCGGCGATTGCGCTGATTAAACAACATTGCGACGTGCGCAACGTCGATGCGGGCATTGATTATCGGCTGCGGACGCTGACGCAGGCTCATCTTTACCTAACGCCGCTGGATGCCCGCACAGAAGCGGCGATGCAGCAGATGTTTACCCGCTTGTCAGGGCAGCAATGGGTGACGCCGGGGCCGGTTCTTGAGATAAATCATCACCCTTTGCCTACGCTTGGCGCGAGCGACGGCGTACTTGCCGTCGAATTTTCGACGCTGTGCGCGCAAGCGCGCAGCCAGAATGATTACATCGCCCTGTCCCGCCTTTACCATAGCGTGCTGCTGCACAACGTTACGGTGATGGGCAGCGCGGAAGAGAATACCGCCCGCCGTTTTCTGGCGTTGGTCGATGAGTTTTACGAGCGTCGGATTAAACTGATTATTTCCGCGCAGGTATCGATGTTTGAGATTTATCAGGGCGAGCACCTGAGGTTCGAATACCAGCGTTGTTTATCACGCTTGCAGGAAATGCAGAGCGAGGCGTATCTGAGCCAGCCGCATCTGGCGTAAACCGGCGGTGATTTTTCTTGGTCTGGCCGAGAAAAAAGGTCGATCTTTGACGGCGACTTCTCTATAATCCTGCGACCCCACGTTACAACAAAGTTTTTTTCCCAAAAACTTTAATAGTGCCGGCAATGGCTATTCGAAGGGGTAGGTTTGCTGGACTTGATGGTCGTGTGAGCCTCAACTGTTTTTAAGCGTTGGGTGAACACCTGCGTGTAACTAATTATTGGGTAAGCTTTTAATGAAAACTTTTACAGCTAAACCAGAAACCGTAAAACGCGACTGGTACGTTGTTGACGCGAGCGGTAAGACCCTGGGTCGCCTCGCAACTGAACTGGCTAGTCGTCTGCGCGGCAAGCATAAAGCGGAATACACTCCGCACGTTGATACGGGTGATTACATCATCGTTCTGAACGCAGACAAAGTTGCCGTAACCGGTAACAAGCGTTCTGACAAGATTTATTACCATCACACCGGCCACATCGGTGGTATCAAACAAGCGACCTTTGAAGAGATGATTGCCCGCCGTCCTGAGCGCGTGATTGAAATCGCGGTTAAAGGCATGCTGCCGAAGGGCCCGCTGGGTCGTGCCATGTTCCGTAAGCTGAAAGTTTACGCGGGCACCGAGCACAATCACGCGGCACAGCAACCGCAAGTTCTGGACATTTAATCGGGATTATAGGCAATGGCTGAAAATCAATACTACGGCACTGGTCGCCGCAAAAGCTCCGCCGCTCGCGTGTTCATCAAACCGGGCAGTGGTAATATCGTTATCAACCAGCGTAGTCTGGAACAGTACTTCGGTCGTGAAACTGCCCGTATGGTAGTTCGTCAACCGCTGGAACTGATCGACATGGTTGGCAAGTTTGACCTGTACATTACCGTTAAAGGTGGTGGCATCTCCGGTCAGGCTGGTGCGATCCGTCACGGTATCACCCGTGCGCTGATGGAATATGATGAGTCTCTGCGTGGCGAACTGCGTAAAGCCGGTTTCGTTACCCGTGATGCTCGTCAGGTTGAACGTAAGAAAGTCGGTCTGCGTAAAGCACGCCGTCGTCCTCAGTTCTCCAAGCGTTAATTTCCTGCTGCAATTGCAGCGAAATCAATGCGAAAGACCCGGCGCTTGTCGCCGGGTTTTTTATGGAAGGCGGAATGCCTTCCACCCTACGGGCGTATTGCCCGCCACCCTTTGACTCGTTGCTTTGCGACGTTAAAAAGTTTTCCCGGAAATTTTTCTGTCTGAAAGGCTATTTTTGTCGAAAAAAACCTCTTTTTTACTGGGTGTTAATGATGAAATTACGCTAGTACCCCCACAGAATGAACAAAATCTGATAAACTATTCGCCGATTTTATGCCTGTTCGCCAGTGAGTGTTTTTTTCTAAAACGACTGATTTTGTCAGGTGGTTTTCCACTCTGAATGACAAAATGCAGATAAGGGTTTGCAGGATAAAAGCAGATCGGTTATTCGCCGTATTTTCTCGATAAACTTGGAGGTTTTCATGGCTGTCGCTGCCAACAAACGTTCGGTAATGACGCTGTTTTCTGGTCCGTCCGACATTTTTAGCCATCAGGTCCGCATTGTACTGGCGGAGAAAGGTGTGAGTGTCGAGATTGAACAGGTGGACATGGATAATCTGCCGCAGGATCTTATTGACCTCAATCCTTATGGTTCGGTTCCGACGCTTGTCGATCGGGAACTGACGCTCTATGAATCACGTATTATCATGGAGTATCTGGATGAACGTTTTCCTCATCCGCCGCTGATGCCGGTATATCCGGTAGCGCGTGGTAACAGCCGTCTGATGATGCACCGTATTGAAAATGACTGGTATTCTCTGCTGAAGAGCATTATGCAGGGCAGTGCGCAGGAAGCGGACGCCGCGCGTAAGCAACTGCGTGAAGAATTGCTGGCGATTGCGCCTGTCTTCAACGAAGCGCCTTACTTCATGAGCGAAGAGTTCAGCCTGGTGGATTGCTATCTGGCTCCCCTGTTATGGCGTTTGCCGCAGTTAGGGATTGAATTAAGCGGTTCCGGGTCGAAGGAATTGAAAGGTTACATGACACGCGTATTCGAGCGTGATGCGTTCCTGGCGTCCCTGACGGAAGCTGAACGTGAAATGCGTTTGCAAACCAGAGGTTAAACAACATGGCGTTGTCTCAACTGTCTCCGCGTCGTCCGTATTTATTACGGGCCTTTTATGACTGGTTACTGGATAATCAGTTGACGCCTCATCTGGTGGTCGACATCACGCTGCCGGGTGTTATGGTGCCGATGGAGTTTGCCCGCGACGGGCAGATTGTGCTGAATATCGCCCCCCGTGCTGTTGGTGGACTTGAGCTAGCTGATGACAGCGTCCGTTTTAACGCCCGTTTCGGCGGCGTACCACGCCAGGTTTATGTACCGATGGCGGCAGTATTAGCTATTTACGCCCGTGAAAACGGCGCCGGCACCATGTTTGAGCCGGAACCCGCGTATGAATCGGCGGGCGAAGTCGATGATTTTCAGGATGAGGACGCCACTGCCAGCACGGTGGTGTCTATCGTCGACAACAATTCCGACGCGACGGATGAAAACGGCAATCCGAACGACGATCCGCCACAGCCTCCCAAAGGGGGAAGACCCTCGTTGCGGGTGGTTAAATAAATCACCACACTCGTCGGAGGGCACAATTTATCGTGCCCTTTTTTACATTTCGAGCCAGCGGCGTTTGGGGTTTTAATCGGATGTCGTAGAGGTTGGCTGAATCGTTAGCGGTATCTGGCTGATGCTTTTTGTCAGAGAACAACCGGGCTGGTGGCGCCCGGTTGTGGGTAGGGCATGTAGTTAAGCGATTAACTAAATACCATACCGCCGTCGATCAACAAGGACTGTCCGGTCATATAATCGGAATCAGGGCTTGCCAGATAAGCCACGCAGGCGGCAACGTCTTCCGGTTGGGACAGGCGTCCCAGCGTGATGCGTTTTGCAAATTCAGCCGTGCCGTAGCCCGCCGGTTTTCCCGCCGCTTCAGAGATTTTACGATCAATCTCGTCCCACATTGGCGTTTGTACAATCCCCGGACAGAAGCCGTTTACGGTGATGCCCAGCGGCGCCAGATCGCGCGCCGCGGTTTGCGTCAGCCCGCGGACGGCAAATTTGCTGGAGCTGTATACCGCCAGTTCAGGATTGCCGACGTGGCCGGCCTGAGAGCAGGCGTTAATGATTTTGCCGCCGTGGTTAAGAGATTTAAACGCCTTGACGGCAGCCTGGATACCCCAGATAACACCTTTAACATTGATGTTATATACGCGATCGATAATTTCCGGGGTAATGTCTTCAATCTGCGTGGAGGGCGCGATCCCGGCATTGTTAACGATGACGTTGAAGTCGCCGAATTTTTTCTGGGTTTCCGCGACGGAGGCGAAAACCGCGTCCCGATCAGAAACATCAGCCTGAATGGCGATAGCCTGACCGCCGGCCTGCTCAATTTCCTGCGCCACGCTACGGGCGGTGTCTGTGTTGTAGTCTACTACGGCGACGGCAAAGCCGTCTTTTGCCAATCTGAGCGCAATAGCGCGGCCAATCCCCTGACCTGCGCCAGTAACAAGCGCCACTTTAACTGTCATGTTATCTCCTAAAATACAAATTACTATTAATATCAACGTGCAAGCACGTAACTATACTAGACGCTAAGCGGGATTTTTCCAGGCGGGAAGGGGGATATTCGCAGGGATTATCAGGAGATACTGCCTGGACCGAAAGGGCCGGTCCAGGCAAGGGGATTACACTTCCAGGTAGTTCATGATGCCGTCGGCGGCTTTGCGCCCTTCGGCAATGGCGGTCACCACCAGATCCGAGCCGCGTACGGCATCGCCGCCGGCAAAAATTTTCGGGTTGCTGGTCTGGAAAGCATTTTCGCTGTTTTCAGGCGCGATGATGCGGCCCTGACTATCCAGTTCAACGCTGTATTCAGCCAGCCAAGCCATCTTGTGCGGACGGAAACCGAAAGCCATGATCACCGCATCCGCTTCCAGCACGTGCTCGGAGCCTTCAACGATTTCAGGACGGCGGCGGCCGTTGGCATCTGGCGCGCCCAACGCGGTACGCGCCATTCTGACGCCGCACACCTTACCGGCCCCGTTAATCTCAATGCTCAGCGGTTGCAGGTTGAATTTGAATTCGACCCCTTCCTCGCGCGAGTTTTTCACTTCGCGTTTAGATCCGGGCATGTTCTCTTCATCACGGCGATAGGCGCAGGTGACGTGCGCGGCGCCCTGACGAATCGATGTACGCACGCAGTCCATCGCGGTATCGCCGCCACCCAGTACCACAACACGCTTGCCTTGCATGGTGATGTAAGGCTCTTCTTCAGAAGCGTCGAAGCCCATCAGCTGTTTGGTATTGGCGATAAGGAACGGCAGGGCATCGTAGACGCCCGGCGCATCTTCATTTTCCAAACCGCCGCGCATGGACTGATAGGTGCCGACGCCGAGGAACACGGAGTCATATTCATCCAGCAGTTCCTGCATCTGGACGTCTTTACCCACTTCGGTGTTCAGACGGAATTCGATGCCCATGCCGCTGAAGATCTCGCGGCGCTTGACCATCACTTCTTTTTCCAGCTTAAAGGCCGGGATGCCGAAGGTCAGCAAGCCGCCAATTTCAGGATGACGATCAAATACCACCGCCTGGACGCCATTGCGCGCCAGCACGTCAGCGCAGGCCAGACCGGCGGGGCCCGCGCCGATAATGGCCACGCGCTTGCCGGTTGGCTGTACGTTCGACACATCCGGCTTCCAGCCCATCTCGATCGCTTTATCATTGATATAGCGTTCAATGTTGCCGATGGTCACGGCGCCGAATTCGTCATTCAACGTACAGGAACCTTCACACAGACGATCCTGAGGACAAACGCGTCCGCAGACTTCCGGCAGGCTGTTGGTCTGGTGCGATAGCTCGGCCGCTTCGATAATCCGACCTTCATTCGCCAGCTTCAGCCAATTGGGAATGTAGTTATGAACCGGACATTTCCACTCGCAGTAAGGGTTGCCGCATGACAGGCAGCGATCGGCCTGGGCTTTGGACTGGCTCTCCGAGAACGGTTCGTAAATTTCAACAAATTCAATTTTACGAATTTTCAGCGGTTTTTTTGGCGGATCAACGCGCTGTAGGTCGATAAATTGATAAACATTCTGACTCATGATGACCTCTTACTGCGCCTGAACCCGCAGCTCGGCTGCGGAACGACTACGGTGACCCAACAATGCCTTCACATCACTTGACTTCGGTTTCACCAGAGCAAATTTCGATGCCCAGGCCGGCCAGTTAGCGAGGATCTCTTCCGCGCGCTGTGAACCGGTGTGTTGCGCATGCTCGGTAATCAGGCCGCGCAAATGCTCTTCGTGAATCGCCAACTGTTCTACCTCCAGCACTTCTACCAGTTCAGGGTTAACGCGTTTGCGGAATTCGCCGTCTTCATCCAGAACGTAGGCGAAGCCCCCGGTCATGCCCGCGCCAAAGTTGACGCCGGTGCGGCCCAGCACGCAGACGATGCCGCCTGTCATGTATTCGCAGCCGTTATCGCCGATGCCTTCCACCACGGTGATAGCGCCGGAGTTACGCACGGCGAAACGTTCGCCTGCGCGGCCGGCGGCGAACAGCTTGCCGCCGGTGGCGCCGTAGAGGCAGGTGTTGCCGATAATGCTGGCCTCATGGCTGCGGAACGCCGATCCCACCGGAGGTCGCACGGAAATGCTGCCGCCGGCCATACCTTTACCAACGTAATCATTGGCGTCGCCCGTCAATGACAGCTCGACGCCGCCCGCGTTCCAGACCCCAAAGCTCTGACCGGCGGTGCCGGAGAAGTAGGCTTTGATCGGATCGCTCGCCAGACCCTGATCGCCATGTTTGGCGGCGATCGCCCCAGACAGGGTGGCGCCGACCGAACGGTCAGTGTTGCGGATATCAAAGTAGAGCGCTTTGCTCTGTCTGGCGTCCACGTGCGGTTGCGCCTGCGCCAGCAGCTCTTTGTTCAGCAGGCCCTTATCAAACGACGGATTGCTTTCGGTGCAGTACAGCGCCTTGCCCGGATGGGGCTGTGCGGTGTGCAGCAACGGCGACAGATCCAGCTTATTTTGTTTGGCGGTGAAACCGTCCAGTTCGACCAGCAGATCGGTACGACCAATCAAATCCACCAGACGGCTGACGCCCAATTCCGCCATCAGCGTCCGGGTTTCGTGCGCGATGAACTGGAAGTAGTTGGTCACGCGTTCCGGCAGGCCGTGATAGTGGTCGCGGCGCAGTTTTTCGTCCTGGGTGGCGACGCCGGTGGCGCAGTTGTTCAGGTGGCAAATACGCAGGTATTTACAGCCTAACGCCACCATCGGGCCGGTGCCGAAACCGAAGCTTTCCGCTCCCAGAATCGCCGCCTTGATGATATCCAGCCCGGTTTTCAGACCGCCATCCACCTGTAAGCGGATTTTGTGACGCAGGCCGTTGGCGACCAGCGCCTGCTGGGTTTCCACCAGACCCAGTTCCCAGGGGCAGCCCGCATATTTTACCGACGTCAGCGGGCTGGCGCCGGTGCCGCCATCGTAACCGGCGATGGTGATCAGATCGGCATAGGCTTTGGCCACGCCGGTGGCAATGGTGCCGACGCCGGGTTCGGAAACCAGTTTTACCGAGATCATGGCTTTCGGGTTGATCTGTTTCAGATCGAAAATCAGCTGCGCCAAATCCTCAATGGAATAAATATCATGGTGCGGCGGCGGTGAAATCAGCGTCACGCCCGGGACGGAATAACGCAGTCTGGCGATATACGGCGTGACTTTATCGCCGGGCAACTGACCGCCTTCGCCCGGTTTGGCGCCCTGCGCCACTTTAATCTGGATCACGTCGGCGTTGACCAGATAGGCCGGCGTGACGCCAAAGCGACCGGAAGCCACCTGCTTGATACGGGAAACCTTGTTGGTGCCGTAACGCGCCGGGTCCTCACCGCCTTCGCCGGAGTTTGAGTAACCGCCGAGACCGTTCATGGCTTCAGCCAGCGACTCATGGGCTTCCGGGCTGAGCGCGCCAATCGACATCGCCGCGGTATCAAAGCGCTTGAACATTTCTGTCGCCGGCTCGACCTCGTCGAGGGAAATGGCCGCGCCTTCCTGCGGTTTCAGCGCCAGCAGATCGCGCAGCGTGGCGGCCGGACGATCGTTCACCAGTTTGGCGTATTGTTCGTAATCGCTGTATTTGCCGCTTTTAACCGCGGTTTGCAGCGTAGTGACCACATCCGGGTTGTAGGCATGGTATTCGCCGCCGTGCACGAATTTCAGCAGCCCGCCCTGTTCCAGCGTTTTGCGTTTCAGCCAAGCGCGTTTGGAAAGATTGAGCAAATCCTGTTCGAAATCGCTGAAGTTGGCTCCGCCGATACGGCTGACGACGCCCTGGAAGCACTGATCGGCAACGTCGTTATGCAAGCCTACGGCTTCAAATAGCTTGGAGCAGCGGTAAGAGGCGACCGTTGAAATGCCCATTTTGGACATGATCTTGTACAGCCCTTTATTGATGCCGTTACGGTAGTTCAGCATCACTGCGCGGTAGGGTTTTTCAATGGTGTGGTTATCCACCAGCCGCGCCAGCGTTTCATAGGCCAGATAGGGATAGATGGCGGTGGCGCCAAAACCTAACAATACGGCAAAGTGGTGCGGATCGCGCGCGCTGGCCGTTTCAACAATGATGTTGGCGTCGCAGCGCAGGCTTTTCTCTACCAGACGACGCTGAATCGCGCCCACGGCCATTGGCGCGGGAACCGGCAGACGTTTCGCCGAGATCGCCCGGTCGGACAGCACCAGCAGAACGGCGCCGTCGCGCACTTTGTGTTCGGCGGCGTCGCACAGTTTCTCAATGGTCTGTTGCAGCGTTTGCTGTTCCGGTTCGAACGTCAGATCCAGAGTATCCGCGCGGTAGTGTTGCTGATCCTGGGAGAGCAACTGTTTGAAATCGGAGTAAAGCAGGATCGGGGATTTAAAGCTCAGGCGGTGGGCCTGACCTTCCGCTTCACAGAAGACGTTCATTTCGCGGCCGATACAGGTCGCCAGGGACATAACGTGCGCTTCACGCAGCGGATCGATCGGCGGGTTGGTCACCTGGGCAAACTGCTGACGGAAGTAGTCATAAATAATGCGCGGGCGGCTGGACAGCACGGCGAATGGCGTATCGTCCCCCATCGAGCCGGTGGCTTCCTGACCGTTCTCGCCCAGCACGCGGATAATCTGATCCAGCTCTTCGCTGCTGTAGCCAAACTGCTTCTGATAGGTTTCCAGCAGGGCGTCGTCAAATTCGCGGCTACCCACCTGATCTTCCGGCAATTCTTCAAACGGCACCAGACGCTGGACGTTTTTCTCCATCCATTCTTTATAGGGGTGACGGCTTTTCAGATCGTCATCGGTTTCGGCGGAATGCAGAATACGGCCGCTGCGGGTGTCGATAACCATCAGTTCGCCCGGCCCGACGCGGCCTTTCTCCACCACTTCATCCGGCTGATAATCCCAGATCCCCACTTCGGAGGCGCAGGTAATCAGTTTGTCTTTGGTGATGACGTAGCGCGCCGGACGCAGACCGTTACGGTCGAGGTTACAGGCGGCGTAGCGTCCGTCGGACATCACGATGCCGGCCGGGCCGTCCCACGGCTCCATGTGCATGGAGTTAAAGTCGAAGAAGGCGCGCAGCTCCGGGTCCATATCCGGGTTGTTTTGCCAGGCAGGCGGCACCAACAGACGCATGGCGCGGATGATGTCCATCCCGCCGCTGAGGAACAGCTCCAGCATATTATCCAGCGAACTGGAGTCGGAACCGGTTTCGTTGACGAACGGCGCGGCATCCTGCAAGTCAGGGATCAGCGGGGTTTTGAATTTATAAGCACGGGCGCGCGCCCATTGGCGGTTACCGGCAATGGTATTGATCTCGCCGTTGTGCGCCAGATAGCGGAACGGCTGCGCCAGCGGCCAGCGCGGTACGGTGTTGGTCGAGAAACGCTGGTGGAACAGGCAGATTGCCGATTCCAGGCGCAGATCGGCCAGATCGAGATAGAAGCGCGGCAGATCCGCCGGCATACACAGGCCTTTATAGATCGTCACCAGATTGGAAAAACTGCAAACGTAGAATTCTTTATCTTCAATCCGTTTTTCAATGCGGCGGCGCGCCATAAACAACCGACGCTCCATATCGCTTTGTAGCCAGCCGGCCGGGGCATTGACGAAGATTTGCTCAATGCGCGGCAGAGACGACAGGGCGATTTCACCCAGCACGTCCGGATTGGTCGGCACTTCACGCCAGCCGAGCACGGAAAGCGTTTCGTTTTGCAGTTCTTCTTCTACAATCCGGCGCGTGGCGCGGGCCAGCTCTTCATCCTGATTGAGAAACATCATGCCGACGGAGTAATTTTTGGCTAACCGCCAGCCGCGCTCTTCCGCAACCAGACGGAAGAAACGATCGGGTTTTTGAAGTAATAGGCCACAGCCGTCGCCGGTCTTGCCGTCAGCAAGGATCGCGCCACGGTGTTGCATACGGGCAAGTGCGTGAATCGCAGTACGCACTACCTTGTGGCTCGGTTCACCTTCTATATGGGCGATTAATCCAAAACCACAGTTGTCTCTCTCTTGGGATGCATCGTACAACATAATAGTGAACCTCCCCGGGCTCTGTGTGACTCTCACAACCTACTGCGAGAAAGCACCTTGGCGTCGAGCGGCTATAAGCCTGCCGCTCTCTTCTTCGGCCTCTCGTGACGGTCTCACAAGTGGTAAATGACTTGTTTTTAGAGGGAGTCTTCATTTACTGCATAAATATGACAAGTCGCGGACTTATCAGGAAAGCTTCCAGCGGATTCCCAAATTAGCGAGAAAGCCTGTTCAGGTCAAATACCTGTGCAAAATGTGCCGATAAGGGATAATTTTTAGTTATACCTATGAAAGTTAATGTTTTTTTTAGCTAAAGTATGCTGATTAAGGACTATTGGATTTGATCGAACTGTGAGCTGTATCACTATGCTCATATCACAATATCTCCCCTACATGCTGCAATTTTTCTGATTTTCGGAATCTTGTACTGCTTTGGCTCGGTTTTTTGATTTATGCCACTGTTTTTCATTTTCTCGTCATCTTTTAATGAAGTCGCGTGGGCGGATAAGAAAAATTAATCAGCGTCAATGTGAGTTTATTTGCACTAAAAGCGAATAATAATTCATTTTGACTGAAGTGGGGGGATTGATCGATGTCATCGCGACGGAGGGGCCGACAGAGTAGGCTTCTGTTCCTCAAGAGGGCTAATCAGAATATGCAATTACAAAAATTAATCAATATGTTTGGCGGAAATCTTCAACGCCGCTACGGAGAAAAGGTACACAAGCTCGCGCTGCATGGCGGTTTTAGCTGCCCCAACCGGGACGGAACGCTGGGGCGGGGAGGTTGTACGTTCTGTAATGTCGCTTCGTTTGCCGATGAGCAGATGCAGCAGCGCAGCATTGCCCGGCAACTGGCCGCGCAGTCCGGAAAGATAAACCGCGCAAACCGTTATCTGGCTTATTTTCAGGCCTATACCAGCACCTATGCCGAGGTTAAGGTGTTGGAAAATATGTATCAGGCGGCGCTGGCTCAGGCGGATATGGTCGGGCTGTGCGTCGGCACCCGGCCGGATTGCGTACCGGACGCGGTTTTGGATCTGCTCGCGGGTTATCGCGAGCAGGGCTATGAAATCTGGCTGGAGTTGGGTCTGCAAAGCGCCTGCGATAAAACGTTGCGCCGGATTAACCGCGGCCATGATTTCGCCTGCTACCAACAGACGGTCCGGCGCGCCCGCGAGCGTGGTCTGAAGGTGTGTTGTCACCTTATCGTCGGTCTGCCGGGCGAAGATGCTCCGCGTTGTTTATCCACGCTCGATCGGGTGGTCGAAACCGGCGTGGAAGGCATCAAGCTTCATCCGTTGCACATCGTGGAAGGCAGCATTATGGCGAAAGCCTGGCGCGTCGGCAGACTATCCGAGCTGGCGCTGGATGAGTATGTGTCAACCGCCGGTGAGATGATCCGCCGTACGCCCCCGGAGATTATCTACCACCGCATTTCCGCCAGCGCCCGTCGCCCGACATTGCTGGCCCCGCTATGGTGTGAGAATCGCTGGACCGGCATGGTAGAGTTGGGGCGTTATCTACAGCTTCACGGCGTGCAGGGATCGGCATTGGGCACGCCTTATCAGTACAGCGCGCCGTAGCCGGCTGATATTTTTAGCAAAATGCGCGTGTTGTGCAACGCCGGCAGGTTATGTCGTGAATCTCCTGCGCCGTCACCGCACTTATTGTTGTTTTACGATATGATTCGGTGGTTCGTAACCAAGGAAACCGCTATGAAGCAAATCCGCCTGTTGGCTCAGTACTATGTTGATTTGATGGTAAAACTGGGGCTTGTCCGTTTTTCACTGCTGCTGGCTTCGGTACTGGTACTGCTGGCGATGGTGGTGCAGATGGCCGTCACCCTGCTGCTCAGCGGAGAAGTGGAAAATATTGATGTGGTTCGTTCGGTCTTTTTCGGGCTGCTGATTACCCCGTGGGCGGTTTATTTTCTTTCCGTCGTCGTCGAGCAACTCGAAGAATCACGCCAGCGGCTGTCGAAGCTGGTCGCCAAACTGGAGGAGATGCGTCACCGGGATCTGGAACTGAATGAACAGCTTCAGGAAAATATCGCCCAGCTTAATCAGGAAATCGCCGACCGTATCAAATCAGAAGAAGCGCGTCTGCGGGTGGTGAGCAAGCTGAAAGAAGAGATGGCGCGCCGTGAGCAGGCGCAGGTCGAGCTGGAGCAACAGTCCGCGTTGCTGCGCTCTTTCCTCGATGCGTCGCCCGATCTGGTTTATTACCGCAATGAAGAAAAAGAGTTTTCTGGCTGCAACCGCGCGATGGAACTGCTGGTCGGCAAAAGCCAGAAGCAGCTTGTCGGCCTGACGCCGCAGGATGTTTATCCGCCGGACATCGCCGAGAAAGTGATGGAAACGGACGAGAAAGTGTTCCGTCATAACGTGTCGCTGACGTATGAGCAGTGGCTGGTGTATCCCGACGGCCGCAAAGCCTGTTTTGAACTGCGTAAGGTGCCGTTTTACGATCGAATGGGCAAACGACACGGGCTGATGGGATTTGGACGCGATATAACGGAGCGTAAGCGTTACCAGGACGCGTTAGAGAACGCCAGCAGGGAGAAGACCACTTTCATCTCAACGATCAGCCACGAGCTTCGTACGCCGCTTAACGGCATTGTCGGGCTAAGCCGCATTTTGCTGGATACCCAGCTCGATGCGGAACAGCAAAAGTATTTGAAAACGATTCATGTCAGTGCGATCACATTGGGCAATATTTTCAACGACGTGATTGAAATGGACAAACAGGAACGCCGCAAAGTGCAACTGGATAACCAGCCGATAGATTTCACCGGATTTCTGGCCGATCTGGAAAATTTAGGCGGGTTGTTGGCTCAGCCCAAAGGGCTGAAGTTGATTATGGAACTGCACCAGCCTCTGCCGCAGAAAATTATTACCGATGGCACACGTCTGCGGCAGATCCTGTGGAACCTGCTCAGCAATGCGGTGAAATTCACCCCGCAGGGAAAAATCGTGGTGCGGGTATGGCATGAGCGGGGCGATTGTCTGCGTATTGAGGTCGAGGACTCCGGCATGGGGATCCCGACGGATGAGCTGGAAAAAATCTTTGCCATGTATTATCAGGTGAAGGATCAGCATGGCGGCAAGCCGGCGACAGGAACGGGCATCGGCCTGTCGGTTTCAAAACGTCTGGCGCAAAACATGGGGGGCGACATCCACGTTGCCAGTATTCAGGGTAAAGGTTCCTGCTTCACGCTGACGGTCATCGCGCCACGGGTGGAAGAGGTCGTCAGCAGCCAGGATGCGGACGATGAGATGCCGCTGCCGGCGCTGCATGTGCTGCTGGTGGAGGATATCGAACTGAATGTGGTGGTGGCGCGTTCCGTGCTGGAAAAACTGGGCAGCAGCGTGGAAGTGGCGATGACCGGGCAAGAAGCGCTGGATATGTTCGATCCCGATGAGTTTGATCTGGCGTTGCTGGACATCCAACTGCCGGATATGACCGGACTGGATGTGGCTCGTCATATCCGTGAGCGCTATGCCGACCGGAGCCTGCCGCCGCTGGTGGCGTTAACGGCCAACGTACTAAAAGATAAAAAAGAGTATCTGGACGCCGGTATGGATGACGTGCTCAGTAAACCGCTGTCGGTGCCGGCGCTGACGGCGGTTATCAAACAATATTGGGATCATCAAATCGTCCGTGCTGACGATCCCGTTACCGAAAAAGGTGATGAAATGGCTAACGAGGAACTGCTGGATATTGCGATGCTGGAACAATACCTGGATCTGGTCGGACCCAAATTGATTCACCAAAGCCTGGATATGTTCGAACAAATGATGCCGGGCTATCTGGCGATCCTCGATTCCAATATGACCGCGCGCGATCAGAAAGGCATTACCGAAGAGGGACACAAGATCAAAGGCGCGGCGGGATCGGTCGGGCTTCGTCATCTGCAACAGGTCGCCCAACAGATACAGACGCCGACGTTGCCGGCCTGGTGGGATAACGTACAGGAATGGATCGAAGAGCTTAAGCATGACTGGCGTCATGATGTGCAGGTTCTGCGGGACTGGGTGGCGGAAGCCGAAAAAATTTCCAAAAGAGATTTGTAACGCCGCTTGCGGCGGCCCGTAGGGCGAGCGACAGGGATGTTGCGAGTAAAAAAATGACCCCGACCGAAGCCGGGGTGCGCGAATTATGCGCCAACACCAGGGAAAACGGGCACCTGCATATTTTTAGATATCAGGAGTCGTGAGCTCGCAAGTGCGGATATTCTTACCTTTACTAATTTACATCTTCATCAAGTAACAAACTAGCAAATACAGAAATGTTAGTTACAAGAATCATTAAAATGTGTGATGTAGATTAGTGTTTGTCAATTAAAAAATCAATTAGTTGATGTAATGAAATGGAGGAAAAGTTGATGAAAAGAGTTGGTATCGTCCTGAGCGGGTGTGGTGTTTATGATGGTTCAGAGATTCATGAAGCCGTACTGACGCTGCTCGCACTGGATCGGGCGGGGGCGGAAGCGGTTTGCTTTGCGCCGGATAAGCCGCAATTACATGTGGTCAATCATCTGACGGGTGATGTAACCAATGAGAATCGCAACGTTTTAGTCGAATCCGCCCGCATTGCCAGAGGGAAAATCCGGCCGCTTTCAGAAGCCGATGCGCAACAGCTTGATGCGTTAATTGTGCCCGGCGGGTTCGGCTCGGCAAAAAATTTAAGCGATTTCGTCACTCAGGGTTCGGCCTGTCAGGTCGATGAATCTTTAAAATTACTCACACAGGAAATTTATAAGCAAAATAAACCAATTGGTTTTATTTGCATCAGTCCGGCATTGTTGCCAAAGCTACTGGGAGAACCGGTCAGGATTACAATTGGTAACGATATTGATACTGCTGAAATGATTGAGGAAATGGGCGGAATTCACGTGGTTTGTCCGGTTGACGATATTGTGGTGGATGCCGAACATAAAATTATCACTACGCCCGCCTATATGCTGGCTGGCTCAATCAGTGAAGCCGCCAAAGGCATTGATAAGCTGGTGGCGCGCGTACTGGATTTTATTGAATGAAATCGAACCGTCGCAATGGTCTGCTGATGCGTCTTAAACGTCTGGTCATCAGGTTTCTGCTGACGGTATTGGGACTATGGCTGGCAGGTATACTGCTGTTTTCTTTTCTGCCGGTCCCGTTTTCCGCCGTGATGGTTGACCGGCAGGTTAGTGCGTGGTTAAGCGGCGATTTTGCGTACGTTGCCCATTCCGACTGGGTCTCAATGGATGAGATAGCCCCGGCGATGGCTCTGGCGGTGATCGCCGCCGAGGATCAGAAATTCCCTCAACACTGGGGTTTTGATATTGATGCCATTAACTCGGCGCTGAAACATAACGAACGTAACACGCAACGGATCCGTGGCGCTTCTACGCTCTCTCAGCAAACGGTGAAAAATCTGTTCTTGTGGGATGGCCGCAGTTGGCTGCGAAAAGGTCTCGAGGCCGGGATTACCACCGGTGTTGAACTGGTATGGACCAAACGGCGGATCCTGACGGTCTACCTGAATGTCGCTGAATTCGGCCCCGGCATTTTCGGCGTGGAAGCCGCGGCAAGGCGTTATTTCAACAAGTCTGCCAGCAGGCTTACCGCCAGCGAAGCGGCTTTGCTGGCGGCGGTGTTGCCAAATCCTATACGTTTTCGCGTAAACGCGCCGTCCGGTTACGTGATCCAACGCCAGCAATGGATTTTACGCCAGATGCGCCAGATCGGCGGCGAAGCGTTTTTGCGCTCACACGGATTAAACTGAACGCGCCTATGCGGTTGAGCGGCTTACTGCTGTTTATCCTGCCGCGCTGGGGATGTGTGGCAACAATCGAGGCCATCCAAGGGCGCTAACCATGATTATTCGCGCCTCAGAGCTTGCTGGCGGCGCGATCCTGATAAAGATGATGGGTGGCTTGGGTTCGTGGTGATTGGCTGGTTGAGGGGACGTTGGCGGCGTTTGTGTCGATGCCCGGCGCGCCGTCTGGCTATTATCGCCGGTTGAGGAATAAATAAAAAACCGCCGATGAAAACATCAGCGGTTGAGGTTGCCGGGCGGCTAAATTATTGCAGATAGGTAAATGCGGTGGTGACGTGTTTCACCCCGCTGACCTTGCTGGCAATTTCAGCCGCAGACGCGCCTTCACGTTGGGTGACCAGACCTAACAGGAAGACTTCACCATTTTCGGTGGTGACTTTTACGTTGGAGGATTTCACCGTGTCGCTCGTCAGGATTTGCGAACGAACTTTGGTGGTGATCCAGGTGTCCATTGAGGCGGTTCCCAACGATACCGGGTTGCCCTGTCGTATTTCATTATAGACTTCGGCTGCGCCTTCCACGCCAAGGGCGATTTGTTTAGCACGGTTTGCGAGTTCTGTATTGGGCGCCTGCCCCGTCAGCAGCACTTTTCCCTGATAAGCGGTAACAACAACGCGGGCGTCTTTTTTCAATTGCGCATCTTTGCTGATGGCGTTGTTCACGCGGATTTCCAGCGTGCCGTCGTCAACCTGCGTCCCCACCGTGCGGGGATCGGTGGCGCTTTTGGTGGCGACCGCGGCGCTTCCGACAACGACGGCGCCGACGCAGCCTTGTAGTAGCAGGGCGATAGACAACACGGCAAATGCAGAACTTATCCTCATGTAGTGCTCCTTAATCGTTCTGGTGTGGAAACAAGGTGTTATCAATTAAATCGCACAGGCAGTTAACCGTCAGCATGTGCATTTCCTGAATACGGGCGCTACGGTGTGAAGGAATGCGGATTTCCACATCCTGTGGACCAAGCAGCCCGGCCAGTTCACCGCCATCGTAACCTGTCAGGGCGACGATAGTCATATCTCGGGTTACCGCCGCTTCCACGGCTTTTACAATGTCGCGGCTGTTTCCGCGGGTTGATATCGCCAGTAACACGTCGCCGGTTTGTCCCAGCGCCCGAACTTGTTTGGCGTAGATCTCTTCATGCAACCGATCGTTGGCGATCGCAGTTATGACCACATTATCGGCATTAAGTGCAATCGCCGGTAAGCTGGGGCGTTCGGCTTCGAAGCGATTAATCATGCTGGCGGCAAAATGCTGGGAGTTGGCGGCCGACGTTCCGTTACCGCAGCACAGAATTTTATTGCCGTTCAACAGGCTCTGCACCAGTGCCACGGCGGCACGCGAGATTGCATCCGGTAAGGCCTCCGCAGCAGCGATCTGCGTTTGAATACTTTCGGTAAAACAAACTTTTATTCTATCCAGCACGTTGAATTAACCTACTTTAATTAAAATCCATACATTAATGGCCTGTCCCTATAGCGATGTTGCTCGCCATTTGGGGCTTGAGCCGTGTCCGACCAAACGCGATGGCGTTTGAACGTCCCGGAGCAAATGCTTATTGGGAGCGGCGCTGAAATCTATCATTCCTGCGCGTTAAAAGCGTTAGGGATCCAGGAAAATTGGTTATCCGTAATGGCCAGCACGTCGAAACGGCAGTCCACCGTATCAAAACTGGCGTCCCGTTGCGCCAGCCAGACGGCGGCGGCATGAAGCAACCGCCGCTGTTTCTGTCGGGTCACGCTGGCGGCCGCGCCGCCAAAATCGGCATTCCGCCGATAGCGGACTTCCACAAACACCCAGGTTTGCCGATCGCGCATAATCAAATCCAGCTCACCGCCGCGCAACGTGACATTGGCGGCGGCGAAGGTTAAGCCGGCGCGTTCAAGATAGCGTCTGGCCCGCTGTTCGTAATCTGCGCCTGTCGTCCGCCGGTTCAGGATGCGGGCACCAACTGTCCCTGACGATATTGCAGCCAGGTCATTTGCCGGTTAATCACGCAATCGGATGTCGCGCTCAGCCTGCCCGTCGCTCCTGCCACCTGATGGCCGGGGATCTGACGCATTTCAGCAAAGCGGCTGGACAGGGTCCAGGCGTCCATCCCCATGGCATACAGGCGCACCAGCGAGTAATCGTTTCTGAACTGGTTGCTCACCTGCTGCATCAGCGCCGGATTTTCCCCGGCGAGTAGCGGGATCTCGCTGAACTGCAACCCTTCCATTTCGAGACGGAAATCAGGGCCGCTGCCGGCTTGAAAACTGCGGGAACTGGCATACAGCGCAGGACGTGAACGCGATGTGGTGCGCATATCAATCATCGGTTTGATCAGCGCCAGTTCATCGGGGGTGGCGATGATATAGACGGCATCAATATTGCCGCTGATGGCGGCGTTAACCGTCGGCGGCACCTGCGCCGGGATAGTTAAGCCGCCAACCGTTGTGCCGGTTTGGGGTTGCGGCGGCGTCATATTGACGGGCTGGCCGCTCAGGCTTAGGCCCGCGCCGCTGTTGATGGCTTGTTTTAACTCAAAGGCGCTGCCAAAGCGTTGCTGCAATAGGTTACCGCCGCCTTGTTGGCTCCAGGCTTGCGCAAACGCATTGACGATGCGATCGCCCAGGGTTCCGCGCGGCACCAGTAATAACGGCTGCTGTTTACCCTGCTGGTAAATAAACTTTGCGGCGTCTCTGGCCTCATCTTCCGGCGCCAACGCGAAGTAGCAGATATTGGGGCTGTTCTGCGCATGTTCCGGCTGATTGAGCGCCAGAATATTCAACGGAGACTGGCTTCCTGCCAGTTGTTCCACTTCGTTTTTCAATAGCGGCCCGACGACCAGGGAAGCGCCGTCCTGTTGCGCCTGAGCCAACACATTCGCCAAGGGCTGAGATGAAGTGTCATACACTTTTACCGGTAAGGAACTGGGAAGCGCATGTTGTTCTGCGGGGGCTGCGGCAACGGTATCAACATCGGTGCTATATTCTGCGGCAGGCTGACCATCCTGAACGTTTTGCTCATCCAGACCATCGGCAGGCTGACTATTTTGCATCTGCTGGGGATCGCCGGCCGATGGCGCGGTTTCCGCCATGGTCGCCTGACCGTTTTTAGCCGCGTTGAACCCTTGCTGGATCGCATTGGCAAACACCTGGGCCTGGCCGTTTAACGGCAGCAGCAGCGCGATACTGCTAACCTGCGACTGGTGGAAATCAACCACTTGATTTAACTGCGTCGGCAGCGTTTTGGCCGCCGGATGATGCGGATAGCGGGTCTGCCAATCCTGAATGGCCGCTTTTAGCTGGTCGGGAGACTGGCGGTTATTCTGATAGGTATTCAACAGATCCACCCAGCCGGCCAGCGTGTTCTCGTTGGCGTTGATCAGTAACGATCCCGATTCCTGCGGGCTCATTTGCGCCAGCGTCAGCCAGGTCTGATCCAGATTTGATTGACGCTCGTCGCCTTGCAGCAACGGCTCCTGGGCGATGTAGGCGCGCAGCTGCGTGATGGAAGGACGCCCCTGATTGGCGTTGATCTGCGTTTGATAGTAGCGGCGCTTCTGCTGTTCGCCGAGCGTATTGATGTCCAACTGGCCCAGGGCGGCGTTCGCGGCGTCCATGTTGTTCTGTGCGGCGGCCAGTTCAGCATTGATCAACTGCCGTTCCTGTTGCTGCGCCGCGCTTAATTTTTCAGGTAATGCGCTAAACTGCTGACTTGCCTGCGGCACCTTGCCTTCCTGTATCAGAGAACGAATCGCAAGTAATTGCCAGCCAGCCTTGTTATCATCGCTGCTTTGCTGCATCTGTTGCAGATAATAATCAGATGAAGCATCAGCCTGGCCCTGAACCTCGGGCGGCGGGCTTTGCGGCGCCTGACTCGGACAGCCTGCAAGAAACAGCGCCGCTAACAAAACAGGGATAGCGCGCCCTGCCTGGGTACGGACGAAATGAAAGGAAAGCATACTGTATCCAGTGATTTTTTTTAAAGATGCTCAATATTAAATCGGCAACTCGGATGAAACAATGAATCAAGACCAACAAGCAGACATTTCTGCATCCACCCTCTACATTGTCCCCACGCCGATTGGCAATCTGGGCGATATCACCCAACGTGCTTTGGCGGTATTGCGGCATGTTGATCTGATTGCCGCCGAGGATACCCGTCATACCGGTTTGCTGTTACAACATTTTGCCATTAATGCGCGGCTTTTCGCACTACACGATCACAATGAACAGCAAAAAGCAGACACGTTGCTGGCGAAATTGCAGTCCGGACAAAGTATTGCGCTGGTTTCCGATGCGGGAACGCCGCTGATTAACGACCCCGGCTATCATCTGGTGAGACGCTGCCGCGAGGCCGGGATCCGTGTTGTCCCCTTGCCGGGCGCTTGTGCGGCGATTACCGCCCTGTCGGCCGCCGGACTGCCTTCCGATCGCTTTTGCTATGAAGGCTTTTTGCCGGCGAAAACCAAAGCGCGCACCGATACATTGCGCGCGTTGCAGGAAGAGCCGCGAACCCTGATTTTTTATGAGTCGACACATCGGTTATTGGATAGTTTGCAGGACATTATCGTGGTACTTGGCCCACAGCGTTATGTGGTGCTGGCGCGTGAAATCACCAAAACCTGGGAATCCATCCACGGCGCGCCGGTGGGCGAGCTGTTGGAGTGGGTGAAGGAAGATGAAAATCGCCGTAAGGGCGAAATGGTGCTGATTGTGGAAGGCCACAAAGCGGATATTGATGCCTTGCCGGCCGAGGCTCTGCGAACGCTGTCCCTGTTGCAAAAAGAGCTGCCGTTGAAAAAGGCCGCCGCGCTGGCCGCGGAAATCCACGGCGTTAAGAAGAATGCGCTGTATAAGTATGCGCTCGACCGGCAGGAAAGATGACACGTAGGGTAAAACACTATACAATCCGCGCCGGAGTTGACCAGACAGTCGCCGCTTCACTGCCGTCCCTTTCGGGGGAGACAAGTGGAGGGGAGGAAAGTCCGGGCTCCATAGGGCAGGGTGCCAGGTAACGCCTGGGAGGCGCAAGCCTACGACAAGTGCAACAGAGAGCAAACCGCCGATGGCCCGCTTATGCGGGTACAGGTAAGGGTGAAAGGGTGCGGTAAGAGCGCACCGCGCGGCTGGCAACAGTCCGTGGCAAGGTAAACTCCACCCGGAGCAAGGCCAAATAGGGGTTCACATGGTACGGCCCGTACTGAACCCGGGTAGGCTGCTTGAGCCAGTGAGCGATTGCTGGCCTAGATGAATGACTGTCCACGACAGAACCCGGCTTAACGGTCAACTCCCTTGTTTGTATACGGCCAACGTGCGATTCACCTCGCGCGTTGGCCGTTTTTTTGCCCGTAACGCGTTGTCCGCAAAGGTATTTTCTTTTCTGCTAACGATTATTTTCAAATTTATTGATGTTCTTCATCACAGATATCCGACTTTTTCCGGCACCCAAAGGGCGTAGAGTAATCTCATTACGTGCTGTTGCACGACGCTGGCATTTTGCTAAGGATATTTTATGAACCACACAGCCCGGATGCCCGCACTGTTCCTCGGTCACGGTAGCCCGATGAACGTGTTGGAGAATAACCCGTACACTCAGGCCTGGCAGGCGTTAGGGGCGACATTGCCGCGTCCGAAAGCCATTCTGGCGGTTTCCGCCCACTGGTATACTCGCGGCACGGCGGTGACGGCAATGGAAAATCCCCGCACCATCCATGATTTCGGCGGTTTTCCGCAGGCGTTGTTTGATACCCGCTATCCGGCGCCAGGCTTGCCTGATCTGGCCGAAAAAATTCAACGGCTGCTGGCGCCCATTCCGGTGGCGGCGGATCGCAGCGAATGGGGATTGGATCACGGCTCCTGGGGGGTGCTGATAAAGATGTATCCACAGGCGGATATTCCGGTGGTGCAGCTTAGTATTGATGGGACGCAGCCGGCGGAGTATCACTATCAGTTGGGCCGTAAACTGGCGGCGCTGCGGGATGAGGGCATCATGATTGTCGCCAGCGGCAACGTGGTGCACAATCTGCGTATGATTAAATGGGATGGCGACGACGAACCCTATCCCTGGGCCGTTTCATTCAGTCGGTTTGTCCGGGATAACCTGACGTATCAGGGAGACAACCATCCGCTGATAAACTTTATGCAGCATGAAGGCGCGGCGTTGTCCAATCCAACGCCCGATCACTATCTGCCGCTGCTGTACGTGCTGGGAAGCTGGGATGGTAAAGAAGCCGTCACTGTACCGGTCGATGGCATTGCCATGGGATCGCTGAGTATGTTGTCGGTGCAGGTAGGATAACGTCGTTTTTTCGTGGCAGGCACGGTGTGAAACCGTGCCTTTTTTACGATTAATCCAGAATGATATGCGGGTAAAAACGCGACAGATCCTGCGTGATCAGTTCGCGATCTTCGCGTACGCCAATGCCGCAGGGTTGATCGTTTACCAGCCAACTGCCAATCAGGGTATAGCTGTCGCCGAATCTGGGCAAAGGGTGGTATTGCTGAATGATTTTGCCTTCTTCGCCATATGGCCCGCCCACCGCGGCAATCTCCTTGCCGTTTTCCACAATCTGGATATTGGCGCCTTCGCGCGAAAACAGCGGCTTGATGACGTAATTTTCCAGCGCCGGGTGTTGGTCTTCGCTGAAATAAGCGGGTAACAGGTTGGGGTGGTTCGGGAACATCTCCCACAGCATCGGCAGCAGCGCCTTATTGGAGATAATGCTCTTCCAGGCGGGTTCCAGCCAGCGAACGCCGGCATCTTCCAGCTTGGTGGAAAACATCTCGCGCAGCATGAATTCCCAGGGATACAGCTTGAACAGATTGCCGATCACCTGGTTTTCCAGATCGGTAAACTGGCCTTTTTCACCCAGGCCGATTTCTTCCATATAAAGAAATTCACTCGGCAGACCGGCTTCCAGCGCGCAATCCTGGAGATATTGCACCGTACCGCGATCTTCTTCCGTATCCTGGCAGCAGGCGAAATGCAACAAACCAAAACCGTGATTGAGTTTGAGATCCTCAAAACGTTCGATCAGCTTTTCCTGAATACTGTTGTACTGATCGGCGGTTTGCGGCAATTGCCCTGACTTGAGTTGATCTTCCAGCCACAGCCATTGAAAAAATGCCGCTTCATAGAGCGATGTCGGCGTATCCGCGTTGTTTTCCAGCAGCTTGGCCGGCGTTTTGCCGTCATAAGCCAAATCCAGGCGCGAATAAAGCGACGGCTGGCGGGTGCGCCATGAATCCCTGACAAATTCCCAGGTGTGTTTGGGAATGCGGAATTTCGTCAGTAGCTGTTCACTGTCGACGACTTTTTCCACCACCTGTAAGCACATCTGGTGCAGCTCGGCGGTGGTGTCTTCCAATTCTTCGATTTGTGCGAGGGTAAACTGATAGTACGCCTCTTCACTCCAGTAGGGTTCTCCATACATGGTGTGAAAACGAAAGCCGAATTCGGTGGCTTTCTCACGCCAGTCGGGACGTTCTTTGATTTCAATCCGCTTCATTAAATACGTCCTCAGCCACCCATGCTACGGGAAGAGCTGGAACTTGAACTGGCGTTGCTGCGTTGCATGCTGGTCTGTTTGGCGACCGTCTCGCCGAACCCGCCGCGGGTAATGGTTGAGGTGGTGGCGGGTTTAGGCGCCAGCGCCGTTTTCGGTACGTTAATGGTTCGGCCCGTCGTGGCATTACCGTAATTTTTACCGGTCGCATCAACGAATTTGCCGTTGGCCGGGCTGGTCGGGGATTTTGAGGTAAACAGCGGCTGTTGGGCGTAGCCAGCGCCGCCGCCCATCATTCGGCCCATCATATAACCGGCCATCAGCGGCATCCAGAAACTGCCGCTCTGCTGAGATTCCGCGGCCATGCCGGCCTGCGCCGGAGCCTGAGTACATTGCGCTTCGCCAAACTCAGCCACGCAGTCTTCGCGCGTCGCATATTTAGGCGCGGTTTTTTCCGCTTCTTTCAGGGCGTTGTTATACGCGGTGGTGCACTGCTCGCTCATCGATGGATTGGCGCTCGAACATTCATCGGCGTTCTGATACAGGGAAACGGTTTCATCGGCCTGCTCGCAGCCTGCCAATACAAATACCGTACTGACGGCCAAGGCGATGGGCGCCAGACGGTACGTTCGCCATCCTTTCCGGAAAGTTTCCTGATTAATATTTTTGGTACGTTTCATCGTGTTATCCCAGAGAAAAGGCATCATGCCCAATGACTAACAAGTGTGTTAAGAATAGGGGAAGGCTGCTTGAATTTAAAGCACCAAAGGCAGTAACCGAGCGACTCTTTACGTTGCTATACATTCAGTTGTGCGGCGCTTCGCTTTATCGGCATGAGAGGGGAACGTTTGTTCCCCAGGATAGCGATAGGACTACTGAAGCGGCGCGGAGGTGGTTTGCGTGAGCAGCCCGCTGCGGTGATCGTCGCTGACCGGCGGCGTGGTTGAAACCGGCTGGCCTAACGCGGCATTCAGCGCTTGCAGATCGCTTTCATTCAGCGTCCCCAGTGCGGATTTAATGTTCAGCTGATTAATCAGGTAATCATAACGGGCGCTGGAAAGCTGCTGCTTGGCGTTATACAGCGTGGTGGTGGCGTCCAGCACATCGACAATGGTTCGGGTGCCTACCTGATAACCGGCTTCCATCGCATCCAGTGAGCTTTGCGCGGAAACTTCAGCCTGTTTATACGCGTTGATGCTGCTGATCGAGGCGGAAATATTGTTGAAAGAAGATCGCACGGTCTGGACGACGGAACGGTGAGCGCTTTCCAGCAGTTCGCTGGCGCTGACGAAACTGTGCTGCGCCTGTTTTACCTGCGAACTGGTCGCGCCGCCGCTATACAGCGGTAAGCTGAAACTGACGCCGACCTTGTTTTGACCGACGTCACTGTCATTAAACGAACTGCCGCGGGCATTGGAACCCGAATAGCTGGTATCGCTGACGCCGGTGGAGGCGGTCAGATCCAGCGTAGGCATGTGCCCGGTTTGCGCGTAACGGATTTGTTCGCGCGCCAGATCCTGGCTCAGGCGGGCGGACAGCAGGTTAAGGTTGCGGTTTTCTGCTTCTTTCAGCAGGTTGTTTACCACGCCGGGCTGACGGGTGGCAAAATTGTCGATGTTCAGACCCGCCAACTGCGGGTAGAAATTACCGCTTACCTGACGCAGAACTTCCAGGGCGTTATCCAGCGTATTGCGCGCCAGCACTTCGTTGGCAAGCACGCTGTCGTACTCGGAGCGCGCGTTCTGTACGTCGGTAATCGCCACCAGACCGACGTTAAAACGCTGAGTGGTCTGATCCAACTGACGGTAGATGGCTTCTTTTTGCGCGTTGATATAAGACAGGGAATCAATGGCGCGCAGCACATTGAAATACGCGGTCGCCGTATTCAGAATAAGGGCCTGTTGCGC
This sequence comes from Brenneria sp. L3-3C-1, assembly GCF_016456245.1. Taxonomy (NCBI): domain Bacteria; kingdom Pseudomonadati; phylum Pseudomonadota; class Gammaproteobacteria; order Enterobacterales; family Pectobacteriaceae; genus Brenneria; species Brenneria sp. L3-3C-1. Next base: position 181,387 of record NZ_JAEMHF010000004.1, on the reverse strand, counting down.
GCTCTGATAGGTAACGTCTTCAATGCCGGCCTGTTTTTCCTGTAAGGTCAGCGCGCGCCATTTGGACATGTCGAACAGGGTTTGCGTCAACTGCAATGACGCGCTTTTCACATCGCTGTTCACACCCTGGTTGTCGCGATAGCCATTGTTATAGGTATAATCCGCGCCTAAACCCAATTGCGGCAGCAGCGGGCTGCGGGCTTCGTTGATTTTTTCAAACGCGGCGTCGCGGGTGGCGGCTGAGCTGCGTAAATCAGGGTTGGTCGTTTTCGCCTGCTGATAAACCTGTAACAGATTTTCCGCCTGGCTAATGGCGCTAAAACCACCCAGGCTCAGACCGATAAGGAGAGGGAGCAATTTCTTCATTTGCATTCCTTGTTGTGCAGCAATGTCGCTATATAGCGCTGTCGATAGACGAATAGTCGTCGATTCTATCAGAATCTGCCAATAGGATAAGGTAGCTGAACGTGCCATCTTTTCCCGCCATCCGCCCGATTAGTCATTTTATTTACTCTGTGTTGTACTTGAGCGGCGTGTCCTTATTTTCGTACTGTCGGGACACGGCCGGCACCAAAAGTGGCGATGACCATCATGCCTGCTGGGATAGGTTCCGGGTGTACGTAAATTTACCACAAACAACAGCGAGTGTGATGATTGGCGAGTCCGCGCTACAATACCGGGCGTCATCATACTCGTGACAGGAGCTTAGTCATGACGTCTTCAGTACCCAGTCCGGTTACTTTTAATCAAGACGATGTAGAAATTATTGCACGTGAAAAGTTATACAACGGCTTTTTTTCACTGGTACGCTACCGTTTTCGTCATCGGTTGTTTAATGGCGAAATGAGCGATGAAGTCAGCCGCGAGATTTTTGAACGCGGGCATGCGGTTGTCCTGCTGCCTTACGATCCGGTGCGTGATGAGGTGGTGCTGGTCGAACAGATACGCATTGCCGCTTATGACACCAGCGTCTCTCCCTGGCTGCTTGAACTGGTGGCCGGCATGATTGAGCCGGGAGAAAGTCTGGAACAGGTCGCCCGGCGGGAGGCCCAGGAGGAAGCCGGGTTATCTGTGGGCCGCTGCCGGCAAATAATCAGCTATTTGGCCAGTCCCGGTGGCACCAGTGAGCGTCTGGCTGTTATGGTAGGGGAAGTGGATACCCGGACGGCGGCGGGCATTCACGGGCTGGCGGAAGAAAATGAAGATATCCGGGTTCATGTCGTCAGCCGTGAGCAGAGTTATCAATGGGTTGAGGAAGGGATTATCGATAACGCCGCGTCTGTCATTGCCCTGCAATGGTTGGCACTGCACCATGAAAAATTGAGAAAGGCGTGGGTGGATTGAATTTATGAAACGTTATACCCCGGATTTCCCGGCAATGATGAGGCTATGCGAAACCAATTTCATGCAATTGCGTCGTTTGCTGCCCCGTATCGACGAAGTCGGTGAAACGGCGGTTTATCACGTTAATCATGCGGTTTATCGTTTAACCATTATTGAATCCACCCGGTATACCTCATTGGTGGAAATCCAGCAGACCGCCCCGGCGGTAAGCTACTGGAGTCTGCCCATGATGACGGTCAGGCTGTATCATGACGCGTTGGTTGCGGAAGTGTGTGCCAGTCAGCAGATCTTCCGCTTCAAAGCACGTTATGATTATCCGAACAAGAAGTTACATCAACGTGACGAAAAGCATCAAATTAATCAGTTTCTTGCTGATTGGCTAAAATATTGTTTGGCGTATGGTTCGATGTCGATCCCGGTTTTTGATACCCAATAGATTTCAGGTTGCGGGAAGCCGACGCGCCTGCGACGTGAAAGATGGCGGGTATAGACAGAGTTAAGTAACCAAGGACACCATCATTTGGAAAGCCTGTTGACACTTCCTGTGGCGAGTGGGGCCAGAGTCAGGATTTTACAAATAACAGATACCCACCTTTTTGCCGGTGAGCATGAAACGTTGCTGGGTATTAACACCTACCGCAGCTATCACGCCGTGCTGGATGCAATACAGGCTCAGCAGCATGAGTTTGATTTAATCGTGGCGACAGGCGATTTGGCTCAGGATCATTCGCTGGAGGCCTATCGCCATTTCACGCGCGGGATCCAGCGCTTGTCCGCCCCCTGCGTGTGGTTGCCGGGCAATCATGATTTTCAGCCGGCGATGGTCGATGCGCTGGCCGAGGCGGAGATTGCGCCGTCCAAACATGTGCTGTTGGGCGATACATGGCAGATTATTCTGCTGGATAGCCAGGTGTTTGGCGTGCCGCATGGCGAACTGAGCGATTATCAGCTCGAATGGCTCGAGCGTAGTCTGCAAAGTCAGCCGGATCGCCATACTCTGCTGTTACTGCATCATCATCCGCATCCTTCCGGCTGTACCTGGCTCGATCAGCACAGTTTGCGTAACGCGCATAGTCTGGCGGCGGTGCTGGCCCGCTATCCGCGGGTGAGTACCATTTTGTGCGGACATATTCATCAGGAGCTGGATCTTGACTGGCACGGCCGACGTCTGCTGGCCACGCCCTCTACCTGCGTTCAGTTCAAACCCCATTGCACGAATTTCACCATTGACGGTTTAGCGCCCGGCTGGCGTTATCTGGATCTGATGCCGGACGGTCAGTTGGAGACCGAGGTGCATCGTCTGGCGGGGAGCGAATTCCTGCCCGATATGGATTCGGACGGTTACTGATGCCGACCCTGCTTTATCTGCACGGCTTCAACAGCACGCCTTATTCAGCCAAAGCGACGGCGCTGAAAACATGGCTGGCCAGCCGGCATCCCGACATCGATATGCTGGTGCCGCAGCTTCCGCCTTATCCGGCCGAGGCGGCGGAGATGATGGAGTCGCTGGTGATGGCGCACGCGGGTCGGCCGCTGGGCATTGTGGGTTCCTCGCTCGGTGGTTATTATGCGACCTGGCTGTCCCAGTGCTTTACCGTTCCCGCCGTGGTGGTGAACCCGGCCGTCAGGCCGTTTGAACTGCTGCTCGACCATCTGGGCGAATATCAGAACCCCTACACCGGCGAACAATATGTGCTAGAGTCACGGCACATTTACGATCTGAAGGTCATGCAGGTTGATCCGCTGGAAGCGCCTGATTTGCTGTGGCTGCTGCTTCAGACCGGGGATGAAGTTCTGGATTATCGTCAGGCGGTGGCGTATTACACCGCCTGTCGCCAAACAGTGGAGTCAGGGGGCAGTCATGCCTTTGTCGGATTTGAGCACTTTTTTTCACCCATAGTGAATTTTTTGGGGCTCACGACAGACTGATCAACAAGGGTGCCAACCGCGATAGCCGGCGAACGTCGCCGGTTACGCGCTCGTGAATAACGTACCTCCGGTATAGTTTACCACTTATTCTTTTAAAACAACGAATTAACTCAAACCATGACTCAATCAAGCTATAACGCTGATGCGATTGAAGTACTCAGCGGACTGGAACCGGTGCGCCGTCGTCCGGGAATGTACACCGACACCACGCGTCCTAACCATTTGGGGCAAGAGGTTATAGACAACAGCGTCGATGAGGCATTAGCCGGGCACGCGCGCCGTATCGATGTGATTTTGCACGCCGATCAGTCACTAGAGGTGATTGACGACGGTCGCGGTATGCCGGTGGATATTCACCCCGAAGAGGGGGTTCCGGCGATTGAACTGATTCTGTGCCGGCTGCACGCCGGAGGGAAATTCTCCAATAAGAATTATCAGTTCTCGGGCGGTTTGCACGGGGTGGGGATCTCGGTGGTCAACGCGTTGTCTTCACGTGTGGAAGTGACGGTGCGGCGTGATGGTCAGGTGTACGATATGGCGTTTGAGAACGGCGACAAAGTGCAGGATCTGACCGTAACCGGCACCTGCGGCCGTCGTAATACCGGTACGCGCGTTCACTTCTGGCCGGATGAAAAATTCTTCGACAGCCCGCGTTTTTCCGTCTCTCGTTTGACGCACCTGCTGAAAGCCAAAGCGGTATTGTGTCCCGGCGTCGAGATCGTGTTTAAAGATAAGCTCAATAATACCGAGCAGCGCTGGTGCTATCAGGATGGGTTGAAGGATTATCTGTGCGAAGCGGTAAACGGATTGATCACCCTGCCGGAACAGCCGTTTCTGGGTTCCATTTCCGGCGATACGGAAGCCGTTGACTGGGCGCTGCTGTGGCTGCCGGAAGGCGGCGAATTGCTGACCGAGAGCTATGTTAACCTGATCCCGACCCCGATGGGCGGAACGCACGTCAACGGGTTGCGTCAGGGGTTGCTGGATGCGATGCGTGAATTCTGTGAATTCCGCAATATACTGCCGCGCGGCGTGAAGCTGAGCGCCGATGATATCTGGGAGCGCTGTGCTTACGTGCTGTCGGTGAAAATGCAGGATCCGCAGTTTGCCGGGCAGACCAAAGAGCGCCTGTCCTCACGCCAGTGCGCGGCATTCGTTTCCGGCGTGGTGAAAGATGCGTTCAGCCTGTGGCTAAACCAGAATATTCAGACCGCCGAGCAACTGGCGGAACTGGCGATCGCCAGCGCTCAGCGCCGCATGCGCGCCGCCAAAAAAGTGGTGCGTAAAAAACTGACCAGTGGCCCGGCGCTGCCCGGCAAGCTGGCCGACTGCACCTCGCAGGATCTGAACCGCACGGAACTGTTTCTGGTGGAAGGGGACTCCGCGGGCGGCTCCGCCAAGCAGGCCAGAGAACGTGAATTCCAGGCGATCATGCCGCTGAAAGGTAAGATCCTGAATACCTGGGAGGTGTCGTCCGATGAGGTGCTGGCTTCTCAGGAGGTGCACGATATCTCGGTGGCGATCGGTATCGATCCGGATAGCGACGATTTAAGCCAGCTTCGTTACGGCAAGATTTGCATTCTGGCGGATGCGGATTCGGATGGTCTGCACATCGCCACGCTGCTGTGCGCCTTGTTCGTTCGTCATTTCCGCTCGGTGGTGAAAGGCGGGCATGTGTATGTGGCGATGCCGCCGCTGTACCGGATCGATCTCGGTAAAGAGGTGTATTACGCCCTGGATGAAGAAGAAAAAGCGGGCGTGCTGGAGCAGCTCAAGCGTAAAAAAGGCAAACCCAACGTTCAGCGCTTTAAAGGGCTGGGCGAAATGAATCCGCTGCAATTACGCGAAACCACGCTCGATCCGAATACCCGCCGTTTGGTGCAACTGACGATAAACGACGACGATATCGATCAGACCATGGCGATGATGGATATGCTGCTGGCGAAAAAGCGCTCGGAAGATCGCCGCAACTGGTTGCAGGAGAAGGGCGACCGGGCGGAAATCGAGGTATAACGACGGCATCGGCCGGCGTTCAAACGGTAAAAACGGGATAAGCAAGCGCGGCGCTCTTATCCCGTCTCGTCGGACAATAATCAATGAGGCGTTTCCGCCTCACGACTCATCAGAAATCAACATTAATTCCCAGTTGGAAGGTGCGGCCCGGCGCGATGGCCAACTGCTGGTTGTAGTAGTTGATATCACCGGCATTGGTGCTGGTCGGCGCCTCGATATTGCGGCTGGTCTGATAATCCCAGTATTTGCGGTCGGTCAGGTTGTAGATGCCGCCGCTAAGCCTCACGTTTTGGGATACGCGGTAGTAAGCGGTCAGATCCACCAGCGCGTAACCCGGTACATGCATAAACGTATAATCGTCAGAACCCAGATTGTTTCCATTGGAAGGGAGCTTACGACCCGCCGCGTAAGTGGCGGTTTTGCCTTTGTTGAAAGTGGCGATCAGCGCGGCACCGTAGAGGCTGGACGGATCATCGTAGGCGATACCCACCACGGCTTTCTGCGGCGTTACCGAGTCCAGAGCGACATACGAGTCGCCGCTGGCGCTGGATTTTGATGCCCCTTCGGTGTAGCCGTAGGCCAGACGGGCGCTGAAGCCGTTCGCCTGTTCGAACCAGGTGCCGAGGTTGAATTTAGCGCTGATTTCACCGCCGTAGATATAGGCTTTATCGCGGTTCTCGGTCAGATAAAGAATGCTGAGATTACTCGGCACGCCGGCGAACAAGGCGGGATTATCGGCGCGGCGGTAGTAACCGTTGGCGATAAAGTTCTTGTAATCACTATAGAAGGCCGACGCGCTTAGCGTGACGCCTTCCACTATCTGACCTTTCAGCCCCAGTTCATAGTTATCGCTGGTTTCGGTTTTCAGGTTTGGATCGCTCAGGATGGCATAGCTACTGGAAGTGCCCATATAGCCGAGAGCCCAGGAGCCGTACAGTTGCCCGTCGGTGGGGAACTGGGCACCGCGCCGGTATTGAACGTAGGCCAGCAGATCGGGCGTGAGGGTGTACTGGAATGCGATGGACGGCAGAACCTGTCCATCGGCATTGGTGCCATACATGCCGGCGGCTTCGTCTGAAGTTACATTGCCATTAGTGTTGGTAAACAGATTGGACGCGTTCTTTGGTTCGGCGTGCTGCCAGGCAAAACGCACTCCGGGTACGACCGAGAAGTCGCGACCCGCCAGATCCCAGGTGATCTTGTCCTGTACGAAAGCGCCCAGATTGACGATTTCGCTATCCGCCTGCGGGCGCCCCAGATCGATACCCAGGCCGCTAGCCGTCAGATTTTCCGTGATGAACGGACGTTCTGTTTTCGACTGACGAGCATTGAAACCGTAGCTGATACTGTGATTACGCCATTCCTTGCTAGCCTTGCTCTCAAGACCGATGGTTTTGGTATCGTAGTTGCTCCAGACGGAAGCCGGCGTGGAAGCATCGGTGACGGTATAGTCGTGCGCTTCGGTTTGGGTATAAAACAGCTTGGTGTTCAGGCTGTCGAACAGCGCGAAATCTTCCGGCGTATAGAGATCCGCCAGACTGAATCCCCAACGGCGGGTCTGACTGTCCTGATAGGAGGTGCTGCCGTCAAGTGACGAGACGCCCGATGCGCTCATGTTCCAGGTCGGGAAATTGGCGTGATTGGTTTTGTGATAATAATCGACGGTGGCGGTAAGCTGATGCGAACTCGTCGCCTGCCAGATACCGGACGCCAATATCGCGTTGGAGTGCCAGTTGGCCGGGGTGCTGTCGATCGCGGCGTCGCGCTGGTTTTCGGTTTCATTGCCGTCGCGACGGCTGATGACGATAACGCCGCGCAGATCGTCGTCGCCGCCGGCCGCGGTAATGCCGTTGTGGACGCTGCGGTTGGCGGAGTCATAACCGGCCTGATAACCAAAATAGCTGTGCTTGCCGGCGTTTAGATAATCATTGGCGGATTTTGGTTTGAAAGAGACCGACCCGCCCAGCGCGTTATTACTGTTGGCGACCGACGTGGCGCCGGATTCGATATCCACTGAACCGTACAGGTACGGGTCGAGATAGTCGCCACGGCCAATGCCGGTGCTGCCCGTCTGGCGGCGACCGCTGACCGTGGATGTACCGCGATCGGTGGAAGACGGTAGCTCCACGCCGTCGATATCAATGGAGACCCGGTTGTTTTCCAGCCCGCGAATATTGTATCCACTGGCGCCGCCGCGGTCATAGCTGCTTTTACCTGCGCTGACGCCGCTGGTGACGCCCGGCGCGCTGATCAGCGGCTGGTAGCGCATGATGGTACTGAAATCGTTGCCGCCCTCTTTCTGCATATCGCTGGCGGTGATGATTGTCTTGGTACCGGCTTCTTTCTCAACTTTGGGCGAGTAAACCGTCATTACATCGCCGGTCGGCTCGGATTGGCTGGTCGGGGTCGTCTGATTTTTTGTCCCGGCGGCATCGTTGTTCGCCACGTTACGCTGTGCGGGTGATTGGCTATCGGCCGCCGTGCTGTTCAACGCTGTGCCGGCCAATATCCCGGTGAGAAGAATTTTATTGAGATTCTTATTAATTAACATAGTGATACTCTTTTCTATGGTTCTGTTCGACCAGCCATGCCGGGATAAACAGGACGATGCTGGCAGCCAACTTCAAAAGTTAACGTCTGATAACATTACAAAAAATATGGAAATGATAACCATTACCATATGATAATTATTATCATTGTTGGAAAAAATCATAATGAATAATTCTTAATAAAACGTTTTGGCGGGTAATCGGCCGCGTGGCTTTCGAGCGTTTCATCATCGACCGGCGCGCCCAAAATAAAGCCGTCAGGCGTCGCCGCCGGTGACGGGTGAGTCCGCCGGCGTTATCTGTGACAGGACACGGCCAGATAAGGTACTATTCCCGCCAAACATGCCGTGTAGCGTGTTAAAGAAAGCAATAATCGCGCTGCGATGTGAGGAAATGAGATAAATGAGTGAGATGACGCATGACGGCGCAGAAAGCCTGGCGCTGCACACGTTTACTGAAAATGCGTACCTGAACTACTCCATGTACGTCATCATGGATCGGGCGTTGCCGTTTATCGGCGACGGTCTGAAGCCGGTACAGCGCCGTATTATTTATGCCATGTCGGAGCTGGGCCTGAATGCCAGCGCCAAATTCAAAAAATCGGCCCGTACCGTCGGCGACGTGTTGGGTAAATATCATCCGCATGGCGACAGCGCCTGTTACGAGGCGATGGTATTAATGGCGCAGCCCTTCTCCTACCGCTATCCGCTGGTGGACGGGCAGGGGAACTGGGGGGCGCCGGACGATCCCAAATCATTTGCTGCCATGCGTTATACCGAATCCCGGCTGTCTAAATATGCTGAAACCCTGCTGGGAGAACTGGGGCAGGGGACGGTCGACTATGTGCCGAATTTTGACGGCACCATGCAGGAGCCGAAAATGCTGCCTGCCCGGCTGCCGAACATTCTGCTTAACGGCACGACCGGGATCGCCGTCGGTATGGCGACCGACATCCCGCCGCATAACGTCCGTGAAGTGGCGGCGGCGGCGGTGGCGCTGATCGATAAACCCGGCTCCTCGCTGGAAGATCTGTTGCAATACGTTCACGGGCCTGATTTCCCGACGGAAGCGGAAATCATTACCCCGCGTGATGACGTGCGTAAAATTTACCAGAACGGGCGCGGTTCGGTGCGTATGCGCGCCGTCTGGAAAAAAGAGGATGGCGAAGTGGTGATCACCGCGCTGCCTCATCAGGTTTCGGGGGCCAAAGTGCTGGAGCAGATAGCCAGCCAGATGCGCGCCAAGAAACTGCCGATGATTGAAGATCTGCGTGATGAATCCGACCACGAAAACCCTACCCGATTAGTGCTGGTGCCGCGCTCCAACCGTATCGATCTGGATCAGGTGATGAACCATCTGTTCGCCACCACCGATCTGGAAAAAAGCTACCGTATCAATATGAATATGATCGGTCTGGATGGTCGCCCCGCCGTCAAAGGGCTGGTGGAAATCCTGACTGAATGGCTGGTGTTCCGCCGTGATACCGTGCGCCGCCGCTTGAATTACCGTCTGGAAAAAGTGCTCAAGCGTTTGCATATTCTGGAAGGTTTGCTGATTGCGTTCCTCAATATCGATGAAGTGATCCACATTATTCGCACCGAAGACGAGCCTAAGCCGGTGTTGATGCGTCAGTTCAGCCTGAGCGAAACGCAGGCCGAAGCGATTCTGGAATTGAAATTACGCCATTTGGCCAAGCTGGAAGAGATGAAAATCCGCGGCGAGCAGGACGATCTGGCGAAAGAGCGCGATCATCTTCAGGCGTTGCTGGGATCTGAGCGTAAGCTGAGTAATCTGCTGAAAAAAGAAATTCAGGCGGATGCGCAAGCTTATGGCGACGATCGCCGTTCGCCGTTGCAGGAACGCGGCGAGGCGAAAGCCATGAGCGAACATGATTTTGTCCCGTCGGAACCCGTCACGATCGTGCTGTCGGAAATGGGCTGGGTACGCAGCGCCAAAGGACACGATATCGATCCTTCCGGGTTAAGTTATAAAGCGGGCGACAGCTTCCGTTCCGCCGCCCGCGGTAAAACCAATCAGCCGGTGGTGTTTATCGACTCGACAGGCCGCAGCTACGCGCTTGATCCGCTGACGCTGCCTTCGGCGCGCGGTCAGGGCGAGCCGTTGACCGGTAAGCTGACGCCGCCGCCGGGCGCGACCGTCGAACAGGTACTGATGGCCGCGGACGATCAACTGCTGTTGATGGCTTCCGACGCCGGCTATGGGTTTGTCTGTACCTTTAACGATCTGGTGGCGCGCAACCGCGCAGGAAAAGCGATTATCACCCTGCCGGACAATGCCAAGGTGCTGCCGCCGCTGGAGATTAACGGCGAGGACAATCTGCTGATGGCGATCACCGCCGCGGGCCGGATGCTGTTGTTCCCGGTTTCTGATTTACCGCAGTTGTCGAAAGGCAAAGGCAATAAGATCGTGTCTATTACGTCAGCAGACTTTGCCAGCGGCAAGGATCGCCTGACCTGGCTGTTGTTGCTGCCGCCGCAGGCATCGGTGACGCTGTACTTTGGTAAACGCAAACTGGTTCTGCGCGCCAACGAGCTACAAAAATATCAGGGCGAACGCGGGCGGAAAGGCACGCTGCTGCGTGGTCTGCAACGTATCGATCGCATTGATGTCGATGCCCCGAAACGGACTGGCGACGGCAGCAGCGAAGAGTAAAATCATCAACACCGGGGAAAAGGCGACGAGATAATATCGTCTTTTCCCCTGTTTGATCGATCCTTGCGGATTTTACCTAATTAAAACATCGCCAACCCGCGGCAAAGGGGAGCATGGTTTATCGCGCAGTATATTTGATGAAGGGTATATACTAGCGGCGGCGGTTGGCTAATGAGGTTGTTATGTTATTCATTCTTCGGTTTATTGTGGTGATTGTATTTTCGCTGCTGATCTGTATTTTTGGTTCTATTTACTGTCTTTTCAGTCCTAAAAATCCGCGTCACGTCGCAACATTCGGCCACCTCTTCGGACGTTTGTCGGTGGTTTTCGGTTTGAAGGTGGAAAAACGCATACCGGAAGAGGCGGCGCATTACGGCAAATGTATCTATATTGCCAACCACCAGAATAATTACGATATGGTCACCGCATCGAATGCGGTTCAACCGCGGACGGTGACCGTGGGCAAAAAAAGCCTGCTGTGGATCCCTTTCTTCGGCCCGCTGTATTGGCTGACGGGGAATCTGCTGATTGACCGCGAAAACCGGGCCAAAGCGCACGGCACCATTGCTCAGGTGGTCAAACACATCAAAGAGCACAATATTTCGATCTGGATGTTTCCTGAAGGAACGCGCAGCCGCGGTCGTGGGCTGCTGCCGTTTAAAACCGGGGCCTTTCACGCCGCCATCAGCGCGGAAGTGCCGATTGTACCGATTTGCATTTCCACCACCAGCAATAAAGTGAAGCTGAATCGCTGGAATAATGGTCATGTAATCGTGGAAATGTTGCCGCCGATCGATACCCGTTCCTACACTAAAGAGCAGGTTCGTGAACTGGCCGCGCACTGTCATGAGATTATGGCCGCCAAGCTGGCGCAGTTGGATGCGGAAGTCGCAGAACGCGAGGCGGCAGAAAAAAAATAAGCCAGCCAGACTTAGCCTGCTGCAACCTTTGACCGCCAGACATTCGGCAATATTGCGGTTTTTTGGGTGGTTTGACGATTACCGGTGGTTTCGGTCTTTCCGGTCCGGCATTGATATCTTCCGCACCGTCGTTCGGAAGCTAAATTTTGCATACGGTTTAACAGATTTACGGAGCAACTATGTCATTCAGCCGGCGTCAGTTTATTCAGGCATCGGGTTTAGCGTTGTGTGCGGCGAGTCAGCCTTTGTCGGCGCGGGTAAACGGCGCGTCAACCGCATTACCGATACCTCCATTGCTGGAGTCGCGGCGGGGCCAGCCTCTGTTTCTGACGATGCAACGCGTCCATTGGGCTTTTACCGGCGATCGTAAAGCGCCCGTCTGGGGCTTCAACGGACATTATCTCGGGCCGACGGTGCGGGTGTTTGACGGGGATGACGTTAAGCTGATTTACAGCAACCGGCTCAATGAACCGGTCTCCGTGACGGTCAGCGGATTACAGGTTCCCGGCTCGCTGATGGGCGGCGCGGCGCGTATCATTTCGCCGGGTATGGACTGGTCGCCGGTATTACCGATCCGCCAGCCGTCGGCCGCCTGTTGGTATCATGCCAACACGCCAAACCGGATGGCGCCTCATGTTTACAACGGGCTGGCGGGGCTGTGGCTGGTGGAAGACAGCAGCGGTAAATCATTACCGCTTCCCAATCACTATGGCGTGGATGACTTCCCGTTGATTATTCAGGATAAACGTCTGGATAGCTTCGGCGTGCCGATTTACAACCCGCCGGGCAGCGGCGGTTTTGTCGGCGATACGCTGCTGGTTAACGGCGTTCAGAACCCCTATGTTGAAGTATCCCGCGGCTGGGTGCGATTACGGCTGGTCAATGCATCGAATGCCCGCCGCTATATCATGCGGATGAGTGACCGACGCCCGATCCACGTTATCGCCAGCGATCAGGGGCTGTTGCCTGCCCCGATGGCGATTAATCAGATCTCGCTGGCGCCTGGCGAACGGCGGGAGATCCTGATTGATATGTCGCAGGGCGATGAGGTTACGCTTACCGCGGGCGAGTCGGCCGGGATTATGGATCGTCTGCGCGGGCTGTTTGAGCCATCCAGCATTTTGATTTCAACGCAGGTATTAACGCTGAAACCGACGGGGTTATTACCCCTGGTAACCGATAATCTGCCGATGCGTTTGCTGGCGGATAACATTATCGAAGGCAGCATCAGCCGCACGCGCGAGTTTCGTCTGGGCGATAGCCTGCCGGGGATCAACGGCGCAATGTGGGATATGACCCGCGCCGATGTCCAGACCCAATTAGGGCGCTGTGAGCGTTGGCTTATCCATGCCGATACCCCGCAGTCATTCCATATTCAAGGCGTAAAGTTTTTGGTGCGTAGCGTCAACGGGGGCGCTGTGCCGATAGAGGACAGCGGCTGGAAGGATACGGTGTGGGTGGATAACGATGTCGAACTGCTGGTGTATTTCACCCAACCCTCATCACAGGCTTTTCCCTTGCTCTACTACAGCCAGACGCTGGAAATGGCCGATCACGGCTCGGCCGGGCAGCTTGTCGTTCAGCCTACGGCCTGATGGTTGGCCGGTACAAAGGACGGACTGAGATCTTGAGCGGCGATATCGCCGGCAAATACCGCCGGCCGGCGAAGAAGAAAGGATCAATCGTTTTCCAGCGTGTCGGGATCGGGGCCAAGACGCTTGCCGTTGTCCAGTTTCGTTATTTCGCCCAGCTCATCCTTATCCAGACGAAAATCAAACACGTCGAAATTTTCTCTGATGCGCGCCGGGGTAACGGATTTCGGGATGACGACCAACCCGCTATCCAGATGCCAGCGGATCACGATTTGCGCCGGGGTTTTATCATATTTCGCCGCCAGCTTGCGGATAATGGGCTGATCGAATATGCCTTCGCCGCCTTGCGCCAGCGGACTCCAGGACTCGGTCTGAATACGATGGGTTGCGTTCCAGGTATGAAGCGGGCGCTGCTGGAAAAACGGGTGCAGTTCAATCTGATTGATAACGGGCAGCACGCCGGTTTCATCTTTCAGTCGTTGCAAGTGATGGGTGTGGAAATTGCTGACGCCGATACTTTTTACCAACCCCTGTTGCTGTAATTTAATCAGTCCTCGCCAGGCATCGACATAGGTATCCTGCTGCGGCAGCGGCCAGTGGATCAGATACAGATCCACATAGTTCAGTTGCAGTTTCCTCAGGCTTTCTTCCAGCGCTCTCTGCGGATCTTTCTGATCGCTGTTCCAGAGCTTGGTGGTGATAAACAGTTCTTCCCGCGGTATTTCCGCCGATTGCAGCGCCTGACCGACGCCCTGTTCATTTTTATAAATGGCGGCGGTATCAATCGCGCGATAACCCGTTTTTAATGCTTCGGTTACGGCCGTCACGGTTTCTTCATTACTTGCCCGCCAGACGCCAAGGCCTAACTGGGGCATGATGTTGCCGTCGGCCAGCTTAAGTTTAAGTTGCGTCATTTCACTCTCCTTTTTTGACCGCCACCTCACTGATGTACCCAATGAGCGGCGGGAGTGGCTAGCCCGTTAGTGTTGTGGCCGATGCGGTATCGGTTTCTTTCTCATATCGGGCGTGTCGCTTAATTCTAGTCGAAAAATGAAGCTATTGTTTCGCAGGCTAAGGAATAGTCTGCACGACGGTAAAGTCGGAAAAGCAACAGCGGGATAGTGGGGAACGGACTTTATCTCAGCGCGCGCCGATTGGCTCGGGCGCGATCAGGCGGCGGCGTGTTTTTTGCGCCATACCATAACGATCATGCCGATTAACCCGCTGACCAGCAGGATCACCGGCAGAAGGATCAGCGCTGTCATCACCTGATCTTCATAGCGTTTTACCAGGGGAATGTGGCTCATGCTGTAACCAAGCGTGACGATAACGCCGACCCAAAGGAAACCGCTGAGCCAGTTGAAGATCTGAAAGCGTGTGTTATTTAACCCGGAAATACCGGCAATGGTGGGCAACAGCGTACGGATGAATGCCAAAAAACGGCCGATCAGCAGCGCCACCAGCCCGTGATTGTGAAACAGACGATAAGCCCGCTGATGGTAGTGAGCGGGTAACTGCAACAGCCAGCCTTTAACCAGGCGGGTATCGCTCAGCCAGCGGCCCTGAAGATAGCTGAACCAGCATCCGAGGCTTGCTGCCACGGTCAGCAGGATCATGGTGGGAATGAAGTGCATGACGCCTTTGGCGATCATGGCGCCCGTCAGCAATAGCAGGCTGTCACCGGGAAGAAAAGAGGCGGGCAGTAAACCGTTTTCCAGAAACAGGGTTGCAAACAAAACACCGTAAATCACCCACATGACATGGGGATCGGCCAGCGCGCTGAAATCCTGATGCCATAGCGCCTGAATAATTTCGTGAACCACACTCATATTACTTCCTGCCAGCTGACTGATGCCCTAAAGAAAACGGAAACGGGTCAAAATGCCCGACCATATCGTGCTTAATATGCTGATATCAACGCAGGGCTAAGTTTAAGGTAAAGCGGTTTTAGTAAGAACTTATGCTCTCTATAATACACGCTTTACCCTCTCCGAGGCAGATAAATCAAGGGATATGAGTCCGGTCGCCGTCACACTTCCTTCATTCTGTTAAAGCCGGCGGCCAAATCGTCAATCAAATCATCACAGTCTTCCAGCCCGATATGTAACCGAATCAGCGTGCCGCTAAAGTCAACGCCGGCAACCGGACGGATTGATGCCAAATCATCCGGCTGGTTGGCCAGAATCAGCGATTCAAAGCCGCCCCATGAATACGCCATGCTGAAGTGTTCAAAATTATCCAGATAATGCGCCAACTGTGCGCTGCTCAGCTTGTCTTTTAATACAAACGAAAACAGACCGCTGCAACCTTTAAAATCACGGACATAGAATTCGTGGCCTTTACATTCCGGCAGCGCCGGATGATTAACCACGGCGACTTCGGGGCGTTCGGACAGCCATCTGGCGATGCGAATACTGCTTTCCTGGTGCTGTTTGAGCCTTACTCCCAGCGTACGCAGACCGCGGCTGGCGATATAGGCGGTATCGGCATCAACCATTTGTCCCATCAGATAGGAATGTTCGCGTAGCTGGGCCCAGCAGCGTTCGTTGGCGACGGCGGTGCCCAGCATGGCGTCAGAGTGACCGACGATGTACTTGGTGCCGGACTGCACCGAGATATCGACATCAAACTCCAGGGCTTTGAACAGCACGCCCGCCGCCCAGGTGTTATCCATGATGATAACGATTTCCGGATTGATACGGCGTACGGCTTGTACGATCGCCGGGACATCGTGGACTTCCATGGTCAGGGAGCCGGGAGACTCAAGAAACACTACTTTGGTGTTTTCCTGTATCAGTTCGCTGATGTCCGTGCCGATCAACGGATCAAAATAGGTCGTGCCGATATTCAACTTACTGAGTACTTGATTACAGAACCCCTGGGTGGGTTCGTAGGCGGAGCCGGTGACCAGCACATGATCGCCTGCCGACACGAAAGAAAGGATCGCATTGGCGATCGCCGCCGCGCCGCATGGGTACAACACACAGCCGGCGCCGCCTTCCAATTCGACCATCGCTTCCTGCAAAGAGAAATGGGTCAATGTGCCGCGACGGCCGTAGAATAATGCGCCTTTGGCCCGGTTGATGGTGGCGTGTTTTTTATCCTGGACGGTATCGAACACCAGCGAGGAAGCCCGCTGAATGACGGGGTTTACCGATCCCTGGGTGAATTTTTTGCTGCGTCCGGCGGAGACCAATGCCGTTGCCGTTTTCTTGCTTGTCATAACCGATATCACCTTATTCTCTTTTGGAGCCAGCCATGCGGGGCGATTCAAGACGCCCGGATGACCCCGTTTACCCGACTCATTGTATTCTGTGGTTTAATTCATTCTGGTCGTAGATGGTTAAACGCGCTGATACTTTCTACGTTATCACGGCTTAAGCGGCTTGTGGGCAGGCTTTTCGGATTGAGGCGAAAAACGCGTTAAATGGCAGGGGCAAGCTCGGGTTTACCAGCATGCCCCGGTGAGTGCGGGAAGGCGATTAAACGGATTCGGTGTAGCGCTTTGCTTTATAGGCCGGATGCATCAGGTTCTGGATAGAGAAGATATCGTCCAGTTCGCCTTCGGTGAGCAAGCCGCGTTCCAGCACCACTTCACGCACGCTCTTGCCGGTTTCGGCGCAGATTTTCCCGACGATATCGCCATTATGGTGACCGATGAACGGGTTCAGGTAGGTCACGATACCGATAGAATTGAAGACATATGCTTCACACACTTCTTTATTGGCGGTAATGCCATCGACGCATTTTTCCAGCAGGTTGCAACACGCATTCGACAGAATCTGGATGGACTCGAACATGGCTTGCCCAATGACCGGCTCCATGACGTTGAGCTGTAGCTGGCCTGCTTCTGCCGCCATGGTCACGCAGGTGTCATTACCGATAACCTTGAAGCACACCTGATTGACCACTTCCGGCACCACCGGGTTCACTTTCGCCGGCATGATGGACGATCCGGCCTGCAACTCCGGCAGGTTGATTTCGTTCAGACCGGTACGCGGGCCGGAAGAAAGCAAACGCAGGTCGTTACAGATCTTCGATAGCTTGACCGCCAGACGCTTGAGGGCGCTGTGTACCATCACGTAGGCGCCGCAGTCGGAGGTGGCTTCGATCAGATCCTCGGCCGGGACGCAGGGCAAGCCGCTGACGGCCGCCAGATAGCTTACCGCCAGATGCTGATATTCATCAGGCGTATTCAGGCGAGTGCCGATGGCGGTCGCCCCCAGATTCACTTCCAGCAGCAGTTCCGCGGTACGCAGCAGGTTGCGGTTTTCTTCTTTCAGCAGAATGTTGAAAGCGTGGAATTCCTGGCCCAGCGTCATCGGCACCGCATCCTGCAACTGGGTGCGGCCCATTTTCAGGATATTTTCAAATTCCTGGGCTTTACGCTCGAATCTCTGGCCCAGTTGGGTGATGGCATCCACCAGTTTCAGGATGGAGCTGTACACCGCCAGACGGAAACCGGTCGGATAGGCATCGTTGGTGGACTGACATTTATTCAGATGATCGTTCGGGTTAAGGTATTGATATTCACCTTTTTGATGACCCATCAACTCCAGGCCGATATTCGCCAGCACCTCGTTGGTGTTCATATTCACCGATGTACCCGCGCCGCCCTGATAGACATCCACTGGAAACTGATCCAGGCATTTGCCATTATTCAGTACCTCATCACACGCCTGAATAATCGTATCGGCAATATTACGTGGGATCGTTTGCAGCTCCCGGTTTGCCAACGCCGCCGCTTTTTTCACCATCACCATGGCGCGGACAAATTCTGGAATATCGCTAATCGTATGGTCACTAATATAAAAGTTTTCGACAGCCCGAAGCGTATGAATACCGTAATATGCATTGGCGGGAACTTCACGCGTACCTAACAGGTCTTCTTCTATACGAATATTATTTAACATAACCGTTATTCCTTTCATTTATCGATTTCATAGGCTGCCTGTTTTAAATATATAGCCGTGAGTCGGCGCTATTTATCAATGCGGCCGCTATTTGATAAGACAATATTTAGTCGTCACGATATTTATTTATCGTGATGAGATAATTTGGGTCAGGACGAATCATCCTCAATAAAAATGCCTTACGTGCTTATTTTAACGTGCCGATGATTAGTCTCCCGGTTATTGAAATTTTATAAATGTTCTATTCCATATCATTTGAGTTAATCGAAACCAATTTTTCTATTCCCCGATTAAGGTTCTCCAGTTTTGGAATAAAAACGGTCTTGATAATTTCATGCGTCACATCGCATGCTTCATCAAAGAAAGCGCTGTACTCATCGCGATGGCCGACAATATAAAGCGAACGTTTAATATTCAGTTGTTCCGGCATATGGGTCACAACCTGCCGGGAATGGATTTCCGATTGCAGAAAACTGATCGGGCTGGTCACGGCCCAACCGATCCCCGCGGCCACCATGGACGTTAAGGTATCCGCATTATCAAATTCGAGTCTGTTAGGAACGCGGATATCTATTCTGCGTAGATAACGTTCAATCTGCATGCCAATCTGTGAGTTGCGATTGAATCTCACCAGCGGCAACGCGGCGGACAACTCGCGAATATCCTCGATAGTCTTGATGCGTTTGCGATATTCCGGCGGCGTAATAATGAAATAGCCTTCGGAAAACAGACGGTAACGCACCACGCTATCGGTATCCATCAGCGGATCGCTGGTTACGATAAGATCCAGTTCACGCCGCATCAACGCTTCACCCTGCTGTGGGCTTAGGCCCGTACGAATCAGCAACTGCGATGAGCTTTTCAGCAAACGTTTGGTGAATACCGAACCGCAGGTGATGGCAAACGAGTCGACCAGACCGATGCGCAGGTCGGGTTTAATCCCTTTGCCCGCCTCCAGGACTTGCGCTTTCAGGTTGGCGATCTCTTCGGTCAGCACTTCTCCGCGGTTCTTTAACGCAATGCCATAGGGGGTCAAGACAAAAGGGCGTCTGGCCCGATTGACCAGCATGACGCCAAATTCATCTTCCAACAGCCTGATGGTTTGCGAAATGGCTGACGGTGTCAGGCCTAACCGCGCGGCCGCCGCGGTCATGCTTCCCGCCTCGGCCATCGTCACGAAGACGTGAACGGCATACATATCAATCGATTTATTGGCTGACATTATTCGCTTGACCATCTGGTATTGCCTACGGTGCAGGGCACTGGGTTATTGACGCATTCAGGTAAACATACAGTTTAACCCAGAATGCCTTGCCGGCAGGCGTTGTAACTGACGTCAGCTTAGTGAGTCAGACGCGGAAAAAATACGGCGTAGGTCACTGATTAATTTTTTCTTATAACTAGGTGTAGCTAAGCTGAAGGTAGCGGGGGAACAGGGCATTCCGCGTGTTCTTTTACATTTAGTCCTTACCATCAGCCCGCAGACATCAGGTCTTAATTTAAGCCGCTGCACTAATATAGAGCGTATGCGCAGGCTTTACGCACTGTCAACGTTCCTCTTGCCCCTTTCCTGAAAAAAATTGATTTAAATTCAATTAATTAAAAATTGGCATAACTTCTGCAATCCCTGTGAGACTTGTATACAAGTTTGAATCCATTTCCAACAGCTTACCCAACTGTCTGTTTTTATTCGGTGTGGCCGCCCGGCTCACCCTTTGGAGGATTAACGATGAAACGTATCACTCACCAGGCTTTATCTGTTCCTGCTAATCCACAACGTCGGCGCTTGCTCCGACTTTCCGCGCTGGCATTCGGTGCGATCGTCGCGGGTGAAACGCTGGGAATCTCCCCGGCGCAGGCTGCCGAGGATGACGAGATCCGCATTGGCTACTGGCCTATTGTCGGCGGGTTGCCGCTGTACGTCGCCATCGAACGCGGTTTTTTCAAGGAAGCGGGACTGAACGTGCGGGCGGTGAAGTTCGCCAGCCCCCAGCAGATTGTCGAAGGGATGATCACCAATCGTATTCATGGCTGCGCCAACGGTACGGCGACGGGCGCGCTGGGGCTGGGGGCGCAGACCATGCCGGAACTGTTTAAATTTATTTGCACCAATCCGTCCAATCATCAGTGGGTGCTGGACGAGTTTCTGGTTCCGATCGACAGCCCGGTAAAAAGCATCGCGGAGCTACAGGGCAAACGTATCGCCACCGGCCCCGGCATCCAGAATGTGACGCTGGCCAAGATCATTCTGGAGAAAAATGGTTTTACCGATCCTAAAGTGATCGAGCTGCCGGTGGGGCAACATATTCCTTCCCTCGCCGCCGGGCAGATTGACGGCGTCTATACCCTGGAACCCACCGGCACGGTCGGCAAGATGAGAAATCTGGCGCGCACGCTGGAAACCGGCGTGATTTCCAAATATGTCCTCGACGATGCCGATGCGCCCTGGTTTGGCGGCGCGGCGGCGCTAACCAGCGGCTTTATCAGCGGCAATGCGGATAAGGCCAAGCGTTTTATCGACGCCTACGCCCGCGCCGTCGAATTCATTCAGACTCAGCCGGATGCCGCACGAGAAAATATCGGTAATTTTACCGGTATCGACAGCGCGTTGTTGAAGCAGGTGCCGCTGCCGAATTTTGTGATGTATAACCACATGACCCCTCAGGATATTGGTTACTTCCAGAAGTTCTACGACATTTTTACCGAACGTAAGATTTTTCGCGACCCCATTTCCGTCGCGGCGCTGATGTATTCAGCTTAAAACCAGGAGAGATTATGAATCGTAAGCTGTTGCCTTTTCTTGGCCCCATTTTGCTGTTTCTGCTGTGGCAGCTTGCCGTCAGCGCCAAATGGCTGAATCCGGTGCTGCTGCCTTCCCCGACGGAGACGCTGAGTTATCTGTTTCACGCCCTTGGCGAGGCGGGAATGCGTCAAGATATTTCCTCGACGCTTTACCGCACCCTGATGGCGTTCGCCTTTGCCGCGGCGATCGGTGTGCCGCTCGGCGTCATTCTCGGCAGCAGCGAAACAGTGTATCGCAGCGTTGAATTTCTGATCGATTTTTTCCGATCGACGCCGTCTTCGGCGCTTATTCCTTTGTTCTTATTGATTTTCGGGATTACCGATGCGAATAAAATCGCCATTGCCGCTTTTGCCGCAGTACTGGTGATCCTGTTTAACAGCGCCTATGGGGTGATGAACGCGAAGAAAACCCGGGTGATGGCCGCGCAGGTCATGGGGGTGTCCCGCTGGCATATTTTCAAAGACATCATGCTGATGGAAAGCCTGGCGCAAACCTTTGTCGGGCTGCGCACTGGCGTGTCGATGGCGCTGGTGATCGTGATCGTCGCGGAAATGTTCATCGGATCGGAAACCGGGCTGGGCCATCGCATTATCGACGCCCAACAAATTTTCAACATCAGGGATATGTATGCCTCGATTCTGATAACCGGTGCGCTGGGTTATCTGTTGAATCTGCTTTTTTTACTGGTTGAGAAGAGAATTGTTCACTGGAGCGGCAAAGCATGACGAAACCTATCGCATTACAGCCAGACTACCGTGGGCCGCAGTTGGATCAATATCCGCCGGCCGATACGCATGTAACCATTCGCGGGCTGGACAAGTCTTTTGCCGGGCAGCCGTTGTACAGCAATCTGAATCTGGATTTGCCGCGCGGCAAAATTGTTTCGATATTCGGCCCGAATGGCTGCGGCAAGTCGACGCTGATGAATATGATTGCCGGGCTGATACCGGTGGATAAAGGGGAAATCCTGTTCGACGGTAAGCTGCTGGCGGATACCACCATCGGCTACGTATTCCAGAACTATCGCGATGCGTTGTTTCCCTGGATGAGCGCCTACGCGAATATCGCTTATCCGTTGATTCGCCGCGGCATGAAGAAGGCAGAGGTAAAACAGCGGGTGGAGGAACTGATCGCCATGTTTGAAATCCGTTTCGACCTCCAGCGTTACCCTTATGAGCTTTCCGGCGGGCAGCAACAGACCGTGTGCATCATGCGCGCGCTGGGGCCAAAGCCGGAAGTGATGTTTCTTGACGAACCTTTTTCCGCGCTGGATTTTGAGATGACGCTGTTTATCCGCGACAAATTACAGGAAGTGCAGATTGCCACCGGGGTAAGCATGCTGATCGTCTCGCACGACCTGGAGGATGCGGTATTCCTGGCGGATGAGATCCTGCTGCTGACCCGCCGCCCGACGCAGGTTGCCGAAGTGGTTCCTTTTAACCTGCCGAGGCCGCGCGGCGCCGAGGCGATGAGCGATCCGGAGTTTATTCGGGTCAAAGCCCATACGCTGGCGGTATTTAAACGCGAGATGGCGTCGTAAATTCGGCCGCAGCAGGTGAGAAAAACATGTTGTTTGCTGGATCATCAGCGCCTGCTGCGCTACCGTCTCTGCGCCTGCTTTCTCATTCTCAGGGATAAGATGTCACATTACCGTATTTCCGGGCTTCGCCCATTTTGTCTGCTGGCTTTGTTGGTGCTGGCCGGGTGTGCGAGTCACATTTCACCGACGCCGGCGCCGCGCCCGGCGGAGATCCGCGCGCAACTGCTGAAACTGTTGCCTGCCAACGTCAGCGATCGTCAGGGATGGGCAACCGATATTGCCGCCGCGTTTACCGCACAAGGCATTGAGGCCAGTAATGAAAATCTGTGCTCGGTACTGGCGGTCACCGAGCAGGAATCGACGTTCAAGGCCGATCCGCAGGTGCCGGGGTTATCGAAAATCGCCTGGCAGGAGATCGATCGCCGCGCGGAGAAACTGCATATTCCGGCTCTGCTGGTGCGAACCGCGTTGCTCATTAAATCACCTAACGGCAAAAGTTACAGCGAACGGTTGGACAAGGTGCGCAGCGAAAAAGAGCTGAGCGCGATCTTTGATGATTTCATCAATATGGTGCCGATGGGGCAAACGCTGTTCGGGCGGCTGAATCCGGTACGCACCGGCGGGCCGATGCAGGTGAGCATTGCGTTCGCCGAGGCCAACGCCAAAGGCTATCCGTACCAGGTAGACGGCTCGATCCGCCGTGAAGTGTTCAGCCGACGTGGGGGAATGTACTTCGGGATTATGCATCTGCTGGGCTATCCCGCGAATTACACCCAATCCCTCTATCGCTTTGCTGATTTTAATGCTGGCTGGTACGCCAGTCGCAATGCGGCCTTCCAGCGGGCGGTTAGCCGCCTGAGCGGCATTACGCTGGCGCTGGATGGCGATTTAATCAATTACGCTTCCGATAAACCGGGCTCGACGGAACTGGCGGTGCGTTCGCTGAGTAAACGTCTGGACATGAGCGATGCGGCGATCCGCCGCGCGCTGGAAAAAGGCGACAGTCTGGATTTTGAAAACACCAGTTTGTATGAGCGAGTCTATGCGTTGGCCGATAAATCCAACGGCGGCAAGACGCCGCGTGAAATCTTGCCGGGCATCGCATTGGAAAGCCCCAAAATCACCCGTAAATTGACGACGGCATGGTTCGCGAAACGGGTCGACGAGCGTCGCCAGCGCTGTATGGGCAGAGTGCAATAAGCTATTGCTTTTGTAGTGACTGGACGCCTGATTTCTATAAATCCGCCGCCAGCACAACTCATGAGCATAGACTGCGGCTACAGGCCATGCGCATCCGCGAGTGCGCAGACTTTCTCGCAAGGCTTGGCTGTACGGGCGATAATGCCTGTCAGAGCAAATGGGGAGTAATTTAGCCAGTGCCGCTAATTCACGTTCTGGTGAAATGCGTTTCATGGTATCTCCCCATCGCGCCATTAGTGTTGTTGATGGGGGGCTCTGATTGATGTCTATTGATGTTCTGTTGGTGCGAAGGCCGGACTCGAATGATGATTTAAATCAATTGAAATAATTGATTTAAATTTAAAATTAAATTTTAATCGACCCCCTTTTTGACCCCATTATGCTTCTATGATGGAAGTTTTTGCATTAAAAACAGACTCTCCATGTGGAGACCAGGTCGTAATGTTCGTCTGGGATGCACTCAATCAACCTAGCGCAAGGATATCCTTGCCATTCGCTTCAATCACCCTCGATCCGGCCTGCTTAAGTGCGCCATAGTAAGTTCATTCATCCATACTCGAGCGTAATTATCAGGGCGAAGAACATGCAATACTGAGGGCAATACTCGGGCTGACTGCAATCCTTGTTATGACAAGGTCCCCATATTTGGAGATAACCAAAGTACCTTCATTCAAGCTTGTTAAAATAGGTTATAAAGCGCCGTATTGCCGCAACATTTCCAAATTCTTGAGTTTGAACCAATAAAGGGGACTCGCTCCTTTATTTTCACTTGGTTCAGTGCCTTTTTCAACATTCCATTGGTGAAGTAGCAACCATACGAGTGCGGAACGTTCTGTCAGGAATAGCTCATCTTCTCCTTCAGCTATTCCAAAATCATTTCGAACCGTTTCTTTTGTTTTTTCAGTAAGAGCGGGATGAATCTCTAAAGCAACAGGAACATTTGTATTCCATTGCATATCCTGAACAATGCTCTCATGAAGAAGTTGCTCCGTTTCTTTAGACTCATCGATATCACTGACTGATGCTACGCGAGCAAAGTTAAAGTTTTTAAATTTCTGGGTGATAGATTCATTTCGATCAAAAGCTCGAAATATCCAGTTTCTGCCGTCAAAAATTATAGCTAGAGGAACTAAAACTCTTTCTGTACTGTTCATACTATTAGCTGAATTATAACAACATTTAAGCGCTTTTTTTTCGTATATAGCCCTAGTGATCATTGCAACATGGTTACAATTTAATAAGTTGGGTGTTTGCCCAACTCTGGCGTAGGAAACCACTGATTTATTGATTAATCGATTCTTATTAAACCCAGAAGCTAGCATTTCTAAGGCTTCTTCTGCTTTTATATTGATCAGAGGAGTAAACTTCTCTTTATTGATCACATTGACCTTTTCAGAACGATCATAATTCATATTACTCGGTCTGTAGGCATTGTATTGCCCTAGCACCCTTGTAGCTGAGGCTTCAGCAAGGCCGAAAGCATCACCAAGGTCAGTTCTTGAAATTCTCCCCGTATAGTTTAGGCGAAAATCGATGTAAGCCATCCGCTCTGCAATGATGAGATCGTCTCGCTGGATATCGCTAAAGCTTTTCAAATGATTCATTTTTACTCTCCTTTTTCCACACCATACAGATCTTTTTTGCTGATGTCACCGATCAAAAAGATCGGTGATTCGAATATTTTTGTTGAAAAATGCATCTCACAACATTAGAGTAGGCATATGTAGACAAAAACACCTAGTCACAGGTCTACATATTGTGTTTTCAATGGAGATTAAAAATGGCTACAAATCCGCCAAGTGGTGATGGTCACCGCAATGGGATGATTAAAAGTCGTTCCCAAGTTTACAACCCGAAAACTGATCAATGGGTGAAACGAGATGCAGAGACAGGTCAGTTCATGGATGTAAAGAAGGATGGAAATCCTTTCAAAGGAGTAAGGAAGGAGAAATCAGTGTGATGAAACAAGAGAAAAAACCGGCTATGAAGCTGCAACTTTTTAGCCGGTTCACAAACCTAGTCCAGTGGTGCTATGCACCATTGATTCAACGATTACCTAAGTCTGTAGGGCCGACATTATCCCGTTTTCTAGTTGTCAGTCAACAGGCAAAGGTAAAATACGGAGATAAAAGTAATGGCCCTAGTACCAACACCAGTTACTGAAGAAGGATTCATTTACAGACCATACATTACCAAAAATGGTAAACGTATCTACCGAAAAGGTGGCGGAATGTTCAAGATCCCCATCAGTACACTAAAAGATAAGCAGTAACGTCAAAGTCGGCATTCTGTTATGAAGAATGCCGACTTTCTTCTTTTACTCAAAACTTATCTTCCAAAATTGTCATATTAAGAATAAGCCTGCACAACTTAATCAAACTAACACCTTCAACCCATGCTTCCGCACCACGGTAAGCAGTTTCAGAGATAACCCGCTGGGGCGTTTTACGCCGCTTTCCCATTTCTGTACCGTCGAAACACTGGTATTCAGGTAGCTGGCGAAAACTGGCTGGCTGACGTTCAGCTTTTCACGTAGTGCCTTAATCTCAATGGGCTGAAGATCGTCCACGCTATTGAGACACGCTTTGTCAAAGTTGCGCATCGTTTCCTGTGGGATAGCATCGACGCTGAATAATCCAGAAGCCGCGCTATGGATAGCCTCAAATGCAGGACTCTTGAATTTACTTTTTGCGGTCATGGCAAATCTCCACCCGTTCTTTACTATTGATCACCGCCTAGATAGCTTCACACAACTCGCTATCCTTGATGGCGTGGGATTTAGCCGCCTTAGTGAACCATTTGGTTTTGAATACACGTATCAGCTGACATCCTGTAACCTTAACTATAGCACTAAGTGCTAGATTACTCTTTTTTCTGGCAGAGTCAAAGTGCTTGAAACTTGCAAAGCTCTGTCGTATTTTTGACCATGAAACCATGCTGTCGATGACAGCCACCAATGTTTCCAGTATCGGGATGATACGAGTGACCTGTGAGAAACGCCTTCGGGTGGTCACAATGCCAAAGTCATAAGGAATGGAGCGTGGTCTGAGACTGACGCCTTACGGGCGACCACAAACACTTCCGTAGCCTGCAAGGAAGAACGCGCACAGTTGCGTGTGGTAAATCTGCCAGCCTTTGAAAGCAGATATCACCGGGTAGTTTGAACGCCGTTGCGAGCGTGGTGATGAAGGTCTGTTTTGACTAAACCTCAAGCCCAACATTACAGTGGGCTTCACTATACCCAGCCAGAGAGCGGCTTCCATACCGTAGGAGACTGGCCGTAGCTGCAACGTTTATCGTTGCGGTGATTTCACTTCATAGGCGGCTTAAACAGCGCTTAATTCTCGTAAGTTCACGTATCGTGCAACTTCGGTTTTACTCGTCTCAATGATTTGCGTCTGCGCGTGTGAACGTGCTGGCTGCGCGCTGCTATGCCGTCAGGCATCTGCTACGCGCCTGCCTGCAACGTTTGCACCGGCGTCACTTTTTCCGTGTCAACGGATGAAAGTGACGCCGCAGCCTAAGACCCCATCAGCCCCTGAGACATGCACCTCAACCACTGCGTCATGAATCTGACACACCCGTTTGTGCCGGACTGATCGCTTTTTTTACAGGAGATTGAACCGATACCGAGGCAGGCCTAACAGCCTGAGAGGAAAACCTGCAACCGCAGGCGGCCGCACCGAGTGCATAGCCGACACCTCCCAAGACCTCAACTGCTGTCCGCTCTGGCGCACAGGTATCGTTCAAGGCAGGTCAATTGCGATTGTTTCTGCCCTTTCCCATGCGCCAGAGAAAAGCATCCAGTTGAATTATGAGAGGTAAGTTGCATGAGTAAATTAAGTCGTGAAATGACCACGCTGGCGAAACAGGCTGGCGGGAGCTACAAGACGGTTCATGATCGTATCCGCATCATGGACAGGCTGTGCCGTCACCTGCTGGCGCTGAATATTCAGGTGCGTCACGTTAAGTATCTCAAAGCCAGACATATCGAAAGCTATGTCGCCGTACGGCTGTCACAACGCATTGCCATCCGTACCCTGCACAACGAAATGGCGGCGCTGCGCACGGTGTTTAAGCAGGGAGGACGGGAAAAATTCGCCGTTTCTGATCGCCTGACCAACAACGCGTTGGGGCTGAGTGGCGCAAGCCGTGCCGGGACAAAATTCGCTATCCCAGATGAGCGCTATCAGACCGTTCTGCTTGCAGCGCTACAGCGTGATAAAGGGCTGGCCTGCGCACTTCAGCTTGCCCGATTGCTGGGGCTGCGCTCTCAGGAAGCGGTGCAGTGCGCCAGTTCGCTGAAAACGTGGGGAAAGCAGCTTGAGCGTCATCAACAGACGCTGACCGTGGTGTTTGGCACCAAAGGCGGCAGGCCGCGCGAAACCCGGATTATCGATCGCGAAGCGATTCAACGGGCAGTGAAAGCGGCGCTAGAGGTGGCCGAGGCGCGTAACGGTAGGCTGATCGATAAACCCGACCTGAAAACCGCCATGAACTTCTGGCGCACGCAGACCACCCGCTTAGGGCTGACCGGCCAATACTCTCCGCACAGCCTGCGCTACGCATGGGCGCAGGATGCCATGCGTTATTACCTGTCACAGGGCTTTTCCCGCAGTGAAGCCAGGGCATTAACCTCTATGGATCTCGGCCACGGTGATGGTCGGGGGCGCTATGTCGAGCGGGTTTACACCCGGAAGGAGGATTGAACATGACGGATATCACGTTGATTCGCTTATCGCGTCGATTGCCCGATTTTTCCTGCCAGTCCGGAGAGCGTACAGCAGGTGATACGCGCCGCCCGCGATGTGAAAGTCGCCTCCGGTATGCCGGTTCGTCTGATTATTCTGGATACGCTCGCCCGCTGTTTTGGCGGTTCGGATGAGAACGCGGCTAAAGACATGGGCGCATTCATTCAGGGATGTGACGCGATTAAAGCGGCGACACAGGCCACGGTGCTGATTATCCATCATTCCGGTAAAGATCAGGACAAAGGGGCGCGGGGATCCAGCGCCTTCCGTGCTGCGCTGGACGTAGAATTTAACGTCAGGCGTGAAGGTGAAGGCGGCGCGTTGATCCTCAGTTGCACCAAAATGAAAGATGCAGAAGAGCCGCCGCGTCGTGCCTATGACCTGAATGCCGTCGATCTGTACGTGGATGATGATGGCGACCAGATCACCTCGCTGGTGCTGAACGATGAAGGCCGTGAAGTCAGAGAGGATGAGACTGCCAGCGATCCCGATTTAGCCGGTATCCCACGGCTGACGGAAAATCATTTTGCCCTATGGCAGGCCATTCGCTCACGCACGGCCAACGGTGAAGGCTGCACCCGTTCATTGGTGCGTGACGACATGCGGGCAATGGGCTTTGATGTGAACAAGAAGTTCACCCGCTGGCTGGACAAACTGGAAAAGGATGGTCTGATTGCCTTTGAGGGTGAGCGGATTACGCCGTTATCACAACGGAATAAGGTGGGGGATTAAACGGGGGAAAGTGGGGGCGAACGGATAATAAGTCCCTCTATCCGGCATTTTCCCCCACTTCCCATGTATATATACGCACGAAGTGGGGAATGATTTAACTCACTAATAAACAATCATTTTTATGCTAACCATGAAAATCAGGTGGGGGAAACCGTGATCCCTCTTCAAGTGGGGGAAAGGTGGGGGATGGCTTGCTAATGTTTTACTCTGCCGATACACACTAAATATAACATTTGAGTTATTATAACTTATTAGTTATATTCCCCATTAATAAGGGGATTGACATGTATGAATTGATTTTTCACCCCGAAGCTGCAAGCGAAATTTATGACCTCGAACCGGTCATGCAAGCAAAAGCGCTTAAAGGGCTTGAAAAGCTTGAAGCTAAAGGGCCAGAGCTAAGATATCCAGACACAGACATCATCGAAGGTGGGTTGTTTGAGCTACGGGTTGGTAGAAAGGACATAAGCAGAACGTTTTTTGCTTACGCAAAAGGACGTAAGATCTATATTTTAAGGACGTTCGTAAAGAAAACCCCTAAGACCCCGAAAGCTGAAATAGCGCTAGCAAAGTCAAGATGGGAGGAATTGAAAGATGGCAGTTAAAGGTATCAGCTTCTCTGAAGTTAAAGCGAAAGCGCTTTCTAATCCTGAAGTTAAAAAAGCGTATGAGGACGAAACTCAAGAAGAAGCGCTTCGCGCTGTTCTGATCGAAATGAAGTCCAAGTCAGGTCTGACAAGTACAGAGATCGCTGCTCGCATGGGTGTAAGCCAACCTGCGGTGAGCCGCCTTGAGAGAAATGTTTCCAGTGCGAGTATCTCAACCTTACAACGGTATGCCGCTGCTTGCGGGATGCAGCTTAAGCTGTCACTGGGTTAAGATTAGCGCTGTATTTATAAGCCGGATTTTGCACTGGCTTGTCGGCTAGCGTCGGTGCTACACATTCCGGCTTGCTACTTCTATATGGTGGAAGACGATCTGGCAACATGATACTTGGATATGATGAGTAGCTGGAAAATCATCCACATAAGAAAGATGAGCGCCAGCCCCTCCCAAAAAAGGGGCTGGCGCGGTAGATAATGAGAATATTTTTCAAAAATAAATGCACAATCTAAATTATTGGTTAATCTTTATGATGAAACTATCAAGTATATAATTACCACAAGCATTAAAACAAATAAAAAAGAAATTATCGTTAAACCAAGAAATCCATAGGCCGTATACTTTGCAGTTCCAACCCCCTTCACAAAATCTATAGATAATATTTTAAATTTAATAAGAATTCTTGAAAGTAAATAAGAAAGAAATATCAAAAGTAAAGATATCTGAGAAATAAAAGAACTGTAAAACATGACTGCCTGAGGGACAAAGTAATTCGACAAGATTCCTTTTGATGTCACGACCATGAATGTACTACTCTCAATCAAACTTAAAGATTCATATATTGACTCAAATGGTTCATAGATCAACGCAGGCCTTAACTCAAGATATAAGCCAAATTTATTATACAAATCATCAGTTGCATCTAATTTAAGTTGGTAAATAATTATTGTAAAAATAAAGTAAACAATAAAAATAGATAATAAAAAATAAAAAACAGACTTCATGAACGAAAAGTTAGATGTACCTTTTGATTTTATATACATTTTAGTCAATTGAATAGATATGAAATCCAGTAAAATAGAATACCATATGCCATATAAATAAAAATCATGAATAGCTAATTTAATTGGCATTGGAATTTGCTCTGGAATTATCTTGTTAGGATTAAGAAAAATTAGAACATACATAAACCAAGCAAAAAACAATATAAACGAATATAATATAGTAAATAGTGGAATGGTTATTAGCTGTCTTTTTGAGAAAAATCCATCACCAAACAATTTAAAATAATAACCAGACCAATAATCAGAAAATCCATTTATTGCTTCCGAGCCCAGATTAATATTACTTATTGATTTAGATATTTTTTTCTTCTTATCAGAATTAAATCCAGCATGTCCAATTATAATTGCTACAAACCCTAATGCCGCTGACAATGGTATTGCAAGCAATCCGACCGCTGTTGCTACCTCGACACTCATCTTATTATCTCTCCATGACGTTATTTTAATGCAAAGTAAATTTATATAATTTAGTAAGCTCTCTTAAACTCATACGGCACCACATACTCATCCCGGTTCGCATCCAGATAATCCGCCCACCATTGCAGCATCAGCCTGCGCTCATCCAGATGTTCCGCCTTGTGGATGTAAGCAGCACGAACGCCATTACGTTCCTGATGGCTCATTTGCCGCTCTACCGCATCCCGTGACCACTGGCCGGACTCAACTAGTGCGCTACAGGCCATCGTGCGGAAACCGTGTCCACATACTTCGGTGGTGGTGTCGTAGCCCATTACCCGCAATGCATTGTTGACGGTGTTTTCACTCATCGGTTTGGTTGGCCGGTGATCGCCGGGGAAAATCAGTTCGTGTCCGCCACTGATGGCCTTGATCTCTTCCAGCAGCGCTAAAGCCTGTCGGGATAACGGCACCAGATGTTCAGACCGCATCTTTGCGCCACGCTGTGAGTGCTTCACGCCGGGGATGGCTTCACGTTCAGCCGGTATCGTCCACATGGCGCATTTGAAATCGATTTCCGGCCAA
Organism: Brenneria sp. L3-3C-1; assembly: GCF_016456245.1. Lineage (NCBI taxonomy): Bacteria > Pseudomonadati > Pseudomonadota > Gammaproteobacteria > Enterobacterales > Pectobacteriaceae > Brenneria > Brenneria sp. L3-3C-1. The sequence goes on along the minus strand of NZ_JAEMHF010000004.1, from coordinate 149,780 downwards.
CGGGCAAAACGTAGCTCACTGGATCGGATGAAAACGTACAGAGTAAGTTTTAACGCCAGCTTGGTTAATGCCCGCCCTTTGTGGCGTTCAATCCTTGCCAGAAAGTCCGGCAGTTTGTTCAGCTTCAACGCAGGCCGGTGGGTGGCTTTTGGCGCGGCTATCGCCCCGGAGAGGTCTTGCGCAGGGTTGCGCTCTATCAGATCGTTCTGCACCGCGTAACGCATGATATCGGTGACGCGCTGGCGCAGCCGCGATGCTAAATCAAGATGGCCGTTCTGTTCCACGACTTTAAGCGGCTCCAGCAGGTCTTTAGTTTTCAGATCGGCAATATGGCGATGCCCGATAGCAGGTAGAATATTACGTTCCATATCGCGCCATACCCGTCCGGCGTGCGTTTCCGACCAGCGGTTTTGGCTAATGTTTCTGTGCCAATCTTGCGCGACCTTCGCAAAAGTATTCAACGCCTCTTGTGCCTGCTCTCTTTCTTCTTCGCGCTTTTCCGTTGGGTGGATACCCTCCAACAGCAGCAATCGTATCTCATCACGCTTCTCTCTGGCCTTCGCCAGCGAGATCAGCGGATAGGCACCGAAAGCAATCCGGCTCTCCTTTCCTTCAAAGCGGTATTTGAGATACCAGCGCTTAGAGCCGTTAGGACTCACCAAAAGATACAGACCATGCGCATCCGAGAGCTTGTAAGCTTTCTCACGAGGCTTGGCGGTACGGGCAACAACGTCGGTCAGCGCCATAATTGGGGGTCAACTCATAATCGAAGTGAATTGACCCTCATCTTGACCCCAAAATTATCTGGATGTCAATGGACGAAAAAAGACCAGCGTGGATAAAACAGACAAAAACGCAGAGAGAGGAATGAAATTAAAATTGTTATTTTACAGATGGATATGAACTTAAGTGGACGATTATGGACATAAAAAAAGCCACCCTGAGGTGACTTGATTTTCATACGATGGTGCCGAAGGCCGGACTCGAACCGGCACGTATTTCTACGGTTGATTTTGAATCAACTGCGTCTACCGATTTCGCCACTTCGGCACTGAAGTAGTATGCGGAAAACGGGTGCATTATACCTTTTGCCGACTCGGGCGCAACTCTAATCCGTCCGGTGCCGGGTTAAGTGCTGAAAAAATCATCTTTGGCAAGGTGTTATCGCGCTTTCGGGGGCAGGGAAGGGCACTTTTACGTTGTACCTGGATGTCGCCGCCGACAAAAAAGCGCTGAGCGGTTGCCCGGCCAGCGCCTTTTATCTGTTCAGTTTACCTTAACGACGTTTGAGCAGCAGCGCCACGCTGATGACCAGGAACACGGCGCTCGGTAATACGGCGCCCAGTATCGGAGGAATGCCGTACACCAGACTGAGCGGTCGAAAGATTTCATTCAGCAGGTAGAACAGGAAACCGAAACTGATGCCGATGACGATACGGGCGCCGGCCGGCACGCTGCGTAGCGGGCCAAAGATGAACGACAGCGCCATTAGCATCATTACGGCGACGGATAGCGGCGCAAATATCTTGCTCCACATATTGAGCTGGTAACGGCTCGATTCCTGTCCGCTTTGCTTCAGGTAGGCGGCGTAATCGCGCAGCCCGCGAATAGAAAGCGAGTCAGGTTCCAGCGCCACCACGCCCAGTTTATCGGGCGTCAGGTTGGTTCTCCATTCACCGCTCAGCGTCTGGCTGCCGCCAATCTGTTTTCCATCGCTCAGGTCGGACTCGTCAACCTGAGTGAGTTTCCATACGCCATTATCGAAAGAGGCGGACGCCGCATAGCGAACGGACAGCAGTTTGTTTTGTTGGTCGAAATGGTAAATATTGACGCCGGCAAGCTCGCTGTCGCCCACAACGCGTTCAATATAAATGAAGTCATTGCCGTCTTTTGCCCACAGGCCATTTTGCGTAGAGAGCATCGAACCGCCGTACATCATCTGCGAGCGGTAGTTGCGCGCCATCTGCTCACCCTGCGGCGATACCCATTCGCCTATCGCCATGGTAAGTAATACCAGCGGAATGGCGGTTTTCATGACGGCGGAGGCGATTTGCAGACGGGTAAATCCCGCGGCCTGCATCACCACCAGCTCACTGCGGGTGGCCAGCGTTCCGAGACCCAGCAAAGCTCCGAGCAGCGCGGCCATTGGGAAGAAGATTTCAATGTCTTTGGGTACGCTGAGCAGCGTATAAAGCCCGGCGCCGAATGCCGAATAGCCGCCTTGTCCGACCTTACGTAACTGATCGACAAACTTGATGATGCCGGACAGGGATACCAGCATGAAGAGGGTCATCATGATGGTATTGAAAATGGTTTTACCGATATAGCGGTCCAGTACGCCAAACATCAGGCCGCTCCTTGTAATTTAAGACGGGCGCGCACTCTGCGCAGCGGAACGCTGTCCCATAGGTTGAGCGCCACCGCAATGCCGAAATACACCAGGTTCGTCAGCCAGATCCAAAGCATGGGATCTATTTTTCCTTTGCTGGCGTTGGAGCGCAGCGAGCTTTGCAGCAGGAAGAAAATCAGATATAGCAGCATCGCCGGCAGCATGCTTAACACACGCCCTTGCCGCGGGTTGACCGCGCTCAGCGGAACCACCATCAGCGCCATGATGAATACCGATATAATCAGCGTTAAACGCCAGTGAAACTCGGCCCGCGCGTCATGCTCGTTCGAATGCCACAGCGCCCGAATACTCATCTGTTCAACATCGCTGCTATCAAGCGTCACCGTTTGGTGACCAATCACCGCCTGATAGTTGGTGAAGTCCGTGATACGGAAATCGCGTAACAGTGCGGTTCCTTCATAGCGGGAACCGTTATCCAGCGTCACCACCTGGGAGCCTTCGCTATTCTGCGTGACGTGTCCGCGATCGGCCACCACCACGGAAGGCCGAGCGTTTCCGCTGGGCCGCAACTGCGCCAGAAACACGTGTTCAAACTCCTGACCGCTGACGTTGCCGACAAACAGCACCGCGTTGCCGCCCTGAGCCGACTGAAACTGTCCTTCGACCAATGTTGCCATGCCGGGGTTGGCTTTTGCTTCCGCCAGCACCACTTCCTGATGCCGAGAAGACCAGGGGCTGACCCACAGCACGTTGATGGTCGCTATTGCGGCCGTCAGCAGCGCCAGCGCCAGCGCGGCTTTTAGCAGCACGCGTTTTCCCAGCCCGCAGGCATGCATCACCGTGATCTCGCTTTCTGCATACAGACGGCCAAATGTCATCAATAACCCAAGAAACAGGCTTAACGGCAAAATGAGCTGGATCATCTCCGGCACGCCTAATCCCAGCAGGGAGATAACCAAATTTGTCGGGATCTCGCCGTCAACGGCGGCACCCAGTATCCGCACTAATTTCTGGCAAAAGAAAATCAGCAACAGAATGAAAAGGATGGCCAATTGGCTTTTAAATGTTTCCCGTACCAGATATCGAATGATGATCACGCTTAATTACGCCTGTGAAAACTTGTCTTTTTGCAGGAAAATAGATAGTTTCTTCGCTAACTCGCCATTTATACTCATTTGTGGCAACCTCGTAGCTAAAACTGTATTACAACATACTGTGTTTAGGCTGTTGTATCAGAACCTGCTTATAGTCACCAAAACAGATTCGTTACGTCGTCAAGATTAACACAGGTATGTTAACGCAACGGCGGGAAAGTATTACGGAGTGGAACATTCTAGCCGTTGATCCCGCCTTTGTCTTTAAGATTCAGGAGAGTACATGGAGTTCAGCGTAAAAAGCGGTAGCCCGGAAAAACAACGCAGTGCATGCATTGTCGTCGGCGTGTTTGAACCGCGTCGCCTGTCCCCAATTGCCGAGCAGCTCGATAAAATCAGCGACGGCTATATCAGCGCGTTGCTGCGCCGCGGTGAATTAGAAGGCAAAGTGGGGCAATCATTGTTATTGCACCATGTACCCAACATTCTTTCAGAACGTATTTTGCTGATTGGCTGCGGCAAAGAGCGCGAGCTTGATGAGCGTCAATACAAACAGGTTATTCAGAAAACCATCAACGCGCTGAATGAAACCGGTTCAATGGAAGCGGTCTGTTTTCTGACCGAACTGCACGTCAAAGGGCGAAATACCTATTGGAAAGTGCGCCAGGCCGTCGAAACCGCGAAAGAATCGCTCTATACCTTTGATCAGCTCAAGAGCAACAAAGTCGAACTGCGCCGTCCGCTGCGTAAAATGGTGTTCAACGTGCCGACGCGTCGCGAACTGACCAGCGGCGAGCGCGCTATTCAGCACGGTCTGGCGATTGCCGCCGGTATCAAGGCGGCGAAAGATCTTGGCAATATGCCGCCCAATATCTGTAACGCCGCCTATCTGGCGTCGCAGGCGCGCCAACTGGCCGATACCTACAGCCAGAATATTATCACCCGCGTGATTGGCGAACAGCAGATGAAAGAGCTGGGCATGAATGCGTATCTGGCGGTCGGTCAGGGGTCTCAGAATGAATCGCTGATGTCCGTCATCGAATATAAAGGCGATCCGTCGGCGGATGCCCGGCCGATTGTGCTGGTCGGTAAAGGTCTGACGTTTGACTCCGGCGGCGTGTCCATCAAGCCTGCCGACAGTATGGATGAAATGAAATACGACATGTGCGGCGCCGCCACGGTTTACGGCGTTATGCGCATGGCCGCGGAACTGGCGCTGCCGCTGAATATTATCGGCGTGTTGGCGGGCTGTGAAAATATGGTCGACGGGCGATCTTACCGTCCGGGCGATGTGCTGACCACCATGTCGGGGCAGACGGTGGAAGTGCTGAATACCGATGCGGAAGGCCGTCTGGTGCTGTGTGATACCTTGACCTACGTTGAGCGTTATGAGCCGGATGTGGTCATCGACATTGCGACGCTGACCGGCGCCTGCGTGATTGCGCTCGGCCATCACATCACCGGATTGATGGCGAACCATAATCCGCTGGCGCATGAGCTGCTGAGCGCTTCCGAACAATCTGGCGACCGCGCCTGGCGTTTACCGCTGACCGATGAGTTCCAGGAACAGCTGGAATCTAATTTCGCCGATATGGCAAACATTGGCGGCCGTCCCGGCGGCGCCATTACCGCCGGCTGCTTCCTGTCGCGCTTTACGCGTAAGTATAGCTGGGCGCATCTGGATATCGCCGGTACGGCCTGGCGTTCAGGCAAAGCCAAGGGCGCTACCGGTCGCCCGGTGGCGCTGTTGTCGCAGTTCCTGCTTAATCGTGCCGGTCTGAACGACGTAGAATGATGGCAATCTGTCAGGCGCGGTAAGCGGCGTCTGAATAAACCTGCAATAACGGGCCGGGTTTTCCGGCCTTTATCAATAGTGTAGATAATGAAAAACGCAACGTTCTATCTTCTTGAACACGATAGCAGAAGCGGTGAGCTTAGCGCCTTTGAGGCGCTGGCCTGCTCGCTGGCGGCAGAACGTTGGCGCGCGGGAAAGCGCGTGTTGATTGCCTGTGAGAATGAGCAGCAGGCTGTCCGGCTGGATGAAGCGCTGTGGCAACGCGATCCCCATTCGTTCGTTCCGCATAATCTGGCGGGCGAGGGGCCGCGCCAGGGGGCGCCGGTCGAACTGGCCTGGCCCGAGCGGCGGGGAAATGCCCCGCGGGATCTGCTGATCAGCCTGTTGCCGCATTTCGCGGATTTTGCCACCGCTTTCCATGAAGTGATAGACTTTGTCCCTTACGAAGAATCCCTGAAACAGTTGGCGCGCGACCGCTATAAGGCCTATCGCAGCGTCGGCTTTCAATTGACTACGGCCAAGCCGCCAACTCACTGAATTTTGAGCATAATGGAAACGAAATATAACCCGCAAGATATCGAGCAGCCGCTTTACGAGCGCTGGGAAGAACAAGGCTATTTCAAGCCGAACGGCGACGCGAGCCAGGGAAGCTTCAGTATCATGATCCCGCCGCCCAACGTCACCGGCAGTTTGCATATGGGTCATGCTTTTCAGCAAACCATTATGGATACGCTGATCCGCTATCAGCGTATGCAGGGGAAAAATACGCTGTGGCAGGCGGGTACCGATCACGCCGGCATCGCCACCCAGATGGTGGTTGAGCGCAAGATCGCGGCGGAAGAGGGCAAAACCCGCCATGATTACGGCCGGGACGCGTTTATCGATAAAATCTGGCAGTGGAAAGCCGAGTCTGGCGGCACCATTACCCGTCAGATGCGTCGTCTGGGTAACTCCGTCGACTGGGAGCGTGAGCGTTTCACCATGGACGAAGGGTTGTCCAACGCGGTGAAAGAAGTGTTTGTGCGCCTTTATAAAGAGGATCTGATTTATCGCGGCAAACGTCTGGTGAACTGGGACCCGAAACTGCGCACCGCGATTTCCGATCTGGAGGTTGAAAACCGTGATGTAAAAGGTTCCATGTGGCACCTGCGCTATCCGCTGGCCGACGGCGTTAAAACCGCCGAAGGCAAAGATTATCTGGTGGTCGCCACCACCCGTCCTGAAACCATGCTGGGCGATACCGGCGTGGCGGTAAACCCGGAAGATCCGCGTTATAAAGACCTGATTGGCAAAGACGTGATCCTGCCGTTGGTTAACCGCCGTATCAAAATCGTCGGTGACGAACACGCCGATATGGAAAAAGGCACCGGCTGCGTGAAAATTACGCCGGCGCACGATTTCAACGACTACGAAGTGGGCAAACGCCATCAGCTTCCGATGATCAATATTCTGACGTTTGACGGCGATATTCGTCAGGAAACTGAAGTATTTGATACCAACGGCGAAGCCAGCACCGCTTACGGCCGCGATATCCCGGAATCCTTCCGTGGTCTGGAGCGTTTTGCCGCGCGTAAAGCCGTGGTGGCGGCATTCGATGAGCTTGGCCTGCTGGAAGAAATCAAGGCCCACGATTTGACCGTTCCCTACGGCGATCGCGGCGGCGTGGTGATTGAACCGATGCTTACTGACCAGTGGTATGTGCGCACGGCGCCGCTGGCAAAAGTAGCGATCGAGGCCGTCGAACAGGGTGAAATCCAGTTCGTGCCCAAGCAGTACGAAAATATGTACTTCAGCTGGATGCGCGACATTCAGGACTGGTGTATCTCCCGTCAGCTATGGTGGGGCCACCGTATCCCGGCCTGGTATGACGCCGACGGCAACGTCTATGTCGGCCGTGATGAGGCGGAAGTTCGTCGTGAAAATAATCTGTCTGACGATGTCGCGCTGAATCAGGACGAAGATGTACTGGATACCTGGTTCTCGTCCGGTCTGTGGACGTTCTCCACGCTGGGTTGGCCGGAACAGACGCCGGAGTTGAAAGCGTTCCATCCCAGCAGCGTGATGGTCAGCGGTTTCGACATCATCTTCTTCTGGATTGCCCGCATGATCATGCTGACCATGCACTTTATCAAAGATGAAAACGGCAAGCCGCAGGTTCCGTTCCACACCGTATATATGACAGGTCTGATCCGTGACGAGGAAGGCCAGAAAATGTCGAAATCCAAAGGGAACGTGATTGACCCGCTGGATATGGTGGACGGCATTTCTTTAGACGCGCTGCTGGAAAAACGTACCGGCAATATGATGCAGCCTCAACTGGCGGAGAAAATCCGTAAGCGCACCGAGAAGCAGTTCCCGAACGGCATTGAGCCGCACGGTACGGACGCGCTGCGTTTTACGCTGGCGGCGCTGGCATCCACCGGTCGCGATATCAACTGGGACATGAAGCGCCTGGAAGGCTATCGCAACTTCTGTAACAAGCTGTGGAACGCCAGCCGTTTCGTGCTGATGAATACCGAAGATCAGGATTGTGGTTTCAACGACGGGGAAAAAGTACTGTCGCTGGCCGATCGCTGGATCCTGGCTGAATTCAACCGCACGGTGAAAGCCTATCGCGAAGCGCTGGACAGCTATCGTTTCGATATCGCCGCCAACATTCTGTACGAATTCACCTGGAACCAGTTCTGTGACTGGTATCTGGAGCTGGCGAAGCCGGTGATGAATGGCGGAACGGAAGCGGAACTGCGCGGCACGCGCCATACGCTGGTGAACGTGCTGGAAGCGCTGCTGCGTCTTGCGCACCCGATCATTCCGTTTATCACGGAAACCATCTGGCAACGGGTGAAAGTGCTGAAAGGCATTACCGCCGATACGATAATGTTGCAGCCTTTCCCTGAGTACGATGCGGCACAGGAAGATACGCAGGCGCTGAACGATCTCGAATGGATCAAGCAGACGATTATTGCCGTGCGTAACATCCGTGCGGAAATGAACATTGCCCCGGGTAAACCGCTGGCAGTGTTGCTGCGCGATGCCAGCGCTGAAGCCCGGCGTCGGGTAGAAGAGAACCGCAGCTTTATCCAGACGCTGGCGCGTCTGGAAAGCATTACGCTGCTGCCGGCGGGTGATAAAGGCCCGGTTTCCGTGACCAAACTGGTCGAAGGGGCTGAGCTGTTGATCCCAATGGCCGGTCTGGTCGATAAGGCCGCGGAGCTGGATCGTCTGGCGAAGGAAGTGGCTAGAATCGAAGCTGAAATCGGCCGCATCGAAAGCAAACTGTCCAACGAAGGTTTTGTGGGACGCGCTCCGGAAGCCGTGGTTGCCAAAGAGCGTGAAAAACTGGATGGCTATTTCGTTGCCAAAGCGAAATTGCTGGAACAGCAGGCGACGATCGCGGCGCTGTAATTCCTTATCTGGATTGATGATTTTCTTATCGTCCTGGTCAGATAAAACGCCCGATGCATTGCATCGGGCGTTTTTTATCCGCATATAAATACCACCTCCTATGCCGGCGGATTTGATGCCTCAGGGCATTTTCTGTGCTGCCGACAAGCTTGTTCTCTCCTTTATGTATGCCCTTATTTCTGATGCAAACGAGGTAGCAGATCGTGCGTAAGTACGAAAAAAAATACTTCAACAACTATAAATAATAATGAGAATAACTATCAATTCGCTCAGGGTTTGATATTATTTCAGGCTGATTTCTTGTGTCATTAGTGATGGATTAACGGTGGAGGCACAGCGTGAATACGGCTGTCAGTAACATTAATCAACAGGTGTCATCAGCCTGGCAAAAAAAACGTAGCGCGTTCAGCGTATTTTCCGGTAGCGTGCTGGTTATTCTGCTTTTGACTGCCGGACTCAGTGGAAATGCGTTTGCAGCGCCTGCGGCAACGCCGCTGTCCGGTGAGAACAGCACCGGCGATACTGCGACATCGGTTATTCCTGATCTTTCCGCCGCCCCTGATTCTCCCGCTACGGCAACAACACCGGAAACACTGATCCCTTCACCGCTTTCACTGCCCACCAGCGCGTCGCCGGGTACGAATAACCTGATGCAAACCGATCTCTCTGTCTGGGGTATGTATCAACATGCCGATTGGGTGGTGAAGACGGTCATGATTGGTCTTTTGCTGGCGTCCGTCATCACCTGGGCGATTTTCTTCAGTAAAAGCGTGGAGTTGATGGGCGCCAAGCGTCGCCTGCGCCGTGAATATCAGGCTTTGGAACAGGCTAGAACGCTGGATGATGCGGCAACAACCGTAGAAGCCTTCAAAGCGGGCAGCGTGGCGCAGCGACTGCTGGCGGATGCGCAGAATGAAATAGAGTTGTCGGCCCGTTCTGACGACAACAACGGCATTAAAGAACGTACCGCTTTTCGTCTGGAACGTCGCGTCGCGGCGACCGGGCGTGATATGGGACGTGGAAACGGCTATCTGGCGACGGTCGGCGCGGTGGCGCCGTTTATCGGGCTGTTTGGTACGGTATGGGGCATCATGAATAGCTTTATCGGTATTGCCCAAACCCAGACCACGAATCTCGCCGTCGTCGCGCCGGGTATCGCCGAGGCTTTGTTGGCGACGGCGATTGGTCTGGTTGCCGCCATCCCCGCCGTGGTGATTTATAACGTCTTCGCCCGCTGGATCGCCGGCTATAAGGCGCTGGTGGGGGATGTTGCCGCACAGGTGCTGCTGCTGCTGAGCCGCGATCTGGATGTGGCGGCCAGCAATGACAACCGGGTGGCGTCATCGACGCATAAACTGCGGGTGGGATAAGCCATGGCCATGCACTTGAACGATGATGTGAGCGACAATGGCGAGATGCATGACATCAACGTGACGCCGTTTATTGATGTCATGTTGGTTCTGCTGATCATTTTTATGGTGGCGGCTCCGCTGGCAACGGTGGACATTCGCGTAGACCTGCCCGCCTCTTCCGCCGCGCCTCAACCGCGCCCGGAAAAACCGGTTTACCTGACGGTGAAAGCGGACAAGCAGCTCTACGTGGGAGACGATGCGGTTAACGAACCGTCACTGGCTCAGGCTCTGGATGCCAAAACCAACGCCAATAAAGAAACCACCATCTTCTTTCAGGCGGATAAAAGCGTCGATTATGAAACCATGATGCGCGTTATGGATGCGCTGCGCAAAGCCGGCTATCTCAAGGTCGGGTTGGTCGGCGCGGAATCCGCGGCCAAATAGTCTGCCGCCGAATAGCGGTCGACGTTCACGGCGGCGCCTGATTTACTGACGTGAATCAGGATGCCGCCAGTGTATCCGGGTCGGTATATAGCATTTGTCCTCGTCCAGCGGCTGCTGGTCGATTAAGCGCGTAATCATTTCAAAACTGCTTCTTGCCAGCGTTTCGCAATCCTGCGCGACGGTATCAATCTTCAACGGTAAACAGTCAAACAGATAGTGATCGTCAAAGCTGCACAGACGGATATCGCTTTCCATCAGGTTGTGCTGATTCAGGTAACGTAAAACCCCTTCCTGCAAACCGCAGGCGGCGACGAACAGCGCTTTGGGCGGGCGACCCAGCGTCGCGCAAAGCTGAGCGAACATCTCATAGCCGGAACTGGGATGGTAGCTGCCATGAATAATCCACTCAGGACGACATTCCAGACCCGCACGCTGTAATCCCAACTGGAACCCCGCCAAACGATCGCGGGTAGGGGAGATGCGGGATTGGCCGCCAATAAAATAGAATTCCTCGCGGTGCTGACGAGCGATACGTTCCACCATCTCCGCCGTTGACTCCACGGCCTCGGAGACCACCAGCGGCAAGGTGGAGTCGCCAATCACCCGGTCAAACTGCACCACCGGCAACTGTTGATTGATTTTCTGATATTCGCTATCGCTGAGCATGCTGGATGCGACAATCAGTCCATCAACCTGACGCTGCACCAGGCTGTTGACCGCCATCATTTCCTGACTGGCGTTTTCATCCGTACAGGCGATCAGCAACTGTAATCCCGCTTCGCGACACAGCATTTCCAGCTCGCGTGAGATAACGGCGAAGCCGTAGTTGGTCATTTCCGGCACCACCAGCCCCAGCGTGTTACTGCGGGAGGAACGCAACGAACGCGCATGGATACTGGGCTGATAGCGTTGCTCGTGGGCAATCAGCAGAATGCGATCGCGGGTGGCATCAGAAACGCGGAACTCTTTACTACGGCCATTCAGTACCAGACTGGCGGTGGATTTTGATACACCGGCCAGCGCGGCGATATCACTGATTGTTACGCGTTTAGTCTGTTTCACCGCTGAGTCTGCTGTTAGAAAAAAGGGGATGTTATTCTATCACGCATGGCGCTAACAGCCAGTGCTGTAGCGTTAGTCGTCCGGATCCGCTGAAAGAAAGGGTCGCGTCGCCTTCCGGGAAATAGCGGGTAGACATCACCGCGGCTCCCTCATTGATAAAAATTTCGATACTGGAGCGATCGCACAAGATCTGTAAATGATAAAGATCTCCACGCCAGTAGCGGTGTTCGGACTCGCCGGTGCGCAGATTACGCCGACTCAGGGTCAGACGTTCACCGTCCCAGCACAGCACCAACAACGAGGCGATCGTGAGCTGGAACTCCCCGTGGATCGACAATTGCACTTCCGCGCTCTCGACGGCAAGAGACGGGGCATAGTCGGCGGTGCCCTGCCAAACATAAGGCTCGCTGCGCAACTGTTGCAACTCGCGGGCAGGCTGTTGATAAATCCGGCCTTCACGTAGCGTAAGTTCCCGAGGGCAGGTCATGGTGTGCATCCACCCTTGTTTAATGGTCGGGGCGAAAAACTCGTTTTCGTCAGGGATACCCATCCAGCCAAACAGCAAACGACGACCGTCGGCGCTTGCTGTGGTTTGCGGCGCATAAAATTCGAAACCGAGATCCAGTTCGTTAAAATCCTGATGCGAATAATGGCCGTTCTGATAATCCAGCTTGCCGATAAAGTAGCCGGACTGAAAAGTATTGAGATAGCGTTCTTCTTCCGCAGCCAGCCCTTGCGGGCAGCAGATCAACACCTCCTGACCGCCCAGACTGAATAAGTCCGGGCATTCCCACATGTAGCCAAAATCACCCAGTCCGCCAAGCCGGGAACCGGCGATTTCGGCCACGTGTTCCCAACCGAGCAGATCGTTGGAGCGATACAGCAGCACTTTTCCCTGTAGCGCTTTATCCTGCGCGCCCAACACCATGTACCAACGGCCATCATGCTTCCAGACTTTCGGGTCGCGGACATGGCCGGTATAGCCTTCGGGCAGCGTCAGTACCGGCCCCAGTTTGTCGTATTCACCATTGTTATTCTCGCGGGCGAGACATTGGAAGGCCGTACGCGAGCCGTCGTCGTACTTGACGTTGCCGGTGTAAATCAGCGTAATCGCACCGTTATCCGCCACGGCGGAACCTGAATAGCAGCCGTGGGTCTCATAGCTTTCACTGGGAACCAGCGCCACAGGCTCGTGTCTCCAGTGCACCAAATCGGCTGAGCTCCAGTGCCCCCAGAATTTTGCTCCGTGGGCACAGGCTAAAGGATTCCACTGATAAAACAGATGGTAACGCCCGTTATGATGAATGAACCCGTTCGGATCGTTGAGTAGCCCAACGTTAGGCGACAAATGCCAGGCCGGACGGTATGGATCATCATGAGTCTGATTTTGACCTGACATCAGGGCGTGCGCCATGCGCTTTAATAAGTGGACTTCTTTCATTATTCGCTATCCGTTTTATATTTCAGCAGGGATGAAATGATAAACGCTGTACTAAAGGCGATCAGCATACCAATCAGGTAGCTAAGCATAGAGCCTGCCTGTACGATTGCGAGCCCGGGGAAGCCGGTCAATCCTACCGCCGTCATGCTGACATGATTGAATACGACCCACGCGCCGCCGAGCGCACCGCCCGCAAGGGCTGCCAGGAATGGTTTGATAAAGCGCAGATTAATACCAAATATCGCTGCTTCGGTAATCCCCAACAGGCAGGAAAGGCCGGCAGGGACGGCGATGGCTTTGATTTTAGCGTCGCGAGTTTTGAAATACACCGCCAGACAAGCCCCGCCTTGCGCAACGTTAGCCATGGCCCAGATAGGCAACAGGAAGTTGACCCCGATATTGGGATTCCCCAACAGGCCGGCTTCAATGGCATGAAAACTGTGGTGAACGCCGGTGATAACAATCGCGGAATAGAGACCGCCGAACAGCAATCCGGCCAGCCAGCCAGCGTGGGCAATCAGCGTACTCAGTACGAAAGAGATGGCGTCGCCCAGCATACGGCCTGCCGGGCCGATGATCAGCAAGGCAATAAAGCCGGAAATAACCACGGTCAGGAACGGCGTAACAATGATATCCAACGCATCCGGCACGACTTTGCGCAGGCGTTTTTCCACCATACTCATGAACCAGACGGCCAGCAGAACCGGGAATACCGTGCCCTGATAACCCACCATGGCAATATCCAGACCGAACAGGTTCATGGTTTCGAAGCCGCCGGCCACGCCCCAGGCATTGGTCAGCGCCGGATGGGTGAGGATCCCCCCCAGCGTGGCGCCCAGATAAGGGTTGCCGCCGAATTCCCGCGCGGCGGTAAAGCCGATAAGAATAGGCAGGATGATGAAGGCGGCGGAGCTGAACATATCCAGCATAATGAAAATCGCGCTGCCGGCGTCGACCCAGCCGTAGGTTTTGATCAGGCCGAGCACGCCCATCAGCAGACCGGATGCCACAATGGCCGGAATGATGGGAACAAAGATGTTCGACAGCAGGCGCGCCAGCCGTTGCAGCGGGTTCAGTTTCCGGGCGGCCAGCGTTGCGGCCTCGGATTTGCTGGATTCACTGATACCGGCGACCTTAATGAATTCGGCATAGACTTTATTGACCAGGCCGGTTCCGAAAATGATCTGAATCTGCCCCGCGTTGTGGAAGCAGCCTTTGACCCCTTCGACATTTTCAATGGCTTTCTTGTTCGCCAGGCTGTCATCGTTCAGTACCAGACGCAGACGGGTGGCGCAGTGGGCGGCGCTGGCGATGTTTTCTTTTCCGCCCAATAAGGGGATAAGCGCTGTCGCTGTGGCGTTAATGTCCATTTTATTCCTCTTTTTTATTATCGGGATACTTGGTATCCCCTGCGCCGGTCATCAGTGGTGATAACCGGCGATCGTGCTATCCGATTATCAGAACCAGGTTTCCATCTGGACGCCGAAATTCCATTCGCCGCCAGCAGTGAAGCCGGTAGAGCCGAAAGTGTCTGTACTTGAGTAGTTATCCAGTCGTTTGTCCCAGTTCATGTAGCTGGCGAACAGACGCAGCTCAGGACGACTGAAGAAGTTGGCGATATCGCCTGTTTTAAACGTAGGAGCAAAGGTCAGCTTATAGAATCCGCCGCTGACCTTATTGAGATCGCTGTAGCCTCGTGGATCGAGATCCATATATTGATAACTGCCTTCATAAGCCAGCGCAAAGTTTTCGGTGATTTCCTGAATCAGACGGGCGTTAAACGTTATCCATTCATAGTTGTCGCCGCTGACGTAACGATCCTTGCTGGATTGCGCCAAAATAGACGGCGCGAAGCTCCAGTTTTTGCTTAATGGCGTCGTGCCGTAGGTCGCCAGACGCCAGGTGTCGGCATCATTGGTCAGGTTGCCATCCGAACCGATGCCTTTAACTTCGCCGCCTAAACCATGACCATAGAGGACGGCTACTTTCGCGCTACCTTCACGCAGCCCGTAGAAGCTATCGCCATGCCAGGCCGCCATCGCGTGGAAACCTTTATCGCCAGCGTTAGTATTGGTGACGGTATTCGCACTATTATTTCCGGTGTTTTCACGTACGTCGTTATTGTTCGCCGTTAATCCGCTCAGCATAAACTGGAACGGGCCGACATAGTTGTTGGCAGTGAAAATATAGTTTTTGATGTCATTATCCAGCGAGGTAATTGCGCCCAGATTGCGCCCATAGACGGAAAAGTTGCTTTTGAAGTTATCCGCCCATTTTACGTCGTAGATGCCGCCGCCGGTGCCGGCCAGGAAGATCACATCGGTGTCCAGCCAGTGAATATCGAAATTGTCGCGGTCAAAACGTTTACCCGCCCACAGCGTGGTGTCTTTCAACGCGCCGGTAAAGGTTGGCAGAGAACCTAATTCAACAAAGGCTTCCCGAACGTTAAGCTTGCTGTCATCACCCGTCCAGTCGTTATAGCTGCGTTGGCCGTCAGCCATCATGACTTTGAATCGGGTGGTCGCGCCGTTGTCCAGCTTTTGTTTGTGCTCCAGTTTCAACTCGACATAGGTGTCATCTTCATTGCCCAAGCGGCCAATATGTCCACCGGTTCCGCCTGCGGGAGACATGCCAGGCCCAAAATCGGCGTTTGAACTGACAGAAGAGTCATTTGCCAGTAAACCGGAGCGGGCATAGCCATGGAACTCGAAACCATCGGCGAATGACTTCTGGCTGGCCAGCGCGGTGGTGCGCTGCTCAACCTGCTGGGTTTTCTGTTCAGTTTGCGCGGTACGCGCTTCCAGTTGCCGGGTTTGTTTTTCCGCCGCTTCTGCTCTGGCTTCAGCGGTTTGCGCACGATGTTCGGCTGCTTGCAGTCTTTGTTCGAGAGCGTTCAGACGGGCTTCAATACTGTCGGTACTGGCGGCAGAAGCGTAGAAAGGGCTGGAGAGGAGTAATCCTATTGTTACGGCAAGATAGTTTAGTTTCATTTTTTTGTTCTCTTTTGGATGGAGCTTTACTGTGTTGACAGAGTCCGTTTTGCTAAAATGCTAAACCGGTTTTTCAAGTGGAAAGTAAAGGCCGGATATCGGGTTGGCAAGAAATTTTACCAACCCGATTCTGTATCTGTGATCCTGGCTGCAAAACATCCCCTTTATCTTGCCGGATGCGGGAGAACAGGCCGCCTCTCGGTTACTTGGTTCTCGCGTCGCTGGAGGGAAAGGCCTGTCTGAATCCTGCAATCAATGGCGTGGAAAAGTCGAACCGCCGCGGCGTTAATGTCTGGCCAATGTGGTGGCGCGAAGCTGCTGCGCATAAGGCAGAGCCGTCATTGCGCCTTTCGCCGTCGTAGCCAGCGCGCCGCACAACTGGGCTTGCTCGATTACCCTGTCCCAGGAAACGGGCTGCGATAAGTCGTCATATTCGGCTAAACCTTGCAGCAGCCCGGCAACAAAGGCATCGCCGGCGCCGGTGGTGTCAACCGGGGTAACATAGGGCGCGGCAAACTGCTGTAGCCGCCGGCGATCGTGTAACCACACGCCTTCGCCGCCCAGAGTGACCAGCAGCAGTTTGACGGGATATTGCTGCATAAGCCGCTGAATGCCTTGTTCCACATCGGTGGTTTGGCTGAGAAACGCCAGCTCTTCCCGCGACAGTTTAACCACATCGGCCAGCGCCAAAGCCTGTGCGATGCAGTGCTGTAATTCCTGCCGGCAGGACCAGAGGTCTTCACGGATATTGGGATCGAAACTGACCCATCCCTGGGCGGCTTTTATGCGTCGCATCGCTTCAAACGCGGTGCTGCGAGAGGGTTCCTGTGATAAGGCGATAGAGCAGAGATGCAGCCATTCACCACGCTGGAATGCCGGTAAATCACCCGGTTGTAAAAACAGATCCGCACTGGGGCGAACCATAAAAGTGAATGAACGCTCGCCGGACTGATCCAGACTGACCACCACGGTAGAGGTGCGATAGCGGCCGTCAAGCGTCATGCAATCTGTTTCTACCTGTTCACGGGACAGGACGTTTTGCATAAAGTGACCAAAAACATCGTCACCGACCCGGCCGATAAACGCGCTACGCCCGCCAAGTCTGGCGATGCCCACCGCCACATTGGCGGGCGCGCCGCCCGGACACTTGATATAGCGATCTGCATCTTCTGGGATGAGGTCGACGACGGCATCACCCATTACCCAAATCTTATGTGCCATAGAATTACTCTTATCAGGGATAATAGAACTGGCTGCTAAAATAGAAGAATCGGTTTAGCTACGCAACAGATTCACGAAAGATGTTAGTGGAACGCCACAAAATAGCGGTTTTTTTCTCTGGAAAGTGAAGCGCATTTATGTGATGCGCTACGCAAATATTCGCTAGCGGCCTAAATAAAAGCGCGTTTTAGCCGATGCCTTAAAGGCAGTATTTGGGATTATCCTTTGTCTATCAGGAGCTAGGGCGAATAAGGAGAAGGCATATGAGCCGCCACACATCTTCCGGCATGAGATCCGACGCCATCATCGCTATTCAGCACGCCGCTTGCGCCATAAACACCACGGTTAAACCTATTGAGATAAACATTGCTGCGTTCCAGACGGTGCAATAACCGTGCGTAATTACAATCTGTTATGGGGGCTGTGGGCGATATGGGCCTTGCTGGTGATTGTCTGGCTGGTGGATATCCACATGGATTTATCCGCGTTGTTTTATGGCAAGGCGTTGGTTGCCGTTCTGGGATTCGCCCTGCCGGCGCTGATGGCGTTTTTTTACAAAATAAAAAGGAATCAGCCGATGTTTTCATTTGATAAAAAGAAAAAATCAAGCGATGAATCGCCAGGGAATGGTGACGTAACCCATCCGCCGGCGTTGGTTAATTCAGTCAGCCCTGCACGCGTCAGGAAAGACACGTTTATTGCTCAGGGCGCGCGTATGGCCGGCGGGCTGACGACGGACGGCAATATTACCGTGGAAGGGGAGATCGAAGGCGACGTGCGCTGCGGCGATACCATTAAGGTAGAACATGGCGGCAGGGTGAAAGGCGAAATGACGTCGCAGCATATTATCATCAACGGCCAGGTTGAAGGGCGGGTTTCCGCCGGCGTGGTGTCCATTCTGGCGCAGGGAAGCGTGGTGGGAGAGATATTCTCGGATGAACTCTCCATTGAGAAAGGCGGCATATTTACCGGCCAGTCAAATCCGCAAACGCGGAGTCAGGAAAAACCGGCTTATGTGGAAAAGAAAAAAGGTAATGTCGTGCAAGAGAACGTCGGCGTGTCGGCGGGGAATACTCCGGCGCTAAGCTAAACGGCGATAATCCTCATGCGCTGGGGGCGTCTTTTCTAATCTTTCAGCGTACCTCAGCGCCGAAAATCTTGATCCGCCGCATGTCGGCAGCACTCTTATCAGCAGTTTTATATTTGTCCACGTATAATTTCCGCCCCCTGTATCCCGGTTGATAATCGAGCATATGTTAACCGGGCGTATAAAATCCATTTTCCGACAACGAAGAGCGCTATGCCAATCAGCCTGATCCAACCCGAACGTACCCTGTTCTCGTACCCGCGTTACTGGGCCGAATGTTACGGTACTGCGCCGTTTTTGCCGATGTCGCGGGCAGAGATGGATCAACTGGGGTGGGACAGTTGTGATGTGATCGTGGTGACCGGTGATGCATACGTCGATCATCCGAGCTTTGGCATGGCGATTATCGGACGGATGCTGGAAGCGCAGGGCTTTCGCGTCGGCATTATCGCGCAGCCGGACTGGACGTCGAAAAACGATTTTATGCGCCTCGGCAAGCCGAATCTGTTTTTTGGCGTCACCGCCGGAAATATGGATTCGATGATTAACCGTTATACGGCGGATCGAAAATTACGCCATGACGATGCGTATACGCCGGGTAATCTCGCGGGAAAGCGGCCGGATCGGGCAACGTTGGCGTACAGCCAGCGCTGCAAAGAAGCCTATCGCGATGTCCCGGTGCTCCTTGGCGGTATCGAAGCCAGCCTGCGGCGCATCGCCCACTATGATTACTGGTCGGATACCGTGCGGCGCTCGGTGCTGGTGGACGCCAAGGCGGATATGCTGGTCTACGGCAACGGCGAGCGCCCGCTGGTGGAGATTGCGCACCGCCTGGCGGCAGGCGAATCGATAAGCGATATTCAGGATGTGCGCAATACCGCCGTGATGCGTAAAACGGCGCTGACCGGCTGGACGGGCGTTGACTCAACCCGCCTCGACAAGCCTGGCCGCATTGAACCGATCGTCAATCCTTATGGCGAAGATTTGCCCTGTTCCGCAGGAGAATGCCTCGCGCCGGATGCGGCGCAGCCGATCGCCGTGCGGGCGGCAAAACCCAAGCCGTGGGAAAAAACCTATGTGTTGTTGCCGTCTTTCGAAAAAGTGAAAGCCGATAAAGTCATGTACGCCCATGCGTCGCGGATATTGCACCACGAAACCAATCCAGGCTGCGCCAGAGCCTTGATGCAAAAGCATGGCGACCGCTACGTCTGGATCAATCCGCCGGCGATCCCGCTCTCGACCGAGGAAATGGATGCGGTATTTGCGCTGCCGTTTCAGCGTGTCCCGCATCCTGCCTACGGCAATGCGGCGATCCCGGCCTACGATATGATCCGTTTTTCGGTCAACATCATGCGCGGCTGTTATGGCGGCTGTTCATTCTGTTCGATTACCGAGCATGAAGGGCGGATCATTCAGAGCCGCTCTGAGGCGTCGATTGTGAAAGAGATCGAAGAGATCCGCGATCGCGTGCCGGGATTCACCGGCGTTATTTCCGATTTAGGCGGCCCGACGGCCAACATGTACATGTTGCGCTGTCAGTCGCCGCGCGCCGAGCAGAGTTGCCGCCGGGCGTCCTGTGTGTACCCGGAAATCTGTGCGCACATGGATACCAATCATGAGCCGACCATCAAACTGTATCGGCGCACCCGCAGCCTGAAAGGCATCAAAAAAATCCTTATCGCTTCCGGCGTGCGTTACGATCTGGCGGTTGAAGATCCGCGTTATATCAAGGAACTGGCCGAGCATCATGTGGGGGGATATCTTAAGATCGCGCCTGAACACACGGAATCCGGGCCGCTGTCAAAAATGATGAAGCCCGGTATGGGCAGCTATCATCGCTTCAAACAGCTTTTTGACGACTATTCAAAACAGGCGGGAAAACAGCAGTACCTGATCCCCTACTTTATTTCCGCGCACCCGGGCACTCGGGATGAGGATATGGTCAATCTGGCGCTGTGGCTGAAAGAGCATCGTTTCAGACTGGATCAGGTGCAAAATTTTTATCCTTCTCCGCTGGCGAATGCCACCACCATGTATTACAGCGGCAAGAACCCGCTTGGCAAAGTGGATTACAAAAGCGAGGATGTGGTGGTGCCGCGGGGCGAGCGTCAGCGCCGTCTGCATAAAGCGCTGCTTCGCTATCATGATCCGGCGAACTGGCCGCTGATCCGCGATGCGCTGATCGCAATGGGCAAGAAACGGCTGATTGGAAATCGCCCCGACTGTCTGGTTCCCGCCGCGGCGCCGGGGGAACGCGCCGCGGCGCGCGGCGGGAAGGACGGCGCATCTACTCGCCCCGCGCGAACGCGTTTTACCACGCCGGCCGCAGCCCGTAAATCATCCGGTAAAAAGCCGTCGTAGGATCGGCTGTCCGTATCGTTTCGACCGCGTTCATCGGCATCGGTCGGTAAAGTCGCTCGTCCCTGTTATCCTTGCCCTTACCGGGAACTAAAACGATGCCGCTACGGTCAAGATAAGGCTGTCGTACCCGGCGGCGACCGGCAGGATATTGTCGAAAGTTGATGAGCCGTTTTGGCAGGAGAACCGATGGAGACCGAATACGCGCTTGATGCCATCTCCCGTTATTTGAAGAAGCTGCACGTACTGACATTATGCGTAAGCGATAATTCGGATTTATGGTGTGCGAGTTGCTTCTATACTTACGACGAACAGCAGGTGGCTTTTTATCTGATGACGGAGCCGCACACCCGTCATGGCGAGCTGATGCGCCGGCAGCCGCAGGTTGCCGGGACGGTCAGCGGTCAGCCGAAAAGCGTCATGCGGATTAAGGGCGTACAGTTCCGGGCGCAGGCCGATCGGTTGCAAGGGGAAGACGAGCAGCAGGCGCGGGCGCGTTATAACGCACGGTTTCCGATCGCCCGCGCGGCAAAGACGCCGATATGGCGCTTACGGATAACCGAACTGAAAATGACGGACAACACGCTGGGATTCGGCAAGAAACGTCACTGGCAGCGAACTGATCATGACGTGGCGATGTTAAAAGACAGATAACCAAAGGAGAATGTATGAGCCGGGTATTGCTGTTAGGGGCGACGGGTCTGGTAGGAAATGAACTGTTGCAACTTTTAAAGGCCAATCACCGGGTTGAAACGATTTACGCGCCTACTCGTAAGCCGTTGCCTCCTTCTGAAAAAGTGGTGAATCCCCATAACGCCGATCTTTCAGTGGCGCTTTCCCAGTTGATTTCTCCTATTGATATCGCTTTTTGCTGCCTGGGTTCCACGCTGAAGGCCGCGGGAAGTAAGCCGGCGTTCCGCTATGTGGATTACACGCTGGTGGTGGAGGGCGCCAAAACGGCGCTGGCGCTGGGAGCGAAACATCTGCTGGTGGTCAGTTCACTCAGCGCCAATGCGGCTTCTCCTTTCTTTTATCCACGGGTCAAGGGCGAGATGGAGAAGTCGTTGCGTCAGCAAGGGTGGCAACATCTGACGCTGGCGCGGCCATCAATGCTGTTGGGTGAACGGGTCGACAGCCGCCCTCTGGAGAGCCTGACGGCGCCGATATTCCGCTTTTTTCCGGCGCAATGGCGGGCAATAGACGGGAAAACCGTGGCGCAAGCACTACTGAATCAGGCCTTTTCGCCTGAGCCTAAAGCCAAGGTGACGGTGTTGGAGTCCGACCAGCTACGCGCGCTGGGCAAGCGGCAACCGCTGCATTAACCAGGCCGTTTTCTGGTTGCCGCGGTTGCGGAAAAGCGGCGTCAGCGCAGGTAATGAATAACCTGGTTGCTGCTACCCCGCCAGATTAGCGCAGGGTCTTTCAGATCCTGCACAAACTTGCCGTCAACCAGGACGTTGATCAGATCCACAACCTGCCGTTGTTCCGCCGTCAGCTCCGCCAGTACATAACCCGTCCACACCCAGATGTCCTTACCGGGGCACTCCGCCCGTATCCGCTTCACCAGTTGCAGAATCTCAGGCACGTTCTGCGGGTGGAGCGGATCGCCGCCGGATAGCGTAATCCCCTGCCGGGGAATCGTCGTATCCTGAAGATCATTGATGATGCGATCCTGCAATTCCTGGGTAAACGGCTGGCCGGAATTAAGCCGCCAGGTGCTTTTGTTATAGCAACCGGCGCATTGGTGCACACACCCGGAAACAAACAGGGTGCAGCGTGTCCCGGGGCCGTTGACCACATCAACGGGATAATACTGGTGGTAATTCATGTGCGTAAAAGCCGCGTTTGATGAAAATAAGGCCGCGATTTTTGCGGCCTGAGAATATCAACCCAGTTGCCCATTACCTAAGTGTTTGATTCGGCGCTTGACCTCTTCCTGCTTACCGGCGTTAAACGGACGGGCGTCCGGGCTGCCGAGATAACCGCAAACGCGACGGGTGACGGATACGCGGGCCGAATTGTGATTGCCGCATTTCGGGCAGGTAAAGCCCTTGCTGGTGCATTCGAATTCACCGGTGAAGCCGCACTCGTAGCACTCGTCTATCGGCGTGTTGGTGCCGTAGTACGGTACGCGGGTATAGCTGTAATCCCAGACGTCTTCCAGCGCTTTCAGGTTATGTTGCAGGTTCGGGTACTCGCCGTAGCAAATGAAACCGCCGTTCGCCAGCGGCGGATAGGGGGATTCAAAGTCGATCTTCTGGTAGGGATTGACCTTCTTCTCCACATCCAGATGGAAGCTGTTGGTGTAATAGCCTTTATCGGTCACGCCCGGAACCACGCCGAATTCCGCCGTGTCTAAACGGCAGAAGCGGTCGCACAGGTTTTCGCTCGGCGTACTGTACAGGCTGAAGCCGTAGCCGGTTTCTTTTTTCCACCGATCGGTGGCGGCTTTCAGATGCGCGACGATCGCCACGGCTTTTTCGCGCAGCATGTCGTTATCAAAAACATGAACCTCGTTGCCGAACAGGGCATTGATGGTTTCATGCAGGCCGATGTAGCCCAGCGAAATGGAGGCGCGTCCGTTCTTGAAGATGTCCGCGACGCTATCGTCCGCTTTTAGGCGCACGCCGCAGGCGCCTTCCATATACAGAATCGGCGCCACGCGCGCTTTTACGTTCTCCAGTCTGGCGATTCGCGTCATCAACGCTTTTTTCGACAGCGCCAGACGCTGGTCAAGCAACGTCCAGAAGCGAACTTCATCACCGTTGGCTTCCAGTGCGATACGCGGCAGATTAAGGCTGATCACGCCCAGATTGTTGCGCCCGTCGTGAATTTGCTTGCCGTCTTCCTCGTAAATTCCCAGGAAGCTGCGGCAGCCCATCGGAGTTTTAAACGACCCGGTGACGTTAACGACCTGATCGTAGTTGAGAATATCGGGATACATGCGCTTGCTGGCGCATTCCAGCGCCAACTGCTTGATGTCGTAATTCGGATCGCCGGCCTTGTGGTTCAGGCCGTCGCGAATGGCAAACACCAGCTTGGGGAAAACGGCGGTTTTGTGGTTTTTGCCCAGCCCGGCAATACGGTTACGCAGAATAGATTCCTGAATCAGCCGGGATTCCCAACTGGTGCCCAGCCCAAAACCGAACGTGACGAACGGCGTCTGGCCGTTGGCGGTATGCAGCGTATTGACTTCGTATTCCAGCGACTGGAAGGCGTCGTAGCACTCTTTTTCCGTACGGGTACGGGCGTAGCTATCGGCGTCGGGAATATGCCATTCTTTGGCCACCGCCTTGTGCTTTTCATGACTGGCGGCCACAAACGGCGCCAGAATTTCATCGATGCGATTAATGGTTGTGCCGCCATAAATGTGGCTGGCGACCTGCGCGATAATCTGAGCGGTGACGGCGGTGGCGGTCGAGATGGATTTTGGCGGTTCGATTTCCGCGTTCCCCATCTTGAATCCTTTGGTCAACATGCCGTCCAGATCGATCAGCATACAGTTGAACATCGGGAAGAACGGAGAGTAATCGAGATCGTGATAGTGAATTTCGCCGCGCTCGTGAGCGAGCACGACATCGCGCGGTAAAATGTACTGCTTGGCATAGTGCTTGGCGACAATCCCCGCCAGCAGATCGCGCTGGGTGGGGATCACTTTACTGTCTTTGTTGGCGTTTTCGTTCAGCAGCGCCATGTTGCTCTGTTCAACCAGACCGCGGATTTCCTGATTGAGACGGCCCTGACGTTCACGCGCCACATCGCGATCATGACGATATTCAATATAGGTACGGGCCAACTGTTTGTAGTTGCCGGACATCAGCAGGTTTTCCACCGCGTCCTGGATTTCGCGAATATCCACGCGCGATTTACCCTGCATTTGTTGAGCGACCGCACAGGCTACGGTTGCGCAGTAATCCGCATCGTCGATGCCCGCCGCCTGTGCCGCGCGCTCGACCGCCTCTTTGATGCGTACTTCATCAAAAGGTACCTGGCAACCATCCCGTTTAATCACTACTGGTTTCACGTTCTGTTCCTCTGTCAGGTTATCCACAAGCGAAAACCACAGCGCACAAGGGCTGCGGGGGCTGTGGATGATATTGTGGATAAACACTATATATAGGTGATGTTTATAGGATAGGCACTATATATTGAATTTGCATAGGGGTGTTCGCACTTTTATTGCTGTAAAATTGACGTAGAGCAAAGAAAATCAAATGTCGTAGAGAATTCGTACTTGTACAAAATATGACCAAAAACCAACCGCCGTCAGCGAAGGCTTGGCGGACGCGGCATTACAATGGATTACCGTTATTTAGCTATCAAGGCATCTAGACATCCAGATGTGTTTTAAGTAAGGTGAACGCACTTTTTATTGATTCGGCAGGGGAATGACCATGGCGGAAAGCATTCTGATTCTGGACGGGGGAATGGGGCGTGAACTGGCGCGTGTCGGGGCGCCTTTTCGTCAGCCGGAGTGGTCGGCGTTGGCGCTGATGGAATCGCCGCAACATGTTCGGCAAGTGCATGACAGCTTTATCGCGGCGGGCGCGCAGGTCATTACCACCAACAGTTACGCCGTCGTTCCTTTTCATATCGGCGATGACGTCTTCTCGGCGCGTGGCCGGGAGCTGGCGGCGTTGGCCGGGAAGCTGGCCCGGGACGCGGCGGATGCCGCCGGCGGCAGCGTACGGGTGGCGGGCTCGCTGCCGCCGGTTTTGGGATCCTATCGCCCCGATCTGTTTGACGCCGAGGCCGCGGCGCCGATTCTGCGGGTATTGATTGAGGCGCTCAGCCCATATGTGGATGTGTGGCTGGCGGAAACGCAGGGCTCGCTGGCTGAAGTCGCGCTGGTGCGCGAGCTGCTGTCTGACGACACGCGCGAGCTGTGGTTCTCTTTCACGCTGGAAGATGACGTCGACCAACAGGGCCATGCCCATTTGCGATCCGGCGAAACCGTCACCGCCGCGGCTGAAACCGCGATCCGGCTCGGCGCGAGTAGCCTGCTGTTCAACTGTAGCCGTCCCGAAGTGATGGCGCCGGCGGTGAAACAGGCCAAATCCGTTCTCCTCCAGCGTCAGTCCGCCATTAATATTGGCGTGTATGCCAACGCCTTTGAACCTGAAGATAATCAGCGCGGCGCCAATGAAGGCTTGAGCCGCCTGAGAAGCGATACCCACCCGGAAGGCTACCTGCAACTGGCCCGGGAGTGGGCGGCGCAGGGCGCAACGATGGTGGGGGGCTGTTGCGGCATTGGCCCGGAGCATATCGCCCGTCTGGCGCAATCGTTGCCGCGTCAGGCATAAAAGACACGCTTTCCGTTTATTTTCGCTAACGATAATAACCATATCATTCCACCAGGATGGAATAACCAAGGGAATATAACATCATGAATCGCCGTCATTTTATCAAGGGAGCCTGCGCGGTTTCCGTCGCGGCCGCAACCGCGGGCTGGCCGTTGGGCTATGCCTGGGGGGCGCAAGCCAATGAGACGCCGCAGAAAGGCGGGCACCTGATTGTGGGCGTGGACAACGCTTCCAGCACCGACCGTCTCGATCCCGCGTTCTGGTTTGAAACCTACATGTATTTTGTCGGCTCGCAGTTGTTCAACAATCTGGTTGAACTGGATGAAAAAGGCGAACTGATCCCCTCGCTGGCGGAGTCCTGGGAGAGCGCGGAAGGCGGCCGTACCTGGATTTTGAAAATCCGTTCCGGCGTAACTTTCCACGATGGTCGCCCGTTGACGGCGAAAGATGTGATTTACTCCCTGAACCACCATCGCGGCGAAAAATCCAGCTCGGCGGTAAAAGGCTATCTGGACCCGGTCACCTCGCTGGAAGCGACGGCGACACATGAAGTCACCCTTCGCCTTAACGAACCGAATGTCGAATTTATCGCGCTGCTGAGCGATGTGCACTTCGCCATCACGCCGGAAAACGAATCCTTTGATAAAGGGATCGGCACCGGCGCGTTTATTCTGGAAAGCTTCCAGCCGGGCGTGCGTACGCTTGTGAAGCGCAACCCGACTCACTGGAACAGCGAACGCGGGCACGTCGATTCGGTGGAGACGCTGGCGATGAACGATTCCACCGCGCGCGTGGCGGCGCTGGTCAGCGGTTCCGCCCATATCATCAACCGCGTGAACCCGCGCATTGTCAGCCGCATTGAAAAGATGCCGAATCTGCAATTGCTGCGCTCGCGCGATGCGTTTATTTTCACTTTCCCCGGGTTGGGCAACGTCGCGCCGTTCACCTCGCTGGATGGACGTCTGGCGCTGAAGTACGCCATCGATCGTCAGCAGATCGTCGATACCGTGCTGGGCGGTTACGCCAGCGTGGCGAACGATAACCCCGTCTTCCCGTCGAATCGCTATTTCGCCAAAGACATTCCACAGCGTCCCTACGACGCGGAAAAGGCCAAGTATCACTGGCAGAAAGCCGGATTCAACGGCCCGCTGGTGCTGTCCGTCGCCGATGCCGGTTTCCCCGGCGCGGTGGATGCCGGTCAGCTCTATCAGGCTTCCGCCCAGCGCGCCGGCATTCCGCTGACGGTGGAACGCGTACCGGACGATGCCTTCTGGGATAACGTGTGGATGAAAAAACCGTTCGTTTCTTCCAACTGGTCGATGCGCCCAACGGCCGATGCGCTGCTGTCGCTGGTGTTTACCAGTCAGGCGCCGTGGAATGAATCGTTCTGGCATGAGCCGGCTTTTGACCAACTGGTGCAGTCTGCGCGCGGCGAACAGAATGAAGACACGCGCCGTCAGATTTACCACGATATTCAACTGATGTTGGTGGAACAGGGCAGCGAGATTATCCCGCTGTATGCCGATGCGTTGGATGCGTGCAGCACCAAAGTCAAAGGCCTGAATGCCATCCCCGGCTTCCCGCTGAGCGGCAATCGCGCCGCGGAGAAAGTGTGGCTGGCAAGCTGAATACAGGTAATGTGATGTTAGGTAACGGCTGGTTTTTTAGCGCGCGATCCCCACTGCTGATGATGATTATGCGTCGTCTGCTGGTGGGCGTGGCGATGATTGCCGTGGTGTCGGTGCTGATTTTTGCCGGCATTCAATTACTGCCGGGCAACCCGGCGGCGGCTATTCTGGGGCAGTCCGCCACGCCGGAAGCGGTGCAGGCGCTGAACCTGCAACTGGGGCTAGACCAACCGGCCCTATCCCGTTATCTCTCCTGGCTGGGCGGGATAGTACAGGGGGATTTCGGGCAGAGCTTCACCAGCCGCCAGAATATCGCTCCGGTGCTGCTCGCGCGTCTTGAAAATACGCTGTTTCTGGCCGGCGTCACCGCCGCGGTGGCGGTGCCGCTGGCCTTGCTGATGGGATTCCTTTCCGTGCGCTATCAGGGGAGTTGGCTCGATCAACTGATAAGCCTGTTTACCCGTACGGCGGTGGCGCTGCCGGAGTTCTTCTCCGGCTATCTTCTGATCCTGATTTTCTCCATTACCCTGTTCTGGCTGCCCAGCAACAGCAGCGTGAGCGACGGAATGCCGTTATCAGCGCGACTGAGCGCGATAGCCTTGCCCTGTATCACGCTGGTGCTGGCGGTGCTGGGACATATGAGCAATATGACCCGCGCGGCGCTGATCAACGCGCAGAACGCCGCCTATGTCGATACCGCCTTGCTGAAAGGCATTTCGCCTTCCGCTATCTTGCTGCGTCATGTGCTGCCGAATGCCTGGGGGCCGATTATCAACGTTATCGTGCTGAACCTGGCTTACCTGATGGTCGGCGTGGTGATCGTGGAGAACGTTTTCGTTTATGCCGGGCTGGGGCAGTATATGGTCGACAGCATCAGCAAACGCGATATGCCGGTGATCCAGGGCTGTGCGCTGGTGCTGGCGGCGATTTATATCTTGTTGAACCTGGTTGCGGATGTGGTGGCGCTGATCGCCAATCCCCGTCTGCGTCATGCCCGCTGATCCCCTGAACAGAGTAAGCCATGCGAGAGAATGCACTATGCTGAGAAAAAGGGCGCCGACTGAATGCCTGTAATAAAACCTTCCGTACTGCTCGGCCTGCTGGGGCTGGGCGGGTTTATTTTCGTGGCGCTGCTGGCGCCGTGGATTGCTCCTTATCCGGCTGAACAGGTGATCGGCGGCGCCTGGCTGGGGCCGACGGATAGCGCCCTGCTGGGGACGGACAATCTGGGCAGGGATCTGTTCTCGCGCCTGATCTGGGGGACGCGTACCTCGCTGGCGGTCACCGCGCTGGCGGCGTTGCTGGCCTTCTTGCTTGGCACGCTGCTGGGGTTTTTGGCCGGCGTATGCGGCGGCTGGGCGGATCAGTTGATTTCGCGGGTGAATGACGTGCTGATGGCGATCCCGACGCTGATTCTGGCGCTGGTGGTGCTGGCGATGTTGCCGAAGAGCACGTTGACCATCATTCTGGTGCTCGGGGGGCTTGAAGCCACGCGGGTATTGCGGGTGGCCCGCGCGCTGGCGGTAGATATCGCCGCCCAGGAATTTATTGAGGTGGCGCGGATGCGCGGCGAATCCATGCGCTGGATCCTGTGGCGGGAAATCTTGCCGAACGCATTGACCACGCTGGTGGCCGAGTTTGCCATGCGCTTTATCTTCATCCTGCTGTTTCTTTCCGCGCTGTCGTTTCTCGGCATGGGCATCCAGCCGCCGACGGCGGACTGGGGCGGATTGGCGCGCGACAATAAAGACGGCATCCTGTTTGGCGTCTGGGCGGCGCTGGTGCCGGGGGCGGCCATCGCCCTGCTGGCGGTGTCGCTGAACGCGGTGGCCGACTGGCTGCTGAGCCGTAACGAACGCAACTGGCGCGGAGGCCGGCATGGCTGATTTATTGCGCGTTGAACAACTGCGCGTGGCGGCCGGCGATCAGACGCTGGTACAGGACATCTCTTTCAGCCTGAAAAAAGGCGAAGTGCTGGGGCTGATTGGCGAATCCGGCGCCGGGAAATCCACCATCGGCCAGGCTATTCTCGGCCATTGCCGTCATGGCATGCGGATTCAGCACGGGAAGATCTGGTTTCACAATACCGATCTGGCGGCGCTCCCGGCGCGGCAACTGCGTAAAATACGCGGCAGGCGCATTGCCTACGTGGCGCAGTCGGCCAGCGCGGCGTTTAATCCGGCGCAAACCATCGGCGAACAGGTGATTGAAGCCGCGGTACGCCATCGAGTGCTGTCTCGCCGGCAGGCCACCGAACGGGCGCTGACGCTGTTCGAGCAGCTTTCCCTGCCGCAACCGGCGCTGTTTTTCAAACGTTATCCGCATCAGGTATCCGGCGGCCAGCTTCAGCGGGCGATGATAGCGATGGCGATGTGCGCCGGCCCTGAGCTGATTATCTTTGATGAACCGACCACGGCGCTGGACGTCACCACGCAACTGGGGGTGCTGAAGGCGATCGACGACATTATTCGTTTAACCGGCGTCGCCGCGCTGTATATCAGTCACGATCTGGCGGTGGTGGCCCAGCTCAGCAACCGTATTATGGTGTTGCGTCACGGCCGTCAGGTTGAAACGGGCGAAACGGCGCAACTGCTGGCCCAGCCCAAAGAAGCCTATACCCGGCAACTGTTGCAGGTGAGAGGCGAGCGCAAGCAGCCTCAGCCGCCGCTGAACACGGCGCTGCTGGATATCCGTTCGGTCAGTGTTCACTACGATCGGCAACGCGTGCTGGATTCGGTTTCCCTGCAACTAAGCCGCGGACGGACGCTGGCGGTGATCGGCGAATCGGGTTCGGGGAAATCGACGTTGGGCCGGGCGGTGTGCGGGTTGCTCGCTCCGAGCGACGGCGACATTTCGTTGGCGGGCGAACCTCTGCCTGCGAGACTGGCGAAGCGTACCCGGCGGCAGTTGCAATCGATACAGATGATTCATCAGCATCCGGATACGGCGCTGAACCCTCGCTTGACGGTGGGCGTGCAGATTGAACGCGCCATCGCCTGCCTGACGGATTTACCCGCGGCCTTGCGGCGCGCGCGCGTTGGTGAGTTGCTGCATCAGGTGGGGTTGCCGGCGACGGTTGCCGAACGCTATCCGGCATCGCTTTCCGGTGGTCAGAAGCAACGCGTCTGCATTGCCCGGGCGCTGGCGGCTTCGCCGGCGGTGATCGTCTGTGACGAACCGACCTCCGCGTTGGATCCGCTGGTGGCGCGCGATGTACTGGCGCTATTGGCCAGGATTCAGCAGGAGACCGGGGTCTCTTATCTGTTTATCACTCACGATCTGCATGTGGTTCGTGAAGTGGCGGACAGCGTGGCGGTCCTGAGAAACGGGCGGATTATTCGTCAGGGCGCGGCTGACGACGCGTTATCGCCGCCGCTGGATGATTACACGCAGCGGCTGCTGAATGCCGTACCGGAAATGCGCTGCGGCTGGCTACAGCAGGCGATGGCCGCTGCCGATTGACGGCTATTGGGTTATCTCAGGGAAGGGCGGCAACTGCCGAAAGGTATGCAGCAATCCTTCCGCCCACGCCTTACGGATGGTGGTGAAATAGGCGTTATGCTCGGTGATGCGCTGTTGTTCGCTGACGTCGAAACTGTTATTGCGATAAATCATCACATCCAGCGGCAGCCCGACGGACAGGTTGCTGCGCAGGGTGGAGTCAATAGAGATCAACGCACAGCACATGGCCTGTTCCAGCGGCGTATCCATGCTTAGCACGCGGTCGATAATCGGTTTGCCGTATTTGCTTTCGCCGATTTGGAAATAAGGCGTATCGCGGGTGGCTTCGATAAAGTTGCCTTCGGGATAAATATGGAACAACCGCGGTTCTTCATCACCAATCTGACCGCCCAGCAGCAGATTGCAGCCGAAGTTGGTATTGCTGCCGCTCTGCTGGGATTGGCTATCGCGGTGGATCACTTCACGCACGGTTTCTCCCAGCAAGGTGGCGGCGTCATACAGGGAATCGACCTGCATCAGATTCGGCGTGTGCTGCGCCTCGATGCGGGCGCTGAGTAGGCTGATGATACTCTGGGTGGTAGCCAGATTGCCGGCGCATTGGAGCACCAGCACGCGCTCACCGTCATGATGAAAAACATGCAGTTTTTTGAACGTTGCAATGTGATCGACGCCGGCATTGGTGCGGGAATCGGAAGCGAATACCAAACCGTCGGACAGACGCATGGCCACACAGTACGTCATAGAGTACCTTTTGGTTAAAAATTTACTGTTGCTGCTGTACCTGCTGTTGCTGTTCAAACAGGCGGACTTCAGCCTCTGAAAACATCTCTTCACACCCGCCGCCGAGCCGCGTGCCGCGTACCGGGCAGGCATCCAGATAATCCATGCCTACGGCCAGCCACAGGTGTTGATGGAGCTGCCGGGTGTTATTGGTAATATCAAATCCCTGCCAGCGCTCGTTCAGCCAGATTTCGGCCCAGGCGTGCATGGCCACATGCTGGGTATCCTGACTATACACGTAACCGCTTACGTAGCGGGCCGGAATATTCAGGCTGCGGCAGCAGGCCAGGAAGACATGGGTATGATCCTGACAAACGCCTTTCTGCATGGCGAAAGCCTCCGCCGCGGTATCCTGAACCTGCGTGGCGCCGGGAGTATACGGCATTTTCAACTGTAATTCCGCCATCAGCGTGTTCAGACTTTCCTCCGGCGCATCGGGCCGGTAATAGCGCTTTGCAAACGCACGAATGCTGCCGTCGGCTTCGGTCAGCGGCGTGGTGCGCAGAAACACCAGCGGCGAGAGCGTATCCTCCATGCTGGTCTGGTAGGACTCTTCTGCATTATCGGCGATTTCCACCACGCCTTGAGCGTGAATGGTGATGTCGTGATGCGGAACATCGAGGGTCAGCACGTGCAGGACATTACCGTAAGCATCGGTGGTGGCGACGGCTGAAGCGGGCAGCGTCAGGCGCCACTCGCGGATCTGCTGGCGGGCTGAGTTCTGCGGCGTCAAACGCAGGTACTGGGTGCTGAATTTCACCTCTTCATCATAGTGATAATGCGTCAGGTGATTAATGGTCAGTTTCATAGCGCCTCCAGATAGGTATGGCGGATGCTGTCAGCCAGTTCATTGATTTTACTAATGAAGTGATTCAAATAAGTATCCAGACCTTCGGCGATGATGTCGTCAAGCGAACTGAAGCGCAGTTCGACGTGCAGAAGATGGGCAAGACGGTGGGGAACCTTGGCCCGCTGACTGCCGATCGCCTCCAACTGCTGCACCAGATCGCCGATACAGGCGTGCAGCGAACGCGGCACATCCTCACGCAACACCAGTAATTCGGTGACGGTTTCACGGCTGATCGGCTGGCGATAGATGCTGTGATAGGCTTCCCGGGCGCTGACGGCCCGCAGCAGCGTATCCAGCCGGTAGTATTCCCGTACCGGATCGGGATCGCTGTTCAACTGCTGATCTTTCAGGCTGAGCAACTGGGCGGTGGCGTAGGCGCGTTCGATCAGGGTGCCAAGCCGAATAAAGCACTGGGCGTCGTTACGCAGCAGGGTGCCGAATATCGCGCCCCGAAACAGGTGGGCCCGCTCTTTCACCCAGTCAAAGAACGCATCAATGCCGATTTTATCCACCCCCTGATGGCGCAGATTGCGGATATCGATGCGGGTGGTGTTGATACATTCCCATACTTCCGAGGACAGGCTGCCGCGCACGGCATGGGCATTGTTCCAGGCCATTTCAATACAGTTGTAGATACTGCTGGGGTTCTGGCTGTCCAGCGCAAAAAAGTTCAGCAGGTTATCCATGGAGAAACGGGCGTAACGATGCTGAAACAGCTCATGCGTATGGGTCAGGTTCAGCGGTAGCGCCAGATCGCGCTGCTGCTGACTGTGACGCGGCATCATGGAGAGTTTGTAGGTCACGTCCAGCACGCGGGCGAGGCCTTCCGCCCGCTCCAGATAGCGGGCCATCCAATACAGTTCACTGGCTGTGCGGCTTAACATGATTCGTCCTCCTCCATGACCCAGGTATCTTTGGTGCCGCCGCCCTGTGAAGAGTTGACCACCAAGGAGCCTTCCGTAAGCGCCACACGGGTTAAACCGCCGGGGATCAGCCGGATCTCCTCTCCCGAAAGGGCGAATGGGCGCAGGTCAATGTGACGGGGAGCCAGTCCGTCCTCGACGAAAGTAGGGCAGGTGGACAGCGCCAGCGTTTCCTGGGCGATGTAATTGTGCGGGTTAGCCAACAGCCGCAGGCGGAAATCCTCAATCTGCTGGCGTGTCGCCCGCGGGCCGACCAACATGCCGTAGCCGCCGGCGCCGTGAACCTCTTTCACCACCATGCTGTCCAGATTGTCGAGCACATAGCTCAATGCTTTGGGATCGCGGCACTGCCAGGTGGGGATGTTGCCCAGAATCGGTTCTTCGGACAGGTAAAAACGGATCATGTCCGGCACGTAAGGATAGATGGACTTGTCATCCGCCACGCCGGTGCCGATCGCGTTGGCCAGCACTACGCCGCCGGCGCGATACACCGACAGCAGACCCGGCACGCCGAGCATGGAATCGGCGCGGAAGGCCAGCGGATCGAGGAACGCGTCATCCACGCGGCGATAAATCACGTCCACCTGGCAAGGGCCTTCGGTGGTGCGCATATAGACGGCCCCCTCTTTGACGAACAGATCGGCGCTTTCCACCAGCTCAACGCCCATCTGCTGCGCCAGAAAGCTGTGTTCAAAATAGGCGCTGTTGAAGCGTCCCGGCGTCAATACCACCACGGTAGGGTCGTCCACCAGCGTGCTTTCGCGCAGCGTTTGCAGCAGGTAGCTGGGGTAGCGTTCGACGGGGGCGATATGTTGGCTGGCGAACAGATCCGGGTACAAGCGCATCATCATCTTGCGATTTTCCAGCATATAGGAGACGCCGGACGGGGTGCGCAGATTGTCTTCCAGCACGTAATAATTGCCGTCGCTGTTGCGCACCATATCGATACCGGTGATATGGGCGTAAATATTGTTGTGTAAATCCACGCCCTGCATACAGGGTTGGTATTGATCGTTCGCCAGCACCTGTTCGTGGGGAATAATGCCGGCTTTGAGAATATGCTGCTGATGATAGATATCGTAGAGAAACGCATTCAGCGCCTGTACCCGCTGGCGGATGCCGAGATCGAGCTGACGCCATTCATGGGCGGGAATAATCCGCGGTACGCTGTCGAAAGGAATTAAACGCTCGGTGCCGCCTTCTTCGCCGTAGACGTTAAAGGTGATGCCGACGCGGTGAAACAGCAGTTCAGCCTGCTCCTTTTTCTGTCTGATGGCCTGCTGGTCGGTTTGTTGCAACCATTGCCAATAGGAATTGTAGTGCTGGCGTTGCCTGCCTTCTACGGAGAGCATCTCATCGTAGTAAGACGGTGTCGGAAGCGTCATTTTTATCATGGTCATCCCCTGCATCACGCTTAATAGCGATAATAGTGCAATGCATAAAATGCGCCATTTCAGCGAAACGTGTCGCCATCATTATTTAGCCAACGATTTCGCACTCTATTGGGGCGGCCGTTGACGTGCCTGCACCGCGGCGGTTCGCTTCAGGGTGTGAGGCGGAGAGCGAGACAATAAAAAAGACGCAACCATCATGGTGCGTCTTTTTACATTTATGACCAATGACAGGGCTTAGCGACGAACGGCGATCGCTTCAATTTCGATTTTCACGTCTTTTGGCAGACGAGCGACTTCAACGCAGGAGCGCGCCGGGAAAGGCGCATCGTGTTCGGTAAAGAAAGCTTCATAGGCCGCATTGACGGTGGAAAAATCATTCAGATCCTTAACGAACACCGTGGTTTTGACGATATCGGAAACCTTCAGACCGGCGGCTTCGACAATCGCCTTGACGTTAGTCAGCGACTGGCGCGTCTGTGCCGTAATGTCGTCGGCGACCAGGCCGCTTTTCGGGTTAACCGGAATTTGACCGGAAGTGATGATCATGCTGCCGAGATCGACGCCTTGTACATAGGGGCCGATGGCGGCGGGAGCCTGTTCGGTGCTGATGGTGCGTGACATGGTATCTCCTGATTGGGACGTAAAAGGAACGCGAGTGCTGCCATTATTCAAAAAAGCCCTGCCTCAGGCAATGTCTGCGAGCGGGGCAATCGAAGAAAGCGCGGCAGCGATGCTTAGCGATCCTGCAAGACAGCCTGACGCTCGAACTCTTTTTCGCAGTATTTACATTTCAGATGGACGTCGCCTTCACGCTGTTTGACCCTGAACGAAGACGACACCGGTTCGCTGCGGCTGATGCAATTGCTGTTCGGACAGGTTAAGACATCGTCGATATGATCGGGCAGCGTCGGCGCCAGTTTGCGCACCACATCGTAATCATCGATCTGATTAACGGTGGCCTGCGGCGCATACATCGCCAGTTGATTGGCCTGTTGCTCGGTCAGGAAGACGTTCTCAATCTTGATCAGATCCTTGCGGCCCAGTTGGTTTGAAGGCAGGTTCAGACCGATGGTGATGCGCTGGTCGGTTGCGGTCAGCTTGAATAACGTCAGCAGCTTAAAACCCACCTGTGCGGGAATATGGTCGATAACCGTGCCACGCTTGATGGCTTCCACCTGTAATTTATTATCGTGAGTCATGACTCTTCCTCTCTCTCACAGAACCAGTTCGCGATTCAGTACCAGCGCCAGCAAAGCCTGACGCGCGTAGATGCCATTTCCCGCCTGTTGGAAATAGTAAGCGTAGGGCGTTTTATCCACATCGATGGTGATTTCGTCGACGCGCGGCAGGGGATGCAGCACTTTCAGGTTGGCGCGCGCATCGTTCAGGTCGGCGGCCCGCAGCACGAACTGAGACTTGATGTTGATGTATTCCGACGGATCCAGACGCTCTTTCTGCACCCGCGTCATATACAGAATATCCAGCTCGGAGACCACTTCCTCAATGCTGTTGTGCAGGCTGTAGGGAATATTTTTTTCTTCCAGCATGGTCAGAATGTAGTCCGGCATCGCCAGTGCGTCCGGGGCGATAAAGTAAAAGCGGTTGCCGTCGAATTTCGCCAGCGCCTGCGTCAGCGAATGCACGGTGCGCCCATATTTCAGGTCGCCCACCATGGCGATATTGATGTTGCTCAGGCGTCCCTGGGTTTCCTGAATGGTAAACAGATCGAGCAGCGTTTGCGACGGGTGCTGGTTGGCGCCATCGCCGGCGTTCAGTACCGGAATGCCGCCGGAAAATTCCGCGGCCAGACGGGATGCCCCTTCCTGCGGGTGCCGCATGACGATCGCATCCACATACTGGCTGATAACCGAGATGGTGTCGGCCAGCGTTTCGCCTTTTTTGCCCAACGAGGTGTTACTGCTGTCGGCGAAGCCCACCACCGAGGCGCCCAGACGATGTATCGCGGTTTCAAAGGATAAGCGCGTACGCGTCGATGCTTCGAAAAAACAGCTGGCAATCACTTTGTGCTTTAACAGCTCAGGCTGCGGGTTGGCTTTCAGGCTGGCGGCAACCTGCAATGCCAGTTCCAACTCCCCTCGGCTGAGGTCGTTAATTGAAATGATGTGTTTTTGATAAAGCGGATTGACCATTTTTGTTTTTCTCCTTACGGTTAGGCCGGAAAACAGATATCGCGTCTGACGTGCCCTGGATAACAGGCAAAAAAAAGCCCCTCACTGAGGGGCCTTTATGAATGATCGGTCAA
The DNA here is from genome assembly GCF_016456245.1 of Brenneria sp. L3-3C-1. NCBI lineage: Bacteria > Pseudomonadati > Pseudomonadota > Gammaproteobacteria > Enterobacterales > Pectobacteriaceae > Brenneria > Brenneria sp. L3-3C-1. The sequence continues at coordinate 112,578 of NZ_JAEMHF010000004.1, read as the reverse complement.
GCAACGGAAAGGAAAACGCTGGCTGGCTACCGGATGGCAGCTGTGGTTGATAACCAACAATCGCAGCGATTTTTTTTATGCAGCAGTGCATGATCCCTCCCGGCAAATTGTCGGGAATTATACGCGCCGATGAGGCTAATTCAAGCGAAAAACGTGATTTTTTACGCATGGCAATCGGTTGCGGATGAATATCTCCCACGGCAGGAAATGCAGGTCACCGACGGCAAAATAAAAGTATGAAATTCAGGTCACCTTTTCAGAATAACGTGCTGGCGGGTATGCTGTTCAGCGCGTATAACATGGGTAAAAATTCAGTTTATAAAACGCGGTTTTATTTTAAAACGGGAAAAAATTATGATCACAGGCAATATCCATCACCTTGAGTTGGTTCCTTATCTGCCGGCAAAACTGCGCGACGCCATCGAGCACGTTAAGCGGCATATTACGGCCCAGACGCCGCTGGGTAAGCATGATATCGACGGTGATAACGCATTTGTGCTGCTCTCCAATGACAGTACCGATCTGTTTGAAAATCGCCGCGCCGAGTATCACGCCAAATATCTGGATATCCAGATTATTCTGTCGGGCGTGGAAGGGATGACGTTCAGCAACCTGCCGGCCGGCAAGCCGGACGTTGACTGGCTGGCGGATAAAGACATCGCTTTTTTGCCGTGCGGGGAACAGGAAAAACAGATTGTGATGCGGGAAGGCGACTTTGTGGTCTTCTATCCGGGCGAGGTGCATAAGCCGTTATGTGCGGTAGGGGAGCCTGCGCACGTGCGTAAAGCGGTGGTGAAGATTGACGCATCGCTGGTGCGGTGATCGGCGTTGCGCCACCCCGGCCCTTCGCCGGGGTGGCGCAGATCGCTAATCCTGGCTTAACGTCGCCACCATTACCGCTTTAATGGTGTGCATCCGGTTTTCCGCCTGATCGAAGACGATGCTGTGCGCGGATTCAAACACCTCATCCGTGACTTCCATGCCGCCGTGCAGTCCGTACTGCTCCGCCATCTGTTTGCCGAGCGTGGTCTGATCGTCATGGAACGCCGGCAGGCAGTGCAGGAACTTCACCTGCGGGTTGCCGGTTGCGGCGATCATCGCCATATTGACCTGATAGGGCTTCAGCAGCGTAATTCGTTGCCGCCAGGTTTCTTTGGGTTCGCCCATCGACACCCAGACGTCGGTGTAGATGAAATCGACGTCCGCCACGCCGGCGGCAATATCTTCCGTCAGCGTAATGGCGCCGCCGGTTTGTTTGGCGGCCGCCTGACATCCCTCGACCAATCCCTCTTCCGGCCAGCAGGCTTTAGGGGCAATCAGACGTAAATCCAGCCCGGTCAGCGCCGCCGCTTCCAGCATGGTGTTGCCCATGTTGTTGCGGGCGTCGCCCACATAGGCCAGTTTCATCGCCGACAGCGGCTTGGCCGGCAAATGTTCCTGCATGGTCAGTAAATCGGCCAGCAACTGTGTCGGATGGCATTCATCCGTCAGCCCGTTCCAGACAGGGACGCCCGCATAGCGCGCCAGCGTTTCAACGATTTGCTGACCGTAGCCGCGATACTGGATACCGTCGTACATTCTGCCCAGCACCCGCGCGGTATCCTTGATGGATTCCTTGTGTCCGATTTGACTGCCGCTGGGCGCCAGATAGGTCACCTGTGCCCCCTGATCGTATGCAGCAACTTCGAAAGAGCAACGAGTGCGGGTCGAATCTTTTTCGAAGATGAGTGCGATGTTTTTACCTTGCAGGCGGCGGATTTCAGCGCCGCTTTTTTTATCGGCTTTGAGTTTCGTTGACAGAGCTAAAAGATCGGCAATTTCTACTGGCGTAAAATCCATTAATCTTAAAAAATGACGCTTATAAAACGGTTTCATGAGGCATATCTCCATGCAGCTCAACACCAATGGTTGAATTAAAATTCACTTTATATGTGTAATTATTCAAATTCAAGTGTCGGCGGCAAACTTTATGGTGGAGACCGCCGCAGGGCTGTGGGACAATGACGAAATACTACGCCGATTAATGAGGACTGAGGCATGGCAAACCGCGAATTGCTGGAAGAACAACGTGAAGAGACACGCCTGATCATCGAAGAACTGTTGGATGACGGCAGCGATCCCGATGCGCTCTATACCATTGAGCACCATTTCTCAGCCGAAAAGTTTGAGGTGCTGGAAAAGGTCGCCGTGGAAGCGTTCAAATTAGGCTATGAAGTGACCGATGCGGAAGAGCTTGAAGTGGAAGACGGCGTTTTGCTGATGTGCTGCGATGCCATCAGCGAAGTGGCGTTGAACGCGGAATTGATCGATGCTCAGGTCGAACAGCTGTTGACGCTGGCCGAACGCCACGGCGTGAACTATGACGGCTGGGGCACCTACTTTGAAGATCCCGATGGCGAAGACGGAGAAGAAGGAAACGACGAAGATTTTTATGACGAAGACGATGATGGAAAACGCCATTAATCGTTAAGCCCGGCCTCATTTAAAGCCGCGGCGGCGAAAGTTTCCGCGGCTTCCTCTCTCTTATCTGACGGTTGCCGGCTTACAACTGCTTAAGCATGGTCACTTCACAATCGGTATGCCCGGTATTGCCCATGGCATGGGGAATATGCTCAAACCCTAATGATCGGTACAGCCGGATGGCGCTGGTTAAGTGGCCGGTGGTTTCCAGATAGCAGCGGCGAAATCCCCGCTGGCGGGCAAAATCCAGCGCCAGTAAGGCAAGCTTTCTGGCCAGGCCTTTGCCGCGCAGCACGGGTAAAAAATACATTTTTTGTAATTCGCAAACATCCTCATCGCCTGCCGCCAGCGGCGCGATACCTCCGCCGCCAACCACTTCACCCTGATATTCAATCACCCAGTAGGCGCTATTCGGGCGATTATAAAGCTCAAACAGGCTATCCAGATCAGGATCGGATACCGTGTAGCCCTTGTCCGCCGTCAAACCGAATTCAGCGGAAACGCAGCGGATAACACCGGCGATAGCGGCGTTGTCTTGTGCTGTGATCGGGCGCATCCGAAGGGTGACAGGCATTGCGGTCATCATGATATTCGCTCTTTTTTTTACGGTATTGGCTAATCAAATAGGTTCCAGGCTGATTGTAATACCATTTCACACAGTAATGAAATTCAGTCTCTGGAATGGCCGGATCGGCGGAATAGCGATCCCGATCGACGGCAAGACTGAACAGCGACGCGCCATCCATTTCGAATAAGACAGTTCCCATTTCCTGACGCAGGTTAGCGATGTGAAAATGTAACCAATTATTTATCACTCCCGGTGAGAGCATGATGACAAGGATCGTTTATTTTTATTTTTTATATATAAAAATCAATTTATTAAATAAATATCATTTTATCGGGTCTCATTTTTTACGTCAGTTACTGTTCACGATCCCTTTACCTTTCTTTGCAGTCGGCGCCGATGCGGCGACGCCCGTCGATCCGCAACGGATCGATAACCAACAGATTAATCAGCAGCAGATCAACCAGCAGGAACGGCAACGGGCGCAGGAGCGTCAACTGGCGCCGTCGGCGCCGGATGTGCGTTTACAGCCTCCCGGCCGCTTTCTCACCCGCCTGCATTTTCCGGTCGAAATGACGCCCTGTTTTCCGATTAAAAAAGTCGAGCTGCAAGGTACGGAGGATTTCCCCGGCTGGCTGCCCTTGCAGCGGTTGGCCGATCAGGCGGTAAATCAGTGTCTGGGCGGTAAAGGGATCAACCTGCTGATGAGCGCTTTGCAGAACAGGCTGGTCGATCATGGCTACGTGACGGCGCGGGTGTTGGCGCCGGCACAGGATCTGAAAAGCGGCACGCTGAAGCTGGTGGTGATGGCCGGTAAAGTCGGCAACATCACGCTGTCGCCGGACAGCGACGGTTATATCCAACTCTACAGCGCATTGCCCGCGCGCGAAGGCAAGCTGCTGGATTTGCGCGATATCGAACAGGGGCTGGAAAATCTGCAACGCGTGCCGACCGCACAGGCCGATATGCAGCTGATCCCCGGGGGACAGCCGGGGGAAAGCGACGTCGTGGTCAGTTATAAGCAGGATCGCCACTGGCGGCTGGGGGCTTCCCTGGATGATTCCGGCACCAAAAGCACCGGCCGTTATCAGGGCGGCCTGACGCTATTCCTCGATAATCCTTTTTCTCTCAGCGATACGTTTTACCTCTACGGCAGCCGCGATCTGCAAGGGCGCGGCGGCAAGGGCAGTAAAAGCTACGTCGCGCACTACTCGGTTCCTTTCGGCTACTGGCAGGCGGGCGTGACGGCCAGCGGGTATGACTATCACCAGACTGTCGCCGGGTTGAACGAAAACTATGTCTACAGCGGGGAGAGTGAAAGTCTCAACTTCCAGCTCAGCCGCGTCCTGCACCGCAGCGGCAGCCAGAAAACCTCCATCAGCTACGACGTGATGACCCGTGAATCACGCAACTTCATCAATGATACGGAAGTGGAAGTGCAGAAGCGTAAAACTTCCGCCTGGCGTCTGGGTTTGCAGCATCGTCACTATATTTCGCAGGCGACGCTGGATGCGGCGGTCAGCTATCAGCGCGGCACCCGGTGGTTTGGTGCGCAGCCAGCGCCGGAAGAAGAGCGCGGGGAAGGCACCGGGTTAGCCAAAATCGTGCAGTTTTACACGGAACTGGATGTCCCATTCGCGATGTTTGATGAGGCTTTCCGCTACAACGTCCAATACCAGCGTCAGCTAGCCAGCACGCGTCTGACGCCGCAGGATCAGTTTTCCATCGGCAACCGTTGGACGGTTCGCGGTTTTGACGGCGAGCTGACGCTTAGCGCCGACGAGGGCTGGCTGGTGCGCAATGAGCTGGCCTGGCGCACGCCGCTTCAGAATCAGGAACTGTATCTGGGGGTGGATTACGGCGAGATCGGCGACAACAGCACGGAAATGTTGCAGGGCCGTCATCTGGCGGGCGGGGTAATCGGGGTGCGCGGCAATGCGTTTAAAACCGGTTATGACCTGTTCGCCGGTATCCCGCTTTCCAAGCCCGACGGCTTCGATACCAGCCCGGTAGTGCTGGGTTTCAATCTGAATTGGCAGTACTGACGTGTTTGTTGAGAAACTTCTTTCTGTGAATGGATAACGAGAATGAATAAGCACCTGTATCGTATTGTTTTTAACCGGGCTCGCGGCATTTTGATGGTGGTGGCGGATATTTGCCGCGGCTGCGTCAACGGTTCCGGCTCTTCCGGCCCTGGCCCGACGCTGAGCCAAATGATCGGCCGCCTTTCGCCGCTGACGTTCCTGATGCTCGGCGCGATGGGTTTTGTTTCGCTGGCGCCCGCCGCACAGGCGAGTATCGTGGCGGACCGCAATGCGCCCGGCAATCAGAAACCGACCATTTTACAGACGGCCAACGGTACGCCGCAGGTCAATATTCAAACCCCCAGCGCGGGCGGCGTGTCCCGCAATGTCTACAGCCAGTTCGACGTCAATAACCAGGGCGCGATCCTCAACAACTCGCATAAACAGGTGCAGACGCAGCAAGGGGGATGGGTGGCGGGAAACCCCTGGCTGGCGAAAGGCGAAGCTAAAATCATTCTTAACGAAGTCAATTCACGCGATCCCAGCAAACTGAACGGCTATATCGAAGTCGCCGGGAAAAAGGCGCAGGTCGTGATTGCCAACCCGTCCGGCATCAGTTGCGACGGTTGCGGCTTTATCAACGCCAACCGGGCGACGCTGACCACCGGCAAAGCCACGCTGGAAAACGGCCGGTTGAAAGGCTATCAGGTCGAGAAAGGAAAAATTCAGGTACAGGGCGCGGGCATGGATACCAGCCGCCAGAACTATACCGATTTGATCGCGCAGACCGTGGAGATTAACGCCGGGATCTGGGCTAATGAGTTAAACGTGACCGCCGGGCGCAATAACGTCAGCGCCGACCAGCAACAGGTGGAAAAGCGCGGCGGCGCATCGGCGTCTGATGCCGCCAAACAGGATCAGCCGAAGTTGGCGGTGGATGTGGCGCAACTGGGCGGCATGTACGCCGGTAAAATCCAACTGATCGGTACGGAGCAAGGCGTCGGCGTGCGCAATGCCGGCGCGATCGGCGCACAGGCGGGCAGCGTCGTCATCACGGCGGACGGACGTATTGAAAACAGCGGCAGCATCAACGCCACGCAGGATATCCAACTGGCGGGGCGCGAGCTGGATAACAGCGGCAAAGTCTATGCGCAACGGGATGTGGCGGTTCAAACGCGGCAACAAACCGTCAACCGGGGTGTGCTGGCGGCGCAGCGTGATGCCGCGCTTAACGCGGGCGGCATCAATAACCAGCAGGGCGCGGTGCTGGGGGCCGGCATCAACAGCGATGGTTCCGTGGCCGACAGCGGCAATTTATCGCTGGCCGCCAGCCAGCGCATTGATGCGCAAGGCCAGCATCTGGCCGGCGGCGGCTTGAGCATGACGGCGGCCGACGTAAACGCGGACGGCAGCCAGACGCAGGCCACGAACGTGGCAATCAACGCCGTCGCCGGTTCGGTTTCCAGCCGCAAGGCGAAAATCAGCGCGGACAACGCGCTTAACGTGACGGCCGCGCAGGCGGTCAGCAACACGGAAGGCACGCTTATTGCCGGGAAGTCGCTGACGGTAAGGGCCGATAGCCTGAGCGGCGACGGGCAACTGCTGTCGCTGGGCGATATGTCGCTGACGTCCGCGCAGCGTTTTGATAATCACCGCGAGGTCATCGCTGACGGCAAACTCGATTTGACGGTGACGGGCGACGTGACAAACCGCCATAAAATTCAGTCCGGTGACGATCTGACGCTGACGGCTAACCGCCTCGACAATCAGGCCAGTGGTGAAATCAGCGGCCTGAAAACGCGACTGGCCCTGACGGATACGCTGACCAACCGCGGGTTGATTGACGGCGGCCAGACCCGTATCGACGCCGATACGCTGAACAACATCGGCAGCGGACGTATTTACGGCGACTGGATCAGCTTACAGTCGCAGACGTTGAACAACCTGGATGAGACGGGGATCGGCGCCTCCATCGCCGCGCGCCGGGGGTTGGATTTGGGCGTCGGCACGCTGAATAACCGGCAACATGCGCTGATCTACAGCGACGGCGTGATGACGCTGGGCGGCAATCTGAATGCGGATGGGCTGGCGACAGGTCAGGCCGATACGATTAACAACCATAGCGCCACCATAGAATCGGCGGGCGATATGGCGTTGTCCGCCCGCAACATCAATAACGTCAACGACCGTCTGGTGACGGAAGTGGTAACCACCTCAAGCTATATTGACGAGGCGGTGCTCAGCGGGCATACCACGCGCTATAGCTGGAGCGATATCGGGTTTACGCGCAACAAATATGGCGTTCATACCGCGCATATGCCGGACGGTTACGCCGATGAGCGGTTTTATCGCTACATGTATACCCGTACCGTTAGTGAAACGCGCGTAAAAGAGAGCGATCCGGGGCAAATCCTGTCCGGCGGCAATCTGTGGCTGACGGCGACGCGGATGACCAACAGCGATAGCCGGGTTGTTGCCGCGGGCTTGCTGATCGACGGTATCAAAGAGCTGAGCAATCTGGCGACGTCGGGCGAGCGCATCACCACCGACATCGGTTGGCAAGAGCGCTGGTATGCCAGAAAGAAAAAGAACTGGCGCGGTGTGACAAAAACCTCGCAGGGCATTGACGGCGATCCTTATGCGCCGAATGCCAAAGTCGAGACTATCGACCTGAAAGCCGGCGACTGGCGGGAGCAGGCCGCTTTCAACGGCTCGGGCTATGCGGTCACCGCGTTGCGCACCGCAGAAGTCGGCCAGCAAGACGCCATGCCGACGGTCAAACTGCCGGGCAGCAGTCTGTTTACCCTCCAGCCGGCGGCGGAGAGTCGCTATCTGGTGGAAACCGACCCGCGCTTCGCCAATCAGAAACAGTGGTTGAGTTCCGACTACATGTTGCAAGCGTTCGGGCAAACCGAGGGTAAAGACAAGCGGCTGGGCGACGGTTTTTATGAGCAGCGGGAAGTGCGCGAGCAGATTGCGCAACTGACCGGGCAGCGTTATCTGGCGGGTTATAACAGTGATGAAGAGCAGTATAAGGCGCTGATGGACGCGGGGATCGCTTTCGGCCGGCAGTTCGGCCTGACGCCGGGCGTGGCGTTAAGTCAGGAACAGATGGCGTTGCTCACCACCGATATGGTGTGGATGGTGAGAAAATCGGTCACTTTATCGGACGGCTCCGCGCAGTCGGTGCTGGTGCCGCAGGTTTACGCCAAAGTGCGGTCGAATGAACAAGTTGGCGCGGGCAGCCTGCTGGCGGGCAATAACGTCTCTGTCGGCCTCGCGGGCGGTATGTTGAACAGCGGCCGCATTGTCGCGCGGGACTCGCTGTTTATTTCTGCGGATGCGCTGGACAACCAGGGCGGTTCGCTGCTGGGGAAACAGGTCGCCTTGCAGGTTCGCAACGATCTGAACAATATCGGCGGCGTTATTCAAGGGCAAGAGAGCCTGACGGCGTTGGCCGGCGGCGACATCAACAGCGCCAGCACGCTGAGCGGAAGCGTGGACAACCGCATTCTGGATCGCGTGGCGGGGCTGTATGTGGAGAATGATCAGGGCGCGCTGACGCTCTCGGCAGGCAACGATATCAATCTGACGGCCAGTCAGGTCATCAATGCCGGCGCCGGCGGCGAAACACGTATCCACGCCGGGAACAACCTCAATCTGGCGACGCTGACCACCACGGAAACGCTCAACAGCGATTGGGACAGCAGTAATTACCGCCACTATGCCGCCCGTGAAGATATCGGCAGCGAGATCGCCGCCAACGGACGGATTGTGCTGAGCGCCGGACAGGATTTGAACGCCACGGCGGCGTCGGTAACGGCGCAGCAGGGATTGCAGGCTCAGGCGGGTAACGATATCACTCTGACCAGCGGCCGCTCCTCCTACACATTGACGGAACACAGTAAGCAGAGCAGCAGCGGGATGCTCTCGTCAGAATCGCGGGAAACGCACGACAGTATTGACCATCAATCCGCCGTCGGCAGCACATTCAGCGGTGAGACGGTGGCGCTTAGCGCGGGCAATAACTTACAGCTTAGCGGCAGCGCGGCGGCGGGAACACAGGATGTGCTGTTGTCGGCGGGGCGCGATCTCAGGGTGACGACCGCGCAGGAAAGCCATCGGGAAACCCACCTTAAGGAAGAGAAAAAATCCGGCCTGATGGGCAGCGGCGGCATTGGCTTCAGTATTGGTCAGGCCAGCCAGAAAAGCACCACGGATACCGATGGCAACAGCGAGAAAGCCAGTACGGTAGGCAGTGAAAAAGGCAACGTCACGCTCCAGGCGGGTCAGGCGTTAAGCGTGCAGGGCAGCGATCTGATCGCCGGGCAGGATCTGCGCCTGAGCGGCGAGGCGATTGCCATCACGGCGGCGGAGGATCGGCAGATCCAGCGGCAAACCTACGAACAGAAGAAAAGCGGTCTGACGCTGGCGCTGAGCGGGACGGTGGGCAGCGCGTTGAATACCGCGGTGGCAACGGCGCAGACGGCCAAATCGACCGAAGATAGCCGCCTGAAGGCGCTGCAAGGCGTGAAGGCGACCTTGAGCGGCGTACAGGCGGTACAGGCCGGGCGCCTGGCTTCCGCACAGGGCGACGATGCCGCCAATAATAATATGGTCGGCATCAGCGTTTCACTGGGCAGCCAGTCGTCACAGTCGGAACAGACCGTTGAACAGCGCGTCGCACAGGGCAGCAGCCTTAACGCCGGACGTAATCTGTCGCTTACCGCCACCGGCGGCGGTCAGAGCGAACAAAGCGGCGATATCCGCATTCAGGGCAGTCAACTGCGCGCCGGCCAGGATTTAACGCTGGACGCCGCGCGTGATATGCAACTGTTGTCGGCACGGAACAGCCAGCATACCGCAGGCAGCAACAAGAGCCAGGGCGGCAGTATCGGCCTGAGTCTTGGGGTGGGCGGCGGCGGCGCAAGCCTGAGCGTGAACGCCAGCATGAATAAAGGCAAAGGCAGCGAACTGGGCGAAGGACTGAGCCATACGGAAACGCTGCTGGACGCGGGGCGTCAGGTTGGTTTGCGCAGCGGGCGCGACGCCACGCTTCAGGGCGCGCAGGTCAGCGGCGAGCAGATAACGGCAAACGTAGGGCGTAATCTGCTGCTGCGCAGCGAGCAGGATAGCGACGTCTACGACAGCAAGCAGCAAAATATGAGCGCGGGCGTCAGCATTCCTATTTATGGGGTGGGGACGGCATCGGCCAGCTTTAGCATGAGCAAGGACAAGCTGCACAGCAACTACCAGAGCGTGCAGGAGCAGACCGGGTTGTTTGCCGGTCAGGGCGGTTATGACATCCGCGTCGGCGAGCATACGCAACTGGATGGCGCGGTCATCGGTTCGACGTCGGGTGTGGAGGAAAACCGGCTGGAGACGGGCACGCTGGGCTTTAGCGATATTGAGAACAAGGCCGAGTTTAAGACCTCGCACAGCGGGGTGGGCATCAGCACCGGCGGGCCGATAGGCGACCAGATGGTGAGCAATCTGGCGTCCAATTCGCTGATAAGCGGGAATAACCGGGGCGACGCCGAGAGCACGACGCGGGCTGCGGTGAGCGACGGGCAGTGGGTTATTCGTGATGAAGCCAACCAGCGGCAGGATGTAAGCCAACTGAGCAATGACGTGGAGCACGCTAATCAGACGCTGAGTCCGATTTTTGATAAAGAGAAAGAGCAGAAACGGCTCCAGCAGATGCAGCTTATCGCCGACATCAGCAATCAGGTGATGGATATCGCGGGAACGGAAGGGAAGATAATCGCCACGAAAGCGGCGAAGGCGGAAGCAGAAGCGAAAATGGGCCGACTCAGCGATGAAGATGTGAGGACGGCACGGGAGGCGCTGGCGAACGGGAAACAGCCGAACCTGAACCCCACGGATGCGGACATCCGCCAATCGGTATACCAGACGGCGTATAATACAGCCTATAATCAGGCGCTGAATGACTCAGGTTTCGGCACCGGCGGGGCGGTTCGTCAGGGGATAATGGCGGTCACAGCGGCGGCGCAGGGACTGGCGGGCGGCAATATCGCGCAGGCGATAGCGGGCGGTGCGGCGCCGTATCTGGCGACGGAGATTAAAAAGGCGACCACGGATGCGAATGGAAACACCAATGTGGCGGCGAACGCAGTGGCGCATGCGGTGCTGGGGGGGATTGTGGCGGAAGCGAGTGGTAACGGCGCATTGTCGGGCGCCGTGGGCGCAGCGGGCGGAGAGCTTGCTGCGCGGGTAATCGCCGAGCAGTTATACCCGGGCAAAAAGGCATCAGAGCTAAGCGAAAGCGAGAAACAGACGGTGAGCACGCTATCGCTACTGGCAGGCAGCCTGGCGGCCGGTACGGCGGGAGATTCCACGGCGAGCGCGGTGGCGGGTGCGCAGGGTGGGCAGAATGCGGTGGAGAATAACAACTTCAACCTAAACGCTATTGCGCCGAAGGGATTGCAAGATGTTGGAGTTTCGATGGCATCGTTGCATACCAACACCAACCTGACGGATGAAAACGGCAACGTGTTGAATCCGATAACGGAAGAAGAACGGCAGTATGCGATGCATAAACTGGTGACGGGGACGATGCCGGAAGGGCAGGATATCTCGAAAGCGATAGTGGACGGTTATACGAACGGCGTGCTGATAGCCGGCGCATGGTATCTGGGGCCAGCGGCGTCAATAGGCAAAGTGGCGGTTGGTTCTGCGCTGAGTGGCGGCGCGAATGCCGCATATCAATGGTATGACCTGAGTCAGCCGGGTACTGAAAATAAAACCTATGATTACTGGAGCACCACGGCGGCGCTAGTTACTGGCGGATTGGCTCCGGGGCGTAATATTTTGCCGAACGTGGGTATAGCGATGGGAAGCGCGGTATTTACGGATGGGCCAAGTGCGGGGGCTATTGGTAGTGCTGCGGCAGGTTCTTGGGCTGGCGGCGCATTTGGGAAATATGCACCTGAAGTTGTACAAAAAGCGATTGGCAGTAATCCTGTTCCCGAATTTATTTATGAAGTCGGAGGGGCTTTTACATCTGAAGTAGGAAGTAAGGCAGCGGAAGATCTCATAGATCGGGTTGGAGAGAAAAAATGAGAGGCAAGTTTACCTCAGCGGTATGTTTATTCGTTTACTGCCTCATATTTTTTTGGGTTTTAGGTTTTGGCTATCGTTTAATTATAGGTTCACTGTCTTATCTGCTGACGGATGAATGGGCTATAACGAAAGCGGAGTTAGTTAGGATATTTTATTTGGGGGGTATGACTGGATGTATTGCATGGCTAGGCATTTTGATTTTTAAGTTATTGGATAAATTTAAAAAGAAGCCGCCTTCAGGCTCTTAGTAATATGATCCCGGCCATTTGGCCTAGATCGTCACTTTTACCCGCCAGAGCCTAAGTTCCACCTCAATCACCAGTTTACCCCGTTCCGTATCTGGCGACGGAGATTAAAAAGGCGACCACGGATGCGAATGGAAACACCAATGTGGCGGCGAACGCAGTGGCGCATGCGGTGCTGGGGGGGATTGTGGCGGAAGCGAGTGGTAACGGCGCATTGTCGGGCGCCGTGGGCGCAGCGGGCGGAGAGCTAGCGGCGCGGGTAATCGCCGAGCAGTTATACCCGGGCAAAAAGGCATCAGAGCTAAGCGAAAGCGAGAAACAGACGGTGAGCACGCTATCGCTACTGGCAGGCAGCCTGGCAGCCGGTACGGCGGGAGATTCCACGGCGAGCGCGGTGGCGGGTGCGCAGGGTGGGCAGAATGCGGTGGAGAATAATTACCTGAGCTTTGATGAGGCTCGCGCTTTTGATAAAGAAATGACAGCTTGCAAGGCTTCCGGTGACGACTGTGATGCGGTAATTCGTAAATACGACTCGTTAAATAAGGAAAACCGTGAAGAGTTGCAACAGGCGCTGGCGACAGATCCTCTGGTTGTTCTGAGTGGTGAAACTAAATGGAATGTTGAAGGCGGGTTGTCTGCTGCTGAACGGCCTGATTGGCTATACGGTTCGTTGGATAACCGGGATGTAAGGGATTATGTTGCATCCAATAACAATTATGACCTTAATTATATTAATAGTCATACTACTAACGGTGATCGTGCTTTGGCGTTTATTGGTGAGCCAGAAAATTTCTGGGGATTGGTCGCGGGGGGGAAATCGTTATTTTCATCGTCAACAACGATGAGTGATAAATTAGTTGGTGGAGCTTTAAGTTATGGTGCGAATGGTCTAGTACAAATCTCTAGTGGAAATACCGGAGATAAATTTGATTTAGTTAGCTTTGGGTTTTCTGGGCTAACCGGTGCGGCAACCACCGGTAAATCTTATTATTCAAACCAACTTATTGGTGCGGGTAGTGCTTATGCGACTAGCCAAATTACAGGACAAGATAGTCAAGCCGCTGTGATGGGTAGCATGATAGGTACTGGAGTAGGTTATGGTATCGGCTCTGCCATTACCAATAAATTAGAAACTCAGTACATTAAAAATTACTTTGGAATGGAGGCCAGTAAGAACGCTTTAAAATATACTGAGAATTCCTTTGGCCCTGGTTATTTGTTTAAAGGTGGGGCAATGAGTCCAATTCCAGGTATGTCTGGTGGTGGTGTCGGTTCTTTAATGTCAGAAGCTGCTAGTAGTGCTGCTCAAAAGGAAGTTCAAGGAGGTGATAAGTGAAACACCCTCTTTTATTCCTTTTGTTTTTAATCATCACTTATGCTGTTGTGTGTGCTGTTGGTGTAGTAATTACGATATGGATCGTTCTATCACATCCAATAACTTTTCAACAGGTTATACACTATAGCAAGATCGGTGTATTTGGTGGTGGATGGATAGGTGCGGGAATATGGCTTTCATATTATCTAAAATGTAGAAAAAATCTTAAGTAATTGTTGTGGAGAATAACAACTTCAACCTAAACGCTATTGCGCCGAAGGGATTGCAAGATGTTGGAGTTTCGATGGCATCGTTGCATACCAACACCAACCTGACGGACGAGGAAGGAAATGTGCTGAACCCGATAACGGAAGAAGAACGGCAGTATGCGATGCATAAACTGGTGACGGGGACGATGCCGGAGGGTCATGATATTTACTCTTGTTGTTGCGATATCAGGGTTCACATCAGTGCTGGCGATTGTAATCCCATTGAATCCCGATTTGATGCAATGTGCTGCTGTCGGGAGCGGGTTAAGCGTAATAGCGTGCCAGTGGTGCGTCGATGAACTGGCTCGTTGTGTATCAGACTGTCGGCGTGGATGTTCAGGCAAAAGGATTAGGCATGAATGTCAGAGATCTCATTGTATTAAAAACTGGTTATATAATGTTTTGTCATAAATAAAACTATTAGATAATAATATTTTTTTCATTATTAGCACGCTTACCATATTGGGATTTTTCCTAAAAAACATTAACATCAGTGCTTTCATATTCCATGATTTCCAAAGAGTTGTTTTATGGATAACCGTATAGTACTAGGGTTGATGGGTGCATTTCTGTTAACGTTGTCACTCTTAACGCACGCACAGGCCAATTTCCCGTCTCCTCAAGAAGCCGATTGGATTGTTCCCGAGTTCACGTTCAATAGTGGAGAGAAACTTAAGGATCTCCGAATTCACTATTACACCATTGGCGATCGCAACAAACCCGCCGTTTTATTACTGCACGGAACCAATCAGCCGATTAAGGCATTGTTGGCAAATGGTTTCGGCGGGGAGTTGTTTGGTCCCGGCCAGGCGTTGGATAGCAGTAAATACTTTATTATTATGCCTGAAAGTATTGGGTCCGGAAAATCATCTAAACCCTCTGATGGATTACGGATGAAATTTCCTCAATATGATTATAACGATATGGTGGAAGCGCAATATCGTTTGTTAAAAGAGGGAATGGGCATTAAACATTTGCGCCTGGTAATGGGTTATTCCATGGGCGGCATGCAAACCTGGATATGGGGTGAAAAACACCCAGACATGATGGATGCGCTGGTGCCGATGGCATCATTGCCGAATGAATTATCCGGTCGTAACTGGATGATGCGGCGCATATTAATTGAGTCCATCAAAAATGATCCGGCTTGGAATAATGGTAATTACACACAGCAACCGCCGGCGCTGAAGACGGCCAGCATTATGTTCAGCATTGCCACTACCGGTGGGACGCTGGCTTACCAGAATAAAGCGCCGACCCGTGCTCAAGCCGATAAGCTGGTGGAAGATCGTCTGGCTGCTCCGTTAACCAGCGATGCGAATGACTTTATTTATATTTGGGGTTCGTCCGCCAATTATAATGCGGAACCGGAATTGGGGAAAATTAAAGCCCCGGTTTTGGTTATTAATTCTGAAGATGATGAACGTAATCCTGTTGAAACAGGAATATTGGATAATGAGCTAAAGAAAATAAAGCAAGCAGATGTGTTTCTGATCCCTGCCAGTAAAGAAACCAGCGGGCATGGCACGATGATGTCAGCGAGGTTTTATAAAGATAAACTGAAAGATTTTTTAGAAAAAAATCCATCTCATGAATAATAAGTAATCATTATTGACCGGCATAAAAATTTTTTTTCTGTCGGTCATTATTCTTTTGGAGTTTTCTTTATTTTTATTGCGGTTGTATGTGAATAACTAAATGGCTCCGGTTAGGGGAAATGTTCATCCTTTTTTCATTTATCAGGTAATAAGGATAGTTTATGTTTCGCAAGATAAAGATCCGTACCGCACTCAGTATTATGGTTTTTTCATTAGCCGCATTATTGCTCTTCGTCGGCGTTTTGGGATTAGTCGCTCTTCAATCGGGAAATAAATCATTCGGGCAGGTCGATAAAGAAGTTCTGCCCGGGCTGGTGGCGCTGAACGAAAGTTCTGAATTATTGCTGCGTGCCCGGCTGGATTTACGTCTTTATGAGTCGCTGATGGGAAAAGGCGACACCGAGGCAGCCAAGGTGGCGTTGGGACGGGCCAAAGACAAAATTAATGGCGCCAATGGGAAATGGCGGCAATATCTGACGTATCCGCAATCCGAGCAGGAAAGAGTTATTTCGTCAGAGATGGCCACGAATCGCGACACCCTGATGAAAACCTTTATCGAACCCGGCGTTGCCGCGCTTGAAGCCGGAAATCTGGATGAATATCGCCAGCGCGCCGGTAAGTCCACGGTGCTCTACGCCGCATTTGATAAATCGTCCAAAGCGCTGGTGAGTTACAAACTACAGAGCATTGATAACTCCTACGATGATTCTAATGACCGTGTTAAAAGCATGGAAGTCATTTTGTATAGCGCCATTGCATGCTCCGTGCTGCTGGCGGTGCTGACCTGGTCCATCGTGACGAATCTGGTGGTGAAGCCACTGAATCAGGCGATTGCGGTTTTTGACCGTATCGCCGAAGGCGATCTGCGGGCCAAAATTGATATCCGCGGGAAAAATGAAATTGCCCAGCTGTTTTCGGCGGTTCAGCGCATGCGCGACGGGCTGGAAAACATGGTGTTGGTGGTGCGCAACGGGACGGACGCGATCGGTATCGGGGTGGAAGAGATAGCATCGGGCAATATTGATCTCTCCAGCCGTACAGAGCAACAGGCCGCCTCATTGGATGAAACCGCATCAAGCATGGAACAGATCATGGCGACGGTGAAAAACAACGAGGACAACACTCGCAAAGCGAATGACCTGGCGCAGCAAGCTTCTGATTCCGCGTCCCGTGGCGGTGATGTCGTATCGGAAGTGGTCGATACCATGCGCTCGATTAAACAGAGTTCCGCCAAGATTTCCGATATTGTCGGCGTGATCGACGGCATTGCTTTCCAGACGAACCTACTGGCGCTGAATGCGGCCGTGGAGTCTGCCCGAGCCGGTCAGTATGGTAAAGGGTTTGCTGTGGTGGCGTCCGAAGTGAGAACACTGGCCCAGCGTAGCGCGACGGCGGCGAAAGAGATCGGCACTATGATCGATGCTTCGCTCAGCCGGATTGATAAAGGTGCCGGGTTGGTTGAAGTGGCCGGTAAAACCATGGATGAGGTGTTGACGGATGTGAAAAAGGTCGTGGATATCATGGGTGAGATCATGGTGGCTTCCGGTGAACAGAGCCGGGGAATTTCGCAGATTAATATAGCCATCAATCAAATGGATACGGCGACCCAGCAGAATGCGACCCTGGTATCGGAAGTCGCGACATCCGCCAGTTCTCTGCAAGAACAGGTTGCCAACCTGCAACAGTCCGTGACCCGTTTCCAGATTGAGAGAGAAAGGACGGAAATTCCGGTATCGGAGTTGCGTCAGAATCTCGCGTTGGTGGATGCCCGCTAAGTCTTTAAATCCCCCCGTCGCCTGCTTTCGTCAGGGTTGCCCCGGTAAGCGAAAACAGGCGATAAATCTCAGATCCCCGCTATCGACGATATACGCCGCCGCTCGTCCTCTTTGCCGGCGAGTCAGGGCGCTCAAGGCACTCTGGCGTTCTCTGCTTCGTCCAAAAGCCGAAGTTCGTAACGCGCTATAGCGGTATCTACATGAAAAATTAGAGTGTTATTCCCTCAAAACCTATTGTGCGGAAATTGCCTGGTATTAAGCCGATGTCAAGCATGGATGTCGTTCAATTTCTCTGCGCTAAATCATATTTTCTTAAACGATAATCAGTATCATTTGAACGGCCTTATGGATAAAATATGGCCTGTTTTACGTTGATTTTTTTCCGCGCTTTGGTGCTTTTTAGGTAAATGGATTATTACTATGTATAAATTGAAAAATGCTCTTCATGACGGGAAAAGCAAATCCCGTCGTCTCGTTACCTCTCTGCTGCTCTGCCTCTCCCCTGTATTCGCCAATTCTGTCGTCGCACAGGAGCCTCAGTCGCTGACTTTTGCCAATTTCCGCGATACCCGCGATCTCAATCCGCATATTTATTCCGGTGAGATCTGGGCGCAGAACATGTTGTATGAGTCACTGGTCAAGGTCACGCCGCAAGGGATTGAACCCTGGCTGGCTGAAAAATGGGAAACGTCGGCGGACGGTAAGGTCTATACCTTTACGTTGCGTTCCGATGTCAAATTCAGCGATGGCGCGGCATTCAACGCACAGACGGCGAAACAGAATATCGATGCGATACTGGATAACCGCGAACGTCATGGCTGGCTGGAGATGGTGCGCATCATTGATAAGGTTGAAGCGCTGGATGAACATCGTCTGCGCTTTACCTTGAAAGAAGCCTACTACCCTTTCCTGATTGAGTTGGCGGTTACCCGGCCGATGCGTTTTATTTCTCCCGCGGCAATGAAAGAAGGGGGAACCCGGCACGGGGTGAACGCGTATATCGGCACCGGCCCCTACGTGATGAGCGAACACAAAACCGACGAATATGCGGTATTCACGCTCAATCCTCTTTACTGGGGCGAAAAGCCGAAGTTGGAAAAGGTGGTGATGAAAGTCATCCCGGATACGCAAACCCGCTTGCTGGCTTTGCAGAAAGGCGAAATCGAGCTGATTTACGGTAAAAATATGATCGATGCCGATGCTTTTGAACGGCTGAGCAAAGACAAAAAATTTACTACCCAACTGTCTGAGCCGGTTTCGACCCGAATGCTGTTGATGAATACGACGTCGGAAAATCTGAAGGACATGCGTGTACGTCAGGCGTTGCAACATGCGGTAAATAAAGTTGATATCGCGGAAGGGATTTTTAACGGCAGTGAAGTCCCTGCCGATACGCTGCTGGCGAAAAATGTGCCGTACAGCAATATCGATCTCAAGCCTTATGCCTACGATCTGGATCAGGCAAAAAAACTGCTGGATGCGGCAGGCTGGCAACAGAAAAGCGGGCAAACCTGGCGGCAGAAAGAGGGCAAACCGCTGTCCGTTGGAATTTACTATGACAGTAATACCGCTTCACAGAAGGTTATCGCCGAATATCTGCAAAATGAATTCGCTGAGCTGGGTATCGAACTCAAACTGCATGGCGAAGAGGAACAGGCATATCGCGACCGTCAGAAAGCCGGTAAATTCGATATCGTATTCAACATCTCCTGGGGAACGCCTTACGATCCGCAGTCGTTCTTGTCTGGCATGAAATTGCCGGTCTATGGCGATTACGCGGCGCAACAGGGACTGACGCAGAAAACGCAGATTGATAGCAGCATTACGCGCGCGTTGATCACCACCGATGAGAAAGAGCGGCAGGAACTGTATCGCTATGTACTGACCACGTTGCATGAAGAGGCGGTCTATATTCCGCTGACCTATGAACGTAACCGGGCGGTGCATGTGAAGAGCCTGAAAGGCGTCGCGTTCAATCCATCGCAATTTGAGATCCCGTTTGATCGCATGTACCGCGACTAAGCCCTGATAGATCCGTTATCTGTCGACAGACGCCTGTGGGCGTGGGTTGCGGGTAACGGATAGATCCCAGCCATGCCGCTTGCGGTTTCTCTATATTGCCGGATCTGCGAAATTATAGGTTGTTGTGTGAAAAGATATCTCTGTCGTCGTTTGCTGCTGACGTTACCGATTTTGCTGGGGATCTCATTCCTGTCTTTTTTGTTATTGAATCTGGTGCCAGCCGATCCGGCGGAAGTCGCGCTGCGGGTGAATGAAATTATTCCGACGCCGGAGTCCATCGCCGAGATGCGTCAGCAGTTGGGATTGGATCGTCCGTTTCTGATCCGCTACTTCTATTGGCTATATGATGCCGTGCGGCTGGATTTCGGTTATTCCTACATCAACAATCGCCTGGTGCTGGATGAGCTAGCCCGCTGTTTACCGGCGACGCTGGAGCTTGCCGCGCTGTCGCTGGTCATTATTCTGTGCGTCAGCGTTCCACTGGGGGTATTGAGCGCCGTCTATAAAGACAGCGTTTTCGATCGTCTGATCCGCACGCTGGTGTTCCTCGGAACGGCAATGCCCAGTTACTGGCTCGGGCTGCTGCTTATCTGGTGGTTTGCGCTATCGTGGGATTTGTTGCCGACCAGCGGCAGCGGCACGTTCTCCCATATCATTCTGCCTGCCGTCACGCTGTCCATGGTTTACGTGGCAATCTATATCCGCTTGATCCGCAATAATATGCTGGAAAATATGCAGCAGTATTATGTGTACTATGCGCGCGCCCGCGGATTGAAGGAAAAAAGCATCATTCTGCGCCACGTCCTGAAGAATTCGCTGCACAGCAGTATTACCGCGCTGGGGATGAGTATTCCGCAACTGCTGGCCGGCACGGTGATTATCGAAAATATCTTTGCCTGGCCGGGGGTCGGCCGGTTATGTATTTCGGCGATTTTCAATCGTGATTATCCGGTGATCCAAGCCTATATCCTGATGATGGCGGTACTGTTTGTAATATGTAATTTGCTGGTGGATATCGTTCAGCGCTGGATGGATCCCGCTCTGCGGCAAGAGGGATAATATGCATTTTTCGCACAAACTATTGCGCGATAAGGTCGCGCTGCTCTGCCTGGTGGTGATTATCGCCGTGGTGGTTATCGGTATTTTTGCCCCGTGGTTGGCGCCTAACGATCCCAATAAAATCAATATTGCGCGCAAATATGCCGACGTTAGCGCGCGCTTCCCGCTGGGTTCCGATCATCTGGGGCGCTGCGTGTTGTCGCGCCTGATGTTCGGCGTGCAGACCACGCTTTTTCTGGCGCTGCTTACGATGGCGATCACCATTGTCATCGGCTGCGTGTTTGGTTTTTTATCCGGCTATGTTCGCGGCCGGCTGGATGAAGTCATGATGCGCTGCTGCGATATCATGCTGTCGTTTCCCAGCCAGATCATGATCCTGGCGATTGTCGGGATCCTAGGCGTGGGGATCGTTAATGTGATCCTGGCTAATATTCTGGTGAAGTGGGCATGGTACACCCGCATGATCCGGGGGATCGTGATCAAGCACGGTCAAAAAAACTATATCCTGTTTTCGCGCGCCAGCGGTACGCCGCTGTGGTTTATCCTGCGGCGTCATCTGTTGCCGAATACGCTATCGGAGATCGTGGTGCTGGCGACGCTTGATACCGGTTGGGTGATCCTGAATATCTCGGCGCTGTCGTTTCTTGGGTTGGGCGTACAGGCGCCGACGGCGGAGTGGGGAACGATGTTGAGTGAAGCGCAGAAAGTGATGATGAGCCATCCGACGCAAATGCTGGCGCCGGGGCTGGCGATTTTGGTGGTGGTGGCGGCATTTAATCTGCTGGGCGACTGTTTGCGTGATGCGTTTGACCCTCGGGAGTCTCACTGATGAGCGATCTATTACGGGTAGAGAATTTGCGGGTCGGGCTTCAGTCCGGGGGGCGTGGTCTGCTGCATGATATTTCTTTCGCGCTGCCGCGCCACGCCTGTCTTGGCATCGTCGGCGAAAGCGGCAGCGGTAAAAGCCTGACCTGCCGTGCGCTTATGGGGCTGCTGGGCGCGCCGTTTACCCAGTCGGGACAGGCCTGGTTGAATGGATCGGATCTGCTGGCGCAGGAGCCGGAGGCGATGCGTCGCCTGCGGGGTAAAACTATCGGCATGATCCTGCAACATCCGATGAGCGCGTTCGATCCCTTACAGACGCTCGGCGGCCAGATGGTGGAGACGTTTCGGACGCATCTGGCGCTGAACAGGCGCGACGCCCGCGAGCTGGCGCTGGAGATGATGGAACTGGTCCGGCTGCGTGATGTCACGCGGTTATTTGATAAATACCCCAGCCAGATCAGCGGCGGGATGCTGCAACGGGTCATGATTGCCATTGCGTTGGCGCTGGAGCCGCAATTACTGATCGCTGATGAGCCTACTACCGCGCTCGATTCGGTGACCCAGTTCGACATCATGGAGGAATTTCGCGCGATTCGCGAACGTCTGGGCACCACCATGATCTTTATTTCGCACGATTTCGGCGTGGTCAATCGCATTGCCGACCGGGTGCTGGTAATGCATCAAGGGTGTGCGGTGGAACAGGGCGATGTTCGGCAGGTGCTGCATCAGCCTCGGCATCAACATACCCGCTATCTGGTGGCGTCGCGTCAGGCGTTGCAGCAGCGTTATCAGACACTGGTCGATATGTCGCAAAACGATCGGCAAAGGCCGCGTCGGGAGGTAGAAAGTGAACACATTGGTTGAAGTGAACGACGTGCATCACGGCTATCGTTCCCAGGATGGCGCCGCCAAATGGTTACCGGTACTCAACGGCGTGTCGTTCGACGTACGAGCCGGCGAGTGCCTGGGCATTATCGGCGAGAGCGGCAGCGGTAAGAGTACGCTGGGGCGTATTTTACTGGGGCTGGAGGCGCCTAAAAGCGGGCAGGTCAGGCTGGGCGATCAGCAGTTGTACGCGCCGCGGCGGTTCTGGCAATCGCAACGTAAAAGACACTTGCGGGTCAGCGCGGTTTTTCAGGATTACACCTCGTCGGCCAACCCTTTTATGAACGTGTTGAGCATTGTGTCCGAGCCGTTATTGGTTCAGGGAACCCCCCGGCGTGACGATGTGCGGCGGCAGGTGATTACGTTGCTGGAACAGGTCGGGCTGACGGAGGATGTCTGTGAACGTTTTCCGCACCAGCTCAGCGGCGGGCAGATGCAGCGGGTTTGTATCGCCAGAGCCATTGCCGGCAAACCTGATTTTATGGTGCTGGATGAAGCGGTCAGCGCGCTGGATGTGACCGTGCAGGTGCAGATCCTTGATTTGCTGTCGGACTTGCGCCGTCAGTTGGGTCTGACCTATCTGTTTATCAGTCACGATCTGACCGCGATTACTTATCTGTGCCAGCGGGTAATTTTTCTTCAGCAGGGCAATATCATTGAACGGGTCGATGATATTGCGACGCTGGGGCAGGTGCGGCACCCTTATGCGCGCAACCTTTTACAGGCGGTGATGGCGTTTTAATGCGCCTCCGCCGGTGAAACCGTCTGGATCAATCCTGCTCTTTGCGGCGCCTCTCTCGCCCTGCCGCCGATCTCGTCGCTGAATATGGCGTAACACACAGCCTTAATGTATAGTGCGATTTTCATACTAAGAATAATCCTAAAAATTCAGCAGGGAACTGACGCCATGAAATTACAAACACGCATCGTTCTGTTATGCGGAACAACATTACTGGGGTTAATTGTACTGTCAGCGGTTGCATTAAACACGCTGTACCAATCTATGATGACGGAGCGTACCGGCCAGCTTTCGACGCTGGTAGAGCTCGCCCATGCCGCCGCACAAAAAGCCTACGATCTTGAAAAGACCGGTCAGTTATCGTCTGAAGCGGCGCAAAGTGAAGCCAAACGCGCCATCAGCAGTTTTCATCAGGGCGATCGCTATTTCTTCGTGCGCGGTTTCACCAATGACATTAATTATGTCCATCCCAACCCCAAACGCGTGGGCATCGTCGATGCCAACGGCGGCAAAGAGGCCGGAGAACGCTATCGTGGAGCGCTGGAGGGCAAGACAATCGGTACGGTGATCGCCAACGGCACGCGTCCGGGAACTCAGGATCCGGTTGAGAAGCTGTATGCCGTTATCAAATTCGAGCCTTGGGACTGGACCATCGGCTATGGCGACTACATTGACGATATTCAGCAGGCTTTCTGGCGTAACGCGGGTATCCTGCTGTCCATCGGCGTCGTATTGCTGCTGATTATTTCGGCGTTGGCATGGAATATGTTGCGTACGCTGTTGCGCCAGTTGGGCGGCGAGCCGCAGTACGCGGTGGATGTGGTCAGGCAAATCGCCGACGGCAATCTGGTGGTCGACGTGCAGACGCGCGCCGGGGACCAGACCAGCATTCTGTATGCTATCCGCATCATGCGCGACAATCTTTCACATCTGGTGAGTCAGGTGCGCGGGAGCACTAACTCAATCGCTACCGCTTCGGCGCAAATCGCTTCCGGCAACGAAGATCTGTCATCGCGCACCGAGTCGCAGGCCAGCGCGCTGGAGCAAACGGCCGCCGCGATGGAGGAATTGACCGCTACCGTTCAGCAGAACGCCGAAAATGCGCGGCATGCCAATGAACTGGCGGTGTCCGCCTCGGATGTGGCCGTACGCGGCGGATCGGTGGTTAAACAGGTGGTCGACACCATGGATTCCATTGATGTTTCTTCACGCAAGATCGTGGATATCACCGGCGTTATCAACGGCATTGCGTTTCAGACCAACATTCTCGCGTTGAACGCGGCGGTGGAAGCGGCCCGTGCCGGCGAACAAGGCCGGGGTTTTGCCGTGGTGGCGAGTGAAGTCCGTACTCTGGCGCAGCGTTCCGCATCGGCGGCGAAAGAGATCAAAAACCTGATTGATGATTCGGTATCCAAAGTCGGCGAAGGCACGGAGCTGGTGAAGCGCGCCGGCGATACCATGAGCGAGATCGTCGAGAGCGTACAGCGGGTGACTGCAATGGTGGGCGAGATCAGCTCGGCCAGCTCAGAACAGAGTTCGGGGATTGAGCAGGTCAACCTGGCGGTATCTCAGATGGATCAGAGCACGGAGCAGAATGCGGCGCTGGTGCAAGAAGCGCTGGCGGCGGCGAAGTCGCTGAGCGATCAGGCTCAGGAACTGTCTCGCACGGTGGATAAGTTCCACGTCAACGAATCCGCCGGCTATCTGCCCGCGTCGGTATAGCCGCGTTGCCGGTTGGCTGATGGCAGGCGTTTGGCGTTCGCCAAACGCCTGCTGAACACCCCTCTGATTGGTCGGCAAGCCAACGTCGGGGGCGGCTGTTATCAAGCGCTTTTCCAACTCGTCAGTCGTCCGGCTAGTTCACCGTCGACAGCAGCAGCCGCGTATAAGGGTGCTGCGGTTGGCTGAATATCTGCTCGACATCGCCGGTTTCCACGATTTCACCGTCTTTCATCACCGCAATGCGGTGGCTCATATGTTGCACCACGCCGAGATCGTGGGAGATAAACAGCATGGAAAGCTGCAACCGACGTTGTAGCGCCACCAGCAGATCCAATACCTGCGCCTGGGTGGTGACGTCCAGCGCGGAAACCGGTTCGTCACAGATCAGCAGGTCTGGCTCGGAGGCCAGCGCTTGGGCGATCGAGACCCGTTGCCGCTGGCCGCCGGAAAGCGCCGTCGGCCGTCGCGACAGCAGATCCGGCGTCAGCCCGACTAACGTCAGCAGCGTCAGGATGCGCTGTTGCCGATCCGCCTGGCTGAGATCGCGGCGTAATCGCAGCGGCTGCCGGAGGATTTGCGCCACGGTAAATTGCGGATCGAACGAGCCGAGCGGATCCTGGGTGATGGTCTGAATACGGGCGCGCAGCGGGCGGCGTTCATGTTCCGGCAAGGCGCTCCAGGGGCGCTCCGCCAGCCGTACCTCGCCGCGATCCGGTTTTTGCAAGGCCAGAATAATTTTCCCCAGCGTGGTTTTTCCCGAGCCGGACTCGCCGACAATACCCAACGTTTCCCCACGTTTCACTTCCAGCGATACCCGGTTGACGGCATCCATACGGCTGCCGTCGGGGCGGGTAAAAGCGACGGATACCTGATCCACGTGCAGAGCGGTGTCGGATAGCGTTTCGCCATGGGAGGCGGCGACCGATGACAAAACGCCGGCAGGAAGATCGTGGAGCGGATTTTCACCCGCCAGCCAGTCGCCGCGCGTTGCCGCGGTCGGGATCGCCGCCAGCAAACGGCGGGTATAAGGATGTTTCGGTGCGGAAAGCACCTGACCGACCGTGCCGGATTCGACCAGCGATCCGTTTTGCATCACCATCACGCGGTCGGCCACCTGCGAGACCACCGCCAGATCGTGAGTGATCAGCAGCACGCCGTGACCGGCCCGCGCCAGTGCGGTAAACACCTTTAGCACCTGCTGCTGTACCGTGGCGTCCAGCGCCGTGGTGGGTTCATCGGCAATCAGCAATTGAGGGCCGCCGGCCAGAGCGGAAGCGATAAGCGCCCGCTGGCGTAAGCCGCCGGAGAGTTCATGCGGATACTGGGCGGCTCGGTTAGCCGGGTCGGGGATCCCTGCCTGCTCCAGCAGCGCCGCGACCCGTCCGGCAATCTCCGTGCGCGGCAGCAAGCGGTGGGTGAGGATCGGTTCGGCCACTTCCTGCCCGATCTTGCGTAACGGATCGAGCGATACCAGCGCATCCTGCAAAATAAAGCCAATCTCGCGGCCACGGATATGCCGCCAGTCGCGATCGGTCAGGTAACGCAGGTCGCAGCGGCTGCCGTCATGGCGCAGCAGATCGAGGGCCGTGGCGCGAACGTCGGCATGTTCCCCCGCCAGCCCGACCAGCGACCGGGCGGTGACCGATTTCCCTGAGCCTGATTCGCCGACCAGCGCCAGTATTTCACCGGCGTTAACCTGAAAACTGAGGTTTTTTACCGACTCCACCGGCCCTTGTCCGCCGCCGGGGAACGTCACGCTTAGCTCCCGTACGTTCAGCAGCGGTTGTACGGCGGGCGCGGTAAGGTGATGACTCATGATGCCCCGCCTTTTGCCAGAATGGTTTGTAAACGTCGTCCCAATAGCGTGATGGCGATAACGGAAAGCGCCACCACCGTCGCCGGGAACAGACTGACCCACGGCGCGATATCCAGGAAATTACGGCCGTCGGCCAGTAACGCGCCCCATTCGGCGGTGGGAGGAACCACGCCTAATCCAAGGAAACTCAACGCGGACGCGGACAGCACCGCGTGTCCGACGCCGATAGTGGCGACGATCAGCAACGGTCGCAGCGTGTTGGGAATGATATGCCGTACGACGATGTACAGCGGGCGCTCTCCCAGCGCGATGGCGTGTTCCACGTAACCCGAAAGCCGCACCTGAAGCACCTGCGATCTTACCAGCCGCGCATAGCCCGCAATCCCGGCCAGACCGACCGCCAGCAGCGTGTTTTCCGGGCCTCGCCCCAACACGGCGATCACCAGCAGCGCCAACAGCAGGTCGGGAAAGGCCAGCATGATATCCAGCAGACGCACCAGCGTCTGGCGCACCGGCGTGGGTGCCAGCACCGACAGCGTGCCGAACAGCACGCCGCCCAGACAGGCGATCAACATGGCGCCGACGCCGATGCTCAGCGACAGCGAGGTGCCGTGGATCACCCGGGCAAAGATATCCCGTCCCAGCGTATCGGTGCCGAACCAGTGAGCGCCGCTCGGCGGTTGCAGAACCGCGCCAAGATCCATTTCATCGGCGGCACGGCTGGTAAACAGCGACGGGAAAAATACCGCCAGCACCAGCAGAAAGACCATCGCCGCCGGCAACAGCGTCGCCGGGGAAAGCCAGGGGTTGCGATAGCTCGGGTGACGGCGTGTGCGCGGTAGTATCATAGATTCACTGCTCATGGGCGTTCGCCTTCTTGCGCAAACGGGGATCGACAATCAGGTATAAAGCATCCACCAACAGGTTAATCAACACAAACAGCAGCGCGGACAGCATGACCACGCCGAGCACCAGCGGCATATCGCGGGTTCCAATCGCTTGCAGCGTAATCTGTCCGATGCCGGCGCGTCCGAATACCGTTTCGGTGAGTACCGATCCGCCCAGCACGCTGGCCAGCAGCGTACCGGTCAGCGTTGACGCCGCCAGCGTCGCATGGCGCAGCGCGTGGCGGACTCTAAGCCGGGTTTCGCTGACGCCGCGGGTGCGCACCGTCAGGGCAAACGGCTGGGACAGGGCTTCTTCCAGCCCGTCGCGCAGCACCTGACTGAGAAGCGCCGCAATCGGCAGGCTGAGGGTGATGATCGGCAGCACCAGTGAGATCGGACCGTCATTGCCGGTGACCGGGAACCATTGCAGATGAAAGCTGAAGATGCTCAGCAGAACAATCCCGATCCAGTATACCGGCGTGCTGAGCAGCGTCAGCTCCAGCCAGGAGACCAGACGCCGCAGTTGATGGTAGCGCCCGGCGGTGATCAGCGCGCTGGTAATAGCCAGCGCCAGCGCCAGCGTTAGTCCGCCGAGCGCTAGCGGCAGCGTTTCGCGCATGGCGTCATGGATGACCGACAGCACCGGTTGCCGATATTGGTAGCTGATGCCGAAATCACCCTGCAACGCCTGGGCGCAATAACGCAGGTACTGCATCCACAGCGGCTGGTCGAGGCCGAATTGCCGGGTCAGCGCCGCCCGATAGGCGTCGTCCACCACGTTGTCGCCGCCGCTGAGAATCGCGATGGGATCGCCGGGGATCAGTTTAACGGCGATAAACGTCAATGTGGCCGCGCCCCAGAGCACAGCCAGAATGGTTAACAGACGTTTGCCGATCCCCGCCAGATTAGCGTTTAATCCAGGCATCATAGAAGTTCGGTTTAGCATTGGTCGCCCAGTTTATTCCCTGTACCTGCTTCGACAAACCAAGCTGGTAAGCCGGAATATAGACCGGGAGGACATAGGCTTGATCGATAACTTCATGCTGAATATCGGTATAGAGTTGTTTACGCTCGGCGTCGCCGGCGCCCACCGCTTTTCTCAGCTTTTCATCCAGTGCGCTGATGCGCGTGAAATTGTTGCCGTTAGGCGGCGCATAGGCGGAGTCAAACACCGTGCGCAGGATATCGGGTTCGGCGCGGACGAAAAAGTTGGAGGCGATATCGTATTCATTGGCATTGGTTCGGCTGGTAAACCCGCCGGCATCAACCGGATCGAGTTGCAGATCAAATCCGGCCTGCTTGACTTGATACTGAATCGCCTGGAACAGCGTTACGTCGGCGGCCTCAACGTTTGTCGTGGCATAAACGAACGTGACCGTCAGGCGTTTGCCGTCCTTAAGGCGATAGCCCGCGCTGTCTCTGCTGTTCCAGCCTGCGCTGTCCAGTAGTTGGTTGGCTTTTTGCAAATCAAATCCCCAGCGTGATTTCACCGTGGGATCGTAATAAAGCGTTGCCGGGCCGACAACGTTATCCGCCGCTTTCAGCGTGCCGAAAAAGGAGACTTTCACCGCCGTCGCGGTATCCGCCGCGTTCTGGAACGCCTGGCGAACCTTGACGTCCTGGAAAGGCCCTTTCGTCGTGTTCAGGTAGAGCACGCGGTTGACGCCCGGGTTTTCATAGGTGAGCACGTCCAGACGCGGATTCTTTTTCACCGCGGGGTAATTGGCCGGCGGAACGGCGTCAATCGCCTGAATCTGGCCGCTGGTCAACGCGCCCAACCTGACGGAGGCTTCCGGCAGATATTTAAAGGTAATGCCGTCCAGATAAGCCGGGCCGGTGTGTTTGGCATAACCCGGCCCCCAGTTATAATCCGCGCGTTTGCTCAGCTTGCTGCCGCTGCCTTTGACAAAGGAGTCCAGAATAAACGGCCCGGATCCCACCACCGTATTGCTGGTGTTCGGCGTGTTCTTCAGGTAGGTCGGCGACTGGATGCCCAGATACGGCAGGCTCAGTCCTTGCAACAGCGGTGCGAACGAAGAGGAGTAATGGATCACTACCGTGTAGTCGTCGGGCGTGGTGATATTGTCGATCGGCCCTAACAGCGATTTGGCATAGCTGGAGGTGGTTTTCGGATCGAGAATGCGCTCAAGATTATATTTCACCGCTTCGGCATCCAGTTTGGTGCCGTCGCTGAAGGTCACATCCTTGCGCAGATGGAAAGTGTATTCGGTATTGTCGTCGTTGATTTCCCAGCGCTCTGCCAGCCAGGGGGTAAAACGGTTGTCCTCCGCCTGGCCGACCAGCGAGTCCACCACGTTGCGGGCGATCAGCGCCGTCACGCCGTAGGCGGTAATGTGCGGATCAATGATGGGGGTGTCGCTGCCCAGCCCGACATTCAGTATGCCGCCCTGAACCGGTTTTTCCGTGTTGTCTGCGCTCCATGCGCTGGGGTTTAGGGTGAAAAGCAGTGAGAAAGCGCCTGCGGTGAGGAGTTTAGCCGTCGGAAATCGGCGTTGCTGATGATTTTTTTCCATTCCCTGAGTCCTTGAAATTTTACATTAGCCCATCTTATGTTGCTGTAAATGTAGGGAGGCGGAGGAACGGTGTAAAAGTACAAAAAATACTTTTTAATGCCAAAAAAGTATATAACGGAAGAAAGCGTGCCTGCCGGAAGTGTGTGGAAAGCAGAGCGATTCAGGCCGGAAGAAAAAACGGCCGCCTGTTGTTGAGGCGGCCGGTGTCGTATGAAGAGATGAAATTAGCGGGTCGCTTCGGAAAGCGGCACTTCAGCATCCGGCGCATGGGTGATGCGGTTGCGCAGGTCGCGGCGCACGATTTCCACCAGCCAGAAGCAGAACATGTGGCCGAACAGTTCAGAGAAATGCTCCGCAAACGGCTGATCCCACGGCGCCGGAACGGTGCCGAACAGCGGCAGCAGGAAAACGTGGAATACGACGTGGAGAACCAGGCCGTAAAACGCACCCTGCCAGAGTTTGATTTTGGGATTGAACTCAGCGACGACGCAATACAGCACGGCAAAAGTAATGGAAAAACCAAAGTGCATGATAAAGCTCATGATTGGTCTTGCGTTGCCATTATACAGGTAGGTAATGTGCGACATTTCATAAGACATGCCGAGCTGTTGTAATAATTCCTGCGGCGGGTTAGTCATGTCTCGCAGCGGCGTTCTTGGCGGAAAAGGAATTTCCCAGCCGAACTTGGCAAGTGCGCAAACGAGGCCGGCAATTATCCCGACGAGCAGCGCTATCAGGATTTTTTCCTTTGTGGTTCGTAACTGCATACTATTCTCCCTAAATAACCTGGTAACAGGTTTAATTCCGTGCAAAATCGCGCGCGGAATCAAATCCAGTCAAACATTTTGTTGTTAAATTAACCACATAACTGATTGAAAGCGATCAAGAACCCATCCACATAGTGCAGTGTTATCTATCGGGGTAGGTTCTTATTCGGCAGGGATAATACACCTATCAATAAATATGATCGATTTTATATTGATAGCAGGAAAAGCGTAATGTGAAAATAATGATGCCGGCTAGAGGAACAATGGTTATTTATTATTTCTAAATGTATATTTATGTAAATCCTTTTTTTTGAAATCAGCGGTTATCTGGCGATTTTATAAATATTATAACGAATTAAAATAATAACTATGCTATGTAAATTAAATAAGTATATGCGCTACGTTATTGCAATGAATAGAACATACTGACGCATCAGCGATCGTTCGGTCGACGTTCTGCGAGCGTAATAGACTCTATCGATCAGACGATAAAATAACCGTGCGCCGGTTCACCTATTTCGAATCACTGATTAAAGTCGGCTAATATTTTGTCAAACAGGTTATTTTGTTCATCCTCTTGGTTCAAAGGAAAAACAGTCATGTCGCAAACCGTTCACAACAATCGCCGCATCGTATTGGCGCAGCGTCCGCATGGCGCGCCTGTGCAGGATAATTTCCGTTTAGAGCAGCAGCCGATTCCAGAGGTAAAAACAGGGGAAGTGCTGCTGCGCACGGTTTTTCTGTCGCTCGATCCTTATATGCGCGGACGCATGAGCGACGCGCCGTCGTATGCCAAACCGGTTGAGCTGGGAGAGGTGATGGTCGGGGCGACCATCAGCAGGGTGGCGGCTTCGAAACACCCGGATTATCACGTCGGTGACTGGGTGCAGGCCTACAGCGGCTGGCAGGACTATGCCGTTTCCGACGGTCGCGGATTAACCAATCTGGGGCCGACGCCCAAAAATCCCTCTTATGCGCTGGGCGTGCTGGGGATGCCGGGCTTCACCGCCTATATGGGGCTGATGGACATCGGCCAACCCAAGGCCGGGGAAACGGTGGTTGTCGCGGCGGCGACAGGGCCGGTCGGGGCGACGGTCGGGCAAATCGGCAAGCTGAAAGGGTGCCGTGTGGTTGGGGTAGCCGGCGGCGAGGAGAAATGCCGCTATGCGCTTGAAACGCTGGGATTCGATGCCTGTCTCGATCACCGTGCGGCGGATTTTGCCGAACAGTTGAAAAAAGCTTGCCCGCAGGGGATTGATATCTATTTTGAAAATGTCGGCGGCGCCGTATTTGATGCGGTGTTGCCGCTGCTGAATACCTCTGCGCGTATTCCGGTATGCGGATTGGTTTCCAATTATAACGCGACCGGCTTGCCTGACGGGCCGGATCGCCTGCCGTTGCTGGCGGGCACGATTTTGAAAAAACGTATCCGGATGCAGGGATTCATCGTTTTTGACGACTACGGCCCGCGGTTTGGTGAGTTCTGGCAAGCCGTAGAGCCGTGGGTGGCGCAAGGAAAGATCAAATACCGGGAACAGATCGTTGAAGGATTGGATAACGCTCCCGAGGCGTTTATCGGGCTGTTGCAGGGGCGCAATTTCGGCAAGCTGGTGGTGCGCGTCGGGCCGGATGCGTAAAGCTTTATCCATCGCCCGGTTCGCCCGCGGATGAGCCGGGAAAAACGGTGGAGACGGGAGATCTGAAGGATTCAAGAATTGATTAACACCGCGCAGAGACTTTTCGCTATTATTGCCGGCTGTTTCACCTGCCTATGATGAGTTATGGAACGTTTTATTGAAAATATGATGTACACGTCGCGCTGGTTACTGGCCCCGATTTATCTGGGGTTGTCGCTTGGCCTGCTGGCGCTGATGCTTAAATTTTTCCAGGAAGTCTACCATGTCCTGCCGAATGTTTTTGCCATGGCGGAGTCCGATGTGGTGCTGACATTGCTGTCGCTGATCGATATGACGCTGGTGGGCGGGTTGCTGGTGATGGTGATGCTGTCCGGCTATGAGAACTTTGTGTCGGCATTGGATATCTCCAGCGGCCGGGAGAAGTTGAACTGGCTTGGCAAGATGGACTCCGGCTCACTGAAGAATAAAGTCGCCGCGTCGATCGTGGCGATCTCTTCTATCCATTTATTGCGCGTTTTTATGGATGCGCGCAATATTCCCGACAACAAGCTGATGTGGTATGTGATTATCCACCTGACATTCGTGTTGTCCGCTTTTGTCATGGGCTATCTGGATCGCGTGTCGCGTTACGAGAAAGCCAAGTAGTTACTTTCGCCGCCCGCCGTTTTGTTTGGCGGTGCGGGCTTACCTGCTTTCATCCAGCCAGTCCGGCAGATCGTTCAATCCCATCGCCTGACGCACCAGCGTGGGTTTAATGCCGGGCAGTTTATCCGCCAGCACCAGACCGACATCGCGCAACAGTTTTTTGGCCGGATTCTCGCCGTCAAACAGCTCGCGAAAACCCTGCATGCCGGCGAGCATTACGGCGGCGCTGTGCTTGCGTTTACGCTCGTAGCGCCTGAGATAGAGGTGCCGGCCAATATCTTTGCCCTGTGATTGCAGGCGCTTCAGCTCGGCAATCAGATCCGCCACGTCCATAAAACCGAGGTTGACGCCCTGACCCGCCAGAGGATGAATGGTGTGGGCGGCATCGCCAACCAGCACCAGTCGATGGGCGGCAAAACTCCGGGCGTAGCGCCCGGTCAGGGGAAAGGTTTGGCGTTCGCTTTCCAGTTCGCACAGCCCCAGACGCATATCGAACGCCATCGCCACCTGCTGATTAAATTCGCTTACCGGCAGCGACAGCATGGCCTGCGCCCGATCGGGCGGCAGCGACCAGACGATCGAACTGAGATGCGGATCGCTCAGCGGCAGAAAAGCCAGCATGCCGTCGCCGTGAAACACCTGGCGCGCGACCGAGTGGTGGGGCGACGCGCTGCGGACGGCGGCAACCAGCGCGTGATGGCCGTAATCCCAGAAGGTCAGGGGAATATCCGCATGTTGGCGCAGCCAGGAATGGGCGCCGTCCGCTCCGATAACCAGACGGGCGGTGAGCATGCTCTCGTCCTGTAGGGTGATGAAGGCTTCGTTTTCTCCCCAGGCAACCTGTTTTAAGGCGGCCGGCGTCAGCAACGTGATATCGCTTAACTGGGCGGCGCGTTGCCACAGCGCCTGCTGAATCACCGGGTTTTCGATAATATGCCCGAGGTGCGAAAAGCCAAATTCTTCGCCGCTGAAGCTGATTTTGCCAAAGCTGTCTTTATCCCAGACTTCCATGGCGTTATAGGGGCTGACGCGCTGTGCGGCCAGATTTTCCCACACCCCCAGATGACGCAGCAGGCATTCGCTGGCGGCATTGATGGCGGAGACCCGCAGCGCGTGTTCTGTGCCGGGCGCGTGCGGCGCCGGCGGCTGTTTTTCCAGCACCGCGACCCGCAGACCGCTGCCCTGTAAGCCGCAGGCTAACGCCAGACCCACCATGCCGCCTCCGGCAATAACCACGTCGAATGATTGCATTCAGCTCTCTTCCTGTTGTGTTGATCGGTGAACTTAACGTTCCACCCAGCCCAGCGTGCGGCGGGCAAATGCGTCGCGCAACTGCGGCAAATTATTCATGGCCATCAGACCCAGATTGCGGCCAATCTCCAACGAGGGATAGCGGTTGGCGAACAGCCTGACCAGCCCATCGGTGATCGCCACCGTCGCATGCTGGTCGGGCTGACGGCGCTGTTGGTAGCGGCTGAGTACCGGATAGCTGCCGGGGTCCTGTCGGTTTTTAGCGGCATCCACCACCGTTTCCGCCAGCGACATCACGTCCCGCAGCCCCAGATTAAAGCCCTGTCCGGCAATCGGGTGCAGCGTTTGCGCCGCATTGCCCACCAACGCAAGACGATGATGGATATGCCCGCTGGCGGTCAGTAAGCGTAAAGGATAGCTGCGGCGTTCGCCAATATGGGTGAAAGCGCCTAAGCGCCAGCCGAACGCCGACTGTAACCGCCGGCGGAATTCGGCCTCACTCCAGCCATCGACCTGCGCTTGCCGGTTTTGCGCATGGCACCAGACCAGCGAACATCGTCCTTTGCTCATCGGCAACAGCGCCAGCGGGCCATGCGGCGTAAAGCGTTCGAACGCTCGGCCCCGATGCGCTTCCGATGTGGTGACGTTGGCGATGACCGCGATCTGATCATAGTCCTGCTGCCGCCATTGGATGCCGCAGGATTGAGCCAGCATGGAGTGCGAGCCGTCGGCGGCGACCAGCAGTTGCCCGGTCAGCGTCGCGCCGTTATCCAGCGTCAAGGTGGCGTCATGCCGAGTGCGGGCAACGGAAACCACGGTGGCCGGACAGTGCAGGCGAACGCCGGGGGCCTGTTGCAGCAGGGCGAATAACCGTTGTCCGGCTTCGTGCAGTTCGATCACCTGACCCAATGCCGGCACACGATAGTCCGATGCTTGCAGATTCACAAAACCGGCATGACCGCGGTCGCTGACGTGTACGTGAGTTATCGACGTGGCGCAGCTCGCCAGCGCCTGCCAGATACCGACGGTTTCCAACTGCTGACAGGTGCCTTCCGCCAGCGCGATGGCTCTGGCGTCGAACCCCGGGTGCCGACGATCGCCCGGCGACTGCGCTTCAATCAGCTCAACCGGCACTTTTCCTTGCGACAGCGTGGATATCGCCAGCGCCAGCGTCGCGCCGGCCATGCCGCCGCCGACAATCATTACCGTCATTTTCTTGTCCTGATGATGGTTATCCCGCTTTTTTCTAAACGGTTCGCGCCGGCCGTCATTGCCCGGCCGCGTTCGCCATTAACGCTTCAATGGCATCGGCGTCTTTCACTACGCCGGACGTCAGGTTTTCGTTGCCGTTTTCGGTGATCAGAATGTCATCTTCAATACGGATACCGATGCCCCGATATTGCTGAGGAACGCTGGCGTCAGGGGCAATGTACAAACCGGGTTCGACCGTGAGCACCATGCCGGGTTCGAGCGGACGGCCGCGATCCGTTGAACCGTAATCGCCAACATCATGCACGTCCAGCCCCAGCCAGTGGCTCAGTCCGTGCATAAAGAACTGACGATGGGCCTGTTCCGCCATCAACTGCTCCACTTCGCCTTTCATGATCCCAAGCCCTACCAGCCCGCTGACCATGACCCGCACCACTTCTTCATTCACTTCACGGATGCTGCGGCCCGGCGCGAACAGTTCCAGTGCCCTGAGTTGAGAACGCAGCACAATGTCGTAGATGGCGCGCTGCGGGGCGGTGAACTTGCCGTTCACCGGAAATGTCCGGGTAATATCCCCCGCGTAGCCGCGATACTCGCACCCGGCGTCAATCAGCACCAGATCGCCGTTGCGCATCTGCGATTCATTTTCGGTGTAGTGCAAAATGCAGGCATTATCGCCGCTGCCGACGATGGTGTTGTACGAGGGGTAGCGCGCGCCGTGACGGGTAAACTCATGGTGAATCTCGCCCTCAAGCTGGTACTCAAACATGCCGGGACGGCATTTCTCCATGGCGCGGATATGGGCCAGCGCGGTGATTTCGCCCGCGCGGCGCATAACGTCGATTTCCGCTTGAGATTTGAATAACCGCATTTCATGCACCCACGGACGCCAGTCCGTCAGCGTCGCGGGGGCGATGAATCCCTGACGGGAACCTTTACGCAGCCTGTCCAGCGCCGCGAACACCAGCCTGTCGGCATAGTCGTACTCGCCCTGGGCGTGGTAAATCACATCCAGACCGTTAAGCAGTAAATGCAACTGCGTGTCGATTTCGCCAAAAGGCAGCGCCCGATCGACGCCCAGTTTCGCCGGGGCGGCTTCCTGTCCGAGACGGCGTCCGAACCAGATTTCGGCGGTGAGATCGCGCACGCGGTTGAAAATCACGCTATGCTGATGTTTTTCATCGCTTTTAACCAGAAGCAACACGGCTTCGGGTTCGTTGAAACCGGTGAAGTACCAAAAGTCGCTGTTCTGACGGTAAGGATAATCACTGTCGGCGTTGCGCGTCGCTTCCGGCGCGGCAAAAATAATCGCCGCACTGGCGGGAGCCATTTTCTCCAGCAGTGTCTGACGACGGCGAAGCAATTCTTGTTGGTTCATCACCTGCTCCTGAAAATATTGCGTACTGTTTGCTATCCCACGGTCTGGTTTGGCGAGGAATTAGTGCAGCGTCGGTTTTTTCTGTTCCGGCGCCGCAATCGGCTGGCTCATAAATTCGTTATGGCACAAAATGGCGGAGACGCGCACATATTCGATCACTTCCTCAAGCGATTGTTCCAGCTCTTCCTGATCTTCATCCTCGTCATAACCGAGCTGGGCAATGTTGCGTAAATCGTCAATCGCTTCTTTCAGCTCGCCCTGTACTTTGTTCAGCTTCGGCTGCACCACGCCCAGACCCAGCAAAAAGTGGTTTACCCAGCCGGCCAACGCATCGGCCCGGTCAAAAACGGTCACCGATTCGCTATTGTCATCCGGCAGGAAAAGCTGAAACATGAAACCCTCATCTTCAAGCGTTTCACGTGTCACCTGATACAGGTGCTGAAGGGGCTGAGACAGCGTCTGCGGGAAGGCCATGCCCTCATTGGTCAGCTCGAATACCAGCGTTCTCCAGCTGTCGTCATGGTTGCCGCCACACAACATCCCGCTGATTAACCCGTGCATTTCCGCCGCGGTCAGCGCGATCTGTTGTTGGTGAAGTAGTGTGTCAAGGGCTGCATAGCCTGGAAACGTATTTTCTATAGACATGCGGATTCGTCATCGTTGGCAGGATTGGTTCGTGATATGCTACCACCAAGCTCTGGGGGTATACCAGAAAGGGCTTGTATCTTATATTTTGGATATATATAGTGACGCCCGCTTTAACTGGCCCGTGTCAGGCAGCGCAGGATTTATTCCAGGCGGGCGCGAAAACGAAATAAGTCAGGAAGGTGGTATGTCTGCACAACCCGTAGATATTCAGATTTTTGGCCGTTCGTTAAGAGTCAATTGTCCGCCGGAACAACAGGAAGCGTTGAATCAGGCTGCGGAAGATCTTAACCAGCGGTTGCAAGATCTTAAAGTTCGCACTAGAGTCACCAACACAGAGCAGCTGGTTTTCATCGCCGCGCTGAATGTGTGCCATGAACTGGCGCAGGAACGGGGTAAGACCCGCGACTATGCCGCCAACATGGAACAGCGGATTCGTATGCTGCAACAGACCATCGAACAGGCGCTGTTGGAGCAGGGGCGCATTACCGATCGTCAGGGCGCTCAGTTTGAGTAACCGCGAGTTTTAACAAAAGTTCGGTGTTTTTACGCGATAAGACGTGATAAGGTTTATCGCGAGTAACGAATAAAATTTCTCTGAGATGTTCGTCAGCGGGTCAGTCCCCTGAGCCGATATTTCAAACCAACAGAATGTAGTGCTCCGCGGTTGGTGAGCATGCTCGGTTCGTCCGAGAAGCCTTAAGACTGCGACGCTATGTTCACCTTGAACCAAGGGTTCAAGGGTTACAGCCTGCGGCGGCATCTCGGAGATTCCCTTTCTTTCATTTGTGATCAATCACGGCGATTACCTTCTCGTATGCAGCCGATTTCATCATCCACGCCATCGCTTTCTTCCGCTCAACTTCGTCAGCAAATCCGTCAGGACGTGCGGCAGCGCCGTCGTCAGCTTAGCGCCGAGCAACAGGCGCAGTTTGCGCAACAGGGCGCCGAGCGGGCCATCAAGCATCCGAAAATCCGGCAGGCCGACAGCGTGGCGGTATTTCTTGCCTTTGACGGCGAGCTGAACACGCAACCGTTGATCGATCTGCTGTGGCGGCAGGGCAAGCGGGTTTACCTGCCGGTATTGCACCCTTTCAGCGCCGGGCATTTGCTGTTTCTGCGTTATGCGCCGGATACGCGGCTGGTGGTCAATCGGCTGAAGATTTTAGAACCCCGGCTGGATGTGCGCCAGGTATTGCCGCTGCAACGGCTGGACGTGCTGTTGACGCCGCTGGTGGCGTTTGACAGCCAGGGGCAACGGCTGGGAATGGGCGGCGGTTTCTATGACCGCACCCTGCGGGACTGGCGGCGGTATGGGCCTTACCCGATTGGTCTGGCCCATGATTGCCAGCACGTAGAGGCGTTGCCTGTTGAGCGCTGGGATATCCCGCTGCCGGAAATCATCACCCCCTCGCGCTACTGGCGGTGGGAGGCGGAAGAGTGATTTTCCACCAGCGCCGGGTGCCTTTCGTGTCCCAACATCTGCTGCACCAGCTCAACGCAGCGCAGAAAACGCGTATCGTAGTCTGATTCCTCGACGTGGACATAGCGGATATCGTTTTCCTCCAGCATGGCCGTCAGCAGATTCTGGAATTCCATGCGTGCCGCTGAACTGCCGAGACTGCGCAATCCGTCGGCCACCCACGGCGTGTTGTTTTCCAGCAGAATAACCAGATCGAAGCGATACTCATCGATCAGCGCCTGCACGAACGGGTGTTCCCGGCCTTCATACTTTTTGCAGAACGCCTGCGTGGTAACAAAATCGGTGTCGATAAACGCCACTTTATTGGCGTATTTCACGGCAAAATCAATGTACTGCGCCTGACCCAGCGCGATTTTATCGTAGTCGGAATATTGCAGCGCCATTTCGTCGCCCCCCAGATGAGAGAACACGTAATCGCGGCCGTATTCCCAGGCGCTGGTGGTATTGAAGATATTCGCCAGCTTGTTGACCAGCGTGGATTTGCCGCTGGACTCGCCGCCGAGGATGGCGACGGTGCGCACAAAGAACGGTTTGACCTCTGTCGGAATGTATTCCCAATAGCGGAAAGGATCATGACGGATCTGTGAACCGCTGATGCTCATAAAGGAACGCTGGGGATCGACCAATACCGTCTCAATACCCAACTGTTCGCGATACTGCGGGGCATCCTGTTCTTCACTGGTGTACACGAAATTGGGCTCGATGCTTTTCTCGCGCATAAAGGCCTTAATCCCTTTGCTCCACACGTCCCAGCCGTGCGGGTAGGGCTCCATGCCCTGTTCGTTAAAAGCATGGATACGGATATTTTTCTGATACTTGAAGGTTTGCAGCAGCCAGCGCAGCCGATCGCTGACCGTGGGCTGCTGCGACATGGAACTGTTCTCGAACAACAGGCGATCGCGTGGTTCGTCGTAGCCCAGAATGACATGCAGTTCGTCCACCTGGCTGCACGCGCGCTGGATCAGATAGATATGGCCGGTATGCAGCGGATAGAATTTGCCGAAGACCACGCCAATCTTTTTTTCGTGTCGTGGGAATTCCAGCCCGAGGAAGCGGTGCAGGGCTTCAAGCTTCTGCGCGCTGGGGCTTTTGATTTTGGCATTCAGCAACTGGCTGAGATAGCCCTTGGTCATCTCTGTCGCATCAGCGACCTGCTGCAACGTGCATCCCTTTTGCCGGATGGCGGATTTCAGATAATCGAATGGCGACATAGTCCGACGCTCCAGTTTAGTGTGCTAAACAAAATAGCACAGAGCGGCGGGCTTTGGACTATTCGCGGGATAAATTACCGTCCAGATGTATACCCAGTTTTTCAAACGATGCTGCTATCACTGCGGGATCAGTGCTACAAAGGCGATAAGAAGGGAATACTTATAAGACATGCTCAAGTTATACATTAACTATACTAATTGGTAATAAGAAATAACAAAAAAGCCATAAGGTATAAAAATAAATAAAAAACATAAAGTTATGTTTTTATTGGGCGTTTGTTATGCTTTTTATTATCTTCTTGACAAAAGATAATCATAAATATAAATTATTTAACACTAGTGAAACTTCATAAAAGCTAATAGGAATGCAAGAAATTACAGTAAATGGAAAGTCTTATTTTTTCCCTCTTGGTGTAAAATTGTCAAAAGTAGCAAGTGACATTGACTCTATTAAGTTTCAATGCCTGCAAGGGAAATGTGGTAAATGCCTGGTAAAAGTAAGTCACGGAAATTTAGGGAGTGTCAGCAATTCAGAGAAAGAATTTCTGGATTTAATGGGATTATCCCCATCTGAACACCGTTTACTCTGCCAATGCTCGCTGGACGAAAAATCTATTGTAGATAGCTTTAAGGGATAAATATGGATTTTGATAAAAAAATTACGGATGAACTACAGTCTCTTTCCCTATTGAATAATTACAGAGGCGCCATTGCCGTATTATTAGACTGGTTACAAATTATTATCGCAATTTCTTTGTCGTGTTACATTAATAATGTATTTTTTTACTTTCTGACTGTTTTTTTTATTGGTTCGAGACAACGAGCTTTAGCTACAATACTGCATGAATCAGCGCATCGGGTGCTTGCGTCCAACGTGAAGCTCAATGACTTTTTAGGAAAGTATGTTAGTGGATACACTATTTTTCAAACATTTAAAAAATATGCTAGAAGTCATGTGATTTTACACCATAAC
Source organism: Brenneria sp. L3-3C-1 (assembly GCF_016456245.1). Lineage (NCBI taxonomy): Bacteria > Pseudomonadati > Pseudomonadota > Gammaproteobacteria > Enterobacterales > Pectobacteriaceae > Brenneria > Brenneria sp. L3-3C-1. The sequence goes on along the minus strand of NZ_JAEMHF010000004.1, from coordinate 71,556 downwards.
TTCCTTGGGGATCTTGATAAGGATCCTGATTCCCAATACTATCGGGAATCTAATCTTTTCGACACATCGTCAAAAAGAAAGTTTTTATGGTCTCATCTTATATCGCCATTACTTCTTAGTAAAAGCCCTTCATTTATCCGATACCTGATCAAAAATCGACTGGGTGATATTAAAGACAGGGAGGTGAAAACTCTCTTGATAGTGTGGTTTTTCATTCTGCTACTGTGCTATTTAACAGATGCTTTCTCGATTTTATTTTTTTATTGGATTGTTCCTCTTATTACCACTTTCCCTATGATTGGGTGGTTTATTGAGCTTGCTGAACATTATCCTATTATCGATAATGACGATGATATTGATAAAACCTGGAACAGATTCAGCGCAAAAGCGGAATTGTTTTTCACCGGTATGCACGCGGAAAACTATCATTTGACACATCATCTCATGCCCAGTATTCCGTTCTGGAATTTGAAGAAGGCTCACGAAATAATGATGCAGGACATCGACTATAGAAAAAGAAACCAACGCATGGGCGGCATTTTCCTTTCTGCCAATAACAACGAATCATTGTGGAAAAAGATAATAAAGAACTTGGACGCGGTAAAAAATGACAGGAGCGGAAACCGTGAATACCAATAAGATTGCCGGGATCGTTTACGCGCTGTTAGCCGCTATTTTCAACGGAACCGTGGGCGTTTTGAGCGTCAAACTATTTCAGACAGGACTTTCACCAGCCCAGGTGGCGTTTTACAAATGCCTTATCGGGTTGGCTATCATCTTTGTCATTATCATGAGTTCCGCCAGAAGAGCCGCTCTGTTCCATTTCATAAAGTCACACTGGCATGTGGTGCTGATTTGTTCTTTCTTTGGCTTTTTTATGCTGTATCACTTCGAAACCAGTGCCTATTCGACGACGAACGTAGCCACCGTCGTATTCATGTTGTTTGGTACGGCGACCGTCTTTTCTTTTATGCTTTCGGCAATAGCTGAAAAGCGCTTATTTTCCTGGAAAGAAATCCAGGCCATAACCTTGTCCATCGTCGGACTGTACCTGATTTTTTCCGATGAAAGCGGCATCGAACTCACTTTCACCGTCGGTCTCATCAATGCCATGCTCGCGGGTATCGGGTATGGTTTATTCCTGTTTCTGTCCAAAAAGCTGAAACTGGGCGCGGGGATGCCGCAGATGTGTACGCTGCTCCTGTTCGGCAGCATCTACCTCTATTTCCCGGTACATTCTTCCTCTTTGGCGGCCTCTGTCACGGTTGAAATGGCCGTCATGCTGCTCCTGCTGGCTATTTTGCCCACTATCGGCGGTTTCTGGTGCACGACCAAAGCGCTGACGCTGACGTCGAGCCAATCGGTGCAATTAATCGAGTTATCCGAGCCGGTTTTTGCCATTCTTTTCAGCGCCATTTTTTTAGGGCAGCTCTCCTCGCCCGTGCAATATATCGGTGGAGCGTTGATTTTCCTTGCCATCCTCCTGCATGAATTTTCCCCCTCACGGTTTTCGCTAAAAAAAGCGCGATATTAAAACCCGGCCAAACGGGATACCTCTTACCAGATTAACGAGTCAGGATGGCGAGTCGATTTATCACTTGATCCCCCCGGCGGAGCCGGGGGATATGGGATTCAGAGGTCGTTCAGGATATCCAGCGCGTCGGTCAGTTTTTTGACGCCGAAAACCTGCATATTGGCGGGCGGTTTTTTCGGCATATTGGCATGGGGAACGATGGCGCGTTTAAAACCATGCTTGGCCGCTTCCGCGATACGTTCCTGTCCGCTGGGCACCGGACGGATCTCCCCCGCCAGCCCGACTTCGCCAAACACCACCAGATCCTGCGGCAACGGGCGATCGCGCAGGCTGGAGACCAGCGACAGCAGCAACGCCAGATCGGCGCTGGTTTCGGTGACTTTGACGCCGCCCACCACGTTAACGAACACGTCCTGATCCGACATCTGCAAGCCGCCGTGACGATGCAGCACCGCCAGTAAAATGGCCAGCCGGTTTTGCTCCAGCCCGACCGCCACCCGGCGCGGGTTGGCCATCATCGATTGATCCACCAGCGCCTGAATCTCCACCAACAGCGGGCGCGTGCCTTCCCACACCACCATCACCGAACTGCCGGCGGTGATCTCATCGCCACGGCTGAGGAAGATGGCGGAAGGGTTGCTGATTTCACGCAGTCCCTGTTCGGTCATGGCAAATACGCCCAGCTCGTTGACGGCGCCAAAGCGGTTTTTATGGCTGCGCAGGGTGCGGAAACGGGAATCGGCATCGCCATCCAGCAACACGGAACAGTCAATACAGTGTTCCAGCACTTTCGGGCCGGCCAGCGAACCATCTTTGGTGACGTGACCGACCATGATAATGGCGACGCCGCGGGTTTTGGCAAAGCGGGTCAGATAGGCGGCGGTTTCACGCACTTGCGCCACACTGCCGGGTGAAGACTGAATATCGGCCAGATGCATCACCTGAATGGAGTCAATCACCATCAGCTTTGGCTGTTCCTGCTCGGCGATCAGGCAAATTTGTTCGATGCTGGTTTCAGACAGCATATTCAGGTTTTGCGCCGGCAAGCCGAGGCGATGGGCGCGCATCGCCACCTGCTGCAATGACTCTTCTCCGGTCACGTACAGGGTTTTCATCTGTTCGGACAGTTTGCACAGCGTTTGCAGCAGCAGGGTGCTTTTACCCGCGCCGGGGTTGCCGCCGATCAGGATCGCGCTGCCCGGCACCACGCCGCCGCCCAATACGCGGTCGAATTCCTGAAAACCGGTGGAGAAACGCGGCAACGCTTCCAGACTGATTTCCGACAGTTTTTGCACCCGGCTGATACCGGCGCTTTCACCGGCATAGCCTGTCAGACGCTCGGAACGTGAAGAGGCGGCCGCCGTCAGACGAACTTCGGTAATGGTGTTCCAGGCATGACAGGCGCTGCACTGTCCCTGCCAGCGCGGATAATCAGCTCCACATTCATTACATACAAAGGCGCGTTTGACTGCTTTTGCCACGGTTGACCTCGGTTGGATTAACGTTCTTCGTGTCTCATGCTGCCGCTGAGGATACACAGTACCCCGGTCAGATCCGCATGGCGGATTATCACGGCGGACTGCTCGTTGACTTTCGGTTTGGCATGATAGGCAATGCCCAAGCCAGCGGCTTTGATCATCAGCAGATCGTTGGCGCCGTCGCCGATGGCGACGGTCTGCTGTGGCGGAATGTCCAGTTTTTCCGCCAGTTCGCGCAGGGTGTTCGCTTTAAATTTCGCATCGATAATCGGGCCGATGACTTCGCCGGTCAGTTTACCGTCCCGCATACCCATTTCGTTGGCGACCGCGGCAACCAGGCCCAGTTCCTCACGCAGATAATCGGCGAAATAGGTAAATCCGCCGGAAGCGATGGCGATGTGCCAACCCGCCTGCTGAAGTTGAGCGACCATGTTGGTTAAGCCAGGCATCAGCGGCAAGGTTTTACGCACCTCATGCAGAATATTGGCGTCGGCGCCTTTTAGCGTGCCTACCCGCTGACGCAGGCTGGCCGCAAAATCCAGTTCGCCGCGCATCGCCCGTTCGGTGACTTCGGCAACCTGCTCGCCGGTTCCCGCCAGTTTGGCGATTTCATCGATGCACTCGATCTGAATCGCCGTGGAATCCATATCCATCACCAGCAGGCCGGGCGCGCGCAGGGTCGGCGCGTTACGCATCGGGCATACGTCCAGGCCCAGTTCATGCGCCAGCTTCTTGGCCCGCGGCGTCAGCGTGCCGGCCAGCCGCACCACCTGATAATCACCCACATTCCAGGCGCTGACAATCACCATTGCGGCCCCCAGTCTGCGCTGGTAGCGGGCAAGTAAATTTTTATCGAGGACGTCGCTGTATAATAACCAGCCGGTGTCGCCGGCGCGGTAATCGAGCGGCATCACTTCATCACCGCTCAGCGATAGCGGCAGTCCCGGCCAACAGTTAATCTCGTTCGGGAGATCACGATAGGTCAGACTATTCGACATGGGGCAGATCCTCTACTGGCGGTAATAATGTGGCCGGGCGCATCCTGTTCGGCGTGTGCATCCGTTTAGCCACAAAACATATCGGTCGGAAAACAGGGCAACAAGCTATCCTATCGTCGACGCTTCTGGCAACATAAAGTATCCAATTTGCGTAAGGATTATCATGGTTCGGGCACGGGTAAAATTTCGCCTACATCGCACAGCCATTGTGCTGATTTGCTTAGCTCTGCTGGTGATACTGATGCAGGGCGCTTCTTATTTTAGTCTGAGTCACCAGATGGCGCGCTCCGAACAGGTGGAAGAGCTGGCGCGCACCTTGACCAGCCAGGTTGCCTACAGCCTCTCTCCGCTGATGGAAAGCGCTGACGATAACAGCCTGAAAATCAATAATATCCTTAAGCAACTTACCGATCATAGCCGTATTCTGGATGCCGGCATTTATCAGCAGGATGGTTCGTTGATCGCCCGCGCCGGCGAGCAGGTTCAGCTCCGGGATCGGCTGGCATTGGATGGCAATCGGGTCGGCAGCTACTTTAACTATCAGTTGGTGCAGCCCATTGAGGGCAAAGACGGTCCGATCGGTTTTCTACGTATTACGCTCGATACGCACGTGCTGGAGACCGAAGCCAAGCAGGTGGACAACACCACCAATATTCTGCGCTTGATGATTCTGCTGTCGCTGGCGATCGGCATCATTCTAACCCGTACCCTGTTGCAGAACCGCCGCACCCGCTGGCAGCAGTCGCCCTATTTGCTGACCGCCAGTACGCCGGTGAAAGAAGATGATGGCGAGGATACGGAGAAGGAAAATCCGGGAAAACCCTGAGGTGAAACATCATGTACGTAGAATAGGCACGAAGACTTCTGGCATGATGATTAATTAAAATTTTACGGCAATTATGAAGAGTAAAGCATTGATGACGAGTCTCTTGCACGCCACCGACCTTACGCTTGCGTACGATAAAAAAATCATCGCCGAAGCATTGAGCGTCACCATTCCGGATAATCAATTCAGTGTGATTATCGGCCCTAATGCCTGCGGCAAATCCACGTTGCTGCGGGCGCTGTGCCGGTTATTGAAACCGCTGGCGGGAGAGGTGCTGCTGGATGGCAAAAACATTCATCATCTCCCCACTAAAGCGCTGGCCCGGCAAATCGGCCTGCTGCCGCAGCATGCCATCGTACCGGATAACATCACGGTGGCTGATCTGGTGGCGCGCGGGCGCTATCCGCATCAGAACCTGTTGAAACCGTGGAGCGCGGCGGATCAGGAAGCGGTAGAGCAGGCGATGCTCGCCACCAACGTCAGTTCACTGGCTGAGCGTAGCGTGGATGAACTATCTGGCGGTCAGCGCCAACGGGTATGGATAGCCATGGTGCTGGCGCAGCAGACCTCGCTGTTGCTGCTGGATGAGCCCACCACCTGGCTGGATATGGCGCATCAGATTGATCTGCTCGATCTGTTTCGCGATCTTCACCAGCAACATGACCGTACGCTGGTGGCGGTGCTGCACGACCTGAATCAGGCCTGTCGTTATGCCGACCATCTGATCGTTATGCAGGCCGGACGGCTTATGGCGCAGGGGAAACCTTCCGAGATCGTCAGCGCCGACCTGATCAGACAGGTGTTCGGCATGCCTTGCGTGATTATTGACGACCCGGTATCTCACACGCCGCTGATTGTGCCGTGTGGACGTTACCACCCGATCCCAGGTGTTGCTATCGTCTGACCGTTGCCGATAAGCCCACATCCCATATGCCTGCTCAGGCATTAAAAAACCAAAATTCCGCCGCTAATTAAAAAAATGCTAATGATAATAAATATCATTAGCATTTTGCATTTTTGCTGTGCTAAGGTTTTTTGGCAAAAAAATAGGGTTACATGGGATGATGTTAACAATATTGCGCAAAGGTTAATTATATGAAAATAAAGCATAAAAAAAGTTTTCATGCCTGCTTGCATATGGGATGGGTACTGGCAATAGTGCACCCAGTTCCGGGCATGGCGGCAGACACAACGGCCGGCTCACAGGGCGACACCATCACAGTGGTCGCCGGAACAACAAATGAATCGCCCACCGCGCCGCTTAAAGGAATGGTGGCGACCACCAGCCAGGCCGGCAGTAAAACCGCAACGCCATTGATAAAAACGCCGCAATCTATTTCCGTTGTCACCCGCGATCAGATGGATGCGCAGGATGTGTCCTCGGTTCCGCAGGCGTTGCGCTATTCCGCCGGGGTGATTTCTGAGTACCGCGGCAGTTCCAACCGTTATGATGAGGTGTTTATTCGCGGATTTTCCTATGTACCGCGATTTTTGGACGGTTTGAGTTTCGGCGGTTCGGCCGGGTCGCAAACCGGGGTGATTGAACCCTGGTTGCTGGAGCGGGTGGAAGTGGTCAGAGGCCCGGCGTCGGTGCTCTACGGCCAGGTCAATCCCGGCGGCCTGGTCAGTATGACCAGCAAACGTCCGACGGCCACCCCGATACGCAAAGTCCAGATCAAAGGCGGCAATAATGAGCTGGCCCAGGGGGCGTTTGACTTTGGCGGCGCATTGAATGATGACAATACCCTGCTGTATCGCCTCAACGGTCTGGCGCGCACCCAGAATAATCAGGTCAAGGATTACAAAGAGACGCGCTACGCGATTGCGCCGTCGCTGACCTGGTATCCCAATATCGATACCCGCTTCACGTTGCTGACCAGTTTCCAGAAAGATCCCGATGCCGGCTACCGCAACTTCCTGCCGTCGGTGGGTACGGTATTCGGCACCGAGCGGGGTTATATTCCCCGTGATTTTAATGTCAGCGATCCGTCCTTTAATCTGTCAGAGCGCGAGCAATCCGCTATTGGCTATGAGTTTGAACATAACTTCGGCGAGATATTTACTTTCAGGCAAAATGCGCGCTACGCCAATATCAATCAGAAATACAAATACTTTGTCTATGCAAACTCCGCCAGTACCTATGTGCTGAACCGACGCGCTCAGGTAGAAGAGCGTGATACCGATGAGTTTGTGCTGGATAATCAGTTACAGGCCCAGTTCGCCACCGGGGCGGTGGATCATCTGGTGTTGACCGGCCTTGACTATAAATGGAATAAGGATCGGCAGAAACTGTGGCGGGGCAGCAGTACCAGCTACCAAATTGATTGGTCCTCTCCCAGCTATGGTATATCAGTGGATGAGAGCACTCTGAGCAAGGCAACGGATGAGTTACAGACGCTGGATCAGTTCGGCGTCTACGCGCAGGATCAAATGGAATGGAATAACTGGAACCTGTTGCTGTCGGGGCGCTACGACTGGACGGAAGTACGCACCAACGACTATCTCGACAGCACTCAGATCCAGCAAAACGATAACAAGTTCACCGGCCGCGCGGCGTTGCTGTATGCCTTCGATAACGGCGTTTCGCCGTATATCAGCTACAGCACGTCGTTCGAACCCAACCTGCAAACCAACCGTGCGCCGGGCGCTGCGCCTTTTGATCCGACCACCGGCAAACAGGTGGAAGTCGGGGTCAAATATCAGCCGCCGGGCTGGAATACCTTGATGAGCCTGTCGCTCTACGATCTGCGCCAGCAGAACGTGTCCACCTATAACAGCAGCCTGGGCTGGTTTGAACAGATCGGCGAAATCCGCAATCAGGGACTGGAGGTGGAAGTGCATTCGGCATTGACCGAATCCATCAACCTGATCGCCTCCTATAGCTATATCGATTCCGAAACCGTCAAAACCACCGTGGCCGGCACGCAAGGTAAAACCCCGGCGCGTATTCCCTCGCATATGGCTTCACTGTGGGGGGAATATAATTTCCACTCCGGCGCGGCGAACGGTCTCGGTCTTGGTCTGGGCGCCAGATATATCGGCACCAGCCAGGGTAACGCCCAGAACACCTTTAAAGTTCCCGCCGCCGACTTATACGATGCGAAAGTCAGCTATGAACTGGGCGGTCTGACGCCATCGCTGAAAGGCGTGTCGGCGCAGATCAATCTGAATAATATGTTCGACAAAAAATATGTCGCCTCGTGTGCTTCCGCCACCGCCTGCTTCTACGGTATCGGGCGTACGGTTACCGCGACGGTGAATTATGAGTGGTAGCGCCTCTCATCACTGAACAGACCATGGCGATCGTTTCGGTCGCCATGGTGGTCAACCCTCTTTTACATCGCTGTTCCGGGTTATCACATCCAAGTTTCAGAGCAACCTGGGAGAACGCGATTAAATCGGCTCACGGCAGAGAGAGTAATTTCAATGAATCACTATGCTGAGCAACCCCCGATTCAATTGATGCTGCATCGGCATGATGCCGGCAGTGAGGCATGGTGGCGTGAATTGAGCGAGGTGGAGATACCGCGGTTGGAAAGACTTTCGACCGGCCATTACCGGGCTACTTTCTTTTGGCGCGATCCGCAAGGCAGCGAGCGCACATCCGTCACTCGCTATGTGTGGATAGATATTAATTGCGTTACCGACCACCATAAAATGTCGCCGGAGTCCATGGAACGTTTGCCGGGCACCGATGTCTGGCACTGGAGCACCATTCTGGCATCGGACTGGCGCGGCAGCTATTCCTTTATCCCCGCCGCCGACCAGCAGCGTTTTAACCCGCCTGAGGGAGATAGCCGCAGCCAGCGTCTGGCGCAGCGGGAGTGGTGGTGCAAGACGCTGAACCGGGCGACGCACGATCCCCTCAACCGACACAGTTTCTGGCATGGCAGCCGTGGGCAATCCCTGTCGGGGTTGCATCTGCCCGATGCGCCGCCGCAACCGGCCTGGCGCGACTTTGATCTCGGCCTCGGCCGCCAGCCTCCGGCGGCGCGCTTGCAATCCTATCGCTGGCACAGCCAGCGCCTTGGCAACTCTCGCACCGTCTGGATTTTCACTACCGGTGACGCGCAGCCCGATAAGCGTCCATTGGCGATCCTGCTGGACGGCCAGTTCTGGGCATCCGGTATGCCCATATGGTCGGCGCTGATGAAACAGACGCAATCCGGGCAGTTGCCGCAAGCGGTTTATCTGCTGATCGATGCGATAGATAGCGCGCATCGGAGCAGGGAGTTGACCTGTAACGATCGGTTTTGGCTGGCGCTACAGGAAGAGCTGTTGCCGCAGATCGCCGACATGTGCGCCTATCAGGACGAGGCCGCCACCACCATCGTGGCCGGACAAAGCTATGGGGGGCTGGCGGCGCTGTTCGCCGGACTACACTGGCCGCAACGTTTCGGCTGCGTGCTGAGTCAATCCGGCTCCTTCTGGTGGCCGCGTCAGGATCTGATCCAGGCAACCGAAGCCGCAGACGGTGAATGCTGGTTGATTGAACAAATTAAACAGGGGCTGGGAAGTCGCGACACACTGAAAATCTTTATGGAGGCCGGACGGCGCGAGACGTTGATCCACCGGGTTAATCAACGCCTGTTCGAGGTATTGCGCCATACCCACCACCCTCTGTGTTACAGGGAGTTTACCGGCGGTCACGACGCCCTGTGCTGGCGGGGCGGACTCATTGACGGACTGACGGCTCTTTGGTCGCCGGATTTCCCGCACTGGCAGGCCAACTCGCCGGCGGGGCCAATCACCCCTATCAGACAGGAACCCTAACATGGAACAGCAAATACAAAATCCGTTCGATGATGAACGTTATTCTTTCCTGGTGCTAATGAATGATGAGGAGCAGTACAGCTTATGGCCGGATTTCAAGGCGATTCCGCCAGGCTGGCGAACCGTGCTGGGCCCCTTGCCGCGCGCGGAGTGCGTCGCCTGGCTTGAGGCCCACTGGACCGATATGCGGCCCGCCGGTCTGCGCAATGCGCAACAAGCCTCATAATTCACCAAGCCAGGAGATTTTAGCTCATGACCGATACATCCCTATCCCCGGATACCAGCACCGCGTTGCAAGTGTTGCCGATGGTGGCTGCGCAGCCTGGTATCTGGTTCGCCGATCAACTCTCGCCCTGGTCGAATACCTTCGCGGTGGCCCACTATGTCGACATCAACGGTGAACTGACGCCGGACCGTATGCTCGACGCGATCCGGCAGGGGCTGATGGAGGCCGATACCGTCAGGGCGCGTTTTGCCGAGCGGGATGGCGGGGTGGTGCAAATCCTGCCGGGGGCGGGGGACGACGGTAATTTACCCCATCCCGAATACATCGATCTCAGCCATGAGGCGGATGCGCCCGCCGCGGCTCTGGCAATGATGCGTCAGGATTTGGCCGGTAACCTGCGGGCCGGCGGCGATGAGGTACTGTACCGGCATATCCTGTTCCGCCTCAGCACCGCTCCGGCACGCTGGTTCTGGTATCAGCGTTATCATCATCTGATGGTCGACGGTTTCAGTTTTACCGCGCTGACCCGCAGGATTGCGCATATCTATCATGCTCTCCGTGACGGCGTTTCCGCCGGCCCGTCGCCGTTTACGCCTTTTTCCGCCGTGGTGCGGGAATATCTTGACGAGCGGCATGTCGCCGCCTGCGCGCGCGACAAAATTTTCTGGCTGGACAAATGTCGACAGTTGCCGCCGCCGGTCAGCCTCGCGGCGCAGCCGCTGTCCGATAGTCGCCCTTCGCCGCATGTGTTGCGTTATTCGCTGCGTCTGGATGCCGACGATTTTGCGCAACTGACGGCACCCTCGCTGACCACGCGGCTAAGCGTCATGGAAATCGCCCTGGCCCTGACGGCGGTCTGGGTGGGGCGTCTGGGCGGCAGAACGGCCTATACGGCGGGATTCACCTTTATGCGCCGGATGGGGTCGCAAGCATTAAACGCCATCGGCCCGGTAGTGAATGTCCTGCCGGTGCCGATCTATGCCGATCCCGATGCGACGTTGTATGAGGTGGCGCGTGTCGTGGCGGCGGAGCTTAAGGCGGTACGGCGTCATCAGGCCTACGATGGCGAACAACTGTTGCGCGATCTCGGCCGTATCGGCGAAAGCCAGGGGATGATGGGCCCGACCTTTAATATCAAATTATTCGATTATCAGCTTGAGTTCCACGGCGTTAAGGCCATCACGCACCCGTTGGCATCGGGGCCGGTAAGCGACCTTGAGATCGACCTGTATATTGACGAGAACGGCGCGCTCAGCGTGGAGCTGTTGGCAAACCAGGCGCGTTACCAGCAGCAGCAACTGGCGGATTACGCCGCCTGTTTGCCGCTGTTGCTGCGCCAGTTCGCCGGCAATGCCTCGTTGGCGGTCGGCGAAGCCAGCCTGCTGGATGAGACGGCGCGAGACCGGCTCTCTGGCTGGAGCGACGGCGGCGTAACCCGCTGCGTTGAGCATGAAACCTCGGTGCTGGATGCCTTTCTGCGGCAATGCGCGCAGCAGCCGGAGGCGGTCGCCCTGTGTTGGAAAGACGAAAACATCAGCTATCGTCAACTGCGGCAACGGGCCTCGCGGTTGGCGCGTAGGTTGCTTGATGGAAAGCCGCAGTCTCCGGTGGCTATTCTACTGCCGCGCGGCCCCGAATGCGTGGTGGCGATGCTGGCGGTGATGATGGCCGGTCAGGTGATCATGGTATTGGATGCGGATTCTCCGCCGGAGCGGTTGGCGATGACGATCGCCGAGAGCCAGCCAGAGCGGTTGATAACTATCGAGGCCTGGCGTTCGCGCTTTGCCGCTTGTGCGACGATCCCCACGCTGTGCCTGGACAGCGAGTGTCTGACGGCAGTCAGCGATCTGCCGCCGGACGATGCCGAACGTGGGTTTTCGCTGCGCGGGGATCATCTGGCTTATATCATCTATACCTCAGGATCCACCGGTCGGCCGAAAGGGGTGATGAATACGCATGGCGCGCTGCTCAATCTGCTCAACGTCCACCGGGCCGGCGCGTTTGCGGCGGCGGCGAAGAGGTTGTCCGACCGGGGAGAGACCCGGCGATTGCATACCGGGCACAGCGCCGCCTGGGTGTTTGACGCCAGTTGGGATCCGCTGCTGGGGATGCTCGACGGCCAGATAATGGATCTGTTTGATGACGATACCCGCCGCGATGCGCTGGCGCTGGTAACGGCGATCCAACGTCAGCGCACCGACATTATTGAAGTGACGCCGTTGATGCTGACACAGATGCTGGCCGCGGGATTATTCGCGTCGGGCAGGCATCAGCCGCTGATGATCCTGCTGGGCGGCGAGGCGGTATCCCCTGCGCTGTGGCAGCAACTCAGGCAGCATCCGCAGGTGGCGGCGCGCAACTATTATGGCCCGACGGAGTGTACGGTCGACAGCGTGATTGCCGATCCGGCGGACGCCGCGGAGCCGGTCATCGGCCGGCCGGTGTCCGGCATGTGCGTCTGGGTGCTGGATGCCCGATTGCAGCCGACGCCGGTTGGCGCTATCGGTGAGCTTTATCTGGGCGGCGCCGGACTGGCGCGCGGTTATCTTGGCAGAGCGGGGTTGACCGCCGCGCGGTTTGTCGCCTCGCCGTTCGGCCAGGGCGAACGACTCTATCGTACCGGCGATCTGGTACGCTGGCGCGCTGACGGTCAGCTTGATTTCGTCGGCCGTATCGACCATCAGGTTAAGATCCGTGGCTATCGAATTGAACTGGGCGAGGTGGAAAACGCGCTCTCGGCGCTGCCGGAGGTGGAAAGCGCCGCGGTGGTAACCCGCGAAACGGCGGGACGTTTTCAACTGGCGGCCTACTGCGCGGTGGGCGAGGCGTTGGCGGCGGAGCCGGAACGGGTCAGCGAGCGACTCTATGCCCGGCTGCGAGAGCGTATCCCGGAATACATGCTGCCCAGTCAACTGGTCGTGCTGCCGCAGTTGCCGATCACCAGCAGCGGCAAAATTGATCGCCGCGCATTGCCGCAGCCCGAAGCGAAGCGATTACCACGGCGACGGCCGCAAAATGCCCGTGAGCGACTGTTGTGCGATGCCATCGCCGCGGTATTGCGTCTGGAGGCTTTTTACGCCGATGAGGATTTCTTTTTACAGGGCGGCGACAGTATTTCGGCCATGATGTTGGCTAATGCCCTGCGACAGGCCGGTTATCAGTTGTCGGCAAGGGACATTTTCTCCCTGCGCACTCCGCTGGCGATGGCGCCCGCCATGAGCGCCTGGCACGATGACGACACGCCCCCGACGTTGCCGCTGCTGACCGACGACAAGGCGCTGATGGCGCGCGTCGGCGCTAAATACGGCCCGGTCAGTTGGGTCTTGCCGACCTTACCGTTACAGCAGGGATTGTTGTTCCATGCCCAACTGGGAGACGGCAGCGGCAATTATAACGCTTTGAGTCGCTTTGATTTTGACGGGGCGCTGACGGCGGCGCGGATAAAGGCGGCGCTGAACAGCATGCTGGATCGTCACCCGCAGCTCAACGCATGCTTTGATACCACGCTGTGCGACGCGCCATTGCAAATTTTGCCCCGGCGGTCTACGGATAACCGCTGGCCGTGGCGCCAGCACGATCTGCGCGGCATGGACGAGCGGGAGCAACAGCGGCACCTGCAACGGATCGAACAGGAGGAACTGGATCGCGATCTGCTGATTGACGGCAGTGATGCGCCGCTGGTAAGGGCGGTGCTGGTGCAATTTTCCTCACGGCGTTCAACCCTGTTGATCGTCGCGCATCATCTGGTGGCCGATGGTTGGTCTTCCGCCATTATGTTGCGCGAACTGCTGTTTGTGTTTGGCGGCATGACGGCTTCCCTGCCGACGCCGCAGGCGGATTACGCCGCGGTGATCGCCCGATTGACGTCGCGCGACAAAGGGCCGGCGCAAGCCGCCTGGCGCGAAGCGCTGACGGACGTCGCGCCCTGCGTGCTGTTCGGCGACGCTCCGTCTACGCAAGGCGCGATGCGCCGCTTGCCGGTAACGTTGGAGCCGGAATTGCAACGCGGTCTGGAATCACTGCGCCTGCGCTGGGGGCTGACGCTAAATACGCTGCTACAGGGAATTTGGGCGACCCTGCTGGGTGCCGTCAGCGGCCGCGACGACGTGGTGTTCGGCACGCCGGTATCCGGGCGCTTTGCCGGGCCGGCGGGGACCGGCGATCACATTGGCCTGTTTAGTAATACGGTGCCGGTCCGCATTCGCTTACAGCCTCATCGCGCCCTGCTGGAACAACTGGTGCAAATACAACCGAAGCAGGTTGATCTCCTGGCCCATGACGATTTGGGCCTGGGCGAGATCCAACAACTGGCCGGAGGCGAAGCCCTGTTCGATACCCTGCTGGTGGTGGAGAATTATCCGGATGAAGGCGAGTTGCTCCATCGTCCTTTCGGCGAGGTGCGCTGCACCAGCATGTGTAATCGCGGTTATACGCACTACCCGCTGACGCTGATGGCCGTTCCCGGCGATACACTGTCGCTGCACCTGGAGTATCGCGCAGGTCAGGTGGATGCCGACGCGATGGCGCTGCGCCTGCAACTGCTGTTCCGACAACTGGTCGCTGCGCCTGAGCGGCCGCTGGCGGCGCTGTCGCTGTTGAGCGAGTCGGAGCAGGCAATGCTGCGCCACGCCAATCAAACCGGGCATGAGGTCATGCCGGATACCTTGAGCGGGCTGCTGGCGCGTCAGGCCGTTCGCTCGCCGCAAGCCGTTGCGCTGGTGGATGAAACACACTCGCTGAGTTATGCCGAGGTGCGTGAACAGGTGGAACGGCTCGCACAGCGTCTGGCGGTCGCCGGGGTGATCCCCGGCGACACCGTGGCGGTCGCGCTGCCGCGTTCGATATTTCTGTCGCTGGCATTAATGGCGGTGGTTGAAGCCGGCGCAGCGTATCTGCCGCTGGATACCGGCTATCCCGACGAGCGCCTGCAACTGATGATTGACGATGCGCAACCGCGGCTGATTATCACCGACGCAACGCAACGCGGGCGTTTCGCCGCATCGGGACAGATCTTTTCTTATGGGAGCCTGCTGACGGCCGATCGCGACCTGCCGCCGTGCCGTCAGGCGCCGTCTCCCCATCATCCCGCCTACATTATTTACACTTCCGGTTCCACCAGCCGGCCGAAGGGCGTGGTGATTGCCCACAACGCTATCGTCAATCGCCTGTTGTGGATGCAGCATCAATTCCCGCTGGGCGCGGACGACGTGGTGTTGCAAAAAACGCCGTGCAGTTTCGACGTATCGGTATGGGAATTTTTCTGGCCGCTGATGGTCGGCGCGACGCTGGTGATGGCGCCGCCGGAAGCCCATCGCGATCCGGCGGCGTTAATGGCGCTGACGGAAAAGCACCGCATCACCACCATGCATTTCGTTCCCTCGATGCTGGCGGCTTTTGTCGATGCGCTGGACGACGAGAATGCCGTGCGGACGTGCGCGACGTTGCGGCGGGTGTTCTGTAGCGGCGAAGCGCTTTCGACCGAGCTTTCCCGCGGCTGGGAAAGGATGACCGGCGTACCGTTATATAATCTTTACGGCCCGACCGAAGCGGCGGTCGATGTCAGTTGGCACGATGCTTATGGTCAGGCGCTGTCGGCGGTGAGCGGCGTAAGCGTGCCCATCGGTCGGCCGGTATGGAATACCGGACTGCGTATTCTCGATCCCTGGTTACGGCCGGTGCCGCCAGGCGTCGCCGGCGAGCTTTACCTGACCGGCGAGCAACTGGCGCAGGGGTATCTGCATCGACGGGAACTGACCGCCAGTCGTTTTGTCGCCGATCCGGGGGCGGTTGGCAAGCGTATGTACTGTACCGGTGATGTGGCGCGTTGGTTGCCGGGCGGCGAGGTGGAGTATCTCGGCCGCCGGGACGATCAGTTGAAAATACGTGGACAGCGCATCGAGCCGGGTGAGATTGAATCTGCGCTGGCGGCCCTGCCGGGCGTGCATCAGGCGGCGGTGCAGGCCAGAATACTGGGCCAACGCGGATCGACGGCCGGGGCGGATGCCCGTCAGTTAGTCGGTTATGTCGTGCCCGAAGCGGCGGCGCAACTGGATGGCGAGGCCCTGCGCGCCGCGCTGGCCTTACAATTGCCCGCGCATATGGTGCCGGTCGCGGTGGTGATCCTGCCTTCTCTGCCCCTGAGCGCCAACGGTAAGCTTGATCGCAAAGCGCTGCCGTTGCCCGAGGAGAGCGGAGGCCGGCGAGGACGTCCGCCGCGTCCGGGGCTGGAGACGCAACTGGCCGGGCTGTTCGCCCGTTTGCTGGAGCGGGACGATGTGAATGCCACCGATGACTTTTTCGCGTTGGGCGGTCATTCTCTGCTGGCGATGCGGTTGGCGGCGGAACTGCGCCGCGAACTGGATAAACCGGTTTCCGTCGGTCAACTGATGGTGGCGTCGAGCGTGGAAAAGCTGGCGCAGTTGCTTGACGGCGAGCGGGCCGGCGAGGAGATGCGGCGTGCCGGATTCGATCAGGTGCTGCCGTTGCGATCCGGAGAAGGACACCCGCTGTTCTGTATTCACCCTGCTTCCGGATTTGCCTGGCAGTTCAGCGTACTGCCTCGCTATCTGGCGTCGCGTTGGGCGGTTATTGGCTTACAGTCGCCGCGTCCGGAGGGGCCGATTGCCCGTTGCGCCACCATGGACGAGGTCTGCGAACACCATCTGGTCAATCTGCGACGAGTGCAGCCGCATGGGCCTTATCATCTGATGGGGTATTCGCTGGGCGGCACCGTGGCTCAGGGCATTGCCGCCCGCTTACAGGCTCAAGGAGAGACGGTGGCTTTTCTCGGCCTGCTGGATACCTATCCCCCGGAAACCCAGGATTGGACGGCATCAATGGACGAAAAAGCCAGACAGGAGGTCGACAATGAGCGCGACTTGTTTATGGCCGCCAGCGCGGAGACGGTGGATCTTGCCCTTGAGCGGCAAAAGCGGAGTATGTTTGATGATATTGAGGCCAATTACGCTGACTCGGTGCGTTTGCTGTCGCAGACCCGGACCGCCCGCTATCAGGGAGAGGCCACGCTGTTTGTCGCCAAAGGCTCGCTTCCGGAAGGGATGGATGTGCAGGCCGTCTGGGCTCCCTATGTGCGGCGATTACGGGTGTTTGAGCTGGATTGTTGCCATATCGACATTATCTCGCCGGCTTCACTGGCCAGACTGGGGCCGCTGATCGATAAGGTTCTGTCCGGATTGTAAATTGCCGGTCTGTCGGGCGGCGGACCAGGATCGCCGCCCGGCGCGAAGTGCATAAGTGCATGAGGCTTGGCGGGATATTCAGCGGGATTCCCGCGTCAGCAATACCAGCAGGTAGACGCCGCCGATACACACCGTAACGACGCCGACCGGCAACTGATTCGGCGAGAATAGACGCTGCGCCAGAAAATCGGCCGCCAACAATAAAAAGGCGCCGGTCAGCGCGGCCGCCGGCAGAGAGGGGGTGTCTCCGCCGCTTAAACGGCGAGCGATCTGCGGCGCGCACAGGGATATAAACGATATAGGGCCGGCGGCCGCGGTCACCGCCGAGGTCAGCGCCACGCCGATCACCATCAACAGCAGCCGCGAGCTCTCCACCGGTACGCCCAGCGCCCGGGCGGTATCGTCGCCCATTTCCATGAGCGTCATACGCCGGGTCAGCAATAACGACAGGGTAAAGGCCGTGGCGATAAATAGCAGGGCGGGCAGCCCTTTGCTCCAGGTAATGCCGTTAAGCGAACCCGCGCCCCAAAGCGCGGCGGACATGGCCGACTCCAGCGACGCCGAGATGATAAGCCAGGTATTGACGGAGTAGAGTAGCGCGCTGATGGCAATGCCGATGATAATCAGACGAAAGCCCTGAATTCCGTGACGCCATGTCAATAGCCAGACCAGCGCCGAGGAGAGAATACCCCCCGCCAGGGCGCCGCCCGCAATACTGAATTCGCCGCCGTTAAACAGGATTATCGCCATCAGCGCACCGGTATAGGCGCCGGAGTTGAACCCGATAATGTCCGGACTGCCGAGCGAATTACGCAGCAGCGACTGGAAGATGGCGCCGCTGACGCCAAGCGCAGCGCCGAAGATCAGCGCCATGACCACGCGAGGCAAACGCCACTGAACCACAATGGTGACGATGTTGGCGGGGGCGTCGCCCCATAAAGCCCGAAGTATCTGCTCGATGCTGAGCGGCATGGTGCCTGAAACCAGTGCCAGTATCGCCAGCATCAGGCACAGCGTCGCCATGATGCCGCAATATCCGCGCCGACGCCGGGTGTTCTGAGCCAATCCGATCTGCATCACCCGTTTTTCCCTCCATGACGGCGGACCAGAGCAATCAGTACCGGGGAGCCGATAAAGGCGGTAACAATGGAAACGCGTAATTCTCCGGGCACAATAACCCGGCCGACCATATCGGAAATCAACAGCAGGCCCGGCGTCAGCAGCAGTACCCAGGGCAGGATCTTCCTCTGATCCGGACCGACCAGCCGACGGGCGATATGCGGCACCATCAGACCGATAAACGCAATCGGCCCCACCGCGGCGGTAGCGGCGCCGCATAACAGCGTGATGGCGATCAGGCCTAGCACCTGAATGACGGTGGTACGCGTGCCCAGCGCCTGCGCGATGTCATGCCCCATGTCCAGCACATTAAGGGAGCGAGCCAGTAACAAAGCCAGCGCCAACCCGGCCAGCACCGGCGCCGCGATCACTTTTATAATGTGCATGCTGCGGATATCCAGCGTACCGGCTTCCCAGAAACGAACATGGTCATAGACCAGCGGATCCATCAGCGAGATAGCGGAGGTCATTCCCGCCAGCACGGCGCCGAGCGCCACCCCGGCCAGGGTTAAACGAACCGGGCTGGACTTTCCCCGAGCCTGGAAAGCGATTAGCCATACCCCGATGCTGGATAATAGCGCGCCGCTGAAGGCGAACCACAGGTACTGTTCAGGCAGCGTTGCGCCGAAAAACGCGATACCGATTACCACCGCGAAGCTGGCGCCGGCATTTATACCTAAAATACCCGGGTCGGCCAGCGGATTGCGGGTCAGCGCCTGGATCAGCGCCCCGGATACGCCGAGCGCGGCGCCAGCCAGCAAACCGGCCAGCGTGCGCGGTATGCGGGCATCAAGGATAATCGTGCTGTCGGGATGGGAATGATCGCCGCTCAATATGTTGATGACGCTGGCAACGGAAATATATTTGGCGCCGACGAATAAACTGAGCAGACAGCACAGCATCAATAACAGACTGACGATGAGTAAGCCGTACAGCGGATGGCCGGTTATCATTCCCTTTGATGAGGGGCGCAGCAGATCGGCGTTATCCATCGGTGGAACTGGCGTCTTATTGGAATGCATATGCAAATGATTATAATTATCAATATAATTTGATATTGATTATAATAACATGCCTTTATCGCGAACAAAACGCTGGCGTCGATGAGGTTAGTTTTATCGACGCAATCGCAATGTACAACCGCCGGAAAAATGCCATGGACAGACCCTCCATTTTACTCAATTTCAGTTTACTCAAAGAGAATCGCGATTTCCGGGCGCTGTTTTGCGCGCGTTTTATCTCCGTTTTGGCGCTGGGTATGCTGACCGTGGCGGTTCCGGTGCAGATCCAGCAGATGACCGGTTCGACGCTTCAGGTCGGTCTGGCGGTCGTTCTGGCCGGGGGCGGCATGTTTATCGGCCTGTTGTTGGGCGGCGTTATGGCGGACAGATACAACCGCCGTCGCCTTATCCTGTTTGCCCGCGCCACCTGCGGCGCCGGATTCGCCGGTTTATTCCTGAATACGCTGGCACCGGAACCGTCGTTGATCCTGCTCTGGTTGCTTGCCGTATGGGATGGTTTTTTCGGCGCGGTCGGCATGACGGCATTGATGGCGGCCACCTCGGCGCTGGTCGGGCGCGAAAACCTCGCCTCGGCGGGAGGCATCAGTATGCTGACGGTACGCTTCGGCGCGGTGGTGTCTCCCGCCATCGGGGGAATGGTTATCGCCTGGGGCGATGTGGGCTGGAATTACGCTTTAGCCGCCGTCGGAACCTGGGTAACGCTGATCCCGCTCATTCGCTTGCCGTCGATGCCGCCGCCGCAGCAGCCGAAGGAGCATCCCGGGCGCGCGCTGCTGGCGGGCGTGGTTTTTTTAAAACAGAATCGGGTTATCGGCGCCATCGTGCTGATGGGGACGCTGGTCAGCCTGACCAGCGCCGTCCGGGTGCTGTTTCCCGCACTGGCTATCCGTTGGCAGATTGACGCTTTACATTTGGGACTGATGTATTCGGCGATACCGCTGGGGGCGGCGCTGGGGGCGTTTACCAGCGGCCGGGTGGCGCAAACCCCCCGGCCCGGCAGACTGATGATCTTTACCGCCGTGGCGGGATTTTTAGTCCTTAGCCTGTTCAGCCTGATGCCGTATTTTGTGCTATCGCTGTGCTGTCTGGCGATCTACGGCTATCTCAGCGCGATCAATTCGTTGTTGCAATTTACCCTGGTGCAGAGTCTGACGCCAAATGCGTTATTGGGACGCGTCAATGGCCTGTGGACGGCGCAGGCCGTGACCGGAGATGCGTTTGGCGCGCTGTTGCTGGGCACCATGGGAACCCAACTGCTGCCGCAAACCTCCGGCCTGTTGTTCGGTCTCGGCGCCGCGCTGGCCGGCGTGGCGCTGGCCGCACTGTCGGCCTCGCTGCGTCGGCTTGAAAACCTCAACCCGCCGCAGCCGGCATCATCGGCGGGAAATTAATGCGCGCCAAAGTATTTTTCCAGCCGATCCAGCATATTGCTGGCGCTGTAGTAGTCCAGACGAAAGGTATCGTTGCCCATGGCGTAAACCTGCCTGTCCCTGACCGCCGGTAAATGGGCGACAAACGGGTTGGCGAGCAGTGGCTCGATGCTCTCTTCATCTGTGGAAAACAGCAGGTAGGTATTGCCGTTCAGCCCGTCTGCCATCTTCTCGCCGGACAATTGCACCAGATCCTTACGCATGCCCATGCTGTGGTTTCCTCGTACCGCATCAGGTACGGCGGCCAGCTCGAAACCCAACTGTTTAAGCAACTGGCCCTGCGCCGAGTCGATAGTCCATAAATTGGCGCCCTTGCCGTCTTCCCGCCAGACAAAAGCGCTGACCGGCTGCGGAGGCAACTGCAAACGTTGCTTCACGGCGTTCAGCCGGTCGTCGAATTTCGCGATCACCGCCCGGGCCTGCTCTTCGCGTCCGGTGGCGTAGCCCAATTGAGAGGCCAGTTCCTGCCAGCTTTTATCATCATAGTTAACCACCAGTACCGGCGCGATAGCGCTAAGCTGTTGACGCAGCGCCAGGGCGGAATCGCCTCCCGTGGCGGCGACCACAATCAGATCCGGCGCTTCGTTGGCTATCGCTTCGGCATTAGGCTTGGTTTCATAGGTTTTTTTTACCTTACTTTCGAGGGCGACGTCACCCCACTGGCGCAGGAATCCCTGACTGTCGGAAACGCGGGAGCCCGGGCTGGTGGCGGAACTGGCTATGACCGGCGCGTCAATCGCCAATAGGGTGCCGGTAACGGTGACGCTGGTGGAGACGATGCGCTGCGGCGGCGCCTTGAGCGTGAGCGTGCCGTCAAGGGTCTGAATCTGTCGCGGCCAACCTTCGATAGCCGCATTGTCCGGTTTCGTTGCCGCGCCGGTTTCGGTTTTTCCGTCGCAGGCGCTCAGCATTAACGCCAACACCGGCAGCAACGCATAGCGCCAGCCCGAGAAATAAAATACCGCTCTCATCACCTAAACCTCTTATCGCTTAAACATAAAATTGGGGGACGTGAAGCTCGTTTTCCTACTGTTGACAATGCGAAAGCATCGTCATAAGTTGTTACGCAAACCTATTAATGATGATAGTTATCATAATCGTTATCATTATGAATTATACCGGAGGTTGCGAGTGTACCGTTTGATTAGGGACAATGTCACGCAAGAGGAGAACCGTGGCTGGCAGCCAGATTCAGGGTTCTTTTTCAGTTCTCCCTTCCGTAGCCTGTATACACAAGGTCGTTTTATGGCGTTGACGACGCCCGCCGGCGATGGCTTTGATACCGGCGGCGTCTTTCAGCGCACGCTGCAACAGGCGTTTGCGCGCGCAAGGGCGGCGGGCATCGCCGAACCGGTGGTGGTTGGCGCCATCCCCTTTGATGCGTCCCGTCCGTCGGCGCTGTTTATTCCCCGGCAAAGCCACTGGTTTTGTCGCACCGGCCTAACCATGCCGGTACTCAATGATTGTCCTTCATTACCGGATATCGTGACAACCCAGCCACGCCCAAACCGGGATATTTTTATCGATTTGGCGAGTCAGGCCGTGAGGGCGACGCGGGAGGGAAAATTAACCAAGGTCGTGCTCTCGCGCCTGCTGGATATCGAACTCAGCGCGCCGGTCGATCATCGGGTGCTGTTGGCGCGTCTGCTGGCTCGCGAACCCGACGCCTATCATTTTTACGTTCCCCTGGACGATGGCGCGCTGCTGGGCGCCAGCCCTGAGCTATTGTTACGCAAGTCGGGCCGTGATCTGCACTCCACGCCGCTGGCCGGATCGGCGGCGCGCGCCAACATTCCGCCAGCCGATCGGCGCGCCGGACAACAATTGCTGGATTCGGCAAAGGATGGTTATGAGCATCGGGTGGTGATTAACGAAATGCGCCGGGTGTTGACCTCCCGCTGTCGCCAATTGCACATCCCCGAGACGCCGCAATTGCTCTCCACCGCCACGCTATGGCATCTGGCGACCGCCATCAGCGGCGAAACGGCGACTGATGCCGACAACGCCTTGTCGCTGGCCTGTTTACTTCATCCTACGCCCGCGTTGTGCGGTTATCCCACCGACACGGCGCGGCGGTTAATCGCCGATCTTGAGCCGTTCGAACGCGGGCTGTTCGGCGGCATCGTCGGTTGGTGCGATGCGCAGGGTAACGGTGAATGGGTGGTCACTATCCGCTGTGGCGAAGTGCGTGAAAACCGGGTGCGATTGTTTGCCGGCGCCGGCATTGTGCCGGATTCGCAGCCGGTTTCCGAATGGAACGAAACCGGCGTGAAGCTGAGCACCATGCTGCATGCCTTTGGAATAACCGATCACCGGGAGTGTGTCGCATGATGATCGAATTCAACCGCTGGCCCGCGGCGCTGGAACGGCGCTACCGTGAGCGCGGCTATTGGATTGACCGGCCGCTGGACGATATCCTCAGCCGTCACCGGGATAATGACGCGCCGGCGCTGATCGACGGCGAGCGCCGCTTCAGCTACCGCGAGCTAAACCAGCATGTCGACCGGCTGGCTGGCGCACTGACCCGTCGCGGCGTACGGCGCGGACAAACGGCGCTGGTGCAGTTGGGCAATATCGCCGAATTTTACCTGACCTATTTCGCCTTGCTGCGTATTGGCGTGGTGCCGGTGAATGCGCTGTTCAATCATCAGCGCAGCGAATTGAGCGCCTATGCGCAACAGATAGCCCCGGCGCTGCTGATCGCCGATCGCCGTCATGACCTGTTTCATGACGATAGGTTTATTGATGCGTTACGTCAGATCACCCCTTCTTTACAACTGGCGATCCTGCGTGGCGATGAAAACCCCGACCGCGATTTAAATCATCTGCTTCAGGAAACGGGGAACGATGAAGCTTCCTCGCCGACGCCGCCGGATGAAGTGGCGTTTTTTCAACTGTCCGGCGGCAGTACCGGCACGCCGAAACTGATCCCCCGCACCCATAACGATTACTACTACAGTATTCGCGCCAGCGTGGAAATTTGTCATTTTGACGCCGATACTCGTTATCTGTGCGCCTTACCGGCCGCTCATAATTATCCGTTAAGTTCGCCGGGCGCACTGGGCGTATTTTATGCCGGGGGAACGGTGGTGATGGCCGCCGATCCCAGCGCCGACCACTGTTTTCCGCTGATTGAACGGCATCGGGTTAACGTGACGGCGCTGGTGCCGCCTGCGGTAACGCTGTGGCTGGAAGCCGTTTCTCTGCTCGGTCAGCGTAACGCGTTGCAAAGCCTGACGTTATTACAGGTCGGCGGGGCACGGCTGAGCGAGGCGCTGGCTTGCCGCATCCCCGCCGAACTGGGATGCCGACTGCAACAGGTTTTCGGCATGGCGGAAGGGCTGGTGAACTATACCCGCCTTGATGACGATGACAGCGTCATCTTCACCACCCAGGGGCGTCCGATCAGCCCGGACGACGAAGTCTGGGTGGCCGATGCCGAAGGGCATCCCCAGCCCTGTGGGCAGGCCGGGCGGCTGATGACCCGCGGTCCCTACACCTTTCGCGGTTATTACCGCAGTCCGCATCATAACCAACAGGTGTTTGATGAGCAGGGCTTCTACTGCTCCGGCGATGTGGTGATCCAACACCAGGACGGCCACCTACAGGTGGTGGGGCGGGAGAAAGATCAGATTAACCGCGGGGGCGAAAAGATTGCCGCCGAAGAGATCGAAAATCTGCTGTTACGCCACCCGCAGGTGATTAACGCCGCGCTGGTCGCCATCCCCGATCCGCTGATGGGGGAAAAAAGCTGCGCTTTCGTCGTTTGCCGGGAAGCGATCAAATCCGTGGCGCTGCGCCGTCACCTGCGCGAACAGGGCATTGCCGATTATAAATTACCGGATCGTTTTACCAGCCTGCCGGCGTTACCGGAAACACCGGTCGGAAAAGTCGATAAACAACGGTTGCGCGAGATGGCGCAACAGCTTACGCAACCGTTGCAGGAGAGTCACTGATGAGTATTCCCAAACTGAATAGCTATCCTCTGCCGTCGGCGGCGTCCCTGCCTGACAACAAAGTGAGCTGGCCGTTGGAAACGCCGCGCGCGGCGTTGTTAATCCACGATATGCAGCACTATTTTCTTAATTTCTGGGGGGAAAACAGTCCGCTGACCGCCCGGCTTATCGAAAATATTGTTCGTCTGAAGGATTTCTGTCGTCAGCACGCTATTCCGGTGTTCTACACCGCGCAGCCGAACAACCAGAGCGCGGCCGACAGGGCATTGTTGAACGATATGTGGGGGCCGGGGCTGAACAACTATCCCGAGCAGCAGAAAATCACTGATGCGCTGACGCCCGACAGCGGCGATACCGTGCTGGTAAAATGGCGCTACAGCGCGTTTCTGCGCACCGACCTGGAGCAGCGACTGCGCGATGCCGGACGTAACCAGCTGATTATCTGCGGGATTTATGCCCACATCGGCTGTCTGACCACCGCCAATGACGCCTTTATGCGCGATATCAAACCGTTTATGGTGGCTGACGCGCTGGCCGATTTCTCGCTGGACGAGCACATGATGGCCCTGCGCTATAGCGCCGGCCGCTGCGGGCGGGTGGTCACCACCGGCCAGTTGATCGCTTCTGCGCCCTCGGCGGCGGAATACAGTCACGCCAGCCTGCGGGCGGAGCTGCTGCCGTTTCTGGACGACGACTGCGGTGAGGTGGGCGATGACGAAAACCTGCTGGATTACGGACTGGACTCCGTGCGCATCATGTCGCTGGTGAGCCGCTGGCGTCAGCAGGGCCACGAGGTGGATTTCGTCACGTTGGTAAAAACCCCGACCATCAACCACTGGATCTCGCTGCTGACGGCCGTACAGCGGGAGGAAGCATGAGCAGCCAACTTGATTTCACCGGGAAGCAGGTGTGGGTAACCGGCGCAGGCCGCGGCATCGGTTACGAAACGGCTTGTCGTTTCGTACAGGCCGGGGCCGAGGTGGTGGGTTTCGATCGGGCGTTCTCCGACGGCGCGCCGCCTTTTACCCCTTGCCTGCTGGATATCAGCGATGCCGACGCCGTGGCGGCGCGTTGCGCCGAACGGCTATCGCAAACGCCGCGGTTGGATGTGCTGGTCAACGGGGCCGGCATTTTGCGGATGGGGGCGGCGGAAACGCTCAGTCAGCAGGACTGGCAGGATTGTCTGGCGGTCAACGCGGGCGGGGCATTCAACCTGTTTCAGGCGACGATCCCGCAGTTTCAGCGTCAGCGCGGCGGGGCGATTGTTACGGTGGCCTCCAATGCCGCGCATGTTCCCCGGGTGGGCATGGCCGCCTACTGCGCCTCGAAAGCGGCGCTGCGCAGCCTGTGTCTGACGGTGGGGCTGGAGCTGGCGCCCTACGGCGTGCGCTGTAATGTGATCTCGCCAGGCTCGACGGATACGCCGATGCAACGCACCCTGTGGCACGCTCCAGAGTCGGAGCGGCAAACCATCGCCGGTTTTCCCGAACAATTCAAACTGGGCATTCCGCTGGGGAAAATCGCCCGTCCGCAGGAGATTGCCGACGCCATTTTATTTATGGCCTCCGATCTGGCCGGTCATATTACGCTACAGGATATCGTCATTGATGGCGGCGCCACGCTGGGCGCCTGAGCATCGCCATCGATAAAGCCGGTAAAAGATTCCGTTATTCATCGGTGCCAGGCAGGTTGAGCGCCTGCCTGGCATATGACCGGTGATATCCGCCGCTTTCAGTCACTGATTGTGTATAACCGTTAAATCAGGGAAAATACCCGGCTTACTCTCTTTTATTTCCGCTTTGCCTGACGCTGACATCGAGGTGATTTGATGCTGACGCCGGGTGGCTAACAGAAGAAACCTGAAAATCATGTCTCCAAGTGAATACGCCCGCGAAGTCTCGAAAAGAAGAACTTTCGCCATCATTTCCCACCCCGATGCCGGTAAAACCACAATTACCGAAAAAGTATTACTGTTCGGACAGGCGATCCAGACCGCCGGTACGGTAAAAGGGCGGGGTTCGAGCCAGCATGCGAAATCCGACTGGATGGAGATGGAAAAACAGCGCGGTATCTCCATTACCACATCCGTTATGCAGTTTCCCTATCATGACTGTCTGGTCAATTTGCTTGATACCCCGGGGCATGAGGACTTCTCTGAGGATACCTACCGCACCCTGACGGCGGTGGACTGCTGCCTGATGGTGATTGACGCGGCGAAAGGGGTCGAAGATCGTACCCGTAAGCTGATGGACGTGACTCGTCTGCGTGATACGCCGATCCTGACTTTCATGAACAAACTCGACCGTGACATCCGCGATCCGATGGAAGTGCTGGATGAAGTGGAAAACGAGCTGAAAATCGCCTGCGCGCCTATCACCTGGCCTATTGGCTGCGGCAAGCTGTTCAAAGGCGTTTATCACCTCTATAAAGACGAAACCTATCTTTATCAGTCCGGTAAAGGTCATACGATCCAGGAAGTCCGCATCATCAAAGGATTGGATAACCCGGATCTGGACGTGGCGATTGGCGAAGATCTGGCGATGCAACTGCGTGAAGAACTTGAGCTGGTTAAAGGGGCGTCGCACGAGTTTGAACTGGAGGCGTTTCTGTCCGGCGATCTGACTCCGGTGTTTTTCGGTACGGCGCTGGGTAACTTTGGCGTCGACCATATGCTGGACGGCCTGGTTGACTGGGCGCCGGCGCCGATGCCGCGTAAAACCGATACGCGCGAAGTGGTCGCCGACGAACAGAAATTCACCGGTTTCGTATTTAAAATCCAGGCCAATATGGATCCGAAACACCGCGACCGGGTGGCGTTTATGCGCGTGGTGTCCGGTAAATATGAGAAAGGCATGAAGCTGCGTCAGGTGCGTACCGGCAAAGATGTGGTGATTTCCGATGCGCTGACTTTTATGGCCGGCGACCGTTCGCACGTCGAAGAGGCCTATGCGGGAGATATCATCGGGTTGCATAACCACGGCACCATCCAGATTGGGGATACCTTTACCCAGGGTGAAGAGATGAAGTTCACCGGTATTCCCAACTTCGCCCCGGAAATGTTCCGCCGCATCCGTCTGCGCGATCCGTTGAAGCAAAAACAATTGCTGAAGGGGTTGGTGCAGCTTTCGGAAGAGGGCGCGGTACAGGTATTCCGTCCGTTGACCAACAACGATCTTATCGTCGGCGCTGTGGGCGTGTTGCAGTTTGACGTGGTGGTCGCGCGGCTGAAGACCGAATACAACGTGGAAGCTATCTACGAATCGGTTAATGTTTCCACCGCGCGCTGGGTCGAATGCGGCGATGTGAAAAAGTTTGAAGAGTTCAAACGCAAGAACGAACAGCATCTGGCGTTGGATGGCGGCGACAATCTGGCTTATGTCGCCCCGACCATGGTCAACCTGAACCTGACGCGGGAACGTTACCCTGAAGTCATGTTCCATAAAACGCGCGAACATTAATCCGAGCTGTATAAGTAATCAGCGTTTTGTGTGAAATTTAAGCGCCCGCTCGAATAGCGATAAATGCGGTTCGATTCGGGCGTTTTGTTTATATTTTTTATTATTTATCAACTAATTAGTCATATATTGCCCGAGGTTATGGCGGAAAAACCCGCCACAGACAAATCTGAATTGCCGCCGGTTCCCGTTCTTTTCTCTTTATCGTCCTGTGATTTCCTTTTCCGTGGTCTATAGTTAACAACGTGTTAAGTGTTTCTAGTTTGTTTACCTGTTAACGCAATTTTAGCTAGTTCTTTATATTGCATTTTTTCCTATTTTAGGAACTGTACTCTGTTTATTTTGGTTTAGATGACGTTAATGACGGGTGCATTTAATCAACGACATGAGGTTACGGCAATATTTTGAATGGCATTGGCAATCACTCTGCGTTAATGCAGCCCGCATCGCTATGTGTCGGGCACATAAAAACATAAAGGAAGATATTGATGAAAAAGACCAAACTCACACAATCATTGATCGCCGTCGCTCTGGGTTCGATTCTGGTCGGCGGTAATGCGCTGGCAGACGATACGTTTGGGCAAAAAGTACAACGTATCGCCAACACTACAGGTGAAAAAGTGGATAGCTCCGCCAATAAAGCGTCAGGTTACATGAGTGACAGCGCAACCACGGCAAAGGTGAAAAGCGCCTTGCTGGAAGATAAAACCATCACCAGCGGCGATATCTCCGTTGAGACCACTAATGGCGTCGTCACCCTGAGCGGATTCGTCGGCAGCCAGGCGCTGGCCACTCGCGCGGTAGACATCGCGACGAAAATCGAGGGTGTGCAGTCGGTGAGCGACAAACTCCAGGTTAAGGATAATACCTCGCAGTCTGTCGGCGCTTATGCGGGTGATGCCATGACCACCAGTTCGATTAAGGCCAAATTGCTGGCGGACGATATTGTTCCTTCGCGTAAGGTGAAGGTTGAGACGCATGAAGGCGTCGTGCTGTTGAGCGGTGAAGTTGATAACCAGGCTCAGTCAGCGCGTGCTGAAAGTATCGCCAAAGCCGTTGACGGCGTAAAAAGCGTCAAAAACGACTTAACGATTAAGTCATAACCGTTAATTTTAAATATATAAACCGGGTTATCCGCTCTGGCGGATAACCCGTTATGACCTGAACCTGCAAAACAAGGCATTACCACCTGGATACGCAATCAGGATGCATTATCAGTGTCAGGACGATCGCCATGATTTTTAATTTTTTTGGTAAGGAGAGCATATGTTTCGTTGGGGTATTATCTTTTTAGTTATCGCTCTGATCGCTGCGGCATTAGGTTTTGGTGGTCTGGCGGGTACGGCGGCAGGTGCGGCTAAAATCGTCTTCGTTGTCGGGATTATTTTGTTCCTGGTAAGTTTGTTTATGGGTCGCAAACGGCCCTAGATAAGCGTATAAATTATTAGAAGAGGATGAAGACAGGGCAGCCATGCCATATGGCTGTCATATTTATTTGACACCCTGTTTGAGGTATTTGCTGAACTCGATGTTTTATCAGGAGGTCTATGATGAATAGTGATATAGCAGTTGGCAAATGGAAACAGTGGAAAGGGAATTTCTGGGCGATGTGGGCCGAATGGTTTGACAGCGACTGCGCCTGGCTGGAGGCGAATAACGGTTATTTATCCGGGATACTCCAGGAAGATTACGGAAAACAGCATGATAAGCTCTCCTCGGAAAAGAAAGTTTTACACTGAGGGGCGTCCAGATTGGAAATGCGTCTTTCCGTTGCCCGTTTTCGGGCCTCGGCGACGGGGTTGATTCGGCACGTTCATTACCCCGGTCAAGCCTATGACGATTGAAAACCGGCTGGCAGAAAATACCGCCGCCCGGCATACCTTTATTGATACTCACTGCCATTTCGACTTCCCGCTGTTCGGCGAGAATGAACTGGCAAGCCTGCGTCTGGCCTCGGAAGCAGGTATCGAGCGAATTATTATCCCCGCCGTCGAATCCTGTCGCTTTGAGCGAGTGCTCTCGCTGGCGCGCCGCCACTCATCTCTCTATGCGGCTCTTGGGTTGCACCCGCTGTATATTTCCCATCATCGTGATGCCGATCTCGAACTATTGGCGGCGCAGCTGCGTCAAAAGCCCGCCAAGATGGTCGCCGTGGGAGAAATCGGGCTGGATCTTTATATGCAAGAGCCGCAGTTTGAGCGGCAATATCACCTGCTTGAGGCTCAACTCAGGTTGGCGAAGCAGTATGATCTGCCGGTCATTCTGCACTCGCGCCGCAGCCACGATCGACTGGCGCAATTGTTGCGTCGTGTTGAGGTGCCGCGTACCGGCGTGATCCACGGCTTCGCCGGAAGCCTGGAACAGGCGCAGGCATTCGTTCGCTTAGGTTATTATATCGGCGTGGGCGGAACGATTACCTATCCTCGCGCCAACAAAAGCCGTCAGGCGATCGCCCGTTTACCGCTCAGTTGCTTGTTGCTGGAAACCGACGCGCCGGATATGCCCGTTTATGGCTATCAGGGGGAGCCAAATCGCCCTGAGCGGGTAACGGCGGTTTTTCAGTCGCTTTGCCAACTGCGGCCTGAACCCGCCGCGGATATCGCAACGGCGGTATATCGCAATACGCTCAGACTGTTCGGATTGCCGCAGTACGGGTAGACCATAATTGGCGTTTAAAAGCCGTTTTCCATGAAGTTCCCTCCAAAATAGCCATTGTTTTTTCATATAATGGCAATGAAATTGTGATGCAGATCACTATTATGTGTTTTCAACCATTCGATGTTGTATATATTTGTGACATAAGTTGGCTACGGCTCAAAGCGTGCCTTTATAATCGGCTCGGCTCGGCTGATAAGTCACCTGTCTCCTGCTTTGTCGGGCGATCGGCTTCTCATTTTTATAACGACTGATGGTTATCACAACGGGTTGTTAGCAAAAAATTATCGTTATCTCGCGCTAAAGGGAACTTCACATGCAACTCTTCATGAGTCTCATCGGCATGGCGGCACTTGTATTATTTGCCGTCCTGATTTCCAGCAATCGCAAGGCCATCAGGCTACGCACGGTATTGGGCGCTTTCCTGATTCAGATCGGTATTGGCGCATTGGTGTTATATGTTCCGTTAGGACGCAAAGTGCTGGGGGGCATGACGGAAGGTGTGGCCAATATCATTTCTTATGGTAATCAGGGCGTCTCTTTTATGTTCGGCGGCCTGGTTTCCGACCAAATGTTTGAAGTCTTCGGCGGCGGCGGTTTTGTTTTTGCGCTTCGCGTGCTGCCAATTATCGTTTTCTTTTCATCACTCATCGCCGTGCTCTATTACATGGGCGTTATGCAGTGGGTGATTCGCTTGCTTGGCGGCGGCTTGCAGAAACTGCTGGGCACGTCGCGCACGGAATCGCTTTCCGCCACCGCGAATATTTTCGTCGGTCAGACAGAAGCGCCGCTGGTGGTGCGCCCGTATATCGCCGGTATGACGCAGTCGGAATTATTTGCCGTTATGTGTGGCGGTCTGGCCTCTATCGCCGGTTCGGTCATGGCCGGTTATGCGCAGATGGGCGTGCCGCTGGAATACCTGATCGCGGCCTCCTTTATGGCGGCTCCCGGCGGGCTGTTGTTTGCCAAGCTGATGGTGCCTGAAACGGAAAGCACCCATGACCGGGAGGAGATGTCCGGCTTTGTCGATGAAAACGATCGGCCCGCCAACGTGATTGATGCGGCGGCCAGCGGCGCGGCTTCCGGTATGCAACTGGCGCTGAACGTGGGCGCGATGCTGCTGGCGTTTATCGCGCTGATCGCATTGCTTAACGGTATTCTGGGCGGCGTGGGCGGTTGGTTTAACTATCCGCAGTTGTCGCTGGAATTGATTTTAGGCTGGATCTTTTCGCCAGTGGCGTTTTTGATCGGCGTTCCCTGGAATGAAGCGACTATCGCCGGATCGTTTATTGGTCAAAAGCTGATCGTCAATGAGTTTGTGGCCTATATGAATTTTAGCGGGTATTTGAAAGCCGACGAGGTGGTGGCGGCCGCTGGTTTACAGGTGTTGTCCGATCATACCAAGGCCATTATTTCGTTCGCACTTTGTGGGTTTGCTAACTTGTCATCGATAGCTATCCTTATTGGAGGACTGGGCAGTATGGCGCCGACGCGGCGTCAGGATATTGCCAGGTTTGGTTTGAAAGCCGTCACCGCGGGTACGCTTTCAAACCTGATGAGCGCCAGCATCGCCGGGTTCTTTTTAGCGCTGTAATGGTTCTTGGTTGAGTGATAATGGGTGGGAGCCGCCCATTATATTTATTGAAGGCTGAGGTGCTGGATTGCCCTGAAAGTGATTTCTCCTTCAAGAGTAAAGTAACATGCTTGCTGCTTTTATTAATGATGTTGAATGGATAACGTTCCCGCAGGCA
This sequence comes from Brenneria sp. L3-3C-1, assembly GCF_016456245.1. Taxonomy (NCBI): domain Bacteria; kingdom Pseudomonadati; phylum Pseudomonadota; class Gammaproteobacteria; order Enterobacterales; family Pectobacteriaceae; genus Brenneria; species Brenneria sp. L3-3C-1. Next base: position 39,134 of record NZ_JAEMHF010000004.1, on the reverse strand, counting down.
ATGGATGGCGCCATGTACCCTGGTTTTAGCGCCCGCTGTCATTTCCATTTGTCCGCCTACTCCGACGTGTTGTTTACCGAGGCTGAGATTCCGTTTTCCGATGCGCTTGAACGTTCCGTGCCGAAACGTCGTGCCGAGTTTCTGGCAGGCCGCTGTTTGGCCAGACAGGTGGTGCGTAAACTGGGGATTGTCGATTTCGTCCTGCACAGCGGCGAGGATCGATCTCCGCAATGGCCTGAAAATATCGCCGGTTCCTTGAGCCATAATGCGGATAGCGTATTGTGCGCAGCACATATCCGCAGTACGGATCTTTCCTGCGTCGGCGTCGATATCGAGACTTTTCTGTCTGCTGAACGCGCGCAGGCGTTGTGGCCCGGTATTGTGGATGAAGAGGAATATCAGTGGCTGAACGCGCAGAATGATGAATTCCGCTGTTTATTGACGCTTAGCTTTTCCGCCAAAGAGAGTTTATTTAAGGCGTTGTATCCGCAGGTTAAACGCTATTTCGATTTTCTGGATGCCAGAATGGTCGCGTTGGACAGCGCCAGACAGACTTTTGAACTGGAACTACAGACTGATTTAACGCCAATGTTCCACGCGGGCCGCCGCTTTCGGGGGACTTTCCTGAAAAGGTCGTATGATATTGCAACCTTTCTCTGTTGTTAACCAACCGGCCCGCTAATACGCGGGCCGGTTGTGCGAGTGGTTGTCGCCCGTCAATGCCGCGTGCGAAGCGGAAATCGTCGTCAGCGGCTTAGGGGAGCGGCCGTTCACACCAGTGCGGATACCCACCATACGCGCCCGATAACGGCCAGTTCACCGTTGATAATTTGTTCTTTAGTGACAACCTCGTCTTCATAGGCCGAGTTGTAAGAACGCACGATGATACTTCCGTCGGGCCGTTTGATCAGCGCTTTTACGCGTTGCAACTCACCCATGCGAATGGCATACATTTTGCCGTCCCGGATCTGTCTGTCCGACAGGTTGACGGCGACTTTGTCGCCGTCCGACAGCTTGGGTTCCATACTGTCGCCCATGACGGTAACCACGCGGGTATCTTCCACCCGGATACCCAGCCGCCTTAAAGTATGAGAACGAAAGGGGAGTGCATAAACTTCATCTTCATCAATATCATACGCGCCCCCTCCGGCTGATAGCCTGACGCCTAACAATGGAACCTCCACAAATTCGTCATCATCGTTATCAATGCTTTCCCACTCGGTGACATGCAGGCGGGAAACCTTGAAATTGCTGCTTTCTGGCTTCGGCTGACCAATGCCACTAAGTAACCAGTCTAATGAGTAGCCGGTTTTTTCATTGATGGCCTGGGCGGATTCGCGACTCAGCGTTCCGCGTTTTAACCAGTTGTTTACTGTTTGAGGTGACGTACCCACAATCTTTGCCAAATCCTTTTGCTTCATTCCCTCTTCGCGCATCAGATGGCGCAGGCGTTCGGTTAGCTCTGTCATTTTTACCAACTTAAAAAATAAACACTGTGTTGATTTATTCGTTGTATTGTTGATTGGCGTTGACTATAGTCTGCTTTACGGATGATAAAATCAACAAAAAAATGACTGAATTTTGACTAGGTGGCTGACAAAGCACATAGACAGAATGGCCGCCAGCCGCGGTTATTCACCAGGATTTAACAGTAAGATCGAAAGGAAAGACTCTATGGAACGTAAATCGACAATACGTCCGTTGCGAGCACGGTCCGGGTACTTGAACCGGCCACAAACAGGATTGCCCCCTCTTTGGCGATTATGGGGGGCGTGGGGGAGAAGCGTCATCCGAATAGGGCCAGACTGTGGTTATCTAACCTCGGATTATCAACACGGTTTCGGGCGCTTAAGCGATGTAGCGTCTCAGCTTGTTATACGGAGATACTACAATGAAGATTGAACATGCGCTTAGCCTGTGCGGCCCCAAATCGGCCTCGTCGATGTTTACATGCCGGGAAGCGTCGCCCACGTATGTTTATCGGCCCCAAAGCGGCAACAGACCCATAAGTCAGGCCAGAAAAGGAAGCGTTTCTTCCGCGGGCGCGCGGGACAGCTATAGCGATATCCTGCTGGCCCTCGGAGTCGTCCAGTCACGCGAGGCATTGGGGCTTAGCCTTATCTTTGCCAAGTACAACAAAGATCCTGATGAAAGAAACAAAGCGATAGCGGGGATCGCCCGTTTTGGCCTGAAACAGGCGCCGGCGCGGGTGGGAAAGGCAGCCGGCCGGCAGATGGCGAACTGCATCGTGCTGATGGCGAAAATGGCCGTGGAGGAATACAGCCGGACGGCGGACGATCCGCAAAACCGCTGCCGTTGCAAAGGCCGGGGCAAAGTGACGGATCTCGCCGCCTCTCGCGCGGCGGGTGAGACGATAGAGAAAGTTTGTCCCCGCTGCGGCGGCAGCGGTATGAAGCCGGTAAAGTCGGTCTCGGTATATAAAGTGATTAAAACGTTGGTGCCTGATTTAACGCAGCGCACATGGTCACGAAACTGGAAGGTATTTTATGATTCTCTTATTGCCCAGTGTTATCAGGAATCTACGGCCGCTGAAAGACTATTTTCCCTGATTACATCATCGCAACAATAAAGCGCAGAAAATAAAATTCACTTTTTTTTAAATTAAGGCTTGCACTCTTGTCCGAAACTGGTTAGATTTATTCCCATGATGGAGATGTAGTGATTGAGCCATCGGAAAACAGATATATTACAAAGCCTGCTGATTGCAGGCTTTTTTTATTTTAGCCCCGGATAACCCCGGGGCTTTTTTTATGCATTATTTATGAGCGGTGACTTTGATAAGAATTTTCTTATTTGTTTAATCCATATTGGGGAAGAGTAAATATGCAAAGTAATGTCTTCAGTTGGGCAGGCATTTATGAATTAATACATGCCTGGTGGCGCGGAGATGTCCCCACAGGGGGAGTATTGCTGTCTATTTTTATAGCGATACTGCGCGTTGCGTACACCGGTGGAGGCTGGCAGCGTATGCTGCTGGAAGGCGCGCTGTGTGGGGCATTGACGCTGACTGCTGTTGCATCTCTGGAGTATTATTCGCTGCCTAAAACATTGACGCCGGCGTTGGGCGGCATGATTGGTTTTATCGGCGTCGAGCAGATTCGTCGCGGTATATTGAGATTGTTCAATGAACGAACGGAAAATGAAAAAAACACTAAGAAATAAACTCATCAGGTAATGTCTTACTTGATGAGTTATTTTCTTATAGCTCGGGTTGTTATCTTTTAAAAAAGGAGGTGTATGAAAACATTTATCTGAAGCAATATTGTCTGAAATACATTTGTTTTTTTGTTGAGTCCAATAGTGAATTTATTCTGCTTTTTCAGCGGAAGGGTTTTTTGCGCCCGTCATTATATGGACATTATCCGTTATAAAGAAAGACGTCGCCAGAATATCAAACCTGATGTTTTGGTTTTATTTTATTTTTATCAAGAGAGAAATATTATGAATCAACTTAATCAATTGAATCAAGGTAAGAAAGCCGCTCTTAAAAGTATTCAACCGCATAAGCCGACTATTTGGTCGCGGGCAGATGCGCTGAAAGTCAATGAATACGATCCGACCACAACCCAGCCGTTGGTCAGCGGCGATTTCCCGGTCATGAGCGATGACGTGTTTATCTGGGATACCATGCCGCTGCGCGATATTGACGGCAATATCGCCTCGGTCAACGGCTGGTCGGTTATTTTCACCCTGACCGCCGATCGTAACCCGACCGCGCCGGAGTATCAGGACGAACAGGGCAATTATGACATTACCCTCGACTGGAACGACCGTCACGGCCGGGCAAAAATGTACTTCTGGTATTCACGCACCGGTAAAGACTGGATCCTGGGCGGCCGCGTCATGGAAGAAGGCGTTTCACCGACGACGCGCGAATGGGCGGGTACGCCGGTTCTGCTGAACGATCGCGGTGAAATAGATCTTTACTACACTGCGGTGACGCCGGGCGCGACCATCGTAAAAGTGCGCGGACGTGTGGTGACCACAGAAAACGGCGTGGAAATGGTGGGCTTTAAAAAGGTGAAAATCCTGTTTGAAGCCGATGGCAAAATGTACCAGACCGAAAGCCAGAACCCTTACTGGGCCTTCCGCGATCCTTGCCCGTTCCGTGATCCGAAAAGCGGCAAACTGTATATGCTGTTTGAAGGCAACGTTGCGGGCGAGCGCGGTTCCCATGTGGTTGGAAAAGAGGAACTGGGCGATGTGCCTCCTGGCTATGAAGATGCCGGCAATTCCCACTATCAGACCGGCTGCGTAGGTATTGCGGTGTGCCGTGATGAGGATGGGGATGATTGGGAACTGCTGCCGCCGCTGATCACGGCGGTTGGCGTAAATGACCAGACCGAGCGTCCGCACTTTGTTTTCCAGGATGGAAAATACTACCTGTTCACCATCAGCCATAAGTTTACCTATGGCGACGGCCTCACTGGGCCTGACGGCGTGTACGGTTTTGTCAGTGAAAACCTGTTCGGGCCTTATGTTCCGTTGAACGGCTCCGGGCTGGTTCTGGGCAATCCGCCTTCACAGCCTTACCAGACCTACTCGCACTATGTTATGCCTAACGGGTTGGTGACATCCTTCATTGATTCCGTACCAACGGGTGAAGATACCTATCGCATCGGGGGCACCGAAGCGCCGACGGTATCGATCAAACTGAAAGGCGAACAGACCTTCGTGCTGGAAGAGTATGACTATGGCTATATCCCCCCAATGATTGATGTTGAGGTGAGATAATCGCTGCCGGGGAGCCGCTGCGGCGGCTCCTTTTTTATAAAGAGTCCGGTACCCGGAAAGCCAACTGGCTGGTTTCTTTGCAGGGACTATGCCCGGAGCCGGGAGATAGTCAGTTGTCTATTACGTTGACATTCACCACAAGCCCCATCCCCGCCTGTTATCAAGCTTCATCACTCTTCCTCAGGTTTATAAGCATGCTACCGTTCCGCTTACATCCCCCTAAGTCGTTAATTTGACCCTACATGAAACAACCAGCAGGATAATTGAAAGCAGAGTAACAAAAATAAATGCGCCAATCAGAGAGAAAAGATGCGCGACGAAACCAATTATCGCGGGACCCATTAATATCCCTGAATAGCCCAGCGTAGAAACCGCGGCGACAGCTAACGCATCAGGCATATCTTTTTGCTGCCCTGACGCGGTAAACAGCATCGGGGCAATATTCGCAACCCCCATGCCAATCAGCAGAAATGCCAAAGCGGTCAGTAATAACGCATTGCTCGCGATAAGCACTATAAATCCTGATGTGGCCAGGATTGCGCTACCAATAAAGATCCTCTTGGCTCCCAGCATCGCAATCGCTTTGTCCCCCAGAAACCGCCCTAACGTCATGGTGATGGCAAAGAGTGTATATCCCAGCCCCGCCTGATGGATATCGATGTTGTGCTGGCTGATTAACAGGATCCCGCTCCAGTCCAGCATGGAACCTTCCATCACATATGCGATGCAGCACAGCAGCCCCAGCACAACTACCACTCCCTTTGGCAACACAAAAAAAGGCGTCTCGCGGCGTTCTGCCTTATCCATGAGGCCAGACCAGGCAAACAACATGATTAATCCTAATAGAACAATCACTATCATCACGACATGCAGCGGCGATATTCCCCCGGCCAGTAGTGCGCTGACCGCCGCGGCGCCGGCTATTCCACCAAGACTGAAAAGTGCATGAAATCCGGACATGATCGGTCTTTGGGCATATTTTTCGGTAATCACGGCATGAATGTTGACCACAACATCCATGGCGCCGATGCCTGCGCCAAAGAGAAAAAGCGCCAGCGCCAGCGGGATAATATCCTCCAATTTCACTAACGCCGGCAGCGTAGCTAAAACTAACAGCAGCGCCAGCGTAAAAACGCGCCGACAGCCGAAGCGGACAGCCAACATGCCGGATAAAGGCATCATCAATAGCGACCCAAGGCCAAAAGCTAACAGGATAGCGCCCATAATGCCGTTATCCACCTGAAGACGCTCTTTGGTTAGCGGGATAAGCGGGGCCCAGCTTGCCAGGCTGAATCCGGCGATGAAAAAAGCTTTGCGCGTTGCTGCAATCGGTTTTTTGGTCAGGGAGATAGCGTCTTTTTCAGTCACAACGACATCCTTATACCCCCCACGCGGACATGGGGGGTAGCTGTCAGGAAACTACATTTAGTTGAGAAAACTCAGCGATATCGCCCAGACTGGCAATTACCGCGGAGGCCTGCCGATAGTGCTGCTGGTCAGAGAGCGCATGAGGCCATGCATAAATCTGCGCGATACCAGCCTGATTCGCAGCAGAGATCCCCAGGTCGGTATCTTCAATCACCACCGTATTTTTCGGCGCCGCGTGGAGTCGTTCAAGCATCTCCAGATAAGGGTCAGGGAACGGCTTGGTGCGCGCTATATCGTCTCCCCCTATCACTTGAACTGGCTCGTCCAGCTCAAGGAGCGCCAGGTTGGCAAGGCATAGGTGGCGTGGGGCGGTAGAGACAAAACCAAAGGCGATGCCCCGCTGTTGCAGCTTGTAGATAAGATCCTTCACGCCCGGACGCAAGGAGTGCGGAGCAAGCAGCTCTTTATAGGTATCGATCACCCGAGAGACAATACCGGGCTGATCGGAAGCGGCTATGCCGATAAAACTCAGCGTATCCTCCAGACTCAGTCCAATAAGCTGCTGTGGCGTATAATGCTGTATCTGCTCCGGAACCAGCGTCTGCAACACGTCAAAGTGCAGCTTTTCGCTATCAACAATGACTCCGTCGATATCAAAAATCACGGACAGAGATGTCATATTCACTCCGTTAATCAATATTCGCCAAACGTATCAACACCTTACAATTTGGAACCTCAAGCGGCGCCATTGTCTTGTTGGCTATATCGCAGCCGACCAGTCTGAAAGCACGCTGATAATCAGCGAAGGCAATTTCATGGCTTATCAGACGCTCGGCCGGAACTTCCCCATCACGGATCATGGCGTAGGCGCGTTCAAAGCTGTTATTCAGCGAATCGATCGAACCGATGATCGACAGACTCTTATCGGCAATTTTCAGTACGTCCAGGGTGGCGTGCTTATCCTTTAACGCCACGTTCAATAACTTGCCGCCGGGAGCGAGATGCTCGAATATCAATTCGGTCAACTGACCCGTCGTATCCACCACGAGGTCGATCTGACTGTTCCGGGATCCGTATTCCTGTTCCAGGGCTTGCTCAAAATCATCATAAATACGCGATGAAGGCGGTAGGCTATCGCTGGCAAACTGATACCGATGAGGATTTTTTTCAACCATAAAAGCCTCGACCCCCCGTTGGTGCAGCACCCACAAATAGAGCATCCCCATCGGGCCTGCGCCGGCAACGGCCGCTCGAATATTGGTATGGGTTATCGCCAGTTTATCCACGCCGGTGATGGTGCAGCTTAAAGGTTCTGTCAGCGCAGCCTCCCGCATGGTGACGTGATCATCCAACTTGCGTAAAAAAGCTTCCTTAGCACGATACTGATTTGCGAAAGCACCGTCATAAGACACACCCGCTTCAGTGCCCATTTTCTTTTCACAATGGTTTGGATTGCCGGTTTGGCACATGCGGCATTGCTTACAGGAGTACGTAGGATTGATAACCACTCTGTCACCCGGCTTAAACCGGGTGACGCCTTTACCCACTTTAGCCACTACGCCGCTGGCTTCATGACCAATAGTTACGCCACTCTGCGCGACCGGATAGTCGCCGCTAATAATGCCTACGTCAGTTCCACAAATTCCACATACGGCGATATCAACAATAACATCATCCGCCTCGGAACACGTCGGTTCCGGTGTTTCAGTAATATCAACCTGCCATGTCTGATAATATTTAAGCGCCTGCATTACACTGCCTCCGTTTGGGAAATAGATAAGCTTTGCATTTCGTTAAAAGTACTGTCCAATTTGGTGAGAATTTCCTGCAAATGTTCTCGGGTGCAAATCAGAGGCGGACGAACTTTTAGCGCTTTACCTTTCCCATATCGAGCACCACGAATAATCAATCTATGCTTGGCCGCAATCGCAATAGCTTGCGTTGCATATTCAGGGCTGGGAGTATCAAACCCGTACATATATCCCACACCCCGTACGCCACTGATGTCTGCATATTTTTCCTGTAGCGACAGCAATCCGCTACGCAAAAATTTTTCACCATTCACGACATTGTCAAGAATCCCTTCTTCTTCAAGAATATCGACAGTTTCATTTAGGGCGACAAGTGATAAAGGATTAGCGCCAGAGGTGCTTGAATGTTCGAATGACTCAAGTACGTCCAGTTCTTTTCGCATCAGGACGCCGCCGGTCGGAATGCCTATTCCCCCCGCCCCTTTGGCAAATACGATAATATCTGGTTCAAGTGCCTTGGCATAACCGGCTGAGGCAAAAAAGGTGCCTGTTCTTCCAAAACCCGTCTGCACCTCGTCGGCGATAAGAATAATGCCGTTTCTATTGCAGAACTCACGCACAGTACGATAAAAGCTCTCGGAAAGGACGATATTCCCGCCATTACCCAGTATCGGTTCAACGATTAAGCAGGCAATGTTTTCATTTGACCCGTACTGATAAATATCCTGGATATCGGGGTAATATTCTTGTTGATGCGTCTCTTCAGAATTTGACATAACGCTTGCAGGGACGGGAATTTTTAGAGAGCCGTCAATATTTACGTGAAAATGTTTAATACGAAATGCATTCCCCGAAATCTGAGCCGTCGCCAGAGATTGACCGTGATGAGCCAAAAAAAGCGAAATGACGCCTGAGCGTCCAGTGTACTTCTGCGCCATACGGATAGCGCACTCAACGGCACCAGAGCCGCTGACATCACGCAACCAGATACGATCAATATTTTCAGGAGTATGTTTTATGAGTTTCTTAAGTATGCACTGTGATATTTCACGGGTATAAGCAGAGCTTAAGTGAGCACAGCGATCAATTTGCGCTTTAAGTTTATCCGCTATCCTTTTGTTGGTATAGCCGAATTGTAGATTAAATGTACCTGAAGCGGCATCAATATATTTGATATCGTCAACCTGCAAATAGGGACCATCGCCTTTATAGCGAGATATCATACTTTCAAATCTATCATTCATAATATATACCATTTTTCAATTGAAGCTTGTAGAGATGTTTTCCAGTATGTAAACTCGTCTTTTAATATTTGATGATGGTAAAAACCCACCAAATATTAAGAGTATTCGTGTTAGCTACCTTGATGGCACAAATGAAAGATGCTTAACCAAATTAAATATAATAAAAGATATTGTTTTTTTGCGTGCGATTATATAGATGCCATTTAATTACAGGCCTAGCGATGATTGACATCTTTTAAATGGATGCACATGAAAATCAGGACGATCGACGCGTGTCGTGTATCCTAACAATGTTACGTTGTGACACGGTATAATAATTAATTGAATTCATAATCTCTCACTTGTAAAGTGGTTAAAACCTTGAATGTGAATTATTTCTAATAACGCTCATCATTAATTTGGCAATATTTATGCACTTTAAAAACGGTTATTTCTATAGTCATAAATAGTGTAGTAAATAAATTCCATCTTGATTATATAAGTAGTAAGTTTGAGTTTTTAATTATTTTTAATTACATTAAACAATATAATCCAATAAATGGCATCGTCAACAGCGATTAAAAATATTCAAGAAATATTAATAGCGAACTTATTAATTGATGTAATCATCAACCAAATGAGATGCAAACGACCTATCCTATTGTTATTCGTTATATTGTCTTAATATTTATAAGTGTGAATGCAGCATAATGACAAGGATGAAATCGCCCGACTCATTTATTAAATTAATTAAAATTTCTTAAAAAAAGCCATTTCGTTGAGGTTAGGTTGAAAAATAAAACATAGGCGTACCTCGCCCTGGGGATGGACATACTATCCGGGTATTGTTTTTAACAAATAGTTAGCGCGTCTTCCCTGACTTCCTGGGATATCATCGACAATGGAAACGTCGTTCGTACTGGATGCACTGGAGCAGGCGCTGTGGGCTAGACGCCCCACCGCCATATCCCGCCAGCGGAAGCAGAAAAGGCATATTATGCTTCCCTGGGAAATAAGGAACCGGCAGCCTGAGTTCCCGGATTTAACATTCTCCAGGAAAGCTGGGGCGGTTCAGTTTGCTGATTGATAATAAATCCGGCGCGTCAACAATACTTGTCTCAGACGAACAAGCGCGTGATTGAGACGGACGTCCGCTGGATTTAGGCTGTCTGGCGTTTGTATTCGCGGAGAAGGTTTCCCGTCAGGATGATTTGTCCGGTGCCGGCCATTGGATGCCGACGCTTTTCATCCCTTTGGCCACATCCATTTCGGGGTGCGCGATGACGATATCCCGGTAGGAAGGTCCGCCGATGATGACTGGTTTGAACTGAGTCAGGAAGGCGGTGACCTCTTCGCGAATGTCGTCCGGTACGTTGAAATCGTCATAGCACTCGTCGATACACTCAAACACGGCGATCCAGTGCTCTTCGGTCAGCCCCATACCGCGATGTGCGGTCACCATGTCTCGGCCCCGATATTTGGTGTTGCCGCCCCATTTTTCACAGAGGAAATCGACGAAGTTGATATGTTCCTTCATAAACGTCGATTCGGACATATGGCTCCAGATATGGCCGATGGTGGGGTGCGTCATGGTTTTTCTCAACACGGCGCCGGCGAACACGTAAATGGCATCATAACCCCCGAGGCGTACATAGAGGGAGGCGTTTTGTTCCATAGCAGGTTGCTGTTCGTTCATCGTTCATTATCTCCGATTCGGATGTGTTTTATGGTTGTGGCGCGTCCCTGCATTGCTTCTCGCTGGCCTTCCTGGCTCAGGCTTGTGGCTCAGAACACGTTCATTACACGCAGACTCTCACCTGCACGGCCGACAAACATCGGAAAAGGCTACTGATAATCATCGTGAACCCGACGGGAAAGTGTTCGGGGACATTTGAGATGTTTGTCTATTGCTGATTCCATAGGAACTCCCTGGCAACAGTTTTAGGTGAAAGTACATCCATGACTGATACTAAGGCGAAATCTGCGCAATACATTGCTGTGGCGGACAATCTCTTGGCTGAAAAGGACATTATGTAGACAATGGCCCGTAACCCTCTCTATTGAACATCTTTTAAACTTAAATTTGATATGTTGGATTAATGATTCTTGAGATAATCAGAAACGACGTTATTTCTAATTTATGGATTACATTGGTATTTTTGATGTACTTTTGAGATGTCGTCATGAACCATTTGAGATAACTAAACATCATGGCTCAATTTAATCACTTTGAACTCGGCCTTCTGAACCCTGGCTTTGATTCCCCTTTGGACGATGCGCTGACGGAACTAACAATATTGAAGCTACGATGGAGTTCATCGACGAATACCTGAACAATGGTGATGACATAACGGAATATTTTATCCGCGAGCTGCATAGTCTGGCGGTTGCCGGGCTGCAACAGGAAGGCGATAAAACTCCCGGTGCATATCGGCAACATAACGTCAGTATTGCTCAGTCTGACCATTTGCCGCCGGATTGCGGCATTTATTAACCGGGCTGATAAGCTAAAATATGATCTGATGAAGATTGCGCTGGTGCATCACCGCTTTGGCTGGAGACATCCATTTGGCAACGGTAATGGTAGAACGGTCAGACTGCTGACCTATGCATTATTGATTAGTATGGTTTTAATGTTCAGGCCGGTGGTCGGGTTCTTAATCCGACAGCGGTATTCTGTAACGATCGCGAACGCTATTACGCTATGCTTTCGTTAGCCGATAAAGGAACTGAGCAAGGCTTAGAAGAATGGTGCCTATACGTGCTTTCGGGGATCTCATCTTGGCAAGTTAATCGACCGGGGACTGCTTCAGCCAGTGGAAGAAGGGGCTCGTAGCTATACCGCGAAGTTTTCAAATTCGTATCTGATTCGTGGGGGTGATTAGGGTTTTGCGGGAAGAAGGGTTTATTCCTGATTTGTGATTTCAGTGTTTAACTTTTTCGCTACATTCAGTGGCTTTAATTGGCGCAAGAACATCGCGAGCGGTTTTCAGTAGACCTTGGCAGACGTAGGGAAGGAGATAACTTGTTGACGTTAAAATGCAAAACGGATGTCAGTAGACATCCGTTTCTAAATGAGTGGTGCCGGACTCGGGATCATATCGACGATTAACATGCTGTTAATTATCTGTTTTGTCGATATTTATAGTAAACAGCGCCCCCACTAAAGCCCCCATAAAAAATCGTTTTGTTTTTGTGATGGTTATCACGAAAAACCGTTGTTTAAGCGATTAGCCGTTTCGTTATGTCCACACATAACGGCCTGAAGTCCACATATCGTGGTGTTAAACGAAGAAACGACATGTGAATTAGGTGTTTTTGAGATAATGCATTGAACCGTATATGAATAATCTATTGATTTAATTTGTATTTTCATCATTTTTTTGAGATGTCGTCAGAGTTCAGTTGAGATAATTAAACATCATGCTCAATCTAGTCCTTCTGAACCCTGATCAAAGCACTGCTTTAGTATCCTCTCAAACTTGCTCACCGCCGCTGCATACTTAGCCGGATTCTTATCATTCAGCACTGCCAGATTACGCTGTGTCCAGCGAATAACGGAAAGATGCTGAATTTCAGGGTAGCGATACAGCGACCAGTCAGGGTTATTTTGTTTATAACTGAGCAAGAATTGGCGATCCCGATCCGTAAGATGCGACTTCAACGCCTGCGGTAGCAAAGTCGTTACTGACAAAAGAGGTCCCAGCGACGTTTCTTATGGGACGTCTTCTTTGGTAATATCTTCGTGTTGCGTAACCTGCGAGGAAATGCATATGAAAAGGATGTCTGGTAAGCACTATCATGGCAGTCATCAGGAAAGATTTGGTTATTGGATCGGCATTCAGTTTCGGCGTATCCCTCGGAACTATCGTCGTTTGATATACCTACTGTCTCTCCCTTTCTGGGGACCTTTGTGGCTATTTTGGTATTTTCTTATCCGGGTTGATGATAGGGAGTGGCGTCAAAATTATCTGGAATTGGAAAAATATTGGATAATTTATCCTCAGACAAAAACAAATACAGGAACTCGTTGCTATTACTGTGGTTCTAATCGCATAGATAGCTATTTGTGGCGGGGTATATCAGGGTACAGAGTTCATTATTGTCATCAGTGTCGCAAGGATCTTTATCGAACAGCGGAATAGTTGAGGTGCCGTATTTATCGCGTGGTGCATCATTCATATATAATGGTTAGAACTGCATATATAGCAAGGCTAAAAATTTTGCTCTAAAACCGTCATAAATTTGTTTAGAGCTGCCGTAAACTTAGCCGGATTTTTAGCGTTCAGCGCCGCTAAGTTACGTTGTTTCCAGCGAATAGCCGGGAGATGCTGAATTTCAGGATAGCGATACAGCGACCAGTCAGGGTTGTTTTGCTTATAACTGAGTAAGAACTGTCGATCCTGAGCGATAAAATGAGATTTCAATGCCTGCGGTAGTAGAGTCGTTACTGATAAAAGCGATTCCAGAGAAGTCTCCTGCTGCGTCATTCCTGAAAATTCCTGCTGGTATAGCGTGGCGATCCGCCCCGTGTCCCAGTTTGGGGCCAGCAGTTCGGCTATGGGGCGGGGATGACCTGCCAGATAACAAAGAAAACCGTCGAAGATCTCGCGCGTCAGTCCCGGTTTCTTCAGCATATTCAGTACGTCAAACAGATCGCGCGGATGCTGACGATCGAGTGCGGCGCAGATTTTTCCGCCGTAAAGATCCGCCAGTGAGACGACATTCATGGTGGTAAAACCGTATTCCATTTCCACCTGCTCGCATACTGGCATCTCTGTTGGTGGCAACAGCAATCCACGCCAGACCGGGCTGACTTCAATCTTTGTCTGCGCATCAATGGTATTAACGATGATGCGCTTTTCATCGGCTTTATTCTCCTGCCGAATAGCTGTTATCCCCGCACTGCCGTTCAGCGATTCCGCAATACGCATTAAGGCGTCATTGATGGCCGACAGATCAGTATCGCGGTCCATGAAGGTTTTATAAACCAGATCGATATCTACCGATAGGCGAGGGAAATCCTGCACAAATAAATTAATTGCTGTGCCGCCTTTCAGGGCGAAGCCGGACTCCTTTGCCACATGGGGCAGGGCAGCCATTAATAGCCTGACCTGGCGGGCATAACTATCACGCAGATCCATCTTCGACTCCTTCCGGTTTAAATGCTCGGGGAACGGTGATTTGATAATCCGGCTCCAGCCAGCCGCCGGGGACGATTTGTCGCTTTCCCGAACCTGTTTCTACAACGCTTTGATCGAGATACTGAAAATAAGGATGTCCGTTGCGCTGAGCAAGATAGAGCGCCACTCGATTGGTTTTAATCGAATAACTGGAGCCGAGCAGCACCTGTAATTTACGCGGGCTGAGAAGGTTCAGCCCCTGAAACAGGGCGTCGGCATGTTCAAACGAGATCTGTGCGGGAACGCCGCTGGCGATTTCATACGCGGCAAGTTCCGGGCAACTGCCCATTACTCGCCTATCGCCGATTTTCAGTTCTGTAGTGAATGGTGTTACATCAGCGGACAGGCCCGACGTATATAACGTGATAAAGGTGGCGGATTGTTTAAAGGTGGCGAACCATCCCGGTAGCTTGACGTAAGCCGGGAGCGTGAGCCAGACCTGTGGCCTGCCCGGTTCGGCATAGTGAGCATGGCCCTGTAGCGCAAGACTGGTCAGCCCTGCCACCCGCACCGGTTTTTCCCACTGAGTTTGCAGACAGGAAACCGCATCGACCCAGTCGGGTTTGCGACCCGTCCGACAGTAAACACCATGCGCTACCCGCCTGAGCCAGCCGTTCTGTACATAGCGGTAAGAGAGCTTACGATCTATGCCGTTGCGGCTAAGCCATGACTGGAGCAACACCTGACCGGGTAGGGTATTCTGCATCAGCCAGTTTATATAGTTAGCCAAATGTCACCTATGAGTAGACAATTTAGTCCATTTTTAAACTATTATGGATTTAGTGAAAAATCATGGCAAGTTTTGGTTTTATTATTTATTAATTTGTCGACTTTAAATCGACATTTAAACAAAAAAGCAAACTTTGGCTACTCACTAAAGAAGGCTCGTAAATATATTCGGTTGGCTTAAAAGGAACGTGTAACATAGAAGCAAGGCTGAACAATCGTCGTTACTCATCGTTCTGAGGCGTTGCATTTGCTGTATGCCCTGATAAGTAACGGCATGATAAAACAGGGAATAAGATGAAATTCACTGAAGATACCCGTGTAAAGATCCCAACCATCCTGCACTTGATAAGACTGGGTTACCGCTATTTGTCCCTCAAAGAGCAGGTCTGGGATAGAGGCACCAACATCTTTCCTGAAATTTTCACTTCTGCCATCGCCAGAATCAATCCCGATACAGCGCCTGATAACATTGACCGCCAGTTGGAAGAGATCAAACTTCTTCTCGACAATGAGGACTTAGGCCGCGCCTTCTACGAAAAACTCACCGATCGCTCCAACGTAAAACTGATTGATTTCGAAAACTTCAACAACAACAGCTTCCATGTGGTCACTGAACTGACCTGTGAAAATGGCGATGAAGAGTTTCGCCCGGACATCACCCTGCTGGTTAACGGAATGCCGTTGGTTTTTATCGAGGTGAAAAAGCCCAACAACCGGGAAGGCATACTGGCGGAGCGCAACCGTATCAATAAACGCTTTCAGAACCCTAAATTCAAGCGCTTTGCCAACATCACCCAATTTATGATCTTCTCCAATAACATGGAGTATGATGACGGCGATCCCGAGCCGCTTCAGGGCGCATTCTATGCCAGCAGTGCGTACCATAAACCCGAGTTCAACTATTTTCGCGAAGAAGAACTCTTTAATCTGACTGCGTTGCTTAAGCCCTTGTCTGATGAAACTGAAATCGCTGTATTAAAAGATAATAATCTGGAAGTGATCCGCACCAACCCGGAATTTCAGACAAATAAAGATCATAATCGACCAACGAACCGCATCTGTACTTCATTACTGAGCCGTGATCGGCTGGCGTTTATATTGCGTTATGCGTTGGCCTATGTTTCTGAGCCAGACGGTATACAGAAACACATTATGCGGTATCCGCAACTGTTCGCTACTAAAGCGATTGAGCGCAAGCTGAATGCGGGCGTCAAAAAAGGCATTATCTGGCATACGCAGGGGAGTGGGAAAACGGCGCTGGCCTATTATAACGTGCGCTTTCTGACGGATTATTTTCAGAAAAAGCAGGTCATCCCCAAGTTCTATTTTATTGTCGATCGTCTGGACTTACTGCAACAGGCGCAGCGTGAATTTACGGCTCGTGGTCTTACCGTACACCTGATCAACTCGCGTGATGCGTTTAGCCGTGATATCAAAGCGACTCAGGTACTTCATAACCATCAGGGAACGCCGGAAATCACCGTCGTCAACATCCAGAAATTTAAAGATGACCCGGATGTCGTCTCGACTAAGGATTACGATGTCAGTATTCAGCGGGTGTACTTTCTTGATGAAGTTCATCGCAGCTATAACCCTGAAGGCAGTTTTCTTGCCAACTTAAGCCAGTCGGATGCTCACGCGATCAAAATTGGCCTGACGGGAACGCCGCTGCTGGGGGACGACTATAACTCGCGGATGCTGTTCGGCGATTACATCCACAAATACTACTACAACGCATCTATCGCGGACGGCTACACCCTGCGCCTGATCCGGGAAGAGATAGCCACCAACTACCGGTTGGTGTTACAGCAGGCGTTAAAGGACGTTGAAGTCAGAATGGGCGATGTGGAACGGAAATATGTTTACGCCCACCCCAGCTTTGCTAAACCGATGCTGGACTACATTATCAACGACTTCGCACAGAGCCGGGGAGCGCTAAATGACGACACCATTGGCGGCATGGTTATTTGCGACAGTTCGGAACAGGCGAAACAGATGTTTGCTTTATTTAATGCGGACGATAGCGAATCTGTTGCCGTGTCGGCGCCGGAAAACATAACGCCTGTTGGTCATGCTGCGGAATCAAACGTTGTTTATCACGCTACCGCTTGGGAAAAGCGAAAGGTCAAACGTGCCGCCTTGATTCTGCACGATGTGGGCAGCAAACAGGAACGCAAACAGTGGGTGGAGGATTTCAAGGCCAGCAACATTGATTTACTGTTTGTCTACAACATGTTGCTGACCGGCTTTGACGCCAAACGCCTGAAAAAACTCTATCTGGGACGGGTAATCCGTCGGCATAACCTGCTTCAGGCGTTGACCCGCGTTAATCGCACCTATAAAGATTTTCGCTACGGCTATGTGGTGGATTTCGCCGACATTCGTCAGGAGTTCGATGCCACCAATAAAGCCTACTTTGAAGAGCTCCAGTCCGAATTGGGCGATGAGATGGAGCATTACTCCCGGCTGTTTAAATCACAGGAAGAAATCCGGCAGGAAATCGAACATATCAAAGACGTTCTGTTCCGTTTTGATATCGAAAATGCGGAAATTTTTGCCGATCAGGTCAGTCAAATACAGGACAGAGAAACGGCGCTGGCGCTGAAAAAGGCGTTAGCCGATGCTAGAAGTCTGTATAACTTGATTCGGCAGCAAGGGAATGTTGAATTTCTTCAGGCGCTGGATTTCAGCAAACTGAATCTGCTGTATCGTGAAGCCAGTAATCACCTTGATCTGCTGAACCTGAAAGCGGATCTGGAGCAGGGGACCGATACTTCAAATCTGCTGAACCGGGCGCTGGAAGACGTGATTTTCAAATTCGTCAAGATCGGCGAAGAAGAACTGGTGCTGGCCGACAAGCTAAAAGAAACGTTGCGCAAAACCCGCGAAGCGCTGGCCAGCAACTTTGATCAGCAAGACCCGAAATTCATCACCCTGAAGGAAGAACTGGAGCGCCTGTTTAAGAAAAAGAAACTCAGCGAAGTCACGCAGGACGAAATGGTTGCGAATATTGGCACACTGAATAAAATCCATGACCGCATCCGGGAACTGAACCGTCAGAACAACCTGCTGCGCCAGAAGTACCGGGGCGACGCTAAGTATGCGCGCACGCACAAACGGTTACAGGAGCGCGGCGGCCTAAGCGAGCCGGAACGTAAAATCTTTGCGGCGCTGCTTGATGTGAAGCTGGATGCGGATGATAAGGTGCTGAATAACAGTCAGCTCCTGAACAATGAAGGTTACTTTGAGAAGCAGATGGTGTCCTGTGTGCTCAAACATTTTGAAGATCAGCACCATATCAAACTGACGGCACAGGCGGCGAACGATATCAACCGTCTGATTGTCACAGAGTACCTGAACGAATTTAACACCGGAGCACGTACGTGGTAGAACTGGAATTTAGAGACAACACCAAGGCCCTGATCGACAGCCTGAAAAGCATTTGCGCCAACTATGGGCTGGGTAACGACGGTAACGAATTCAAAATTATCACTCAGGCGTTCCTGTACAAGTTCCTGAACGACAAGTTTGCCTTCGAGGCGAAAAAGGTGGATAAGGCCGTCGCCAGCGCGGAAAGCTGGGAAGGGGCGCTTAGCCAGATGAGTGAAGAGCAGTTGGATAAGCTACAACTGAGAATGAGCGCCGATACCGCGCGCCTGAAGCCGCACCATTTCATTACCAGCTTGTTCAACCGGCAAAACGCGGCGGATTTCGCCAAAACTTTTGACGATACCCTGATGGATATCGCAGCCATCAACAATGACGTGTTCGCGGTTAAAACCGACGGCGGCGCGAAAGTGGTGTTGTTTGACCGCCTTAGCCAGTTTATCGCCGATGAATCAAAACGCGACGATTTTTGCCGCGCCATTATCAACAAACTGGTCGATTTCAGCTTCGAGCATATCTTTAGCCAGAAATTCGATTTCTATGCCACCATTTTTGAATACCTGATCAAAGACTACAACAGCAACGCTGGCGGCAAATACGCCGAGTATTATACGCCCCACGCGGTGGCGCGCATTATGGCCGCGATTCTGGTGCCGGAAAAACAGCGGGGCACGGTACGCAACGTCAGTTGTTACGATCCCGCTGCTGGTTCTGGCACATTGTTGATGAACGTGGCGCATGCCATCGGTGAGGATCGCTGTAGTATTTATACTCAGGATATTTCGCAGAAATCTTCCAGCCTGTTGCGCCTGAACCTGATCCTCAACAATCTTGTGCATTCCATTCCGAATGTGATTCAGGGCAATACTATTTTGTATCCTTACCATAAGGACGGTCGGGAACTGAAACGCTTTGACTATATCGTTTCTAACCCGCCGTTTAAGATGGATTTCAGCGATTTTCGTGACGATCTGGACAGTAAAGAGAATCAGCAGCGTTTCTTCGCCGGGATCCCGAAAGTACCTAAAGCCGCCAAAGATAAGATGGCGATCTATCAGTTGTTCCTGCAACACATTATCTACTCGCTAAAACCGGGCGGTAAAGCGGCAGTGGTGGTGCCGACCGGCTTTATCACCGCGCAGTCGGGGATTGATAAGGGTATTCGTGAGCATCTGGTGAAAAATAAGATGCTGGCGGGCGTGATTTCCATGCCGTCGAATATTTTTGCCACCACCGGCACCAACGTCTCGATTCTGTTTATTGACGACAGCAACAAAGAGGGCGTGGTGTTGGTCGACGCCTCGAATCTGGGCGAAAAGGTCAAAGACGGTAAAAACCAGAAAACGGTGCTGACGCAAGAAGAAGAGAAACGTATTTGCGAAGTATTTAATAACAAGTGGAGCGAAGACGATTTCTCCGTGGTGGTCTCTTATGATGAGATTGCGGCGAAAAATTACTCGTTAAGCGCCGGGCAATATTTTGACGTGAAAATTGAGTATGTCGATATGACGCCGGAACAATTTGCCGCCAAGATGAAAGGATTTACCGACAATCTGGATAATTTGTTCAACCAGTCGCATGAGCTGGAAGAGGAAATTAAGAAGCAACTGGCGGGGTTGAAGTATGAGTGATGTTTCAATGAAAGAGTCAGTATTATTAAAGCCTTTTTCTGGAAGAACGGCTCCACTTGAAGACTTGTGTATTTCAATTACAGATTGTCCTCACTCCACACCAAAATGGTCTGAAGATGGATTAATAGTAGTAAGAAGCTTTAATATAAAAAATGGCTGTCTTGATTTATCTAATCCGTCATATACTGATAAAAACTCTTTTGAAGTGCGCATAAAAAGAGCGAAACCAGAGGCGGGTGATCTCATAATTACTCGAGAGGCTCCTATGGGACAGGTTTGTATGATCCCAGAAGGTATTGAGTGCTGTTTAGGTCAGAGAATGGTATTAATTAAAGTTAATACCAGGAAAATTACCAGTGAATATTTATTGTTTGCTTTGCAATCAGAGTTTGTACAAAAACAAATAAAAAAGAGCGATAAAACTGGGTCTATTGTAAGTAATCTTTGTATACCAGACCTTAAGGCCATTGAGATTCCTCTACCGGATGATTCAGTTGCGATTGCATCCACTCTTAAGTCTATTGTTAACAAGATAGAAGTCAACAATCGCATCAACGCCGAACTGGAAGCTATGGCGAAAACGCTATACGACTACTGGTTTGTACAGTTTGATTTCCCTGATGCTAATGGCAAACCGTATAAAACCTCTGGCGGGAATATGGAGTATAACCCAATCTTGAAACGGGAAATTCCGGCGGGTTGGTGCGCTTCGAATATCTTGTCTTTAGCTAATTTATTAGGCGGTGGAACTCCCAAAAAGACAAAACCTGAATATTGGAACGGATC
Organism: Brenneria sp. L3-3C-1; assembly: GCF_016456245.1. Lineage (NCBI taxonomy): Bacteria > Pseudomonadati > Pseudomonadota > Gammaproteobacteria > Enterobacterales > Pectobacteriaceae > Brenneria > Brenneria sp. L3-3C-1. The sequence continues at coordinate 18,321 of NZ_JAEMHF010000004.1, read as the reverse complement.
TATTCCATTTTTTACGCCAACGGATTCAGATAAAAATATTTATAGCCTGAATACGCAGGACAGCATTACTGATTTTGGTCTAAAAAACAGTAGTACGCGCCTCTTTGAAAAAAATACAATATTTATTACTGCAAGAGGATCGGTTGGTCGCCTTGCCCTGAATGCTGTGCCTATGGCTATGAATCAGTCATGTTATGCACTGAGAGCGAAACAAGGAGTGAGTTTTGTATTTTTGTATTATCTTACTAAAGAGTTGATACATCATCTTGAAATTAAGGCTACTGGATCAGTATTTAACTCAATTGTTTCAAGCGATATTGAATATACTAATCTGGCATTGCCTGATGATATTGATTTAATCGATAAGTATGCAATAAAAATAGAATCTGTCTTTGAAAAAATTGAATTACTGACAAAAGAAAACCATCAACTCACCATGCTCCGCGACTGGCTTCTCCCTATGCTGATGAACGGGCAAGTTACAGTCAAATAAGCTCCTGCATACTTTTTGCGAGGCGTATTCCAGATTAACGTTACGCCTCGTTTGTCGTAGCAAAATACCTTGCAGCTTATCGTCGATGGCGCTATCTTTTACTCGCACCTGCAAAATCAGGTGCCGGGATTGGTCTCCTGAAATACTTCATCGGCGACATAGGACGCGCCAGCGTCTTTTTTTATGTCGTATGCTTAGCTATACCGAATTATGGTGGGCTGGGCGGGGGCACCGCAAGGTGCGCCGGTGTCCGATGAGGCCGGTAAGACCAACTCCGTTCAGTCCACCACCCGCAAGATTGGTCTCTTCGGTGGTGGTAATATTCCTTACTCATCGGAGGCTGCCACTATGGCTACAACCCTCAACCAGACTCACCCGTTACTTACCGTTCCTTTTAGCGCCGCCACAGACTTCACCGTACTGGCCGATCATTGTGAAAAGTGCGCAGATACTCAGGCGGAAAGCTACGATCCTGTACTGAAGATGGCTCTCTGCGGTCGGCTTGCCGCCGGTCTTGCGCTGCTGAAACCGGGCCTACGCGATCCCATTCCACCTCACCTGATAGACAGCCTGACCGTTGATACCTTGCCCACAAATTCTCCCCGTTTTGCCCCCGATTCGGATACGCTTTGCGATTACTGTTTTACCCTGACTCAGCTTCTGCTTTGCCGGATGTTTCCGCCACAAGCGGAAGAACAATTGCGTTGGCTTCTGGCGGAACTGGTTGATTACTTCGCCGCTGAACTGAAAGCCCCGCGCTGGATACGTACCGCTGACGGCGTGAAGTGTATTGATGAGGTGGTCGCATGAGTCAACAGGACTGGCATCCCGCCGATATTATTGCGGCGCTGAAAAAGCGGGGAACAACACTGGCGGCGGTTTCGCGTAACGCAGGGCTGGCCTCTTCCACGCTGGCGAATGCGCTGACAAAACACTGGCCCAAGGGAGAACGGCTGATTGCGGAAGCGTTGGGTGTTGCGCCTGCGGAAATCTGGCCTTCCCGTTACCGCAAGCCAGAGGATCACTAAAGTAAAACAATCTCTCGCGTCCCGTTATCGGCGAACGCGGATAACGGGACGCGAGAAGGCAAGCGAAGCGCGGCAGCTTGTCATTCATAAAATGACGAAAAAATCAACAAACAACTCTATAAAAGCAAAAAACAGTTTTCCCTTTCTGCCTTGTTGCCACGGGTGTAAGTTTGCACCTGCACAAAATGCTTTATGACCTGAGAGAAGCGCCTGATGAATCAGGATGGTCAATCCCTTACCGGCGGCTACCTTTGCAAACTGCCGGACCGTCTAACAGACGGTTAAGGTCATCCTTCACTTCTGCACCAGCCTATAAACGTGACGGGCAACGGCCTGCATTGCCGTAAGGCTTTGCTGCCGCGTGACCGCTATCTTGCAACAGAATTTCAATTCTCAATCACTGCGCCAGTCCAGTGCGTCACTTTAACCGCGCAAAGCGGGAAAGTGACGCACCAGCGCCTTTTGACTGCACCAGAGAATTCAACTGCGCCAACGCACGGCGGGATTCTGACACCTTAATTCAACCCACTTTCACTCACAGGAGAACTTGAACCGATACCGGAGGGGGATCAGGACGATCCGGGGGATAACCCGCGCCAGCGGGCGGCTGCTCAGAGAGCACAACCGAAGCCCCACTACACCTCAACGGCTGCCGCCCCGGCGCTCAGATATCGTTCGCAGCCCGCCCCATCATTCAGGGCTATCGGCCTATGCGCCGGGGAAGGTTGTATCTGTTTTGGATTTTGCGGCAATCATGAAAGGTGGACATGCAAAAATGAGTCTTCTGGAGCAGGAAATGAAAACGCTGGCGCGACAGGCGGGCGGCAGTCATAAAACCGTTCATGACCGTATGGCGCTGGCGCAGCGATTTTGTGAGCGCTTACTGGCGCAAAATGTGCAGATCCGGCGGGTGGAGCAACTGAAAGCGCGGCATATTGAGAGTTACGTTCGTGAACGGCTGGCGCAGAACATAACGAAACGCAGTCTGCAAAACGAAATGGCAGCGCTCCGCTGTCTGCTGAAGCAGGCCGGGCGTGATCGGTTGGCTGCCAGTGAACGGCTGTCTAATAAATCGCTCGGCTTATCCGGCGCATCCCGCAACGGTACTCGGCAGGCCATCACGGCGGAGCATTATTGGCAGGTGCTGGAAACCATTCGTGCAAAAGACGCGGGCATGGCTGCTGTGTTGGAGCTTTCAAGGTTGATGGGATTGCGCTCTCAGGAAGCAGTGCAGTGTGCGCAATCGCTTAGGACATGGAAACAGGCGCTGGATCGCGGTGAATCCCGGCTCACAGTGGTGTTTGGCACTAAAGGCGGGCGGTCTCGCGAGACGGTGATTTTGGACGCTGGCGCAGTCAGAAAAGCGCTGGAAAATGCGCTGGCTGTGGCGGAACAACGCAACGGCAGGCTGATTGATAAGCCCGACCTGAAAAGCGCGATGAAATACTGGCACGGTCAGGCGTCGCGTATCGGCTTGACCGGTGCATATTCCCCGCATTCATTGCGTTACGCCTGGGCGCAGGATGCTATTCGCCATTATCTGGCGCAGGGGTTCAGTGAAAAAGAAGCGCTGGCATTGGTCGCGATGGATTTGGGCCACGGCGACGGTCGCGGGCGCTATGTGGCGCAGGTTTATGGATGTTGAAACGAAGGATAATTCCTGTATCTGGTGCAGTCAAAAGGGAAAAGGCCGAAAGGGTAAAGGAAAGCTAAGGGTAACAGCGCCAAACCGGAAAGGGCCAAAGGGCTGAAAAGGCCGTAACCGGCGCAGTTCGATGTTTATTCAACGGATATCTGGTGCAGCTTTGTGTTTTTCCTGCGGCGGGATACTGGTGCAGTTAGCCGGAATATCGGGTTCTGGCGCAGTGTCGTGTCGGCAGAAAATCATCCTATGGTGCAGATTTTTTATCGTCGCAATGACGATAAGATTTACCTCAAAAATTACCCTTATTGATAGGTAACGACCTGAAAATATTCTGCCGGAATAATTTTAGGCGTTTCCCGATTGATCGTTAAAAATACGAAGGTAAAACCTTTCAGAAAGCAAAGAAGCAGATCCCGCTCGTCAGGATCTGCTCCTGTCAGAGAATTAACCGTCAGGCTGTACCCGCGGCCTTATGCTGTCGCGCATAAATATACGGCGCGACATATCCACCCCGGCTGACGTCCAGATAATCCGACCACCATTGCATCATTTCGATTCTGGCTTCCAGATGCTCTGCTTTATGCACGTAAGCCGCACGCACGCCGTTGCGTTCTTTGTGGCTCATCTGCCGCTCAATGGCATCCTTTGACCAGCGTCCGGACTCGTTCAGGGCGCTACAGGCCATGGTTCTGAAACCATGCCCGCAGATTTCGGTTTTGGTGTCGTAGCCAATCACGCGCAACGCCTTGTTGATGGTGTTTTCACTCATCGGCTTGTTCAGGGTATGTGCGCCGGGAAAAACGAAGACCGATTCGCCGGAAAGCGCCTGAATCTGTTTTAGCAGGGCGACCGCCTGCCGTGACAGCGGCACCAGATGTTCATCCTTCATCTTTGCGCCACGCTCTGAGAACCGCACGCCGTTTACGGCTTCGCGCTGGGCGGGTACGCTCCAGATATGCGCTTTGAGGTTGAATTCATCCCAGCGGGCAAAACGCAGTTCACTGGAGCGCAGGAAAACATGCAGATTCAGCTCCAGCGCCAGACGGGTGAGCATCCGGCCTTTGTAGTTTTCCATTTTCTCCAGCAGTTCAGGCAGGCGTTTCAGTGGCAGGGCGGGGTGATGTTGGGTCACGACCGGGGTCACGACGCCATCAAGATCGTAAGCCGGATTATATTTAATCACGCCCTGCTGTACGGCGTGGCGCATGATTTTGGTCAGATGCTGGCGCACCCGTCCGGCTACGTCATGCACGCCTTTATCGTCGATGGTTTTAACCAACTGCGCCAGATGCCGGGTCTCAATCAGAGCGATATCCATCGCGCCTATATCGGGGAAAACGTAGCGTTTCAGGCAGGTGAGGATCTTATCGGCGTGAACGTCCGACCAGAGCTTAAGGTTACTGGTGTGCCATGCCAGAGTGCGGGATTCATCAACGGCGGCGTTATCCGTTTTGCGGATCAGAGAAGGACAGAAGCCGGACGCCAGCAGCTTACGCGCCGTGTCGCGCTTCTCGCGGCCTTCCGCCAGCGTCACCTGCGGGTAAGGACCAAAGGCCAGACGGTTTTCCTTACCGCCGAAGCGATAGCGGAAATACCATAACTTAGCGCCGCTGGCGGATATCGTCAGGTACAGACCTTGCGAATCGGTAAGTTTGTAGGATTTTGCGCGGGATTTGGCTGCGCGGATTTTACTGTCATTCAGGGCCATGTGAGGGTCTCCTTCGTTCATCGAACTGAACGACCCGCAATCTGACCCCAAATTTTCCGGATACGAAGGAATAAACCAAAACGCATCGGGAAAGATTTTTACGCCAACTTATTGAATTACATACACATGGGGATTTATAAGGAGGCATAAAAAAGGAAAGGTGGTGCCGGACTCGGAATCGATGCGTTTTGTTATTTTTATGATTTATATATCTATTTTTTGGTTTAATTAATTTTATACCCTCAATTGTACCCTCAGTCCTTTTTGGTGCTGGATCGGGGGGTTCAAACTCAGGAACGAGCGGGTAACATCGAAGGAAAATGCTTCGTTACAATGTCGTTCATTTTATCAAGCAGTTCTGGCCTTTTGAAGCTGATATGCGCTGTTCCCTTCTGAAAGTACTTGATCACAAACATCTCATCCTCATAGTGATTACTGTGCCTGTTTTCATGGATATGATCGCCGAGACGACGGGTAACGTCAGCGTGGTTGTCAGGAACAGGCTTTCCGTCAAGGATCATCAGCATCCGCTCAAGGTCAGCTAATCGATCGCGCTGCCAGCCCCAGTTAAGCCCAAATCCCCAACGATCATATTTCACCAGCCCTGTCATGATGATCTTTTTCCCAAACTTACACGGGCTGTTACTCTTGTAGTCCCAGCTCAGACCTTTAAACACATTTATCGCCCCGCGCTCAAATACGTCACCTTTACTAAGATGCAACTGCTCGAATGTGTTGAGAATATTCTCTTCGCTGATAGCCGGAATATCATCCTTTTCCAAGCTGTTGTACCACTGGTTACGGGCCTCGGCATCCATGAGTGAGAGCATCCCGAACTTCTTCATCAGGTCTCGCCATATGCTGCGATCGAGGTTGCGGGTAATGGCCTTCATTGCCGTTTCTCTTTTTTCCATCAACCAACAGCCGCAGCGGAAGTCCTGCTTCATAGCCCAGTCCAGAGCTGTTTTCCCCCCGATACTGCGGGTCAGCGTTGAAATATCGTCGAGTTGCTGAATGAGCGCTTCAATCTGTGCCAGTGCGGCATTACGTCCGGTGACGATGCGCTCAATGCTGGTGGAGCAAATCACATCGGTATGGTTGGTTAACACCTCGGGTTCGGTGAAGGTAAGGTCTGACATCTTTTCTTTCCTTTATCTGAAAGCAAAGCGCCAGCCGGTAAGGGCTGGCGCTTATACGTGTGTGATGAGTATTGTCAGGTGGCTAATCAGTTCTGGTCTGTTGCAGAAGCTGGAGATGTCGGAGGTCACGAACATCATTTCGTGCCTGCTCAATCCAGGGTAAAAGTGTGGTTGAATCCGTATTATCTTTGTCGTTGTCGAAGAAAATCTCACCGTCACAATCAATGTTGTCCTGAAGCCTGTTAATCAGAATAGTGAGGGCTGTTTCAGTGGTTAATTCTGGCATGTATTCTCCTTGTGGTTTTAATGCCGGGTTACCAGTCAAAGGTAGCGAAGCCGGGTAGCACTTCACCACAGGCGTCAAGGTGAATAATGCCTACGGCGTAGCGACGGATGAGCGTGATCACTAACCGGCGACAGGCTAAGACGCTTAAGACGCAATACCGGAAATGACCAGGCTCCCGGGCTGAGCATATACCCTGAGCCCGAAAAATGAATCCATTCTGATTCACCAAAGTCTTCATGCTGGTGCGACAGTTTGTACAGCAGGGTGTTGTCGGCTTCGGTGATATGCGCGGTACTGCAATGGATACCAGTAAGGCGGGCGGCGAGCGGAAGTAGATCTTCAACAACCAGCTTTCCGGGGGCATCAGCAATACGAAGCGAGTAACCGTTATCACAGACCACATCTATTAGATCGGCCAGTTCAATACCGTCGATATCAACAGCGATTCGGCCCATGTTGAGGGCCAGTACATTGACGGTATCGGCTTCCACTGTGAGGGATAGTTTCATTGCAGCCCCCCGGAAGACCGTCCACTGATGGCGCAAGTCACCGCTTTATAGCCGGTACGTTGCATCAGGCCGGTGGCCTTTCTGGCCCGGAGTATGTCAATAGCGCTGATGAACGGAGACTGATGCTGAATGGAGAAACCGGGGCGATCAATTCGTACCAGTTCAGATTTTTCAACGAGAAAATTGAGTGCATCTGCCAGTGAAATCCCGGCATCAATATGCTGCTGAATCACATTGCCATCACCAAACTGTGTGTCGTCAAGTGAAAGGCCGTAATGCCTTTCCAGCAGATACGTAAGAAGTTGCTGCCAGATTTCTACTGGTGACTGGCGTGACGGTGCCTTCCGCGTTGGGATGGTGGGTAAGGTTTGCATAAAGCTGATCTCTGTTAAATAAATAAGGCGTTGGTGGCAGGGGACGTATAACGGTGAAGGAAGCCGGTGAGTTACGGTGTTTTTCAGGGAAACCACTTACTGCCGGATTGCGTCAAGGGCGGCCTCCAGAGTGTCCCAGTTAATGCCCTGTTCTGCATCGTGGTGGCTGGCTGCATGGCGTAATGCCGCTCTGGTTTCTTCTGTCGTAACAGAGTCATCCACATTGCGTACATCGTCTTCGTACCAGAGTGAACATAATACGAAGTCGTCGTGTTGATGCTGTTGCAGCAGTTCAATAACCTCGCTGATTTTACAGGCGTGCGGCATGGCTATTAGCTTCCGGGTTGTGCTACAGGTGGCGTCGGATAAATCGCAATTATAGACATAACCGCAACTGCCGAGGGTATCTGCGTCGCAGGTCAGACCTTTTGCATACAGCGTGACACAGTGCTGATGACGGGGATTGATTTCACCGGAAACCAGCATAAGTTCCAGCTGTTTGAGCAGCAAAGGAAACGCCTGATCGAGATGGCGTAAATCCGCATCACTGAATGTCCCGGTGATACTGGCCCGGTCAGCCAGATAATGCAGCCGGTTGCCTTCCTGCACCAGTCGTGCGCCAAAGCACGGCCTGACGGTAGGTTTAAGTCCCCACCAGGGTTCGGCAATATCATGGTTTTTGGAGTTCTTCATTTAGGCACTCTTCAAAAATAGATTAATTCAGGGTAACGCTGCGTAATATGACATATGGGCCGTTGCGGTCCTGGCGGCGTTCAGCGAAGACGGCCAGCACACCGCTGATATCCGGCACCTCCCGACCGGCATAGTGACAGATACTGCCTGACCACTGATACCGGCCGGTACAGAAGCGAAACAACCTGGACTGCGGATGATGACGGTATATCGCCATCGCCTGGCGCTTACTGATGATCTTCATCGCTGTTTACTCCCTATAACCAGCCGCGTTCGGCAAACGAGACAATATCCATCCCACCGATAACCAGGTGGTCCAGCAGACGAATATCAACCAGCTCCAGCGCCTGTTTCAGGCGCTCTGTAATCCGTCTGTCTGCCTCGCTGGGCTCTGCGTGCCCTGACGGGTGGCAGTGCCCGACGAGCATGGCTGCAGCGTTATGTTTCAGCGCAGCCTTCACCACCTCCCGTGGATGGACCTGCGTATGGCTGATGGTGCCGATGAAGAGGGTTTCATGGGCTATCAGGCGGTGTTGATTATCCAGAAAGAGCACTACAAACTCTTCGCGCTCCAGTGAAGCAAGCTGCAAACGAAACCAGTCACGTACTGAGCTACTGGAGGTAAATGACGCGCCGGGTTCGCGTAACTGGCGCTCCAGCAGGGTTAAGGCTTCCCGGACAGTGTGCTGTGATGACGGCGGTAATTTGGCGGCAAAAAGTGGTAGCTGTTGTTCCATAGTGCCTGACCTCAGTCGATGATATGCATAATGGCACTGCATTCCGGGTGATTGAGCGCATAGTCCCGCAGCTGGTAATAGTGCTCCGTCATGGCGGCGCATTCGGTGCGCATGGCGTGATGGCTGTAAGTCATCAGACAGACGGTTATCCCTGCAGCCTCGGCGCTGAGTTCACCGCCGTTACCGTTCATGCTGTTAAACAATGACCATTTTTCATCGCTGCCGACATCGGGAGCCATGAACGCGCCACCGTTGCTGAGTGAGTAAAAATTCCAGATACCGCCGCTATAATCCGCGCAGAAGCGGTCCATCCAGGCAAAGATTCTCGGTTCGAGGGTTATCCACTGCGGTATGCTGCCAAAGTGCTGCGGCCAGAAGGCAGCACGCTATTCATCGAGTACGGGCATGCATTCGATGCGGTCTGCATCAGTACGTGGTGATGTGAGAGATTCAGTTACCGGGCTGGTCAGGGTGAGTATGTTGTTCATTTAGTTTCCTTTGTATTTTCATATGGGGTGTTGAGACGAAGTGACGGACAGAACTGCGCATAGCCATCATCACAGCGTGAGGGCCAGTGACCCTCAGGGATGCTTAAGCTGCACAGGCTGAGTTCACCGGGGCGATACAGAAGGTGTGAACACCAGGCGCACAGGTCGTCGTCAGAGATGGAGCGGCAGCCAGTCTGGTCGTTCAGGGAAAACGGGTATGACGTGACCTGAATCACGCCATCGGGGATGTGCTGCATTACTTCAGGCTCTCCAGCAGGCTTTCTGCCATCACCCACAGGGCACGGTTAAGCTTCACGTCACCGTCGATACCTTTAACCGCACGGGTGTGGCTGCGTTTGCCTTTGGCAGTACGTCCTGGCAGGCCACCTTTCAGCAGGTTCTCCTGACAACGATTGAAAACTGACCACAGGTCGTCCTGACGGTCTTCATAGCGGCGGGGCGTCAGTATCTGTGCTTCCGTTACCGGCTGGTGCTCTTCCCCAAAGCGGTACGTCAGCGCGGCTTTTGCAAAAGCCTGTTGTGCCGGTGGCGGCAGTAACAGCGACTGCATGGCATCCTGCTTCTCCTCCACCCGGTCAAATATTCCCAGTACTTCATAAGCCCCTTCAATGACTTTCTCCACCACATTGCCCTTATGTGGCACGCGCACCTCACCAAAGGTTTCGCCACAGACAAGCCCGTTCTGGCAAACAAAGCGAAACAGGCCCGGCAGCATCTGGTATGAGCTGGAGCCGTCGTGACTGTTAAGCAGGATTATTTCGGGGACCAGTTTGCCGGTGATTTGCCCTTCACGCCTGAGGCGCTGCATGTGCTTTGTGTGGTCGCGTTTATTCAGGTCGCGCACGCGGGTCTGGCAGGCAAAGAACGGCTGGAAGCCTTCCCGCTGCAGGTTATCAAGCAGGGTGATGGTCGGGATATATGTGTATCGCTCGCTGCGGGATTCATGTTTTTCTTCGCTGAAGACGCTGGGCACATAGTGCGCCAGTTCATCGCGGGTTAACGGACGGTCACGGCGCACGAGACTGACCGCGCCAAAACGGCTGGCTAAGCGCATGGAAATTTCCTTTCTGAGAAACAAAAAAAACGCCCCGCTCGGATGAGCAGGGCGTCGGTGGTATGTAATACCTGTGTTGTGGCAGTTGTCAGGGCTGGTTCGTCTGTTCTGCCCCGGCTGGAGCGGGTTCATTTGGTGTTGCAGTAGTGCCATGAATAATCTGGTGTTTCGCCAGCGCCTGCTGCATGTCATTGATGCAGTACGTGATGTAGAAGACGTTAAACAGCACGGTATAAAAGGCGTTCATCTTCAGGTCAAAACGAAACGTGTTCAGCGCATAGTGACGCAGCGCCGTTCTGGCCTTAAAGGCCCAGACCACATACATCACACCACTGGCCACTGAGAGCAGTCCGCTGATGGCCAGCAGGATATCGCCGGTTGAGTCGTAGCCGTACGGGTCAGGCGCTGCCATGGCACCCAGTTGGCGGCTGAGCCCGAAACAAACGGTGAGCCAGATAATAAACAGATTGCCGTAAAGCGGGTAGCCCGTGGTGTCGCTGATGATATCCTGCTTTTTGTAGAGCCAGAGCAGGGGCCAGACGCCGCAGGTGGCCATGCTGAGCAGGACAAAATGCAGCGTACGGGTATTCAGCCGCTGGCTGAGAGTATTAATCGTGATATCCGTCATGAACTAAATTCCTGTATTAAACGAGTGAGGGTAGTGTTTCCGTGAATTAACCGGCCGTATTTTCACAGTCGCTGATATTTTTCAGTTCCTGCTGTGTATTCCTGATCCCTGGATTAAAACTGCTGGCTTTCCTGTTATTCACATACACATCAAAATGTGCAGCTTGCCCCAGGGCGGTAATGAACTGCGACCAGGCATTGTCCGCATTACGCCATCCCAGAGACGAAGGGAGCGGGAATTGTCGATCGTTTATTACCAGCGTGATGGCGGTATGGTCGTCATGTGAGTCCGCCCCGTAACCATCGGGAAAGGTGAGCATGACGTGATGCTGCAGGATGCTCTGCTCATCGGGGTTGCCTGTGCAGTTGAGGTTAAACATCACATTTTCGGGACTGGTGATGATGTATTCGGTCACCCCCATGCCGAAGCCGCTGGTCCACATATTGGGGATAGCGTGAGCGAAGCCAGTGAATGCCAGTGTTGTTACCAGCAGAACGGCAGATAGTTTGCGCATGAACTTTTCCTTAAATTATCGAAGAGGTGGGCAACTATTGATGAACCCGTCGTGGGCGTTACATAAGCTGTTTGCCAACCGTTATCAAACCGGCCAGCCAGCCGATGCCTTGAGGCCCGACAAGCCAGAACAGACGGGCTTTGAGCAGCCCGGTCATACCTTCGCTGGTGTATACCGAATTCGGCATCAGCCACAGGCACAGGAACGCGCCGACCGTCATGCCGATACCGGGGCCAAGCGTCATCCAGAACAGATACCCCATCCCCTGCCCGAAACTGCGGATTTCGCCCGTGTTCCCGAATACGTTAAACAGGACAACCACAAGCGCGATGCCGAAGGCAATTGCGAAATATTTAATAACAAGCGTCATTCTGTTCAGTCCTTATTTTCTGCATTGCTGAGCGGCGCTCAGCATGTTGTCCATAAAACGCGGGGGTATATAGCCGTACTGCTGGTTCATTTTCTCCAGTTCTCCGTGGGTATATTTCGTTTTCAGCTCATCCCAGATACAGCCGCAGACCGCAGTGGTTCCGCCACCGGACTTACAGCCCCGGATAAACTCACGTTCGTTTTTGTCACCACAGCCGCTCACGGCCAGAGCTGACAGCAGCGTGACGACCAGTAATACGCCCCGGGAAGCCGTCGTCATTTTTAATTGCCTGTTAATCATTGTGTTAATATCCATACGTTAAGACATCTGCGCTCAGAGGCTGTCCGATTGCGCCACACCTTCTTGCGTAAGTGCATGGCTGATGTTGTTCACCACCGTATCCGGGTCGAGCCGGATTTCCGCCAGATGCTTACCTGCCTTGTATCCTGAGATTTAGTTACCATGGTGACGGATAAATTTGGCACAGTGTGTGCGGCCTGATCCTGCCTGGGGTTTAAAGCCCGTACCTGAGCAACCGGCGCTACACTGAGCCGCTCATCTGAAACCCGAACAGTTGTCCGTATGTCATAACGTATTTGCAAGGATGGGTAATTATGAGTTTGCCGAATCCAATTTGTGTGGGAATCGATGTTTCCAAAGCCTCTCTCGATGTCGCTGCCAACAAAGAAGACATTGAACAATTCACCACCAGTAATGATGTTGATGGCTTTGACGCAATCTTTGCCAGATTGAAAGAGCACTCTGTTGCTTTAGTCCTGATGGAAGCCACCGGAGGACTGGAAGCAGCCATTGCCTGTTCTCTTCAAGACAAAGGTCTTGATGTGGTTGTCATCAATCCCAGACAGGCTCGCGACTTTGCCCGTGCAATGGGCTATCTGGCCAAGACTGACCGTATTGATGCCAAGGCGCTAGCCCAAATGGCTGAAGTGATTCACCGTCATCCGGACCGGAAGCGTTTTATCCGCGCCATCCCAGATGCAGATCGTCAGGAGCTTATCGCTATGGTAGTGCGCAGACGTCAGTTGATTACGATGCTTGTCGCTGAGCGTAACCGCCTGCCTCTGTCGCACCCGCAGAGCAGAGAGAGTATCAATATCATCGTCAGAGCACTGAAAGATGAGTTAGCGCGCATTGACAAAGATATGGACAGACACATCCGGGAACACTTTAAAGAACTCGCCGACAAACTCTGCACTATTAAAGGGGTAGGCCTGATGACTGTCGCAGCCCTGCTGGCGGAGGTTCCCGAACTTGGGAAACTTTCGCGGCGTAAAATCAGCGCGCTTGTCGGCGTGACACCGGTTAACCGTGACTCTGGAACTCTACGAGGCCGACGAACCATCTTTGGTGGCCGGGCCGGGGTTCGCACAGCTTTGTATATGGCTGCACTTGTAGCGACCCGCTTCAACCCGGTGATAAAGACGTTTTATAGCCGACTGCTGGCTATAGGTAAGCCCAGGAAAGTAGCGCTGGTGGCCTGTATGCGTAAACTGCTGACCATTCTGAATGCAATGGTCAGAAAAGGTGAAAAATGGGAAGAGTCATACCATAGGATTACCTCATAAATTGGTATTCAAGACAGTTGCTCAGGTGTTCCCTTGTAAACGTCCAGGGACGCGAACGGTCTGCCTTCATCGTTTGTCCTGGCAGATACCTGGTATGAGGTGTCGCCGTTCCGGACGGTGAATTCCTGCAGACTGATTACCTGATTGCTCTGGTATGTGTACGTGGTGGTGTGTGCCGGTACGGTAATGTCCATCTCCTTATGTTCTGCGCCGGTCCTGCCGAATGAATACGATACCGACGGGGTGATGATGCAAACAGTATGTTATCTTTCATTATCAGTCGTACTGAAGGATGTTCATTTGCACTGCCATTCAGTCAGTTACAGGCCCGGGTGAATGAAATGATATCTCCCGTTATGGTGGCCAGAACAGGTGTTGTTTGTCCGTGATGGCCATGGCTCTTTCAGTTAAGAAGATGTTTGTTTTTTTACCTGAACTCATCTTCTCCTGTTCTTCCCCGATGCCTCCAACGCCGATATAATTCCTGAATGAAAAAAATCACGATACTTTTCTTCCTGAACAAACCGTCGCTGAACTTGCACATTTTGCCTGGTGCGCCCTTGTCGCACTACGTACCGCGCAGCAGGATGGGCAGGCATTGTCGCCACTCAGCACGCATACATTTTTGCTGCGCTGGTTAACAGTGGCATATAAGCAAAAACGGTTTCCGCGTACCATTGCATACGATATTGAAGGGTTACTGACGCTGGGGCGCAACAAAGGCCTTGCTGCCAGTTTGCTTAATCGTCTGGAATATCTGTGAAGTTCCTGCACAGGCCCCGTTTCCGCTCAATCGGATTTGTACCGGCTGACTTACGCTATTGAACAGCTTAAATCGCAGGGCTGGTTAAATGCTGTGGTAAGTGACGGGGATTGGGACAGTGAAGGTCTGACAGAAGAATACAGAGGAACTGAAGCACTGCTGGTAAGAAAGTCGGCATTGACCCATGGTTTTTCCAGCGAGGGTGGACTGGTAGCATCGATTGAATTTTTGGTCACTGGCGATTTGTCAGCCTGTATGGCGGCTTTCTGTACCCATGCACTGACCACCGTGGTGCTGGAGTCTGGCAGGATAGCATTACAACCTTTATAGTAAACATCTGGTCTCTGTCGGGGCATAAAGCCGATCAATTTGTCGATTCTTTCGTTTATCAATCTTTAAAAAATGCCTAAGGATCCATTACAACAACCGGAACGTTATTACTTGGATCGTCAACGATATGAATATCCGCCTGATAAAGCTGGGTGAGCGTTTCCTGTGTCAGCACCGCCTGCGGCGTGCCGTCGCCAACGACGTTAGCTTTGTTTAACAGCACGACGCGGTCAGTGTAACGCGTTGCCAGATTGAGATCGTGCAGGACGCAGCAGACGTTAAACTGTCTTCGCGCACCAGCGTTCTTAGCAGGCGGAAAAGATGCTACTGATGGTGAATATCCAGCGCCGAAGTGTGCTCATCAAGAAATAACCATTTAGGAGAGGGCGTCGGTTCCCAGAGCTGTACCAACAGGCGAGCCAGCTGCTGATGGCAGATAGCCGGTTAACTGGGCTGGAGAGTCGATTTTTCTGCGCCGTTCGGCCCGAGAATTGCTAGGATTTCACCATTGGGTAAGTTCAGCGATACATCGCGGGTGAGCGTGCGCCCGTTAATGGTGTAAACGAGATTTCTGGTCTCAATCATGACACCATACGGCTACGTAAAATCAGCCACAAAAAGTAGGGGCCTCTAATCAGGCTAGCGTGTAACCCTACGGGTATTTCCGCTGGTTGCACTAGCGTGTCGGCAAGAAGTAACAGGAACGCGCCCGCAAGCGTTGAGTAGGGTATAAGCCAGCGGTGAGGGGGCATACAGATAAGATGTGGGATCACCAGACCGATGAAGCCAATCAAATCGATGCGCCAACCAGCAGTGAACTTGTAATCATACCTGCTTTAGTTCAACGCACTTTTTGAGAGTCGGCTATCAGCCGGTACTCCTCCGGTGTCAGGCTGTTCAGGGATTCATGAGGCCGCTCGCTGCTGTATTCCCTCAGCCAGCGCTCTGTCATTTCCCGGACTTCATTCAGGATTCTGAAAATTTAAAAATTCAGTATTTCTGTCCGGTACGTCCGGTTAAACCGCCCGTTAAAGGAATCTGCGTCGGTTCAGCTAGCTTGCTAAATTCCAGCACCACACCATGTTCTTCGGCCCATTACGCCAGCTCCAGTGAGACTAGTTCCGGGCCGTTATCCATCCGCATCTTTAGTGGATAGCTGCAGTTTGCCACGATCTGCTCCAGTCCCGGGACGACACGCTGAACCGGGATATTCAGGTCGATTTCTATCGCCAGCGCTTCACGGTTAAAATCATCCACCATATTGACGGTCCGGTAGAGTCTGCCACAGAGCAGCGCATCATGCATAAAATCGATGGACCAGCTCTGATTTAGCGCTTCCGGTGAACGCATTTATGATTCCAGCTGCTGGAATAACTTCTTAAAAACGTATCGCGAATAACGCTCTGCCAGTTCGGTAAGCGCCAGAATTACCGGTTCATCAGGCCGTATGTCAGGCTGATAAAATTACACCGCCTTGCTCAGCGATAATGTCCTGCACGCTTGGCTGATGCTGATGGCAAATTGCGTCGTCAGATAGCTGACGAGCTGCTGCTTTATCGCTTGTTTTAAAGCTTTTTTTCGATAACGTCTCGCCAAGGCAGCGCGCCTCTTCATCTCCAAGTTGTAATAGGTTAAGTGCGTTGGCAAGTCACAGTGCTGCATTAAATACTCGCATCTACCAGAAGCGTCCGACACAGAGCCTTCCAGAGTCTTCTCATCATCAACAGTGTCCCTAGGCAGATCAAATGTTGACCGGGCAGATCAAACAGTTTTGGCTTGAGTCAGACTGCATCTATGATTATCACAAGATCCATCTCGATCTGTGAGAGAGCGGGCAACAGTGCGGAGTAAACCGAGTCTGGAGACTTTTGAAGTGTGTCGAAAAAGAGCTCAGTCCGGGTACTGGAGTACAATGGGCACGCAAAGGTGAAAAAACCATCTTGGCATCCAACAGTCTACAGCGGCAGTTCAATTCGGACGCAACCGATGAGTGTAGAGTTACGGATATAACTACATCGGGACTGACGAAGGCTGGCTGTATATGGCCGTGGTGGTTGATATGTTCTTTCTGAAAGTTATTGGTTGGTCAATGCAATCCCGGATGACAAAAGACATTGTCCTGAACGCATTGCTTATAGCGGTGTGCGGTGTAATCCTCAAAAACAGGTACTGGGCCATTCTGATAGAAAGAATGTGGGTGTCAGTTTTCATCATTATGCTTGTTGTTTTGGCTGACAGGTGAGATCATTGATGCAGTCAATATTCGAGCCATGAGTGGCCATCGTTAACAAAACCACACGGTCTTGAAGGCAGCATGGGCCGCTGCCGTGGGAACTGCCACGTCAGAGCGGCTGCGGAAAAATTTTTTCTGCAGCTGAAACGCGAACGTATAAATAACTATGGAACGTAGGGAGAAGTCCAAAGCAATATTTTAGATTACAACGAAATACTTTATTATTTTAGGTGTCGGCATGGTTCGCGCAATCAGTCGCCACCTGCAGAATACTAAAGCCAATATTATTAATGGCTGGAAGTGTCGGATTCTTCGTGGCGATTCAGTCACAACTGAGTGCATAAAAAAATAACAATTCTAGAGAACATGACCACAGCCGCAACAACCTTCACAACCACAACCACAAATGTATTTATCGGGTAAATCAAGGTGCGGAGGTTGGTTGGGTATAGCGTCATTGACCAACCGCTCACATTGTTCTGTACTCAAGTATGCCGCATCCGATGCGGTTGTAATGCTTGATGAAAATATTGCTTGTTTGAATGCCGTCACCCCAAGATGTGAACCAGCATTTGATTGCAGGTCATAAACGTATCTATAGAGCCTCTTCTCACCGTTAGTAGAATCAGAGCACATATCCCCCTCCAGAGTATACCCATGTTAAAAAAAAGGCTATTTTGTATTGTATTCATACCGACGGAAAGATTGCAAGCACAATAAGTTGCGGCAGATCATTTTAAGTAACCCTTTTAAAACAAGTGCTTGACTGAATGGTTCGAATACGGCAGGTTTAACGCTAAAGGTAAATGATTATCACTTAGATAATGAGGAGGGGTAAAGTGAAAGTTTCTAACGATTGCATTGATAACGAAGGTAATTCAGAAAATGTTTCAGATTCTACGTTATGTGCGTTGATCAAGACTGCAGAATTACTTGAGTATTCTTTATTTATGTTTTGAATTATTTTATCCAAAATATTTTACTTTGGAACCAAAAATCAAAGGGAGCTAATTATGGGCAATTACTTTCAGTGAGATTCAGTTAATTGTCAGTATTAAAACACTAACTCATTTTATAGTTGTGTGGAGTTTAATTCAATGGAGTGGTAATCATGGCAATGGTTTATAATTACAATTCAATAATCTGCGGACATCAAGAACCACAAATCACCTTCAGAAAAATACTATTTGTCGTTATTTTCTTACTTGCAATGACTCAATAAAAAATATGAATTTATTATATCGATGCAATTCATAATAAAGCAGACTTTAATAAGTTAATCGTTCGCACGAATAAATTTAAAAACTTTTAGTCTTGTTTTTAAGTTTTAACACTTTAAAAGAACTGTAGGGTATAAATAAGTATCTAAAAGGTTATCTAGGGAGTAGCTTAGATAAAGATTAATTATTAAAGATGAAGTTTGACCTTATTGTCCTTGGTTAACGGTTATGGGCGGTAGCGTGTGTAAAGCATTGAGTCGTAGGTGATTTATGTTATTACAACTAAACTGTAACCTGTATGGTATGTTTTTTTACTCATCACAAAATTATTATGTCTATTTATTACGTTGAGCTATTTGGTAAGTTAGTCATTTTTGATCTCTTCCCATTAAACAGGACCAGGCTAAACTGGAGTTTTCTGCCCTTCTTTTCCTTAAAAAAGAGGCAATCCGGCCATGAAAAAGATCCGCTGTACTGAAGAGCAAATTGCTTTTGCCCTGAA
>NZ_JAEMHF010000036.1:0-556 GCF_016456245.1 Brenneria sp. L3-3C-1 | reverse complement strand
ATAGGGGAGCCGCAGGGAAACCGAGTCTTAACTGGGCGTTAAGTTGCAGGGTATAGACCCGAAACCCGGTGATCTAGCCATGGGCAGGTTGAAGGTTGGGTAACACTAACTGGAGGACCGAACCGACTAATGTTGAAAAATTAGCGGATGACTTGTGGCTGGGGGTGAAAGGCCAATCAAACCGGGAGATAGCTGGTTCTCCCCGAAAGCTATTTAGGTAGCGCCTCGTGAATTCATCTCCGGGGGTAGAGCACTGTTTCGACTAGGGGGTCATCCCGACTTACCAACTCGATGCAAACTGCGAATACCGGAGAATGTTATCACGGGAGACACACGGCGGGTGCTAACGTCCGTCGTGAAGAGGGAAACAACCCAGACCGCCAGCTAAGGTCCCAAAGTCATGGTTAAGTGGGAAACGATGTGGGAAGGCCCAGACAGCCAGGATGTTGGCTTAGAAGCAGCCATCATTTAAAGAAAGCGTAATAGCTCACTGGTCGAGTCGGCCTGCGCGGAAGATGTAACGGGGCTAAACCATGCACCGAAGCTGCGGCAGCGA
>NZ_JAEMHF010000035.1:0-556 GCF_016456245.1 Brenneria sp. L3-3C-1 | reverse complement strand
ATAAATCAAGTCACGCTCGCGCTGCGATTATTTGAGAGACTCTGATACAACAAAATCATTACCCTTGCGGATAATGTTCAGCCGTATCGTTTCAATTTTCAGCTTGTTCCAGATTGTTAAAGAGCAATATCTTAAACACGACTCGTTAAAGTCATCTTTAAGATATTCGGTGATAATGTCTTTCACTCATTATCGCAATGGCGTCCCCAAGGGGATTCGAACCCCTGTTACAGCCGTGAAAGGGCAGTGTCCTAGGCCTCTAGACGATGGGGACACAAAAATTGTCAGCTACGCATGCGTGGCTATTTTTGTGTAAAGGCGAGATTTTTCCAGAAAAATCGAGCGCCATTGTGTTTTGTCACTGTACTCGACAGTTACACCCCCACGGCACTTCAGGAAACGTCCGCAACCTTCTACCGCAGGTTACCTTGCTCGTTATTTTCATCAGACAATCTGTGTGGACACTGCACAATCACTATCAGGCTTTTACTAAGGAGGTGATCCAACCGCAGGTTCCCCTACGGTTACCTTGTTACGACTTCACCCCAGTCATGAA
>NZ_JAEMHF010000034.1:0-686 GCF_016456245.1 Brenneria sp. L3-3C-1 | reverse complement strand
AAGTAGGTAGCTTAACCTTCGGGGGGGCGCTTACCACTTTGTGATTCATGACTGGGGTGAAGTCGTAACAAGGTAACCGTAGGGGAACCTGCGGTTGGATCACCTCCTTAGTAAAAGCCTGATAGTGGTTGTGCAGTGTCCACACAGATTGTCTGATGAAAATAACGAGCAGAAATACCTTATAGGCTTGTAGCTCAGGTGGTTAGAGCGCACCCCTGATAAGGGTGAGGTCGGTGGTTCAAGTCCACTCAGGCCTACCAACTCTACTTACCCTTGAAATCTTCGCTGCTGCGTTGCTCATGTGCGATTGCACACTGCGCTACTCGCAACGAACCTTTCGTCGGCTAAGCGAGTTGGCAGAGGTATGACTGATTGGGGCTATAGCTCAGCTGGGAGAGCGCCTGCTTTGCACGCAGGAGGTCTGCGGTTCGATCCCGCATAGCTCCACCATAAAAAAGACTTCAGAGTGTATTGGAAACAGTATGCTGCGAAGTATTTTGCTCTTTAACAATCTGG
Organism: Brenneria sp. L3-3C-1; assembly: GCF_016456245.1. Classification (NCBI taxonomy): domain Bacteria; kingdom Pseudomonadati; phylum Pseudomonadota; class Gammaproteobacteria; order Enterobacterales; family Pectobacteriaceae; genus Brenneria; species Brenneria sp. L3-3C-1. Next base: position 170 of record NZ_JAEMHF010000034.1, on the reverse strand, counting down.
AACAAGCTGAAAATTGAAACGATACGGCTGAATATTATCCGCAAGGGTAGTGATTTTGTCGTATCGGAGTCTCTCAATAATCGCAGCGCGAGCGTGACTTGATTTATCAAAGACACCTTCGGGTTGTGAGGTTAAGCGACTAAGCGTACACGGTGGATGCCTAGGCAGTC
>NZ_JAEMHF010000033.1:0-690 GCF_016456245.1 Brenneria sp. L3-3C-1 | reverse complement strand
GGCTCCCACTGCTTGTACGTACACGGTTTCAGGTTCTATTTCACTCCCCTCGCCGGGGTTCTTTTCGCCTTTCCCTCACGGTACTGGTTCACTATCGGTCAGTCAGGAGTATTTAGCCTTGGAGGATGGTCCCCCCATATTCAGACAGGATGTCACGTGTCCCGCCCTACTCATCGAACTCACAATCCGTGCATCTTCGTGTACGGGACTTTCACCCTCTGTCGTGCGACTTTCCAGACGCTTCCACTGATACACAAACTGATTCTGGTTCTGGGCTCCTCCCCGTTCGCTCGCCGCTACTGGGGGAATCTCGGTTGATTTCTTTTCCTCGGGGTACTGAGATGTTTCAGTTCCCCCGGTTCGCCTCATCACACTATGTATTCATGTGATGATAATGTGTCGAAACACACTGGGTTTCCCCATTCGGGTATCGTCGGGTGTAGCGGTTCATATCACCTTGCCGACGCTTTTCGCAGATTAGCACGCCCTTCATCGCCTCTGACTGCCTAGGCATCCACCGTGTACGCTTAGTCGCTTAACCTCACAACCCGAAGGTGTCTTTGATAAATCAAGTCACGCTCGCGCTGCGATTATTTGAGAGACTCTGATACAACAAAATCATTACCCTTGCGGATAATGTTCAGCCGTATCGTTTCAATTTTCAGCTTGTTCCAGATTGTTAAAGAGCAA
>NZ_JAEMHF010000032.1:0-770 GCF_016456245.1 Brenneria sp. L3-3C-1 | reverse complement strand
CCGGCATCGATATTGGGATAGATTAATTTCTCCAGCGTCGCGGTATCGCCCGTCCGTTTAGCGTGGATGGCGATGGCGCATTGCAGGTAGATATTCGCCCAGGATTCCGCCAACCCTTCGGTATGCAGCGCGCCCAGACGTTCATATTCCAGAGCGCTTTCGTCCAGATAGGGCATACCGTGGTGCATGACTTGATAGGGCTGCCCCTGAATCTGGTACTTGAGTTCGCCGGGGTTGTAGTCGCCCCATTCCAGACTGGCTTTGGAGCCGATCACGCGAATGCTCTGACTATCCATGGAGCCGGCGTTCACTGCCGATGCCCACATCCTGCCCACGGCGCCGCCGTGGTAGTGCATCAGAACCATCGCATTGTCTTCCAGCGGCGCTCGCGAGGGGATGAAGCTTTGGCGATCGCACAGCAGTTCCTTGATATGCAAGTCCGGCATCACCAGTTGAGAGATGTAATAGGTGTGAGTGGAAATATCGCCCAACACAAAGCTCGGCCCGGAGATCTTGGGGTCAACCCGCCATTTCGCCGCATCGTTGCCCTTCTCCGCCGCCGCGTCGGAACTGAAGCCGTGCGTATATTGCAACTCCACCATTCTCACTTCGCCAATGTCTCCCCTGGCGATCATGGCGCGCATCTGCATCAGCAAAGGATGACCGGAAAAGCCGTAGGTAACGCCGACAATCAGCCCTTTCTCTTCAGCCAGCGCCTTAATTTCTCTAGCCTCTGCGGTGGTGAAAAACAGCGGTTTTTCGCAAATGAC
>NZ_JAEMHF010000031.1:0-1101 GCF_016456245.1 Brenneria sp. L3-3C-1 | reverse complement strand
ATTACTACCGTTCTGGCTAAAACCTACGGTGGCGCTGCGCGCGCATTTGATCAGATCGATAACGCGCCGGAAGAAAAAGCCCGTGGTATCACCATCAACACCTCTCACGTTGAATACGATACCCCGACTCGCCACTACGCGCACGTTGACTGCCCGGGACACGCCGACTATGTGAAAAACATGATCACCGGCGCCGCGCAGATGGACGGCGCGATCCTGGTTGTCGCCGCGACTGACGGCCCGATGCCGCAGACGCGTGAGCACATCCTGCTGGGTCGTCAGGTTGGCGTTCCTTACATCATCGTGTTCCTGAACAAATGCGACATGGTTGATGATGAAGAACTGCTGGAACTGGTTGAGATGGAAGTGCGTGAGCTGCTGTCTCAGTACGACTTCCCGGGCGACGACACGCCGGTAATCCGCGGTTCCGCGCTGAAAGCGCTGGAAGGCGAAGCCGAGTGGGAAGCGAAAATCATCGAACTGGCTGAAGCGCTGGACAGCTACATTCCAGAACCAGAACGTGCGATTGACAAGCCGTTCCTGCTGCCTATCGAAGACGTATTCTCCATCTCCGGCCGTGGTACGGTTGTGACCGGTCGTGTAGAGCGCGGCATCGTTAAAGTGGGCGAAGAAGTTGAAATCGTGGGTATCAAAGACACCACGAAAACCACGTGTACCGGCGTGGAAATGTTCCGCAAACTGCTGGATGAAGGCCGTGCGGGTGAGAACGTGGGTGTTCTGCTGCGTGGTACTAAACGCGATGACGTAGAGCGCGGTCAGGTTCTGGCTAAACCCGGCTCAATCAAGCCGCACACCCAGTTCGAGTCTGAAGTGTATATTCTGAGCAAAGATGAAGGCGGCCGTCATACGCCGTTCTTCAAAGGCTACCGTCCGCAGTTCTACTTCCGTACAACGGACGTGACAGGTACCATCGAACTGCCGGAAGGCGTAGAGATGGTAATGCCAGGCGACAACATTAAAATGGTTGTTAACCTGATAGCGCCGATCGCGATGGACGACGGTTTGCGTTTTGCAATCCGTGAAGGCGGCCGTACTGTTGGTGCGGGCGTTGTTGCTAAAGTTATCGCTTAATCGCTGATA
>NZ_JAEMHF010000030.1:0-1198 GCF_016456245.1 Brenneria sp. L3-3C-1 | reverse complement strand
TGATCTCTTCCCATTAAACAGGACCAGGCTAAACTGGAGTTTTCTGCCCTTCTTTTCCTTAAAAAAGAGGCAATCCGGCCATGAAAAAGATCCGCTGTACTGAAGAGCAAATTGCTTTTGCCCTGAAGCAGGCTGAAACGGGCACTCGTGTGGGTGAAGTGTGCCGAAAAATGGGTATCTCTGAAGCCACTTTTTATAATTGGAAAAAGAAATTTAGCGGAATGGGCGTAACCGAGCTGCGTCGCCTGCGTCAGCTTGAAGATGAAAATCAACGTCTAAAACGGCTGGTTGCCGACCTCAGTCTCGATAAGGAAATGCTGCAAGAGGTGCTGAAAAAAAAGTTTTAAGGCCTGCTCAAAAGCGCGAAATAGTCGTATTTTTACAAGACGCATATCGAGTAGGCGGTCCTGTCGTCTGGCGATGCTAAGTCGCACGGTTTATAACTATCATTCGTGTCGTGACGATCGCGCGGTAACGATGCGCATCCGAGAAATAGCGGAAACCCGTATCCGTTATGGCTGCCAGCGCATACATATCCAGCTGAGGCGCGAAGGCTGGGTCATTAATCATAAAAAAACGCATCGTATTTATTGCCAGGAAGGACTGAATCTACGGCGTAATCGCCCCCGTCGCCATGTGAGTGCGGCACACCGGGTTGAACGGCCGTTGCTGTCAAATCCGGATCAATGCTGGAGCATGGATTTCGTTGCTGATAATCTGTTTAACGGGCGCCGGTTTCGGGCATTAACTGTGGTCGATAATTTTAGTCGGGAATGCCTGGCGATCCATGCCGGCCAGTCGCTCAAGGGCGAGGATGTGGTGGCGGTGATGGAGTGCCTGAGATTGATGCATAATCGTGTGCCGATAAGGATCCAGGCAGACAATGGCAGCGAATTTATCTCAAAAGCGCTGGATAGATGGGCGTATGAAAATAAGGTCACCATGGACTTCTCACGCCCCGGCACGCCGACGGATAATCCGTTTATCGAATCGTTTAATGGCAGCCTGAGGGATGAATGCCTAAATATCCACTGGTTCCTGTCGATGGAAGATGTGCAGGAAAAGCTCGATCGCTGGCGGGAAGAATATAACCATGACAGGACACATTCTTCATTAAATGATCTGACTCCGGCAGAATTTATCCGAAGTCACCAAAAAAGACAGATCCTCTAATTGATCCTGGGTCAGGATATGGGAG
>NZ_JAEMHF010000003.1:0-257837 GCF_016456245.1 Brenneria sp. L3-3C-1 | reverse complement strand
AAGTCAAGTGATTATTGCCTGACTCCTTACCGTCACCCCAACCGCGTAACCGCCGTTGCCGTGTCAGTGGAGGCGCATTATAGGCACTTCCCCGCGGCTTACAAGCGCTAAATGCAAAAAAGCGACCGAGTGCGTTTTTTTTCGGCAATGCGCGGGAAAAGGCGACACTATGCGCTTTTTTTCAGCGCCATTTTCTCGCGTTCTTCGGCAAAACACGTTATCCAACAGACTTTCGCACCATTAACTCTGGCGTCAGCACCAGAATATTCGGTTCTGTATCGGGGTGTTCCAGACGATGAAGTAACGTATCGACGGCTAATTCGCCAAGTTCGTCTTTCGGCTGATGAATTGTCGTCAGCGGGGGAGACATATAGCGGGCCAGCTCAATATCATCATAGCCAATCACCGCCATATCCCGGGGGATCACCAATCCAGCCTGATACAGCGCATGGTAAACACCAACGGCCATGGCGTCATTACCCGCAAAAACGGCATCCGGCCTATCGTTCAGCGATAACAGTTGCTGCATCGCCCGATAACCTGTTTCAAATTCAAAATCGCCAAAAATCTCATAGTCAGCCGGAATCGCCAATCCTGCGCGTTGCATCGCCTGACGATATCCTTCCAGCCGGTTATAGGCGGTCGCCTTATCTTTTGGACCGGCAATACAGGCGATTTTCCGGTAACCGCGGGAAATAAGGTAATTGGTCGCCATCTCGCCGCCCAGCAGAGAATTATCCTTAATAACGTCAACATGCCCATCAAACGGCGCCCAATCCATCATCACCATCGGTATAGAAGGATAGCGACTGACCATATCAGGCAAAGGACGGTGGTTCTGCGTACACAGCAGCAGTACGCCGTCGACGCGTTTTTGCAGCAATGTTTCCAGACTGCGGCTCATTCGGTCGGGATCGCCTTCGGTGTTGCACAAAATCAGGCTGTAGCCCCGCTCATAGCAACACCGTTCAACGCCACGCACCACTTCGGCATAAAAAGGGTTATTGCTGACGGTCAGTAGCATGCCTATGGTTTGTGTCTGATTTATTTTAAGACTTCTGGCCAGCGCTGAAGGCGCGTAATTCAGTTGTTCAACGGCAGCCATCACTCTGGCGCGGATAATCTCGCTGACAAAGCGGTTATTGTTGATAACGTGAGAAACCGTAGAGGTGGAAACGCCCGCCAAACGGGCGACGTCTTTCATGGTCGTCAAAGTTCACCTCTGGGATTGCAAGAAAGCATCTATCTCTTCACGCCACGGAACGGAAGGCTGAGCGCCCGGGCGGGTGACGGCAATCGCGGCGGCGGCATGAGCGAACTTTACGGCAGACAACATCGACTGATTCTCCAACAGCGCCGTTACCAGCGCGCCGTTGAACGTGTCCCCGGCGGCAATGGTGTCCACAGCCTGAACCCGATAGCCGGGGATACGTTGCCCCTGACCATTTTCACTCAACCAGACGCCCCGGCTGCCTAACGTGATCAACACGGTCGCGATGCCCTTTTGGTGCAATACCCGAGCGGCGCGGGCAGCGTCGTCTTCTGTGTTGACGGCGATCCCCGTCAGGCGCTGGGCTTCCGTTTCATTCGGCGTGATGATATCGATCAACGACAACAATTCATCGGGCAGTTCACAGGCTGGCGCGGGGTTAAGGATAACGCGGGTGTGATTCTCATGCGCCAGCCTGGCTGAAGCAAGAACGGTTTCCAGCGGCGATTCCAACTGCATAAGCAAGGCGTCGGCATCAATTATCTGCTGCTGGTGACGGTTCAGATAGTCAGGCGTAACCGCAGCATTGGCGCCGGCATTAATCGCGATGATATTCTCCGCCTCGCCGTTTACAAAGATTAAGGCCACGCCGGTTGTTTCGTTAGCGACAGCCTCAACCGCCGAAACGTCAATTCTGTCATCGGACAACTGCTGGCGAATCCGCGCCCCGATATCATCATCGCCGACACAAGCAATAAACGAGATATCCGCTCCACTTCGGCCGGCCGCTACCGCCTGATTGGCGCCTTTGCCGCCGAAAGCGATTCGATATTGCTTACCGATCACCGTTTCACCCGGGCGGGGAAACTGCTCCAGATTGAGAATATGGTCAGCATTAATACTGCCCAGCACCACCAGCTTACCCGTTTTCATTATGCTGAATTCCGACATGTTTATTATGCGCCACCGTTGATACGGTGGCGCTCGCCCTGCTTTTCTTTATCTTTTTATTGTTTAGTCACCAGTTTCAGATCAACTGGAATAATGGCCTGTATTTTCTCGCCTTTCAGCGCCTTATCCGCAGTTTCAACACCGATGACGCCGATCTGATCGGGACGTTGCGCGACCGTTGCCGCCAGTTTGCCTGACTCAACCGCCTTCACGCCATCCTCCGTACCGTCAAATCCCACCACCAGCACATCGTTTTTACCTGCGGTTTGCAGCGCACGCAACGCGCCGAGCGCCATTTCGTCATTCTGAGCAAATACGGCCTGCACATCGGGATGCGCGGTCAACAGGTTCTGCATAACGTTCAAGCCTTTGGTTCGATCGAAGTCGGCGGGTTGACTAGCCAGGATCGCGAATTTGTTCTTTTCAGCCGATTTCATAAATCCCGCGCCGCGCTCACGCGCCGCTGACGTTCCGGCGATGCCTTCCAATTGAATGATTTTGGCGCCTTCACCCGCTTGTTTGGCAATAAAATCGCCGGCGACTTTACCGCCAAAGGCGTTGTCAGAAGCCACATGGCTGATAACCTCACCGCTGCTGGCTACGCGATCGAGCGTGATCACCGGAATTTTCGCCTGATTAGCCAGCTTGATAGCGTTACCGACCGCATCGGAGTCGGTCGGGTTAATTAGCAACACTTTCGTGCCGCGAACCGTCAGGTCCTGAACGTTAGCCAGCTCTTTAGCCGGGTTATTCTGAGAATCCAGCACCACCAGGTTATAGCCCAGTTTGTCAGCTTCCTTCTGCGCCCCTTCTTTCATCGACACAAAGAACGGGTTATTCAATGTTGATACCACCAGAGCAATCGTATCTTTTGCTAATGCATTGGCGCTGACAGTCGCGCTCAACGCAACAGCAGAAACCAGAGTAGCCAGTTTTTTCATATTCATAGCTCAATTCCTGTGTGAATAAAGGTTATTTACTGCTTTTGTTATCTACCAAAACCGCCAGCAAAATGACGACTGCTTTGACGATCATCTGGTAGTAAGAAGAAACACCTAACAAATTCAATCCATTGTTAAGGAACCCCAGGATCAGCGCGCCTATCAATGTGCCGACAATACGCCCTTTGCCGCCGGCCAGACTCGTGCCCCCCAGCACCACGGCCGCGATGGCATCAAGCTCATAGCCTGTTCCAGCGGTAGGCTGAGCCGACGATAAACGCGCTACTTCGATGATTCCCGCCAGTGCGGATAACAGGCCGCACAGGGAATAGACGATGATTTTAATTTTATCAACGCTGATGCCGGACAGTCGGGTGGCGGCTTCATTCCCGCCCAGCGCATAGATATAACGGCCTAACCGGGTGTGATGAAGCATGTACCAGGCCGCCGCAAATACGATGGCCATAATCCAGATCGGCGTGGGAATACCCAAGGGACGGCCGATGCCGAACCAGCCAAAGGTGTCCGCTACATCGGAAAAACCGGTGTTGATTGGACTGCCATTGGTATAAACCATGGTCACGCCGCGCAACAACAGCATCATCACCAACGTGGCGATAAACGCCTGAACCCTGCCTTTGGAAACAATAACACCCGTCCCCGCGCCAATAATCGCGCCTAATGCCAATGCCCCGAAAACCGCCAGCAGCGCATTAACCTCAAGACCGACAATCGAGGCGGCAACCGCGCCGGTCAGCGCCAGCAAAGAACCCACGGAAAGATCGATGCCGGAAGTGAGAATGACCAGCGTCATTCCCACCGCCATAATGGCATTCACCGACGTTTGCTGGAGAATATTGAACAGGTTGTTGAGGGTGAAAAAATTCGGACTCATGGCGGAAACAACCGCAATAAGGATCAGCAGGGCGATCAGCGATTTCTGCTCCAATAGCCATTCTTTGCTGAACCAGCGTTTTGCCGTGATAGATTGGGAACTCATGTCTGACTTACTCCTGCTTTACGCCGTATTGCTTACCAACGGCCGCTGCCATCAGCGCTTCCTGGGTGGCTTGTTCAATCGGAAAATCACCGCTCAAACGGCCTTCATGCATCACAATAATGCGATCGCTCATTCCTAAAACTTCGGGCATTTCGGACGACACCAGGATGATGCTCAGCCCTTCTTGTTTGAACTGATTGATTAACTGGTAAATTTCTTTCTTCGCCCCCACGTCGACGCCGCGGGTAGGCTCATCAAGGATCAGTACATTCGGGCGAGTCATTAACCCACGGGCGATCGCCACTTTTTGCTGGTTTCCGCCGGATAACAACCCGACAGGCTGTTCCATTGACGGCGTCTTGATATTAAACAGGCGGATAAAATCGCCGACGGCCAACTGCTCTTCAGGGTGCCTGAGTTGCCCGCCGCGACGGCTGAAGTAACGCAGCGCGGTTAATGACATGTTCTCTTTGACCGACATGCCGAGCACCAGCCCATCACGTTTTCGATCTTCAGATATATAGACAATGCCGTTCGCCAAACCATCCTGCGGTCTGCGGGTCACCACTTCACGGCCATCCAGCGCCACATAGCCATTGGTGCGCGGCAGGGCGCCGTAAAGGATCTTCATCAACTCGGTACGGCCGGCCCCCATTAACCCCGCCACACCAAGAATTTCCCCTTTGCGAACGATAAAGCTAACGGCGTCGACCCCCGGCCCGGAAAGATTTTTCACCAGCAGACGGACGTCTCCCGGCGTTTGATTCAGTCGCGGATACTGCTCTTCAAGCTTACGGCCCACCATCATTTCAATAAGCCGATCTTCCTGCAACTCGCTGACCGAGCGTTCGCCGATGAACTGGCCGTCACGGAACACGGTGACGTCGTCGCATATTTCAAAAATTTCTTTCAGACGGTGAGAAATGTAAACAATGCCGCGCCCCTGGGCCCGCAGTTCTTTGATCACGCTGAATAGCGACGCGGTTTCCGTGTCCGTCAGCGCATCGGTGGGCTCATCCATAATGATGACTTTCGATTCAAAGCTCAGAACTTTGGCAATCTCCACCATCTGCTGATCGCCAATCGACAATTCGCCCACCATGCGGCGACTGTCATAGCGCAGATTCAGGCGCTTCAGCAGTTTGTCGGCCTCCGTGTACATCTTCTTCCAGTCAATGCGGCCAAAGCGATTGGTGAATTCCCGTCCCAGGAAAATATTCTCGGCGATGGTGAGTTGGGGGATAAGGTTAAGTTCCTGATGAATAATGCCAATCCCCGCCTCCTGTGAGGCTTTAGGGCCGTTAAACTCCACTTCTTTTCCCAGGAAATGCACGCTGCCGGAATCTTTGTCGTAGATACCGGTCAGCACTTTCATCATGGTGGATTTACCGGCGCCATTCTCGCCCACCAGCGCCATCACTCTTCCCGGGTAAACATTTAATGCAGCGCCGGAAAGCGCCTTAACGCCGGGGAAAGCCTTATTAATTCCTTGCAGTTGCAGTAAAGGTTGCATTGATGCCTCAGAACGTTACGCCAGCACAAAGGATGACATTGGCATACGGGGAACATTCTCCACTGCGAATGATGGCCCGGCTTTTCCCGCTTTGGGTTTTAAAAACTTCATGGCTGATATAATGCAATTCAATTGAGTTTCCCTGGTGTCGCTCAAGTTGTTTTAATTGATCAAGTAATGCGTCATGGAGTGTTGGATTTTTTTCGACGATCTCTTCCGCCAGAATGGCGGCCTCTACCTGCATCTCACTGATTACCGCATCCACAACCTGCAAAAATCCTGGAACGTTATGCGTTAATGCCAGATCGATTCGGGTCGTGGTGTCAGGAATAGGCAACCCTGCATCACAAATCACTACCTGGTCGGTATGCCCCAAACGGGAAATAACAGCAGAAACCTCAGAGTTCAGTAATACCGCTTTTTTCATCTTTTTATCCCATCAGCGAAACGTTTCGCTGATGGTCATATTAGAAAAAGATAAGTTAGAAAGGCAAAGAGGACGTAACGAAAATGTGATCGTTATCGAAACGTTTCGCTCGCGCGCGGGAAAAAACGGGCGCTTTGGGAAGAGAGCTGTTGATGAACGCTGAAAAGATGGCGCGAAGACAAAAAGTGGATTTGAAAAAACGTATTCGTCTTGTATCCACCCATTAGCTGGATTAATCAATGTTGGACAAAAGGGCGGCGTATTATCCGCCCATCGGCTAATAGTATGATGTTACTACTGGATTTTTCTCACCTGTTTGACATCCAACTCGGCCGAACTGAACCCTTTATCCAGTTCCCCTTGCAGTTCAACCTTATCCTGAGGGGTAATGGTCTGCCCGTTCCAGTATTTATCATCGATTTCAACCGTGATGGTGCCTGACTCGTCGCGGAACAGATAGTCTTCGCCCCCGATGCGCTGTTCGATGGTGCCTTGCAGGATAACCCAACTGTCGTCTTTCATCTCTTTGGCTTTCGCAACCGTCGTTACGCTCCCCTGAGGGCCGATAAATCCGCCAGCGGCATTCTGGCTATGAGCGGCAGGCGCTTTAGGATCGACAAACCCGCCGGTTTGTGCGGCGAAAACCGGTGCGGCACACAGTGCGGCGATAGCGAATACAGCAGCTGTTTTTTTCATAGCTTGGTTTCCTTAGTTTCTTTCGATTTGCCGCGCAGCAAAACTGCGCGTGATTTGTTTTACGCGCAAAGTAAAACAAAATGTTCTTAACAGGATCTTAAGGATAGGTCAGATTTCCTTATCTTTAATAAATACTGCGAAGCGCTCCGCGTTTGACGGTTTTCTGGTTGCCAGCGCCGTGCGTTAAACCGTATAACATCGCGATAAGCAACCTGGTGGACGGTATGAGAATATTGCTAATAGAAGATGACCGCTTGATCGGCGATGGCCTGAAAGCCGGGCTGATTAAGCTCGGTTTTAATGTTGACTGGTTTACGCAGGGCAAAGAAGGGTTAGCCGCGTTGGATGCCGCCCCCTACGACGCCGTGGTTCTCGATCTCGGTCTGCCGGAAATGGACGGGCTGGAAATCCTGCGTCACTGGCGTCAAGCGGGACATGACGAGCCCGTATTGATCCTTACCGCGCGGGATGCGCTGGAACAACGGGTTGAAGGCTTGCAGCTCGGCGCGGATGACTATCTGTGCAAACCTTTTGCGCTGGCGGAGGTCGCCGCCCGCCTGCAAGCGTTAATCCGCCGCCGGCATGGTCAATTACAGCCGACGCTCACCCACGGCGCCGTATCGCTGGAACCGGGTTCCCGTACCGTTACGTTCAACAATGAGCCACTGATGCTTAAATCCCGTGAGCTGGCGCTGCTGGAGCTGTTTTTGATGAATCCCGCCCGCGTGCTGACGCGTTCTCAGTTGGAAGAAAAGCTCTATAGCTGGGACGATGATGTTTCGAGCAACGCCGTGGAAGTCCACATTCACCACCTGCGTAAAAAACTGGGCAGCAACTTTATCCGCACCGTACATGGCGTCGGCTATATATTGGGAGAAGCGCAATGACGCATCTCAGCCTGCGCTTGCGCCTGATTGCCGGCTTTATTCTGCTGACGCTGATTTGCTGGGGAAGCGCCGGGTTCCTGTCGTGGTATCAAACCCGTCATAATATTAATGAATTATTTGATACCCAGCAGATGTTATTCGCCAAGCGGCTCGCCACCATGAACCCGGAGGAGATAAACCCGGCGTCCGCATCATTGCCGCAAACCAAAAGTTGGGTTCGCGACCGCCGGGGCAATCAGGAAGAAGACGCGCTGGCGTTTGCCATTTTCACCCGTAGCGGACAGATGGTGCTGAATGACGGTGAGAACGGTAAAGATTTTATCTTCAACTATTCGCAAAACGGTTTTACCGACGGCAGACTGCGCGACGACAACGACCGGTGGCGCTTGGTGTGGCTGGCGACGGCGGATAATCGCTATGTCGTCGTGGTCGGTCAGGAATGGGAATACCGCCAGGATATGGTGCTGGATATTGTACAGACCAACCTCATGCCCTGGCTGTTCGCCCTGCCGGCGATGCTGATTTTAATGTTCTGGATGATTTCTCGTGAATTGTCGCCGCTCAAACGTATTACCACGCAGTTGCGCCAACGCCCGCCGGAAGATGATACGCCATTGGATATCCACAATATTCCCCAGGAAGTTCGCCCTTTGGTGAGTGAACTGAACGATCTGTTTGCCCGCATCAGCGACATGCTGGTGCGCGAACGTCGATTTACCGCGGATGCGGCGCATGAGTTGCGCAGTCCGCTGGCGGCGCTGAAGGTACAGACTGAATTGGCGCAGTTGGCGCATGACGACGAGCCGGTGCGCCGCCATGCCCTGAATAATCTGGATGAGGGAATCGATCGCGCCGCCCGGCTGGTGGATCAGTTGTTAACGCTGTCCCGACTGGATTCAGAATCATTCGTCGACGGTCAACAACCCGTTGAGTTGCAGACGCTGCTGCGACAAATGGTTATCGACCATTATCATAAAGCGCAGGCGGCAGGTATTGAACTGATGCTGAATGTACCAAACGATCCCGTTGTCCGGCAGGGACACCCGTTGCTGCTGACGCTGCTGATCCGCAATCTGCTTGATAACGCCATTCGCTACAGCCGTGAGGGCGGAACGGTAACACTGACGCTCACCGAGCGAAACATCCAGATCGCCGACGACGGGCCGGGCATAAGCAACGACATATTGCCGCGGGTCGGCGAGCGCTTTTTCCGTCCCCCGGGACAGGAAAAATCCGGCAGCGGTTTAGGGCTGTCCATTGTGAACAATATCGCCCGATTGCACGGTATGCAGGTCAATCTCGCCAACCGGCCCGCGGGAGGATTGATAGCATCCGTCAGTTGGTAAGAGCCGGTCTAACCGACCCTTGCGCGTATTAAATCTCCACCTGAATACCGAGTTCAATCAGCCGGTTGGGCGGAATTTCAAACTGATCGGCGGCCCGTAGGGCATTACGGCTGAGCACCATAAACAGCTTGCCGCGGATACGCAGATACCAGGGACGTTTCCCCATCGTCAGCGATTCATTGGACATAAAAAACGAGGTTTCCAGCATCTGACAGGTTAATCCATCCTGCCAGCAGCGGTGAAACACCTCTTCCACATTGGGCGTTTCACGCCAGCCATAGTTGGCGATCACCCGCCAGAACGTCGGCGAGAGTTGTTCAACCGTCACCCGGCGGGCATTGAGTACGTAAGGCGCATCTTCAGTTCGCATGGTCAACAGCACCACCCGTTCATGCAATATCTTGTTATGTTTCAGGTTGTGCAATAAAGCAAACGGGATAACATGCGTCGCGCGCGACAGGTAAACCGCCGTGCCCGGCACCCTTAGCGGCGGGGATTTCTCCAGCGACGCAATCATCGCATCCAGTGAATTACCATGTTCATGCAAACGGCGTAACAGCCGGAAACGCTCGCTTTTCCAGGTGGTCATGATAATAAACATCACCACGCCCAATGCCAGCGGCAGCCAGCCGCCGGACAAGATTTTCACCACGTTGGCCAGGAACATCGGAACATCAATCAACAGCAGGCCGATGAGTAATATCCACACCAGATAGCGATGCCAGTGCCAGTTCTTTATCGCCACCGTGCAAAACAGAATACTGGTCAATACCATCGTGCCGGTCACCGCGATGCCGTATGCCGCGGCCAGGTTGCTGGAGTGCTCGAAACTGACGATGACTATCACCACGGCGATATATAACAGCCAGTTAATCGCCGGGATATAGATCTGCCCGGACTCCATATCAGAGGTATGCACAATGCGCATCGGCGGCAGATACCCCAGACGAACGGCCTGCCGCGTCAGGGAAAACACGCCTGAAATCACCGCCTGTGAAGCGATGATCGTCGCCAGCGTCGCCAATAGCAATAGCGGAATCAGCGCCCACTGGGGCGCCAGCAGAAAGAAGGGATTTTTAATCGCTTCCGGGTTTTTCAGCAGCAACGCGCCCTGACCAAAGTAATTCAGCGCCAGCGACGGAAGCACGACGGTAAACCAGGCAAGACGAATAGGAAATTTGCCGAAATGTCCCATATCCGCATACAGCGCCTCCACACCGGTGATAGCCAGAACCACCGCCCCCAGCGCGAAGAAAGACACCATTTTGTATTCGACGAAGAAATGCACCGCCCACATCGGGTTCAGCGCCTGCAACACCTGGGGGTTTTCAATAATGCTGCGCGCGCCCAGAGCGCCAAGCGTAAGAAACCAGATCAACATGACCGGCGCAAATAATTTCCCCACGCTGCCGGTACCGCGTTTTTGGATCATAAACAGCAACGTCAGAACAACGATGGACAGGGGAACAATGTAGCTATCCATCGACGGCGTGGCGATCTCCATCCCTTCCATCGCCGACATCACCGATATGGCTGGCGTAATGACGACTTCGCCGTAAAAGAAACTGCCGCCAATCAGCCCCAAGATGACCAACACCGAGGTCATCCGGTCAGAGGTATTGCGCCCGGCCAGCGACATAAGCGTAAGTATGCCGCCTTCTCCGGCGTTGTCGGCTCGCATGACATAGGTCAGGTATTTAAACGAGACCACAATAATTAATAACCAAAAGATCAACGAGAGGAAGCCAAATACCGAGTCAGGCGTAACGCCAAAACCAAACTGCCCGGACAAACACTCTCTTAGCGTATACAGCGGGCTGGTTCCTATATCCCCGTAAACCACCCCTATCGCTGCCAGCGTAACGGCCGAAAGCGAACGTTTATGCTCTGAACTCATAGAACTTATCTTCTATTATCAATCCGTTAGCGAATCGCCGTTTTCCCCGGCGATTCGCCCAAAAGCGCACAGTATGACAAATCAGGGAAAAAGCCCATTTTTATATCGGATATGAAACATCCTGTAAAAGGTGGTTTATTGATTAACCGCATCAGAAATGCCAATAATCAACTAATAAAAATATGTGATCTGCCGTTTATTTTTACACTAATTATTCTGCTGAAAAGCGTCCTTTTGAAGATACCGCTTCTGCTGCAAATGAAACCATGGGAATGATTGATTAATTATGCTTCAATCCGCCGCGTTGGCTGACAGAATTTCGCGCCTCAGTAATGCGCTTGAACACGGACTGTATGAACGACAACATGCCATCCGCTTGTGTTTGCTGGCGGCATTAAGTGGAGAGAGCGTTTTTCTGCTGGGTCCGCCGGGCATTGCCAAAAGCATGATTGCCCGGCGTCTTAAATTCGCTTTTCGTCAGGCGAAGGCTTTTGAATACCTGATGACGCGCTTTTCCACCCCCGAAGAAGTCTTCGGCCCTTTGTCTATTCAGGCATTAAAGGATGAAGGTCGCTATCAGCGATTAACCGAGGGTTATCTGCCGGAAGCCGAGATTGTCTTTCTGGATGAAATCTGGAAAGCCGGCCCCGCCATTTTAAACACGTTACTGACGGCGATTAACGAACGTCGTTTCCGCAACGGCAATAGCGAGGACGCCATCCCTATGCGTCTTCTGGTCACCGCGTCCAATGAGTTGCCTGAAGCCGACGGCAGTCTGGAAGCGCTGTATGACCGGATGCTCATTCGTCTGTGGCTGGATCGGGTACAGGAAAAACAGAATTTCCGCGCCTTGCTGGCGAATAACGGCAGCGAACGCGACAACCCGGTCAGCCCTTCAGTCAGCGTCAGTGATGAAGAATATCAACAGTGGCAAAAGGATATTGACCACGTCGCGTTGCCGGAAAACGGTTTTGAATTGATCTATCAACTTCGTCAGCGCCTGGACACCCTGGAGCAATCTCCTTATGTGTCCGACCGGCGCTGGAAAAAAGCCCTGCGTTTACTTCAGGCCTGTGCTTTTTTCAGCGGACGGGACAGCATCACCCCGGTGGATATCATTCTGCTGAAAGACTGTCTCTGGTACGACAGAGACACACTAACACTGATAGAACAGCAGCTTGAACAGCTGGTTACGGAGCAGGCCTACCAGCAGCAGAATTTGCTGTTCCGTCTACAACAGGTCAACCTGAAGCGCCAACAATATCAGATACGACAGAGCGAGTCGCAGGCGCTTTGCGTGGAAAAACAGACAACTTTTTTAGGCCGAAAATTCCATTATTCCTTGCCTGAATCGCTAACGGCGGATTCGCTCAACCTGGTATTGCAACGTCCGTTAATCCTTAACGACATTGAAGTCACGCATCTGACTATCGATAAAAACGCGCTGCAAAACTGGCTACAGAAAGGCGGCGAAATACGGGGAAAACTGAACGGCATCGGTTTTACCCAGCGTCTGGATCTGCTGGTGGACGATCGCCACCACCTGACCATCCGGGACATCAGCCTGCAATCTTCCATTCTTTCTCTGCCTGAAAAACGCGACGGCGCACTACCGGCCGAACTTCTGGATGAATATGAAAAGCTGAAAATTCAGTTAAATGAACAACGGCGATTATTCAGTCAACATCAGCCTTGTCTGTTCGTTCCCACAGAATGGCTGGCAAAAATTGAAGCCAGTCTGCAACGGGTTGCCGAACAGATTCAGCTATCAGAGCAGGATTAAGCGCCGATGCTCACCTTGGAATCGCTGGAAATACTGCTGTCGATAGACGAAAACGAACTACTGGACGATCTGGTGGTAACGCTGCTGGCGACACCGCAGTTGGCGACTTTCTTTGAAAAATATCCCAACCTCAAATCAGCGCTGCTCAACGACCTTTCCGACTGGAAGGCCACCTTAAAACAGCGTCTGCGCAATACACCGGCGCCGCCGGAGCTGGAAACGGAATTCTCCTGCTATCAACGGGCTCAGGCGGTGGACAATCAGGCGTTTCAGACTCGCCTGCCACGAATCATGAACATGCTAAGCACAGTTGAATCGCCCTTTCTGACGCAGGCCGATCGGCTGATACACCAGCCGGAATACACGTTAGGGCAAAAAATCAGCAGCGGATTACACGCCCTGTTTCTACAACGCTGGCGGTTGAGCCTGACGCTGCAAACCGTTTCCCTGCACCATCAGGTAATGGAACAGGAGCGCGAGATCCTGCTGGATGAATTACAGCAGCGTCTGACGCTGAGCGGCAAACTGGAGCCGATTCTGGCTGAAAACGAACATGCGGCGGGGCGCTTGTGGGATCTCAGCGCGGGGCAGCGGATTCACACCGACCCAAAAATCCTGCTGGACTTCGGCGCTTTCCTGCAACGACAACCAGCACTGCAACGCCTGGCCGAACGGTTAGGACGCAGCCGCGAAACAAAATCCATCCTCAGTCAGGATGCGCCGAAAGAAACGTTCCGCGTGATGGTTCGCGAACCCGCAACCGTTCCTGAACAAGTCAGCGGGATTCACCAGAGCGACGATATCCTGCGGTTATTACCGGCTGAGCTGGCGGCGATGAGCCTAAGCGAGCTGGAATATGAGTTCTATCGCCGGCTGTTGGAACATCGTCTGCTGACTTATCGCTTGCAAGGGGAAAACTGGCGTGAAAAAACCGCCGAGCGGCCGGTGATCCACCAACAGAATGAGCAGCAGCCGCGCGGGCCGTTTATCGTCTGCGTGGATACTTCCGGATCAATGGGTGGATTCAACGAACGCTGCGCCAAGGCTTTCTGTCTGGCGCTATTACGTATCGCCCTGGCGGACAACCGCCGTTGTTACATCATGCTTTTTTCAACCGGCATCGTGAGATATGAACTGACCACCGCTGACGGACTCGAACAGGCCGTACGCTTTCTCAGCCAGGCCTTTCGCGGTGGAACCGATCTGAGCGCCTGTTTATCCGCGTTGCTGGATAAAATGGACGACCAACTTTGGCATGATGCCGATGCCGTGGTCATTTCAGATTTTATTGCCCAACGCCTGCCGGACGACCTGATCGGTAAAGTCAAACAGCGTCAGAAACAGCTACAGCACCGGTTTCATGCCGTAGCGATGTCCGATCATGGCAAACCAGGCATCATGCGTATTTTCGACCATATCTGGCGCTTCGACACCGGGTTAAAAAGCCGCCTGATGCGGCGCTGGCAGCAGGGCTGACGCTTAAAGCAGACCGGGTACGGATTCACGAACCGCCATTGGCCAAACACCGCACTGAACCTGACCGATGTGCGGCAATTGCAACAACAGCATCACCAACCGCGACTGACCAATACCGCCGCCGATGGTTTGCGGCATTTCGCCACTTAGCAGCGACTGGTGCCAGTCCAGTTTCAGCCGCTCTTCATCCTGAGTCAGCGAAAGCTGGCGTTTCAGCGCAACCGCATCCACACGTATTCCCATTGAGGAGATTTCGAAAGCATCATTCAGTATCGGGTTCCACACGACAATATCGCCATTCAATCCGGCCAACCCCTGCTCTCCCGGCGTCGTCCAGTCATCATAATCCGGCGCGCGAACATCATGAGATTGCCCGCTGGATAATTTACCGCCGATACCGATCAAAAACACCGCGCCCAGCTCTTTGGCGATAGCACGTTCGCGCCCTTTGGCATCCAGATCGGGATAGCGCTCCAACAAGGTTTCAGTATGCACAAACTGAATCTGTTCCGGCAGGAAAGGTTTGATGCCAAAAGCCTGATGAACGGCGGCTTCGGTCGCTTTAATCCCCTGATAGATACGCGTCACCGTTGATTTCAGGTAGCCGACATGGCGTTCCCCCTCTCCCATTACGCGTTCCCAGTCCCACTGATCCACATAGACGGAGTGAATCGGGCTAAGGCGATCTTCGTCAGGGCGCAGCGCCTTCATATGGGTATATATCCCTTCACCGCTACTGAAATCGTAGGCGCCCAACGTTTTACGCTTCCATTTCGCCAGCGAATGCACCACTTCAAAGCAAGCGTCCGGCAACGCTTTAACCTTAACCTGCACCGCTTTTTCCGTACCGGAGAGGTTGTCCTGCGTACCATCGCCAATGCGACTGAGGATCGGCGCCTGAACTTCAATCAACCCCAGCAGTTGTTCCAGTTGATCAGAGAAAAAAGATTTAACGAAACTGATCTGTTGTTGTTTTTGGATGTATTGTTTTTTCATTGCCGCTTTCTCATCAATCGCTTTAGTTGCCAATTAAGCAACGAAAGGTACGAGTATTCAATAATCTTATGGATAAATTGCCTTTATGACTTTAATCCATCATTTTATAGCGGTATAAAATGAAAATTCGGTAATTTAAGGGGCTAAAAGTGACAGAAATTTATCAGATTGATAATCTCGATCGCGGCATCCTTACCGCGTTGATGGGAAATGCCCGCACCCCCTACGCCGAACTGGCGAAGCAATTTGCCGTCAGCCCGGGAACCATCCATGTCCGGGTGGAAAAAATGAAACAGGCGGGGATCATCATCGGCACCCGTCTGGACGTGAGTCCGAAACAGCTGGGGTATGACGTTTGCTGCTTTATCGGCATCATTTTGAAAAGCGCCAAAGACTATCCGTCCGCATTGGAAAAACTGAACAACCTGGAAGAGGTGGTGGAAGCGTATTACACCACCGGCCATTACAGCATCTTCATTAAGGTCATGTGCCGCTCGATCGACGCCCTGCAACATGTACTTATCAACAAGATCCAAACGATTGATGAAATTCAGTCCACGGAAACGTTGATCTCGCTGCAAAACCCCATCATGCGGACGATCGCCCCCTAGCGCCTTTTCCTTATACCCCTATTATCCACAGGTAGATCCCAGCCTGATCACAGCGTACAATGTTCCGTCTTATATCAGGTGGGATCGTGTATGGCAGACATTACGCTAATCAGCGGCAGTACCTTGGGCAGCGCGGAATACGTTGCGGAACATTTAGCCGAACTGCTGGAAAAGGAAAACTTCTCCACCGAGATGTTGCACGGCCCCGAACTGGATGAGTTACCGAACAGCGGTTTATGGCTGGTGGTCACATCAACCCACGGCGCCGGCGAACTGCCGGAAAACCTGCAACCGTTGTTCGAACAGCTTGAAGAACGTAAACCCGATCTTTCCCAGGTGCGTTTTGGCGCGATCGGCATTGGCAGTAAAGAGTACGACACCTTTTGCGGTGCGATCCTCACCGCGGATCGTGTATTGAGCCAACTGGGCGCCAAAAGGATCGGCGACATTCTACAGATCGATATCACCGAGCACGAAATTCCGGAAGATCCCGCAGAGGAATGGTTAGGATCCTGGACTTATTTACTCAAATAAGACGAAATATTCAGCAGTTGAATGTGGATAAGTAGGCTTTATTACGGTGTAAAAGCGGTAGTTATCCCAATAACAACCGCTGGTTGTTTTTTGTCCTGTGCATAACCAGGCATTAAGATCCCAGCTTATACGATGCGGGATCACCGATCATTCACAGCTAATGATCTTCACTAATATCTTGATCCTTAATATGAATAATCACTTATCCACACAAACTGACGATCCTAATAAGAGATCTAATAAAGAGATCTTTAAATAAAAAGATCTTTCTTTAATTAACGACGATCCAACGCGCTTGGTCGTTTGCGTAAAGTTGAGTAGAATCCTCCACCCCAGGGCAAGTAACGATCGTTGGCAATTATTCATTCGCAACCATGCGAGGAGCAGTACCATGTTTTATCCAGATCCTTTTGACGTCATCGTGATCGGCGGCGGTCATGCCGGCACGGAAGCCGCGATGGCTTCAGCGCGGATGGGACGACAAACCCTTTTGCTGACGCACAATATCGATACGTTGGGACAAATGTCCTGTAACCCGGCGATCGGCGGTATTGGAAAAGGCCATCTGGTTAAAGAGATCGATGCCATGGGGGGACTGATGGCTCGCGCCGTCGATCAGGCAGGCATTCAGTTTAGGATACTAAACATCAGTAAAGGTCCTGCGGTGCGGGCAACCCGGGCACAGGCGGATCGCGTGCTTTATCGGCAGGCGGTGCGCACCGCGTTGGAAAACCAACCCAACCTGACGATCTTCCAACAGGCAGTCGACGATCTTATCGTTGAAAACGATCGCGTGGTCGGCGCCGTTACCCAGATGGGGCTAAAATTCCGCGCTAAAGCGGTGGTGTTGACCGTTGGTACTTTCCTTGACGGAAAAATTCACATCGGCCTGGATAATTATAGCGGCGGACGTGCTGGCGATCCCCCTTCCATTCCTCTGGCGCGGCGTCTGCGTGAGTTGCCGCTGCGCGTTAATCGCCTTAAAACCGGTACGCCGCCGCGTATCGATGCCAGAACCATTGATTTCAGCGTATTGGCTCAGCAGCATGGCGATAATCCCATGCCGGTATTTTCATTCCTGGGACAAGCCAGCCAGCATCCGGCGCAAATGCCGTGCTACATCACTCATACCAACGAAAAAACCCATGAGGTGATCCGCAATAATCTGGATCGCAGCCCGATGTATGCCGGGATCATCGAAGGGATCGGACCGCGTTATTGCCCTTCCATTGAAGATAAAGTGATGCGCTTTGCCGATCGCAATTCGCACCAGATCTTTCTGGAACCGGAAGGGTTAACCAGCAACGAAATCTACCCCAACGGCATTTCAACCAGCCTGCCGTTTGACGTGCAGTGGCAGATCGTCCGTTCGATGACTGGGATGGAAAACGCCCGTATTGTTCGACCGGGCTATGCCATCGAGTACGATTTCTTCGATCCGCGGGATCTGAAAACCACGCTGGAAAACAAATTCATCCACGGTCTGTTCTTTGCCGGCCAGATTAACGGCACCACCGGTTATGAAGAAGCCGCCGCGCAGGGGATGCTCGCCGGCTTAAACGCGGCCCGTCTGGCCTTCGATCAGGAAGGTTGGGCGCCGCGCCGCGATCAGGCCTATTTGGGCGTATTGGTTGACGATCTCTGTACGTTGGGCACCAAAGAACCCTACCGGATGTTCACTTCACGGGCGGAATATCGCCTGATGCTGCGGGAAGACAACGCCGATCTACGCCTGACGGAAATCGGCCGTGAACTGGGGATGGTCGATGATTATCGCTGGGCTTGTTTTAACGAGAAGCTGGAAAGCATAGAAAAAGAGCGTCAGCGTTTACGCGATATCCGGGTTCACCCGCAGTCGGAGCAGTTGGAACAGGTCAATGCCTTGTTGAAAACGCCGCTTTCCCGCGAATCGAACGGCGAGGAGCTGCTGCGCCGTCCTGAGGTGGATTACGCCCTGCTGACCGCCCTGCCGTTATTTGCGCCGGCGTTGACGAACCAACAAGCCGCGGAGCAGGTTGAAATTCAGGTTAAATACGAAGGTTATATTGCCCGTCAGCAGGACGAAATCGAGAAGCAGCTGCGCAACGAGAATACGCTTTTGCCAGCCGATCTGGATTACCGCCAGGTTAACGGTTTGTCCAATGAGGTGATCGCCAAACTGAACGATCATAAACCGGGTTCAATCGGTCAGGCTTCGCGTATTTCCGGTATTACGCCCGCGGCGATCTCCATTTTGCTGGTCTGGTTGAAAAAGCAGGGCCTGCTGCGCCGCAGCGCCTGAATCAACGTAAATAACTCCCGGAATCTTATTGTGCGCCACACTCTTGATAATTTGCTGGAAACTGCCAGCATTGTGATTTCCAACAGGCAAAAAGACTTATTAATACAGTATGTTGAAATGCTGAATAAGTGGAATAAAGCCTATAATCTGACGTCGGTTCGCGAGCCCCGGCAGATGCTTATCCGCCATATTATGGACAGTATCGTAGTCGAGCCTTATTTGCAGGGGCAACGCTTTATCGATGTCGGAACCGGCCCCGGATTGCCGGGGATCCCGCTGGCGATCGTCCGTCCGTCAGCGCACTTTACTTTGCTTGATAGCCTGGGAAAACGCGTTCGCTTTTTGCGTCAGGTGCAGCACGAATTACAGCTTGAAAACATTTTCCCGGTGCAAAGCCGGGTTGAGGACTTTCCTGCCGAACCGCCCTTTGACGGTATTATCAGCCGGGCATTTGCTTCGCTACAGGATATGGTTATGTGGTGTCATCATCTTCCCGCCAGACCGTCAGGGCGCTTTTATGCGCTGAAAGGCATGTTGCCTGAGGATGAACTGAAGACGCTTCCTGAAGGCGTTGAGTTAGAGCAGGCGATCCGCTTATCGGTGCCGGAATTGGAAGGCGAGCGCCATCTGATTGTACTTAAACCAAATTAATTTTGCGTTTTATCAAAAAAATTATAACTAATTATTTCGCCGGCGGTTATTCACATTCCGGACATGCGGTTTGGTCGTTTGGCGATTAACGATCACCAAAATTTCACATATGCGGTATTTTTCGGATGAGGGATATACTTTCACGATTAATAGTCACTGGCGAAAATAACTCCAGGACGCCAAAAATTCGCGGATTTTTGTTTTGGTTAAGTAAAAAAATAATATCAATAATGTCAATAGATAGTTGAAATGATGTTTATCGGATGTTTTTAGGTTATTTCTTTTTAACTTATTGAATTTAAATTGAATAAATAGCTTTCTTGGCCAAAGATAAAAAATAGCGTGATCTATTATGAAATGTTAAGGAATCGTTTGTGTGAGGCGTATCACATATTAGAGGCCTTTAGAAATTAATTACACCGCATAGGTGCGATTATGATTGCCAGCCAAAATGAAGCGCCGGAAAGAAATTTAAATAATTGTTCACCTTTTCGCTACTTATCCATTGAATTCGCAGGTATGACCCGTATAATTTGCTCGTTTTTTGCTGCTTGACTCAACGGTATAAAGGCAGTTTTATACGTCATTCAGCATACCTCTGGAAGGGACGGAGAAAGCAAACGCCATGCCTGTATCCTTTTACAGCGGAAAAACGGCTTTGAAGCTGCTGTTATTGCAGTTTGCTGCTTTTGCCCTGTTGAGCGTTATTTTCGCTGTTCGCAGTGTTGAAGCCGGAGCTTCCGCGTTAGGCGGGGGGCTGGCGGTTTGGTTGCCGAATGTCCTGTTTGTGCTGTTTGCCTTGCGTCGTCAGTCGGACAAACCCGCGGATGGACGCGTTGCCTGGTCATTTGCCATCGGTGAGGCACTCAAGGTATTGATCACCATTGCATTGTTGGTGGTGGCGTTGGGCGTATTCAACGCGGCTTTTTTTCCGCTTGGCCTGACTTATTTATCGGTGCTGGTTATGCAGATAGCGGCACCGGCCGTTATTAATCGTTACCGTAATTAACAACAAAAGGGTAAGAGACATCATGGCTGCTGGAGAAATCTCTACTCCGCAAGAGTATATCGGTCATCACCTGACGCATTTGCAGGTGGGAACGGGATTCTGGTCGATCAACATCGATTCGATGTTTTTCTCTGTCGCTCTTGGGATCCTCTTTCTGGTGATCTTCCGCCGGGTTGCCAAAAATGCGACCAGCGGTGTGCCGGGTAAATTGCAAACGGCGGTCGAACTGATTGTCGGCTTCGTTGATAGCAACGTGCGTGATATGTTCCATGGCAAAAGCAAGCTGATCGCGCCGCTGGCGCTGACCATTTTCGTCTGGGTGTTCCTGATGAACCTGATGGATCTGCTGCCAATCGATTTTCTGCCTTACATCGGCGAACATGTTCTTGGTCTGCCCGCTCTACGCGTGGTGCCGTCTGCCGATGTCAACATTACGCTGTCAATGGCGCTGGGGGTCTTCGCCCTGGTTCTGTTCTACAGCATCAAAATGAAAGGGGTGGGTGGTTTCGTTAAAGAACTGACCATGCAGCCGTTCAATCATCCAGTATTTATTCCTATCAACCTGATTCTTGAAGGTGTCAGCCTGCTGTCCAAGCCGGTTTCTCTTGGTTTGCGACTGTTTGGCAACATGTATGCGGGTGAGTTGATCTTCATCCTGATTGCCGGCTTGCTGCCGTGGTGGTCGCAATGGTTGTTGAATGTGCCCTGGGCCATTTTCCACATTTTGATTATTACGCTTCAGGCTTTTATTTTCATGGTTCTGACGGTTGTTTATCTCTCGATGGCATCTGAAGAGCATTGATTTTCTTTCAACACAATAACGTTTTAACTGAAATAAACTGGAGACTGTCATGGAAAACCTGAGTGTGGATCTGCTGTACATGGCTGCCGCGTTAATGATGGGTTTGGCGGCAATCGGTGCTGCGATCGGTATCGGCATTCTGGGTGGTAAATTCTTGGAAGGTGCTGCGCGTCAGCCTGACCTGATTCCTCTGCTGCGTACACAGTTCTTTATCGTAATGGGCCTGGTTGACGCCATCCCGATGATTGCTGTTGGTCTGGGCCTGTATGTGATGTTTGCGGTGGCCTAAGCGGAAAATGTTTTCCGCCGGGATTGAAACATCAACTTATTTAACTTTGAAAGAGGCATTGTGCTGTGAATATTAACGCAACAATCCTCGGCCAGGCCATTGCGTTCGTCCTGTTTGTCTGGTTCTGCATGAAGTATGTATGGCCGCCGATTATGGCTGCCATTGAGAAACGTCAGAAAGAAATTGCTGACGGTCTGGCTTCTGCCGAACGTGCCAAAAAAGATTTGAACCTGGCGCAGGCCAATGCGACAGATCAACTGAAGAAAGCCAAAGCGGACGCGCAGGTCATCATTGAGCAGGCAAACAAACGCCGCGCTCAAATCCTGGATGAAGCGAAAGTGGAAGCGGAAGCCGAACGTAACAAAATTGTGGCGCAGGCGCAGGCTGAAATTGAAGCCGAACGTAAACGCGCGCGTGAAGAGTTGCGTAAGCAAGTCGCCATGTTGGCTATCGCCGGTGCCGAGAAAATTATTGAACGTTCCGTGGATGAAGCTGCCAACAGCGACATCGTTGATAAACTGGTCGCTGAACTGTAAGGAGGGAGGGGCTGATGTCTGAATTTGTCACGGTAGCTCGCCCCTACGCCAAAGCAGCTTTTGACTTTGCGGTTGAGAACCAGGCGGTTGAACGCTGGCAAAACATGTTGGCGTTTACGTCTGAAGTCACGCGCAACGAACAGATTGGCGAGTTGCTTTCCGGTGCGATGGCGCCGATTGAACTGGCTAAAACGTTTATTGCCGTTTGTGGCGATCAACTTGATGAAGCCGGTCAGAACCTGATTAAGGTGATGGCCGAGAACGGACGTTTACCGGTGCTTCCCGAAGTGCTGGAACAATTTATTCAACTGCGGGCAGCGCAGGAATCGACGGTTGACGTCGAGGTTGTTTCTGCCAGTGCGTTGAGTGAGCAGCAATTATCGAAGATAGCCGCTGCGATGGAACAACGTCTGTCACGCAAAGTGAAGCTGAATTGCAAAATTGATAAGTCTGTCATGGCCGGCGTGGTGATACGCGCAGGCGATATGGTGATAGATGGCAGCATTCGCGGTCGTCTGGAACGTCTGGCAGACGTCTTGCAGTCTTAAGGGGACTGGAGCATGCAACTGAATTCCACCGAAATCAGCGAACTGATCAAGCAGCGCATTGCTCAGTTCAATGTGGTGAGCGAAGCTCACAATGAAGGTACTATTGTTTCCGTCAGCGACGGGATCATCCGCGTTCACGGTCTGGCCGACGTGATGCAGGGGGAGATGATTTCCCTGCCGGGCAACCGTTATGCGATTGCACTGAACCTGGAGCGCGACTCCGTTGGTGCGGTGGTGATGGGGCCGTATGCGGACCTGGCCGAGGGCATGAAAGTCAAATGCACCGGCCGTATTCTTGAAGTACCGGTTGGCCGCGGCCTGCTGGGGCGCGTGGTTAACACGCTGGGTGCGCCGATTGACGGTAAAGGCCCGCTGGATCACGACGGTTTCTCTGCGGTTGAAGCGATCGCTCCCGGCGTTATCGAGCGTCAATCCGTCGATCAGCCGGTTCAGACGGGCTATAAATCCGTCGATGCCATGATCCCTATCGGCCGCGGCCAGCGTGAGCTGATTATCGGCGACCGTCAGACCGGTAAAACGGCGCTGGCTATCGACGCCATCATCAACCAGCGTGATTCCGGCATCAAGTGCGTGTATGTCGCTATCGGGCAGAAAGCGTCCACCATTTCCAACGTGGTGCGCAAGCTGGAAGAACATGGCGCGCTGGAAAACACCATTGTGGTGGTGGCTACCGCGTCTGAATCCGCCGCGTTGCAATATCTGGCGCCGTACGCCGGATGCGCCATGGGCGAATATTTCCGCGACCGCGGCGAAGATGCGCTGATTATTTATGATGACCTGTCCAAACAGGCCGTCGCTTATCGTCAGATCTCTCTGTTGCTTCGTCGTCCGCCAGGTCGTGAAGCTTATCCGGGCGATGTTTTCTATCTCCACTCCCGTCTGCTGGAACGTGCCGCGCGTGTCAACGCCGACTACGTCGAGGCTTACACCAAGGGTGAAGTAAAAGGAAAAACCGGTTCCCTGACCGCGCTGCCGATCATTGAAACCCAGGCGGGCGACGTTTCCGCGTTCGTTCCGACCAACGTAATTTCTATTACCGACGGTCAGATCTTCCTGGAGTCCAACCTGTTCAACGCCGGCATCCGTCCCGCGGTTAACCCGGGGATTTCCGTATCCCGCGTGGGTGGCGCCGCTCAGACCAAGATCATGAAAAAACTGTCCGGCGGTATCCGTACCGCGCTGGCGCAGTACCGTGAACTGGCGGCGTTTTCCCAGTTTGCATCCGATCTTGACGATGCAACCCGTAAGCAGTTGAGCCACGGTCAGAAAGTGACCGAGCTGCTGAAGCAGAAACAGTATGCGCCGATGTCGGTTGCGCAACAGTCTCTGGTTCTGTATGCGGCGGAACGCGGTTATCTGGAAGACGTTGAACTGGCGAAAGTCGGCAGCTTTGAGGCGTCGCTGCTGGCGTATGCCGATCGTGAGCATGGCGAACTTCTGCAACAAATCGACCAGACTGGCGCTTATAACGATGAGATCGAGGGCAAGTTCAAAGGCATCCTCGATACCTTTAAGGCAACCCAGTCCTGGTAACGCCGGTGGCCTGCTGTAAAGCAGGCCGCAAGGCATTGAGGAGAAGCTAAAGATGGCCGGCGCAAAAGAGATACGTAGTAAGATCGCAAGCGTCCAAAACACGCAAAAGATCACCAAAGCGATGGAAATGGTCGCCGCTTCCAAAATGCGTAAATCGCAGGATCGTATGGCGGCCAGCCGTCCTTATGCGAAAACCATACGCAATGTGATTGGTCACCTTGCGTTGGGAAATCTGGAATATAAACACCCGTACCTGGAAGAGCGTGACGTTAAGCGTGTCGGGTATTTGGTGGTGTCTACCGATCGTGGCCTGTGTGGTGGTTTGAACATCAACCTGTTCAAAAAACTGCTGGCGGAGATGAAATCCTGGAGCGACAAAGGCGTTGAAACCGATTTAGCGCTGATTGGCTCCAAAGCGGTCTCTTTTTTCGGTTCGGTGGGCGGAAACATTGTTGCTCAGGTCACCGGCATGGGGGATAACCCTTCCGTGTCGGAATTGATCGGTCCGGTGAAGGTTATGCTGCAAGCCTACGACGAAGGTCGCCTGGACAAGCTGTATATCGTGAGCAACAAGTTCATCAATACCATGTCTCAGGAACCGCTGGTTGTTCAGCTGTTGCCGTTGCCGCCTTCGGATGACGGTGAGTTGAAGAAAAAATCCTGGGATTACCTGTATGAACCCGATCCCAAGTCGCTGCTGGATACTCTGCTGCGTCGTTACGTGGAATCCCAGGTTTATCAGGGCGTCGTAGAGAATCTGGCCAGTGAGCAGGCCGCGCGAATGGTGGCGATGAAAGCCGCGACCGATAACGGCGGCAGCCTGATCAAAGAGTTGCAGTTGGTATACAACAAAGCTCGTCAGGCCAGCATTACTCAGGAACTCACCGAAATCGTCGGGGGAGCCTCCGCGGTTTAAAGCAGGTTTACGAATTACGTATTGTCGAATTACGTAGAGGATTCAAGATGGCTACTGGAAAGATTATCCAGGTAATCGGCGCCGTGGTGGACGTCGAGTTCCCGCAAGATGCCGTACCGAAAGTGTACGATGCGCTTGAGGTGGAGAACGGTGCTGAAAAACTGGTGCTGGAAGTGCAGCAGCAGTTAGGCGGCGGCGTGGTTCGCTGTATCGCAATGGGGTCTTCCGACGGCCTGCGTCGCGGGTTGAAGGTAAATAACCTGGGACATGCGATCGAAGTACCGGTTGGTAAAGCGACGCTGGGTCGTATCATGAACGTACTGGGCGAACCGGTCGACATGAAAGGCGACATCGGCGAAGAAGAGCGTTGGGCGATTCACCGCGCGGCGCCAAGCTACGAAGAACTGTCCAACTCGCAGGAACTGCTGGAAACCGGCATCAAGGTTATCGACCTGATGTGTCCGTTTGCCAAGGGCGGTAAAGTCGGCCTGTTCGGCGGCGCCGGCGTAGGTAAAACGGTAAACATGATGGAGTTGATCCGTAACATCGCCATCGAGCACTCCGGTTACTCGGTGTTTGCCGGTGTAGGCGAACGTACCCGCGAAGGTAACGACTTCTACCATGAAATGACCGAATCCAACGTTATCGATAAAGTATCGCTGGTCTATGGTCAGATGAACGAGCCGCCGGGCAACCGTCTGCGCGTGGCATTGACCGGTCTGACCATGGCGGAAAAATTCCGTGATGAAGGCCGCGACGTGCTGCTGTTCGTCGATAACATTTATCGTTACACCCTGGCCGGTACGGAAGTCTCCGCACTGTTGGGCCGTATGCCTTCTGCGGTAGGCTACCAGCCGACGCTGGCGGAAGAAATGGGCGTATTGCAGGAACGTATTACGTCCACCAAAACCGGCTCCATCACCTCCGTTCAGGCCGTTTACGTGCCAGCGGATGACTTGACCGACCCGTCGCCCGCCACCACCTTTGCGCACCTGGATGCCACCGTGGTACTGAGCCGTCAGATCGCGTCTCTGGGGATTTACCCGGCCGTTGACCCGCTGGATTCCACCAGCCGTCAGTTGGATCCGCTGGTTGTCGGTCAGGAACACTACGATGTGGCGCGTGGCGTGCAGTCCATTCTGCAACGTTATCAGGAACTGAAAGACATCATTGCGATCCTGGGTATGGACGAGCTGTCTGAAGAAGACAAGCTGGTGGTATCCCGCGCTCGTAAGATCCAACGTTTCCTGTCACAGCCGTTCTTCGTGGCGGAAGTGTTCACCGGTTCTCCGGGCAAGTACGTATCCCTGAAAGATACCATTCGCGGCTTTAAAGGTATTATGGACGGCGAATACGACCACCTGCCGGAGCAGGCGTTCTACATGGTTGGCTCCATTGAAGAAGCAATGGAAAAAGCCAAGAAACTGTAACGCCTTGTAGGAGGGTGATATGGCTGCTATGACTTACCATTTGGATGTCGTTAGTGCGGAACAGGCGATGTTCTCCGGTCTGGTGCAGAAAATCCAGGTGACCGGGAGCGAAGGCGAACTGGGTATTTATCCGGGACATGCCCCTCTGCTCACTGCCATTAAGCCTGGTATGGTTCGTATTGTGAAACAGCACGGTGAAGAGGAGTATATCTACCTGTCGGGCGGCATCCTTGAGGTGCAGCCGAACATGGTTACCGTACTGTCCGATACCGCCATCCGCGGGCAGGATCTGGATGAAGCACGCGCGTTGGAAGCGAAACGCAAAGCCGAAGATCATATCCGCAATTCGCATGGCGACGTGGATTATGCCCAGGCTTCCGCGGAGCTGACGAAAGCGATTGCCAAGCTGCGCGTTATCGAACTGACCAGAAAAGCGATGTAACCGATTAGCGTGTTATAAACAGAAGCCAGCCAGTTGATACTGACTGGCTTTTTTCATGTATCAGGATTTTGTGCCGCAGTCTTCAATGCGCGTCGTTTCTGTTTTTCCAGGAAAAACATCACCTCCAGCTTTAATCCGTCCGGATCAAGAAAATAAACCGCGTAATAGCCCTCGCCGTAGTCGGGATAATCGGCTGGCGCATCCACGATAGTCACGTTTTTTTGTTGAATAAAGGTATAAAGCGCATCGACATCCTCACGTTTTTCTACCTCAAATGCGTAATGATGATATCCCACATCCCCCGTACGGTGCGGGTGTTTACGCCCTTTTGCATCAGCCTCGGTAATCCAGAACATGGTTTCGCCATTGTTCCAGCCGATTACGCGATCGAACTCCCACTCGATAGCGAATCCCAGGAAGCCGAGGATGTGATCATAAAAGTATTTTGAACGCGCCAAATCACTCACGCGAATGGCAAGATGATCAATACCTACTACATTTACCATATCGATCCTTTGGCTGTTTTATACCTGCTTTCGCAGACGGTTGACTAAATTCGCCGGTTTATTTTTGATAACGTAATCATTAACCCGATCACCTTTATCATCACGAGGAAAAGTGGCGGAGACTGTGATTGAAACGAAATTATTCGTTTTTACTTCTATTAACCCCGGAAGCCTGAATAGCGATGTCGTCATGTTATGGATGTATTAAGCGCTTAACTTCGCTCTGTTTTCAGAAAAAACTCATGAAAAACTATCTTATTTGAGTATAAGTTTCGGTACACTCTGGTTATACCTTATTTCACCCCTTTTGATTGTCCGCCAATCAGTTTTTGTCAGGATGCTTATGACGAACAGCGCGATGAGTGTGGTTATCCTTGCCGCAGGCAAAGGAACCCGAATGTATTCCGATCTTCCTAAAGTTTTGCACCCATTAGCGGGTAAACCGATGGTTCAGCATGTGATTGACGCCGCGATGACCATCGGCGCGCAGCATGTCCATCTGGTTTACGGGCACGGGGGCGACCTGCTGAAGCGCGAACTGTCCGATCCGGCGTTGAACTGGGTATTACAGGCGGAGCAATTGGGAACCGGGCATGCCATGCAGCAGGCGGCGCCGTTTTTTGCCGATGATGAAGATATTCTGATGCTGTACGGCGATGTGCCGTTAATTTCACCGACAACGCTACGCAACCTGTTGCAGGCTAAGCCCCTGGGCGGAATTGGCTTGCTGACGGTAAAGTTGGACGACCCCTCGGGTTATGGACGCATTGTGCGTGAAAACGGGGCGATTGTCGGGATCGTTGAGCACAAGGATGCCAGCGACGAACAGCGCCGGATTAATGAAATCAATACCGGGATTCTGGTGGCCGCCGGTAAGGATTTGAAGCGCTGGTTAAGCCAGTTGAATAATGATAATGCGCAGGGCGAGTATTACATCACCGATATTATTGCGATGGCGGCGGCAGAAGGCCGACGCGTCGTCGCGGTGCATCCCGATCGCCTGAGCGAAGTGGAGGGGGTGAATAATCGCCTGCAACTGTCGGCGCTGGAGCGTGTTTATCAGCATGAACAGGCGGAAAGATTATTGCTGGCCGGCGTAATGTTGCTTGATCCCTCCCGTTTTGATCTGCGTGGTGAATTGCTTCACGGCCGCGATGTTACCATTGATGCCAACGTGGTGGTGGAAGGTCAGGTTACGCTGGGCCATCGGGTTAAAATCGGCGCGGGCTGTGTGATTAAAAACAGCGTGATTGGTGATGATTGTGAAATCAGTCCATACTCAGTGCTGGAAAACGCCACGCTTGAAGCGCACTGCACCATCGGGCCGTTCGCCCGTTTGCGTCCGGGCGCCGAGCTGGCGGAAGGCGCCCATGTCGGTAACTTTGTCGAACTGAAAAAAGCCCGCCTGGGTAAAGGTTCAAAAGCCGGTCATCTGAGTTATTTGGGCGATGCCGATATCGGCGCCGGTGTTAATATTGGGGCGGGAACCATCACCTGTAATTATGACGGCGCCAACAAGCATAAAACGGTGATTGGCGATGATGTGTTTGTCGGGTCGGATACCCAGCTGATCGCGCCGGTCAAGGTTGCCAGCGGCGCGACCATCGGCGCGGGCACCACCGTCACGCGCGATGTGGCGGAAAACCAACTGGTGATCAGCCGCGTCAAGCAGCAGCACATTGATGACTGGCGGCGGCCGGTGAAGAAGAAATAATGGATTTATCAGCCTTCGTCACCTCGGAGGCTGTTTTGCGCTGTGTTTTCATTGATGGTTCGGCCATAAAAAGCACAGGGCAAAACATAATAATCCCCAACTCTCTACAAGGCTCGGGGAACCCGGAAAATCCGGAACAATCAGGTCTAAGACATCCCAGGTGACACAATATGTCACTTTTATAGGAATACA
The DNA here is from genome assembly GCF_016456245.1 of Brenneria sp. L3-3C-1. NCBI lineage: Bacteria > Pseudomonadati > Pseudomonadota > Gammaproteobacteria > Enterobacterales > Pectobacteriaceae > Brenneria > Brenneria sp. L3-3C-1. The sequence continues at coordinate 228,699 of NZ_JAEMHF010000003.1, read as the reverse complement.
ATCGATGTGTGGAATTGTAGGCGCTGTTGCGCAACGTGATATTTCGGAAATTTTGTTGGAAGGTTTACGCCGTCTTGAGTATCGCGGCTATGACTCAGCCGGTCTGGCGGTGGTGGACAATGAAGGGCAGGTCGCCCGTCTGCGGCGTCTGGGTAAAGTGCAGATTCTGGCTCAGGCCGCTGAAGAGCACCAACTGCATGGCGGTACCGGGATTGCCCATACCCGTTGGGCCACGCACGGTGAACCGTCAGAGGCCAATGCGCATCCGCATATTTCTGAAAATATCATCATCGTACATAACGGGATTATCGAAAACCACGAACCTTTGCGCGAGCTGATGATCGAACGCGGCTATCGCTTTGTGTCGGAAACCGACACCGAAGTGGTGGCGCATCTGGTTCATTTTGAACAGAAACAGGGCGGTTCGCTGCTTGAGGTGGTCAAGCGGGTTATTCCGCAACTGCGCGGCGCCTATGGCATGGTGGTGCTGGATAGTCGCGATCCAAGCGTATTGGTTGCCGCGCGTTCGGGCAGTCCGCTGGTTATCGGTCTCGGCGTGGGGGAAAACTTCATTGCTTCCGACCAGTTGGCGTTGCTGCCGGTTACCCGTCGGTTCATGTTTTTGGAAGAAGGCGATATAGCTGAAGTTCAGCGCCGCAGCGTTCGCATTTTTGATAAAACGGGCAACCTTGCCGTACGCGAAGAGATTGAATCAAAAGTTAATTATGATGCCGGTGATAAAGGCGCTTACCGTCATTACATGCAGAAAGAGATCTATGAACAACCGATGGCCATCAAGAATACGCTGGAAGGGCGTTTCAGCCACGGTGAGGTCAATCTCTCTGAATTAGGCCCGAAAGCGGACGAACTGCTGGCGCAAGTGCAGCATGTTCAGATCATCGCCTGCGGCACCTCTTACAACTCGGGTATGGTTTCCCGCTACTGGTTTGAAGCGTTGGCGGGGATCCCGTGTGATGTGGAAATCGCCTCCGAGTTCCGTTATCGCAAACCGGCGGTGCGGCAGAATAGCCTGATGATTACCTTGTCTCAGTCCGGTGAAACGGCGGATACGCTGGCGGCGCTGCGTTTGTCCAAAGAGCTGGGCTATCTGGGGTCGCTGGCGATATGCAACGTGGCGGGTTCGTCGCTGGTGCGCGAGTCCGATCTGTCGCTGATGACCAAAGCCGGCGTTGAAATCGGCGTTGCATCAACCAAAGCGTTTACCACCCAGTTGACCGTGCTGTTGATGCTGGTGGCGCGTATTGGCCGACTGCGCGGTATGGATGCGCAGGTTGAGCATGACATCGTCCATGGTCTGCAAGCGCTGCCGGCGCGTATTGAACAAATGCTGTCGCAGGATAAGCTTATCGAGTCGCTGGCGGAAGGGTTCTCTGACAAGCATCATGCGTTGTTCCTCGGCCGTGGCGATCAGTATCCGATCGCGATGGAAGGGGCGCTGAAGCTGAAAGAAATCTCCTATATTCATGCGGAAGCCTATGCCGCCGGTGAATTGAAACATGGCCCGCTGGCGTTAATTGATGCGGATATGCCGGTCGTGGTGGTGGCGCCCAACAATGAACTGCTGGAAAAACTGAAATCCAATATCGAAGAAGTTCGCGCGCGCGGCGGTGAGCTGTATGTCTTTGCCGACCAAGATGCCGGATTCGTCAGTAGCGAAAATATGAAAATTATTCCGTTGCCGCACATTGAAGAAATCATCGCGCCGATTTTCTATACGGTGCCGCTGCAATTGCTGGCTTACCATGTCGCGCTGATCAAAGGCACTGATGTCGATCAGCCGCGCAATCTGGCCAAGTCTGTTACGGTGGAATAAACCGCGTCTGCTCGTCAAGATCAAATCCGCCTTGTGGTGATGGTATCCACAAGGCGGATTTTTTTGTAAGTATCATAGGCTCAACCTGTCTAAACCTTTGCTGCGCCGGCTTCAGTCGGGCGGGGTAAACGGCGTATTTTTGATGCTTTTTTGTCAACGTATATTTATTTTGTGTAAAATAGTTTGAATGGTGCATTATTTCCATGTGGAAGTTTTGCTTGGTAGCGGCTAACGTATTGATTTATTGACAGGGATATGATGAAAAAACAACTTATTTTAGCGGGCTTGATTTGTATTGCTGCATTGGCCGGTTGTGCGACGCGTACCGTCCCGGTGGCGAATGTGACGACACCCATCGCCGGGCAACACACCAACGATCAAATAAAAACAGCCATTCTTGCGGCCGGCCAGCAACGTAAATGGATAATGACGCCGATTTATTCCGGCGTGATTGAAGGGCGTTTAATACAGCGTAGTCATGTCGCCAATATTCGTATTAATTATTCAACAACCAGTTATTCAATCAATTACGTTAGCAGCCAGAACCTGTTGGCGGGCGAGGGGAAAATCCATCGTAACTATAATAGCTGGATAAATAATCTGGATCGCGATATTCAATTAAAACTTGCAGAACAGCAGATTAAATAAAATATAACAGCCGAATAAATATACGCTTATTCGGCTTTTTTACTCGGTAATATTTGCCACCGCAAGGGAAATCATCGTGTCTTACGGATATGACAAAGATAGCGTCAGCGCGCTGGACGCGATTACTGAAGCTCAGCGTATTGCTTTTGCACCGATGCTATTTCAGGCGGCTATCAACCTGCGCAATTACGGCATTCTGGCTTTTCTGGATAAATGCGGCCATAACGGCGCCGGCCTTGACGATATCGTCAACAACGTTTCATTAAGCCGCTACGCGGTTGAGCTGCTGCTGGATGTTGGGCTGAGCGGTCATATTGTCATACAGCGTGGCGATGATTATTTTCTGTCTAAAATCGGTCACTATCTGCTTCACGATCGCATGACCCGCGTCAATATGGATTTCACCCAGGACGTTTGTTATCAGGGGATGTTTTATCTTGATGAAGCATTGTCGAAAAGTAAGCCTGCGGGATTAAAGGTTTTTGGTGAATGGCCGACTATTTACCCGGCTTTGAGTCAGTTGCCGCCGCAGGTAAAAGAAAGTTGGTTCGCTTTCGATCATTTCTATTCCGACGCCGCGTTTGATGCCGCATTGCCGCATATTTTTCAGCAAAAACCGAAGCATTTGTATGATGTGGGGGGAAATACCGGGAAATGGGCAATACGCTGTTGCGACTACGATAGTGATGTTCACGTCACTATTCTCGATCTGCCTGAACAGATCGATCTGGCGCAAGCAAATATCGCAGATACGGGTAAATCCGATCGTATTTGCGGTGTGGCTGTGGATATGCTCTCAGACAGCCCGTTGCCGGGCGATGCGGATATTTGGTGGATGAGCCAGTTCCTCGATTGTTTTAGCGAGGAACAGATCGTGGCTATTTTAGGCAAAATCGCCCGATCGATGAAAGCGGATGCACGCGTCTGTATTCTGGAGATTTTCTGGGATCGCCAGCAGTGGGAAGCCGGGGCTTTCAGTCTTAACGCTTCTTCGCTCTACTTTACCTGCCTGGCTAACGGCACCAGCCGTTTTTATGCGGCCAGACGCTTTTTGCCGCTGTTGGGCGAAGCCGGGTTTAGCGTGGAGCAACAAATTGACGGTCTTGGTATTGGTCACACGCTGCTGATCTGTAAAAAACAATAAAGCCGCGGCGGTATGGCATATGTGCTTCCAGTTGGTTTATGGAACATCGAAAGAAGAACAATAGTATGAAACTCGCTTTTTCAATCCTTGACTGGCAGGCCAGCGCACCGGGGCTTGGCAATATTGATGACTGGTTGCGTTGGGCGACGCGGCCGGCGGCAATACACGCCGATCGGCCGCTGGAGAAGTGTCGCCAACTGCCGATGATGATGGCCCGTCGTTTAAACAGCGGCAGCCGTTTGGCCGTGGATTGTGGATTGGCGCTGCTGCGTCGTCAGGCGGCCGATGCGATTGTTTTTACCTCTCGTCACGGTGAGCTGGAGCGCAACCTGCGCATTTTGCAGGCGTTATCACGCAATGAAAATATTTCCCCTACCGATTTTGCCATGTCGGTTCACAATGCGGCGGTAGGAAGCCTGACCATTGCCGCCGCGGCGCCGCTGGTATCGACATCGCTGGCGGCCGGCATCGATTCTTTCCAGCAGGGGTTGGTCGAGGTAAGCGCATTACAGGCCGCGGGCTACAAAAACGTGCTGCTGGTGGATTTCGACGGCGCGATCCCTGAGTTTTATCATCGCCACATTCCTGCCAGGATGCCTCGTTATCCTTATGCCGTTGCCGTGCTGTTGGGGTGCGGTGAAGAGATAAGCTGTCGATCGACGCCGGTGGCGGAACGTGAAGAGCCGGAATTACCGCAAAGTCTGCGCTTTTTGCATGCGTTTCTGGCCCGGCAACCGGCGTTTCATATTCGCGGCGAACGGCTCAACTGGCAATGGGATAGGTGCGATGTCTGAATCTTCATTAATATTACGCGCATCATCAGGTTTAAATCGTTTATGGCGACTGGCGATGACCGGCTGCTGTTTTGCGCTGTTTGGGCTTGGTGGTTTACTGCTGTCGCTGGTGTGGTTCAATCTGCTGCTGATTCAACGCGACGCCGCTCGCCGTCGTCGACTGGCTCGTCGCAGCATATCGGTCAGTTTCCGTTTCTTTTTATGGCTTTTGCGGACGCTGGGGGTCTTGGATTATCGCATTGAAGGCGTTGAAAGCTTGCAAGCCGATAGAGGCTGTCTGGTGGTCGCCAACCACCCATCGTTAATCGACTACGTGTTGCTGGCCTCGGTGATGCCGGATGTGGATTGTCTGGTTAAGGCCGAGTTGCAGCATAATTTCTTTATTCGGGGCGTCATTCGCTCGGCAAATTACCTGCTTAACAGTCAGTCCGCGACGCTGCTTCCCGATTGTCAGCAGAGACTGGACGCCGGGGATGTGATCATTATTTTCCCCGAAGGCACGCGTACGCGTTATGGCGAGCCGATGGTGTTGCAGCGTGGCGCCGCCAATATCGCCGTGCGTTGTGGCTGTGATTTGCGGATTGTGCACATTCGCTGTAATCAGAAGATGTTGGATAAACAAAGTCGTTGGTATCAAATTCCGCCGGAGAAACCTTTTTTCACCGTCAGCGTTCGCGAACGGATCGGTAATAAAACTTTTATGGCGACAGAAGAAAAAGACGCGCTGCCTTTGGCCGCGCGCCGTCTGAATCGCCTTTTACACCAATCTTTAACACCAGAAAATTTATAATTATTCGGGAAAAGGCATGGAAAATACATTCATTGAAATTAAAGAGATGATTATTGAATCTCTGAATCTTGAAGACGTTAGCGTCGATGAGATCGAGACCGATGCGCCGCTGTTTGGCGATGGTCTCGGCCTGGATTCCATCGACGCCCTTGAACTGGGGTTGGCGATAAAAAATCGCTATGGCGTAGTGCTTTCCTCTGAAAGCGAAGAGATGCGTCAGCACTTTTTTTCCGTGGCCACCCTGGCCGCTTTCATTAACACTCAGCGCGCAGTGAGTGCCTGATAATAAAATAACGAGTCAATAATGGATAAAAACGAAATTTATCAGGAAATTACCGATCTGTTGGTCAAGCTGTTCGAGCTGGATGCGGAGGATATCAAGCCTGAGTCCCGACTTTATGAAGATCTTGAGTTGGACAGTATTGACGCGGTGGATATGGTTGTTCATCTGCAAAAGCGCATTGGCCGCAAAATTTCGCCGGAAACCTTTAAATCGGTGCGTACCGTGCAGGACGTTGCCGATGCGGTGGAAAGCCTGATCAATGAAGGCTGACGAGCGAACCAACGGATGCGCGCGCTGATAAACAGCCTGAACTGGCTGATGACGCTGGCGTGGCCTTTTCTGGTCTGGTTCAGCGTTGTTCACCCGGAGCATCGCTGGCTGCCGGCAGCGCTGGCGCTGATGTTTTTTTTGCGCTTCGCCACCGTGCGAGGCGATAAAAATCTTTTTAAGGGAACCGGGTTGCTGCTGGCGACAGCGGGTGCGGCGCTGTGCCTCGCCAGTTTGTTGCTGAGCGACGGGCAATGGTTATTGTGGTATCCCGTTGCGGTAAATGCCGTGATGTTGCTGCTGTTCGGCAGTTCCCTTTATCGCGGAATGCCGCTGGTGGAACGCCTTGCTCGTTTGCGGGAGCCGGAACTCCCGCCGCGGGCGGTCGCCTATACGCGCCGCGTCACGCAAATCTGGTGTCTGTTTTTCGTTTTTAACGGCGGTGTTGCCGTACTGACCTGCCTGGCAGGCAATGTTCATTGGTGGACGTTATGGAATGGCATGATCGGTTACCTGCTGATGGGGCTGTTGATGGGGGGCGAATGGATAGTACGCCAGCGTCTGAGAAGACAGGCATGAGTTGCATGACCCCCCGGGCTATCGGCAACTGGCTGAACGACGATGATGACCCGCAGCGAATTGTCGCCGACAATGGCGCGCAGGCGTTCACGTTGGGTAGGTTAAAACGGCAGGTCGCCGCGCTTTGCCAGCAGTTGCTTGGCCGTAACGAGTTGCGCTGGGCGCTGTGCTTTGAGGACAGTTACTTTTTTACCGTCGGGCTATTGGCGGCGCTGCATGCGGGAAAAGTTCCGGTGGTTCCCGGGCATTGCCGACAGTCTGTTCTGCAAGAGCAGGCCGATGAGTTTGACGCCTTGCTGACCGATGCGGCGCTCAATCTGAACTGTCCGGTGCTTACGGTAACCGCAAGCGAACAATGTGGTGGTGCCGCGCTGCCTGAAATAGCGGACGATGCCTGTATCGTGCTGTTTACCTCCGGCTCTACCGGCAAGCCGCGACAAGTGGTGAAACCGGTGCGCTGTCTGGACGAAGAATCGCGCTGGCTGGCTCAACGCTGGGGAGATCGGCTGCAAGAATGCTGCGTTATCGCGTCCGTTACCCATCAGCATTTGTATGGCCTGACGTTTCGTATCTGGTTGCCGATGGCGCTGGGTTTGTGTTTTGACAGCCGGGCGGTGCTTTATACCGAACAGCTCGCCGCCCGGGATCCGCAGCGGCGTTATGTTTTTATCAGCAGCCCGGCTTTTTTACGTCGTATCGACCGTTCGCTTAAGGCGCCGACCTGCCGGTTGATTGTTTCCGCCGGCGGCGCCTTGCCCTGGGTAAACGCCGAGGCGGCAATCAGTTGGTTTTCCACGCCGGTTGATGAAATTTACGGTAGCACTGAAACCGGCGTGCTTGCCTGGCGAACCCGTAAGGCTGAAAACACGCCGTGGCGGCTTTTCGCCGGCGTATCGTTGTTGCCCGACGAGCAGGATAACTGGTGGGCGCGTTCGGCGCTGATCCCGCATCCGGCCGGGCAGAAGCTGGATGACAAGCTGGCGTTTGACGACGCGGGAAACTTCCAACTGTGCGGCCGGCACGATCGGGTGGTTAAAATAGAGGATAAACGTATTTCCCTCAGCGAGATCGAACGGCGTTTACTTGAACTGCCGGAAATTGCCGATGCGGTTGCTTTACAAATTACGCGTACCGAGCGCAGCGGTATCGGCGTGGTGCTGGTACTGACGTCAGCGGATTTGGCCGCCGATCTGCCGCGTTTAAAGCGTCAGTGGCGGCATGAACTGCACAACTGGCTGGAGCCGCTGGCGATGCCGCGTTTCTGGCGCGTCGTCGATGTTATTCCCCACAATAGCCAGAGCAAGCGCGCCTGGCCGCAAATACAGGCGTTGTTTCATGCTACCCGTTGAGCTTTCACGTCAGTGCGCGGAACAGCGGGCCGAGCTTACCCTGCGGGCGACGGAGGATCTGTTCTGGTTCAAAGGCCACTTTCCCGGACAGCCGCTGTTGCCCGGGGTGGCGCAGTTGGACTGGGCGCTGCGCTACGCGGCGGAACTGTTGGCGCCGGGCTGGCGGTTTTCGTCGGTCGAAAACATTAAATTCCAGCAGCCGATTCTGCCCGGTAAAATCCTGCGTCTGGTGTTGGTTTGGCATGCCGACAAGCAATGGCTGACCTTTAGCTACCATATTCTGGACGATGAGGCGGAGCGAATCGCCAGCAGCGGGAAAATTAAGCTATGTCGATAAAACACGCGTCGATAAAGGGTGAGTTTTCACCCTGTGTGGTGATCCCCTGCTATAACCACGGCGCCATGATGCGCGATGTCATGGCGCGTCTGGCTGCGCTTTGCCTGCCGATTTTTATTGTCGATGACGGAAGCGATGCGCCGACGCAAACGGTACTGGCGCAATTGGCGCGGGAAAACCAACGCGTCACGCTGGTGCGTCTGGCGCAAAACAGCGGCAAAGGCGCGGCGGTGATCTGTGGCCTTGAGGCCGCGGCGCAAGCCGGGTATAGCCATGGGTTGCAGGTGGATGCCGACGGCCAGCACCGGATTGAGGATGCGCCTCGCCTGTTGGCGGAGGCCAAACGCTTTCCTGATTGCCTGATTTCCGGCCGGCCGGTTTACGATGCCTCGGTGCCGAAATCGCGCCTGTATGGGCGCTATGTCACCCATGTCTGGGTCTGGATTGAAACGCTGTCGTTTTCCCTGAAGGACAGCATGTGCGGCTTTCGGGTTTATCCCCTTGAAGCCACCCTGGCGTTGACCGCACAGCATACGGTTGGCCGCCGCATGGATTTCGATACGGAAATCATGGTGCGGCTTTACTGGGCCGGCACGCCCAGCCGTTTTATCGATACCGAAGTGGTCTATCCGCACAACGGGCTTTCTCATTTCGATGCCCTGCGCGATAACCTGCGTATTTCCTGGATGCATACCCGGCTGTTTTTCGGCATGTTGCCGCGCATTCCCTGGTTGCTGAAGCAGCGCCGTGAGGCGCACTGGTCAGGCGTGGAAGAGCGCAAGGGCTTGCTCGGCATGCGCTTTATGCTGGCGGTTTATCAACGGCTGGGGCGCGGGGTGTTTACGCTGTTGCTGTGGCCGGTTATCGCCTTTTACTGGCTTACCGGCGGCTCGCAGCGTAAAGCCTCTCAGGCGTGGCTGCGCCAGATAATCGATTACGCGCGTCGGCATCGGATTTCGCTGCCGCTGCCGCTGAACAGTTATCGTCATTTTCTGCGATTTGGTCAGTCGATGCTGGATAAAGTCGCCAGCTGGCGGGGCGAATTACACTGGGGAACCGATATTGATTTCGCTCCCGGCGCCCGGGAGGTGATCGAACAAGGGCGGCCGCGCGGGCAGTTGATCCTGGCGTCTCATCTTGGTGATATTGAAGTCTGCCGGGCGCTGGCGCAGCAGGTGAGCGGACTGGTGATCAATGCGCTGGTCTTTACCGATAACGCGCAGCGTTTTAAGCAAGTGCTGGAAGAGATCGCCCCGCAGGCCGGGGTGAATCTCATCCCGGTCAGCGATATCGGCCCGGATACGGCGATGATGCTGCAACAAAAGCTGGAAGCCGGCGAGTGGGTGGCGATCGTTGGCGACCGCACGGCGGTAAACCGCCAGCGCGGCGGCGTTCGTCGCGTTGTCTGGAGCCGGTTTCTCGGGCGTGACGCCCCCTTTCCCCAGGGGCCATTCATTCTGGCGGCGGCGCTGCGTTGTCCGGTGCTGTTGATGTTTGTGATCCGCGAACGCAAGATGCTGCGCGTCTATTGCGAGTCGTTCGCCGACCCGATTGTGTTGCCGCGCGCCACCCGTCAGCAGGCATTACAGCAGGTGGTCGATCGCTATGCCGAACGTCTGGCGCACTATGCGCTGAAATCGCCCCTCGACTGGTTTAATTTTTTTGATTTCTGGCGTCTGCCGCATGAGGATCAGGCCGCCGGGAAAAAGGAGTAACAGTGTTAAACGATCCCCGTTTAAGCCATGAGGTGGAACTGACGGTCTCCTTTCATGACTGCGATCCCATGGGCGTTGTCTGGCATGGCAACTATTTCCGCTTTTTCGAGGTCGCCCGCGAGGCGTTGCTCAGTAAATTCAACTATGGCTACCGCGAGATGAAGGCGTCTGGCTATGTGTGGCCGGTGGTGGATACGCGCGTTAAGTATCGCGCCGCACTGACCTATGAGCAGCGTATCCGGGTGCGCGCCACCATCGACGAAGTCGAAAACCGTTTGCGCATCGCCTACCAGATTTTCGATGTGGAAAGCGGCCAGCGTATGACCACCGGTTATACGATTCAGGTGGCGGTACAGGAAAATAGCCGCGAGCTGAGTTTTGTTTCTCCCCCCATTTTGTTTGAGCGCCTTGGAGTGACGCCATGATGAAAATATGGTTTGCCGTACTGATGCTATTTAGCGGTATCGCGCAGGCGGTGACGCTGGACGATTTACAACAGCGTTTCAGCAGCCAGCCGGTGGTACGGGCTGATTTTACTCAACTGCGGGAAATCAAGGGAATGGCGAAACCGCTTAAATCCAGCGGGCAACTGTTAATCGCGCATGACAAAGGGCTGTGGTGGCATCAGGCGGCGCCATTTCCGCTGACGATGGTGCTGGACGATAAGCGCATGGTTCAGGTGATGAACGGGCAGCCGCCGCAGATTGTCACCGCGGAAAACAATCCGCAGATGTTTCAGTTCAATCATTTGCTGCGCGCCTTGTTTCAGGCCGATCGCCGCGTGTTGGAGCAAAATTTCGCCATCGATTTTACCGATCTTGGCGAACGGCAATGGCGGCTGGTGTTGACGCCGAAAACCTCGCCGCTGGATAAGCTGTTTAACACCATTACGCTGAACGGCGGTGAATTTCTGGCGGGTATTGAACTGGATGACCGACAGGGCGATATGACCCAAATTACCCTGAGCAATCAGCGGCTCACTCCCAGGACGTTAAGTGATGACGAGCAGCAGCGTTTCGTTTTCTAAGCGGGTGCGCCGCGCGGCCCGGTTGTGGGTAGTCTGCTGTGTGATGCTGATTGCGGGGCTGGCGTTGCTGCTGCCGAAGGCGCAGATCAACAGCAGCGTGCTGGCGCTGCTGCCGAAACAATCGATGGGGGCGATCCCGCCGGCGTTGCAGCAAGGTTTTATGCAACGCCTCGATCGGCAGATGGTGTGGCTGGTAACGTCCGGCGAGCGGGCGGATCCCGCCGTTGCCGACGCGTGGCTGAAACAGTTGCAATCGCTTCCCGATCTGCAAAATGTGAAAGGCCCGATTGACGCCGAACAGCAACAGCGGTGGGGAAAGTTTGTGTTTGAACATCGCAACGGGCTGGTCGATTCCGCGACGCGCGCGCGGCTGGAAAACGGCGGAAATGTACAGGCGGAGTGGGTATTGGCGCAGCTTTATTCCGCCTTTGCCGGGGTCAGCGGCCAGGAATTGAATCACGATCCGCTGATGCTGGTGCGCGGTTCGCAGCTGGCGCTGCAACAAAACGCCAGTCAGTTGGGATTGTCTCAGGGCTGGTTGACGACCAAAGATGCGCAGGGCAGAAGCTGGTATTTCCTGCACGGCGAGTTGAGCGGCGCGTCGTTTGATATGACGCATAATCGGCAACTGGTCGAAAAACTTAATGCGCTGGAGGCCACGCTGAAAGCCTCGTTCCCCGAGGCGCAGGTGTTAACGCGCGGTACGGTGCTGTTCAGCAACTACGCCAGCCAGCAGGCGAAGCAGGATGTGTCGACCCTGGGGGTGGCGACGGTGGCGGGCGTATTGCTGCTGATCTTTTCCGTCTTTCGCTCCCCCCGGCCATTGTTGCTGTGCGCGCTGTCGGTCGGCATCGGTGCGCTGGCCGGTACGGTATTTACGCTGTTGCTGTTTGGCGAGCTGCATCTGATGACGCTGGTGATGAGCATCAGCATTGTCGGGATTTCGGCGGACTATACGCTCTACTATCTGACCGAGCGTATGGTGCACGGCGGCAATGTCTCCGCGCTTGAGAGCCTGAGAAAAGTGCTTCCCGCGCTGCTGCTGGCGCTGGGAACCGCGGCGATCGCCTATCTGATGATGGTGCTGGCGCCGTTCCCCGGCTTACAACAGCTGGCGGTATTTGCGGCGACCGGGCTGACGGCATCCTGTCTGACGGTGGTGTGCTGGTATCCTTTTCTGGTTAATGGCCTGCCGGTGCGGCCTGTTCCCGCCATGGTGCTGATGGGGCGCTGGCTGGCCGCCTGGCGGCGTAATCGCGCCGTGCGCTGGGGATTGCCGCTGGCGCTGCTGGTTGTCTCGGTGGTTGGGCTGCTGCGGTTGGAGGTGAATGATGACATTTCGCAGCTTCAGGCGTTGCCGGAAACGTTAATGCGGCAGGAGCGTCAGATAACGGCGCTGACCGGACAGAGCGCCGATCAAACCTGGTTTGTGGTTCACGGCGACAGCGCCGAGCAGGTGTTACAACGGCTGGAACACCTGGCGCCGAAACTGCGCGATGCGCAGCAACGGAAATGGCTGACAACCTACCGTTTGTTGCCGCTCTCTTCTTTGGCGCAGCAGCGACGCGATCTGCAACTTATCGCGTCGGCGGCGCCAACCGTCGTCGGGCGGCTTAGCGAGGCGGGGGTGGACGTCGCCGGTCCGAACGCGCAGCCCATGCCGGTGACGCCGGAAACCTGGCTGAACAGCCCGATAAGCGAGGGTTGGCGGCTGCTGTGGCTGACCCTGCCCGCAGGGGAAAGCGGGGCGCTGGTGCCGGTAAGCGGCGTTACGCACAGCGCGGAATTGGCGCAACTGGCCACTCAACTGCCCGGCGTTGAGTGGATCGACCGGAAAAGCACTTTTGACGATCTGTTCGGTTTCTATCGCGTGATGCTGAGCTGGCTGTTGGTCGCCGCGCTGGCGGTGATTGCCCTGAGCTACGTGGTTCGCATGGGGCTGCATCGCGGACTGCTGAGCGTGGTGCCTTCGGCGCTGTCGCTGGGCGGCGGTCTGGCGGCGCTGGCGCTGAGCGGTCATTCGCTGAATCTGTTCTCATTGCTGGCCCTGGTTCTGGTATTAGGCATCGGCATTAACTACACGTTGTTTTTCAGTAATCCGCGCGGCACGCCGATGACCTCGCTGCTGGCGGTCACGCTGGCGATGTGCACCGCGCTGTTGACGCTGGGGATGCTGGTGTTCAGCGGCACTCAGGCGATCAGCAGCTTTGGTATTGTACTGTGCAGCGGTATTTTTACCGCCTTCCTGCTGGCGCCGCTGGCGTTGCCCGATTCGAAAGGAAAACGAAAATGAAATTACCACGACGCGGGATGCTGCTCGCCTGTGCGCTGTTACTGATGGGCTGTGTCAGCACGCATCAGGACGATAACCGTCCGCGGGCATGGCTCAAGCCGGGGGTGCAGGTCACGCTGCCCGCGCCGGGCATCGCCCCGGCGGTCAATGAGCAACAGTTATTGACCGGGACGTTTAAAGGCAAGCAGCAGTCGCTGCTGGTCATGCTGAACGCGGATGACCGGCAGCTCTCGCTGGTCGGGCTGTCTTCCATCGGCATCCGTCTGTTTCTGGTCACCTATGACGCACAGGGCATTCATACCGAGCAGTCCATCGTACTGCCGCAGATGCCGCCCGCCAGCCAGGTGCTGGCCGATGTTATGCTGAGCCACTGGCCGATAGCCGCCTGGCGGCCGCAGCTTCCCGCCGGCTGGACGCTGCGGGATAATGGCGACAGCAGGCAACTGCGTGATAATCGCGGCAATCTGATTACCGAAATTCGTTATATGACCCGCAACAACCAGCGGGTGCCGATCGGTGTTCAACAGTTCGCGTTTGGTTATCACATCGTGATTCAACATTTGGATGGCTAGCATGATCTACATTAACGCCGTGGGGGCGCTCAATGCGTTGGGTAACGACCTGGAGCAGATGGCGGATAACCTTGCCAGACTCACTGCGCCAGGTATGCGGCCGGACAACGGCTGGCTGGTGCAGGGAAAAGCGTGCTGGACCGGAAATGTCGATGCGGATTTGCCGGCAATACCTGATGCGCTGGCCGAGCATAACAGCCGTAATAACCAACTGTTGCTGGCCGCGCTGGCGCAAATCCGGCCGCAGGTGGATGAGGCGATCGCCCGTTTTGGTTCCGATCGCGTTGCGGTGATCATGGGAACCAGCACCTCCGGTCTGGACGAAGCCGATCGCTACGTCAGCCACGATCTGCCCGGCTACTTTTATCTACAGCAGGAACTTGGCGACCCTTCCCGTTTCCTGGCCGCCTTTCTCGGGGCGGACGGGCCGGCCTACACGCTATCGACCGCCTGTTCTTCCAGCGCCCGGGCGTTAATCAGCGGACAGCGCCTGATTGACGCCGGACTGGCGGATGCGGCGATCGTCGGCGGCGCGGACACGCTGAGCCGGATGCCGCTGAATGGTTTTGACAGCCTGGAGTCTCTCTCATCGCAACGCTGCGCGCCTTTCAGTCAGCGGCGTGACGGTATTACCATTGGCGAAGGCGCGGCGCTGATGCTGATCGGGCGCGAGCCTGACGGCGTGGCGCTGCTGGGCGCCGGCGAATCTTCCGATGCGCACCATATGTCGGCGCCTCATCCAGAGGGCGAGGGCGCGGCCCGGGCGATTGAGATGGCCCTGCGGCAGGCCGGCCTCCGGCCTGAGGATATCGGCTACATCAATCTGCACGGCACGGCAACCCGCCTGAACGACCAAATCGAAGCGAAAGTCATTCATGCTATATTTGGCGACGCAACGCCCTGTAGCTCGACCAAATACCTTACCGGGCATACGCTTGGCGCGGCGGGCATCTGTGAAGCCGCGATTTGCTGGCTGTTGTTGACACGCGGACTGCCGCTGCCGCCGCAGGATTTTTCGCTCGGCGCCCGGGACGAGACATTGCCGCCTTGCGGTTTGCTCACTGCGCCCGGCCAGCTCCGGCGGCCGGTTATTTTGTCTAATTCATTTGCTTTTGGCGGCAATAATGCCTGCCTGATTTTGGGGAAAGCGGATGGCTGACTATTTTCCGGCGGCGCACTATCTGCCTCACCAGTCGCCGATGGTATTGGTGGACGAGGTTATCCACGTCGATGATGAACATGCTCATTGCCGGGTGTCGGTCAGCCGCGCAGGTATATTGGCGCCGTTCCTGAATGCCGATGGGCATCTGCCCGCCTGGTTCGGTATTGAAATCATCGCCCAGGCGATAGGCGTCTGGTCAGGGTGGCATGGGAGCCGGGACGCCCGCCATAAAAAATCGTCAGGAGCGATTTTAAACGTCGCTTGCGACGGCCCGAAGGGGGGCGGGCAGGACGCCCGCCATAAAAAACCGCGTCCCGGCATGTTGCTGGGCGGGCGGGGCTACCGCTGTAAGCAGGCGTTTTTCCCTGCGTCCTCGCGGCTTGACGTCTATGTGACGTTACTGATGCGTGATGAAAAAATCGGCAGCTTTGACGGTGAAATTGTGATTGATGGTGAAACCTACGCCACCGGCAGGCTGAATACCTATCAGCCTGACGACAACGAATTAAAACAGCTTTTAGAACAGGGAAAACAGTGATGACGCGTTGCGTGTTAGTAACCGGCGCCAGCAAGGGGATCGGTCGGGCCATCGCGCTGCGTCTGGCGGCAGATGGTTTTACGGTGGCGGTGCATTATCACCGCGACGAAAAAGGGGTCGAAAAGACCTTAAGCCAGATTATCGAGAATCATGGCTCGGGGCGCATCGTCGGATTCGATATCGCTAATCGGGAAATGTGCCGCGCGGTTATCGAACAAGATATTGCAGCCCACGGCGCCTATTATGGCGTGGTCAACAATGCGGGAATTACCCGCGACGGCGCGTTTCCCGCCCTGGATGACGACGCCTGGGACAGCGTGATCCACACCAATCTTGATAGTTTCTACAACGTTATCCACCCCTGCGTGATGCCGATGATCGGCCTGCGTAAAGGGGGAAGGATCATTACGTTGTCCTCGGTTTCCGGCCTGATGGGAAACCGCGGGCAGGTCAACTACAGCGCGGCGAAAGCGGGCATTATCGGCGCGTCCAAAGCGCTGGCTATCGAACTGGCGAAGCGGAAAATCACCGTCAACTGTATTGCCCCCGGGCTGATTGATACCGGCATGATCCAGATGGAGCCGGCGGCCGTTGAGGAAGCGATGAAAATGATCCCCCTGAAACGCATGGGGCAGGCGGATGAAGTGGCGGGGCTGGCGAGCTATCTGATGTCCGATATCGCGGGTTACGTGACGCGTCAGGTTATTTCTATTAACGGAGGTATGCTGTGATGCGTCGTGTGGTGGTAACGGGAATGGGCGGCGTGACTGCGTTTGGCGAGTGCTGGGAAAGCGTTTCAAGCGGTTTGCGCGCCGGTCGTAATGCGATACGCAAGATGCCGGAGTGGCGGATTTATGCCGGCCTGCATACTCAACTGGGGTCGCCCATTGACCATTTCAGTCTGCCCGCGCACTACACGCGCAAACGCATTCGCTCGATGGGGCGAGTCTCGCTGTTGGCGACGCGCGCCACGGAGCTGGCGCTGGAGCAAGCCGGGCTGCTGGAGCACCCGGTGTTGACCAACGGGGAAACCGGGATTGCCTACGGCTCGTCAACGGGCAGCACCGGCCCGGTCAGCGAGTTCGCCACCATGCTGACCGAAAAACATACCAACAATATTACCGGCACCACCTACGTACAGATGATGCCGCACACCACGGCCGTCAACGCCGGGCTGTTCTTTGGTCTGCGCGGCCGGGTTATTCCCACCTCCAGCGCCTGTACCTCCGGCAGTCAGGCGATAGGCTATGCCTGGGAAGCGATCCGTCATGGTTATCAGACGGTTATGGTGGCCGGCGGCGCGGAAGAACTTTGCCCGTCGGAAGCGGCGGTGTTTGATACGCTGTTTGCCACCAGCCAGCGCAACGACGCGCCGGAGACCACGCCGTCCCCCTTTGACGCCGGACGCGATGGACTGGTGATTGGCGAAGGCGCGGGCACGCTGATTCTGGAAGAGCTGGAACATGCGCAGGCGCGTGGCGCGACGATTTATGCCGAGCTGGTGGGTTTTTATACCAATTGCGATGCGGCGCACATTACGCAACCGCAGCGCGAAACCATGCAGATTTGCATTGAAGGTTCGCTGCGCTGCGCCGGTTTACAGGCCGGCGATATCGGCTATATCAATGCACACGGCACGGCGACCGACCGCGGGGACGTGGCGGAAAGTCAGGCGACCGCCGCGGTTTTTGGCCGCGCTACGCCCATCTCTTCCCTGAAAAGCTATTTCGGCCATACGCTGGGCGCCTGCGGCGCGCTGGAAGCCTGGATGAGCATTGAAATGATGCGTGAAGGCTGGTTCGCTCCGACCCTCAATTTGCGGCAACCGGCGGAAGATTGCGGCGAACTGGACTACATTATGGGCGAACCGCGGCATATCGATACCGACTATGTGCAGTCGAATAATTTTGCCTTTGGCGGCATCAATACCTCGCTGATTTTCCGCCGCTGGAAGCAGGACTGAGATAACCGGGGATGGGATCATCCCCGTCGTTCCTGCGCCGGCAGGAACCACCGGCACAGGGGCACGATGCGGGAAGAAGCGGAAACGGCATTTTTGCCGTATGTCATAAAACTGTCATATTTCGTACATTTTACTGTCACTCAACTGCTCTATTTTTCCTCCTGCACACTACACTCTGATTAATCACGGCTCCGGGTCGGCACTACTTTTAGTCTCCCACAGGAGGGATTATGAAACTTATGCGTACCACGATTACCCATATCGCTGCGGTCACGTTTTCACTGACATCGCTTTCCGCTTTGGCCGCCGCCAACCTCACCGGCGCGGGCGCGACATTTCCCGCGCCGGTCTACGCCAAATGGGCTGACTCCTATCATAAAGAAACCGGTAATAAAGTTAACTATCAAGGTATTGGATCGTCTGGCGGGGTAAAGCAGATTATCGCCAAGACCGTGGATTTCGGGGCGACGGATGCGCCGCTGTCCGATGATAAGCTGGCGCAGGACGGTCTGATCCAGTTCCCGACGGTGATCGGCGGCGTGGTGCTGGCGGTTAACATTCCGGGCATCAAATCCGGCGATCTGACGCTGGACGGTAAGACGCTGGGTGATATCTATCTGGGCAAAATCAAAAAATGGAACGATCCCGCCATCGTCACGCTGAACCCGAACGCCAAACTGCCGGATCAGAATATTGCGGTGGTGCGTCGTGCGGACGGAGCGGGTACTTCTTTCGTGTTCACCAGCTATCTGGCGAAAGTGAACCCGGAGTGGAAGGAAAAAATCGGCGCGGGCTCCACGGTTAACTGGCCGACCGGGCTGGGCGGAAAAGGTAACGATGGCATTGCCGCGTTCGTTCAGCGTCTGCCGGGTTCCATCGGCTATGTTGAATACGCTTACGCCAAGCAGAATAACCTGGCCTACACCAAATTGGTTTCCGCTGACGGAAAAGTGGTCAGCCCGACAGAGGAAAGCTTCAGTAATGCGGCCAAAGGCGCAGACTGGAGCCAATCTTTCGCGCAGGATCTGACCAACCAGAAAGGTGAGGATGCCTGGCCGATTACCTCGACGACCTTCATCCTGATCCAAAAAGTACAGCCGAACGCCGCACAGGGTACGGAAGTGCTGAAGTTCTTTGACTGGGCTTATACCAAAGGCGGCGAGCAGGCAACGGCGCTGGATTACGCCATTCTGCCCAATGAAGTGGTGGAGCAGGTACGCGCCGCCTGGAAGACCGATATAAAAGACGGCAGCGGTAATGCGTTGTATTAAAAATAATTAGTATTAAAAATGATTAGTGTTAAAAATAATGGCATTAAGCCTGATTGTACTAAAATTGTACTGCTTTCCTTGTGTTTGGCAGTAAGGCCGTAAGCTGAGTTGCCGCAAGGTACAATGGGGCGAGAGGTGATGAACACCTTTCGCTCTGCGTTATTTTCGTTATCAAACGCGGTTAAATTAAGAAGAGAGACGCATGGCGGAGTACAAGCCAACTATCAAAGCCCCTGGGAAACATGGCGATATTATTTTTGGCGCGCTGGTGAAACTGGCCGCGCTGGTGACGCTGTTGTTGTTGGGCGGCATCATTGTTTCCCTGATTGTGGCCTCCTGGCCCAGCATCGAAAAGTTTGGTTTTGCTTTTCTGTGGACCAAGGACTGGGATGCGCCGGCCGAACAATTTGGCGCGCTGGTGCCGATCTACGGCACCATCGTCACCTCGCTGATTGCGCTGGTTATTGCGATACCGATCAGTTTCGGCATCGCGCTGTTTTTGACCGAACTGGCGCCGGGCTGGCTTCGGCGTCCTTTGGGCGTGGCGATTGAACTGCTGGCCGCGATCCCCAGTATTGTCTATGGCATGTGGGGGCTGTTTGTTTTCGCCCCGCTGTTTGCCAAATATTTTCAGGAGCCGCTAGGTAACGTGCTGTCCGGTATTCCGATCGTCGGTTCGCTGTTCTCCGGCCCGGCCTTTGGCATCGGCATTCTTGCCGCCGGGGTGATTCTGGCCATCATGATCATTCCTTATATTGCGGCGGTGATGCGCGATGTGTTTGAACAAACGCCGGTGATGATGAAGGAGTCGGCCTACGGCATCGGCTGCACCACCTGGGAAGTGATCTGGCATATCGTTCTGCCTTATACCAAGAACGGGGTGATTGGCGGCATTATGCTGGGGCTGGGGCGCGCGCTGGGCGAAACCATGGCGGTGACCTTTATTATCGGCAATACCTATCAATTGGACAGCATATCGCTGTATATGCCCGGTAACAGTATTACCTCGGCGCTGGCGAATGAGTTTGCCGAAGCGGAATCCGGTCTGCATACCGCCGCGCTGATGGAACTGGGTCTGATCCTGTTTATGATTACCTTTATTGTGCTGGCGTGTTCGAAATTAATGATTATGCGACTGACCAAGAATGAGGGGGCGCGCTGATGGCGGCGTTAGGCAGAGATCAGGACGCGGCGCTGGCGCGTTCCCGACGTAATATGCAGATCTGGCGACGTCAGAAAAACCGTATTGCGCTGTGTTTGTCGATGGTCACCATGGCTTTTGGCCTTTTCTGGCTGGTGTGGATCCTGTTTTCGACCATCACCAAAGGGGTTGACGGCATGTCGCTGGCGCTGTTTACCGAAATGACGCCGCCGCCGAACACCGAGGGCGGGGGATTGGCGAACGCCATCGCCGGCAGCGGTTTATTGATCCTGTGGGCGACCATCTTAGGTACGCCGCTCGGCATCATGGCCGGTATCTATCTGGCGGAATATGGCCGCAAGTCATGGATCGCCGAAGTTATCCGCTTCATTAACGACATCCTGTTGTCGGCGCCTTCGATTGTGGTCGGGCTGTTTGTCTATACGCTGGTGGTGGCGAAAATGCAGCACTTCTCCGGTTGGGCCGGGGTGATTGCGCTGGCGCTGTTGCAGGTGCCCATCGTTATCCGCACCACGGAAAATATGCTCAAGCTGGTGCCGGATAGCCTGCGTGAAGCGGCGTATGCGCTGGGTACGCCGAAGTGGAAGATGATTTCCGCCATCACGCTGAAAGCGTCGGTATCCGGCATTATGACCGGGATTTTACTGGCGATCGCGCGCATTGCCGGGGAAACCGCGCCGCTGCTGTTTACCTCGCTGTCCAATCAGTTCTGGAGTACGGATCTGATGCATCCGATCGCCAACCTGCCGGTCACCATCTTCAAGTTTGCCATGAGTCCGTTTGTGGAGTGGCAGCAGCTGGCCTGGGCGGGGGTATTGCTGATTACCCTGTGTGTTCTGCTGCTGAATATTCTGGCGCGCGTTATTTTTTCCGGCAAGAAATATTAATAAATTTAAGGCGTTGCCTGGCAGCGCCGGTATAAAAGAGAGTCTTGATGAGTATGGCGACAAAGACATCCACCAGTAAAATCCAGGTACGTAATCTGAATTTCTATTACGGCAAATTCCATGCGTTAAAAGATATCACGCTGGACATTGCCGCCAATCAGGTTACGGCTTTTATCGGCCCGTCGGGCTGTGGCAAATCCACGTTACTGCGCACCCTGAATAAAATGTATCAGCTCTATCCCGAGCAGCATGCCGAGGGCGATATTTTGCTGGATGGCGATAATATCCTGACCGATAAGCAGGATATCTCACTGCTGAGGGCCAAGGTGGGGATGGTTTTCCAGAAGCCGACGCCGTTTCCGATGTCCATTTACGACAACATCGCCTTCGGCGTGCGGCTGTTTGAGAAGCTATCGCGGGTGGATATGGATGAACGGGTGGAGTGGGCGCTGACCAAAGCGGCGCTGTGGCATGAAACCAAAGATAAGCTGCATCAGAGCGGATACAGCCTGTCCGGCGGTCAGCAGCAGCGCCTGTGCATCGCGCGGGGCATCGCGATCCGTCCGGAAGTGCTGTTGCTGGATGAGCCTTGTTCCGCCCTTGACCCGATTTCCACCGGCAGAATCGAAGAGCTGATTTCCGAGTTGAAGAAAGACTACACCGTGGTGATCGTCACCCACAATATGCAGCAGGCTGCACGTTGTTCAGACCATACGGCGTTTATGTATCTGGGCGAGCTCATCGAATTCAGCGATACCGATACCCTGTTTACTGCGCCACGGCAGAAACAGACCGAAGATTACATCACCGGCCGCTACGGTTGATTACGGGAAGCATCATGGACAATTTGAATCTGAACAAACACATTTCCGGGCAGTTCAACGCCGAACTGGAACATATTCGTACCCAGGTGTTGACCATGGGCGGGCTGGTTGAGCAACAACTGACCGACGCCATCACCGCGATGCACAATCAGGATGCCGAACTGGCGCAGAGAGTGGTTGAGGGAGACGCCAAGGTCAACATGATGGAAGTGACCATCGATGAAGCCTGCGTGCGCATTATCGCTAAACGTCAGCCAACCGCCAGCGACCTGCGGTTGGTGATGGCGATCATCAAAACCATTTCCGAACTGGAACGCATTGGCGACGTGGCGGATAAGATCTGCCGCACCGCGCTGGAAAAATTCTCCCATCAGCATCAACCGCTGCTGGTCAGCCTGGAATCGTTAGGACGACACACGGTGCAGATGCTGCATGACGTGCTGGATGCGTTTGCCCGCATGGATCTGGATGAGGCGGTGCGTATCTATCGTGAAGATAAAAAGGTGGATAAAGAGTATGAAGGCATCGTCCGTCAGCTGATGACGCACATGATGGAGGACTCCCGCACCATCCCCAGCGTGCTGACGGCGTTGTTCTGCGCACGTTCAATTGAGCGTATTGGCGACCGTTGCCAGAATATCTGCGAATTTATCTTCTATTTCGTCAAGGGGCAGGATTTTCGCCATATTGGCGGCGATGCGTTGGAAAAACTGCTGGTCGAGAAAGAGAGCAAGAAAGAGGAATAGCCTTTCTTTCCGGTTCAGACCGCTGACAAACCTATCAGTCCCTATCTCCGCTTGCCGATAAAGTCGTCGGTAAGCCCGAGATACCCGGGCCTACCGTACCGAGGGGCGCTCCGGCCCCTCGCCACGCTCTCCCTAATTACGGGTTTTGTCAATGGTCTGACGCCCTGCTTGCAGGGCGTCGTGCTTTTAAATAGTGCAAAAAAAGAACATCTCCGCACTATTAGCGCGCTAATCATCCAGATGAAACGCTTATGCTAAAAATAGCGTGTCGTTTCTCCGCCGCAGTATTCAAAAATAGTGCACGCCACGCCTACGGTTTCGTATTTTTAGAAACCTCTTACCTAAAATCTGTAAGGTTATAAATCTGCTATTGGCTTCAGTCTTGCAATGATTACACCGTGAGTATTCATGGTTTATTCATTAACGGCATGGAGAAATGGCATGACTCGTTCCCTGGCAAGACGGATACAACACTATGCTTTATCCGCATTATTGATTGGATGCGCCTCATATAGTTATGCGGGAAAGCAGAACGATACTTTGGTGTATGCCTCGGATAACGAGGTAGAGAATATCAGCCCTTATCATAATACCCTGCGCGAAGGCGTGATTATCTCCAATCTGGTGTGGGACAGACTGGTCTATCGCGATCCAAAAACCGGTGAATATGAACCGCAGTTGGCCGCCGCGTGGGAATGGGATTCGCCGGAAATATTGGTTCTGCATTTGCGCAAAGGCATTAAATTTCATAACGGCGATGATTTTACCGCTGATGATGTGGTTTACACCTTCAATAATATCGCCGGCGATAATACCGATTCAGTTATGCCGCAGAGCGTTAACTGGATTAAGGAAACCGAAAAAGTCGATGACTACACGGTAAAACTGCATCTGGAAAAACCTTTCCCGGCGGCGCTGGAATATTTGTCCGGCCCGACGCCGATCTATCCCGCCAAATACTACCAGCAGGTTAAGCTGGCCGGCTTCAGTAAAGCCCCGATTGGCACCGGCCCTTATAAGGTCACCGGCGTGACGCCGGCGCAGGGGGTCACGATGGAGAAAAATCCCGATTACTTCAAGGAAAGCCCGGTCGGACAACCTAAAATCGGCAAACTGCAATTTGTGGTGATCCGCGATCCGGAAACCCGGCTGGCGCAGTTGATGACCGGTCAGGTTGACTGGATCTGGCGGGTGCCGGCCGATCAGATGACCTCGCTGGAAACCATGCCGAATCTTTCAGTGAAAAGCGGCGAAACCATGCGTATCGGTTTCCTGGCGCTGAACACCCATGCCAGCGGGCCGGGCGGCGAACCGTTCAAAGACCTGCGCGTCCGTCAGGCGGTAAACCACGCCATTAACCGTCAGGGAATGGTCGATAATCTGGTGCGCGGCGGCAGTCAGCCGGTCTATTCCGCCTGTTTCTCCGCCCAGGCCGCCTGTAACACCAGCAAAGTGATCAAGTACGAGTACAACCCGGAAAAAGCCAAACAGCTACTGGCGGAGGCCGGTTACCCCAACGGTTTTGATACCGATATCTGGGCCTATCGCGAACGGGACTACGCTGAAGCCATCATTGGCGATCTGCGCAAAGTCGGCATCAATGCCCGGCTGCATTATGTGCAGCATTCGGTTCTGGCGGCCGATCTGATCTCCGGTAAAGCGCCGATGGCGGTACGCACCTGGGGCTCTTATTCCATCAACGATGCGTCCGCTTTTGTTACGCCTTATTTCGGCGGCAAGGGAGACGATATCTGGAAAGACGCGGAAGTCACCAGCATGTTGAACCAGGCGGATGAAACCATCGATACCAAGCAGCGCAGCGCCATGTATGCGGATGTGCTGGGGCGTATTTCTTCCCAAGCGTATCTGGCGCCGCTGTTTTCCTATTCAACCAATTATGCCTTTACCTCCGATCTGAACTTTGACAGTTGGCCGGATGAACTGCCGCGCTTCGCGCTGGCGAGTTGGAAGTAACCGGCTGTCGGGGATCGGTAGCGGTATCGATTCCCGACAATATCCGGTGAGAATGGGGAACAGCTTATGATTATCTATATTTTACATCGGCTGCTCGTCGCGCTGGCGGTGCTGTTTACCGTGGCGGTCGTCAGTTTCTCTCTCCTGCATCTTTCCGGCGATCTGGCGGCGGCGATTGCCGGCCCGGAAGCCACGGCCGAGGTGGTTGAGCGTATCCGGGTGCAATATGGCCTGGATCAGCCGTTGATTACGCAGTTTGCTCACTGGATGTGGTCGGCTTTGCATCTTGATTTCGGGCGCTCGTTTTATTTTGAGAACACCGTGATGGAGCTGGTCGGCCAGAGGATGCCCATTACCCTGAAGCTGGGAGCGGTTTCCCTGCTGCTGGCGCTGGTGGTGGCGATCCCCCTCGGCGTGCTGGCCGCCGTGTTTCGCGATACCTGGATCGACAGATGTTCCATTTTCATTTCCGTTATCGGTCAGGCGATGCCGAATTTCTGGTTTGCCCTGCTGCTGATTGTCATCTTCGCCGTGGGCCTGAAATGGTTGCCGGTGGCCGGGAACGGCAGTTGGCAGAACTTTGTGTTGCCGGCCATCGCCCTGGGCTATTACGCCATGCCGTCGCTGATGCGTCTGACGCGCTCCGGCATGTTGGACGTGCTGGGGTCGGACTATATCCGTACCGCACGGGCAAAGGGGTTGAGTTCTTTCCGGGTCATCGTCAAGCACGGGCTGCGTAACGCCATCATTCCCGTGGTGGCGCTGGCGACGGTCGAACTGGGCTTTATGTTGGGCGGTTCGGTGGTCATTGAGTCGGTGTTCGCCCTACAGGGATTGGGGCAATTGGCATGGGACTCCATTTCCCGCAACGATTTTCCGGTTGTGCAGGCCATCGTACTGATTATCTCCGTGTTTTATATCGGGCTGACGTTTCTGGCCGATGTGCTTAATGCGGCGCTCGATCCGCGTCTGCGTACTTCATAGGGAGCCTCCATGAAAACGTCTTCATCACTCTCTTCCACGCTGGTCGCCAAGGCGTCGATGCCTGAACCGGGGCTGATTCCGGAACCGGCGCCCTGGCGGAAATGGCTTGGCAGCATCCTCGGGCATCACAGCATGATGATCGGTCTGACGATTCTGGCGGTTATTGTCCTGGCGGCCGTCCTGGCGCCGTTAATCAGCCCGCACGATCCCTACGCGCAGGATGTAAGCCGGCGTCTGATTCCGCCGGTATGGCATGAAAAAGGCAGTTGGGAACATATTCTCGGCACCGACAAGCTGGGGCGTGACTATCTGAGCCGCCTGCTGTTCGGGGCCAGGGTGTCGTTAACCATCGGTGTGGTTTCCGTGCTGGTGGCCGGATTTATCGGCATTACGCTGGGGGTGCTGGCCGGCTATTTCGGCGGCCGGGTGGATGCGCTGGTCAGCTATATCCTGACGGTGCGGTTGTCCATGCCGATCATTCTGGTGGCGCTGGCGACGGCTTCGCTGGTGGGCGGCTCGGTAAAAGTGGTGATCCTGCTGTTGGGATTACTGCTGTGGGATCGCTTCCTGATTGTTTCCCGTTCGGTTACCCGGCAGTTGCGTGAGGCGGAGTTTATCGCCGCCGCCAAGACGCTGGGCGCATCTTCACTGTTCATCATGCTGCGGGAGATCCTGCCTAACCTGCTTGGCCCGCTGACGGTGGTCGCCACGCTGGAAATCGCCCATGCCATTTTGCTGGAGGCCACGCTCTCTTTCCTCGGGCTGGGCGTACAGCCGCCGATGCCGTCATGGGGGCTAATGGTGGCGGAAGGCAAGGCGTACATGTTCTTTCAACCGTGGGTCATCCTGATCCCCGGTATTGTGCTGGCTATCCTCGTGCTGGGGATCAATCTGGTGGGAGACGGCCTGCGTGATATTACCGCGCTGGACGGACGTAACTGAGGAACACGCCATGAATAACGACATTTTGCTGGATGTAAAAAACCTGCGCGTCGACCTGCCCACGTCCCGGGGTACGCTGCATGCGGTTCGCGGGCTGGATTTTTCGGTACGACGCGGGGAAATGCTGTGTCTGGTCGGCGAGTCCGGCTGCGGCAAGTCCATGACGTCGCTGGCGCTGATGGATTTGCTGCCGCGTAAAGCGGTGCGCACGGCGGATCATATTCGTTTTAAGGGCATCGAATTGCAATCGCTGAAAAAACGCGAGATCACCGCGCTGCGCGGCGATCAAATGTCGATGATCTTTCAGGAACCGATGACCTCGCTCAATCCCTCGTTCACGCTGGGTAATCAACTGTGCGAAACGCTTCAGGCGCACCGCAAGGTTTCGCAGTCACAGGCCCGGGATCGGGCGGTTTATCTGATGGAGCGGGTAGGCATTCCCATGGCCGCCGATCGCCTGAATCAGTATCCCCATCAGCTTTCCGGCGGTCTGCGGCAGCGCATCATGATCGCCATGGCGCTGATGTGCGAACCGGAACTGATTATCGCCGACGAACCGACAACCGCGCTGGATGTCACCATTCAGGCGCAGATCCTGCGCATGCTGCGCGAGTTGCAGCAGGAGTTTGGCATGGCGGTGATTTTCATCACCCATGATTTGGGGGTGGTGGCGCGTATCGCCGATCGGGTGGCGGTGATGTATGCCGGACAGATCGTGGAAACCGCGCCGGTGATGACGTTGTTTAACCATCCGTGTCACCCGTATACCCGGGCCTTGCTCGAGTGTATTCCGATTCAGGGGAAAACCATTCCCGGTCAGCCGCTGAACGCCATTCCCGGCGTGGTGCCCAGTCTGATTGGCGCCCAGCGGGGCTGTGCGTTCAGCAATCGTTGTTGCCACTGTGCGGCGGCCTGTGATCAGGACACGCCTTATGTCAAGGTAACGGACCAACATGCGGTGCGCTGCATTCGGGCCTTACCGATACGGAACGCGGAGGTCGCATGAGTGATAGCCTGAACCCTCATGTCGCGTCTTCGGCGTTGCCGACGCATATTCCGGGCAATGATGATATTGCGCTGGAGCTGTGTTCGCTATCGCGGGTTTTCCGCCTCAATCGCGGGCTGTTTACCCGCGCGGGCGAAATCCGGGCGGTGAACGATGTTTCGCTACGCATCCGGCGGGGAGAAACGCTGGGGCTGGTGGGCGAGTCCGGCTGCGGAAAAAGCACGCTGGCGAAAATGCTGCTGGGCCTGTTGCCGCCGACGTCCGGCAACGTGCTGATCGAAGGGCGTGAAATTGATGCCGGCAACCGCAAGGAAATGTCGGCCCACATTCAGCCTATTTTTCAGGATCCTTACTCATCGCTCAATCCGCGCCGCACGGTGGCGGATATCGTGGAGGTCGCCCTGCGCCTGCACGGTATCGGCACGCCGGCGGAGCGTAAACAACGGGTCACCGAAATGCTGGATGTGGTGGGGATGCCCGCCCGGACGCACAGTCAGTATCCCGGTCAGCTTTCCGGCGGCCAGCGTCAGCGGGTGGCGATCGCCCGGGCGCTGATTATGCGCCCTGACATTCTAATCTGTGATGAGCCGACCTCCGCGCTGGATGTGTCGGTGCAGGCGCAAATCCTTAATCTGCTGCTGGCGCTCAAGCAGGAATTTGGCCTGACCTATCTGCTGATCAGCCACAACCTGTCGGTGGTGGAGCATCTGGTCGATCACGTGGCGGTGATGCAGAAAGGTTCGATTGTCGAACAGGGTACGCGCGAGCAGATTTTCCACTCGCCGCAGCACCCTTATACCAAATCGCTGTTGGCTTCGGTGCTGACGCCGGAGCCGGGACTGGGCATTCCGGATATCGAACCGCATTAACCCGAACCAAGCGCAGACCGCACGGACAAACACGCAACGGCTCCGCGGGAGCCATGCTGTTTACTCATCAATATCGGATAAAAAGAGGACAGACTGACGATGACGCGTGAAGAGACTATCCGGGCTACCGTCGATTATTTTGATGCAGGCAAATTCACGGCCACCCTGGCGCGCAGGGTGGCGTACCGGACGGAAAGCCAGGATGCCGGCAGCGGGCCGGTTCTGATGTCCTACCTGACGGATGAGATGCTGCCCGCGCTGCGGGCATTGGGTTTCGAATGTCTGATCGTGGAAAACCCCATCGGCGGCAAAGCGCCTTTTTTGCTGGCCCGGCGCATAGAGCCTGACGCCGCGTTGACGCTATTGACCTATGGTCATGGCGATGTGGTGCGGGGCTATGACGACCAATGGCGTGAGGGATTATCGCCGTGGGAGCTGGTGAAGGACGGCAACCTCTGGTACGGACGCGGAACCGCCGATAACAAAGGGCAGCACACCATCAACCTGTCGGCGCTGGAGCAGGTGCTGACCGCGCGCAACGGTCATCTTGGCTACAACGTGAAAATCATTCTGGAGATGGGGGAAGAGGATGGTTCGCCGGGGCTGGACGCGATCTGCGGACAATACCGCGACTGGCTGGCCGCCGATCTGTTTATTGCCTCGGACGGCCCGAGGATTTCCGCCGCCCGTCCGACCCTGTTTCTCGGGTCCCGCGGGGTGTTCAATTTTGAACTACGGCTGAATTTGCGCGAAGGCGCGCACCATTCGGGCAACTGGGGGGGGCTGTTGAGCAACCCGGGCATTCGCCTGGCGCATGCCCTCTCCAGCATGGTGGACGCCCACGGCCAGATTCTGGTGCCGGGGCTGCGGCCGCCGGCGATATCCGAGACCCTGCGCCGTATTCTCGCCGACATTGAACTGGGCGGCGGGGCGACGGACCCGGCTATCGATCCCGGCTGGGGAGAACCGGGCCTGACGGCGGCGGAAAAACTTTACGGCTGGAATACGCTGGATGTGCTGGCATTTGTGACCGGCAATCCGGATAAGCCCGCCCACGCTATTCCGCCGCATGCCAAAGCACATTGTCATATGCGTTATGTGTTGGGCAGCGACGTGGCGAACTTTAGCCGGCATGTCCGCCATCATCTGGATGCCAACGGATTTGAAGACGTGGAGGTGGTTAATGCGGTTAGCCATTATGCCGCTACCCGGCTTGATCCCAACGATTTGTGGGTGCAATGGGGGGCGGCGTCGATAACCCGCTCTGCCGGCGCCAAAGCGGCGGTATTGCCCAATTTCGGCGGCGGACTGCCCAATGCCTGCTTCTCGGAAACGCTGGGGTTGCCGACGCTGTGGGTGCCGCATTCCTATCCTGCCTGTTCGCAACACGCGCCGAATGAGCATATTCTGGCGGATATGACGCTGGAAGCCCTTAAAATCATGACCGGTCTGTTCTGGGATCTGGCTGAGCAAGGGGCGGACATTTTACGGATGCGTTCACAGATAACGAAACCTCAATCGGCGGCAGCGCTATAAGCTTCAACACCCAGTGTGGGAGGTCGGATGCATAGCAACGAAATGCGTTATTTTATGGCGGTGGCGAATACCGGTTCGCTGAGCGCCGCCAGCAAGCAGTTGTTTGTCGCCGTTTCAGCCATCAGCAGACAGATCCAGCAGTTGGAAGCTCGTCTGGGCGTCCCTTTGTTCGAGCGGCATGCCCGGGGGATGATACTGAATGATGCCGGACATATTCTGGAAAATCATGTACGGCGCAGCATCACCGACATGGAACTGGCGATTGCCGAAATCGAAGGACTGAAATCCACCCGTCAGACCACCCTCCGGGTGGTCTGCACCGACGGCCTCGGCTTTAACCTTCTGCCGACGCTGCTGGCGAAATATCGTCAGCAGCATGCGGCGGTCAACTTTGTGCTGACGGTGGGCAGCGCCAGGCAGGTGCCCGATCTGGTTCGCAACGGCGAATGCGATGTGGCGCTAAAGTACAGCCTGGCGCCGGAACACGGCGTTCAGGTTTTCGCCTCTTTTTCCGCGCCGTTTATGGCGGTGATGAAAGAGGATCACCCGTTGGCAACAACGGATTTCCAGATGGCCGATCTGAATGCTTTTCCGGTCGCGCTTCCCGATCAGGCGGCGACCATCCGTCAATTGTTTGATCTTTCATGCCGCATGAACGGCGTTTTCATCGATCCGGTCTTTACCTGTAATCATTTCTCCACCCTGTATGCTTTTTTGCTCAATACGCCGGATGCTATCGCCATATGCAGCCATTTTTCCGTGTTGTACAGCGCCCGACGCGATGGTTTACAGGTGAAGTCGGTCAATATGGAGCCATTGAGCCAGCGAACCCTACAGATCCAGACCGAAGTCAGTAAGCCGACGACGCCGGCGCTGAAAGGTTTTGTTGAGTTTTTACGTGATGAGCTGGCGATACAGGATGCGCGGTTTCGCCAGGAATACGGCGTTTTAGGCTGATGGCGACATCGCTCCGCTCATGCGGTGCGGAAGTCATGACCTGCGTCGGCGTTGCGAAGGACAGGGTCTGTTCAGGGTGACGACCAGCATGCCGGCAATAATGGCGGTGACGCCAATAATCAGCCCGAGGGTTAAAGACTCATTCAGAAACAGAATCGAGATAATCAACCCGACAACCGGAACGCCCAGCATGGAGGATGCCATGCTGGTGCTTGAAATCCACTGGCTGGCCGTATTCACGGCGCAGAAACAGAAGGCGGTGGCGAGCGGCCCGACAAACAGGGCGATTTCCCACAGGCGCGGTGAGTTATCCCCGGTATAAGGCCCTTCTTTATACCAAGCGATAACAATCAGCGGCACGGCGGCAATCAGCATTTGCCAGGGCGCCAGATGATAGGCGCTGGACGCGCCGCGATGATGGCGCAAATGCAGGATGCAGATGGCCCAGCAGAATGATGCGATCAGCAGCAGGGCATTGGCGCGCAGCGCGTCGCTGTCCGTCCAGTCCAGCGTCAGCGGGTTAAACAGAATAGCGACGCCGGCAATGCCCATCAGCGTGCCGAGCAGTTCCCGACGGGTCACGCGTTGTCTGAAGAGCAGAATGGCGCCCGGCAGAACCCACAGGGGCGTGGTATAGGCCAGAATGGCGGAGCGGCCGGCGGGGATCGCCATCATGGCGATGGCGCCCAGCGCGGTAAAGGTCAGCATCTGCAACAGGCCGACGCTGAACAGCAGGGGGATATCGCGACGTTGAGGCAGTTTCAGCGTGCCGGTGACAATCTGGATAAAGAACAGGCACAGCCCGCCCAGCGCGAAACGCAGCGCAGAGAACCAGAGCGGCGTAATATGTTCCAGTCCGAGTTTCATGACCGGCCAGTTGGCGCCCCAAATCACGATCGCCAGCAAAAGCAGTATCACTCCCCCAATCTGACGCAACGATAATGCGCCGGCTGATTTTTCTTTCAGCCAGATTATTTTCTTATTTATTAACGAGGGAGAAATCATTTTATATTTTCTTTTCGCCGGTTGCTGGATAAATCCAGTTTATTATTTTTCCAACGGAAATTTTTTCCCTTATTAATCCGGATAGTTGGTTTTTGCAGGGTAATTTTTCCAACCGATTTGTTATTAACAGGCAAGGTTTTCTTTTATGCGTAAACTGGATAAAACCGATATCCGTATCCTCAATAAGTTGCAGGAAAATGCGAAAGTCACGCATGTGGAGTTGGCGAAAGCGGTCAATCTTTCCACCACGCCTTGTTTTAACCGGGTGAAAGCGCTGGAGGAGCTCGGGCTTATCCGTCAGCAGGTCACGTTACTTTCGCCGGAACGGCTTGGGCTGCACGTGAATGTGTTTATCCACGTCAGTCTTGACCGACAGGTGGAAGAGGTTCTGCAACGTTTTGAACAGGCCATCGCTGAGCGCCCGGAAGTCATGGAGTGCTATCTGATGACCGGGGACGCGGACTATCTTCTGCGGGTATTGGTAAAAAATATCAATGAGATAGAGCATTTTATCCTCCACCATCTGACGCGCATTCCCGGGGTGGCCAACATTCGATCCAGTTTTGCGCTCAAGCAGGTGCGCTATAAGACCACCCTGCCTTTGCCGCCGGAAGGCATTGTGCTGCCATAGCAGATTAATTTTATTTCGTGATGTGGGTATTTTTTTAGTGTAAAGGCTGTTTTAACTGTTTTTTGTGAAATTTAAATGATTAATTTTGAAGAATTTAGCAATTTAAATTCATCTGTTTATAGGTAATATTATGGTTATGGGATGACGGTATTTCTCAATGGAATATTGGCAACCTGCGGCTACCACTCCTTATTATTTACTGGAGCATTATTATGAATCTGGAGAAATTTCCACGTTATCCATTAACTTTTGGACCTTCCCCTATTACGCCAATGAAAAGGCTCAGTGAATATTTAGGCGGCGAGGTAGAAATATATGCCAAACGTGAAGATTGTAATAGTGGTCTGGCGTTTGGCGGCAATAAAACGCGTAAGCTGGAATATCTTATTCCTGAAGCGCTGGAACAGGGGTGCGATACGCTGGTTTCCATCGGCGGCATTCAGTCGAATCAGACGCGTCAGGTGGCCGCGGTGGCCGCTCATCTGGGCATGAAGTGTATCCTGGTGCAGGAAAATTGGGTGAATTATGCCGATGCGGTGTACGACCGGGTAGGGAATATTGAGTTATCCCGCATTATGGGCGCGGATGTGCGCCTGGATGCCGCCGGTTTTGATATCGGCATCCGCGAAAGCTGGAAAAACGCCATGGAAGAAGCGTCGCAGAATGGCGGTAAACCGTTCCCTATTCCTGCCGGTTGTTCCGAACACCCTTATGGCGGCCTGGGATTTGTCGGTTTTGCACAAGAAGTTCGCCAGCAGGAAAAAGAGCTGGGCTTCAAGTTTGACTATATTGTCGTGTGCTCCGTTACCGGCAGCACCCAGGCTGGTATGGTGGTCGGCTTTGCCGCCGATGGCCGCGCCCGGAATGTCATCGGTATTGATGCGTCGGCCAAACCGGAAAAAACCAGGGCGCAGATCCTGCGTATTGCGCAGAACACGGCGAATCTGGTTGAGCTGGGCCGGGAAATCACCGAGGAAGATGTGGTGCTGGATACCCGCTATGGCGGCCCGGAATACGGTCTGCCGAGCGAGGGCACGCTGGAAGCCATTCGTCTGTGCGCCCGAATGGAAGGCGTGATGACCGATCCGGTGTATGAGGGGAAATCCATGCAGGGTATGATCGATATGATCCGCAACCGGGAGTTCCCAAAAGGCTCGAAAGTGCTGTATGCCCATCTGGGCGGCGCGCCGGCGCTGAGCGCCTATAGCTATATTTTCCGTAACGGTTGACGGACAGTATTGTGCCCACGAGTGGGTTCTAGACAGTCAAGTAGCCTTTCGGTCGTCATCCTCGCGAAAGCGGGGATTTTTTTATAGATAACTCATTGATTAAAAAGATTCCCGCCTGCGCGGGAATGGCGGTTTGGTCCGTTGTGCGCGTATTTCTACCTTAAAAAGTCAACTGCGTGGTGGAAAGCACTTCCCGCAGGCCGATAAAGGAGCGGATCTGGCGCACGCCGGGTAGAAAAAGCAATTGTTCGGCATGCAGCCGGTTAAAACTCTGATTGTCGCGGGTGCGGATCATCAAAATATAATCAAACTCACCGGTAACCACATGGCATTCCATACAGCCGCTGATTTTCTGTACCGCGGCTTCAAAATCTTCAAACGAGCCTGGCGTCGAGCGATCCAACACCACCCCGATTAATACCACCAGCCCGGCGTTAAGCGCTTCAGGGTTAAGCAGCGCGACGACGTTTTTAATCAGGCCAATCTGTTTGAGGCGTTCGACGCGTCTCAGGCAGGCCGGCGGGCTGAGATTGACTTTTTCCGCCAGCGCCACGTTGGACAAAGAGGCATCCGCCTGCAAAAGTCGCAGAATGGCCGTATCGAAGCGATCCAGTTCATAAGATTTCTTTTCCTCAGGGGGAGGCGTCACCAGAGGGGATTTGGCTTTCATTTATTTTTCCTCATTACGCGCGATATCTTATCGATCTCGGCGAATTTATTTATCAGTATAATCTGCTAAATACCCCATGTAACATAAGGTTATATTATAGCTATTTATGTTATTTCCCGCTTTTTCATCCCGCTGATAGCCTGAATTCAATAATTAAACCATTCAGGGGCAAAGAATGAAGAATCGTATTGTGGCATTGACGTTGTTGGCCGGTTTGGCCGCCGTTTCCGGGGCTGCACAGGCTGATAAGCTGGATGATATTCAAAAAGCGGGCGTAGTCAAAATCGCGGTATTCGACAGCAATCCGCCGTTTGGTTTTGTCGATCCGCAGAGCAAAAAGCTGGTGGGTTACGATGTGGATATCGCCGAAGCGATTGCTAAAGCGCTGGGAGTGAAAGTAGAACTGCGCGCAACCAATCCGGCCAACCGTATTCCATTACTAAGCGCTAAAAAAGTGGATCTGATCGCCGCCAACTTCACCATCACCGATGAACGCGCCAAGCAGGTCAACTTCAGCATTCCTTATTTCGCCACCGGACAAAAATTCATTGCCCGCAAAGGCGTGCTGAAAACCCCGGAAGATATTAAAGCGCTGCGTATTGGCGCGGATAAAGGCACGGTACAGGAAATTACCCTGCGTGAGCACTATCCCACCGCCAAAGTGATCTCCTATGACGATACGCCGCTGGCGTTTGCCGCGCTGCGCAACGGGAATGTTCAGGCCATCACCCAGGATGACGCCAAACTGGTCGGTTTGCTGGCGAACGTACCGGATGCCCAGAAAGCCGATTTTGAAATCTCGCCGTTCAGCATAACCAAAGAGTATCAGGGCGTGGGCATTCCCAAAGGTGAAGAACGTCTGACGGAGAAAGTAAACGAAACCTTATCGAATCTGGAAAAACAGGGCGAAGCAAAAACGATTTATGACCGCTGGTTCGGGCCAGAGACAAAATCTGCTCAGCCGCGCGGCGACTTTACTTTCGCACCGTTAGATCGGCAGCCAAAAGCCTGATACGCTAACCGGGTGATTAACCATGGCATTTTCGGCCCTCTGCAAGCAGAGGGCATTCTTGTTTGTAACACCCGATAAAATATAAAAACGGCTAATTATGAAACTGACGGATACCGCGCTGCACTATATTGATGAGTGGCTGTTGGCTCCCCAATACCTCGGCTGGCTCTGGCAGGGTTTTCTGGTCACGCTGTGGATCTCCCTTTGTACGGTAATTTTAGCCACGTCGCTGGGGTTCCTGCTGGCGGCGGCGAGGGATAGCCAACTGCGCGTATTGCGCTGGCCGGTCATGGCTTACAGTTCGTTATTCCGCAATACGCCTTTGCTGATACAGCTTTTTTTCTGGTACTTCGGCGCCGGTCAGTTGTTCCCCTCGGCCATGATGCAATGGCTTAACACGCCGCATGACTTCACCCTGCTGGGGGTGAGCGTGGGGTGGCCCTCGTTTGAGTTTCTGGCCGGGCTGTTAGGGCTGACGCTCTATTCCAGCGCGTTTATTGCGGAAGAGATCCGCGCCGGTATCGGCGGTGTGGCGCGTGGGCAAAAGTACGCCGCGCTGGCGCTGGGGTTAACAGGGTGGCAATCCATGCGTTACGTGGTGTTGCCGCAGGCATTGAACATCGCCCTGCCGCCCTTGCTGGGGCAGTACATGAATGTGATTAAAAACTCCTCATTGGCAATGGCGATTGGCGTTGCCGAACTTTCTTATGCCTCCCGTCAGGTGGAAACCGAAACGTTGCGCACCTTTCAGGCGTTTGGGGTGGCGACGGTTTTGTACATCGCCATCATTGCGTTAATGGAAGGCTGGGGAATGTGGCGTCAGCAACGTCATCCGGTCGGGGAGCGCTGAAAATGGATTTCACTATTATTTACGATAACTTCAGCTATCTGATGTGGGGCGCCTTTCCCGATGGCCCGCTGGGCGGGGCGGCGCTGACGCTGGCGATTAGCCTGCTGGCGGGTATCGCTTCCGCGGTGCTGGGAACCCTGCTGGGCGTTGCGCTGGCGATGTCCCGCGGAAGGTGGGCGGCGCTGCTGGCGATGATCCTCGGCTTCTTTCGGGCCATTCCGGTCATCATGCTGATTTTCT
This sequence comes from Brenneria sp. L3-3C-1, assembly GCF_016456245.1. NCBI lineage: Bacteria > Pseudomonadati > Pseudomonadota > Gammaproteobacteria > Enterobacterales > Pectobacteriaceae > Brenneria > Brenneria sp. L3-3C-1. The sequence goes on along the minus strand of NZ_JAEMHF010000003.1, from coordinate 192,609 downwards.
GGACTTATTTCCTGCTGCCTATTCTGTTCGGCGTGGAGATCCCTGAAATTACCACCGTGGTGTGCGCGCTGGCGCTGATTGCATCGGCCTATCTGGCGCACGGCGTGAAAGCGGGGATCGTGGCTATCGGTCGTGGTCAATGGCAGGCCGGGTTATCCCTGGGGTTTAATCGCTGGGCGGTGCTGTGGCATATCGTTTTGCCCCAGGCGCTGCGGATGATGGCGCCGTCTTTCATCAACCAATGGATTTCGCTGATTAAAGATACCTCGTTGGCGTACATCGTGGGGGTGGGCGAACTGACATTCCTGGCCACGCAGGTGAACAACCGCAGCATGGTTTATCCGATGGAGGTTTTCCTGTTTGTCGCGCTGGTCTATTTTGTGTTTTGTCTGTCGCTGGAACTGCTGGCGAACGGGATCAACAAGCGTTTTAGCCGGCAGGAAAAACGGCCAAAACGCACATGGTTTGGGTGGCGCAACAAGCCCGCCTGATTTTTACGCCACTATATCCCAGCCTTTTTCACGCCATATCTGCGGCAATGCTTTCATGTCGTCAAACCGGGTGACCAGCGGGTGGTGAATCGGCGTGTTGTGCGCATCGGCGCAGTAGTAGAACACCGGAATGCCGGCGGCGATACCCGCCTGAACGCCGGAGGCGGAGTCGTCCACCAGAATACAGTTTTGAATGGGAACCTGCATTTGCTCCGCCGCATGGAATAACAGGGCGGGGTCGGGCTTCCATTTTTGCAGATCGTAACCGCTGTAAAGGTGGTCGCCGAAGAGTTCGAGCATATCCGTCAGCCCTAAAGAGTGGTGCATCTTACTGACCGGGCCATTCGACACCACGGCCATCGGCACCTTAATTGATTGCACCAGCTCGCGGGCGCCGGCGATAGGTTGCAGGGATTCATCAAACAGGCGCTTGATTTCCTGTCGAAAATGACGCTCGGCTTTTTCCATCGATACCTGTAGCCCATATTGCCGGCTGATGCGGGCAATAATCTCGTACAGCTTCACGCCCTTGTAGGTTTTTATCACCTCTTCCAGAGATAGCTCGACGCCATAAGGGATAAAAATATTCACGTAAGCCTGGCAGCATAAGACTTCGCTATCTACCAGCGTGCCGTCACAGTCGAAGAAAACGCATTCAATACGGGGCATGAAGGATCCTTATCAATGAGCAAATCGGCCTGGGTCGTTGACCAGCGGATGAACGCACGCGCGTCCGCCGACCTTTGTCATCGAACAGAGTATAATATGTACGATGAAACCACTACCCTGCTTTCATTTTCAATGAAAAACAAACGGTTGACAGGGAGCGTCGTTTATCTTTCCCGTAAACTTTCCTGTGTCGCCCGCTGGATTGGGCTGGTAATGAATTCGATGATGCGCCGCTTTTCCCGCCCCAGTCTGTGGGCTGAGATCGTGAACCGTTGCAGAGGCTAATTTGCTGAAGAAAAAAATAGCGAATCCAGGTTAATACGCGCGAATTTGTTATAGGATACCCGAAAACCACTATCCCTTTCTTTGGAACGCTGACAATGAGTAAATCGCAATCCGGCCTTGCGGCGAAGCAAGGCCTGCTGGAGCGGCTGTTTAAATTGCAACAGCACGGCACCACCGCGCGGACGGAAACGATCGCCGGCTTCACCACCTTTTTGACCATGGTCTACATCGTTTTTGTTAACCCGCAGATTTTAGGCGCGGCCGGTATGGATACCAAAGCCGTCTTTGTCACCACCTGTTTGATCGCCGCGTTTGGCAGCATCCTGATGGGATTGCTGGCCAACCTGCCGGTTGCGCTGGCGCCGGCCATGGGACTGAACGCTTTCTTCGCGTTTGTCGTCGTCGGGGCGATGGGGCTTTCATGGCAGGTCGCCATGGGCGCTATTTTCTGGGGCGCAATCGGTTTCCTGTTGCTGACCATTTTCCAGATCCGTTACTGGATGATTGCCAATATCCCCCTCAGTTTGCGCTTGGGGATCGCCAGCGGTATCGGTCTGTTCATCGCCATGATGGGGCTGAAGAACGCCGGTATTATCGTGTCCAACCCTGAAACATTGGTTGCCGTCGGTAATCTGACGTCACACGGCGTATTGCTGGGCGCGCTTGGCTTTTTCATTATTGCCGCGCTGGCTTCACGCAATATCCACGCCGCGGTATTGGTTTCCATTGTGGTGACGACCTCCATTGGCCTGCTGCTCGGCGATGTGAAATTTGCCGGCGTTTTCTCCATGCCGCCGAGCGTCACATCGGTGGTTGGACAGGTTGATTTGGCGGGAGCGCTGAATCTGGGGCTGTCCGGGGTTATCTTTTCCTTTATGCTGGTCAACCTGTTCGACTCCTCCGGTACGCTGATTGGGGTAACGGATAAAGCCGGTCTGGTGGATGCACGCGGTAAGTTTCCCCGTATGAAACAGGCGCTGTATGTGGATAGCATTAGCTCGGTGGGCGGGGCTTTTATCGGCACCTCATCGGTGACGGCGTATATCGAAAGCTCTTCCGGCGTGTCCGTCGGCGGCCGCACCGGGCTGACCGCGGTTGTGGTGGGTTTACTCTTTCTGTTTGTGATTTTTCTGTCGCCGCTGGCGAGTATGGTGCCGGCCTATGCCGCCGCAGGCGCGCTGATTTATGTGGGCGTGTTGATGACATCAAGCCTGGCGCGGGTGAAATGGGACGATCTGACCGAAGCCGTACCGGCCTTTATTACGGCGGTGATGATGCCGTTCAGCTTCTCGATCACCGAAGGGATTGCGCTGGGCTTTATCTCTTATTGCGTGATGAAGCTGGCGACCGGCCGCTGGCGCGAAATCAGCCCCTGCGTGGTGGTGGTTGCGCTGTTGTTCCTGTTAAAAATTATTTTTATCGACGCGCATTAATAACATTATGCTCCGGGGCTCGCTCCGGAGCTGCGCTAGTTTGAGAGGGTCGACGACGCGTGATTCTGTGCCGCTTTTTCCGCGGTGTGGCTGGTCAGTTTCATATAGCGCAGGGATTGGCGCTGCTGTTGCACGATTTCTCCGGTTTTCTTCATGCCCGATCCCGTGTCGTATGTCCACATAATCAGCCGGTTCAGCGCCGGAACATGCGCACATGCCCAAGCCAGATAATCATCAATATCACTCATGACTTCCACCGTGGGATGGCAGTTGGAGCGCAGCCGGCCTGATGCCGGATGAAGTTTCAGATTTTCCGCCCGGCATTCATGGGATCTTGGAATTTTCATCAGCGACTGGCGAATAGTGCATAGCTGGGTCGCGGCCTCCAATGGGTCGTGCTGTGCTTCAATCCATGCTTTTTCGGCAAGGGTCTGTGTTTGCATACGTGCGGGGGGTGGGGTATGGGTTCTGACGTGCACAATCTCAATATCCATGCCGACGCAGCCTTCTTCGCTCAGCAGAATGGCAATGGTATTTCCGGCATAACCCAGGCTGAAGTTAGGCAGGTTGGGATCGGCGAAATAGGGCCGTCCATCCGGCGAAATAAGCAGCTTGGGCAATCGCGGATAGCCGAAAAAATAGAACATCATCTCGGCCAGCAACGCCCGGCTTTTCAGATAACGCTCGCTGCGTTTAGCGGGAAAGCCCTGCGCCGATGAAATGAGTTCATCGGGTAGTCTGTGTAGGTCAGGAAGTGCTTCCGTGCTGGTCCACCTGACGAAATGGCAGGTCATTATTCACTCCGTGATGACGATTAAAATGGCGTATCTCATTCGAGTCGTTATTTATAGTATAACAGATGCATATTATCAGACAAAAATATGAACTAAAGAAAAATAAGCGGATAAATCGGCGATTTTTATTTATTAATCGCAATGATGTTCCAAAATCTCCTCTCTCACCTGACATTACCGCGGTGTCTTTCCGCACCAGCGTTAAAGTAAACGAACGTCTCCATGGCCTCGCGCTGAACGCCGCTGTTTCTCAAGGATCCGTTGTTGTAATTCCGCTGATGTGACCAGCCTGAGCGCCGACGTCGGGCACACGCGTACGCAGGAAGGGCTATCCGCCACGTCGACGCATAGATCACATTTGTGAACTTCGCTACTCGGCGCGGTATACGGCGGTTCGTCATCCTGATTGCTTTCCCTTAGGACGACATTAATCGCGCCAAAAGGGCAGGCGATAACACAACTTTTGCAGCCAATGCAGCGCGACTGGATAACCTGAACGCTGCCGCGATCGCGAACCAGCGCATCCTGCGGGCAGACGCTGGCACAGGGCGCGTTTTCACACTGATGACAGAGCACGGGTACGCTGACGCTGGCACTTTTTATCACCTTTAAGCGGGGGAAAAAGTGAGTGGGCCGCAGTTTTGCGCTGTTGCCGCCCGCATGGGCGACCGCGCAGGCGATTTCACAGGTCCGGCAGCCGATGCATTTTTCCGCCTCAGCGATAACAAATTGATTCATCATAGATTTTCCTCCCGGGATGAGTTGAAATCGCAGGCCAGCGACGTTGCCGGTATCGCGGCGGTACAGGCTTTTAGCTCCATCATGTCAATCATCCCCATGGCGGCTTTACGGCCGTCGGCAATCGCGGTCACCACCAGATCGGCTCCCCGGACGGCGTCCCCACCGGCAAAAATCTGCGGGTGATTGGTCTGACAGGGAAAGCGGCCGCTGGCCGGCGCGGTGATATGTCCCCAGTTATCCAGACTGACGTCTGCTTCTTCGAGCCACGGCATGCTGTGTGCCTGAAAGCCGAACGCGGTAATGACGGCATCCGCGGGTTGCACAAACTCGGAGCCGGGGATAGGGCGGGGACGACGACGCCCGCTGGCATCGGGCGCGCCCAGTTCGGTGCGCACCAGACTGACGCCGCACACTTCGCCCTGCTCGTTCAGGCAAATTCTCTGCGGTTGTACGTTGAACATAAAATCAACGCCTTCTTCGCGGGAGTTTTTTACCTCTTTTTTCGAACCCGGCATGTTGGCTTCATCGCGGCGGTAAGCGCAGGTGACTGACTCGGCCCCCTGGCGGATTGACGTACGCAGGCAGTCCATCGCGGTGTCGCCGCCGCCCAGAACCACGACTTTTTTGCCCGCCATGGAAATATAAGGTTCGTCTTCACGTTCAGGTAATCCCATAACGTGTTTGGTATTGGCGATTAAGAAGGGCAGCGCATCGAATACGCCCGGCGCATCCTCATGTTCAAGGCCGGCTTTCATCGAGCGGTAAGTCCCGACCCCCAGAAAGACGGTGTCGAATTCTTCGAGGATCCGGGCCAGCGAGATATCCTTGCCTACTTCGACGTTGAGCCGAAATTCAATGCCCATCTCACGAAAGATCTGGCGGCGATGCGCTAAAACCTGTTTATCCAGCTTAAAAGGCGGGATGCCAAAGGTTAGCAGTCCGCCGATTTCAGGATGGCGATCGAATACCACGGCCTGAACGCCATTGCGCGCCAGTACATCGGCGCAGGCCAGTCCGGCCGGGCCGGCGCCAATAACGGCGGCCCGTTTGCCGGTGGGCGCGACCTGGGTCATGTCGGGCGTCCATCCCATTTTCATCGCGGCGTCGGTAATGTAGCGTTCAATATTGCCGACGGTGACCGCGCCGTACTCCTTGCCCAGCGTACAGGCGCCTTCGCATAGGCGATCTTGCGGACACACCCGGCCGCAAATTTCCGGCAGGCTGCTGGTCCGGTGCGACAGTTCTACCGCGTCGAGAATACGTCCCTGCTTCGCCAGACTGAGCAGTTGCGGAATGTTGTTGTGCAGCGGGCAGGTCCATTCGCAGATCGAATGTTTGCCGCAGGCCAGACAGCGGTCGGCCTGATCCTGCGTCTGCTGCGGGGTGAATCCGTGGTAAATTTCGTCGAATGTGGATTTCCGTTGCGCCAGCGGTTTTTTCTCCGCATCAAGGCGCGGCCAGTTTTTTCGTTTATTCAGCGGGTTGGTGATGATGGTGTTAAGCACCGGCGTGGCGTGTTGCCAATGCGCGGCCGAGCGACGCGCCGTACTTTGCTGTTTTTCATGGCGGCGGTTTTCCAGCGTGTGTTCGCTGATTAAGCGCAGCGCCTGGGTCGGACAGGCTTCCACGCAGGCTTGCCCCTGCGGCCTGCCTGCGCACAGATCGCACTTGTGGGCGATTGCCGCGGCGCTCGCTGTGTCCGTCACAATGGACATCGCGCCGAACGGACAGGCCAGTACGCAGGTTTTGCAACCGATGCATTTTTCTTTCACGATCTGAATACTATTGTCTTTATGCACCAGGGCCTGCGTTGGGCAAACGCTGGCGCAGGGCGCGTCTTCACAATGACGGCAGGTCACTGCGGAGCGCAAATCCTGTGTATTGAATGCTTTTATTCTGGGCTGGAACATCTCGGCGCTGGTTGGATAGCGATCGTTGTTGTGTGAAATCACGCAGGCGATTTCACAAGCGCGGCAACCAATACAGTCCTGAGCATTTGCAATAACAAACCGATTCATACCCTTTTCCCCGACTTCATTTACCTATAAAAAAGAACCCAGAGGCGGCTCAGCTCAAAACAGCCAGACTGGCCTGTTTTTGCTGCGCACGTATCCATTGGATGTAAGGTGTTTACTTACGTCCAGATCGCTAGCCTCTGATATTTGGCGTTCGATTTTTTGTCTGGTCACCCAGAAAATGGTTTGGAAGGGGTTGGCAAGGATCTCGTCAGGAGAAAATACAACTATCCCCCCAGTTATTGCTTATCATCCTAATGATTTTATCGGCTGTTACTTTGATGTGGAGCATGTAAAAAGCTGGTTAAATATAAAATTTTCCGATCAACATTATTGAATCGATTCAGTTGATTATAATTTTACATATGGGCAACAAACGATAATGGGGATCGTATTGTCTACCCTGGTTTGATGATTTTTATCCCGTCGGGTCGAATTCATAATCATTATTCTGGAATATTTACTTGTGAAATAACTAGTTACTTTTCATTACGTTGTCCATAATATCCGCGTTATTCCGCTGACAGCTTTCATCCTGAAAGCGTAATGGCAATTTACTGTCAATAATATCGCTCTGCATTAATGGAGTTTCACTAAGGGATAGAAATTATGAATAAAAAGATTTTTTTTTGTTCCATCTTAATGTCCGCCGCCCTGTTAAGCGGTTGCGCAACGGAATCCTCTCGTACTGTTGAAGCACAAAAAGTCACGTCCTACGGCACGCCTTATCAAGGTGTTCGCAGCCCGATTTCCATCGGGAAATTTGAAAATCGTTCCAATTATATGAATGGTATTTTTTCTGATGGCGTAGACCGTTTAGGTAACCAGTCTAAAACTATTTTGGTCAGCCATTTACAGCAAAGCGGCCGCTTTAACGTATTGGATCGTACCAATATGGATGAGCTGAAGGCAGAAGCGGGGATGAAAGGCCAAACGCAGACGCTGAAAGGGGCAAATTACGTCATTACCGGTGATGTGACGGAATTTGGTCGTAAAGAAGTGGGGGATCACCAACTGTGGGGGATCCTCGGACGGGGTAAAACACAGGTCGCTTATGCAAAAACCACGTTGAATGTGGTGAACGTACAAACCTCGGAAGTGGTTTATTCCGTACAGGGCGCGGGTGAATATACGCTGTCAAACCGTGAGATCATCGGTTTTGGCGGTACAGCCAGCTATGACTCTACGCTGAACGGCAAAGTGCTGGATTTGGCGATCCGCGAGGCGGTAAATAATCTGGTGGCCGGGATAGAAAGTGGCGCATGGCGTCCGACAAACTAATGGAATAGGAAGATACCTCTATGTTATCTCATAAAAAAATTGTCCTGCTGCTGGCAGCGACAGTCATGGCGGGCTGTGTCTCCGAGCCTAAAACCATCTATAGCTGGGATAAGTATCAGCCAACACTTTATCAATACTATCAACAAGATAAAGTTAGCCCGGAAGAGCAAATCGCCTCTCTTACAGAATCAATCGAAAAAGCGAAAGCGAAAAATAAGCCCGTTCCTCCCGGACTCCACGCTCAGTTGGGATTGCTCTACGTGAATACCGGTCGTGATGGCGAGGCGCGCCAGCAGTTTGAAACTGAAAAAGTGAAATTTCCAGAGTCAGCACCTTTCATGGACTTTCTGTTGAGCAAAAATAAAGGAAATATCAAATGAATCGCCTCTTTGGATTATGCGGCATTCTGTTCGCTTTGTTATTAGTCGGGTGCGCCAGGCCCGTTCCTTATGACTACACGGCATTTAAACAAAGTAAGCCCAGATCAATTCTAGTGCTGCCGCCGATAAACCACTCGCCGGATGTTAAAGCAAGTTACAGCCTGCTCTCTCAGGTGACTTATCCGCTTGCTGAATCTGGATACTATGTGTTTCCTGTCGCGGTTGTTGAAGAAACCTTCAAGCAAAATGGCCTGACGGTGGCACAGGATATTCAGACGGTAAATGCGGCTAAGCTGCAACAAATCTTTGGCGCTGATGCAGCTCTGTATCTGGAGGTAAGAGAGTATGGCACCAAATACATCGTTATCAATAGCGAAACCCGGGTGACCGCTGACGCGCGTTTGGTTGATTTAAGAACCGGCAAGTTACTGTGGAGCGGAAGCGCCACCGCGTCGAGCGACGAGCAGCAATCAAACTCCGGCGGCATTATTGGCATTCTGGTGCAGGCAGCGATTGAACAAATCGCCAGTACAATGACCGATCAAGCTCATGATATCGCCGGTATTACCAGCGCGCGCCTGCTGGCTGCCGGTCATCCGCGCGGTATGCTCTATGGCCCACGCTCATTACAATATGGTAAAGAAACCTATTAAGCATTAGAGAGGAACGGTAAACGCCGCTCTGTGTCGATGAGCGGCGTTATCATATCGATGCGCCTGAAATCAGGCTTTAGTGCGCGGTATTACCGGTGAGCGGAACGCAAGGTCAGACAACAACGGTCAGCGTGACATCAATATTGTTGCGGGTGGCGTTCGAGTAAGGACAAACAACGTGCGCTTTCTTCACCAATTCTTCCGCTTTTGCCTTGTCAAACCCCGGGATGGCGATCTTCAGTTCGACTTCAATACCGAATCCGGTCGGAAGTTTACCAATACCGACGCTGCCTTCAATTGAGGTGTCCGACGGAAGCGAGACTTTCTCACTTGAGGCGACGCTTTTCAGCGCGCCAAGAAAACAGGCGGAGTAACCCGCGGCAAACAGCTGTTCAGGGTTCGTCCCTTCACCGCCGTTGCCACCCAGTTCTTTTGGCACATCCAGCTTAACATCAAGATGTTTGTCTGAGGACACCGCGCGGCCGTCGCGCCCGCCGGTGGCTTTAGCATGAGCAACATAGAGAACTTTTTCGATAGACATATTTTCTCCTGTGGTTTACGGCAATATAATCAAGCGTAGACCATGATGGAGGGTAAATGCCGGATGAAATAACAGATAAAAAGCCATTAATGGTTAAAAACGCCATAGATACAATAAGCTATGTGTTTTTAAGAAAAAGCTGAATCTTTTTCCTGCTGTGCCGCCAATATCATTCCTATATTTTCTTCTATCCAGTCGGCCAGAATTTTGACCCGTTCACTGACCTCTTTACCCATCGGCGTCAGGCTGTATTCCACATGCGGCGGCACCACCGGATAAGCCGTTCGCAGGACGAAACCATCATTTTCCAGCCACTGTAGCGTTTGCGCCAGCATACGTTCGCTGACGCCGTCAATTCTGCGCCGCAGCTGACTGAAACGAAGCGTGCCGTCCAGCAAGGCGACCAGAATCAGCACTCCCCAGCGGCTGGTCACATGGTTAAGTATCTGGCGGGAAGGGCATTTTTCGGCAAAAAGATCCCCCTGCAACGCGACAACGGACGAAGCGGCGGTCTGTATTGTTTTTTTCGGCACTATACTTACCTTTATGTGCGTACTTACTTAAAGTTAGTTAAGCGGGTATTATGCCAGCCAATGTCAGTCAACGAAAGGGGCTTATGATGATTGCTGTTACAGGTGCATCCGGTCAACTGGGCCGTTTGGTTATTGCACAACTGTTGGATAAGGTTCCGGCGAATGAGGTTGTGGCGCTGGTGCGCGATACCGGCAAAGTCGCTGATTTAGCCGCGCGCGGCGTTCAGGTAAAGGCGGCGGATTATAACCAGCCAGCGGCTCTGGCCGCCGCATTGCAAGGGGTGGATAAGGTGTTGCTGATCTCCTCCAGCGAGGTGGGCAAGCGTGCGTTACAGCACCGCAACGTGATTGAGGCGGCGGTACGGGCCGGGGTTAAGCTGCTGGCGTATACCAGTATTCTGCATGCCGATACCTCGCCGCTGCGGCTTGCGACCGAACACCAGGAAACGGAAGCGCAGCTAAAAGCATCGGGCTTGCCTTATGTGTTGTTGCGTAACGGCTGGTATACCGAAAACTATGCGGCCAGCATCCCGGTCGCATTGCAGCACGGCGTGTTTATCGGTAGCGCGGGCGAGGGGAAAATTGCCTCCGCCACGCGCGCCGACTATGCCGCCGCCGCGGTGGCCGTGCTGACGCAGGACAATCAGGCCGGTAAGGTTTATGAGCTGGCGGGTGATGAAGCCTATACGCTGGCGGAGTTGGCGGCTGAAGTCAGCCGCCAGTCAGGTAAAACGATAGGTTACCGGAACCTGCCGCCAGCGGAATTCAGCGCGGCGTTGGCGGCGGCGGGGATACCCGAGGTGTTTGCGGATATCATTGCTGATTCGGATGTGGGAGCCGCGAAGGGCGGTTTATTTGATGATGGTCATCAATTGAGCCGTCTGATCGGTCGGGCCACCACGCCGCTGGCAACGGTGGTGAAAGGGGCGATTTGACACGGCGTTGGCGGCGGTGATGATTTTGCCGCCGCCAACCGTCATGGGCGATAGCATTAATATTTCTCGCCCTCGCCAAACGCGCCGTCCAGCAGACAGATTTGCGCGGCGAAGGCGGCGCCTGCGTGCAGGCTGGCCGATAACGATTTCCCCGCCTGATGCGTCAGTAAAAACGCGGTGATAAACGCATCGCCGGCGCCGAGCGTGTCCAGCGCCGCAACAGGTTGCGGCGGCTGATCCAGCCAGCGTTGGCCGTCGAACAGTACGGCGCCTTCAGCGCCACGGGTGGCGATGGCGCAACACCCGCCCTGACGATGGGCGTCAGCCAGAATTTGCCGTGTTTCCTCCAGGCTGCGCTCGGCACAGGAAAAAAACGCGTAATCCAGATGCGGGCATAAAGCGAGGGCCGATGCAGTGTTGAAATCATCGGAAAAGTCATACGACAGGCGGCCCGGCAACCTGCTTAGCGCAGGCAACTGCTTATCCAGATAGCTGTAAGCGCTGGTGTGCAGCAAAGCGAACTGACTCAACCAGGCGATATCGGCTACGGCGAAATCCATTGAGGTATGTTGCCGAATGCCGCCCGCGTTGGAGCCAAGGAAGATCCGCTCCCCCTGGTTGATGGTCAGGTCGGCATAACCGTTTTCACCTGATGCCACGCGGCAGCGTGAGGTATCAATGTTGCGGGCGGCCAGCGCGCGTTGCACATGTGAACCATTGTCGTCATCGCCAAAGACGCCGAGATAGGCGGCCTGTGCGCCGAGCATTTCCGCGTAGACGCTGAAATTAAGCGCGTTGCCGCCCGGATAACGGATATGCGTGTGCGTATAACGATCAACGACGTTATCGCCGATACCGAGCACTTTCATCATCATGTCCTTAATACGCCACTTTTCCCATATAACGGCGTGTTTCCAGCGGGTGTTGCCGTACCAGGGCCAGTGCGGCGCGGTATTCGCACATCACGCTATAGAACAGCACCGGGTTGAAATAGTCCGCCACCGACGCCGGAATAACGCCCAGGCCCAGTTCTTTGGCGTCAACGATTTCCATTTTATCGCCATATTGCGCCAGGAAGTGGACGGCGCGTTCGTCCAGCGGGCGTGTGCGGCCTTCATTCACCATCACAATCCAGGGGATGTTTTTATTGGTGACTTCAAACGGGCCGTGGAAAAATTCACCGCTGTGAATCGACGCGGCATTGAGCCACTGCATTTCCATTAACGAACAAATGGCAAAGCCATAAGCATGGCCGTAAGAAGCGCCGCTGGAAAGCACGTAGAACAGCGATTCGTCACGATATCGGTCGGCAAATGCCGCGCAACGTTGTTGCACTTGCCGGCGTGCGCGGGCAATGATGCCATCAATCTGCGCCATGCCGCTGTGGAAATCCGCATAGCCGTCAAACCCTTCGCTCTGCGCCAACGCGTCGACACACAGATTCAGGATTAGCGCCATCGGGTTGTCCACCACCTGGCTGTCATTACCCCAGGCATACAGAATATTGCTGTCAGACCAGGCAATCAGCCCGGCCTCGGCATTGTGCGTCAGGGTGATGGTGGTACTGCCATGCTGCTGCGCCAGTTTCGCCGCCGCGACCGATTCCGGCGTATTTCCACCGTGGGAGCAAACGATGGTCAGGGAATTTTTACCCAGCGTTTTCGGCGCCGCGTGGACGAATTCATTTGCCGTCATCATAAAGCTGTGTAGCGTGGTGGATTCGCGGTTAAGAAAATAATGCGCTGGATACATATCCACCAGCGAGCCGCCGCAGGCAACAAGAAAGATCTGACGCAGGCCGCCTTCTGGATGAAAGCGGCGTTCTATTAACGAAGTGATGATTGCAGCGGTATTCATAAATTAATCGCCATACACATTGAAATTAAAGTATTTTTTCGCCAAACGGTCATAGGTGCCGTCGCGGCGGATTTCGGCAATTGCGCCGTTGAGCTGTTCGCGTAGTTTGTCGTTCTGCTTGTTGAGGCCAATGCCCGTGCCCGGCCCGAAAATCACCTCATCCTTCACTTGCGGTTCAATCAGCGCAAAACCTTTGCCATGGGGTTTGCTGAGCAGGGACTCGGTCACTACGGTCGCATCATCCAGCGTGGCATCCAGTCTTCCCACCACCATATCGGCATAGACGTCGTCGGCGCTGGGGTAGGGGATCACTTCCACGCCCTGGCTTTGCCAGTGTTTTTTAGCGTAAGACTCAAATACTGAGCCTTGCTGCACGCCCAGACGCTTTCCGCGCAGTGACGCGACGGTCGGTTTTAAACCGCTGGAAAGCGGGGCGACCAGAAAAGCGGGGGTGTTGAATAATTTATCGGTAAAGTCGATGGCTTTTTTGCGCTCGTCGGTAATCGACAGGGAGGAGAGAATGGCATCAAACTTGCGCGCATGCAGCGCCGGGATCAACCCGTCAAAACTGCTCTCCACCCATACGCATTTTGCATTGAGTTTGGCGCATAGCGCGTTACCGATATCAATATCAAAACCCTGTAAGGAACCATCCGCCGCTTTTGATTCAAACGGCGGGAAAGTAGGGTCTGTTCCGAAGCGGATTTGCTGCTCGGCATGAACGCTAAAAGACAGCCAGGGCAACGCCAGGCTAAGCAACAAAAGAGGCAGTGTTTTTTTCATCGTTCTCTCCGTTAGTGTAACCATACCATAAAATATACCAATAAAAGATATACTCGCCGGTTTGGCGCAATACAAGAAATTGTTGATATTTTTATTTGTATAATAATTGCTTATTCATGGTGGTCTGATATTGATATCGGCTTTCCATTATCGTGGCGGTGGTTTTTTTCTGGCTAATCAGATATTCAGCGGTATAATTAATGCAAAATTTTACGGCGTTGAGCTAGTTAAAATAGACCATGACTGAGATTAGCGAAACAAAACGGCGCCCGCGCAAAGCCTATTTACAAGCCCGGCAATCTTTGCTGGCTCTGCTGGCGACGCCGGAATACAACCAGGGCGATCAAATTCCCGCCGAGCGCGAGCTGGCGGCGCGTCTGCACATCAGCCGTATGACGCTGAGAAAAATTATTGACGAACTGATTGCTCAGGGGCTGCTGGAACGACGTGGTAATCAGGGCACCTGGCTGACGGCTGCCGCCATTGAACGTCCGCTAACCCAGGCGATCGAACAGGGGATCAGCAAAATTATCGAGCATAACGGCGCGGTGCCCAGCAGCCGCCTGGTTTACTTTCAGGATGCGCTGGCCAGCGAACGCATCGCCCGCTTATTGCAAATAGAAACCGGGGCGCCCTTGCTGATGATCAAACGCCTGCGGCTGGCGGACGGGCGGCCGTTCTGCCTTGAAACCAGCTACCTGCCGCGTCAGCGCGTACCGGATTTAAGCGCGCCGATGCTCGAAGCCAACGGCTCGCTGTATCGCCTGTTGGCCGAGCGTTATCACATTCAGGGGATAGCCGATGAAGGGACGATTCGCGTCAGCGTAATGAGCGAAGAAGAACAAGCGCTGCTGGAGGCGCCGCCAGACAGCCCGGCGCTGGTTTATCGCGGCGTTATTTACGATCGTCTGAGTCAACCGGTGGAATATCTGGTGTCGGTCAATCATCCGCAACGTGTGACCTTTCGCATCAGTCATAACGCCGTCAGCCAGACGAACGTGAGTGCCGATATCCGGTAGCGGCCAACGCCGGGTTGACCACTGCCGTGAGGTGTCGATTAATTCAGCGGCGGCCAAAAATCTTTATTGGCAACGATTAAATCGTCGAGAATTTTTTTCGCCACACCCGCGCTGGGCACGGTTTTAGAGAGCGTAATCGCCTGCCACAGCTTCTGATAGCTGCCTTCAATCCAGGCATCTACGGTCAGCTTTTCAACCGCCACCTGTTGTTCCATCAATCCTTTCTGGAAAAGAGGAATTTTCCCCATCGCCAGGGGTTCCGGGCCATTTTTGCCGACTAAACAGGGAACCTCCACCATCGATTCGTCACTGAAATTGGCAATGGCGCCGTTATTTTCCACGATTAACAGCATTCTTTCTTGCGTATTGAAGGCAATAGCACAGGCCAGATCGACAATAAACGTTGCATGAGCGCCGGCATGAAAATTCGCATTCTGAGCGGTATTTTTTTCAATAATCGATTTCGCCATATCGAAAACATCTTTTTCACGCCCAGCCATGACTTCGTTTGCCCGAGTGAAATCAGGATTGGAATGTTGCACCACATCGTCAGGGTAGTAGTAATATTTCAGATAAGTATTCGGTAGGGTTTCCGGATCTAACGAGAACAACTTTTTCGCTTGTTCAAAGGTCTCTTTCCAACTGGGCGCCTTATGTTGAAAATCTTCCGTCTGGCTGCAATAGCCAAATTGACTTACGTGTGCTTTAAGTTGGGGCATAAGATCATTTCCGGCTTTATCGGTAATGCTAGTCCACCAACCGAAATGATTTAACCCATAATAACGGACATTCATTTCTTTTCTGGATGATAACCCCAGAATATCGGCAAAGATCCCTTCAATGGCCACCGGCATATCGCAGATATTGATTATTCGGGATGTGGGCCGTAAACGGCGTGTCGCTTCCGCGACAATGGCGGCGGGGTTGGAGTAGTTCAACATCCAGGCGTCGGGCGAGTATTTCTCCATATAGTCCAGGATCTCAAGTACCCCGCCGATAGAGCGCATGCCATAGGCGATGCCGCCAGGGCCGCATGTTTCTTGTCCCGGCACGCCATATTTTAAAGGTATTTTTTCATCCTGTTCACGCATGGCGTACAAACCGACACGAATGTGGGCCATCACGAAATCAATATTGGAAAAGGCTGCTTCAGGATCGGTGGTATATGAAAAATGTATATCCGGATGGCGCTCCTTCATCATTATTTTACAGGCCTCGCCCAATATATACTGACGTTCGGCATTATTATCATACAGCTTTATTTCCCTAATTGGGAATTTATCAACATTCTCCATCAACATAAGAATAATGCCTGGGGTATAAGTACTTCCACCGCCAGCAATAGTTATTGAGTATTTCTCTTTCATATGCTATATCCTCTTTATTCCTGAATACCTAATTCACTATCAACAATGTTTCTGACTTTATTCACTTTTAATCCATAAATAATCTGTACGTGATTACCTTTTCTTACCATACTTGATGCGCCCGTATTTTTTAGCAGCGCTTCGCTAACCAGATTTTCATCAACAACGTCTACTCTTAACCGGGTAAAGCAATTGTCAACCGTGCGGATATTATTAGCGCCTCCCAGCCCTGCGACGATATCTTTACCGAGGCTGGTTTGATTACCGCGTTCTTGCGTTTCACCGATAGTTTCACTTTTACTCTCTTCGAGCGCCCCTCTGCCCGGAGTAAGCATTTTTAATTTTATAATCAGGAATTTCCCGACCATGAACATGGTAAACGTTTCGAGAAGACCTAATATAATAAACATCGGCCAGTTTGTTCTTTCGACACCTGCGGGAATATTATAGACAAAGAAGTCAATAATCCCATTCGTCACACAGACTCGGATGTCAAAAATATAGGCCAGCATTTGGAAAAAACCGTCCAATAGCGAATAGACCAACCATAATAAGGGCGCGGTGAAAATAAACAGAAACTCGAATGGTTCGGTAATGCCTACCAACACGGAGGTCACGACCAACGGTAATAGCGTAATTTTTAATTTTGCTTTGTTTTCTGGTTTGGCCGTTTTATAGAACGCCAGCGCCAGGCCGGCGATGCCGAAAATCTTCACCATGCCATAAGTGAGGAAACGGGCGGAATCATCCAGCGTTGTTATGCTTGAGTTAGCTATTTCAGCCAGAAAAATAGGTTTGGCGCCAATCAGTGTTTGTCCATCGATTAACATCTGTCCGCCAATAGAGGTATAGACAAAAGGTGACCAAATAAGATGGTGTAGTCCGGTAGGGATTAAAAATCGATTTAAAAATCCGTATAAAAAAACGCCGCCGGCTCCAAAGGTTTTCATAAATTCCGTTAAGGCAGAGATGCCATGGGCGATAACCGGCCAGATGTAAACAACCAGAATGGCGAATATTGCGATGATCGGGATCATAACAATCAGCACAAATTTACTATTACCGTAGATAGAAAAGGCGCCTTTGAATTCCTTATCAATAAATTTATTATGAATATAGGCAACAATAACCCCGAGGATTATCCCTAAGAAAACCCCCATATCGATAACTTTGAAACCGAAGGTAAATATTTGTCCGGTGCCGTAGAGTTCAGCGTTAGATGCACCTTCCATTAATTTGTTGGTCAGCGTTAGCCATGAATTATTACCGGCCAGATACATAAAATAGGACATCGTGGCAACAAAGGCGGCGTCTGCTTTTCTTTTTTTAGCCATCCCTAATGCTAACCCTAAACAAAAAAATAAGCTTAGGTTATTCATAATGGCCCATAATATGCTGGATATATATTTACCAAAGATATAAAGATAGCTGCCTTCGGTGATGAACGCCTTATTGGTTATGATGCTGGCGATCGCTATTAACAACCCCACAATAGGCAAAAATAGTACAGGGCCTATCATGGCTTTTGAAAATGCTTGTAATTTTTTTAGTATATTCATTTATAGCTCCACCCGGTAGATATGTTGCCTATACCCGTCATACTTCAAGCCGTATGTGTGTTGGCTGCGCTTAGTCACTCTAATCACTTATCCAAGTAAGTGATTAAGAATTAATGAGCCTCATCCCCAAGACTCATCCTTTGGGTCAGCGCGAACGCTGTCCAAATTGGTTCCAGACCGATTTGTCCTTCGCTTGCCGCCTTTCTGCGATTCGAATCATTTAGGGTATAGCGTTAAAAATAAGCGATCGATCGAAAACGTTTTATTTTTGATATTGAAAAGCGGTCTTCGTGTGGAGTGAAGGATAAGGGGTATTTTTAGATGCTGGTGTTGAATGTCTGGTAATTGTGATGAAAGTCATACATTTTTATTGGCATGCAAAATATACTTTTTCTCGATTTTATATAGCTGTCGAAGTTTTATTTTTTATTTTTCAATAAATAATGATATTTATCAGTTGGTTGTATGTACTTCTGTGGTGAGCTAATTTGAGAGAAGAGATATAAAAGTGATATATAAAAAAATTTCCGCAGAAATAAGAATGAGAATCAACAGCGAAAATTATGAGATTGGCGATGCGTTGCCCAGTGAAAAAGCGTTGGCATATGAGTTCAATGTATCGCCAATGACTATTCGCAAGGCGCTGGCGCCGCTGGAAGAAGAAAATCTCATTATAAAAAAACATGGTAGCGGCTCGTATGTCGCCAGAAAAATAAGCTATCACGGTGGGGAACTGGACGGGTTTAACCATCAAATGGAAATTGTGGGCGTGACTGATTACACCAACCAGGTGGTTGATTTCCATATAATTAATGCGCCGCTCAGTATTGCACATCAATTAAAAATAGAGGCGAATGAGAAAATTTACTTTGTAAAACGCATTCGGTTAATCAAAAACACGCCTATTTTATTAGAAAATAGTTATATACCGGTCAAAGCGTTTCCTTATCTGAGCATTGGGCATTTAGAAAAATCAAAATTCAACTATTTTAAAAACGAATGCAATGTAACGGTGATTGAAAGCCATAGAAGTTACACCCCGGTTTTTGCAACCAAAGAACACGCTGTTTTATTGAATGTAGAGCCTGATTCACTGTTGCTACGGGTGCAATCGATCAGTTTTTCGCAGGAAAATAAAATAGTTGATGTGTCAGATACTTACCAAAATACCGAGAAGTATATTGTTAAGCACTCCGTTAAACGATGACGATGTTTTTCCCCGCCATGCGGTGGTAATGGCAGGGGCGATAAGCTCTGTTTCCCGGCATCTTGGGCAGGAATGCTAATCAGCGACGCGACCCGTTTGCATGACGCCGCGGCTTCGGCTAAATTTACCGCATCGACTGAGTGGCAACTAGGGTTCCGGACAGCGTTCAAACGCTGTTGTCTGGTCCGAGCGTTGTAGAGACTGCGGTTTTTTGCCGCAGCTGCACCCGAGGGAGAAAAGCCCAGAGGAGGAGACGTCGAGTCTTCCCCATGACTTTTTGAACCGGAGCGCTTATGTCTTTTCTTACCTTTTCGCTGGTCGTTCTGGCCGCGTTTATCCATGCTAGCTGGAACTTGCTTGCCAAACGCGCGGCTTCGGCTGGCGTCGCTTTCGTCTTTGCCTACAGTAGCATTGCCTGTCTCTTTTACCTGCCGTGGGTGGTCTGGTTGTTGGCGACCGGTACGCTGAGATGGGATCTGCCGGTCATTCTCTGCGTGGTGATGAGCGGCGCGGTGCATTTGGCGTACAGCCTGTTTTTGCAACGTGGATATCAGGTCGCCGATCTTTCCGTTATTTATCCCGTCGCTCGCGGCTCAGCGCCCATGCTGTCCAGCGTCGCGGCATTTCTGCTTTTTTCAGAACCGCTAACGTTGGCGGGCGTTGCGGGTCTCGGCGCGATCGTGATGGGGATCGTGTTGATTTCCAGTCAGGGAAGCTTCGCCAGGTTTCGCCAACCCGCCGCACAGAAAGGCGTACGCTGGGGCGCCGCGACAGGATCGATGATCGCCGGCTATACCGTCGTTGACGCCTATGGCGTCAAGGTTTTGGGGATCCACCCCGTGGTGCTGGACTGGTGTTCGCAAGCCATCCGTCTGGTGATGCTGTTGCCCTGGCTGGCTACCCACCGCCATGAGATAAGCGGTCTTATGAGAGGCAAATGGACGTTGGCGATCGCGGTAGGCGTTCTTTCGCCCCTTTCGTATATCCTGGTGCTGCTGGCGTTGCGGCTTGGCGCGCCGCTTAGCGTGGTCGCGCCCGCCCGCGAGATGTCGATGATGGTCGGCGCGCTATTCGGTATGTTCATCCTGCGTGAGCCGGTTGGCATTTGGCGACTGGTCGGCTGCCTGGTGCTGGTCAGCGGGGTTGTGCTGCTCGGCCGCGCATAGTCGCGGTTTATCCAGGGCCAGCCGTGGCCGGCCCTTTGATCGTCAGTATTATTTGACCATCGGCAGGTTGAGTTGGTGGTTTGCCGCGCACTGCCGCGCCAGCTCGTAACCGGCATCCGCATGGCGCATGACGCCGGTGGCCGGGTCGTTCCATAATACGCGGCCCAGACGCCGGTCGGCTTCCGGCGTACCGTCGGCGACAATCACCACGCCGGCATGCTGAGAGAATCCCATGCCGACGCCGCCGCCGTGATGCAGGCTGACCCAGGTGGCGCCGCCTGCGGTATTCAGCAGCGCGTTCAACAGCGGCCAGTCGGAAACCGCGTCGGAGCCATCCCGCATCGCTTCGGTTTCGCGGTTTGGCGAGGCGACGGAACCGCAGTCGAGGTGATCGCGGCCGATGACTATCGGTGCTTTCAACTCGCCGTTGCGCACCATTTCGTTAAACGCCAGGCCGGCCAGATGTCGTTCGCCAAGGCCGAGCCAGCAGATGCGCGCCGGCAGCCCCTGGAAGGCAATACGTTCCTGCGCCATATCCAACCAGCGATGCAGGTTTTTATTGTCCGGGAAGAGCTGTTTCAGTTTGGCATCGGTTTTATAAATATCTTCCGGGTCGCCAGACAGCGCCACCCAACGGAACGGGCCTTTGCCTTCGCAGAACAGCGGGCGGATATAGGCAGGGACAAAACCCGGGAAGTCGAAGGCGTTTTTCACCCCTTCGTCCAGCGCCACCTGACGGATATTGTTGCCGTAATCGACGGTAGGGATCCCCATATGGCAGAAGTCGAGCATCGCCTGCACATGCACCGCCATGGAGGCGCGCGCGGCTGCTTCCACCGCTTTCGGATTGGCCGCGCGCTCTTGTTCCCAGCGCGCCAGCGACCAGTCAAGGGGCAGATAGCCGTTGATCGGATCGTGCGCGGAGGTCTGGTCGGTGACGATATCGGGTTTCATGCCGCCTGCTTTGGCGCGTTTCACCAGCTCCGGCAGAATTTCCGCCGCGTTGCCCAGCAGACCGACGGAGATGGGGCGTTTCTCTTTATTGGCGCGGTCGATCATCGCCAGCGCTTCATCAATGGTGTAGGCCTTGTAGTCGAGGTAGCGGGTACGCAGGCGGAAGTCGATGCGCGATTCCTGACACTCAACCGCCAGCACCGACGCACCGGCCAGCACGCCGGCCAGCGGCTGCGCGCCGCCCATTCCGCCAAGGCCGGCGGTGAGGATCCATTTACCGCTCAGATCGTCGTTAAAGTGCTGGCGACCCGCCTCGACGAAGGTTTCATAGGTGCCCTGCACGATGCCTTGCGCCCCGATGTAAATCCACGAACCGGCGGTCATCTGGCCGTACATCATCAGACCGGCTTTATCCAACGCGTGGAAGTGATCCCAGTTGGCCCAGTGCGGCACCAGATTGGAGTTGGCAATCAGCACGCGCGGCGCATCGGCATGGGTACGGAATACGCCAACCGGCTTGCCGGACTGCACCAGCAAAGTTTCCTCCGGTTGCAGCGCTTGCAGCGAGCGGAGGATTTGTTCAAAACAGTCCCAGTTGCGCGCGGCTTTACCGATGCCGCCGTAGACCACCAGATCTTCAGGACGCTCGGCCACATCCGGATCGAGGTTGTTTTGAATCATGCGAAAGGCAGCTTCAATCAGCCAGTTCGCGCAATGCAGATCGCTGCCGTGAGGCGCGCGCACCACGCGAGCTACGGCTTTGCTTACTTCTTCACTCATCATCCTATCCTTAAACGGTTAGTTGCTTAACGTTATGCTGGGTAACAGAGCCGCTATCGGCGCGGGCCAGTTGTCGCTGCTCGCCCATAAACGCATCTGTTCGATATCGGGAGCCATCAGGCGGTCTTGATCAAGAAAAGCGACGCGCCGGCGTAAAGCGGCCAGCTCTGTTTCAAGCAGAGGCGAGCTTTGCAGCGGACGAATAAAATCGATGCCCTGTGCCGCCGCCATCGCTTCCACGCCGACCACCACGGCGGTGTTGAAGCACATGGCGCCCAGACGGCGCGCCGAGTAGGTCGCCATCGAGACATGGTCTTCCTGATTGGCCGAGGTAGGCAGGCTGTCGACGCTGCCCGGATGGGCGAGGGATTTGTTTTCTGAGGCCAACGCCGCCGCCGTCACCTGGGCAATCATAAAACCGGAGTTAACCCCGCCGTCATTGACCAGAAACGGCGGTAGGCCGGAGAGCGTACTATCCAACAGCAGCGCCAGACGACGTTCGGAAATCGCCCCGACCTCGGCAATCGCCAAAGCGATGATATCGGCGGCGAAGGCCACAGGCTCGGCATGGAAGTTACCGCCGGAAATCACATCGCCGGTGTCGGAAAACACCAGCGGGTTATCTGAGGCGGCATTGGCTTCAATTTGCAGCACCCGTGCGGCGTGGAGCAGGTTATCAAGGCATGCGCCCATCACCTGCGGTACGCAGCGGATAGAGTAGGGATCCTGTACGCGGCCGCAGTGAACGTGCGAGTCCAGAATTTCGCTGCCTTCCAGCAGGGCGGAGACGGCGGCGGCCACCGCGATTTGCCCATGCTGGCCGCGTGCCGCATGAATGCGCTTATCGAAAGGTTTCAGCGAGCCTTTAATCGCTTCCAGCGACAGCGCGCCGGCAACCAGTCCGGCGGCAAAGACCTTTTCCGCCTCAAACAGACCGCGTAAGGCCAGAGCGGTAGAGACCTGAGTGCCGTTAAGCAACGCCAGCCCCTCTTTGGGGCCGAGCACGAACGGCTGTAGTCCGGCGAGCGAAAGCCCTGCAACCGCCGGCATCAGCGTACCGTTCACCCGAACCTCGCCTTCCCCCAGCAGCATCAGCGACAGATGCGCCAACGGCGCCAGATCGCCCGAGGCGCCTACCGAGCCTTTTTCCGGAATACAGGGCATGACGCCGGCATTGAATAGCGCCAGCAGGGCGTCAATCAGCGCCATGCGAATTCCTGAATGACCGCGCGACAGGCTGATGACTTTGGTCGCCATCACCAGTCGCACTACGTTATCCGGCAGTAACTCGCCGACGCCAGCGCTGTGTGACAGCACCAGATTACGCTGTAGTTCAGCCAGACGCTGTGCGGGAATGGATGTCTGAGCCAGTTTACCGAAACCGGTATTGATGCCGTAGGTGACCTTGCCGGAACTGACTATCGATTCAACCGTTTCACGGGCTTTGCGTATCTTCGTCCGGGCACTTTCATCCAGCGTCAATTTTACGCCGCCATGATAAATGGCTTTGAGCATGGCCAAATCCACTTTGCCCGGCGTTAGTTGGCAATGTTCCCTCTTAAGTGGCATGGTATGTTCCTGTATATACAAGATGTTTCATGGCTATTCCCAACTAAGGTGGAATTAACGGAAAATCAGGTTTACTCGCTTTAATGGCAATCAGCGCCGCTGAGTAAAGCAGATGTGTATAGTCTTGTATATACAATTAGCAACGCTTGTGCCAGATCGATCGAAAAATATTTTCTCTGGCGGTTTTTCCTTCCCTCAGCCCGCAGAGCGGGGGCTGACGGCAAACAACGGTGAAAATCGGGCTGAGCGCAAGCCCATACGTTTACCATAATCCGCGCCATGATGAAGCACGCCGCCCGATGGTAGTGCAGCCCCTGTAGATGTATATACATCCACGCGGTTCAACAGTAAACTGGCGCAATTAACCGACGAAAGGATCCTGTTATGGTTGTTCAGACTGCCATTTCGCAACTCTCCGCGGCGATGGGCGACCAGCCTGCGCCTATCTATCAGCGTGTGAAGCAGGCGATTATCAGCCAGATCAGCGCGGGCATCTGGAAGCCCAACCAGCGAGTCCCCTCCGAAAGCGAACTGGTCAATGAGCTGGGCGTGAGCCGCATGACCATCAACCGCGCCCTGCGTGAACTGACCAGTGAAGGCTATCTGCTTCGCATGCAGGGGGTCGGCACCTTTGTGGCCGAAATGAAGGGTTATACGGCCATGCTGGAGGTTCACAATATCGCTGAAGAGATTGCCCAGCGCGGCCATCAACATAGCTGCAAGATTATCACTCTGCGTGAAATCAAAGCCGATCCCGAACAGTCGGCGGTGCTGGGGCTGGCGACCGGCGATATGATTTTTCATTCGGTGATGGTGCATTACGAAAATGAACTACCGGTGCAGATGGAAGACCGCTTGGTGAATCCGCAGGTGGCGCCGGATTATCTCAAACAGGATTACCACAGCCTCACCCCGTACACCTATCTGATGCGCGTAGCGCCGTTGACCGCCGGCGAGCACATCGTTGAAGCGATATTGCCGGATGCCCAACAGTGCGGCAATTTAGCGCTGGAGCCGCATGAACCTTGCCTGTTGATCCGCCGTCAGACCTGGAGCGATGCCAAAATCGTCACCTACGCCAGGCTGTTGTACCCCGGATCGCGTTATAAACTGCTGGGGCGGTTTAAAGGACACGGCTGAAAGATTTGCTCGGCACGGAGATTACGCCGCGTGCCGCAAAATATCGATCCCTGGTTGCTTCCCGATCAATGTGGTTGTATATACATATACATACTTATGCAATAACAACAAAGCGGGTAATCCCCGGAGATGAGATGACCATTGAACTTGGCTGTGACAGTTTGTGGTATGGCGCTGATATCGTCACCATGCAAGGGGGCAAGTACAGCATCATCCAACAAGGGGCGATTGCGGTCAGCGGCGACAAAATCGTCTGGATCGGCCCTTATGCCGACGCGGCGCACATCCGCGCCGCGCAACAGACCGATTTTGGCGGCGGCATCGTGACGCCCGGGCTGGTGGATTGCCATACGCATCTGGTGTTCGGCGGCGATCGCAGCCATGAATTCGAACAGCGTCTGAATGGCGTCAGCTACAGCGAGATCGCCGCGCAAGGGGGCGGCATTATCTCCACCGTGCGCGCCACGCGGGCCGCATCGCTGGAACAGTTGGTTGCGTCTGCCCGCCGGCGGCTCGACAGACTGCTGGCGGAAGGGGTCACAACCCTGGAAATCAAATCTGGCTACGGTCTCGATCGGGCCAGCGAAGTGCGCATGATGCAGGCTATCCGCCTGCTGGCGCAGCAGGTTCCGGCGCAAATTCAGTCCACCTGCCTCGCCGCCCATGCGGTGCCGCCAGAGTTTAAAGATAACCCCGACGGCTGGATTGATGTGATTTGCGAGGCGCTGCTGCCGCAAGTCGCGGCGGAACGGCTGGCCGATGCGGTCGATGCCTTTTGTGAACATCTGGCCTTTTCCCCGGCGCAGGTGGCCCGGGTGTTTGAGACGGCGCGGCGTCTGGGTTTGCCGGTCAAACTGCACGCCGAACAACTCTCGTCGCTCGGCGGCGGCGCGCTGGCCGCCCGTTTCAACGCGCTTTCCGCCGATCATCTTGAATACGCCGTCGAAAGCGACGTGGCGGCGATGGCAAAACACGGCACCGTGGCGGTGTTACTGCCCGGCGCGTTCTATCTGCTGTGTGAGAAGCAGGTGCCGCCGGTGGCGCTTTTCCGTCAGTACGGCGTGCCGATGGCGCTGGCCAGCGATGCCAACCCCGGCACCTCTCCGGCGCTCTCGCTGCGTTTAATGCTCAATATGGCCTGCACGCTGTTCGGCATGACGCCGGAGGAAGCGTTGGCCGGGGTCACCTTGTATGGCGCGCAGGCGTTGGGGCTGGATAAAACCCAGGGGTCGCTGGAAAGCGGTAAACGGGCCGATTTTGTCCACTGGCCGCTGGCGCGCCCGGCGGAACTGGTTTACTGGCTGGGCGGGCAACTCCCTTGTCAGGTTATCTTTCGCGGGAAAGCGATAGGGTAAAACCTTACGATTTTACCGCCCGTCTGCAACCGCTGTTGAAAAAGGCGATTCACGCGTTAACCTGCGGGATTTCCTCTCTTCAGCTTTGCTGCTGAAAACGGCCAAACATCTTATAGCGCGCGCCGGGATAGAGCAGGCGCGCGCAGGTCACCAGCGTCTTATGATGCCAGGTACGGCGCTGGATTTGCAGGCAAGGTTCGCTATTGCCGATTTGCAGCAGTTGCTGTTCATCCTCGTTTGCATTGACGGCTTCGACCTCATGTTCACCGGCAGTCAGCGGCGCGACCTGCGTCAGATAGGCGAACGGCGTGCTGCGGGTGAAATCCTGTTGCAGGTAATCCGGGGCCGCCTGCGGATTGACGCGGCGATCTTCGAGCTGCACCGGCACGTTGTTATCGAAATGGACGATGCGTGAGTGAAACAACGTGGCGCCGGGGTTAAGGCCAAACATACGGGCGTCGCCTGCGTCGGCGCGTTCAGCCCGCAGAAACAGCACCTGACTGGCATGGCGATGACCGCGGCTGGTGATTTCATCTGCAATATTATGCACTTCCAGCATTGGCGTGAAGGCTTTCGTTTCGGCGACAAAGGTGCCCACGCCCTGTAGCCGCAGCAGATACCCTTCGGTCGTCAGCTCACGCAGCGCGCGATTGATGGTCATTCTGCTGACCCCCAGTTCCAGTACCAGTTCACTCTCCGACGGCACACGCTGACGCGGTTGCCAGTCGCCGTTACCGATCAGTCGGATGATCCCTTTTTTCACCTGTTGATATAGCGGGGCAGGCTCATCGCTGAGGTGAGTCATCATTTCTGACAGCGTTTTGTATTCTGACACCGTATTAACCTTTTCTGGAACCGGAGATAGAGGGGAGTTTACACATCAGATGAGGAGCCTGTATATGTCTATACAATAACGGCCTGCGGCGAAACGGCTCCGTTCCAGGAATGGGCGCTTTATGGTAGGGCGCGGCGCTTTATTCAGGTGCATAGCGGCAGGGGGGATGAGCGGCGTACTGTGCGGTGGTTGTTTATAAAGTATTTGATTTTCAATCAATTAATAATGATTACTTGAAGCGGCATAACAATTGCTTCGTTGTATATACAAGACATAACATTTAAACGGAAAGTGAATGTCAGCCCATTATTTAACGTCATTGATTGGTGAGGAAGGGGTGAATACTCAACAGGTTATCTGGGGGGATGCCCCACTGCGCTGGCAGGATGTGGTAAAGGTGGCGACGCAGCGTGCGCCGCTCCGGCTTAGCGCTGCCGCCTGGCAGCGTATCCATAATGCCCGCGATATCGTCAGCCGGATTGTGGCGGAGCGCCAGACGGCCTATGGCATCAATACCGGGCTGGGCGCGCTGTGCAACATCACGCTTGATGATGATGAACTGAGCACCTTGTCGCGTAATACCCTGCTGAGTCATGCCTGCGGCGTCGGCGCGCCATTGAGCGATGAACAGGTGCGGGCGATTATCTGCGCGGCGATTGCCAACTACAGCCACGGTAAATCCGGCATTTCCCCGGCGGTGGTGAACGCGCTGCTGGCGTTGCTTAACCACGGCATTACGCCGCAGGTGCCTTCGCAGGGGTCGGTGGGCTACCTGACTCATATGGCGCATATCGGGCTGGCGACGATCGGCATCGGCAACGTCAGCTATCAGGGAAGCATCGTTCCGGCGGCGGAAGCGCTGGCGTCGGAGGGTCTGAGCCTGTGTGCGCTGGGTGCGAAAGACGGTCTCAGTCTGGTGAATGGCACCCCTTGTATGACCGGGTTGTCCTGCCTGGCGTTGGACGATGCCAGCCGGCTGCTGGACTGGGCCGACGTCACCGGCGCGATGAGCTTTGAAGCGCTGCGCGGCCAGCTTGATGCCTTTGATGCGGAGATCCTGGCGCTGAAAGCCAGCCCGGGCATTCAACGAGTGGGACTGCGTTTACGCCAGCTGCTCGCGGGCAGCCGGATCGTGGCGCAAAGTCAGGGGATCCGCACCCAGGATGCCCTAAGTATTCGCTCTATGCCGCAGATCCACGGCGCCTGCCGCGATCAGTTTGCGCATGCGGCGATACAAATCGAAACCGAACTCAATGCCGCGACCGATAACCCGTTGGTGTTGGGCACGGTGGAAAAATGGCGGGTGGTGTCGCAGGCCAATCCGCATGGCGAATCGGTGGCGATGGCGGCGGACGTGCTGGCGATCGCGCTGGCCGAGCTGGGCAGCGTGGCCGAGCGCCGTCTCGACCGGCTGATCAACCCGTTGGTCAGCGGCCTGCCGGCCTTTCTGGTGGCCCGGCCCGGGGTAAATTCCGGCATGATGATCGCACAGTATGTGGCTGCTTCGCTGTGCGGCGAGAACCGGCAACTGGCGCAGCCGGCGGTACTGGATAATTTCGTCACCTCCGGCCTGCAAGAGGATCACCTGAGTCTGGGCACCAGTTCGGCGTTGAAACTCCTGAAGCTGGCCGCCAACTGTTACCATATTCTGGCGATTGAATACCTGCTCGCGGCGCAGGCGCTGGACTTTTGCGGCGCGGATAACGCGGGTGAGGGAACGCGATGCGCGTGGTCGATGCTGCGCGAACGCGTCGCCGCCTGGGAAGAGGATCGCTGGCTGGCGCCGGAAATTGAAAAAGCGGTGCGGGTGATAAAAAGCCAACATATCCCGGTGGGGTAATCAGCTTGCTGGTCGTGGTCGTGAAACAGGGAACTCTTTTTCCTGTTGCGTCACTCATAAACTAGAGAAATCAATCTATGGGTGAGAAATGAGCCAGCTTTTTTATGATACGTTGTTATGCGCGTTTGCCGACAGATTAAAAATGGCTCGCCTACGGTTGGATAAAAAAGGCGTTTGCGATCTTGTTGTTGATAATGAAATCCCCCTCCGGTTACAGCAAGACGCGCGCAATCAGCGGCTTTTATTGATCGCGCTTTTAGGCGATGTTGTGAACCACAACCCTCAAGTTCTGCTGGAGGCCAACCTCAACCTGATTCGCGGCGATAATCTTATTATTATCGCCGCCGACCCCAGCGTAAAACAGTTTTACGCTTGTCATGCTATTGAACAATCGATACTCACCGCCGAGCTTTTGTTGCGCAAGATTGCCGAGTTGGTGGATTACATCAGATTTTGGCGAAACGCCAGTCAAGCTTAAAGAGACATTTCTTATGCAACCGATTACCCCTCGTTTTTCCAGTCTTCAGCAACTGCAATCGTCATCGGTAGACGTCAAAAGTCTGCTGGATCACGGATCGTTGGAAGTGAATGGCAAAAAGTATCATATCAGCACGGCGGAAGGCGCCACATTGCACGTAGCGCTTGCTGAAAAGGCAACGGGATTTTTTAATGCCGTAGGTAATATGATGGGCGGCTCGGGAGAAAGTAAGGCTATCGCTCAGATACTGGAAAGCAAACCTCGTTTGATTCGCTCAAACGCTATGCGTGTTTTTGAAAAAAGTGAACATGCTACCGCCTCTTCAAGTACGGCGACCCAGGGAAGAGAACGGCCTGCATCGTCCATTCCCGTGGACGATTCTTTAAAAAGCATACAGCATTGGGCCAGACAGGCTAAACAGCTCGACAGTCCCTCGGCACGGGAGATCTATGCGCTTTACAAGTCAGAAAAACCGAACCTTCCCCTAATCGATCCAAAAGATGCAAAAATATTATTACACAAGTTTGTTGCGCTGCACGAAACAGAAGGGGTGGATGTATTCCCTCAACAGTTTGGCCCGATAGACAAAAATCTCTTCAAAGGCTATCTGCGGGAGCATCCCGCTGCGGCCGACAATTTTATCATGTTCGCAAGGCGTGCTTCCGGCGATTCAGAGGGGACGACGAGCAGGATTACGTGGAGCGTCCACTCCAGGAACGCGGTGCAATTGCCTGATGTATTACATGCCCTCATCAGGGACAAAGATTACTTAGCGTCGGCCAAAATCGCCCATCCTGCCTTTTTTGGCCAGGATGCGGATAGCGTCATCTTTTATCTGAAAGGCCACGTGGGCGAGGCGTTGAATCTTACGAATGAAATACAGAAGTTACTGCCGCAGGAATCATTGATTGAGCATAATTTGGCAGGAATGTATCGGCTGGATAAAGGTTTTTCTTATGCTGAAACCGCACCCGGCGATGTTTCCAGCCACGGAAAATCCAGAGCCAATATCATATATAACGCCCTGAATGAAACAAAATTCCGTGACATTGATAAACGTCTACAAAAACAACTGGATCTGGCGGGTTATGATAAAAACCACCCGGCTTTTATTAAAGACTCCCCTAGTCTGGCCTTCATCAATGCGAATCGGGCGTAATGCGGATGCAGCAGTAAAGATGCTTCTACTGCACATTATCCTGGAAGGAATATGTGGTAATGGCCGCGCTCGATGTCGACATGAGCGGCTACCGGGTGGGCGTATTCACCAAAACGGGCAGCGGCGCTATTTCTCTTTCCATACCGCTACGCCGTCAACTCCGCGAAAAAATATGAAAATCTGCTGATTTCCCTCCGCGTATTCGTGAAGCTATCTTAGAAAGCTTGCAGAAAAGAGCGCAGCGCCTGACAACCGGTTGGGATTAGGCTCCTACGGGGCCTCTTAGTATTGGTCTTGGCGTTCGATATCGATCCAGTTAAAGCCTTTGCCGGGGAAAATTACCCTATCGCAGTGATCTATCCGGACGATGAACAGTTCGAATTGCTGTCCAATCCTGATGTTTTTCAACATCAGGTTAGCGTCATCACGGATTTATAATCTGAGTTGGCTTTACTGCAATACTGAATAACCCGCCTGTCGCGCCGCCGCGGCGCGCTGCGCCAGCAGCTGATAATCCAGTGTGGCGGGCAGCGTAAAGCCCTGGAGTTGTAGCGCGCTAAGGCAAGCTGCGCCCTGGCTGTCCTGCTGTAACGTCATAAAGGCGCGCTGCAACTTTGCCAGCGAACCTGCATCAATGGTCGCTGAGGCCACCAGCAGTGGCATTGGCGCTGGGGCAGTCTGATCGATCACCCGCACCTGCTGCATCAGCTCTGGCTCATCCCGTGCCAGCAGTTCAAAGGCATAGCTATCCACCGGACCGATATCCGCCTCGCCATTGGCGATGGTTTCCACCACCCGACGCGGGGTTATCAGCGGTCCGACGGTTTCCCGATACAGGCGAGTCTGACCGGGCTGCAACCAGCGCAGCAGATGATAGCGCAGGGCGCTGTAACCGGAGTGGGATTCCGGGTTGGTAAACGCCAGCCGCTGGCCAAAGGTCTCCGGCAAATGCTGATAGGGGGCGTCCCGCGCGACAATTAAGCGGCTGCGATAGCTGCCTGCGCCATCCGTCAGCGAATGCAGCGGCGCCGGTGTGGCTATCGGCACCACCGGGAATAGCCGCAGCGAAAACGGCAGACCGCACATAAATACCGCGGCCAGATCCGCGCGCTGCCACAGCGCCTCCAGCGGCGCCGGGGCGGGGTAGTCGATCACCCCGCCTGCCACCTCCGCCCGGCGATAAACCTCCTGCAACAGATTTTTCCAGTTGGCCGCCGCCGCCGCGGTGACTGAGTACATCCGTCCGTTGGCGATCATGCGTAGCGTAACGTCTGGCCGATGCCCAGCTTTTGCGCTTTTTCCAGCATCGCATGGCCGAGGGCGATATCACTAAGCGACAGGCCACGATGCCAGAACAGGATGGTTTCGTCATCGCGCTCGCGGCCGCTTTTAATCCCGGCGACAATCTGGCCCAGTTCGCCATGCAGCGTCGCCTCGCTCAGCTTACCGGCCTCAACGTGGGCGCGCAGCGAACCGAACATGCCGCCTTTACACTGGCCCCAGTCATCCACCACCATTTTGTCCATAATATCGGTTAACGACAGTTCAACTGCGCTCATCGTGCCGTAAGGCACCACCAGCGCGCCGGGTTTAATCCAGGCGGTTTTCAGCATTGGCGCCGGTTTTTCCAGTCGCGAGGCTTCCACCACAATATCCGCATCGCGCACGCAGCTTTCCCAGTCGTCGGTGACGATAATCTTTTTCCCCAGATCCTGCTCAAGGCGGCGGGCAAAGGCTTCGCGGCTCTCCGGACGGCGCGAGTGAATACGGATTTCATCAAAGTCATACAGACTGTCAAGCAGGCGCACATTCCAGTAGGCGGTGCCGCGCGCGCCAATATGCCCGAGGACTTTGCTGTTTTTCGCCGCCAGATGGCGGGCGCCGAGAGCAGTGATGGCGCCGGTGCGCATATCGGTAATCGCCGAGGCATCGAGGATCGCCACCGGCATACCGGTTTGCGGATTAAATAAGTTAAGCATCGCCATCTCTGACGGCAGGCCATGCTGGTAATTATTAACGTAATCACCGACCACCTTGACGCCAGCGAGATTCAGCGGGGCGATATAGCCGCGCAGCACGTTAAAGTGGCCGTTAAACGCCGGATCGGGGATCAGATGGACGCGTGGTTCGATAACCGTCTGATTGTTACCCTGCGCCAGCAGTCCGGCTTCGACCGCAGCGAGAATTTCGCTATCGCTCATCGCCAACTGTTGGATATCTGGCCCATTGAGGTAGCTGATATTGACGTGTTCAGTCATCTCTTTCCCTTAATTCGGCGCTCAGGCCGCAAGCAGTGTTTGCTGATAAAGTGAAAAGTTGCTGGCGATTTAACTCTCCCAGCAACCGGTGTTGGTCATCGGTGATCTTTACCCCCTGCGCATCGTGGGCCAGCATCAGCGACAGCACCTCTTTCAGGCTGACATCGCTTTTAACCGACAATGCAAAGGCGCTATGAGCTACCGGCGTCATCGCCTGGCGGACCGGCGTCAGCGCCAGCAGCTTCAGTGCGGCGTCGCTGCCGATAAAGGCGGCGACGAAATCGTCGGCGGGGTTACTGAGGATCGCCGCCGGGGTGTCATACTGGCACAGCCTGCCGTTGCGCATAATCGCGATACGATCGCCCATTTTGATCGCTTCATCGAGATCGTGGGTCACAATGACCACGGTTTTTTTTACCCGTTGCAGGATCTGCTTAAACTCCAGTTGCAGGCGGCCACGCACCAGCGGATCGATGGCGCCAAAGGGTTCATCCATCAGCATCACTGGCGGATCGGCGGCCAGCGCGCGGGCGACGCCGACACGCTGGCGTTGCCCGCCAGACAGTTCCGCCGGATAGCGCTGACGATCGCTGGCCGGATCCAGCCCCACCAGGTGCAGCAGTTCATCAATGCGCGCACTGGTTTTACGCCGATCCCAGCCCAGCAGACGCGGTACGGTGGCGATATTGTCCGCCACATTCATATGCGGAAATAGCCCCACGTTCTGAATGACATAGCCGATATGGCGGCGCAGCTGCACCGGATCGACGGCGGTGATATCTTCGCCATTAACCCACACCCGCCCTTCGCTGGCATCTTCCAGCCGGTTGATCAGGCGCATGGTGGTGGTTTTGCCGCAGCCGGAGGGGCCAATCAGCGCAGTGGTGGAACCTTGCGGGATCTCCAGCGTCAGGTTATCCAGCGCTTTATGACGGGTTCCGGGATAAATTTTGGTGATATTTTCCAGTCTAATCATCAGGCTTATCCTTTAGGAACATGTTTAAACCAGCTCTTTTCTACCGCGGCGAACAGCAGCTCGGCGCCAATCGCCAGCAAAATAATCGGGATGGCGCCAACCAGCAGGCGTGACATATCCATAATGGCGATGCCGGTAGTCACAAAGTCGCCCAGCCCGCCGCCGCCGATAAAGGAGGCTAGCGCCGCGCCGCCGATAACCTGTACGGCGGCGGTACGGATCCCGGCGAGAATACCGGGCGCCGCCAGCGGCAGGATCACCTGACGGGTGATTTGCGCGCGCGTCAGGCCCATGCCCTGCGCGGCGGAGAGGGTATCTTTATCCACTGACTGGATGCTGGTGCAGGTATTCAGCAGGATCGGCGGCAGCGCCAGGATCACCAGCGCCACCACTGACGGCAGCAGGCCAATGCCAAGAAACGGCAGCGCGGCGGCGAGGATCGCCAGGCTGGGGATCGTGCGCAGGGTGCTGGCAATATTGGTGGCAATAAAGGTGGCGCGCGGCGAGGCGGCGACTTTGACGCCGATCGGCAGCGCCAGCAGCAGCGAAAATAGCAGCGCCAGTCCGCACATCAGCAGATGTTGCAGCAGGGCGTCAACGAACTGCTGCGGGTTGGCGAGGATCCAGCGCCAGGCATCAATAAAAATCATGCGTTGGCCTCTAAGTTAACAACCGGGCGACGACGCGCCATACGCCGTTGCAGCAGCAGGAACAGGGCGTCGACGCCGATGGCCAGCAGCGAAGTCAGGCCCCCGCCAATCAGAATTTTTTCCGGGTAGCGCTGATCCAGCCCGGCGAAAATAATGGTGCCGAGTCCACCGGCGTTGATATAGGCGGCGACGGTGGCGATGCCTATCAGCGTAGTGGCGGCGATGCGCAGACCGGTAACAATAAACGGCAGCGCCAGCGGCAACTCGATCTCCCACAGCCGCCGCCAGTAGCCGTAACCCATACCGCGCGCCGCATCCAGCACCTCAGGAGCGATGGCGTGAAAGCCGGTGGCGATATTGCGCACCAGAATCATTAAGGCGTAAGCGGTAAGGCCAACAATCGCCGGCAGCGGGCCAATCCCCAGCCAGGGAATAAACAGCGCGAACAGCGCCAGGCTGGGAATGGAAAACAACATGCCGGTAAACGTCAGCACCAGCGCATAGGTTTTTGGCCGCCGTGCGCTCCAGATGCCGAGCAGCATGGCGATCACAAAGGCACAGGCCAGCGAGATGCCAACCAGACACAGGTGTTGCCATAAGGCCAGCGCAATATCATCAAGGTGTTTGGGGGCCCAACGCATCAGCCGGTCTCCAGAAGTTGTTCACTGGCGCTCAGCCAGTCGGCGGCGCCGATCGCGCTGGCAAGGCTGGCGATATCGCCAGCGGTGGAACGATCCTCATCCAGCGGCGCGACCAGCGCGCGCACCCGGGCATAGACTGCGGCGCTGCCGCCGCCGCATTCACCTTGCGCCAGCTGACGCAAGTCCAGTGCCTGCGCGGCGACCATCAGCTCAATCGCCACCAGATAACGGAAACTGTCGACCAGACGGGCGGTTTTGCTCACTATCGCCATCGATTGTGCGGCGTAATCTTCGACCCGATCGGCGACCGGAATGGTAATCGCCGACAGCGGATTAGCATGATGGACAATCTCGCTGGTGAGGGCGGAAATGGTTTTTTGCAGCGTGGCAAAGCCGGTCTGTCCGCTATGTGGCGTCAGGAAACGCGGTAGCCCGCTGGCGCTCGCCGACATCAGCTTTATGATGCGTTCAGCGGCGCAACTGGCCTGACGCGCCAGCGCCAGCCCCAGCGCTTCAAAGGCCAGCGCCAGATGGGTGGCGTCGAAATTGGCATTGGCTAATACCAGATCGGCGTCGGCTATCAGCGCCGGATTATCATCGGCGCTGTTCAGCTCCAGTTCGGTCGCCTGTCTGGCGTGGTTAAACGCCTGCCGGACGCTGGCCAGCACCGATGCGGCGCAGCGGAAACTCAGAGGGTCCTGCAATAAGCGCGCGCCACCGGCCTGCACCAGCGTCCCACCGGCCAGCAGCGACAGCAGATGGCTGGCGCACTGCGCGCCGCCGGGCAACTGACGAATATGGCTGGCCCACGGCGACAGCGGGGAGATATTGGCGCGAAACGCTTCAAACGACAGGGCAATCGCTCCCGCCTGCACGTTGACCAGTTGGGCGATATCACTCAGTAGCAGCGCGGCGAGGCCGACGCTGGCGGCATTTGATGACACCAGCGCCAGGCCGTCCTTACCCTGCATTAAGGGCAGGCTGAAACCGAGCGTTTTCGCCAGCGTGGCGACCTCGCCGACTTTACCGCGATACTCTGCTTCGCCTTCACCGGTGAGCGCTCTGCCAATATGCGCCAGCGGCGCGAGGTCGGCTTCGCCAATCGAACCGATCAACGGCACCAGCGGATGGACGCCCAGATTTAACAGCTGGAGCAGCGCCGCGGCGCTGGCCGGAGAGATACCGGAGTGGCCGCTGGCCAGTCCGGCAAGCCGCGCCAGCATCATCGCCCGCACCTGATCGCGGCTCGCCAGCGGCCCGACGCCAACGGCGCGCGCCAGCGGAATACGCTGCTGGATCGCCAGGAGTCGCGCAATATCACGCTGGCCGTCGGCGCTGCTCAGCACCGCGGTATCGACGCCAGCGCCAAGGCCGGTCGTCACGCCATAGATATTGTCGCCAGCGGCAATCCGCTGATAAAGGAAGGTGAAACTCTGTTCGATACGCTGTTGCGCCGCCGGGCTGAATGCCACCGGAAGATCGTCTCTGGCGATCTTTACCAGCATCGCCAGAGTTAACGCGGTTTTATCACCGAGGTTAAAGGTCATAGCCCCTCTTAATATGGATCGATCAGGATTTCACAATGCCTTTTTCGCGCAGGAACTGTTCGGCAACATCAGCGGGTTCTTCTTTATCTTTCTCAACTGCGGCATTGAGTTTCTGCATGGTGGCGTTATCCAGCAGCGCGCTGACTTTATTCAGCACCGCTTCCGCGTTTGGATGCGCTTTCAGCGTCTGGTCACGAACCACCGGGGCGACGAAATAGGGAGGGAACAGATGTTTGTCATCGGCCAGTGAGACATACTGCCCATCGGCAATTTGCCAGTCGGTGGCAAAGCCGTTCGCCACATCAATCTGCCCGGCAGCCAGCGCATCGTAGCGCAGGCCCACTTTGGCAAACTGACGGAACGATTTGAATTTGATACCGTAAACCTGTTCCAGCCCTTTCAGGCCATCCTGACGATCACCAAACTCAGCGCCTGCGCCGATGGTCAGTTGCGGGGCGACTTTCGCCAGATCGGACAGCGTTTTCAACTGATACTTTTCCGCCAGCGCTTTGCTGACCAGCAGGGCATAACCATTGTTTAGCTTAGCCGGGGCCAGCCAGGTGAGCTGATATTTTTCCGCGTAGACGCTTTTCACCTGCTGATAAACTTTATCCGGATCTGACGATAGCTCACCTTTTACCACCGCGCTGAGGGCGGTGCCGGTGTACTCCGGGTACATATCAATATCGCCTTTTACCAACGCTGCCTGCGCAATCAGGGTGCCGCCGAGGTTAATTTTGCGTTCAACAGAGATCCCGGCCTGCTCCAGCGCTGACGCGTAGATCTCCGCCAGAATATATTGCTCAGTAAAGTTTTTACTGCCGACGATCACATCCGCTGCCTGCACCGCAGGGGTAACAGCGGTTAATCCTGCGATTAATAACAGAGCATGCCTGATTGTTGTTGTGCGCATTGCTTTCTCCAGCGTAGAGTTAATGTTGTGAATAGACATGTATATACAATTTTTATGCCAACAAAATACCTACTAAAAATCAAAAGGATAGAGTTTTAAAACCAAAGTTTGACTGATGATATGGGCAAAAATGCACCAGCCTGAGGCATTCAGACCTCTTAAAGTAGAGCAAAAGCAGGGGGCGGGTGAAATTCGTTTTCGCCATAAGCTATGCCTTTCTGTGCAACAAGGCATAACCAGCGGCTAAAAGTGATCATTGATACCGAGGTCAATCACGATGTGGGGGGCTTTGCGCTCACAAAACTCCCGTCAGATGAAAAGGGTCGATTCAGCTCCATCAGTCGCCGTCAGAGGGGAATCAATTTCAAATGTCTGAAGGGTTCTATATCGTTTATCTTGCCAGAATCGGTCGATAACCCACTGACAAACCGGGATGAAATGGAAATGAATGGCTAAAGCGGGAGTATGACCCTATCGCCCGATATAAACATGTTTTGGCGAGAGGATATCCTGTAATGCTTTTCATCTAATTGTTG
This sequence comes from Brenneria sp. L3-3C-1, assembly GCF_016456245.1. Lineage (NCBI taxonomy): Bacteria > Pseudomonadati > Pseudomonadota > Gammaproteobacteria > Enterobacterales > Pectobacteriaceae > Brenneria > Brenneria sp. L3-3C-1. The sequence goes on along the minus strand of NZ_JAEMHF010000003.1, from coordinate 155,269 downwards.
GGTCGTGATGAGAGAACGTATTATGAGGCAGTCGGCTAGGGCTGATTAACCCGGTGATTTAGCATCCGGAAATGTGTTTTTTAAATAACCATTGATTCTGGTATATGCATGTTATCTCCAGAATTTATCATTAAAGTACGGGATTACAGTATGTATTGTGCTAAAAATCCCGCATAACAAGGCGCTATGCGGGATGTGTGGAAGTGAGTGGACGCTTACAGACTCAGCGTTACTTGCCGATGCAAAAACTCGAGAAAATACGCCCCAGTAGATCGTCGGAGGTAAATTCCCCGGTGATTTCGCTGAGGGCCTGCTGCGCCAGCCGCAGTTCTTCCGCTAGCAGTTCACCCGCGTAAGCGCTCACTAACTGATCTTTACCCTGCGTCAGATGCTGGGCCGCCTGTTCCAGCGCCTGTAAATGCCGGCGGCGCGCCAGAAAACCCCCTTCGGTGTTGCTGGTGAACCCCATGCTTTGCTTGAGATGGTCGCGCAGCGTATCGATTCCTTCGCCGGTTCGTGCTGAAAGTCGAATAAGTGAGTAAGTATTCACATCTTCAATGCCCAGCGGTTCGCCGGTAATATCGGCTTTATTACGCACAACGGTAATCGGCAGCGTTTTCGGTAGCCGAGCCATAAACTCCGGCCAGATTGCCGCCGGTTCTCCGGCTTGTGTCGTGGTGCCATCGACCATAAACAGGACGCGATCCGCCTGCTCAATTTCCTGCCAGGCGCGCTCAATCCCAATACGTTCCACTTCGTCATTGGCATCTCGCAGCCCCGCGGTATCAATAATATGCAGCGGCATTCCATCGATATGAATATGTTCGCGCAATACGTCGCGGGTGGTTCCGGCGATATCGGTGACAATCGCCGCCTCACGACCGGCCAGCGCATTGAGCAGGCTGGATTTTCCGGCGTTGGGACGGCCGGCGATGACGACTTTCATCCCTTCGCGCAGCAGGCTGCCCTGATGCGCTTCGGCGCGAACGGCGTCCAGATTGGCCATCACCTGGTTGAGCTGGCCTTCAATTTTTCCATCGGAGAGAAAATCAATTTCCTCATCAGGAAAGTCGATCGCCGCTTCAACGTAAATCCGCAGATGCGTTAACGCTTCCACCAGATGGTTGATACGGGCGGAAAAGGCGCCTTGCAGAGAGTTCAAAGCCGAACGCGCGGCCTGTTCAGAACTGGCGTCTATCAGGTCGGCTATGGCTTCCGCCTGCGCCAGATCGAGCTTGTCATTGAGGAACGCGCGTTCAGAGAATTCGCCGGGGCGCGCAATACGCACATCGGGTAACGCCAGAATACGTTGCAGCAGGATGTCGAGAATGACCGGGCCGCCGTGTCCCTGAAGCTCCAGCACGTCCTCGCCGGTAAAAGAGTTGGGGCCGGGGAACCACAGGGCGATGCCCTGATCGAGAGGATTGCCATCCGTATCGCGAAAGGGCAGATAGTCGGCGTGACGTGGTTTGGGCAGCTTGCCCAATACCGCTTGCGCCACGGCCGAAGCCGCCGCTCCGGAAATACGCAAAATACCTACCCCGCCGCGTCCCGGTGGCGTGGCTTGGGCTACGATGGTGTCGGTATGACTCATGGTTGTCTCTGTCTCTCAGGTTATAAAAAAAGGCGGTCATTGACCGCCTTATTCTCAATGATTGTCCATCACCGGGGTTATTTCTTCTCGCGGCTATGCAAGCCACGTTTTTCCAGACCACGGTAGATCAGCTGCTGCTGAATGATGGTAACCAGGTTGCTGACGATATAGTACAGCACCAGACCGGATGGGAACCACAGGAAGAACACGGTGAAAATCACCGGCATGTAAGTCATGATCTTCTGCTGCATCGGGTCGGTAACGGTGGTCGGCGACATCTTCTGAATGAAGAACATCGTCACGCCCATCAGGATCGGCAGAATGTAGTACGGGTCTTGCGCGGACAGGTCATGGATCCACAAGGCAAACGGCGCATGGCGCAGTTCAACGGAGCCCATCAGCATGTAGTACAGCGCCAGGAAGATTGGCATCTGAATCAACAGCGGGAAACAGCCGCCCAGCGGGTTAACCTTCTCCGACTTATACAGCGCCATCATTTCCTGACTCATGCGCTGCTTGTCGTCACCGATACGCTCACGCATGGCGGTCAGCTTCGGTTGCAGCATGCGCATTTTGGCCATTGAGGTGTATTGCGCTTTGGTCAGCGGGTACATGATACCGCGCACGATAAAGGTGATGGCAATAATGGAGAAGCCCCAGTTGCCGATAAAGCCGTGCAGGAATTTCAGTAGTTTGAACAGCGGCTGAGAGATAAACCACAGCCAGCCGTAGTCGACGGTCAGATCCAGATGCGGCGCCACAGCGGCCATCTTGTCCTGAATTTCCGGGCCGACCCACAACGTGGCGTTCAGGTTTTGCTGGCCGCCGGCCGGTACGACGACCGGAGCGGCTTTAAAGCCAATCGCCGCCTGCCCGTTGCCGAGATTGCTGGAATAGAAGGTGTTCGCGCCAGCGGTGGTCGGGATCCAGGCGGTCGCGAAGTACTGCTGCAACATGGCGATCCAGCCGCCGTTGGTGGTGATATTCAGGTTCTCATCCATGTCGCTGAAGCTGTATTTCTTATACTTGTCTTCGCTGGAGGAGAACGCCGCGCCGCGGTAGGTATGCAGCGCAAAGTTGCTGCTGCCGGTATCGCGGTGCTTGGGCAAATCGATGGATTGTTTCAACTGACCGAACAAGGTCAGTTCCAGCGGCTGGGCGCTGGTGTTATTGACGCTGTAATCAACGTTCAGCGCGTAGTCGCCGCGTTTCAGTACAAACGTTTTGGTGTAAGTGACGCCGTCAGCCGCGGTATAGGTCAGCGGAATGCGCAGTTCGTTTTCGCCGTCAGCCAGTTCAAAGTGATCCTGCGTGGCGGTAAACAATGGACGCGGGCCATTGGCCGGGTTGTCCGGGCCGTTTTTACCGGTCAGGCCGCTTTGCGCCTGATAGACGAATTCGGGCGAGGTTTCCAGCAGCAGGAACGGTTTATCAGAACCCAGCGTATCCGGGTAAGCCAGCAGATGCGCCTGCTCGATGTCGCCGCCACGGGTATTGATAGTCAGAGACAGCACGTCGGTTTTAACCGTGATCAGTTGACCCTGGCCGCTAGCGGGTACGCCCTGGTTGGTGGCATCGCCGGGTGCTGCATTCGTCGCCTGCTGTATGGCCTGCGTGGTCGCTGGCGGATTTTTGTCCGTTTCCCAGGCCTGCCAGATCATAAAGGTTACGAATAGCAGAGCGATGAGAAGAAGATTGCGTTGCGAATCCATCGTTAATGTTCTCTGTTATTGTCGGTTTTTGGCGGTACGGGATCATCACCACCAGGGTTCAAAGGGTGGCATTTTAATACGCGTTTCAGCGTCAACCAACTGCCTTTTATCATGCCGAACCTGCGTATTGCCTCAATACCGTATTGTGAACACGTTGGCCGGAACCGGCAATGTGGTCCAAGTAACGGGCTGATTACAAGTTGATAACCACGTATCAACCCGATCAGCAGGCGGGAGCCAAACGACAGTGCCGACGCCATAATTTTTCCAACGCTTCCGTCAATGTTCGGTTATCCAGTTCGGACACCCCTTTTTTCGCAATCACCACAAAATCCATTGCGGGCAATGAATGTTGATGCAGGCGAAAGCTTTCGCGCGTCAGGCGTTTAATCCGATTGCGTTCATGAGCACGTTTAACATGCTTTTTGGCAACGGTAAGACCGATGCGGGGATGCCCCAGCGTGTTCAGGCGGCCGAGAATAGTAATTTGCGGCGTGCCGGCCCGTTGCGGCTGCTGGAAGACGAAAGTGAAATGGCTGGGAGTTAACAAACGTAACTCCCTGGGAAAAGCGAGCTTAACCACTCGGTGGGTTAGCTTTTATTACTTAGAAACGGACAGACGAGTACGGCCTTTCGCACGACGGCGGGCCAGAACCTGACGACCATTTTTAGTGGCCATACGAGCACGGAAACCGTGGCTACGGTTACGCTTCAATACGGACGGTTGGAAAGTGCGTTTCATGGCGATTTCTACCTAAACTTGGATAATTAACGGTTCATCCCTGCTGGCGCGGGGAACAAACACGACTTCACAGTAAACGCGTTTGGCTACTCGGCGTGAAAATGACCGACGCCTCAATCGCATATAACAATCATATAACTGAAAGAGGCGGGATTGTAATAATTGTACAGCCCTGAGTCAATTAACATCACACTTTACCTGCCAGCCATGCCAATTATTTTGGATTTCTGTCTGGCTGAGCACAGAAAACAGGCGAGGACGCGCGGGCTGAAGATTATACGGACTCTGGGATAAAGCGCAAGGATCCTGCATTGATCCTCCCTGCCGGATCATGATCAATGTCACCGTAACGCGCCTACCACATCGTTTATTCTAGAGCGCCTTCTGCTATAACTGATTGAATGAGATTAGTCGGATCTTCTGCATGCTGCCTGAGGCTGCTATAAGAATAGCCTGTGGATAAAAAGGATCGAAACTGTGCAGAAGGGGAGGATCTATTCGCTGCTTTAGGTTATGATCCGCCGTCCCGTTAGCGATCCTTCTTCGGGATCGTCACGGTAAACCGCATCTACTATACTACGCGGTGCATCTGTCGTCTTGTTGTGACGGGGGCAGGTGCCAAAATCATGAGTCATATAAATAACGTTTCTTATTCTTTTCTTTTTGATCGTTCTTGTTCGAGTGGAGTCCGCCGTGTCACTTTCGCTTTGGCAGCAGTGTCTTGCCCGTTTGCAGGATGAGTTACCTGCCACAGAATTCAGTATGTGGATACGCCCGTTACAGGCGGAGCTGAGTGATAACACTCTGGCGCTCTACGCCCCTAATCGTTTCGTACTGGATTGGGTTCGTGATAAATATTTAAATAATATCAATGGTTTATTGAATGATTTTTGTGGGATGGATGCTCCGCTGCTGCGTTTTGAAGTGGGTAGCAAACCCCTGGTTCAGACAGTCAGTCAGCCGGTCAACCACCATAATAATGTCAGCGTCGCGGCAGCGACACAGGTGCGTTTAGCGCCAGTGCGCCCAAGCTGGGATAATTCACCGGCGCAGGCGGAGCACACTTATCGCTCCAACGTGAACCCCAAGCACACGTTCGATAACTTTGTCGAAGGTAAGTCGAACCAGCTGGCGCGCGCCGCCGCTCGTCAGGTGGCCGATAATCCGGGCGGCGCTTACAATCCCCTGTTTCTGTATGGCGGAACCGGCCTGGGTAAAACGCACCTGTTGCATGCGGTGGGCAACGGCATCATCGCCCGTAAAGCCAATGCGAAAGTGGTTTACATGCATTCCGAACGTTTCGTGCAGGATATGGTGAAGGCGTTGCAGAATAACGCCATTGAAGAGTTTAAACGTTATTACCGTTCGGTGGACGCGCTACTGATTGATGATATTCAGTTTTTTGCCAACAAAGAGCGTTCGCAGGAAGAGTTTTTCCATACCTTTAATGCGTTGCTGGAAGGTAATCAGCAAATTATTTTAACCTCCGATCGCTATCCGAAAGAGATAAACGGCGTGGAAGATCGCCTGAAGTCGCGGTTTGGCTGGGGTCTGACGGTGGCTATCGAACCGCCGGAGCTGGAAACGCGGGTGGCGATTCTGATGAAGAAAGCGGATGAGAATGATATCCGCCTGCCCGGCGAAGTGGCTTTCTTTATCGCCAAGCGTTTGCGTTCCAACGTGCGCGAGCTGGAAGGCGCATTGAACCGGGTGATTGCCAACGCCAACTTTACCGGCCGCTCCATCACCATTGATTTTGTGCGCGAGGCGCTGCGCGATCTGCTGGCGTTGCAGGAAAAACTGGTTACTATCGACAATATTCAGAAGACGGTGGCGGAATATTATAAAATCAAAGTCGCCGATTTATTGTCTAAACGTCGTTCCCGCTCGGTGGCCCGCCCACGCCAGATGGCGATGGCGCTGGCCAAAGAGCTGACCAATCACAGCCTGCCGGAAATCGGCGATGCGTTTGGCGGCCGCGACCATACCACGGTGTTGCACGCCTGTCGTAAAATCGAACAGCTGCGTGAAGAAAGTCACGACATCAAAGAAGATTTTTCCAATTTAATCAGAACATTATCTTCATAACATTATGAAATTCATTGTTGAACGCGAACATCTGCTAAAACCACTGCAACAGGTCAGCAGCCCATTGGGCGGCCGGCCTACGTTACCGATTTTGGGCAACCTGTTGATCCAGGTCACCGACGGAGCATTGTCGCTTACCGGCACCGATCTCGAAATGGAGATGGTGGCCAAAGTGGCGCTCACGCAACCCCATGAACCGGGCGCCACAACGGTTCCGGCGCGTAAATTATTTGATATCTGTCGTGGTCTGCCCGATGGCGCGGAAATCACCATCATGCTGGATGGCGATCGCATGCTGGTGCGATCCGGGCGCAGCCGTTTTTCGTTGTCGACCCTGCCTGCCGCCGATTTTCCCAATCTGGATGACTGGCAAAGCGACGTTGAATTCTCGCTGCCGCAGGCGACGATGAAGCGTTTGATCGAAGCCACGCAGTTTTCGATGGCTCATCAGGATGTTCGCTATTACCTCAACGGAATGTTGTTTGAAACCGAGGGAGAGGAATTGCGTACCGTCGCCACCGATGGTCACCGTCTGGCCGTGTGCTCGATGCCGGTGGGGCAGCCCTTGCCATCCCATTCGGTGATTGTGCCGCGTAAAGGGGTGATGGAACTGGCGCGTTTGCTGGATGGCGGCGATGCGCCGCTGCGGCTGCAAATCGGCAGTAATAATATTCGTGCCCACGTCGGTGATTTTATTTTCACCTCCAAGCTGGTTGACGGCCGTTTCCCCGATTATCGCCGCGTATTGCCGAAGAATCCGGATAAAACGCTGGAAGCCAGCTGCGATTTACTTAAGCAGGCATTCTCCCGTGCGGCCATACTGTCGAATGAAAAATTCCGTGGCGTGCGTCTGCACCTGATTCAGAACCAACTGAAGATCACCGCCAATAACCCTGAACAGGAAGAGGCGGAAGAAATTCTGGATGTGCAGTACGACGGCACCGAGATGGAAATTGGTTTTAACGTCAGTTATGTATTGGATGTTCTGAATGCGCTGAAGTGTGAGGATGTTCGCTTGCTGCTGACGGATTCCGTCTCCAGCGTGCAGATCGAAGATGGCGCCAGCCGGGCGGCGGCCTACGTCGTTATGCCGATGCGCCTCTAGTATGCTGGTGAGCTATTTGACTGGCCGGGTTGGGATGGGGCGGCGCTCGCCATGCTCGCTTACGCTGAGTACGCCTCGGGGTACTCGCCGCGCTTGTCTCCAATCCGCCAGCGACAATTCTGTCTTGATCGCAAGAAGATAGTCGCATGGCGCTTACTCGTCTTCTGATTAAAGATTTCCGCAATATTGAAGCGGCCGATTTGGCGCTGGCGCCCGGTTTCAACTTTTTGGTCGGGCCGAACGGCAGCGGCAAAACCAGCGTGTTGGAGGCGATTTACACGCTGGGGCACGGGCGGGCGTTCCGCAGCGTGCAGGCGGCGCGCGTGATCCGCCACGATCGGGCCGAGTTTGTCCTGCATGGTCGTATTGACGGTATTGAGGGCGAGCGATCGGTCGGATTGAGTAAGAACCGTCAGGGCGACGGTAAAGTGCGCATTGACGGCAGCGACGGTCACAAAGTGGCCGAACTGGCGCAGCTGCTGCCGATTCAGTTGATTACTCCCGAAGGGTTTACCTTGCTGAACGGCGGGCCGAAGTACCGCCGTGCTTTTCTTGACTGGGGGTGTTTTCATAACGAACCCGGTTTTTTCTCCGCCTGGAGCAATATGAAACGCCTGTTGCGTCAGCGTAATGCGGCGTTGCGGCAGGTGGGTCAGTACGGGCAACTGCGGGCCTGGGATCAGGAGTTGGTGCCATTGGCTGAACGTATCAGCGAATGGCGGGCGCAATACAGCTCGGCGATCGCCGAAGATATTGCCGCCACCTGTAGCCAGTTTCTGCCTGAGTTTGCCCTCGGTTTTTCTTTCCAGCGCGGCTGGGATAAAGAAAGTGATTATGCCGAACTGCTGGAACGGCAGTTTGAACGCGACCGTATGCTGGGTTATACGGCGCTTGGGCCGCATAAAGCCGACTTCCGTATCCGCGCCAGCGGCGTGGCGGTCGAGGATATGCTGTCCCGTGGTCAGCTAAAGCTGCTGATGTGTGCTTTAAGGCTGGCCCAGGGTGAGTTTCTCACCCGTCAGAACGGACTGCGCTGTCTGTATCTGATTGATGATTTTGCTTCCGAACTGGATAGTACCCGCCGCCGTTTGTTGGCTGAACGGTTAAAAGCCACCCATGCGCAAGTCTTTGTCAGCGCGGTCAGCGCTGAGCAGATAGGCGATATGGTGGGTGAAAATGGCAAGATGTTCCGCGTAGAACAGGGTAAAATAACGGTTCAATCACAGGACTAAAATGAGCGAGAAACGTTGATGTCGAATTCTTATGACTCCTCAAGTATCAAGGTATTGAAAGGGCTGGATGCGGTACGTAAACGCCCAGGTATGTACATCGGTGATACGGATGATGGTACCGGTCTGCATCACATGGTATTCGAGGTTGTGGACAACGCTATCGACGAGGCACTCGCTGGCTATTGTAAAGACATTGTCATCACTATCCATGCTGATAACTCAGTCTCGGTACAGGATGATGGCCGTGGTATTCCCACCGGTATTCATGAAGAGGAAGGGGTATCCGCGGCGGAAGTGATCATGACGGTGCTGCATGCCGGCGGCAAATTTGATGATAACTCGTATAAGGTTTCCGGCGGTTTGCACGGCGTGGGGGTTTCCGTCGTTAATGCCCTGTCGGAAAAACTGGAGCTGGTGATCCGCCGTGAAGGTAAAGTCCACCAGCAAACCTATCGCCACGGCGTGGCGCAAGCGCCGCTGAAAGTGGTGGGCGATGCGGAGAAAACCGGCACCACGGTGCGTTTTTGGCCCAGCTACGAAACCTTTACCAACCAGACCGAATTTCAGTATGACATTCTGGCCAAGCGCCTGCGCGAGCTGTCGTTCCTGAATTCCGGCGTGTCTATCCGCTTGTTCGACGAGCGCGAAAAAGATAAATCCGACCACTTCCATTACGAAGGCGGCATTAAGGCGTTTGTTGATTATCTCAACAGGAACAAAACGCCGATTCACCCGACGGTATTCTATTTTTCCACGGTGAAAGATGACATCGGCGTGGAAGTGGCGTTGCAGTGGAATGACGGCTTCCAGGAAAATATTTACTGCTTTACCAACAATATCCCGCAGCGTGACGGCGGTACGCACCTGGCCGGTTTCCGCGCCGCGATGACCCGTACCCTCAACACCTATATGGATAAAGAAGGCTACAGTAAGAAAGCCAAAATCAGCGCCACCGGCGACGATGCGCGTGAAGGCCTGATTGCCGTGGTTTCCGTTAAAGTGCCCGATCCGAAGTTCTCCTCGCAGACCAAAGACAAGCTGGTTTCATCGGAAGTGAAAACCGCCGTTGAGTCGCTGATGAATGAGAAGCTGGTGGATTACCTGATGGAAAACCCGTCAGACGCCAAAATCGTGGTCGGGAAAATTATTGATGCGGCCCGGGCGCGTGAAGCGGCGCGTAAAGCGCGCGATATGACCCGCCGTAAAGGCGCGCTCGATCTGGCCGGTCTGCCGGGCAAGCTGGCGGATTGTCAGGAGCGCGATCCGGCGCTTTCCGAACTGTACCTGGTGGAAGGGGACTCGGCGGGCGGCTCCGCCAAGCAGGGGCGTAACCGCAAGAATCAGGCGATTCTGCCGCTGAAAGGTAAAATTCTCAACGTTGAGAAAGCGCGTTTCGACAAGATGCTCTCTTCACAGGAAGTGGCGACGCTGATCACCGCCCTGGGTTGCGGCATTGGCCGCGATGAGTACAACCCGGACAAACTGCGTTATCACAGCATCATCATCATGACCGATGCCGACGTCGATGGTTCTCACATCCGTACCCTGCTGCTGACCTTCTTCTATCGTCAGATGCCGGAAATCGTTGAGCGCGGACACGTTTATATCGCGCAGCCGCCGCTGTACAAAGTGAAGAAAGGCAAGCAGGAACAGTACATCAAAGACGATGAAGCGATGGATCAGTACCAGATTGCGCTGGCGATGGACGGGGCAACGTTGCATACCAATGCCGCGGCGCCTGCGCTGGCCGGTGAACCGCTGGAAAAACTGGTGGCCGAACATTACTCGGTGCAGAAAACCATCGGTCGTATGGAGCGTCGTTTCCCACGGGCGTTGTTGAATGCGTTAATCTACCAGCCAACCCTGGCTGAAGCGGATTTAAGCGACCGCACGCATGTTCAGCAGTGGATGGAAACGCTGGTCACTCGCCTGAATGAGCGGGAACTGCATGGCAGCGCTTACAGCTTTGTGATCCACGAGAATCAGGAACAGCAGATCTTTGAACCGGCTCTGCGGGTGCGGACACATGGCGTAGACACCGATTATCCACTGGATTTCGGCTTCGTCACCGGTGGTGAGTATCGCAAAATCAATCAGTTGGGTGAGAAGTTGCGCGATCTGATTGAAGAGGATGCTTATATTGAACGCGGTGAGCGTCGTCAGCCGGTAGCCAGCTTTGAACAGGCGCTGGAGTGGCTGGTGAAAGAATCCCGCCGTGGTCTGGCCATCCAACGTTATAAAGGACTGGGTGAAATGAACCCCGATCAGCTGTGGGAAACCACCATGGATCCGACCAGTCGTCGTATGCTGCGCGTTACGGTCAAAGATGCTATCGCGGCGGATGAGCTGTTCACCACGCTGATGGGCGATGCGGTTGAACCTCGTCGTGCGTTTATCGAAGAGAACGCCCTGAAGGCGCTGAATATCGATATCTGATTAGACAACTGCCTGATCTGCAACCTCAGCCCGCCCCTTTTGGGGCTGGTGAGTTTGCTGACAAAGTCCGGTGAGCGGCGATAATGGATGGATCGTAAAGACGCTGCAAGTACATCCCTGTAAGCTCGAACCGCGCCATCCCTGGCGCGGACGCTTTACTCTTCCATTCCATTATCACCGTTCGATAAGGGATGATAGATTTGTCAACGGTCTGGCCAGCTCCTTTTGGGGCTGGCTTTTTTTATAGCGCCACCGCCCGTTGTCTGGCGCTGCGTAATTCCTGGCGTAGGGTGATGAGCGCGGTGATCAGCATAAAAATCACCGCTGACCAGAAAATAGCCTGTGGATAACCGTGATCCAGCAGCCAGCCGAATAACACCGGGCCTGCCGCGCCGCCAATATTAAAGCCGGTGGAGACGATGCCGAAAACGCGACCCTCGGCGCCGGCCGGCGAGGCGGCGCGTACCAGCATGTCACGCGATGGGGCGATCATGCCGGACAGAAAGCCGGCGGCGGTCAGTAGCGGAATCAACACGGATACTGGCAGGGGATAGATGGCCACCACACTGACCAGACAGGCGGTCATTGCCAGCGCTGCCGTCGCTACCAGCCCGTGGCGTTTGGTTTTATCGGCCAGCGCGCCGCCGGCCAGTACGCCAAAAGCGCTGGCGAACAGAAAGGATGTCAGCACGATATTTGCCTGGGATAACGGCAGGTCATAGCCCGTAACAAATGCCGTCACCGAGAAATTCTGAATCGAACTGGTGCTCAGATTCAACAGCAGGAATAACACCAACAGCGCCATGATCGGCAGGGTAAAAAGCGCCACCCGGGGTTTATTCGGTTGCGCGCCGCCCGAAGCCGCGCGCTGAAGTCGGACGGGTTGGCCGCCTCCGGCTAATAACAGCAGAACTATCAATAGACCGACTCCCCCCGCAACGATAAAGGCGCTGTTAATGCCCGTGAAAGCGGCGACGGTCAGTAAGATCCCGGGCGCAAAACCTAACTCGACGAAGCTGATATTTCGCTGCTCCGATAGCAGCGGGATCAGCGCGGGCAGCACCATCATATGAAAATGGCTCACCAGGTGAGCGGATGAAATCTGGGCCAGCAGGGGAAGCTTTATTAATGTCATTTTTTGTCGTCAGGGCGCTGATAGGTTTATACCCGTCATACTTCAAGTTGCAGGTGCGTTGGCTTTGTTACTCGGCCCCTCTCTGGGCCTCGGCATAGAGGGCCAACGCTTTGCGTTGTTCAAAACAATAACGTTTTGTCCTGTAACTCGAACTATTTAGTGTATAGGAATATATAGGCTAGTGAGCGATGATGTATCAAGCGGGTCGCAAGCCGATAGGAATAACAGTAGCATATTGCGCATATTATTAGCGTTCAATCTTTTTGGCGCCGCGCCAGGCGCTCGGCCTGGCGCGTAAACGTCGGGGTTAGCGGGCCGCCGGGCCTTTGCCCACCGATTCGCGAACGATCAGCGAGCCTTGAAACGGGGGAGACGGCGCGGCGGTTTTACCCTCCAGCATACAGAGCAGTTTCTCAAGGGTGCGCTTAATCATTTCCGCCACCGGGACATGAACGGTGGTCAGCGGCGGGTGCGCCCAGGAGGCCAGGGGCAGGTCATCGAAGCCCAGCAGCGAGACATCATCCGGTATCGCTATTCCCTTTTCGCGAAAGGCTTTTGCCGCGCCAATCGCCATATCGTCATTGCTGGCCGCCAGCGCGCTGAAAGCGGCGCCTCGCTGGTACAGCGTGTTCACGGCGGCGTAACCGCTTTCCGGCGTCCAGTCGCCCTCGACCACCAGTTTGTCGTTGAAGGCAATGCCTTTTCCCGCCAGCGCCTGCCGATAACCTGAAAAGCGGCTTTCCCCGGTGGGCGATCCCGATGCGCCAAGAATAAACGCAATATCCCGATGGCCGTTATCAATCAGGTAATTGACGGCGTCAAAACAGTGCGACTGATGGTCGGCGCAGATGCCGTTTTCTTCATGATGGTTCAGTTTCCGGTTCACCACCATAATGGGTTGCCGGTGTTGCTCGATGATATTTTCCAGCGCCGCAATGGACAGAAAACGCGGGTAGATGATGACCGCATCGCAGCGTAAATCGAGCAGAAACTTGATGGCCTGCTGTTCTTCTTCTGCGCTGTGTTTGCCGTCGGCGAGAATCAACTGGCGTCCGTGTTGCTCGGTCATGGTGGCGGTCTGGAAAAGCAACTCATTGAAATAAGGGCCGTTATACAGCGTATTGGTGACGACCAGCCCGATGCTCTGGGATTTATTGGTGGCAAGCTGACGCGCCAATAAATTTGGCCGGTATCCCATCTCCTCGATAGCCTTGAAAACCCGGTCTTTGGTGGTTTGGCTGACGTAGTTATTACCTGTCAGCACACGTGATACCGTCGCCTTTGATACGCCTGCTTTTTTCGCCACATCGAGCATGGTTGTCATTCTGTTTTCTCAATTCGCCAAGCCAACTGGAACCGCTTTCTGCTTCCCCCTTTTATTATAAGGATAAACAGCTCGTTTTTTATAATCGTTAAACGGCGGACAGGGAAGTTTTTTATTGCTGATAAATCTTATCCATGATCGTGTTCAAAAAACGAAGAATTTAATATGAAACCGGTTGCACATTGCTTGTTATGTTGCTTGAATAATAAAAAAATTAAGCGGTGAGGTGCAGGATGAATAAGATTTTACTCTGTTGCGCAGCAGGTATGTCCACCAGCATGTTGGTTCAGCGCATGGAAAAAGTCGCGCGGGAAAAAGGGATCGCCGTCGAGATAAAAGCTGTTGGTTTTGAAGAGTTTAATGAGGCGATTTTAGAGTATGACTGCTGTCTGCTTGGGCCGCAGATCAAATATAAGCTGGCGGAATTTAAAGTGATTGCCGCTGCGCAAAACAAGCCTATCGCCGTTATCAATATCATTGATTATGGAATGATGAATGGTGAAAAAGTTCTCAACGATGCGCTGGCGATGATCGGCTAAATTATGGGAAATAATAATGAGTACATTCAGTGAGTCATTATTCAGCGTAATTGAAAACCGTATCAGTCCGGTTGCCGTAAAAATTTCCAGTCAACGCCATATTGTGGCAATTAAAGATGGTTTTATCGCCTCCATGCCATTTTTGATTGTCGGTTCCTTTATGCTGCTATTTGCTCATCCCCCTTTTAGCGCCGACAGCCAGTGGGCGTTCGCCCGGTGGTGGTTAGGGGTGGTGGCACGCCATAGCGAACAGATTATGATGCCCTACAATATGACCATGGGGATCATGGCGCTCTATATTGTCGGCGCAATTGCCTATAACCTGGCGCAAAGCTATAAGATGAATGGCTTTATGGCGGCCAGTTTATCGCTGATGTCGTTTCTGGTGGTGGCGGCGCCGCAGGCTGGCGGCAGCTTACCGGTGGGGTCGCTGGGGGGCGAAGGGATATTTACGGCGATCCTGGTTTCGCTCTATACCACCGAGTTAATGCATTTCCTCCAGAAGCGTAATATCGGTATCCGGCTGCCGGAGCAGGTGCCGCCGAAGATCCGCCAGTCTTTTGACCTGCTCATTCCGATCCTCGCCATCTTCCTGACGCTGTTCCCGCTCAGTCTGCTTATTCAAAGCCAGTTTGACATGCTGCTGCCGCAGGCGATTATGGCGATCTTCGCGCCGATTATCTCCGCCTCGGATTCGCTGCCGGCTATTTTGATCGCCGTGCTGCTGTGCCATTTGTTGTGGTTTGCCGGGATCCACGGCGCGGTGATTGTGACAGGTATTTTGCAGGCTTTCTGGCTGACCAACCTGGGCATCAACCAGCAGGCGCTCAATGCGGGCGAGCCCATCACCCAGATCTTTATCGAACCCTTCTGGCAGTTCTTTATTGTGGTGGGCGGTTCCGGTTCGACTATGGGGCTGGTGTTCCTCTATCTGCGCAGCCGTTCCGCGCACCTGCGTTCGATCGGCAAGCTGGCCGTGGTGCCCAGTATGTTCAACATCAATGAACCGGTTATTTTTGGCTCGCCGGTGGTGATGAATCCGCTGTTGTTTATTCCTTTTATCGCCGCGCCGCTGGTTAACGCCGTCATTGCCTATACCGCCACCAGAACCGATCTGGTCAACCATGTGATAGCGCTGGCGCCCTGGACGACGCCGGGGCCGATCGGCGCGGCCTGGTCCACCGGCTGGGATTGGCGGGCGGTGGTGCTGGTGGGGGTATTGATTATTGTGTCGTCGGTGATTTATTACCCGTTTTTCAAACTGTATGAACGCCAGCTTTTAGCGCAGGAAAAAGACGGCGCACAAACCGAGGGGGCGCGCTGATGGAACTGGATGAAAACACCATAATGGAACTGATTATCCATGCCGGAGAAGCGCGCTCCAACGCGATGGAAGCGCTGAGCGCCGCCAGAAAACAGGACTGGGATAAGGCTGACGCGCTGCTGGCCGAGGCTGCCGGCGCCGCTCGTAAAGCTCATCGGATGCAGACGACGCTGATTGGCGCGGATGAGGGGAGTGGAAAAATACCGGTCAATCTGATTTTGATCCATGCGCAAGATCACCTGATGAACGCGATGCTGTGCCGTGAACTGGTTGAAGAGCTTATTTATTTACATCGGAAGATTGCCGCGCTTACGCCCCCGGCGACGTAGACGGCGAAGCGCAGCGGCCACGATTTCAACGGCGTGACGCCGGTTTATTTCATCATAAGCAAAGAAGGATATGAGATGTCTGTTCAGCAGTTACCGAAAGAGTTTCTGTGGGGCGGCGCGGTAGCGGCGCATCAGGTTGAAGGCGGTTGGGATCAAGGTGGGAAAGGGGTCAGTATTTGCGACGTATTGTCCGGCGGCGCGCACGGCGTGGATCGTGTGATAACCGATGGGGTACAGCCCGGATTCAGCTATCCCAATCATCAGGCGGTAGAGTTTTATTCCCACTATAAACAGGATATCGCGCTGTTGGCGGAAATGGGGTTTAAATGTTTTCGGACCTCCATCGCCTGGACGCGCATTTTCCCCAATGGCGACGAGCAGGAGCCGAATGAAGCCGGGCTGCAATTCTATGACGATCTGTTTGATGAACTGCTGAAACACAATATTGAACCGGTGATTACCCTCTCTCATTTCGAGATGCCGTATCATCTGGTCAAACAGTATGGCGGGTGGCTGAACCGTAAAGTGGTGGATTTCTTTGTACGCTACAGTGACGTAGTGATGAAGCGCTATCGGTCCAAAGTGAAATACTGGATGACCTTTAATGAAATCAACAACCAGCGCAACTGGCGTTACCCGCTGTTCGGTTATTGCTGTTCCGGCGTAGTGTTCACCGAGCACGACAATCCTGAACAGGCGATGTACCAGACGCTGCATCACCAGTTTGTGGCCAGCGCCAAAGTGGTGAAGCTGGGGCACGAGATCAATCCGGACTTCAAAATCGGCTGTATGCTGGCGCTGGTGCCGCTTTACCCGTGGTCTTGTCATCCGGATGACGTGATGTTCGCCCAGGAGGCGATGCGTGAGCGTCATCTGTTTGGCGACGTGCAATTACGCGGCTATTACCCGGCGTATATCTTGAAAGAGTGGGCCAGAAAAGGCTATCACATCGATATGCAGCCGGAAGACGAACAAACCCTGCGTGACGGCTGCGCCGATTATCTGGGCTTCAGCTACTACATGAGTAATGCCGTACAGAAAGCGGCGCAAGACCAGGAAGTGGATGATGCCATCGCAGGCTTTCCGGGGGCGGTGAAAAATCCGCACGTTTCCGCTTCGGAATGGGGCTGGCAGATTGATCCGGTGGGGCTGCGTTACACGCTGAATAGCTTCTACGAGCGTTACCAAAAGCCGATGTTCATTGTGGAGAACGGTTTCGGCGCGGTCGATAAAGTGGCGGCGGATGGGCAAATCCACGACGATTATCGTATCGCCTATCTCAGCGCGCACATTGAACAGATGAAGAAAGCCGTGCTGGAGGACGGGGTCGACCTAATGGGCTATACCCCCTGGGGTTGTATCGACTGCGTTTCGTTTACCACCGGCCAGTACAGCAAGCGTTATGGCTTTATCTACGTCGATAAACATGATGATGGCACCGGTACGTTACGGCGCTCCCGCAAAAAGAGCTTTAACTGGTATAAGCAAGTGATTGCCAGCAATGGCGCCGATCTGTAGCGAGAAGGATTGACGAGGTAAGCCGTGCGGCCAGCGCGGCTTTTTTATTTGCATGCGCCGTTTGCGCGTCATCATGCCGCATTTCGCTGGCGACTTCATCACTGAATCGCGTTAGCATGAAACAGATAATTTGATGCTGAGAAAATTATGTCTATTAAATTAATTGCAATCGATATGGATGGGACGCTGCTGACGCCCCAAAATCAAATCTCACCCGCCGTAAAAGCCGCTATCGCCGCCGCCAGGGAGCAAGGCGTACAGGTGGTGTTAGCCACCGGCCGCCCGTTTATTGGCGTGGAACGTTACCTGAAAGAGCTGGATTTACAGCAGGAAGGCTGCTATTGCGTCACCAACAACGGGGCGCTGGTGCAGCGTACCGTGAATGGCGAGTGTGTGGCGCAAACCACGCTTAGCTTTGATGATTATCTCTACTTCGAGGCGATGTCGCGTAAACTCAACGTCCACTTTCACGCCCTGGACTTCAATTTTGTCTATACGGCGAATAAAGACATCAGCGCTTACACCGTTCATGAAGCGCATTTGACCGGCATGCCGTTGAAGTATCGGACGGTGGAAGAGATGGATCGCCGCCTGACGTTCCCGAAAGTGATGATGATTGATGAGCCGCCGGTGCTGGATCGGGCTATCAGTCAAATCCCGCCGGAAGCATTCGAGAATTATACCATCCTGAAGAGCGCCGAATATTATCTGGAAATTCTGGATAAGCGGGTCAATAAAGGCGAAGGGGTAAAAATGTTGGCCGAGCACCTCAACATTCCCCGTGAAAGCGTCATGACGCTGGGCGATCAGGAAAACGATCTGGCGATGATTCATTATGCCGGGCTTGGCGTGGCGATGGGCAATGCAACCGATCAGATTAAAGCCGCCAGCCAGTTCGTCACCAAAACCAATATGGAAGACGGCGTGGCTTACGCGATTGAGAAGTTTGTGCTTAACGCCAAATAACCGCCTCCGCCCTGCGGCTGACAAAATCGCCGGTAGGCCTGGGATACCCGGGCCTACTCCTACCGAGGGGTTATGATGGGATGCTTTCTTGTGTCCCACTCTTACGGCGGGTTCATCAACGGTAGAGCTGATTATTTATAATTATTATCCTGCTATTTATTTCAGGGAATATATTCCCGATATTTTCGCCAATGAAGTCATGGGTAAAATATATGTCGCTGCCGTCTGGTATTATTTTAACGCCAGACAGTCGATTATTTTTTCTTTCATCAACTGAGTGATGTGATTAACTAACTGACTTCTGGGAATTTGTGGCGGATAAACCGCACAATAGGCCATTTTTATATCGGGATTAAACGGTTTAACGATAATCGGGGATTGGCTATTGAGCGCCGTAACGAAATCCACTACGCCAATGCCGATATTTTTTGCGGCCAATACACAGCAGTTCGCCATTGACGTTTCAATCGGGTTAGGTAAATACCCCAGGTTTTTTCTGATCGACAGATCGATTTCCGCCCGTAACGGCGTGGTGCGGCCCGGCAGAATCGCACGATAGCGCATTAAGTCGGCGATGGTGATCGTCTCCGCTTTGGCAAGCGGGTGATCCATGGAGAGCACCGCGACCACGCTGGCGTCGGCCAGCGTCTCGGCTTCCAGACCTTTTGTGCCGATCTGACCAAAAATAAAGCCGACATCGTACTGGTTGCCGGCGATCGCCTTGGTGATGTGACTGGTGCTTTCTATATCTAAAAATAAAGTGATATCAGGATATTTGCTGATTACGGAAGGCAACACGTCGTCAGAGCAGAGAAAGGACAAGGCCTGAACGGAAGCGATGCGCAGCACGCTGCCCTTGGCATGGCGGATTTCGTCGGCAATCAGGGCAATGTGATCCAGCCCCAGATACAGACGCTCCACTTCCCGATAGAGCTTCATCGCTTCGGCTCGGGGAATAAGGCCCCGCCCGTCTCGATCGAACAGCTTTAGGTTTAGAGCGTATTCAAAGTCGCGAATCAGACGGCTCACCGCAGGCTGAGTGATATGCATCATATTGGCTGCTGCTGTGATCCCACCGGTAAGGATAACTTTGTGAAAAGCCTCAACCTGACGGGGATTGATACGCATCTTTCCCACTCCCAAACATAATATTTAGTTATCAATTTAACACAAAATGCAATTTTTCATTATTCAATCTAGCGCATAGACTCAGAATCATAATATTTAATACACTTCATAAATCAATCATGGAATAGAGGGTTTATTGAATGAAAAAATCAACGCTTGCCGTATGTTTTGCCGTTTTATTTTCGTCTTCGCCTTTGGTATATAGCGCCGATCTGAATATTGGGCTGGCTTCATCCACAACGTCAATGGATCCTCAGTTTTATGTGGGTGGACCAAATAGCGCAATGGCGCGCAATATTTTCGACGCTCTGGTTTTACAGGATGAAAAACAACAAATTTCTCCTGCTTTAGCGACATCATGGAAAATTATTGATGATAAAACCTGGGAATTCACCTTACGTCCAGGGGTAAAGTTTCATGACGGTAGTGATTTCACTGCCAAAGATGTGATTGCCAGTATAAAACGGATTGCGCTGGCATCAAAAAACAGCCCGAGCTCATATGCTCCTTATGTAAGTGATATTGCTGAAGTTAAAGAAATAAATCCGTTAACGCTTCAGATTATCACCAAGGCGCCTTCGCCCTTGCTGTTGAATAATTTAAGCCGGGTTTCCATTTTACCCGCCCGGCTTGAGACCGTACCGACGGAAACGCTGAATTCCGGCAAAGACGTAATTGGCACCGGGCCTTTCAAGTTTGTTTCCTGGGTCCCTGATGACCGAGTTGTCCTTGAACGTAATGACAATTATTGGGGGGAAAAAGCGGAATGGGACAAAGTCACAATCCGCGTGTTTAAAAACAGTAGTGCGCGTGTAGCAGCAATTTTATCCGGTGATGTGGACATGATTGAAAACGTTCCAACAGCCGACAGTCGTAATATTGAAAACAACAATCAGCTACAAACGATTTCAACACCAGGGAATCGTATTATTTACTTGCACATGGACCAACAGCGAGACGAATCACCGTTCGCTAAAGGTCCCGATGGCAAGAATCCATTACTAAAAAAAGAAGTTCGTCAGGCGATGTCTTTAGCGCTTAATCGCCAGGCAATCGTCGAGCGTGTTATGGAGGGGCAAGCGGTTGAGGCCTCTCAGCTTGTGCCGAAGGGGTATTTCGGGTATTCCGCTTCCATTCCCGCGCCGGTTTACAATCCGGAGAAAGCTAAGCAGGAATTGGCGGCGGCGGGCTACCCCAACGGTTTTACGCTGACATTCCACGCCTCGAACGATCGCTATCCCAATGATTCTAAAATTGCTCAGGCCATCGGTCAGATGTTTACCCGCGTCGGTATCAAAACCGATGTGGTGACGATGCCGGGCAGCGTCTATTTTTCGCGCGCATCCCGTCTTGAATTCAGCTTGATTATGGGCGGCGCCGCGATTGAAACCGGGGAAGCCTCCGGCGTACTGGGGCCATTGCTGGAAACCTTCGGCCCCCATGCCGGCCAGGGCAACCGCGGTCGTTATTCCAATCCTGTCTTTGATAAAACGCTGAACGAAGCGCGCTCCACGCTGGATAGCACGCGGCGGGAAACGCTATTGGCCGAGGCAATGAATATCGGTATGAACGATCTGGGGGTAATCCCGGTGATGTTCCTGTCCAACACCTGGGCGATGAAAAAGCAGTACACCTATGTGGGGCGCTCGGACGCTTACACGCTGCCGTATTTTGTCCGCTCCGCGCAATAACGGTTGAAACAGGGCCGGGCAAGCGTGCATTTGTCGCGGTCTGGCGTCCGTTTGTGCTTTAACTCGATAAAAAATAAGAATAAAGGAACGATAACCGGATGAGTGCCGTACCGATTATTATTGATTGCGATCCGGGTATCGATGACGCCATCGCGCTGTTAAGCGCGTTTGTCGCGCCTGAGCTGGATATTCTGGGGATTTGCGCGGTTTGCGGCAATCAACCGCTGGAGCGTACCGTTCGTAACGCTTTACAGATTACCGAACTGGGGAAACGAACGGACATTCCGGTTTATGCGGGCTGTCATCGTCCGCTTTTCCGGGAGCCTATTCATGGGCAGTTTCATGGTGAAAGCGGATTGGGCAATACGGTATTACCGGCGCCGCAAAAGCAGGCCGAACCACAGCATGCGGTGAGTTTCATTATTGAGCAATGTGAAAAGGCGGTCGCCTCCGGCAAGCGCATAACGTTATGTACGCTGGGGCCGTTAACCAATCTGGCGATGGCGCTAAGTCTGAATCCCGACATTGTCGGCGGCATCGAGCGCATCGTGATGATGGGCGGAGCTTATCGCCAGGCGGGTAATCGCAGCCTGACGTCGGAGTTCAATATGCTGGCCGATCCGCACGCCGCGCATGTGGTGTTCTCTTCCTCGATCGCCATCGTCGCCTTGCCGCTGGACGCCACGCATCAGGTGATTCTGACGCCCGACCACGTTGCGCGGTTTATCGCGCTTGCCGGGCGCATCGCCGTCCCGTTGGGCGAGATGATGGCCTTTTGGGATCGTAACGATGTTCGCCGTTACGGATCGCGCGGCGGGCCGCTGCACGATCCGCTGGTGATCGCCTGGATGCTGGCGCCGACGTGTTTTCGCACCGAAAAGGCGCGAGTTTACATTGAGCACGAAAGTGAGCTTTGCATGGGGCAGACCGTCGCCGACTGGTACGGCAAGACCGACCGGCCGCCCAATGTGGATGTCGTTACCCAGGTCGATGCCGAACGGGTTTTTGCGCTATTTTCCGACCTGTTGACCCGCTATGCCGAGAAAGTCTGAGATGGTGGCGCAACGTATTATAATTGATACCGATCCCGGCGTGGATGATGCGATTGCCATCTGGCTGGCGCTGGCGGCGCCAGAACTGGAGGTGTTGGGGATCACCGCCGTGGCGGGCAATGTTCCCCTGGCGTCCGCGCTCGCCAATGCCTGCAAGGTGGTGGGGTTGACCGGCAGAAACGATGTTCCGGTTTATGCCGGCGCCCACGGGCCGCTGGTGCGTAATCAGGTATACGGAAAATATGCCCATATCGGGGCATTTTCCCCTGACCTGGTGCCGGATACGTCTTTTCTTCCGCAGCGGGAACATGCCGTTGATTTTCTGGTGCGTACGGCGCGTCGGGCGGCGGCGGAGAACAATCCGATTACGATTTGCGCTCTGGGGCCGATGACCAACCTGGCGTTGGCTTTACGCCATCACCCGGATGTCGGGCGCGGCATTCGGCGGATTGTGACCATGAGCGGCGCGTTTAGCGCGCTGGGTAATCGGGTTCCCTGGGCCGATTTCAATGTGTATGCCGATCCCCACGCGGCGGCCATCGTTTTTTCCGCCGGCGTTCCGGTGACGATCATGCCGTTGGATATGACGTTTCAGGCGCTGATTCGCCCGGCGCAGATTGATGAAATTGAACGGCGCAGCGGCGCGCCCGGCAAAGCGTTGGCCGCGCTTTTACGTACCTTTGACCGCAGCGAAGTCGCCCGTTTCGGCCGTGACGGCGGCCCTATCCATGATGCCACCGTGGTGGCGTGGCTACTCAAGCCGGCCTTGTTTACCGGCGTCAGCGCCGCCGTCGGGGTGCAGGTTACCGGTCAAACGGCGGGTTATGTTTTTGCCGATTTTTATCACAAGCTCGGCCAGCCGGAGAATGCGCTGGTGATGCGGGATATTGATGAACAGGGTTTCCTGTCCCTGCTTGCCGACTACCTGAGCCGCTACGGTTCCGAGGAAAGTTAATGATTGCCTACCTGCTAAGCCGTATCGGACAGACTATCTTGACGCTGATCGTCATGTCGGTGCTGGTGTTCGTCGGGGTTTATCTGGTAGGCGATCCGGTGGATATGTTGCTGGGCGCGACGGCGACGCCCGCCGAAAGATTGGCGGTCATCCAGTCATTTGGTCTGGATAAGCCGGTGTGGGAACAGTACGGTTTGTTTGTATGGAATGCCTTGCAGGGCGACATGGGTAAATCGTTTATTTTCAACCAGCCCGCCCTGACGTTGATTTTTCAACGTATGCCCGCCACGCTGGAACTGGCGATGACGGCATTTATAATCGCGCTGGTGGTCGGCATTCCGCTGGGCATTTATGCCGGATTACGGCCGGACAGCGCTATTGCCAAATCCATTATGACCTTTTCCATCTTTGGCTTCAGTTTGCCGACGTTCTGGATCGGGCTGGTGATGATTATGTTTTTCAGCGTCAAACTCGGTTGGCTGCCGGCGTCCGGTCGCGGTCACACCGGCGAGTGGTTTGGCGTTCCTTTCAGCTTTTTGACCAAAGACGGCCTTGAGCACCTGATTTTACCGGCCTTCAATTTAGCCTTGTTTAAAATCTCACTGATTATCCGTTTGATGCGCGCGGGCGTGATGGAGTGTCTGCAACAGGATTATGTGCAATTCGCCCGCTCGAAAGGGCTGTCGGAAACCCGGATTGTACTGGTGCACGTGCTGCGCAACACCCTGATCCCGCTGATTACGGTTATCGGTCTGGAGTTGGGTTCGCTGATCGCGTTTGCGGTGGTGACGGAAACCATTTACGCCTGGCCGGGCATGGGTAAGTTGATTATTGACTCCATCGCGGTGCTGGACAGGCCGGTGATCCTGGCCTATCTGATGATAACCGTGGTGATGTTCAGCGTGATTAACCTGCTCGTCGACCTGCTGTATGTGTTGGTTGACCCGCGAGTGCGGCTGGGAGGGAATAACTGATGTCCACCAATAGCGTACATCAGCGCGCGGCAGGGCAGGAGAAAGTTTATTCGGCTTTCTCGCTGGTTCTGATTGCGCTCGCCAAAGACCGGCTGGCGCTGTGCGGCCTGATCATTCTGGGGATTTTTATTCTGCTGGCGGTATTCGCCCCGATTATTTCACCGCAAAACCCCTATGACCTGATGCAGTTGGACATTATGGAAGGCCGTCTGGCTCCCGGCGCGAGCAGCGCCGGCGGCATGAGCTATTGGCTGGGCACCGACGATCAGGGGCGCGACTTGTTCAGCGCCATTCTTTACGGCACCCGCATCAGTCTGATGGTCGGTTTTTCCAGCGCGGTGTTCGCCCTGCTGATTGGCGCTTCGCTGGGGTTAATCAGCGCCTATGTGGGCGGCAGGACGGACGCGATGATTATGCGTATCGTCGACATTCAGCTCAGCTTTCCGCCGATCCTGATTGCCCTGATCCTGCTGGCGGTGCTGGGACAGGGCGTCGATAAGATTATCCTGGCGCTGGTGGTGACCCAGTGGGCTTATTATGCCCGCACTATTCGCGGTTCGGCGTTGGTCGAACGCCGCCGAAGCTATGTGGATGCCGCCCGCAGCATGGCGTTATCCAATCGACGGATTTTATTTCGGCATATCTTGCCAAATTGCCTGGCGCCGTTGATTGTGGTGGCGACGATGCGCATCGCGTACGCCATCATGCTGGAGGCGACGCTCTCTTTTCTGGGCATCGGGTTGCCGGTGACGGAGCCGTCGCTGGGGTTACTGATTGCCAACGGTTTTGAATACCTGATGTCGGGTGATTACTGGATCAGTTTCTTCCCCGGGTTGACGCTGCTGCTGCTGATTGTGGCGATCAATCTGGTTGGGGATGCGCTGCGCGATATCCTCAATCCAAGAAACTAAGGGGCACAACATGACGTCGCCAATTATGTCGGTATCACATTTGACAACCGCCTTTCAGGTGAACGGCGAGTGGATGAATGTGCTGCGCGATCTCTCCTTCACTATCGGTGAGAAAGAGACCGTCGCCGTGGTGGGCGAGTCCGGTTCGGGCAAAAGCGTGATGGCGAAATCCATCATGCGGCTGCTGCCCGCCGGGCAAAGCCAGGTGAGCGGGGAAATCCACTTTGGCGGCACGGAATTGCTCTCCCTTTCCTCGCGGGAAATGCAGAATATTCGCGGCAACCGCATCGGGATGATTTTCCAGGAGCCGATGACCAGCCTCAACCCGGTGTTGCCGATTGGCTATCAGATTACCGAAGTGTTGCGCCGGCATCGCGGGATGGACAGAGCGCAAGCCAAGGCCGAAGCCCTTCGTCTGTTGGAAAAAGTGCGAATTCCCGGCGCCAAATCGCGTTTAAACGAGTATCCGCAAAGCTTTTCCGGCGGTATGCGCCAGCGGGTGGTGATTGCCATTGCGCTGGCCTGTAACCCGCAACTGTTGATTGCCGATGAACCGACCACGGCGCTGGACGTCACCATTCAGGCGCAGATACTGGCGTTGATTAAAACCCTTCAGGAAGACGAAGGGATGTCGGTGCTGTTTATCACCCATGATATGGGCGTGGTGGCGGAAGTGTCCGATCGCACGTTGGTGATGCATCAGGGCGAAATGGTTGAAAACGCCGCCACCAGAGAGATTTTTCATCATCCCAAACACCCTTATACCCGCATGTTGTTGTCCGCCGTACCCAAGTTGGGATCGATGTCGGGCACCGAATGGCCGCAGCGTTTTCCGTTGATCGATCTCCAGACGGGAACCCCGCAACCGATACCGGAGACGGTCAATACCCTGTCCGGCGACAGGCCGATACTGGAAGTGAAAAAGCTGGTGACTCGCTTTGATATCCGCGCCGGTTTTTTTCGCCGGCTGGCCGGGCGGGTGCATGCGGTAGAAAACGTCTCTTTTGATCTGTGGCCTGGCGAAACCCTGTCTTTGGTGGGCGAGTCGGGCTGCGGGAAATCCACCACCGGGCGGTCGATTATTCGTCTGGCCGAGGTCACCAGCGGGGAAATTCTGGTTCAAGGGCAGAATATCCTCACTGCCGATAAGCACAGCCTGTCGGACAGTCGTCGACAGATCCAAATGGTGTTTCAGGATCCCTATGACAGTCTGAATCCAAGAATGCGGGTGGGGGAGGCCATCGCCGAGCCGCTGCGGGTTCATGGGCTGGCAAGCGCGAAGGATGTTCGCGCCCGGGTCAGCGCGTTGCTGGAACAGGTCGGTTTACCGGACTGGATGGCGGAACGTTTTCCGCATCAGTTTTCCGGCGGGCAACGGCAACGGGTCTGTATCGCCAGAGCGCTGGCGCTGGAACCGAAAATTATCATCGCCGACGAATCGGTTTCGGCGCTTGATGTTTCCGTTAAGGCGCAGGTCATCAATCTGATGCTGGATTTGCAACAGAAGCTGGGGCTGTCTTTCCTGTTTATTTCCCATGATATGGCGGTCGTTGAGCGGATAAGCCATCGCGTCGCGGTGATGTATCTGGGGGAGATTGTCGAGATCGGGCCGCGCGCCGCCATCTTCGATAATCCGCAGCATGATTATACCCGTCGCCTGATTTCGGCGGTGCCGATCCCTGACCCGGAGGCCAGACCGGTTCGCACCTTGTTTAGCGATGAGTTGAAAAGTCCGGTGAGGCCGCCGGACTTTATCAGCCCGGCGCGCGGCTATCGGGAAGTCTCCCGCGGGCATTTTGTGCAAATCTGAAATTACGGCGAGCATCGCCGGAACGGCTGACGAAAAAACGGACTTTCATCATTATAGATGAAAGTCCGTTTAATTTTTTTGATTATCTTTACAGGCCATTAGTTATACAGGGTTGCCGTGCCGCGCAACTGGTTATTACCGGTGGCGGAGGTAATGGCATAGGATTTGGCGCCGGCTTTTTCAGCCTTCTCCGCCAACTGCGCCTGTAGCGAGTCCAGGTTGCGGGCGGTCGCGGTAACCACGCCCACTTTTTCCAGATTCCGCGCCTGTTGAGCAGAGATGTAATCGGCAGCGGAAGCGCCAAAAGAAACGGTGGCAAGAACGGCGGCGGCGGCGAACAATTTTACGTTTTTCATGATGGATATCCTGTTCTGTGTTATTTGAAGTGAAAGGTCATTGCCTTTCGATAGAGAGGATATTACGCCGATACTTGATAAAGGAAAAACGGAGCTTATTGAGTAAATCATTCAGTTTTTTTGATTTAATGGATGGGCGGGGAAAATCCGTTTTTTCCCGCTCCCGTTTCGTTATATCGCGGCTTGTCGAGGTAACGAGGAAGAGGCGGGGGTCAGCACCCGCTCAAGCACTTCCGCTTCCAGTTCGGCCAGTTTCGCCGACCCGCGCCGACGCGGCCGAGGCAGATCCACCTTCAGATCCAGACCTATCCGGCCCGCTTCAATCAATACCACGCGGTCGGCCAGCGCAATGGCCTCGCCCACATCATGGGTGACCAGCAGCACGGTAAATCCGTGCTGTAGCCACAGGCTTTCGATCAGACTCTGCATTTCAATACGGGTCAGCGCATCCAGCGCGCCCAGCGGCTCATCCAGCAGCAGCAGACGTGGATGATGAATCAATGCCCGGGCCAACGCCACGCGCTGTTTCTGACCGCCGGACAGGGCGGCGGGCCATTCATTGGCGCGATCGGCCAGCCCGACGGAAGCCAGCGCCTGCTGCGCCTGCGCTCGCCAGTTGCCGCGCAGACCCAGCCCGACATTATCAATGACTTTTTTCCACGGCAGCAGCCGCGCATCCTGAAACATAAGACGCGTGCTGTCGCTGGCGCTGCCAAGCGGCATATTGCCGGTCAGCAATGCGCCGCCGCTGGCGGATTCCAGTCCGGCCAGCAGGCGCAGCAGCGTGCTTTTCCCGCAGCCGCTGCGGCCGACGACGGCGACGAACTGTCCGGCGGGGATACGTAGCCGCACATCATCCAATACGGTGCGGCCGCCGTAGCGCTTGGTAATGGAATCCAGTATTAGCGGCGTGCCTTTGGAAATCGGCGACGGTATTGCCGCATGAGAAGAGATAAAGGCGGTCATGACGTTCTCCCGATGATGTCTGATAAGCCGGGTTCCAGCGTAGCCACAGGCGTTCCAGCCATTGCGTGCTGATGTCGGCCAGTTTTCCGAGCAGGGCATAAAGGACGATAGCCGCCGCCACCACATTCGTTTGCAGAAATTCACGGGCGTTCATGGCCAGATAGCCATCGCCTGTCCCCTCAGCTTTGCGACACTTTCTGTGGAATATAACGATTGGCGACGGCTTCGCCGGACGCTTCCACCGCCCGTAACGGCGTGGGGTGCGCCAGATCGAGATGCGGAAACAGCAGCTCTCCGACCCGATAAGCCTCTTCCAGATGCGGATAACCGGACAGGATAAAGGTATCGATGCCAAGATCGGCATATTCCTGAATACGCGCCGCGACCGTCGGGCCGTCGCCGACCAGCGCCGTACCGGCTCCGCCGCGCACCAGCCCGACTCCGGCCCACAGGTTGGGGCTGATTTCCAGACGGTCTTTTTTGCCGCCGTGCAGCGCGGCCATCCGCTGTTGTCCGACGGAATCAAAGCGGGCCAGGGCGGCCTGCGCGTTGGCGATGGTGTCATCGTCCAGATGGGCGATCAGCCGATCGGCGGCCTGCCAGGCTTCTTGCGTGGTTTCCCGGACAATCACATGCAGACGGATGCCGAATCGTACCTGACGGCCTTTGGCCTGGGCTTTGGCCCGCACCTCGTCCAGTTTTTCTTTCACCTGAGCGGGCGGTTCGCCCCAGGTCAGATAAAGATCGACCTGATCGGCCGCCAGATCCTGCGCCGCCGCTGACGATCCGCCGAAATAAAGCGGCGGCCGCGGCTGCTGTACCGGCGGGAATAGCAGCTTTGCCCCTTTGACCTGAAGATGTTTGCCGGCGAAGTCGACCGTCTCCCCTTCCAGTAACCTGCGCCAGATGTGGGTAAATTCGGCGGAGGCCTCATAACGCTCGTCATGGTTCAGAAACAGCCCTTCAGCGGCCAGCTCTTCAGGATCGCCGCCGGTGACCAGGTTGAAAAGCGCCCGACCATTTGACAGCCGATCCAGCGTGGCGGCCTGACGGGCGGCAATGGTCGGCGAAATAACGCCGGGACGCAGCGCGACCAGAAATTTCAGCCGCTGGGTCACCGGGATCAGCGAGGCCGCCACCAGCCAGGAATCTTCGCAGGAACGGCCGGTAGGCAGCAATACGCCGCCAAATCCCTGCCGTTCCGCGGCCTGCGCCACCTGTTGCAGATAGGCGTAATCCACATGGCGCGCGCCTTCCGCGCTGCCAAGATAGCGGCCGTCGCCGTGGGTGGGTAAAAACCAGAATACGTTAAGACTCATTGCGTTATCTCCTGAATGCGTGAACCGGGAAGATTTTCCCGGGCGATGGCGGGTTATTGGAGCCGGGGACGCCAGACGCGTTGGGATACATCAACTTTTACCGGCAGCAGCCGATTTTCATAAAACAGGTCGGCGGTATATTGCTGCGCCTGGATCGTGGGCTGTTCCAGCGGTTTGATGGTGGTTGGCGGACGATGGTCAAGGGCGGTGGCGATCACGTTTTCCGGCAGACCGACCGCGTTCGCCAGTAGCGTGATGCTTTGCGCCCGATCGCTTTGCGTCAGCGCATCGGCCTGAGTCAACACCTCCAGTACCTGAGCGATAAACGCGCCGTGCGCTTCGGTATACGGGCGGGCGGCCAGGTAGAAAGAACCGGTTTGATTAAGGCCGGTGCCGTCCGCCAGCACTCTGACGCCCCCTTGCAATAAGACGGCAGAGTAATACGGATCCCAGATAGTCCAGGCGTCTACATTGCCTTGTTGAAAGGCGGCGCGCGCGTCTGCCGGCGTAAGATAAGTCGGTTTGATATCGCTGAATGCCAAACCCGCCTGTTGCAGCGATCTCAGCAGCAGATTGTGCGAGCTGGAACCTTTCTGGAACGCGACTTTACGGCCTTTCAGATCGGCGACGGTGTTGATCGGGCTATCTTCGGCAACCAGAATCACTTCGGCTTTGGGCTTTGGCGGTTCAACGCCGACGTACAATAAGTCGGCCCCGGCGGCCTGGGCGAAAATCGGCGGAATATCGCCGGTACTGCCCAGATCGATACTGCCGACGTTAAGCGCTTCCAGCATTTGTGGGCCGGCCGGAAATTCAATCCAGCTGATTTTGGTCTGAGGAAAGCGTTTTTCCAGCAATTGATGGGATTTGGCAAGCACCAGACTGACCGAACCTTTTTGATAGCCGATGCGGAACTGCTCCGGTAGGGACTCCTGCGCATGGGCGACAACGCTAAACAGTCCGATAACGATAGCCACTGCCGCTCGCCAACGGTGTAGAAACATGTGGTGTCGGCCTGGGCTTCTGGTGGTTGGATCCTTGCTCATAAACAGCGTACGCACAGAGACTCCTTATAACCAAAAGTTAAAATAAAGTGATAATGTGCAACATTAGAGAGATAAACATAACAGGGAGGGCGAGCGATTTTTAAATCTCAATTTGTGGTTTTTATAGTTAAAAAGGTGAAGTGCCATCAATTGCCGGGGGAGACATAAAAAAGCCGGTTTGTCCTGATGAGGAGACAAACCGGAAGAGGGTAATAATGATGAAAGAGAGATTAATTATAGATTACCGCCGTACCGCGCAGTTGGTTATCACCGGTTGCCGAGGTGATCGAATAAGCTTTGGCGCCGGCTTTGTCCGCTTTCTCCGCCAACTGGGCTTTCAGTGAGCTGAGGTCGTGTGCCGTGGCGGAGACCACACCGATTTTTTCCAACTGTTGTGCTTGCTGTGCGGAGACATAATCAGCAGCGGAAGCACCAAAAGAAACGGTGGCGAGTACAACGGCAGCGGCGATGGTTTTTACGTTTTTCATAATGTCTTATCCTGTTCTGGTTGACGAGATGAAAGGTTGTTTCCCTTTCGATATGAAGAATGTTACGCCGATGCTAATGAATTAGAAAACGGATGTTATTGAGGATCTTATTCTATTTATTTGAATGACTATATTGATGGGTGTTGTGTTTTTATGTTTTAAAAACAACTAGTTATACAAAACTCTGAATTTAATTTACAATGTATTGACTAATTTTGAATAAATGGCGTGATGATTTGCTTTAGTTTTTTTAATCGATATTTATTGCTGGAATTTTTCTGAATTACCAGATTAATATCTGGTAATTCAGTGGAAGGTGGTTGATTTATGATATTAATCCTTATGGATCTTCATTCATTGGGCTGACAATTGAGTCGTGCGGCATTAGACGCCCTAAATTATGTCGCAGTCAGCATGGCAGGGAGGGGCATTAATGGCAACGCGCTTAGCCGGTGCAGCCGGCGGAAGCCTCATTGCCGGCACTCGTACAAACGTCCTATTACAGCGGCAGATAGAAATCAAAGCGGTGGCTTTTGGTTTCAAGCATCGATTGCGCCGCAACGCCGGCCAGCGGCGGCGCATAATCGGGCCGTTTCACCACCACGCGTTTCTTTGCCAGCGCCCGCGCCGGCGTCAGCAAGGCGTCGGCGTCATCATCGGCGCCAACCAGCGATTGAAATACCCGCATCTCTTTTTTCACCAGCGCACGCTTTTGCCGATGGGGAAACATCGGGTCGAGGTACACCACATCGGGCGCCGGCGTGATATCGCGCAGCGCATTCAGGCTGGAGGCGTGCAGCAGCGTGAGCCGCTCGCGCAGCCACGGGCCGATTTCCGCATCCCGATAGCCGCGTTGCAGACCATCGTCCAGCAGCGCCGCCACCACCGGATGGCGTTCCACCATGCGAACCCGGCATCCCAGCGACGCCAGAACAAAGGCATCGCGGCCCAGTCCGGCGGTGGCGTCCACCACGTCGGGCAGGTAATCCTTTTTGATGCCCACCGCTTTGGCGACGGCCTCGCCGCGACCGCCGCCGAAACGACGACGGTGCGCCAGCGGGCCGGCGGCAAAATCGACATAGATCGCCCCCAGCCGGGGTTCATCCCGCTTGCGCAACTCAAGCCGCTGCGGCGTCAGCACCAGCGCCAGCGCGGCGGCGGGATCGCAAACCAATCCCCAGCGTTCGGCCAGCAACGATAAGGCGCCGCTATCGGCGCCTTGTTCTGCGATCAGGCAGATACTCATACGATGTTGCCGCTCATCCTTTAATGCCGTAATGCGCCAGCATCGCATCCAGTTTGGGTTCCCGGCCGCGGAAGCGTTTGAACAGTTCCATTGGCTCTTCGGAACCGCCGCGCGACAGAATGTTATCCAGGAACGATTGACCGGTGGCGCGGTTGAAAATCCCCTCTTCCTCAAAGCGGGAGTAGGCATCGGCCGCCAGCACGTCGGCCCACAGATAGCTGTAATAACCGGCGGCGTAGCCTCCGGCGAAGATGTGGCTGAAAGCGTGCGGGAAACGACCCCAGCTCGGGCTTGGCACCACGGCCACCAGCGCCTTGATTTCGGCCAACGTCGGCAGGATCTGCGCGCCCCGGGCGGGATCAAACTCGGCATGCAGGCGGAAATCAAACAGGCCGAACTCCAACTGGCGCAGAATAAACAGCGCCGCCTGATAGTTCTTCGCCGCCAGCATTTTATCCAGCAGCGTCTGCGGCAGCGGTTCCCCGGTTTCATAATGGCCGGAGATAAAGGCCAGCGCTTCCGGTTCCCAGCACCAGTTTTCCATAAACTGGCTCGGCAGTTCGACCGCATCCCACGGCACGCCGCTGATGCCCGCGACGCCGGCGGTATCGATGCGGGTCAGCATATGGTGCAGGCCATGACCGAACTCATGGAACAGCGTGGTGACTTCATCATGGGTGAACAGCGCCGGTTTGCCGTTAACCGGGCGGTTGAAGTTACAGGTCAGATAGGCGACCGGTTTTTGCAACTCGCCATCGCCTTTGCGCAGGCGGCCTGAGCAATCATCCATCCAGGCGCCGCCGCGCTTATGTTCGCGGGCGTAGAGATCGAGATAGAAGCTGCCGCGCAGTTCGCCGTCTTCATCAAACAGATCGAAGAACCGCACATCGGGGTGCCATACGTCCACGTCTTTCCGCTCTTTGGCGCGAATGCCGTAGATGCGTTTCACCACTTCAAACAGCCCTTCAACCACGCGCTGTTCCGGGAAGTAGGGACGTAGCTGTTCGTCGCTGATGGCGTAGAGATGTTGTTTTTGCTGCTCGCTGTAGTAGGTGATATCCCACGGCTGTAAATCATCGACAGCGTAATGCTGTTTGGCGAAAGCGCGCAGCTGGGCCAACTCTTCTTCGGCCTGAGGGCGCGCCCGTTTGGCCAGATCGGTCAGAAAGTCGATCACCTGCTGTGGATTTTCCGCCATTTTGGTCGCCAGCGATTTATGCGCGTAGCTGTCGAACCCCAGCAATTGCGCCAGTTCATGGCGCAGCGCCAGCTCTTCCGCCATCACCTCGCTGTTATCCCATTTGCCGGCATTCGGCCCCTGATCGGAGGCGCGGGTCGCATAGGCGCGGTACATTTCTTCACGCAGCGCCTGATTGGCGCAGTAGGTCATCACCGGCAGATAGCTGGGGATATCCAGCGTCAGCAGCCAGCCATCCTGCTCTTTGGCTTCAGCCAGCGCTTTGGCGGCGGCCAGCGCGCTTTCCGGCAGGCCGTCCAGTTCGGCGACGTCGGTGATAAGCTTGCTCCAGCCCATGGTGGCGTCGAGTACGTTATTGCTGTACTGCGAGCCTAACTCGGACAGACGGGCGGCGATTTCGCCATAACGCTTTTGTTTTTCCGGCGGCAGACCGATGCCGGACAATTCAAAGTCGCGCAGCGCGTTGTCGACGGCTTTCTTCCGCGCCACGCTCAGGGCGGCGTAATGCTCGCCGTCGCGCAGGCTGCGATAGGCCTGATACAGTCCGGCGTGCTGGCCGACCCAGGTGCTGTACTCGGAAAGCAGCGGCAGACATTGTTCGTAGGCGCTGCGCAGTTCCGGGCTGTTTTTTACCGAATTCAGATGGCTAATCGGCGAAAAGATGCGACTGAGGCGATCGCTGCTGTCGGCCAGCGGCTGACAAAGATTATCCCAGGTAAACGGGCCGGACTGTGCGACAACGCGCTCTACGGCCTGACGACAATCGTCCAGCGCGGATTTTACCGCCGGGACAATGTCTTCTGTTTTGATTTTAGAGAAAGGAGGCAGGATGAATGGGGTCAGTAATGGATTCGTCATAGCGCAGTCCTGATTATGAAAGCCGAGGTAAATTTCAGCGGATTAATCACTAAGATGAGGGCAAGGATGATGAAAATCAACCGCGGCGGCATCCCTCCCTCGCCGACGAAAAATATTGCTGTGGCATTGTGTAGTCATTTTCTGTGTCAGACGGTTTATACTGCGGAGACATCATCCTTTTGCCTGCTTTCTGCGATTGCCGTTATTTTCAACGCCGCAGCAACTGTTCAGCAGGGAAACATACAGGCTGAATCAAGGTAATTGATTGATTTAACCTGAAAATATCAAGCCATCGGAAAGCAAGAACCACTATGCTAAGTTACCGCCATAGCTTCCACGCCGGCAATCATGCCGATGTGGTGAAACACACAGTTCAGAGCCTGATCATTACCGCGCTGAAAGAAAAAGAGAAACCTTTCCTGTATCTGGACACCCATGCGGGGGCCGGACGCTATCAGTTGAGCGGCGAACATGCGGAACGCACCGGAGAGTATCTGGACGGCATTGCCAAAATCTGGCAGCGCGACGATATTCCCGTTGAACTTGAACCATACATGCAGGCGGTTCGCACCTATAATCATAATGATCGACTGCGTTATTATCCGGGTTCGCCGCTGATCGCCCGCCAGCTGTTGCGCGAGCAGGACAAAATTCACCTGACGGAGCTTCATCCCAGCGATTTTCCGCTGTTGCGTAATGAGTTTCAGAAAGATGCCCGTGCCAAAGTTTTGCGCGATGACGGCTACCAGCAGTTGAAATCGCAGTTGCCGCCGCTGTCGCGGCGCGGTTTTGTGCTGATCGATCCGCCCTATGAATTGAAAACGGATTATCAGGCGGTGGTGAAAGGCATTCACGAAGGCCACCGGCGTTTCGCCACCGGGGTGTTTACGCTGTGGTATCCGGTGGTGCTGCGTCAGCAAATCAAGCGCTTATTGAAAGATCTGGAAGCCACCGGCATCCGCAACATCCTGCAAATTGAGCTGGCGGTGTTGCCGGATAGCGATCGGCACGGTATGACCGCCTCCGGCATGCTGGTGATCAATCCGCCGTGGAAATTGAAAGCGCAAATGGAAAGCGTTCTGCCCTGGCTGCATAACGTGCTGGTTCCGGCGGGAACCGGACATGTGCGCGTCGAGCAGATTGTACCGGAGTAAGCGGCTCATCCGGCGGCGGTCAGGCGCGTTGTTTTCCCTATCGAAACCATAGGCACAACCTTTGCGGCAGGCGGGACGGCGGCGTTACACTCTAGGCGAATTTTACTTACCCAAGCATGGATACTCTGATGACCAAACACTATGACTACCTGGCTATTGGCGGCGGCAGCGGCGGGATCGCTTCCATCAACCGCGCGGCGATGTACGGGCAAAAATGTGCGTTGATTGAAGCAAAATATCTGGGCGGTACTTGTGTCAACGTCGGTTGCGTGCCGAAAAAAGTGATGTGGCATGCGGCGCAGATCGCCGAGGCAATCTATCAGTACGGGCCGGATTACGGCTTTGATACCACGGTCAACCGGTTTGACTGGCGTACGCTGGTTAAAAACCGCGGCGCCTACATTGAGCGTATTCATCAGTCCTACAATAACGTGCTGGGTAAAAACAGCGTGGATGTCATTCGGGGTTTTGCCCGCTTTGTTGATGCGCATACCGTGGAAGTGAACGGTGAGAGGATCACCGCCGACCATATTTTAATCGCGACGGGGGGGCGTCCGACGCGTCCCGATGTTCCCGGCGCCGAATACGGTATCGATTCCGACGGCTTTTTTGCGCTGGATGCGTTGCCGAAACGTACCGCTATCGTCGGGGCCGGTTATATCGCGGTGGAAATTGCCGGCGTGGTGAACGCGCTGGGGTCGGAAACGCACCTGTTTGTGCGTAAGCAATCGCCATTGCGCAGCTTCGATCCGTTGATTGTCGACACGCTGGTTGAAGTGATGAACAGCGAAGGGCCGACGCTGCATACCGAATCCATTCCCAATGCGGTGGTAAAAAACGCCGACGGCAGCCTGACGCTACAGTTGGAAAACGGTAAACAACACACCGTCGACTGCCTGATCTGGGCCATTGGCCGCCAGCCGGCGACGGATAATCTGAACCTGGACGTAACGGGCGTGGCGTTAAACGACAAAGGCTACATCAACGTCGATAAATTCCAGAATACCAACGTAGCGGGCATTTACGCGGTGGGCGACAACACCGGCGCGGTAGAGCTGACGCCGGTCGCCGTGGCCGCCGGCCGCCGTTTGTCCGAACGTTTGTTTAACGACAAACCGGACGAACATCTGGACTACAGCAATATTCCGACCGTGGTGTTCAGCCATCCGCCGATCGGCACCGTTGGCCTCACCGAGCCACAGGCGCGTGAACAGTATGGCGACGATCGGGTGAAGGTCTACACCTCTTCTTTCACCGCCATGTATACCGCGGTGACGCAGCATCGTCAGCCGTGCCGCATGAAGCTGGTATGTGTGGGCCAGGAAGAGAAAATCGTCGGTATCCACGGGATTGGCGTCGGGATGGACGAAATGCTGCAAGGCTTTGCGGTGGCGTTAAAAATGGGCGCCACAAAACAGGATTTCGACAATACCGTCGCCATTCACCCGACGGCGTCGGAAGAGTTTGTGACCATGCGTTGACGCTCTGCGCTCAAGCGGTTTCCCAATGAAATCGCGTTTGGGAAACTGCTTGTGAGGGGGATTTTAACGCTTCCCGCCAGACTATGTTTATCGCTGTCGTTTATAGCGACAGCCTGAGGTTGGCCTCAATTTCCGCTATCAACGTCTCTGGCACACTCTGTTCTGTAGCCAGTTTTCGCCATTGCGCGACGTGGCTGATGGTTTCGTCAAGCATGTTATTGATCTTTCCCGGCGTAAAGAGCGGGCTGAGCCCGGCGAGGGAATAGAGGTCATGGCGGGTAAAGTCGTCGCGTTTGCCGTTGAGGCTCATCCAATGACTATTGACCCACTTGCTGTGTGGCTTGTAGCTGTAGGCGATATCATAGGCCGGCGCCAGAGCCCAGGCGTCGTCATTCAAAATAAACGCAAAGTTTTTAGCGTGATCGTCATGATTTCTGGCGACGATATTAAATATCATACGCTTAAACAATTGTTCGGCTGCGGCGGCTGGCAGGCGGAGCTGCCTGGCTACCCCGAATAGTTCCGCATAGGAAAAGGAACCCGGTTTTTTATAATTCACATGAGCCAGCCCATTGAGGGTTTGCACATGAATTTTCTGATTGCCGATCCGGTCGAATCGCTGGGTGATGAAGTGGCGGCGATGGCCTTCATTCAGCAGTTTGCAAGGCATCATGTCTATACCGCAGGCTTTGGCCATCAGGTGGTAAACGTATTCCATGGCGCCATAACCGAGCGGGTCGCCGAACGTTTCCTGGTTTTTATTGTGTTCGCTTACGCCATCGAATTTCATCAGGCAATGAGTAAACCCTTTGGGAACGTCGGTCTGACCGGAACGAACCTGGGTAAAATCATCATTAAATGCCAGAACCGCTTTGGGGCGTGCGCCGCCTGCGCTCATACCCACCGATAACAGCGTCATCATGGCTTCGCGATCTTCCTGACCGGCTTTATTTAACGCAACTGAAAAGTCTGCCCGGCTATCCAGAATCTCCTGGGCAATACTGACCAATGATGCAATTTCAACCTGCTGTGAGGCATTCAGATTTTTCAGCCTGGTGGCAGGCGCGTATTCGAGCGCGCCCATTCCTCGCTTACCGGTATACTGCAAGCGTTGCAGGGGCGTAATGTCGCGCGGTTGTTTACCTTTGCTTGCCACCCAGGCGTTGAGTACGGCATTGCCGAAGTCATCCGGCAGGGAATCCGCAATTAATCCCGGTAATCCCTTGAATGTTTCAAAATCAAGCTCGGGGAAAGAGTATATTCGTTTGTCCAACGGCATTTTAAGCGGGGCGAGTTCAACGCCTTGCCTGATAAATGAAGCGGTATATTCAAATGCGCCGATACCGGTTTCCGTATTAAAACTGACGGCGCCCACTTCACTATTTCTGTAATTGACGTTGATAACTTCCATTACCATTCAAGTACGTCCCCGCGACTTTGGTTATCTTTCGATTTTTTCTGACCTGACGCCCTTTGTCGCTGCTTGCCTTGCAGCCTGGCGAGTTGGATCGGGGAAATATCCTGAGCGGGCAGAAATTTATCTAACGGTTCCGCCAGATTAAGCGCAACCATGATAGCCACCAACGCTTCCAGTTGGACTTTCCCCTTTTCAGCGTTGAGTACCGCTTTTCTTGATAAACCGGCCAGCTCCGCAACGTCTGACTGTGTTAAGTTACTGTTTAACCGGGCCTGTTTTAAGCGCTCCCCCAGTTCTTCGGCAATCGCCGCCGGCGATTTATTAGCAATGCTCATAATGTTCCTTTTTTAGGACATAAATAGCAGAAATATGGCTTTAGGTTAAAATAATAGCACATTATGATTTTGGTATTTTTGTTTATCTATAAAGTTCATAATATTGGATATTAAGCCCTAAAATTCTTTATAAAGCGCCATTTTGGGATCTTTATAAAGTGCTAAATCAGCATCCCGGTAATGCGACGGCTTTGCGGCAGGCGGCGTTTTACGCAGCCGGAGGGTGAACAAAACGTAGCTATCTGATTATCATCCTCTGTAAAATCGTTTAATCTCAAGCAACCATGTTAGCGCTCAGAAAAGACAACTATGCTCGCAGCCCTTAAATTGGCGTTCTGTACCGCCTTTGTATTGACGCTTTCCGGCTGTGGCACATTGTCGAATATGTCGACGGACGAGTCGAATTTTGACGGCAGTGGATTGGCCTGCCGTTATGATTTGCAAGAAGAAGTCGAGCGTCTCGCTATTCCATTACTCAAACAAAATATCACGCCGGGTTTGGTGGTCGGCGTGCTGACGGCCGACGGGCAAATGCGCAGTTGGGGCTATGGCGTAACAGACGCTTATCATCGCTACCTGATCACCGGCGATACCCTTTTTGCGGTGGGTTCGGTGAGCAAGGGTTTTACGGCGGAAACCACGGCGATCCTGGTAAAACAGGGCGTATTGAAATGGGATGATACGCTTGAGCGGCTGATGCCCCGAAATATTCGTTTAAGCGAGCGGGCAAAAAAGATCACCCTGCTGCAACTGGCGACGCATACCTCCGGTTTACCACGACAGATGATGGATGTGCGGATGCTGAGATTGTTCGCCGAATATCTGTTCACCGGAAACAACTTTTACGCCACGCTGGATGATGACAATGTTCTGAACTACCTGGCTAATTTTAATGCGCCGGCTCATCCCGTGCCGATCTATTCCAACCTCGGCTACGCCATCCTGAATTATATCCTGCGGCTGAAAACCGGCGCGCCGATCGATCAGTTAGTCAATAATCATATTATCCAGCCGCTCGGACTGAAAAATACCAGCTTCACACCCGGAAAATTAAAACAATTCCCCTATCGCGCCATCGGTCATGCGGGCGATCAGCCAAAATTTATTTTACGCGGCACGCCGATACCCGACTGGCATTTCTCTTCCAACATGATGGGGGCGGCCAGCCTCTACACCAGCGCGAATGATTTGCTGAAATTTGCGCACGCGCATCTCTACCCGACAGGCGACGCCGCGCTGGATGAAGCCATCAGCGACTCGCTGAAAACTTACTACAATCGCACCAAAGAGGCGGCAAATATTGCCTGGATTACCGATGAGATCGGCCGGCAACGTATTACTTATCAGGTAGGCTATATTGGCGGGTACTCCAGTTATATCGGCTTGGATCGCCAGCACAAGATTGCGGTCGTGGTGCTGCAAAACAGCTTTAACTGGAACAATAACCTCGGCCATTCGCTTATTCAGCGTATAGGGAAAGCGATGGATTATCGCGGCGAATGTCGACGAGACTGAGGGCGGGCGCTCAACAATCAACAGGGTAAAAGGAGTCGTGATGGTATCGGCAAAATGGCTTGTGTCACTGGGCGTGGCGGCGCTATTGGTCGGCGGAGCGGTACGGGCCGCCTCGGCGCCGGCGGTAGAAGCGAAAAACGGCATGGTGGTCAGTTCGCAGCATCTGGCTTCTCAGGTCGGGGTGGATATCATGAAGCTGGGGGGCAACGCCATCGATGCCGCTGTCGCCGTGGGCTATGCGCAGGCGGTGGTTAATCCCTGCTGCGGCAATATTGGCGGCGGCGGGTTTATGACCATTCATCTGGCAAACGGCAAAGACACGTTTATCAATTTCCGTGAAACCGCGCCGGCGGCGGCCAGCGCGGATATGTATCTTGATGCGCAAGGCAACGTGAAGAAAGGGGCCAGCCTGTATGGTTATCTGGCCGCCGGCGTACCGGGCACGGTGCTGGGGCTGGATACGGCGCTGCAAAAGTACGGCAAGCTGAGCCGCGAACAGGTGATGGCGCCGGCGATCAAGCTGGCGCGTTATGGTTTCGAGCTGACGCGGGCGGATACCGATATTCTGGACACCACGGTCAAGCGTTTCAAAGACGATCCTGAATCCGCGCGGATTTTCCTGCGTCCTGACGGCAGCCCGTTGCAGCCCGGCGATAAGCTGGTGCAGCGCGATCTGGCGAATACCTTGCAGGCGATCGCGGATAACGGCCCGGACGCGTTCTACAAGGGAAGCATTCCCCAGTTGGTGGAGCAGGCGGCGAAGCAGGGGGGCGGTGTTCTGACGGCCGCTGATTTCGCCAATTACCGCATCACCGAAACCGTGCCGGTTACCTGTGATTACCGCGGCTATAAATTCATTTCCTCGCCGCCGCCCAGCTCTGGCGGGGTAACGATGTGTGAAATTCTCAATATCGTGGAAGGGTACGACATCGCATCGATGGGCTTTAATTCTGCGGCTTCCGTGCATGTGCTCACCGAGGCAATGCGTCATGCCTATATGGATCGCAATACCTATCTTGGCGATCCCGAGTTTGTCCGCAACCCGATCGACCGCCTGCTGAGCAAAAGCTATGCCGCCGAGATCCGCAAGCAAATAGAACCGGAAAACGCCACGCCGTCGCTGCGGGTTCAGCCGGGCATCGGGCCGCATGAAAAACCGGAAACCACCCACTATTCGATTGTCGATAATCAGGGCAACGCGGTTTCCACCACCTATACGGTCAATGGCCGT
The DNA here is from genome assembly GCF_016456245.1 of Brenneria sp. L3-3C-1. NCBI lineage: Bacteria > Pseudomonadati > Pseudomonadota > Gammaproteobacteria > Enterobacterales > Pectobacteriaceae > Brenneria > Brenneria sp. L3-3C-1. Next base: position 114,094 of record NZ_JAEMHF010000003.1, on the reverse strand, counting down.
TTCGGCGCGGTGGTGATTGCGCCGGGCACCGGCTTCTTCCTTAACGATGAAATGGATGATTTCACCATTAAGGTCGGGGAGAAAAACCTGTATGGACTGGTGCAGGGGGAGCGTAATGCCATTGCCCCCGGCAAGCGCCCGCTCTCATCCATGAGCCCGTCGCTGGTCACCAAAGAGGGGAAAGTGTTCATGGTGCTGGGATCGCCGGGCGGCTCGCGCATTATCACCATTACCTTGCAAACGGCGCTCAATGTGATCGACCACGGCATGGCGCCGCAGGAAGCTGTGGATGCGCCGCGTATTCATCATCAGTGGCTGCCGGATGAGGTGTATTACGAACAACGCGGTCTGTCTGCCGATACGCTGGCTTTGCTGAAACAGCGCGGCTACAAAATGGTTGAACAAACGCCCTGGGGCGCGGCGGAGCTGATCATGGTCGGGTTGCCCGGCGCGCCGGGGGTGACTCCCGCCAATTCCGGCAACGACTCGGCGGTATCCGGCAAAGTGCGTGAAGGCTACCTGTACGGCGCCAATGACATTCGCCGCCCGGCGGGGGCGGCGATAGGATATTGAGGTCGGCGAGGGGACGAACCGCTTCCTGTGGGGCGGTTCAATAGCGGGTTAAAATTTATCGAACGTGACCGGCCCCGGATAAGGCGGCATCTGTTCTTCATGCAGATGAACCCGCCCGTCGGCGCGGACTTTATTGACGTGGGCCGCTATTTCCTCAAGGGTCGCGAACCATACGCCGCCGCGTGACTGCATGTATTCGATAAAGCGCACGGTTTCATGCCAGCGGGCCAGTCGCCCGGTGACAAAGGGGTGCCACACCGCCACCAGCAGTCCGCCGTACTCCCACATGGCGTCGAACTCGGCCTTATACACCCCGATCGCTTCCTGCGGCGAGCGAATCGGCATAACGTAGTCGATGTCGCTCATATGCACGTAAGGCGGCCAGTCGTCCATTGCCCAGTGGGTGGGCAGCTCGACCAGATGGCCTTTTTTACCGCGCAACAGGTAAGGCACATCGTCGCCCATCAGCGAGGCATCGTACTGAAATCCTTCATCAATCAGCAAATCGGTGGTGGCCGGGGAAAAGTTATACAGCGGGGCGCGAAACCCGCGCGGCCGCTTGCCGGTATGCCGCTCGATAATCTCAATCGACTTGCGCAGCCAGAAGCGTTCTTCCTGTTCGCTGAGTTCGTTGACGTGCTCGTGAATGTAACCGTGGTGACCAATCTCATGACCTTCCCTGACGATGGCCTCCGCCATGGCCGGATAGCGCTCGATACACCACGCCGGTATAAAGAAGGTCTGCTTAAGGCCCAGTTCGCGATAGGTTTGCAGAATGCGGGGCACGCCGATGTTGGGATCGTATTGCAGCGTTGAAAGGGTGCTGACCCGCTTATAGCTGTCCGCTGGGCGTTGCAGATGGAGAAAGCTGTCTACATCCACATCAAAGGTGATCGCCACGGCGCACCGCGCGCCATCGGGCCAGGGGATGGGGTTGTTGATCATACCGTGTGTTGTTGTCATACCATTGCCTGATAAGTGAGGTGGAAAAATACGGCGCGTTATTTACCGCCGCGCTGATAATGTTCCCCGGCCGCCGCCGGCGGTCTGATTTTCCCGGCAAAGACGATCAGCGCGCCGATGGACGCCACATAAGGCAGCACCACGAACAGCTGATAAGGCACGTCGGGATGGCTGAACTGTAGCCGTAGCTGTAACGCATCCGCCAGACCGAACAACAGACAGGCCGCCAGCGCGCCGAGCGGGTGCCAGCGGCCGAGTATCAGCGCCGCCAGCGCGATAAAACCTTTGCCGGCGCTCATATGTTCGGTAAACATAAATACCTGCGACAGCACCAGATAACAGCCGCCGAGGCCGGCAATCACCCCCGACCCGACCACGCTGATAAAACGAATGCCAAACACCGACAGACCGGCGCTGTCAACCGCCCGCGGATACTCGCCGGTGGCGCGCAGGTTCAGCCCCCAGGACGTATGAAACAATAACCACCACGCCAGCGGCACCAGCGCGTACATCAGGTACGCCAGCGCATCCTGATTGAACAGCAGGTTGCCGACGACCGGTATGGAGGACAGCACGGGGATGGCGAGGGGAGAAAAGCCGGTCAGGCTGTCGGAGGCGCCTTGTCCGCTGAAAACGATGCGCGAGAGAAAGGCGGTTATGCCGATCGCGAACATATTGATGGCGATACCCGCCACCATCTGGTTGATGGACAGCCAGACGGTCATCACCGCCAGCAGCAGGCCGGTCAACCCGGCGGCGAACAGCCCAACCGCCAGCCCGGCCCAGGCGCTGTGAAAGTAGAAACTGCCCAGCGCCGCGCCGAACGCGCCGCTAAGAAGGCTGCCTTCCAGCGCGAGGTTGAAAACCCCGGCGCGTTCCGACCAGATGCCGCCCAGTGCGGCGAAGATCAGCGGAATGGACAGGCGTAGCCCTGTCGAGGCAATCGCGAGATAGGTTGCATCCATTACCGGTGGCTCCGTGACGAGAGGGGGGAGGGAACGAGGTTATCCGCGGCGGCCGGCGGCTTTTGTCGCCTGAGTTTCCAGATGAGACCCGCGGCGACAAAGATGACGATCAGGCCGCGTAGCGCTTCAATCGCCGTGACGTCAAGCCCGATGGCCCGCTGCATGAACTGCGCCCCGGAGCTTAACCCGGCCAGGAAAAAGGCGGACAGCATGGCGAACAGCGGGTTGAGGCTGGACATAAATGCCACCACGATGCCGTCGTAACCGTAGCCGGGGCTGAAAAGGTGGTACAACCGATACTTGACGCCCACAACCTCAATCGCTCCCGCCAGCCCGGCCACCGCGCCGCCGTGGGGCTTTTACCTACCGCCGCCATGGAAAAACCCACGGTGGTGTAGCGTAAAACCCAAAAGAGCAGCATGCTTAGCGCGGCGGCGATGAACACGCCGATATGGGTGTCGGTGTGCGGCAGGAAAATCGGCAACCACAGGCTTTCACTGATTTCGTTGGAGTAGGGGTAAGGGGCGCCGTCCTGCATCATCGGGCCGCCGGCGAAATAGCTGACGATGTTGATGCCGACGTAATTCATCAGCAGCGTAACGATCACCTCATTGATGCCACGGGTCGCCCGCAGGTAGCCGGGGATGGCGCCCCACAACCCGCCGCCCAGCATACCGGCCAGCAGACACAGCAGCAGATGCAGCCAGGCGGGCGCCGCCGGCAGATAGAGGGCGACCGCCGCCGCCGCCAGTCCGCCGATATAAATTTGCCCTTCTCCCCCCACGTTCAATAGGCCGCAGCGCATCGGCACGATCACCGCCAGGCCGGCAAGCAGCATGGGGCACATCTTGATCAGCGTATCGGCCAGACCGTAGTAATCGAAAAAGGCGCCCTGGAACAGGGCGGCATAGGCGTTGATCGGGTTGTGATGGGTCGCCAGGATCAGCAATGAACCGACGGCAAAGGCCGCCATCACCGCCCACACCATGCGTAAACGGTAGAGCGCCTGCCGCAGATTATTCATGGCCGCCGTCCTCGACGGTATCGCTGGTCATTAGCTCGCCGATACGTTCTGTCGTCGCGTTGGCCCGCGTCAGCATCCCGGTGAGTCGGCCGGCGCACATGACGCCAATATGGTCGGAAATTGCCATAATTTCTTCCAGTTCGGTGGAGATATAGAGCACCGCCTTACCCAGCATACGCTGCTCGCGCACCACGCGCTGCACCGCCTCGATGGCGCCGACGTCCAGCCCTTTACAGGGCTGCATCACCACCAGTAGCGTCGGGTCGCATTCCACTTCACGGGCAAAAATCAGTTTTTGCTGATTACCGCCGGACAGGAAGCGAACCGGTTGGTTAACCGAATGCATACGGATATCGTATTTCTCGCACCAGTCGCGGGTGATGTCCCGGGCTGTGCGGGCGTTGATCAATCCGTGGCGGGCAAAGGGCGCGCGGCAGGCGTCGCGCAGCATGGCGTTTTGCCAAAGAGCAAAGTCCAGAATCAGGCCGGTGCTGTGGCGATCTTCGGGAACATAGCCCACCTTGAAGCGGCGACGGCGTTCGCCCACGTCATAACCCAACATCGATTCCCCCCGTATGCTGACGTCGCCGGAGGTGGGCCGGCGCAAGCCGGTAATGATTTCGGCAAGCTCCGACTGACCGTTGCCGTCAACCCCGGCGATGCCCAGTACCTCGCCGGCGCGGATCTGGAATGAAATATCATGCAGCGCCCGCATTCCCCGACCGTTGTCGGCATTGAGCGACCGCACCGCCAGCACCGCGTCGCCCGGCGGCGTCGGCGGCAGATCGGGCGGCTTCGCCAACTCGCGACCGACCATCATCCGCGACACCGTCTGTGGCGTGGTGTCGGCAATTTCCGCGTGTCCGACGACCTTGCCCCGGCGCAGCACCGTCACCCGATCGCAAACCCGGAACACCTCGTCCAGTTTATGCGTGATAAACAGCATGGTTTTTCCCATGCCGCGCAGTTTTTTCAGAATCTGCAAAAAGGCTTCTATCTCATCGGGGCCGAGCACGCTGCTGGGTTCGTCGAGGATCAGCACGTCAACATTGCGGTAGAGCGCCTTGAGGATCTCCACCCGCTGGCGCATGCCGATAGGCAATTGCCATATCGGACGGTCGGGGTGGATGTCCAGGCCGACCTGCTCGCTCAGTTCGATGAGCCTGCGACGGTGCTCCGCCAGTCTGAGCCGCAGCCCGCCGGGAAAACCGAGAATGACGTTTTCCAGCACCGTCAGGTTATCCACCAGCATGAAATGCTGGTGGATCATCCCCAGACCGCTGTCCAACGCCTGTCTGGGAGATGACGCCTTCAGGGGGGTGCCCGCCAGACTGATGCGGCCGCTATCGGGCTGGTACAGGCCGTACAGGATATTCATCAGCGTGGTTTTGCCCGCGCCGTTTTCTCCCAGCAACGCATGGATGCTGCCTTTGCTGACGTTAAGCGAGACCGTGTCCAGCGCGGTGAACTCGCCAAATCGTTTACTCAGGCCTTCGATGCTGAGGTAATTCATTACGGTTGCGCTGCCGCGGCGGCGTTGCGTTGTTTGATCTCCTCAATTAACGCGGCGACCTCGGTTTTGGTCTGTTCCGATACCGCTTTCCCGTAGCTGCCCAGACGAAACGCGGTCGGGGTTTCGAAGCCGTAGACGTAGGCTTTGCCGCCCAGCGGCCCGTTTTTGGCCTGGGTCAGGACGGTGAGTAATGCGCCGCGCATATCCAGCACCGCGGATTGCAGCAGGTTGTCCGGCCAGTCTTTCAGCGCGTCATAGTAAATGCCGAAACCCTGTTTATTTTTCTCTCTTATCGCCTGTAGGCTGCCAAGCACCGCGTTATCCATGGTCGGGAACAGGGCATCCGCCTGCTGGTCAATCAGGTTCAGCGCCGCTTCCTTGCCTTTAGCCAGGTCGTCCCAGTCGTTGGTCCAGGCGCTGAGCACCTTGCCATCCGGTCTCGCGGCCTTAAAACCCTCGACGAAACCGTCGTTCAGATCGGTATAGGCTTTGATTTTCTGCGCCCCGACAAAACCGCCGACCCCGGTTTGCGAACTTTTACCGCCGATAAAACCAATCACATAACCCATGTCTTTCATGTCAAAAGCCAGCGTGGAGACGTTGTCGCCGCTTTTGGTGCCGTTGACGATCAGAAACTGCGTGTTGGCATTACGTTTGGCGACCCGCTCGACCGCGTCCTGAAACTCGCCGCCGTGGCCGATCACAATGTCGTAGCCGCGACGGGCATAGTCAGACAGCGCGCGGGCCTGATCGGGCTGGGGCACTTTTTCGCTGTAGGCCACCTCAAGATCCAGCGCCTTGCCGGCCTGCGTCACGCCCTCGTAACCGGACTGATTAAACGAGTGATCGGTAATGTTGCCGGCCATCACAATGGCCACCTTCAATGATTGGGCGCTGGCCACGCTGGCGTATGCAAGCGTTATTGAGACAGCGGCGACAGCGGCTATCCGCGAGAGCGCGGTAAAAGGACGCGGGGTATAAAATGTGGCCATCTTCATTCTCCGATTCAATAGTGTTAACTTGCTTTCAAGTAACTTGAGTTTAAATAAAGCAAGTTTCATGCCTGCTTTTTTATTCGCCTGAAATGGGTATGAAAATGCCGTCGGGACGGGCGTTGTGCCGTGGTTATAGGGGGAAAATACGGTGCTAAGCCAGCGGGATGTCGGCAGGGGCTGTACTGAAATAGAGCAGGGTGAGCAATTTTCGCACTAAAAAAGTTCATGAATCCACCGCGTGGATCGGGAAATAGCCAGAGTCGGATCGACAGCGGCGGCTTTTCAGCGGGGGATGCCTGGCCGGGCGGCTGCCGGCCAGACTGAGGGGATTGCGGCGCGTGGGGCTGCGCGATTCAGAACGTAACGGGCGTATTGACCCACAGCACATGGGCAACCGTTTTGCCAATGTTGCTGTAGCCGTGAGGGATGTGGCTGGGGAAATAAAAGGAATCCCCGGCGGCTAAACGATGGGTTTCTTCGCCCAGATACAGTTCGATATCGCCGGACAGCACATATCCCATCTCTTCGCCGTGGTGTTCAATCAGGCCATCGCTGGCGACGCCTGGCTCAATGATGTGGATATTTCCCTGTAACAGACCGCCCTTATGGTGATAGGTCAGGTTTTCCAGTTCGATGCCGCCCTGTTTATTGCGTTGCAGAAAACGTTTTCGCCGCCGTTGCTCCGGTTTAAGCACCGGCGAATCCGTCACCCAGTTTTCCGCCATCAGGTCTGAAATGTTGGTTTCCAGTGAGCGCGCCAGCCGGTGGAGCATGGCCAGTGAGGGTGTCGCCACCTCGTTTTCCAGTTTAGACAGCAGGCTTTCAGAGCATTCCACCTTCTGCGCCAACTGTTTCAAGGTCATTTCTTGCGCCAGACGGGCATGCCGTAGCCGCATGCCCAGATTGGAGAGTACAGTACCGCTGGTATCGCCGTTTTTTTTCATAACGAGTTATCGGTTGTGAATGTAGACGCTGCCCGTCGTCCGCCTGACAGCGGGCAGCATGGCTGATTATGCCGTTACACTAAAATGAATCGCCTGAGGATTACAACCATTGATTGGCACGATGTCCTGCGGGCAGGCGGACATGACCACGATGCAGTCCAGTTCGGCGCGGATCTCGACATAGTCTCCCGCTTTGCTGACGGCGGGTAGCCAGGAGATGCTGTAATCGGGGTTTACCGGCGTATTCATCCACAGGTTCAGCGGCTGCGGGACTTCACGGGCGCGCAGACCGATGGCATTGAGCGCCAGGCGCATGTTATCGGCGCAGCTGTCGTGGTATTCGGTGATCCCCATATTGCTGTAGCGGAACAGGTCGCAGGCGGCGATCAGGGTGTCGTGCACCCCCGGCGAGGTATCGGTCAGCAGCGTGCCGATGGCGCGGCGCTGGTTGGTGACCAGCACGTCGCCCGGTTTGGGGATGATTTTGTCGATAAATGCGCGGGTGTGCTCCATGGATGAGAACTCGCTCAGATCGTCGCTGTTGAACAGCCAGGTATCGCACACCTGGCTTCCCGGCGTATTGATAATGCGGATAACCTGCCCTTTTTGCAGACGCACGGCGCGGCCGCAGCGGGCGGGCACCGTATACAGCTCGCCGGGAACCGGCGTGCCGTCGGCGGAAATCGGCGAGGTGGCGGTGGCGTTGGTGCCCAGTGCGGCGCCGTTATCTTTTTCACAGCAGGCAGGGTAGTGGTGTGTGCTCATGAATTGACTCCTGTTAATGGATTTGCCAGCGCTGTCAGACAGCAGGCGAGCGCTCTGGCGCCAAGCCAAAGCGAATGGGGATCGGTATATTCGGCCGGGTTATGGCTGATGCCATTACGGCTGGGGACAAAAAACATGCTGGTCGGACAGTGCCGGGCCAGATACATCGCGTCATGGAAAGCGCCTGAAACCAACTGACCGGTCGGAATATCCAATACCTCGCAGCACGCCTGCTGCTGCGCCAGCAGATGCGGGTCGAAGGCGACCGGCGCTTGAAACAGCAATGACGTCACGGTCACGTCGTCGGCGGCAAGCGCGGCGATGGCCGCATCAAAGCGGTCTAAAACGGCGTCGTCGGGGTGGCGGAAATCGACGGTGAAACTGACTTCGCTCGCCACGGTGTTGATGGCGTTCGGCGTCACCTGCCAGCTGCCAAACGTTAAGCGCCGCCGATCGATTGGCACCGCGGCCACGCTCTGCTCAATGCGATCCGCCAGACGGCGCGCTAATGTCATGGCGTCTTTGCGCCGATCCATCGGCGTGGTGCCCGCATGGGCGCTTTGGCCGAGGCAGCGGATCTGATACCAGCGGACGCCCTGAATGCCTTGTACGGTCGCCAGCGGCAGGCCGGCCTGTTCCAGCACCGGCCCTTGTTCGATATGCAGTTCGATAAACGCCGCCATCGGGTATGCGGCGCGGCGCGGCAGGGAGGCAAAACGGCGGTGACAGTCGGCCAGCGCCGTGCCGACCGTGACCCCGTCCCGATCGCGGTTCTCCAGATAGCCCGCCAGCAAGTCTGGATTGACAAAGGCGCTGGAGCCCATGGCGCCGGGAGCAAAGCGGCTGCCTTCCTCGTTGGTCCAGACGACGACCTCCAGCGGCCGCTGGGTGACGATGCCGGCTTCATTGAGCGCGCTCAGGCACTCGATGCCGGCCATCACGCCGTAACATCCGTCCAGATTGCCGCCGCATGGCTGGGTATCAATATGGCTGCCGGTGACCACCGGCGGCAGATCCTGCTGTCCTGCCCGGCGAATGAACAGGTTGGCGCAGTCATCGGTGGAGACCTCGCAGCCCAGCGATTGCGCCAGATCGATCAGCCAGGCCCGGGCGTCCAGATCTTCCGTGGAAAGGGCCTGACGGTCTACCCCGCCGGAAGCCAGCGCGCCGAATCGCGACAGAATCGCCAGATTGTCGAGTAACCGAGACTGCCTGACGCAGTCCGCCGCTTTTTTCGCCTGTTTACTGATCATCGGCGAACCTCGGCTCATCAAGCTGCAACGGGCTTTTAAACCACGGCGCCAGAAAGGTCTGCAAGCGTACGCTTTTCGGGGCGCGGAGCAGCGTACCGGGCGGGCCGCTTTCCACCACCGAACCGTCGGCCATGAAAACAATGCGCGAAGAGATATGGGCGGCAAACGACATTTCATGCGTGACCATCACCATGGTGATGCCGTTGTCGGCGAGCGCTTTTATTACGTCCAGCACTTCCTCGACCCGTTCGGGATCGAGCGCGGAGGTCGGCTCATCCAGCAACAGCAGTTCCGGCTCCAGCGCCAACGCCCGGGCAATGCCGACGCGCTGCTGCTGTCCGCCCGACAGGCGCGACGGCCAGGCGTCGGCCTTTTCCCTCATGCCGACCTGCGCCAGCGCGGCGGCGGCGCGTTGGCGGGCGTCGTGGCGCGGCAGCTTTTTCCCCAGCACCAGCGGGGCGGCGACGTTCTCCAGCACCGTCATGTGCGGCCACAGATTGAACTGTTGAAACACCATGGCCAGCGGACGGCGCACGTCGGCAATCAACGCCGGGCTGTCGCGGTGCCGTGGCTCGCGCCCCGGCCCGCTATAACCCAATAGCTGGCCTTTAATCCAGATCTCCCCCTCATCATAGGCTTCCAGAAAGTTCATGCAGCGCAGCGCGGTGGTTTTCCCCGATCCCGACGGGCCAATCAGCGTGACGATCTCGCCGGCATCGACGGCCAGATTGATATTTTTCAGCACCCGGTTGCCATCGAATGACTTGCCGACGCCGCGCAGTTCGATAATGGTTTCAGCCATAGGGGTATCCTTTAGAAGTCTGCCAGCGGCCAAGCAGGCGAATGCTCAGGCTGACGGCCTGCGCCAGCAGCCAATAGCTCAGGATCAGCAGGGCATAGGGCAGGACGTAGGTATAGGTATTCGCAACGATTTGTCCGGTCGTCATGGTGAGCTCGGGCACGGTGATCACCGAGGCCACCGCGCTTTCTTTAATGGTCAGAATGAACTGATTGCCGAGCAGCGGCAGACTGAAGCGCATTGCTTGCGGCGTCTGGATATGCCAGAAGCTGTGCCACGGCGAAATATTGTGCGCCGCCGCCGCCTCCAACTGGCCGCGGGCAATACTCTGCCAACTGGCGCGGAAGATTTCGCCAAAATAGGCGGCGCTGTATAACGTCAACGACAAAATGGTGGCTTCAATGGCGCTCAGCATGATGCCGACCGACGGCAGACCGAAATAAATAACCGCCAACTGCGCCAGATAAGGGGTGCCGCGGATCGCCCAGACGTAGAAGCGCCACGCGGCATAGAGCGCCCGCTGCCGGCGGCACAGCGCGTGCAGGGCGAAACCGAGCAGCGCGCCCAGCAGCGCCGAGCAGGCGCTGATCCACAGGGTGACGCCCATCGCGCGCAGGTAGTCAGGCAGGTAGAGAAGCAGATCGTTCATATTCTTTCCTTCACCCAGCGGCGTTCAAAATGACGGCCCAGCAGCGCGAGCAGGCTGGTCAGCAACAGGTAGACCAGCGCCGTGGCGATATACACCTGTAGAGGCTGATAGGTTGACGAGGCCAGTTGCTGGCCCACCCGCATCAGGTCGGTGATGGCGATAACCGATACCACGGCGGAAGCTTTCACCACGTCGATCAGTTCAGAAACTAATGACGGCAGCGTCAGGCGCAGCACCTGCGGCACCTGAATACGCCACAAGGTCTGGCGTGGGCTCAGACCGCAGATTGCCGCCGCCTCCAACTGGCCGGGCGGGATGGCGGCAAAGCCGCTGCGCAGGATTTGTGACTGATAGGCGGCGGTATTGAGCGTCAGGGCTAACACGGCGGCCAGATAGCTGGATATTTCCAGCCCCAGTTCGCCGGGCAGATAAAAGCACAGCAGCATCTGCGCCAGCACCGGTGTGCCGCGGAACAGGCTGACCCAGGCGTTGGCGATGCTCCGCCAGATCCGCATCGGGCTGCGTTCCATCAGATGGAGCCCCACGCCGACAAAAAAGCCGGCGACGATGGCGGTCAGACACAACGACGCGGTGGTCGCCGCCCCGTTGAGCAGGTCGGGAAGCCAGGCGAGGAACCGTGCGTAAAAATCGGCCATGCGTCTCCCTTACAGACTCGGCGCAGGCATCTGATCGGCCGGAACGGTCATGGTGAAGCCGAACCATTTATCTTGCAGCGCTTTCATCGTGCCGTCGCGGTTGGCTTCGGCAATGCCGTCGCTAAACAGTTTTACCAGCCGGGCGCTATCCTGGTCTTGACGTCCGACCCAGCCGAAATAGGTGGTAGGGCCAAGCATCGGTTCAAGCGTGCTGAAGATGCCGGGGCGGCTTTTGATCAGCGGGCCGAGATTCGCCAGCGACTGGGCGACGCCGTCAAGCCGTTTGTTCGCCAAATCCGCATAGGCTTCATCAAAGGAAACGTACTGCTTGATTTCTTTGATGCCGGGCTTGCCGCCGGCTTTCAATTGCTCATTGAACGCTTGTAAAATCTGCAACTGACCGGAGCCTGCCTGCGAGCCAACGACTTTGCCGCTGAGATCGTCCAGCGTGGCGATCGACGTATCGTTTTCGCGTTTAAGCAGGGCCACGGTGGATTCGGCGATGGGCACCGTAAAGGCAAAATGTTCTATCCGCTGCTTGTTGACGGTGACGGCCGTGACCACGAAATCGAACTTTTTCGCATCCAGCCCCGGCAGGATCCCCTGAAACGGCAGATCCAGTTGTTTCACCTTCACGTCCGGCAGGCGCTTTTGCAAAATGTGGTTCATCAGGTCGACATCGTAACCCACGATTTTGCCGTCCTGAACGAACTCAAAGGGGGCATAGCGCGCCTCGGTGGCGATGGTGATGGTTTTTTGAGCGCTAATCCGATCCAGCAGGTCGGCGCCGTGGGCAGGAACGGCCAGCGCGCCGATCGCACACAACGTGGATGCGTAACATACGGCGGCGAATTTGCGTAATGTCATGATATTCCCCTGTTGAAAGTGATGTGCATTTAATTCAAGTAACTTGCATGTAGTTATAAAAGCATGAAACATGCCACACTGACTGTTCCGCGCAGAAAATGCAGATATAGAAAATATCTTACTGTTATCAAATGGAATTATTTAACCGGACAAGAGAGGTAAGGGCGCGAAGCCCTTAGCGTGCGGGGGATAAAATCGACTTCCGGTGTTTGGTCGCAGTGCGTTATTGCACCGCCAGCGTGCAGGATGAGTACGTGACGCAGGCCTGCGTTGTGTTACGGGGCGAAGAGGATTCGCCCCGGTTTCTACAACGTAAAATCGATAAGGTGTAAGACGGAATTAAACCACCGCCATACCCGCATCGAATCCTTCTTTTATTGCCACCATGGCATTACTGGTTTTTACCGCGCCGCCGATTACCACCACATTATTGCTGGTTTGATTAAGATGTTTCGCTAATTCATTAACCGGAACATAACCTAATGCCAGAACGACGGTATCGGCTTCAATAGAAACTTGTCCTTGTTGATTTTCAACAATGACATGCGTGTCGGTAATTTCCGCCACTTTGGTATTTAGATATTGTTTTACGTTGAATTCATTCAGTATATTTATAACGTGTAATTTACTGACGCCATCAAGCTCCTGCAATATCTGGTCGCGCATTTCTATAACGGTCACATTTTTTTGTTGCATGGCAAGATGCGCGGCGGTTTCACCGCCCACTTCGCCACCGCCGGCAATAACAATATTATTTCCTGTTATTACCTTACCCAACAAAACATCTTCCGCAAAAACAACATGAGGGAGATTAACGCCTTTAATCGGCGGCATAGCCGGTTTCCCGCCGGTGGCAATAATAACGGTGTCTGGTTTTTCCTGCCGGATAATGTCTTCGGTCAGTTCGGTGCCGCATTTTATGTCGATATTCAGTTTTTCCAATTCCTGAATAGCCCATGCGGTGTAGGTTGCCAATTCACCTTTGCCGGGAGGGAACGCGGCGGAAAGGAATTGCCCGCCTAACTGATTTCTTTTTTCAAACAATGTCACGCGATGCCCGCGTAGCGCCGCGGCGCGGGCGGCTTCCATCCCGCCCGGCCCGCCGCCGGCGACAAAAACGGTTTTGGGCGTTGAGGTTTTTGTGTAGTCCAGCACGCCTTCCCGTCCCAGGGTCGGGTTGACCAGACACTCTAGCGGCCCGCCCACATACAGACTGCCGGTACAGCCCTGCATACACCCGATGCAGTAGCGGATTGAGGTTAATTCTCCGGCTTTGGCTTTGTTGGGTAAATGGGGATCGGCCAGCGAGCCTCTGCCCATACCGATAAAATCGGCTTTGCCCATCGACAGAATGCTATCCGCCATCCTTGGGTCGTTAATGCGGTTGGCGGTAATCACCGGGATATTCACCAGTTTCTTTATCTCTTCCGCAAACGGCACGGTCCAGGCATGGCCTACATACATCGGGGAAACCGTGCCGAATTTATTATGATCGCCATAGGCGCCGACGGAAACATCCAGCGCATCAACGCCCCATTCTTCAAACAACTGAGCCAGCACGCGGGATTCGGAAATGTCCCGGCCGCCGACAAAACCTTCATACGCCGAGAAGCGGACCATCACCGGAAAGTCCGGCCCGACATTGCTGCGCACTTCCTGATAGATTTCTTTCAAAAACCGCACCCGGTTGTCCAGACAGCCGCCGTATTTATCGACGCGTTTATTGACATAGGGAGAGAGGAACTCGGCGATTAAATAACCGTGACCCGCATGAATCTCTACGCCGTCAAAACCCGCCTGTTTGACTCTTTTCGCACAGTTGCCGAAATCCTTAACCAGATTCTGAATATCCTCAATCGACAACTCACGCGGCATTTCTCTCAGCCACGGGCAGGGAATGGGCGACGGCGCCATGGGTTGAACCCCGCCGTTGACTTTACCGTTGCTTTGTCTGCCCGCATGATAAATTTGGGCAAAGATTTTACTGTCGTAGCGATGAATGGTATCCGTCAGTTTTTTATGGCTGGCGATTTGTTCGTCATTCCATAAACCGGCGATATACTGATAGCCCATCGCATGTTCATTGACCGCGTAATCTTCGGTGATAATTAACCCCCAGCCGCCTTTTGCCTTTTCCTCATGATAGGCAATGTATCGATCGGAAGAGGTGCCGTCGGTGTTACAATAATTTGCTACCATTGCGGTTACAACAAGCCGGTTAGGAATAACGCATTGGTTTATTCTTTTAGGCTCAAATAATTTTTTATACATGATAATGTATCCTATGTTTTTTGTGATTTTATATTTAATAATAAACACAGGCTCAGTATAGCGACTTATTGTTAATTTATTTTGTGATTTGAATCATGGAACATATTTTATGTTGTTGCTATTTAATTAGGGTTTGTTGATAAAATGTAGAAGCAAGGGCGAACATTTCGTTTACAATGGATTAACTTGCAATCAAGTTGCAACTTTTCATTATAATATCGACGATAAATAAATTTAAACGCGATATGTTCTACTTATCTCTTTTGATACCGTTCGACTATTTAATATTATTCCTTTATCGGGTCGTGAGATAATAAAATAAAACGTTATTTTATAAAAAATATATTAGATTATTTATTATATTCCATTATTCACCGAGGGTTCGGTCAGCGGTTTTTTCGGGCGCGGATCGATATGAAACCACGGCAGGCAAAGCTGGATCAGCGGGCCAATCGCCAGCGCATAAAGCACGGTGCCGACGCCGAGTGTGCCGCCCATCATCCAGCCCGCCAGCAGTACGGTGACTTCAATCGCGGTACGCACGCTACGCACCGACCAGCCGGTGCGGGCATGAATTCCGGTCATTAACCCGTCGCGCGGCCCGGCGCCAAAACCCGCGCCGATGTACATGCCGGTCGCCAACGCGTTGATTACTACGGCGGCAATCAACAGTGCGCCGCGCGCCATCAGCGATTCAAGAGGCGGCATCAAAGCCAGCGCGGCATCCACCGCCAGACCCAGCACAATCACGTTACTGACGGTTCCCAGTCCGGGACGCAGACGCAGCGGGATCCACAGCAGCAGCACCAATGCGCCAACGACGATTATCACCATACCAATAGTCAGAGAAAAGATCCGCGCCACGCCCAGGTGAAACACGTCCCACGGATCGACGCCGAGATTGGCGTGCACAAACATTGCCGTGGATACGCCGTATAACGCCAGTCCGATATAAAGTTGCAGCAAGCGACGCGCCATCATGATCTTCACCTTAATACATTCATCGTGGCTATACCTTCTCGCAAAATGGATTTAGTATTAAGGTCCAGTTTTTATAAAGTGGACTGATATGGCACAGCGCAGAACCGGTACGGCCTCGTTGATTAAGCTTCTTGGACACTGGCGCCAGGATTTACCGCGCATGCCGGTTTATCGTCAGTTGGCGGATGGCCTGCGATTGTTGATTCTGGACGGTCGTCTGCCGCTGGACAGCCGGCTGCCGGGGGAGCGCGAACTGGCGACGGCACTGGGCATTAGCCGTACCACGGTGGCCGCCGCGCTGGCGCGACTGCGTGACGAGGGTTATCTGCTCAGTCGTCACGGTTCCGGCTCGGTAACGCTACTGCCGGACGGCGGCAATGCCTCCTCCCCTTTACCGGGTGCGGCTCCGACGCTCGATCTCTCCATCGCCGCCCTGACGGCGGGCCCGGAGATCCATCAGGCCTATGCCCGCGCGCTGATCGCTCTGCCGGAGCACCTCGGCGCCACCGGATACGATCAACTGGGCCTGCCTGAGCTGCGTGCGATCATTGCCCGCCACTACGCCGGCCGCGGGCTGCCGACCACGGCGGATCAGATAATGGTGGTGAACGGCGCGGTCAGCGGATTCGGTCTGATCCTGCGGTTGCTTACCGGCCCCGGCGATCGTGTGGTTATCGACCATCCGACTTACCCGATGGCGCTGGCGGCAATCAACGGCGCTTCGTGTCGCCCGGTGCCCGTCAGTCTGCCGGAAAACGGCTGGGACACCGATGGACTGGCGGCGACCATTGCCCAGACTTCCCCTCGTTTGGCTTACCTGCTTCCTGATTTTCATAACCCGACCGGGCGCTGTATGGATGCCGGAACGCGTGCGGCGGTAGCCGGGATTGCGGCCCGAACCCGCACAACGATTGTGGTGGATGAAACCATGGTGAATTTATGGTTCGACGCGCCGCCGCCGCCGCCGCTGGCGGCCTTTGATAAGGCGGACAGAGTGATTACGCTTGGTTCCGCGGGAAAAAGTTTTTGGGGAGGGTTGCGGCTTGGCTGGATCCGCGCGTCGTCGCGCACCATCGCCGCGTTGATGCAGGTACGCGCCACGTTGGATTTAGGGAGTCCGGTGCTGGAACAACTTGCGGCCATCAGCCTGTTTAATGACGCCGATAATTTTCTGCCGCGGCGCCGGGAAACGCTGCGCCGGCAGCGGGATATCAGCAGCGCGGCGATAAAACAGTTATTTCCCGACTGGCGGATAACCGAGCCGGCCGGCGGCTTATCCTGGTGGATCGAACTGCCAAAACCGCTGGCAAGCGTATTCGCCGCCAGCGCCGAGTCCATCGGCATCCGTATCGGCGCAGGCCCGCGATTTGGCATCGAAGGGGCATTTGAACGGTATCTAAGGCTACCGTTTACGTTGGAACCCGCACAGATGCGTATTGCGCTCGAACGGCTCCAGCCGCTCTGGGAAAACCTGGCGCAAACCAGAAGCTACGGCGGGCGGGGGATGGTGGTTTAACCCTGCTCGCCTGGTTTATCCGACACATTTTTAAAGATTTTTATTGCCATAAAAAACAGTTGATTAACCGCAAAATACGTTTTTTTCTTGCAGAGTTTCCTGTGGCTGCCAAGGTTAAATATATACGTGATGCACGTCACAATTAACAAATGCAGCACAAACAGGAGGCAACGTGGAACGCTTTAAGAATAAAGTTGTGGTTATCACCGGTGCGGGTTCAGGCATTGGCGCCGGAACGGCCCGGCGTTTTGCCCGCGAAGGAGCAAGCGTTGTTCTGGTCGGCCGTACCCAGGAAAAACTGGAAAAAACCGCGGCATCGTTAGCGTCGGGAAAACATTTGATTGCGGCTTGCGATGTCTCTGAGGCCAGCGAAGTCGAAGCCCTGGCCCGGCGCGTAGCGGACGAGTACGGCCGGGTCGACGTGCTGGTTAACAATGCCGGGATGATCGTCCAGGGGCGCGTACATGAACTGACGCTGGATGACTGGCATAAATTGATGGGCACCGACCTGCACGGCGTATTTTATTGCCTGCATTATTTCATGCCGGCCCTGCTCAACACCAAAGGCAGCGTGATTAATATCTCGTCGGTTTCCGGTCTTGGCGGCGACTGGGGCATGAGCAGCTATAACGCCGCGAAAGGGGCGATTACGAATTTCACGCGAGCGGTCGCCATGGACTATGCCGCAGACGGCGTGCGCGTCAATGCGATCTGCCCGGGCTTTATCCTGACGGAACTTACCGAAGACACGGAGCAGGATAAAGCGCTGCTGGAAAAATTCTATGAGCGTATCCCGATGCAGCGGGCGGGCGAACCTGAGGACATTGCGGATGTCATTGCCTTTCTTGCCAGCGATGACGCGCGTTATATCACCGGCGCGAATCTTCCTGTCGACGGCGGGTTAACGGCCTCTAACGGCCAGCCTAAGCAGGCATAAAACGCATCGGCCGTCGATAATCCGTAAATAAAACCTTGCCGCGCTGTGCGTCATCGCCACAGCGCGTTTCTGTTCCTTTCTTTTTGCCCGCACGGGCGCCAACATGCACCAAAACGGATCGGTTCTGCACGATTTTTGCGCTTTTATACCTGATTTTTGACGCTTAATGACCGCGAATGCCGCCTGACGGCCGCTCTGCCGGCCGGATAAAACCTGGCACGCACCCTGCATTTGTTATCCATATAACAGCATTTTAATTAATGACAGAAAGATAACATTGGGGCGGGAAATGACGGAAACGACAGCGTTAGTTGCCAGGATTGAAGCCAGCTTTAGCCAGCAAACGCCCAGCGGAAAACGTATCGCTGGCTGGCTGCTGACGCATATTGCCCAGATCCCGTTTGAGACCGCGGACAGCATCGCCAAAGCAACCGGAACGACGGGGATTACCGTTGGCCGCTACCTGCGCAGACTGGGCTATCGCAATCTGGAAGATGTCAAAAGCAGCCTGCGTCATACGTCGGACATGCCCTATAAACCCTGGGGCGTGATTGACCGCCTCGATTCATGGCAACAACAGCACGCGTTGCCTGAGCGTTTTTCCCAGTCGCTCCAGCTTGAACTGGAGGCCATCACTCAGGTTTATCAACTGGCGCAGAGCGAAACCTTTGCGCGGGTGAGCCGGCAACTGGCCGAAGCGGAAGCGGTGTTTATTTTAGGCATTCAGTCCACGCGCGGTATCGCCAACGCTTTTTTCAGCCATCTGGAATATCTGCGTCCCCGCGTCAGCTATGTCGACGGCCTGTCGGGCACCTGGGTCGAGTCGCTCAACTCCGAGTTTGCCCGCCCTTACCTGGTGGTCACCGACACCCGGGCGTATTCCGCCGTCGCCCGCCAGTATTGCCGGGCGGCCAGCGAGCGCAACCTGCCGCTGGCGCTGGTCACCGATATCTGGTGCCCGTGGGCGCGTGACTATCCGCTGGATTTGCTGCAAGTGCATACCGATACCGGTCATTTTTGGGATTCGCTGGCGCCGCTCAGTTGCCTGTTCAACCTGCTGCTTTCCGCGGTGGTGGAACGGCTCGGCGAGCGTTTGGCGCCCCGTCTGGCGCTAAACCGCCAACTGCAACAGGAGTTTGGACAATTTGAACGCTAAACAAGGTCTGTTATATGAATCAAGAAATTGAATTGGTTGATGTTTATTCCGCGTTGCCGCAGGTGGGCATCGACATGAAATATGCGACGCCGGATAACATTACCGGCCAGACCATATACAGCGAAAATCGTTGCCTACTGCATCCTGACGCCGCCGGCGCTCTGCGGCGCAGTGTGGAAATCGCCGCGCTGGCGGGCGTCAGGCTGCTGGTTTACGACGCTTATCGTCCAAAGAAAGCGCAAGAGTATCTGTGGCTGGCCTGCCCGGATCCGCGGTATGTGGTGGAAGTCTCGCAGGGTTCCAATCACAGCCGCGGCACCGCGGTTGACGTCACGCTTTTCGACGAAAACGGCCGGCTGCTGGATATGGGCACCGAATTTGATGAGATGCATGAGCGCTCGCATCCTTATCACCCCAGCGTGCCGCCTGCGGCGCAGCGCAATCGCCTGTTGCTGAACGCCATCATGTTTGGCGGCGGCTTTGTCGGCATCGCCAGCGAATGGTGGCACTTTGAACTGCCCGGCTCCACGGCCTACCCGCTGTTAAGCGATCGTTTTAGCTGTATCGCACCGCGAAACGTAACCACCCCCAACTTACTATGAAACCAGGAGTACGGCCATGAAGATGACTACCACCGCAGTTTCGTTGTTTCGACCGGCGTTGATCGCCGCGGCCATTGCCATGATCGTCACGCCGGCACTGGCGGCGGTGCCGAAGGATATGCTGGTGATCGGCAAAGCCGCCGACCCGCAGACGCTCGATCCGGCGGTCACCATTGATAATAATGACTGGACGGTCACTTACCCCGTCTATCAACGCCTGGTGCAGTATAAAACGGAAAACGGCAAAGGCTCCACGGAGGTGGAAGGCGATTTGGCCGCAAGCTGGCAGGCTTCCGACGATGGGAAAGTCTGGACCTTTAAACTGAAAAACGATGCCAAATTTTCTGATGGCGCACCGGTCACCGCCGAGGCGGTCAAGTTCTCGTTCGAGCGCTTGCTGAAGATCGGGCAGGGGCCGTCGGAAGCCTATCCAAAAGATCTCAACGTCGAGGTGGTTGACCCCTACACGGTGCGTTTCACGCTCAGTACGCCGTTTGCCCCTTTCCTCTATACGCTGGCCAATGCGGGGGCGGCGATCGTTAACCCCGCGGTGATGAAAGAGCATGGCGGCGATGACGCCAGAGGCTGGCTGGCGGAGAACACGGCGGGTTCCGGCCCTTACCTGTTGCAACGCTGGCAGAAAGGGCAGCAGTTGGTGCTGGTGCCCAATCCGCACTATAGCGGCGCGAAACCGGCCTTTAAACGCGTCTCGGTGAAAATAATCGGCGAGAGCGCGACGCGTCGCTTACAGCTTTCCCGCGGCGACATTGATATTGCGGAGTCGCTGCCCGTCGATCAAATGGCGGCGTTGAAACAGGAGGGGAAAGTCGCCACTGATGAATATCCGTCGCTGCGCGTGACGTATCTCTATCTCAACAACGGCAAGGCGCCGTTAAACCAGGCGGATCTGCGGCGCGCCATCTCCTGGTCGACCGATTACGCGGGCATGGTAAACGGTATTCTCGGCGGGAACGGCAAGCAGATGCGCGGCCCGATCCCGGAAGGGCTGTGGGGGTACGATCCGCAAGCCATGCAGTACAGCCGGGATCCCGCCAAAGCGAAAGCGGCTTACGACAAGCTCGCCGTTAAGCCGCAAGGCCTGACGTTTCTTTATTCGGACAGCGATCCCAACTGGGAACCGATCGCCATTTCCACCCAGGCGAATCTGAATACGCTGGGGATTAACGTCAAGCTGGAAAAACTGGCTAACGCCACCATGCGCGACCGCGTCGGGAAAGGGGATTACGACATCGCCATCGGCAACTGGAGCCCCGACTTCGCCGATCCCTATATGTTCATGAACTACTGGTTCGAGTCGGATAAGAAAGGCTTGCCGGGAAACCGTTCCTTCTATGACAACCAAACCGTCGACGATTTGCTCAAGCAAGCCGTGGCGACGTCGGATCAGGCCGAGCGTACCAACGCTTACCAGGCGGCGCAGAAGATCGTCATTGATGAAGCCGCCTATGTTTATCTGTTCCAGAAAAACTATCAGGTCGCCATGAACAAGGAAGTGAAAGGCTTTGTTTTCAACCCGATGCTGGAGCAGGTGTTTAACGTGGCGACCATGAGCAAATAACAACAGGCACCGCTTTTATTTCGGGGTCAGGCCGCTGGCCCTATTCTTTGACTGGGGGCTTTAACATGACCTTCTGGAGTGTTTTACGGCAGCGCTGTTGGGGTCTAATACTCGTGGTGGCGGGGGTTTGCGTCATCACCTTTATTATTTCCCACCTGATCCCCGGCGATCCGGCGCGGTTGCTGGCCGGCGATCGCGCCAGCGACGCCATGGTCGAGCATATTCGCCGACAGCTGGGCCTGGATCAACCGCTGTACGTTCAGTTTTCCCGTTACGTTAGCGACTTACTGCATGGCGATCTGGGAACGTCCATTCGCACCGGCCGTCCGGTGCTGGAAGATTTGCGCACTTTCTTTCCCGCCACGCTGGAACTGGCCTTTTTCGCTCTGCTGCTGGCGCTGATGCTGGGCGTGCCGCTTGGCGTGCTGTCCGCGGTGTATCGCGATCGCTGGCTCGATCACCTGGTGCGCTTATTGGCGATAACCGGTATCTCAACCCCGGCGTTCTGGCTGGGATTAGGCGTGATTGTCCTGTTTTACGGGCACCTTAACTGGCTGCCCGGCGGCGCCCGTCTCGATGACTGGATCGATCCGCCGACGCGGGTCACCGGTTTTTATACCATCGACTCGCTGCTGGCCGGCAACGGGGAGGCTTTCTGGAATAGTCTGCAACATTTGATTTTGCCCGCGATAACGCTGGCGTTTGTGCACCTGGGCATCGTGGCGCGTCAAATTCGCTCCGCCATGCTTGAGCAACTCAGTGAAGATTATATTCGCACCGCGCGCGCCAGTGGTTTACCGGCCTGGCGCGTCATCCTGGGCTATGCGTTGCCCAATGCGCTGATCCCGTTGATTACCGTACTGGGGCTGGCGTTGGGCGATCTGCTGTATGGCGCGGTGCTGACGGAAACCGTTTTCTCCTGGCCCGGCATGGGCGCTTATGTGGTCTCGTCGATTCAGGCGCTGGATTTCCCGGCGGTGATGGGCTTTGCGGTGGTGGTTTCGCTGGCGTATGTGGTGGTCAATCTGGTGGTGGATCTGCTCTATTTATGGATCGACCCCCGCATCGGGCGTGGAGGGACTGAATGATGATGTTAAGCAACGAGGCCGCGGCGCCGCGCCAAAGCGAACGGCGACAACGCTGGGGCAAACGCGCCTGGATGCTGAAGAGCAGCCCTCTGACGCTGATCGGCGGCGTCATTATGCTGATCATGCTGCTGTTGATGATCTTTTCGCCCTGGTTGACGCCGCAGGATCCCAATGCCATCGATCTGGCCGCCCGTTTGCAGCCGCCCTCGGCGCAACACTGGTTTGGCACGGACGAGGTGGGGCGCGATCTTTTTAGCCGCGTGCTGGTCGGCAGCCAGCAATCGGTGGCCGCCGGTCTGGCGGTGGTGCTGTTTTCCGGCATTATTGGCTCCCTGTTGGGCTGTTTTTCCGGCGTAGTGGGCGGTTGGGCCGATGCGTTGATTATGCGCATCATGGATATCATGCTGTCGATCCCCTCGCTGGTGTTGACCATGGCGCTGGCGGCCGCGCTGGGGCCGAGTCTGTTTAACGCCATGCTGGCTATCGCCATTGTGCGCATTCCCTTTTATGTCCGTCTGGCGCGCGGCCAGACGCTGGTGGTGCGGCAGTTGGCCTATGTACAGGCGGCAAGAATTTTCGGCGCCACGCGCTGGCATCTGATTAGCTGGCACGTGCTGCGTAACGCGCTGCCGCCGCTGATTGTGCAGGCGTCGCTGGATATCGGCACCGCCATATTGATGGCCGCCACGCTGGGGTTTATCGGCCTCGGCGCGCAACAGCCGACGGCGGAGTGGGGGGCGATGGTGGCAAACGGCCGTAACTATGTGCTCGATCAGTGGTGGTATTGCACCTTCCCCGGGATGGCGATCTTGATTACCGCCGTCGGATTTAATCTGTTCGGCGATGGCCTGCGCGACCTGCTCGATCCGAAAAGCGGAGGACGCAACTGATGCACGATGACGTTCTGAATATCGATAATCTACAACTGAGTTTCCCGGTATATAACGGCGAGGTTCGCGCGCTCAATCAGGTCTCGCTGTATGTCAAACGTGGCGAAATTGTCGGCGTGGTCGGCGAATCCGGTTCGGGCAAGTCGGTGACCGCCATGCTGGCTATGCGCCTGTTGCCGGCCGGCAGCTATCGCATCAACGGCGGCGGTCTTACCGTGCTCGGTCAGGATGTGCTGAATGCCAGCGAGAAACAGATGCGGCGGCTGCGCGGCGCGCAAGTGGCGATGATCTTTCAGGAGCCGATGACGGCGCTGAATCCCACGCGGCGTATCGGGCAGCAGATGACCGATGTGATCCGCCAGCACCAGCCGATTTCCCGCCGGGCGGCGGTGCAGAAAGCCATCGCGTTGCTCAATGAAATGCAGATTTCCGATGCGGCGCGGGTGATGGAGCGCTATCCGTTTGAATTGTCCGGCGGCATGCGTCAGCGGGTGATTATCGCGCTGGCTTTCTCCTGCGATCCGGCGCTGATTATTGCCGATGAGCCGACGACGGCGCTGGATGTGACCGTACAGCGGCAGGTGTTGCGTCTGCTACAGCAGAAGGCGCGCGCCCGCGGTACGGCGGTATTGTTTATCAGCCACGATATGGCGGTGGTGTCTCAGCTTTGCGATCGTCTGTATGTGATGTACGCCGGCGCGGTGATCGAAAGCGGCGCCACGCGGGATGTGATTGCCCGCCCCGTCCATCCTTATTCCATCGGTTTGTTGCGCTGCGCGCCGGAAGACGCGCCGCCTCGCGCGGTGTTGCCCGCCATTCCGGGCACGGTGCCCAATCTGGCGTCGCTGCCGGCGGGCTGCGCTTTCCGCGAACGCTGCTTTGCCGCCGACGCGCGCTGTCGGCAACAGCCGGTATTAACATCCTGCGGCGCCGGCGAACAACGCGCCGCCTGCTGGCATCCGCAACGGGAGGCTGAACATGTCTGATATTTTGCTTGAACTACGGGATGTGCATGTCAATTTTCCCGCCCGGAAAAACTGGCGTGGAAAAGTCACCGAACAGGTCCATGCGTTAAATGGCCTGGATTTGCAAATTGTCCGCGGGGAAACCCTGGGTATCGTCGGTGAGTCCGGCTGCGGCAAGAGCACGCTGGCCCAGTTATTGATGGGTATGTTGCCCCCCGCCGCGGGCGAGTGTTTTCGAGCCCGCAGCCCGACCTCATGGCTTGGCAGCGGGATGCAAATGGTGTTTCAGGATCCGCTGTCGTCACTGGATCCGCGTTTACCCGTCTGGCGTATTATTACCGAGCCGGTCTGGTTGCAGAAGCACAACGGTGAACGTGAGCGTCGTGCGTTAGCGGCGGAGCTGGCGGAACTGGTCGGTATTCGCCCGGAATATCTGGATCGGCTGCCCCATGCTTTTTCCGGGGGCCAGCGCCAGCGTATCTCAATCGCCCGTGCGCTCTCTTCGCAGCCCGATATTATTGTGCTCGATGAACCCACGTCGGCGCTGGATATTTCCGTGCAGGCGCAAATTCTCAATTTGCTGGTGAAACTGCAACGGCAGCGCCAACTGACCTATGTGCTGATTTCACACAACGTGTCGGTGGTGCGCCATATGAGCGACCGTGTCGCGGTGATGTATCTTGGGCAAATCGTCGAGCTGGGCGGCGCTCAACAGGTGCTGACCGCGCCGAAACATCCTTATACCCGGCTGTTGTTGGATTCCGTGCCGCGCGTGGATCGGTCGCTGGATGGAGAGATAGAGGATCGTAAGGGCGAATTGCCGGGCAACCGCGTGTTGCCGCGGGGCTGTTTTTTCCGCGAGCGCTGCCCGCAGGCCGCCGCAGGCTGCGAGCGGCCGCAACCGATGTCGCCCACGGTACAACATGTGGACGTTCGCTGCTGGCGCGCCGACTGACGAGCAGCCGATGACTTATGGATGCATGGTTCCTGCCGGCGCAGGAACCATAACCTGTTATCCGGGGTAATTATTGCTGAGCGATAGAGTATTTATTTAACCTTGAAAGGGACGTAGCCAGGATTGATATCATCGGAATGTTTAATACCCCATTCGATGAAAAAATCAAAAAAGCGACAATGGCATCGCGATGGTTGCGAATAATAGATCTTTTATTTTTTGACGAAACTTTTGCAAGAAGAGGATAAAAAAATGCCGTGAAATAAAGATAAAGACCTTATTTTCATGGTGATTAACGCCGACAACTCAATTCTTATGTATTAACGCTATTCTCATTCCCCATCATTTTCCTGCCCGTTGATATCAAACGTAAACCTGAGCCCATTTTCTGGCTTGTGCGGGCGATATCCCCTATTCTGAGACGCGTTATCACGGGGGCAAACCGATACGGGCGGATAGCTTAGGATTAAGACGAAATCCTGTGGCGACAGGACGAAAACAGCACGGGAGCTCCGGCAAGCTGTCTTATACTGGCGGGGTTTCGCCTTATGGCAGGTTTGGTTTTTTTAGACAACTACAGCAGCAATATAGAATTGACGGAGAAGGTGTTTGCGGCTCAGACGTTCATTAACGATTAAGCAGATGACAGCCGTGTCCGCTGTGGCGCTGGTTACCATCAGTCTGTTTATCGTGATACAGCTTTTTCACTTCGTGAATCAGCGTCGTGAGGATTATGCCAGGCAACTGGAGGTCATCGCTTATTCCGTGCGCCAGCCGCTGACGGAGGCGGTGCTGCAAGGCGAAGTGCAACGGGCTGAAGATATTCTGAACAGTTTACTGCCTGTCGGCTTTCTCAGTCGGGCGGATGTGCTGTTGCCCGATGAATTTCAGACGCTGCATGCCAGTTTCCCGACGGAACGCCCGGTGCCGAACTGGATCGCCGGTTTCTTCAAACTGCCGATACAGATCTCCGTGCCATTGTATTCCCCGCCGCAGACGCAAAATTCGACGCCATTGGCGCATTTGGTTTTGCAGGCCGACTCTTATCGCATGTTCCAGTTTATCGTCAGTACGTTCTCGATCATGCTGGCGACTTACCTGTTATTGGCGCTTGTTTTATCCATCGCCATTACCTGGTGTATGAACCGACTGATGGTACATCCATTACGCGCCATTATCACCGAACTACAGAATTTACCCGCAGAAGCGATCCCGCATCATCAGCTGACGCTGCCGGAATGGCATCAGGACGATGAGCTTGGCGTACTGGTTCGCAGTTATAACCGCAATCAACAGTTGCTGAAACAGTCGCTTTTTTCCGGCGCCATGCAGTATGACTTCCCCGATAAAGCCGATTTTATAATGCATCTGGAGCGGTGGCTGGCGGAAAACACGCCGTTTAGCCTGATGGTGATCGGTCTGGCGCCGCTATCGGCCGATAACGGCAGCCAGATCTCCGCTACGTTGATTAATCAGCTAAAAGCGGCGGTTAATGAACCGCCGGAGGAAAGACGCGTTTTATTGGCCCGTCTGGACAACGATGAGTTCGCGGTGCTGGGAAAACCGTTGGCGAGCGTGGAGCAGGCGCAAGCCTGGGCGCGCAATGTCATTATGCAAATAAATGCGCCGTTCATATCACTAAACGATAACGCCTCTCCGCTTACGGCCTGCGTCGGTATTCTGCACGTTGACGCATCCCCCGGCAAACAGACAACGCATGCGGCGCTTTTCCTTTCGCAAGCGCGTTTGGCGATGCAACGCGCCCGCCATGAAAGGAAGAATGGCATTCATGTTTTTGATGAATAATCCCTTATTCGTCGCCTGATGGTTATTTTCACCCTCCGTTATTTGCTCTTTTAACCTACCTTTATGACTGGTCGCCGCGGATTTTTCTTCGACGTTAAGCCGGGATTCTTTCTGCTTGTTACAAATAAATTGCACTATTGTTTAATGTTTACTTTTACTGAAGCGATTCCGCTCATATTTTTAACCTCATGTTCACAAACTAAAGTTATAAAACATTTCCAGACTATTAGTGCGGTGTTATTTTCCGGCGCAATCACAGGTGGTATTCCCTATTCGTATATTGTCCGCCTGTGTCTCCCCACCATAGGACGTACGTATGAAAACTTCTATTTTTAAAAGTCTTTATTTTCAGGTGCTTACTGCCATTACGGTAGGGATACTGCTGGGCCATTTCTATCCGGAACTTGGCACGCAGATGAAACCTCTGGGCGATGGATTTGTTAAATTAATTAAAATGATCATTGCTCCGGTCATCTTTTGTACTGTGGTGACCGGCATTGCCGGCATGGAAAGCATGAAGTCAGTGGGTAAAACCGGCGCGACCGCTCTGCTGTATTTTGAAGTTGTCAGTACGATTGCCTTGATCATCGGGCTGATCGTGGTCAACGTAGTAAAGCCGGGCGCCGGCATGAATATCGATCCCGCTTCTCTGGATGCCTCCGCCGTCGCCGTTTATACCCAGCAGGCATCGCAGCAGGGGCTGATTCCGTTCCTGATGGATGTGATCCCTTCCAGTGCGGTAGGCGCCTTCGCCAGCGGCAATATCTTGCAGGTGCTGCTGTTCGCGGTGATGTTTGGTTTTGCGCTGCATCGGCTGGGCGAAAAAGGCAAAATGATCTTTGATGTGATCGAAAGTTTCTCCAGAGTGATTTTCGGCATTATCAATATGATCATGCGTCTGGCTCCTTTAGGCGCATTCGGCGCCATGGCGTTCACCATCGGCAAATATGGGCTAGGGACACTGGTGCAGCTGGGCCAGTTGATCGCCTGCTTCTATATAACCTGTCTGCTGTTCGTGTTCCTGGTGCTGGGCAGTATCGCCAAAGCCACCGGCTTCAGCATCTTCAAGTTTATCCGTTATATCAAAGAGGAACTGTTGATTGTGCTGGGTACGTCTTCTTCCGAATCGGTGCTGCCACGGATGTTGGAGAAGATGGAGAAGGTCGGGTGTAAGAAATCGGTTGTCGGGCTGGTTATTCCTACCGGCTATTCATTCAACCTGGATGGCACCTCTATTTATCTGACGATGGCCGCCGTCTTTATTGCGCAGGCAACCAACAGCCATATGGATATCTGGCATCAGATTACCTTGCTGGTGGTTTTGCTGCTCTCTTCCAAAGGGGCGGCGGGCGTTACCGGCAGCGGATTTATCGTGCTGGCCGCCACGCTCTCGGCGGTAGGCCATCTGCCGGTGGCGGGTCTGGCGTTGATTCTGGGCATTGACCGCTTTATGTCGGAAGCCCGCGCGCTGACCAACCTGATTGGCAATGGCGTAGCCACCATCGTCGTCGCCAAGTATTGCCATGAGCTGGATGCGCAGCAGATGGACGCGGTACTTTCCGGCAACAAGGGCGATACCGGCAGCAAAGGCGACAAAACCGCCGAGCCGACGGCGCAGTCATAATCCGCGCTTTTCCCTCGCGTTTTGATCTTTCCCCACGGCACGGTTGTGCGGTGGGGATGATCGTTAAGCCATTAGCGTCGCTGAATACTTATTGCGCTTTCTCTTGCAGCGGAAAACGCCTGCGCACCACCACAAAGAACAACGGTACGAAAAAGATGGCGAGGATCGTCGCGGAAATCATGCCGCCAATGACGCCGGTGCCTACGGCATGCTGGCTGGCGGAACCCGCGCCGTTGCTGGTCGCCATCGGCAGTACGCCGAAAATAAACGCCAGCGAGGTCATCAGTATCGGCCGCAGCCGCTGACGTGACGCCTCCAGCGTCGCTTCAACCAGATCCCGCCCGCGCTGATTCAACTCATTGGCGAACTCGACAATCAGGATGGCGTTCTTCGCCGCCAGGCCGATGACGGTCAGCAGCCCTACCTGGAAATAAACATCGTTCTCCAATCCTCGTCCCCAGGTGGCGATCAATGCGCCCAGCACGCCGAGCGGAACCACCAGCATGACCGAAAAGGGAACGGTCCAGCTTTCATACAGCGCCGCCAGACACAGGAACACCACCAGCAGCGAAATGACGTACAGCGCCGGCGCCTGCGCGCCCGTCAGTTTTTCCTGATAGGACATTCCCGTCCATTCCAAGCCAATGCCGTCCGGGAGTTTCTCTACCAGCGCTTCCATGATCTCCATGGCCGTCCCGGTGCTGACGCCCGGCGCGGCCTCCCCGACGATTTCCAGCGCGGAATAGCCATTGTACCGTTCCAGACGCGGCGAGCTGCTCTCCCATGAGGTTTGCGCAAAGGCGGTAAACGGCACCATTCCGCCATTGCTGTTGCGGACGTACCATTTGCTGATGTCGTCCGGTAGCATGCGATATTTTGCGGCGGCCTGAACATAGACTTTTTTCACCCGTCCGCGATCGATGAAATCGTTGACATAGGTAGAGCCCCAGCCGGTTTGCAATACGCTGTTGATGTCGTCGATAGACAGGCCCAGCGATTGCGCCTTGCGTTGGTCGGTATCGATCTTCAACTGTGCGTTATCATCCAGACCGTTATGCCGCACCCGGGTCAGATCCGGGCTATCGCCGGCCATGGACAATAGTTGGTTGCGGGCCTGCATCAGTTCATCGTGGCCCAGCCCGGCGTGATCCTGTAATTGCATGGTAAAGCCGGCCGCATTGCCCAGACCGCTAATGGACGGCGGGTTGTTGGCAATCACCCGCGCTTCGTTAATGGCATGAAAAGCGCGGGTGGCGCGTTCGATAATGGCAAAGGCGCTATTTTCTTCACTCGTGCGCGCATCCCAGTCTTTCAACCGCACAAACAGACGCGCGACGTTCTGCCCGTTCCCGCCCGGCCCGGCGCCCACGGTGGAGAATACCGATACGACATTCTCTTTCTCTTTGGTGAGGTAATACTGCTCAATTTTCTGCACCACTTTTAACGTCTGCTGCTGTGTCGAGCCAGGCGGCAGTTGAACCTGCGTCATGAACACGCCCCGATCCTCCTGGGGCAGAAATGACGTGGGCAGCCGGATAAACAGCAACGCCATGATGCCGATGACGGCAAGATAAAGCAGCATCCAGCGGCCGCTTCTCACCAGGATCTTGGCGACGCCCTGCTCATAGCGCGCCGCGCCGCGGTTGAAATGGCGGTTAAACCAGCCGAAAAATCCCTTGCGGCCGTGATGCTGTCCTTTGGCCAGGGGCTTAAGTAGGGTGGCGCACAGGGCCGGGGTGAGGATCATCGCCACCAGCACCGACAGGATCATGGATGAAACGATGGTAATGGAGAATTGGCGGTAGATGGCGCCGGTGGTGCCGCCGAAGAAAGCCATCGGGACAAAAACCGCCGACAGCACCAGCGCGATCCCCACCAATGCGCCCTGAACCTGCTGCATCGACTTGCGCGTCGCCTCGCGTGGAGAAAGGCCTTCCTCGCTCATGACGCGCTCGACGTTTTCCACCACCACAATGGCATCGTCCACCAGCAGACCGATCGCCAGCACCATCGCGAACATGGTCAGGGTATTGAGGCTGAATCCGCAGGCATACAGCACCGCAAAGGTGCCCAGCAGCACGACCGGCACGGCGATAGTGGGGATAAGCGTGGCGCGGAAATTCTGTAAAAACAGGTACATCACCAGGAAAACCAGCAGTACCGCTTCAAACAGGGTTTTCACCACATCGATAATGGAAGCCTTAACAAAAGGCGACGTTTCATAAGCGACTTTGGCTTCCAGCCCGCGCGGAAAATAGTGCGATAACTCCTCAATACGGGCGCGCACCAGTTTATCCGTTTCCAGTTCATTGGCGCCGGAAGCCAGCTTTATCCCCAGACCGGAGGCCGCCTGACCGTTATATCGGCTGAGGAAGTCATATCTTTCCGCGCCAAGCTCCACTTCGGCGACATCGCCGAGCGTCACCGCCGAGCCGCCCTGGTTCACGCGCAGGGTAATGTCACGAAACTGCTGCGGGGTTTGCAGCAATGACTGACCGTTGATGGCGGCATTCAGCGTCTGATTATCCACCGACGGCGTACCGCCCACCTGGCCGACCGAAACCTGGCTGTTCTGCGCCTCGATGGCGGATACCACATCTTCAGTGGTGAGCGCGTAATCGGCGAGCTTCAGGGGATCGAGCCAGATACGCATCGCATACTGCGAGCCATAGGCGTCTACCTCGCCCACGCCGTTGATGCGGCTGATCGGATCCTGAATATTGCTGGCGACATAGTCCGAAATATCCTGTCTATCCATGCTGTCATCGGTGGAAACAAAGGCGATCATCAGAATATTGGCGTCGCCGGTCTTACTGACCGTCACCCCTTGCTGTTGCACGGCCTGCGGGAGCTTTCGCAGGGCGGACTGCAACTGATTCTGCACCTGCTGACGGGCTTCATTCGGATTGGTTCCCGCTTCAAAACTGAGCGTTATCCTTGCCTGTCCGGTATTGCTGCTGTCCGAAGCCATATACATCAAATTATCAAGCCCGGTCATACTCTGCTCGATAACCTGCGTCACGGTATTCTCAATGGTTTGGGCGGACGCGCCGGGATAGTTGGCATTAATACGCACGCTGGGCGGCGCGAGGTCGGGGTATTGCTCGACGGGCAGTGAAACGATCGCCAGCATACCGCACAAGCTGAGTATAATTGCCAACACCCAGGCAAAAATGGGGCGATCAATAAAAAAATTCGCCATCGAATGACGCTCCTCAGCGGTGGTCTGTACGTGATAATCACTGCCGCAGAGCGCGCCAGCCGTAATTTACTTTATCCGGTAAGGTTCAGCGAATCGTGGGAAAATTAAGGAGAAAGTGTAAATTATCGTCGGAAAATGTCGGACTGTGTATGTCTGCCGGCATTGTTCGGCCACATCGCGGATGACGCGCAAGCACAAGCGGAGAAAGCGCGTGGCGACTTGCAGAATTCCCCGAACATCGTCCTTACCTAACGATGAAAAGTGACGAGCAAGATCCCGCCGCCAATCTGTTATACCTCAATATTTTCCCTTTTTTGAATTTTATTTCACCACGTGAAGTGACATAGATAAAAGCGTGTGGTCAAAGGGGATGGTACACTTCCGCCTTTCCCATTTTCCGTGATGCATCCACGAGAGTGTTCGGTGGCAAATGCAAGGCCACTATTATTATCAACAATGACCACATTATGTTGGATAGTTATTTAAGTAGGGGTTCACATGCAGGGCACCAAAATAGGCCTTTTAGTTGGTGGAATGTTGTTGACGGTTGTCGGCAGCAACGTGCAGGCTGAAGCGCTACAACCCGATCCTGCCTGGCAGCAGGGTAAACTTGATAATGGTTTTACCTGGCAATTACTGACGACGCCGCAGCGCCCGGGCGACAGGGTTGAGCTACGCCTGATGGTGAATACCGGTTCGCTGGTGGAAAACGCGCAG
The DNA here is from genome assembly GCF_016456245.1 of Brenneria sp. L3-3C-1. Taxonomy (NCBI): domain Bacteria; kingdom Pseudomonadati; phylum Pseudomonadota; class Gammaproteobacteria; order Enterobacterales; family Pectobacteriaceae; genus Brenneria; species Brenneria sp. L3-3C-1. The sequence goes on along the minus strand of NZ_JAEMHF010000003.1, from coordinate 81,839 downwards.
CAAATCGGGTTCGCGCATTTTCTTCCTCGTTTGGCGTTTGTGCCTGGCGAGACGCTTTCGGCGGCGCAACTGCCGTCCATGTGGACAGAGCATAATGACGGCAAGCGTCCTTTGCCGCCGGTGATCACCTCCTATGATTTCACGTCTTACAATCTGAGTTTGCCGAATAACCGACCGGAGCTGCTGAAAGAGGCGTTAAACTGGCTGTCCGAAACCGCCGGACGACTGGCTATCAGCGAGCAAAGCATTAATGCGGCATTGAATATGCCCGACCAGGTGGCGACATTCCCGCTTAATCCACAGGATCCCGGCTGGCGTTATCGGTTGAAAGGCTCCGCGCTCTTGGCTCACGATCCCGGTCAGGCGGTCAAACCGCCGTTAAATCACGAGCAGTTAACGCAATTTTATAAAACCTGGTACACGCCGGATGCCATGACGCTCTATATCGTCGGGCATGTCGACCACCGCGGCATGGTTGAGCAAATCGGTAAAGCGTTCTCATCTCTGCAAGGCAAACGCGAAGCTCCCGCGCCGGTGCCGACGTTAAGCCCCTTGCCGCTTCAGGCTATCAGCCTGATGAATCAAAACGTTCAGCAGAATACGTTGTCCCTGATATGGGATTCCCCGTGGCACCCGATTCGGGACGCTGAGGCATTAGCCCGTTACTGGCGAAGCGATTTGGCGCGGGAAGCCCTGTTCTGGCACGTGCAGCAGGCATTGCAAAAAAATCATCAAAAAGGCAATAACCTCCGTTTCGACTGTAACGTGTTTTATACCCGCGCGCAGTGCGCGATGCATATGGATGTTCCCGATAGTAGCGGCGTGATGGCGGACCTGACGTTTCTGGCTCAGGAGTTAGCGTCGTTAAGGGATAGCGGGCTGACGCAGCAGGAGTTTGATGGGCTTATCGCTCACAAAACGGATGAACTGAGCAAACTGTTTGCCACCTATGCCCGCACCGGTACGGACGTGTTGATGGATCAGCGTTTACGATCGCAGCAGAACGGCGTGGTGGATATTGCGCCGGAGCAGTACCAGAAACTGCGGCAGGCTTCTCTGTCTGCGTTGACGCTGGATGTGCTGAATGAGGCGTTGCATCACCAGCTTTCGCAGGAAGCGACGCTGATGTTGATACAGCCGCAGGGAGAGCCGGAAGCCAATATGAAAGAGCTTCAGGCCGCCTATAGCCGGATTATGACGCCGGTTGCCGATGCGGCCGCCCCCGCCGCGGAAGATCCTAAACCACAGGATGAAACGGATCCGCCCGTCGCGCCGTAATGAAAAAACACAAGGCCGTGCAAGCGGCCCGTCACCGCTTAAGCCGGCATGGCCTCCTGTGGGATAATCGCACCGCGGTACTGGATAACGGTGCTGGCGGTCAGGTGGCCGCGCTGCGCCGCTTCCCGCGCGCCGCCGCCATTCAGGCGCACGGCCAGATAACCGGCGCTGAAAGAGTCGCCTGCCGCGGTGGTATCGACCACTTTCTCTTTTGGCAGCGTCACGGCCGGCACATCAATGCATTCTTGTCCCTGTTGCGACACCAGGCAGGCGTCGGCCCCGCGCTTAATCACAATCTCCGTCACGCCTAAACCATGTGTCCGTTTAAGCACCTCGGCAACCGGTTTGGCTCCCCACAGCATGTCTTCATCATCCAGCGTCAGGAAGGCGATATCGGTGCAGGACAGCATATCGGCATAGGCTTTCTGCGTTTCTTCTCTGCTTTGCCACAGGCGTGGGCGATAGTTGTTATCAAAAATAACTTTGCCGCCATTGGCGCGGCAGGCGCGCAATAAGGCCAACAGGCGCTGGCGGCTTTCGGCATTAAGAATCGCCAGGCTGATGCCGCTCAGATAAAGGTAATCAAAATGCGCCAACTGTTTGCAGATCTTTTCCGCGTCGGCGCTGTCCAGCCAGTAGCGGGCGGCGGCGTCGTTGCGCCAGTAGTAGAAAGTGCGTTCACCGCTGTCGTCGGTTTCGATGAAATATAAACCGGGCAATTTGTTATCCAGACGCTGGATCAGATCGGTTTTTACCCCTTCTTCCTGCCAGGCGGCAACCATCTCTTCACTGAAGCTATCGGTGCCGAGCGCGGTGACGTAGTGCACGCCTAACACGTCCGGCCTGACCTGACGTGCTATGTACACGGCTGTATTCAGCGTATCGCCGCCAAATCCACGGTTAAGATCCGTGCCTTTTTGCGACAGTTCGATCATGCATTCGCCGATTATGGCAATGTGGTTAGTTGTCATCACTGTTGGCCTGTATGAGAAGAAAAAGACGGTAAATGCGGAAATTACCCTCAGTCTCAACATAACGAGACATTGAGTCAATAGCATTAAAACAATGTTTTATTTTTTCATGACGCAGATCGGAAAACCCCTGTTTTCCGATCCGTTTTGCCGGTGATGATGCGGGCGCGGGGTGGGCTATTTACGGCGGCGATCGGTGACGCTTTCCCCGCCAATTCCCCAGTTATCGGTATCTACTTCATCAATGACCACCATCGTGGTGGCCGGGTTTTTCCCCAACGTCTCGGCAAGAAGCCGCGTTACGCCGGCGATCAGGGTTTTCTTTTGCTCCGCCGTGGCGCCATCACGGGTGATTTTAATATTTACGTACGGCATACACTCTCCTGTTTGGGTATGAATTATGTCGATGGATCTTTTTCCTGCGCGTCGTTTTGCGGTGCATTACGGTCTGCCGAAATATCGCCTTTATAGTTGGCGGTGGCAATCCAGGCCGCGCAAAATAGCGTGAGCCGGGCGAACAAATAGAAAAATGCCATTAGCCCGATAACCGAACCGAAAGCGGCGCCGGAGGGCGAACTTGCCAGTTTGGGCAGGGCGACGGTCATGGCGAATTTAATCGCTTCAAAACCGATTGCGGCAATTAACGTACCCCGGAACAACGCCTTGCGTTTGGGTTTGTGCCGCGGTAAGACAAAGAATATCCATAAAAATAACAAATAGTTGGCGAAAATTGAAATCGACAGCGCGATCAGGGTCATGGCCGGGCGCAGCCATTCGATTCCTTCCAGGCCCAGCGCGCGAACAATCATATCCTGCGCCGTTCCGGCGACGGAAGTCAGGAACAGCGTCACCACCAGCGCCAGCATCAACCCGGTCAGCGACAGAAAATCGCGGGTATACTGAAAGTAAATTTTCTCCTCATCTTTTGGGTTGCGCTCCCAGACATCGCGCGACTGGGCGCGGATGGCCTCGCGTAAATTCCCCATCCAACTGACGCCGGAATAAAGCGCGATGAGCAACCCGGTAATCCCGACGGTGGTACGTTGCTGGATGGCGGTATTCACCGTATTTTTCAGCGTGTTCGCCAGGTTGGGATCGCTGATGCTGTTGACGATCCGGTTAATCAACTCAGTAAGCAGGTCTGGATTTGAGGCCAGCACGAAACCCACGGCGGCAAACGACACCATTAATATCGGTATCAGCGATAGAAAGGAAAAATAGGTGATCGCCGCGCCAAACTGATTCCCCATTCGGTCATTGAAGCGTTCGCCGGCGCGGATCATATGCGCCACGCTGGGGATAGCCTGAATACGTTGCATCCAACTTTTGGCCCGGTTCAGAACGGTTCGGGGCTGCGGCGAGGGTTTATCCTCGGTTTTGGCTGCGGGGGTCGGCTGAGAATGACGCTCCGGATCTGCCGATGCTGGCATTGATCTTCTCCTGCGGTCAGTATTGCTGTGAGTTTGATTATAACCAACAATATGAGAATGTTACGGTTATTACCGCATTACCCTTGTCTAATGGGACAGATTCTAATTATAACGTCCGTTACGACTTAGCATTAATTGACGGTGAAAGGCGGGAAGCGCTTGTTTATACTCCGAAGCTTCCATACCGGCTGCGGTTGATGCTTTTGCCTTAAGCAATGATGTTAAGTGAGTAAAATTCTCCATGCCTATTTCGCCCTCATCGGAACCTGCCGTTGGCGCATTACGTTTGAATCTGCGTATTGTGTCCGTTGTCATTTTCAACTTCGCCAGCTATCTGACAATCGGTTTACCGTTGGCGGTATTGCCGGGTTATGTTCACGATGGTCTGGGCTACAGCGCTTTCTGGGCGGGGTTGGTGATTAGCCTGCAATATTTTTCCACTTTGCTGAGTCGTCCCCGGGCCGGGCGGTACGCCGATGAAAAAGGCCCCAAACAGGTCGTCGTCTGGGGGCTGGCCGGCGCCATGCTGAGCGGCGTGTGTTACCTGCTGGCCGCCTGGAACGAGGCTTCTCCGGCGATGGCCTTATTTTTGTTGTGCGTCGGGCGCTTAATCCTTGGCGCAGGGCAGAGCTTCGCCGGAACCGGCGCGACCTTATGGGGCGCGGGTTTGGTGGGGTCACGGCATATCGGGCGGGTGATTTCATGGAATGGGATCGCCACCTACGGCGCCATGGCGATCGGCGCGCCGCTGGGCGTATGGCTTAACCACATCGGCGGCCTGAAACTGCTGTCGATTTTCATCATACTGGTCGCGGCGATCGCCATGATTTTTGCTTCGTGGCGTCCGACGGTGAAGGTCACGCCGGGCAAAAAAATCCCATTCCGGGAAGTGCTGGGAAAGGTCTGGGTCTACGGCGTCATTCTCGCGCTCGCTTCGGCCGGCTTTGGGGTGATCGCGACCTTTATCACGTTGTTCTATGCCGACAGAAACTGGGAGGGCGCCGCGCTCACGCTGACGATCTTCAGTTGCGCTTTTGTGGGCGCCCGATTGCTGTTTCCCAACAGTATTAATCGGTTTGGGGGATTGCATGTGGCGCTGGCGTGCTTCGTGGTGGAAATCATCGGATTATTGCTGGTGTGGGGAGCGACGCAACCGCTGATGGCGGAGCTGGGCGCCTTGCTGGCCGGCGCCGGTTTTTCACTTGTCTTTCCGGCGCTGGGCGTGGTCGCGGTTAAGATGGTCTCCCCGCAAAATCAGGGAAGCGCGCTGGCTACCTATACCATTTTTCTCGATCTCTCGCTGGGCGTGGTAGGCCCGGCAGCCGGTGTGCTGATGGGCTATACCGGTATTGCGTCCATCTATCTGGCGGCGGCAATACTGGGGCTTGGCGGGCTGCTGCTGACGTGGCGCCTGCGGCGGCGTGACGTTCGGTAAACGAAAGCGCCTGATAAGATTAATCTTTCCCTTCTGTCCGACTTCGGTTTCTCGCGGTTGCTGTCTGCGGCCGCGCCGCGTTAAGTGAATCATGACTGTATGACAATGAGAGTGGACTCACGTTTAACTCCGCACTGTTTATGTTGAAATACAGTCAGGTACTTAGCCTGCCAATAATCACCGGCCAATGCATATCGTATAACGCCGTCGGTGAACATTCCCGCCATGATTACAGGCTGTGTGCCGTTATCCAAATCATCTTGCGAACTATCCAGATTATTCTTTGTTTTTTTATCGTGATTTACTGTTTTTGAACATGGAGATAATTCAATGAGTAAAAAACCAATATCTGATCCGCAAAGTCGCCGCCACTTTCTGAAATCAACCGGCATCGTTATCGGCGCGCTGGGCGGTGCGGCGTTATCCCGTCCGGCCCAGGCGGTGACGCCGCCGATAGCCGAACCGAAGCAATGGGATACCACGGTCGACGTGCTGGTTGTCGGTACCGGATTTGCCGGGCTGGCGGCCGCCATAGAGGCGCGTAATGCGAAGGCCGGGGTACTCATCATCGATAAGATGCCGCTGCTGGGGGGAAATTCGGTACTTAACGGCGGAGATCTGGCCGCCGCCGGCTCCAAAATGCAACAGGAGCAGGGTATCAAAGACTCGCCGGAGCTGATGTATCAGGACATGATGAAAGCGGGCAACTGGCTTAATTATCCGGAACTGGCCAAAACCGTGGCGGAACATTCGGTAGAGGCGCTCGAATGGGCGCAGAGTATTGGCGCGGAGTTTAACGTGGTCAATTATCACGGCGGCCATTCTGTGAAGCGCGCGCACCAGTTGGTGCAACGTTCCGGCTCGGGACTGATCATGAAACAGCAGCAGAAAGCCAGGGAACTGGGGGCGGTGATCGAGCAGAGAACCAAACTTCTGCGGCTGGTTGTCGATCAGGACGGCAAGGTCATCGGGGCCGAGGTTCGGCGCGGGTATAGGTTTCCCGATGAGGACTCCGGTAAAATCGCCTACATCCGGGCCACCAAGGGCGTGATACTGGCATCCGGCGGTTTTTCTCAAGGGGTCGCGTTGCGTCAGATGTATGATCCCAGACTGACCGAGGAGTTTACCTCCACCAATCATCCGGGCGCGACCGGCGAGGCCATTATGGCGGCCTGCATGATTGGCGCGTTGGATACGCAGATGGACTGGATCCAACTGGGGCCCTGGACCAGTCCCGACGAGCAGGGGTTCGGCTATGTACCGCAGTTCGTTGAACGGGTCGTCGGCTATGGCCTGATGGTCGATCCTGCCAGCGGAAAACGCTTCTTTAAAGAGACCGGCAACCGCAAAGAGCGTGCCGATGCGATTATCCAACTGGGGCATCCGGCGGTGATAATCGCCGATAAAACCAATACCCTGAACATGGTGGATCCGGGGCAACGAGAGGGGGCGCTGAAAAACGGGTCGTTAAAAATGTTCAACACGCTGGAAGAAGTGGCGAAAGCTTATGATATGCCGGTCAGCGCGTTTGTCGAACAGGTCAGTCGCTGGAATTCGTTTATCGAGCAGCGTAATGAACATGATCCGGATCTCGACAGCATGATTTTCAAAGACGCGGTGCCTAATGTCACGCCGCCGTTCTATGCGGCGCGTCTGTGGCCGCGGGTGCACCATACCATGGGCGGACTGGCGATTAACAAAGACGCCCAGGTAATCGGGTTTGATCTGAAGCCGATCCCCGGTCTGTACGCCGCCGGTGAAACGGTCGGCGGCGTGCATGGCGCGGTCAGGCTTGGCAGCGTGGCGATGACCGACTGTATTGTCTTCGGTCGTATCGCCGGGAAAAAAGCCGCGCTTTCCGCCTGAGTTGCACTAACCATTAAACAATAGGGACCCCTCCGCATTGCCGTCACGCGGAGGGGAATAACCGGAATGATATAGAGATATATCCGCGAGTGGGTTTTTCAAATCATCGAATAGCTTATCGGATAGCGGAAATGCGCTCTAATGCGGCTTGTGCAAGAAAACCAGATCGACGTTTACTCCGGGTTGGTTGCCACGCAGCGAACTATACGGTCGATTAACGAATTCGGTAACGTTAATTTTTCCGCACCGCCGAGTAATCGGCCGACGTCGATATCAACTGTAAGCATCCAGCAGACCATGACTTACGCCCATCTGGCGCCGGACTATCTGGAAAACGCTATTACGCTCAACCCGTTGCGGGGGAAAATAGCCGTTTATCAGTGACCACTCAGTGACCACATTTGCCAAAAATGACCGGTTTTTGACCACTTTCTAACCGTTTACAGTTGCTTGTGATTGCTTAATAGGTGGTTGTTTTAAAACGGTTTTACCGGAAAACCGCTAAAAAAAAGCCCTCCATCATGGAGGGCAAAAGACAGGGATGGTGTCTATGGCAAGGAAAATAGGGTGTATCTACTACAGGTATTACTCGAACTACATTGCTACTCACTACTCACTGCTCGGGATTACGGGCGAATGCCTGATTATTGATCGGGCATCCGATTAAAAATTGATATCTGCTGCTGCATCTCTTTCATGCGCTGTTGGTGTTTTTGGTCTAAAATATTTTTCTGTTCAGTTGTCAGCAGGTTATACATCTGATTACGCACTCGGGTCATTTGAACCTGACGCTCAATCTGCCCTTGCATCATCTTGGTTATCTGAGCGCGGACGGCGGCTTCATCGAATCTATTGGCGATAACCAGCTTGTGCATGGTTTCAATATCTTCAGTGTTAAATGCCGGGGCGTCCTGACGGCCCTGATGCATCAAATCGCGCATCTGCTGCCGTTGTTGCTCGGTTAACTTCACACCATCAAACATGCCCTGCTGACCAGGAATTCTTTTCATGGCAGAGTCATCATCATGCTGCCAGCCATTCACAGCCGCACCTTCAACACCCGCTGCAAATGCAGTGAAAGAGCTCAGCATCAGCAGTGAGGCAAGAGATAACGTTGTGACGTGTTGCATCAAAAACTCCCTGGTGTGGCGTGCTGTTCTGTGAATCAATGAGCATCAGTCTAATCGTCTTGCTGCAAACATGCGTCAGAGGATGTAAAACTACGTAAAGTCATGGAATAGCGGTAATCTATGACGTATTTTGCCCCTGGAGGTAGAGAAAACATGAACAAGATCCTACTGGTTGATGACGATAGAGAGCTAACGTCTTTATTGAAAGAATTGCTTGAAATGGAAGGTTTTAACGTCGTTGTCGCCTACGACGGCGAGCAGGCGTTAAACGTATTGGATAACACTGTCGACCTGTTGCTGCTGGATGTGATGATGCCGAAGAAAAACGGTATCGATACATTAAAAGAACTGCGCCAGCAGCACCAGACACCGGTAATCATGTTAACTGCCCGCGGCAGCGAACTGGATCGGGTGCTCGGCCTGGAACTGGGCGCGGATGACTATCTGCCGAAGCCCTTTAACGATCGTGAGTTGGTTGCCCGTATCCGCGCTATTTTGCGGCGCTCTAACTGGACGGATCAGCAACAGTCCGGCGAAACCGGCGCCCCGACGCTGGAAGTTGACGGCCTGCGCCTTAACCCCGGTCGGCAGGAAGCCAGCTTTGATGAAACCGTGTTGGATCTGACCGGCACCGAATTCACGCTGCTGTATCTGCTGGCGCAACGGCTGGGCCAGGTTGTCTCGCGCGAGCATTTGAGCCAGGAAGTGCTGGGAAAACGGCTGACGCCGTTTGACCGCGCCATCGACATGCATATCTCTAATCTGCGCCGCAAACTCCCCGAGCGCAAAGATGGGTTGCCGTGGTTTAAAACGTTGCGCGGACGAGGTTATCTCATGGTGTCTGCTGCATGATCAATAGTTTGACCGCACGTATTTTCGCTATTTTCTGGCTGACGCTGGCGCTGGTGCTCATGCTGGTACTGATGGTGCCCAAGCTTGATTCACGTCAGCTGACGGCGCTGCTGGAAAGCGAGCAGCGGCAAGGGATTATGCTGGAGCAACATATTCAGGCCGATCTGGCGAATACTCCCGCCAACGATTTGCGCTGGTGGCTGAGGTTATTCTGGGTCATTGAGAAATGGGCTCCGCCGGGGCAGCGTCTTTTGCTGGTCACCAGCGAAGGGCGGGTGCTTGGCGCGCAGAAAAGCGAAACGCAAATTGTGCGTAACTTTATCGGCCTGTCCGACAACGCCGATCATCCACAAAAAAAGAAATATGGCCGTGTCGAACTTCTGGGGCCATTCTCTATCCGGGACGGTGAAGATAATTACCAGCTTTACCTGATTCGTCCGGCAAGCAGCCTGCAATCAGACTTTATCAACCTGTTGTTCGACCGTCCGTTGTTGCTGTTGATTTTCACCATGCTGATCAGCTCGCCCTTATTGTTATGGCTTGCCTGGAGCCTGGCGAAACCGGCCCGTAAGCTGAAATATGCGGCGGACGAAGTGGCGCGCGGCAACCTGCGGCAGCATCCTGAACTGGAGGCGGGGCCGCAGGAATTTCTGGCGACCGGGGTCAGTTTTAACCAGATGGTCAGCGCGCTGGAGAGGATGGTTACGGCGCAACACCGTCTGCTGTCCGATATTTCGCATGAATTGCGCACTCCGCTTACGCGTCTGCAACTGGCTACCGCATTACTGCGCCGGCGTCAGGGGGAGGGCCATGAGCTTAACCGTATTGAAACCGAAACGCAGCGGCTGGATAGCATGATCAACGATCTGCTGGTTCTGTCGCGCACGCAGCATAAGAACGAACTTACCCGCGAATTTCTCCGTGCCGATGAACTGTGGGGCAATGTTTTGGATGACGCTGGCTTTGAAGCGGAGCAGATGGGGAAAACGCTGGAAGTGACTTATCCGCCCGGCCCGTGGACGCTGTATGGTAATCCCTCCGCCCTCGACAGCGCGCTGGAAAACATCGTGCGCAACGCGCTGCGTTATTCTCACCAGCATATTGCCGTCGCCTTTTCCGTCGATAATCAGGGGATCACCATCAAAGTGGATGATGATGGCCCTGGGGTCAGCCCGGAAGATCGGGAACAGATTTTCCGGCCGTTCTACCGCACCGACGAAGCCCGCGATCGGGAGTCGGGCGGTACGGGTTTGGGGTTGGCAATCGTAGAGACGGCGATAGCGCAGCATAAAGGCTGGGTAAAAGCGGAAGATAGCCCGCTGGGCGGTCTGCGGCTAATTATCTGGCTGCCATTACATCAGAGATAAATTGCAATATGCACATGAAAGGCATGACGCTGCTGGTTGGTTTGCTGACCACATTATTCAGCGCTCCGGTACTCAGCTCCAGCGATGGGATATGTGGTTTTTTCGACGAAGAGTGCGGGATAGCCGCATTTCCTTATCTGGCGCCGGATAACGACACCCGAACCAACCTGATGTTATTGCAGAGCAGTCGCAGTCATATCGCACTGCCCGTTCCCCAGCCTGTGCCCGATCAGGCGAATACGCGCATCGATCCGTTCACGGCCTACCGTGTGATGGGGTTGGCGGCGACAGAAGAAACGTCTTCATCTGCGACGCCCGCGGAGCTGGCGGAAGAGCGTTCGCTGCAAAACAACATACAGCAGCTTCATTTATCCCCCGCGACCCGTGAAACGCTCAGGATACTGAGCCCCGGCGGTAGCGAGGGACGGCAACTCTCGAATACGGTCTCAACCGTTGCAACGTTCTTTGATGTACTGCTGGCGGATCGGCAACTGACGGATGTGCAGCGTACGCTGCTGGCTCAGACGCGGGTGAATATGCTATCAGCGGATTATCAGGCCGCCGCGTTGTCAGCTGAGCTTGGCGGCCTGCCTGACGACGGCCGCGCGGGGGAATTTAAGCGCTATCTGATCGCTGCGTTTGCTTTCTATCAGGGTGAATTTGATCGGGCGGAAACGGGGTTTCAGTCACTGACCCAGGTCGACCAGCCATGGGTTGCCGAAACGGCGCGCTATATGCTGATACGGGTGGCGATTAACCAATCGATGCAGCATGCGTTGGACGAGTACAATATGTTCGATGCCGGCAAGGTCGATAAAAACGTCGGGCTGCTCGCCATACGGCAGATTGACGACTATCTGAAGCAGTATCCGCAAGGACGATACGCCGCTTCCGCGCAGGGCCTTTATCGGCGGGCGTACTGGCTAGTCGGCGATCTGAATGCATTACCGAAAACCTACCATCAGGCGCTGAGCCATGCCGGCAGCGTCAGTGAGTTACAGGCGCTGAGTAATGAGATTGATAGCAAACTGCTGGAAAATGGCAAATTCACCACCTCGCCGGAGAGTCCGCTGTTAATGCTGGTGCAGGATCTTAAGCGCCTGCGCGCCGACGATGGCTGGATGCAATTACCGGCCTTATCCGCGCAAGAATTGGCAAGCCAGCAAGCGTTGTTTGACCATGCGGGTATGCAAACGGAATTCAGCTATCTACAGGCCGCCTGGCGGTTTTATCACCTGAAAGATTATGCTGCGGTGATAAACAGCATTCCTGCCGCTAAAGATGACGATCTCACCGATACCACCCGTTTTAGTTTGCAAGTGCTGCGCGGAAAAGCGTTCCAGCAGCAGAGGCAGTGGGAGGACGCCGAAATGCACTGGCGCCGCCTGCTGACGCTGAAAACGAATTATACCCAGCAGCAGTTCCTGCAACTCGCGCTGGCCGAGACGCTGGCGAAGGCGGGCCGCCCGGAAGCCGTATTCGCCGCCGACAGCCCGGTTAAAAATCTGCGTTTTCGTTCCGCGGTGTTAAAAACCAGCGCCGGCGCCGACTTGCTCCGCCAGCAAACCGGCCCACAGCAGACGCATGAGGAACGCGCCATTGCCCTGCATACCTTGCTGACAAAATCACTGACGCATGCCGATTATGCCGGCTACCTCAAAGACATTGAGTTGAGAAAAGCCATCTCACCGCTGAAAGAGTCGGAAAACATCAGTTGGAGCCGGGAAAACCTGGCGGTGTTTGACTGGGACGGCGGCGATGCCGAAGAAGGGTATCAATGTCCGGCGCTGAATGCGGTGGTGAACCGGTTGAGTCAGCACCCTGACGATGCGCGGGCCAGCAACTGCCTCGGCGAATTTTTCCTGCGCACCGGCAATGTCGTCGGCTTTGACTGGGGCGAGAGCAATATGCTGGATGAGTTAATCAACGCGCCGACCCGGTTTACCGGCCAGGAATATAACCGACTGGATGGCTATCTGCGGGTGATCGCCGATCCCAATGCGCCGCCGGAAGATAAAAGCTACGCGCTCTACCGGGCCGTCTACTGCTACGCCCCCAGCGGACACAATGACTGCGGTCGGCAGGAGATCGGCAAAGCCACGCGCAAGGCCTGGTTTACCAGGCTGAAAACCGAGTTTAAAGGCACGCCGTGGGCAGGGCGGCTCAAATATTACTGGTAGGCCGGGCGATAGCGCTGGCCTGGCTGTTGTCGGTCAGCGCCGCGGTTCAGGCCGGCAGCGTTAATGCCGCGCACTATCGGGCTTTCTGGCTGTGGGCGGCGGTGCGGCCGCAGCCGGTGCTACATCAAGCCGATACGCTGTATCTTCATCAGGGCGAGATCGCCCGTCGGCAGGGAAAGCGTGTTTTTCTTCGTCAGGGGATCCCCGCCAGCAAATTACGCGTAACCCATCTATGGCTTTCTTTCCGGCTGACCACGCTGGAACTGTCTGATAATCACCTCAACCGTATGCTGAAACTGCGGGAAAGCTGGCGTCGCCATGGCAATCAGGCGCCGGGAATTCAAATCGACTTTGACGCCAAAAGCCACCAACTGGCGGGATATGTGGCGTTTCTGCGACAGTTGCGAAAAAGAGTGCCGGAAGACTGCCGGCTGAGCATCACCGGGCTGCTCGACTGGGCGAAAACCGGCGACGCGGCCGAACTGAACCGACTGCATGACAGCGTTGACGAACTGGTGGTGCAAACCTATCAGGGGCGCAATACGGTTACCCGTTATGCCGACTATCTGCCGGCCTTGATGAAGTTGACGATCCCTTTCCGGCTGGGGTTGGTGCAGCACGGTAAGTGGGACAGGGCATGGCAACAGCGCCTTGCGGCGTCTCCCTACTATCGCGGCGAGGTTGTTTTTCTGCTAAATCCGCCGCCGGAAAAACAGCGCCCTGGCGCAGGCGATTAAACGCGGCCGCCAAAGCCGTTCTGCCGCCAGGCTTCGTAGCTGATAATGGCAACCGCATTAGATAAATTCAGGCTGCGGCTCTCCGGTTGCATGGGGATGCGGATACGGAAGTCCGGCGCAAAGCCATTGCGGATCTCATCGGGCAGTCCGGCCGTTTCCGAGCCGAACAGCAGTACGTCTCCGGGCTGATAGTCCGGCCGATCGTAAGGGCGGCTGCCTTTGGTGGTGCAGGCAAAAATACGCAGCCCTGCCACCGTCGCCAGAAAGTCCTGATAGTTTTTATGACGGCGAACGTTGGCTAAATCATGGTAATCCAGCCCGGCCCGGCGCAGCTTCTTCTCTTCAAAATCAAAGCCCAGCGGTTCAATCAGATGAAGCGTGCAGCCGTTGTTGGCGGCCAAACGGATAATATTACCGGTATTCGGGGCTATTTGTGGCTCATAGAGCGCAATATGAAACATGGAGTGACTTCAATGACCAGAAAAATTCTGTCGGCAGTATATAACATTCCATCAAAGTAACCCAAAACCTGAACGGTCAGGCAATGCGGATTACTCCGCAGGACGTTTTCACTATTGACGGTTACACTATAAGCGACGGGCCAATGATTTACCTGAATGGGTATCGGCCCGGGCGAAATGACGGTTTTGGCACATTCCGTGCCGTGGAGGACCGAAGATGAAGTATTCATTCACACTGACGACGCTGCTGTCTGCGCTGTTTTTGCTGCCGCTGGCCGGCCAGGCCGCCAATCCGCAAACGCCATCGGCGCAGCAGCAGTATGAAAACGGCATTAGCAGCCAGAAGCAGCTACAGCAGCGCATGCAACAGAACCAGCAGGGGCAGAAGCAGCAACTGAACCAACAGCTACAGCAACGCAATACCCAGTTGCAGCAGCAACGACAGCAGCAGTTGGAGCTGGAGCGGCAACGCAGCACCCAGCAAAAGATGCTGCCGACCCAACCCCGGCAAACCCCTTAACCGGTTGGCCGCTTAAAGACGCACGCCCATCAGCGTCAGGATCAGCGGGGTGGTCAGGGCGGCCAGCGCCGTCGACAGCAACAGGCTGGACGCCACCGGACCGCCCAGTGCATTAAACTGGCGCGACATCAGATAAATGTTTACGCCCACCGCCATCGATCCCAGCAGCACCACGGCCCGGGTTTCCATTTCCGGCAGGCCCAGCGCCATCGCCAGCAGCCAGATCACCAGCGGCTGTACCAGCAATTTGATGAAACAGATCGCCGTGCTGATTTGCCAGCCGTCGCGAATACGGTATTCAGCCAGTCCCATACCGAGCGCAATCAGCGACAGCGGCACCGCAATCTGGCCCACCATGACCAATGGCTTATCGACGTAAGACGGCAGCGTCAAGCCGGTCAGACTGAACGCCGTCCCGGAAAGAATACCGATAATCAGCGGGTTTTTCAGTACCCCCAGCGCGGTTTTGGTGAAGCCTTGCAGAGAGAGCGCGCCATTGCGCGCCCACTCAACGGATACCGTCACCAGCGTCCAGAGGATCAGGCCGTTGAACACCACCACCAGGGCGACGGAAGGCACCGCCTCCTCACCCAGCAACAGCGTGGCGATCGGTAATCCCAGCATCACATTGTTGGAGAAGATGCCGCTCAGCGCGAAAACCGAGCCGGAAACGCCATCCAGATGAAAAATCTTACGCGCCACGATGCGGCCCAGCACGAAAACGATCAGGCAACTGCCGAAGAACGCGATCAGCAGGCGGGCGTCAACCGTCGGACGCTGGGCAAAATCGCACATCATGCGGAATAACATCGCCGGCATGGCGACGGAGAAGACGAAGCGGCTCATGCCGTCGGTAATGGTCGTCGGCCATTTTCCGAAGCGGATTAGGCCATAACCCAGCATGATCAACACAAATAGTGGTAAAGAAAGGAAAATCTGGTGCCAGAGCGAACTAATAAATGCGGGCATCGAGCCACTTCCTTATTAACCGGCGCTAATCGCAACAACGGGCGGATTTCAACCGGCAGCAAAGCCCGCCCCGATCAAATCTATCCGGTCAGTGCAGATACAGTCAACGCCCCAATCAAGTAATGTTCGCGCCCGGGCAGGTTGGTTCACGGTATATGCCAGAATCCGCAGCCCGGCGGCTTTCAGTAACGCCGTCCGTTCCGCCGTCAGCCGTTGATGATTAAGGTGGAGCGATACGCACCCTAAACGTTGCGTCAGGGTTTGCCAGTCGTCGTTCCATTTATCCAGCAGCAGGCCGCGAGGAAGCTCGGGAACCGCCTGCCGGGCCGCCTCCAGCGCCTGCGCCGAGAATGACGACAGCAGCGGTGCGACGGGGTGATCTCGCCAGAGCCGACGCGCGGCCAGGGCGACCAGCCGCCCGGTTTCCCGCTCGCGGCCGGTGGTGGGTTTAATTTCAATATTGGCCGCCATCGCGTATTTCTCACAGCGCGTCGCCACTTCGGATAACAGCGGCAACCGTTCGCCGGCAAACTGTTTACCGTACCAGCCGCCGACATCCAGCCCGACTAATTTGTCCCACGGCAGATCGCCCGCAATCCCCCAACCGTTGCTGGTTCGCTCAAGCGTGTCGTCATGCAGTAAAAAGATCTCGCCGTCCCGCGACAGCTTGGCGTCAAATTCGATCATCTTGTGACCGAAACTGGCGCCCACATCAATCGCCGCCAGCGTGTTTTCAGGCGCCAGTGAACCGCCGCCGCGATGGGCGACAATCGCCGGATATGGCCAGGTATCTTGCATTGTTCCATCCGTAATCCGCTTTGCGAATCAAACCAATACCATGACTGTGCGGACAAATGCCGCCAGTCGTGCGTGTTGCCAACTGAATATGCTCCGGCCCGGCCTCAAACGTCAACTCGCGCTCACCCTATGACGGTTTGGGTTGCAGACCAAACAGCGCTGACAAATGCAGACTGCATGGCGAAAAAGCGCGCCGCTTCTGTGACAGGGTACGAGTTTTACGAGCATGATTGCGCTATAGCAATAGTCAATGACGATCAATATTTTTACATATGTAGATTTTCACTATTGTATGGCGACAATCAGGCCTGTTTTCGCTCATTTATCCAACAATAGATTTGTTGGCCGCTCACTTATACTCCTTATTCATCACTGACTGCCCGATACCCGAGTTCATCAGGTATGACGTGAATAAATAACAAGTTCTTAACAACAGCTTGTCTAACGTCCCCATGTAAAACAATTACACAGACATATCTCGGCAAGCGGATCTGTCGGCAGATATTCAACACCAAGGAACATTATGAATTTTTTAAAAAACATGAAATTGGGAACAATGCTAGGGTCAGGCTTTGCCGTCATTATCCTGATTGGTTTTGTTGTCTCCCTGTTTGGCCGTATGCAACTGGCAGAACTGGGCGGCAATATCCAGTTGTCACAGGTGCGTATCAACAATCTGCTGTTGATGCAGGAGGTTAAAGACAACATCAATACCCTATCGCGCGTTATCAGGAACATTGCGCTGATGGACGATCGGCAGGAGATGGAAGAACAGAGGCAACGTATTGTCAGGTTACAGGCACGTAATGCCGAATTGTTTACGCAGATCCGGGAGAACACCATCTCGCCAGAAGCCCGGACGCGCACGCAAAACCTGGAAAAACTCATACCGTCTTATATTGAGACGGTAAACAAATCGATTAGCGTGGGGATGTCGGGGCAGCTTGAGGAAACGCGTAATATACTGTTCGGCGAGTTGCAAGATGCGCAGGACGGTATTTTTAACGCGTTGGGTGAAATGGTCACCTACCAGGCGACGCTGACCATTGATACCGCAAACGCATCAGAACATCAGGCGCGCACCGCGGGTTCATTAATGCTCATCATAGCGGCGTTGGTGGCGCTGTTGGGCGGGCTGGTTGCCTGGGGAATTACCTACAAGATTAAGAAGCAACTGGGCGGCGAACCCACGTATGCGGTTGAAATCGCGCAACAGGTGGCGCAGGGCAATCTGGCGTTGGAAGTCCAGTTACGTCCGGGCGATACCAGCAGCGTTCTGGCGGCGATGGCGGCCATGCGCGACGGCCTGAGCCATACGGTAAATCAGGTGCGTCAGAGCAGCGAATCGATTGCCACCGGCGCCGGCCAGATTGCGATAGGCAACACCGATTTGAGTCAGCGCACCGAAGAACAGGCCTCTAATCTGCAACAGACCGCGG
Source organism: Brenneria sp. L3-3C-1 (assembly GCF_016456245.1). Classification (NCBI taxonomy): domain Bacteria; kingdom Pseudomonadati; phylum Pseudomonadota; class Gammaproteobacteria; order Enterobacterales; family Pectobacteriaceae; genus Brenneria; species Brenneria sp. L3-3C-1. Next base: position 64,406 of record NZ_JAEMHF010000003.1, on the reverse strand, counting down.
CCTCCATGGAGCAGATGCATACGACCATCAAACAGAATACGGATACCGTCACCATGGCATCGGAACTGGCCAACGCGGCCAGCGCCACGGCGACCAAAGGTGGGACCGTGGTCAGCAATGTGGTCGCCACGATGGGAGATATTTCCGCCAGTTCACGTAAGATCGGCGACATTATCGGCGTTATTGACGGCATTGCTTTCCAGACCAATATTCTGGCGTTGAATGCCGCGGTGGAAGCCGCTCGCGCCGGTGAACAGGGGCGCGGCTTCGCCGTCGTCGCCGGCGAGGTGCGTTCGCTGGCGCAGCGTTCCGCATCCGCCGCCAAAGAGATCAAGGATCTGATTGGCGAGAGCGTACAAAAGGTGGAAAACGGTTCACATTTGGTCAATGAAGCCGGAACCACGATGGGCGAAATCGTCGAGCAGGTACGCCGCGTCGCGGAGTTGCTGGGTGAAATCGGCGTAACGACCCGTGAACAGTCCCAGGGGATCTCCCAGGTAAATGATGCGGTTAACCAGTTGGATGAAGTCACGCAGCAGAACGCTGCGCTGGTAGAAGAGTCCGCTACCGCCGCGGACAGCCTGAGCGATCAGGCCAGACGTCTGGTTGAGTTGATGAGCACTTTCCGTTTGAGCGGCGAGGATGTGGGTAGAATTCCTGCGCAGAAGGCCGGTCGTCCGGCGCAAACGCCGACGCTGAAACTGGCCGGCCAGTCCAGCGCGCAGAATTGGGAGTCATTCTAAAGGCCGATTGATTTACCGCTCAGGCCGCCTGAGACCGTTGACGCGGCTCCTTCGGCGGTAGTCCCCTTTCCCGAACCGCCAGTGACGCGTTCCCGACGCGGCACTGGCTTGCGCCGCATTCGCGGGGACGTCCACCTCAGCGTAATTTCTTACGCCGTGCGGTGACCGGTTTAAACACTAAATTTATATCTAATATCAGCATGTTAAATATAAAAATACAAACAAGGCATTTTTGTGTGAGTCCCTCCGCGCTTAGCCGGGTTATTCCGCCACCAGCACCTCAACCCCCATTTTCCCCAACGCTTCTTTCGCCGTGCCCGGCAGCCCGTTATCGGTAATAATACTGTTAAGAACCGTTAGCGGGGTGGCCAGATAGGTGGCGATGCGGCCGTATTTTGAAGTGTCGCAGAGCAGAATACGCTTGCTGCTGGCCGTCACTACCGCGCGTTTCACCCCCACTTTGTCTTCATTCGGCGTGGATAAGCCGCGCAGGCTCCATGAGGAAGCGGAAATAAAGGCGATATCGATAAACAGGTTGCGCAGCGCCTGCGCGGTTGCCTCACCGACACAGGAGCGGTTTTCCCGACATAGCGTACCGCCGGTGTGGATCATGCGACACTGGCTGGATTCAATAAGAAAGGCCGCAATCACAAAATCGTTGGTCACGATCGATAAGTCATCCCGCTCGGCCAGTTGGCGCGCCAACGATAGCGTGGTGGTGCCGGCATCCAGATAAATGCAGCTGTTCGGCGGGATCTGCCGGGCCGCCAACCGGCCAATCGCCTCTTTCTGCTGGCTGAACATGACGGACTTATCCTGATGCGACGGTTCAATCGCCAGGCGCTCCGGAGAACGCACCCCGCCGGATACGCTGAGCAAGAGGCCGTCCTGTTCCAGTTTTTGTACATCCCGCCGCACGGTCATATGCGAAACCTCAAGCCGCTCGGTCAGTTCAGCGATACTAACCACACCGCGCTCCGCGACCAGCGCCAGAATACGTTGATGACGTTCTACTGGGATCATCCCTGCTCCTATCCTTATTTGATAAATATTGTGATAACTATCGCGTTTGAGAACGATAATTATCATAAATTCACGCTATAAACCACGACGCGGGCCTGCTTTCCTCACAATCTTTACGATTTTAATGTTAATTTATGTGATATTAATCACCCTGCATAGCAATATAAACGCTTATATTTAACACCATAGAACAAATAATCACTAAAATTAACAAAGGCGACAGTTATGAAAAAAACATCAGAGTATGCCGTAGCCGTTATCGGTTTGGGTTCCATGGGCTTTGGCGCGGCGACGTCCTGTATCAAAGCCGGATTAACCACCTACGGCGTGGACATTAACCCGCAAGCGCTTGAACGCTTACGCCAGGCCGGCGCCGCACAGGCCGAAACGGATATTGCTGCCTTTGCCGACAAGCTGGATGCCGTGGTACTTCTGGTTGTCAACGCCGCGCAGGTGAACAGCATTCTGTTTGGCGAACCTGGCGTTGCCGGGAAGTTGAAACCCGGCACGGCGGTTATGGTGTCGTCGACCATTTCCTCGCAGGACGCCCAGAATATCGCTCAACGACTCGCCGGGCATCAATTGATTATGCTGGATGCCCCGGTCTCCGGCGGCGCCGTCAAAGCCGCCGCCGGGGAAATCACGGTGATGGCTGCGGGTTCCGATCTCGCCTTTGCAAAATTGCAGCCGGTGCTGGACGCCGTCGCCAGCAAAGTTTATCGCGTCGGCGATGAGATCGGTCTGGGCGCGACGGTAAAAATCATTCATCAACTGCTGGCCGGCGTACACATCGCCGCGGGCGCGGAAGCCATGGCGCTGGCCGCGCGCGCGGGCATTCCGCTGGACATCATGTATGACGTGGTGACCAACGCCGCCGGTAACTCATGGATGTTCGAGAACCGGATGCGTCACGTAGTGGACGGCGACTATACGCCGAAATCCGCCGTCGATATCTTCGTTAAGGATCTGGGGCTGGTGACCGACACGGCTAAAGCGCTCCACTTCCCGCTGCCGCTGGCGTCGACTGCGTTCAACATGTTCACCGCCGCCAGCAACGCCGGGTTCGGCAAAGAAGACGACAGCGCGGTGATCAAAATTTTCAGCGGTATTAGCCTGCCGGAAAAAGGGGAGGAAAAATGATCGCCCTGGGTGTTATTGCAGACGACTTTACCGGCGCCACGGACATCGCCAGCTTTCTGGTCGGAAACGGCCTGCCGACGGTGCAATTGAATGGCGTCCCGCCGGCGGATTTTCAGGTTAACGCGCAGGCCGTGGTCATTAGCCTGAAATCCCGCTCCTGCCCGGCGCAGCAGGCCGTCGCCGCGTCGTTGGACGCGTTGTCCTGGCTCCGGCGGCAGGGCTGTCAGCAGTATTATTTCAAATATTGCTCGACCTTTGACAGCACGGATAAAGGCAATATCGGGCCGGTTACCGACGCGTTGCTGGATACGCTGGGGGAAACGCAAACCGTGATTTCGCCCGCCTTGCCGGTCAACGGCAGAACCGTGTATCAGGGCCATCTGTTTGTGATGAATCAACTGTTGTCCGAATCAGGTATGCGAAATCATCCGGTGACGCCGATGACGGACAGCAATCTGATGCGGGTGATGGAGCGGCAGGCCGCCGGCCGTTGCGGGCTGGTGCCTTATCCGGTGATGGAGCAGGGCGCGGAGGCGGTTAAACAGCAGTTGGCGCAGCTCAGGCAGCAAGGCGTTCGTTACGCGGTGCTGGATACCCTGAACGAACAACATTTGCTGACGCAGGGCGAGGCGCTGCGCGATATGAAGCTGGTTACCGGCGGCTCCGGTCTGGCTATCGGCCTTGCCCGCCAGTGGGCGCAGTCCGCCGGACAGGGTGGCGCGGCCACCGCCGCCGGTATGCCGCAGCCCGGTCCCGGCGTGGTGCTGTCCGGTTCCTGCTCGCTGATGACCAATCAGCAGGTCGCCCGTTACCGCCAGCAGGCGGCCAGCCGCGCCATTGAGGTAGCGCGCTGCCTGCAAGGGGATGAAGAGCGGCAGGCCTATGTCCGCGAGCTCGCCGCATGGGTGAATGAGCACCGCGATGAGGCGCTTGCGCCGCTGTTGTACGCGACGGCCTCAGCGGACGAACTCGCGCAGATCCAGCAACGCTGGGGGGCGGAGGCCAGCAGTCAGGCGGTGGAGGCGCTGTTCGCCGCCGTGGCCCGACAGCTTCAGCAGCAAGGATTTCAGCGTTTCATCATTGCCGGCGGAGAAACGTCCAGCATTGTGGTGCAAACGTTGGGTATCCACGCTTTCCATATCGGCCCGTCGATTTCACCCGGCGTGCCCTGGGTCAGATCCACCAACCACCCGCTGTCGCTGGCATTGAAATCCGGCAATTTTGGCGATGAAGACTTTTTTGCCCGAGCACAAAGGGAGTTCGCAGTATGAATGAACAACACGCACGCGACGAGATGGTCAGGCTGGGGGCGTCTTTCTTTCAGCGCGGTTATGCCACCGGCTCCGCAGGCAACCTCTCGCTGCTGCTGGATGACGGCACGTTGCTGGCCACGCCAACCGGATCTTGTCTGGGCGAGCTGGATGCCGGGCGCTTATCCAAAGTCGACATGAGCGGCGAATGGATTTCGGGCGACAAGCCGTCGAAAGAGGTCAGTTTCCACCTGTCGCTTTACCGCAATAACCCGCAATGCCGGGCGGTCGTTCATCTGCACAGCACCTACCTGACGGCGTTGTCCTGTCTGGAAGGGCTTGACCCGCAGGATGCGATTAAACCGTTCACGCCCTATGTGGTGATGCGCGTCGGCGAGGTGCCGGTGGTGCCCTATTACCGCCCGGGCGACGCGCGGCTCGGCGAGGATTTGGCGAAGCTGGCCCCGCATTATCGGGCGTTTCTGTTAGCCAACCACGGTCCGGTCGTCACCGGTAAAGATTTACGGGCGGCGGCGGACAATATGGAAGAACTGGAAGAGACCGCCAAACTGATTTTTATTCTCGGCGATCGGCGTATTCGTTATCTCACCGTTGACGAAATTGATGAATTACGGAGTTAATCATGCCTAAATTTGCTGCCAACCTTTCCATGCTGTTCACGGAAGTGCCATTTCTCGATCGTTTCAAAGCCGCCGCCGACGCCGGTTTTGAGGCCGTCGAATACCTGTTTCCCTATGAATACCCGGCTTCGCTGCTGGCGGAAAAACTACGGGAAAACGGCCTCACGCAGGTGTTATTCAATACCGCGCCCGGCAATATCGCGGCGGGAGAGTGGGGCGTCGCCGCGCTGCCCGACCGCATTGACGATGCCCGCCGGGATATCGACGCTGCGCTGGACTATGCGCTGGCGCTGAACTGTCCGTCGGTGCTGGTGATGGCGGGAGTAGTGCCTGTCGGCGCCGATCGCGCCGCCTATCAGCAAACGTTTATCGATAACCTGCGCTACGCCGCTGATAAATTTGCGCCGCATGGCATCAACATCATGATTGAGGCGTTAAGCGCGAAGGTGAAGCCGCATTATCTGTTTTCCAGTCAGTATCAGGCGTTGGAATTGGCGAACCTGATCGATCGGCCGAACGTCTATATCCAACTGGATTTTTTCCACGCGCAAATTGTGGACGGCAACCTGACGCAAATTATTCACGATCTTCAGGGGCGCGTCGGGCATATTCAAGTTGCTTCGGTTCCCTCCCGGAATGAACCCGACGACGAGGAAATTAATTATCCGTTCCTGTTTGCAACGCTGGACGACGTGAATTATTCCGGCTGGATTGGATGTGAATATAACCCGCGAGGTAAAACCGAAGCGGGGTTGAGTTGGGTGAAACCCTGGCTGAAGAGGAAAAATAACCTATAACCTTGGATTGTATTTATACCCGTCATTTTTCAAGTCGCAGGTGCGTTGGCTGGTCAAATTCGTTCCCGATGAATTTGTCGCTCGGTTACCGCCTTTCTGCATCTCGAAATCTATTGGGTATATATCGGCGCCAGAGACGCGTTTATTAAAAAACGAGAAAAGACCGAGTTTCCCTATTATTTCAATACGGAAACAAGGACGTCTTTTTCTTTAAATAACGAATAAATACCCGATAGATTTCACAGCGCAGTCAATATTCCTGCAATGTGAAAGATAACGGATATATTGACGAGATCATAAATATGTCCACCTCGCTATTACTTTGTATCGCCATTGCCGGGGTATTATTACTGCTCCTGATGGTCATTAAATTAAAAATACAACCGTTTGTCGCGTTGCTGGTCGTGAGTTTATTGGTCGCGTTGGCGACCGGTATTCCGACCGGCGAAGTCATGAAAGTCGTGACCTCCGGCATGGGCGGTATTCTAGGTTCGGTGACGATTATTATTGGTCTCGGCGCCATGTTGGGCAGGATGATCGAGGTCTCCGGCGGCGCCGAATCACTGGCCCGGCGTTTCGCCCAGTTAATGGGGCCGGGATTAATGGTGGCCGCATTGACTATCGCCGCCTTTATTCTGGGGATCCCGGTCTTTTTTGATGTCGGGTTTATTATTCTCGCCCCGATTATTTATGGCTTTGCGAAAGTCGCCAAAGTGTCGCCGATTAAATTCGGTCTGCCGGTCGCCGGGGTGATGCTGACGGTTCACGTCGCCCTGCCGCCGCATCCCGGCCCGGTGGCGGCGGCAGGTTTATTGAATGCGGATATTGGCTGGCTGACGATGATCGGCCTGCTGGTCTCCATTCCCGTCGGCATCATCAGTTATTGGGTCGCCAAAGGGCTCAATCGGCGTAACTATGCGCTATCCGTTGACGTGCTGGAGCAGTTGCAGTTGGCAAAACCGGAGGAGACCACGCCGAACGCGTCACCCTCTTCCACGCCGCCGGCCGGATTGATCGCCGCGCTGATCGTCATTCCTATTCTGATCATTATGCTTGGCACCGTTTCCGCCACCATCCTGCCTGCGGGCCACGCGGTGCGCGACGTTATGTCGCTGGTCGGCTCGCCGGCGGTGGCGTTGCTGATTGCGCTGGCGCTGGCCTTCTGGCTGATTGCCCTGCGTCGCGGCTGGTCGCTGGAAAAAGCCAGCGGTGTCATGGGCGACGCCATGCCTGCCGCGGCGATGGTCATCATGGTGACCGGCGCGGGCGGAGTTTTCGGTAAAGTGCTGGTGGAATCCGGCATCGGCAAAGCGCTGGCGGATACCCTGACCAGCATCCACTTGCCGCTGGTGCCGGCCGCATTCATTCTTTCGCTGGCGCTGCGCGCCTCACAGGGGTCGGCCACTGTCGCCATTCTCACCACCTGCGGCCTGCTGAGCGAAGCCGTCAGCGGATTAAGCCAGATGCAACTGGTGCTGGTGACGCTGTCGGCCTGTTTCGGCGGGTTGGGACTCTCGCACGTCAATGATTCCGGCTTCTGGATTGTGACCAAATATCTTGGCCTGTCCGTTGCCGACGGGCTGAGAACCTGGACGGTGCTGACGACCGTGCTCGGTCTGGCCGGTTTTATCTTTACCTGGGCGCTGTGGCTGATTATCTGATCGCGCCGTTTCCCGCATCCGCCGTTGATCCGGCGGATGCGGGGCGCGTCGCCGTTACAGCGCGCGGCGCAGCCGTGCTATCGCCTCATGCATCTGCTCTGGCGTCGCGGTCGCAAAGGAGAAGCGCAGCGTCGAATAGTCCGGCGCGTCAGGGAAGAAGAACTCGCCCGGCACGAACACCACGCCCTGTTTCAGCGTCTGCTCCAGCCAGTCGGTGGTATTGAAGGTGTGGCGAAATTTCGCCCACAGGAACATCCCGCCCTTGGGCGGGTTAAAGGTCATCACCTCGCCCAACTCCGCCGCCACCAGGCTGGACAACAGCTCGCTTTTTTCCTTGTAGGCATGGCGGATTTTTTCAATCTGCGCATCCAGACGCCCCAACCCCAGATAACATTCCGCCACGGTCTGCGACAGCGAACTGGCGTGCAGATCCGCGGCCTGTTTAATAATCGCCACCTTGTGCAACAGCCAGTCCGGCAGGATCGCCCAGCCGAGGCGCAGGCCGGGCGCCAGGATCTTTGAAAACGTCGAGGTGTAAAGCACGTATTCCGTGCTGCCAAGCTCCTCCTGAGCCAGTTGGAACAGCGTTGGGTGGCGTTCTTCGGTAAAGCGTAATTCGCCGTACGGGTCGTCTTCGATAATGACGAAACCATAACGCTCCGCCAGCGCGATCAGCTGTTTACGGCGCGCGTAGCTCAGGGTGACGCCGCTGGGATTACCGAAATTCGGCACGATATACACGCCTTTGATGCGCTGTTTCTGCAACAAGGCTTCCAGTTCATCCACCACCATGCCGTGTTCGTCCGAGGCCACCGACATCACCTGCGCCTGCGCCAGCTCAAGCGTTTGCAAAGCGGCAAGGTAGGTAGGGCGCTCAACGACAAAGACGTCGCCGGGATCGATCATCGCACGCATGATTAAATCCAGCGCCTGCTGTGAACCCGCCGTCACCACCATGTCTTGCGCCTGCGTTTTCACGCCGCGCGCCGCGCAAAGATCGGCAATGCGTTCACGCAATAGGTGGCTGCCTTCGGTTAATCCATACTGGAAAGCCGTTTTCGGCTGCTCGGTAATGGCCAACTGCGTCGCCTGATTCAGGCCGTCGAAATCAAACAGCGCGTCGGACGGGATGCCGCCCGCCAGCGAGATAATATTGTCCATCTTGCTATGCTTAAGCAATTCGCGAATAGCGGAGCTTTTCAACTGCGCGATGCGTTGCGCCAGTAACCCTTCAGTAGCCATTTATCTTCTTATACCTTTATTGAGCAGGCCGGGTTCATCGGCCTGCTAGCCATCAACCGCCCAGATAGGCTGAACGTACCGCTTCATTCGCCAGTAATGCCGCACCGGTATCTTCCAGCACCACATGGCCGTTTTCCAGCACATAACCGCGATCGGCCAGCCGCAATGCCTGATTGGCGTTTTGCTCCACCAGGAAAATGGTCATGCCTTCTTCACGCAACTGCGCGATGGTGTCAAAAATTTGCAGGATGATAATCGGCGCCAGCCCCAGCGATGGTTCGTCCAGCAGCAATAAACGCGGCTGACTCATCAGCGCCCGGCCGATCGCCAGCATCTGCTGCTCGCCGCCGGACATGGTGCCGGCCCGCTGAGCGCGACGCTCGAATAGGCGCGGAAACAGTTCGTAGACCCGTTCGATTCTTTGCTGATACTGGTCACGCGCGGCAAAAAATCCGCCCATCGCCAGGTTCTCTTCCACCGTCATGCGGGAAAATACGCGGCGGCCTTCGGGAACAATGGCGATCGCCTCACGCATAATCTGCGCGGTTTGCCAGTGGGTGATGTCTTTCCCATCAAAGGTGATGGTGCCTTCCGTCGCGCGCGGATCGCCGCATAGCGTACCCAGCAGCGTGGTTTTACCGGCGCCGTTGGCGCCGATAAGCGTAACGATTTCGCCTTGCTCAATATGCAGGCTAACCTGATGCAGCGCCTGAATTTTACCGTAATGGGCCGAAACCTGATTTAATGACAACATAACCTTATCCTTCCCCCAGATACGCACGGATAACATCCGGGTTATTACGAATTTCAGCCGGGGTTCCGTGAGCCAGCGGGGTGCCTTGATTGACGACGTAAATCCGATCGGAAATCCCCATCACCAGCTTCATGTCATGCTCAATCAACAACACCGAAACCTGATGACTATCGCGCAGTTCGGCGATCAACAGGTCTAGCTCTTCGGTTTCTTTTGGATTCAGACCGGCGGCGGGTTCATCCAGCATCAGCAGTTCGGGCCGGGTGACCATGCAGCGGGCGATTTCCAGCCGACGCTGTTGACCGTAGGCCAGGTTGCCGGCCTGACGATTCGCCAGTTCAAGCAAACCCACACGCTCCAGCCAGACCGCGGCGCGATCCTGCGCATCGGCTTCCGCGCGGCGGAACGCCGGCGTCTTCAGCAACCCGGCGAATACGCCGCTTTTAAGGTGCTGATGCTGGGCGACCAGCAGGTTTTCTATCACCGTCATTTCACGGAATAAACGCACGTGCTGAAAGGTCCGCACTACCCCCATACGGGCGATTTTTTGTCCGGACAATCCTTCCAGATGCCGATCGCGCAGCATGATCGTGCCGCCCGTGGGACGATAAAATCCGGTAAGGCAGTTGAATACCGTGGTTTTCCCCGCCCCGTTCGGGCCGATCAGAGAAACGATTTCGCCCGCATGAATATCCAGTTCAACGTTGTTGACCGCCAGCAGGCCGCCGAAACGCATCATCAGGCCTCTGACCGATAATAATGGCTGCGTACTCATGCCTGCTCTTCCTTTTTACTGACTTTCAGTTTCATCTGCGGACGCTTCATCGGCAGCAAACCTTGCGGACGCCAAATCATCATTAACACCATCAGCGCGCCCAGCAGCAACATGCTGTATTCATTCAGATCGCGCATCAGCTCCCGGGAAACCACCAACAGTATCGCCGCCAGGATCACCGCAAATTGCGATCCCATGCCGCCCAGCACCACAATCGCCAGCACAAAGGCCGACTCCACGAAGGTAAATGATTCCGGGCTGACAAACCCCTGACGCGCGGCGAACAGCGTACCGGCAAACCCGGCGAACGCGGCGCTGATGGTAAACGCCGTCAGTTTGATTCTGGTCGGGCTCAGGCCCAGCGAACGGCAGGCGATTTCATCATCGCGCAACGCTTCCCAGGCCCGCCCCAGCGGCATACGCAACAGGCGGTTAATCACAAACAGCGTTAATACCACCAGCAGCAGCGCCACCAGATAAAGGAAAATGATGCGATCGCTGGGGTCGTATTTCAGACCGAAGAAGTTATGGAAGGTATCCCAGCCGTCGCGCGCGCTGCGGCTGAACTCCAGGCCAAAGAGCGTCGGTTTTGGAATTTGGCTGATGCCGTTCGGACCACCGGTGATTTCGGTATTGTTCAGCAGCAGAATTCGGACAATTTCGCCAAACCCCAGCGTAACAATCGCCAGATAATCACCCCGCAGGCGCAACACCGGGAAGCCAAGCAGGAAGCCGGACAGGGCGGCCGTCATGCCGGCCAGCGGCAGGCTTTCCCAGAAACCTAAACCGTAATAGTGGTTCAGCAAAGCGTAGGTATAGGCGCCGATGGCGTAAAAGCCGCCATAGCCCAAAACCAGCAGGCCGGACAGCCCGACCACCACGTTAAGCCCCAGCCCCAGCATCACGTAGATCAACGTAAGAGTGGCAATATCCACCGTTCCGCGCGACACCAGAAACGGCCAGGAGACGGCGGCGATAATCAATGCCGCCGCCAGCAATTTTTGCCGCGGCGTACTGCCGTCGAAGCTCGGCAACACCAAGGACGGGCCGGAAAATTTTTTCAGACTTTGCTGGAAGAACGGGCGGATAAGCTGGAAGAAGAACACCACCACGCAGCCCGCGCCGATCCAATACCAGCGAACCTGATCGGCTCCGCGAACCACCAGCCTGGTGCCATCCAGCTCCAGTTGCATGCCCATGATAAAGGCGGCCAACACCAGCAGCATAAACGCCGAGACGAATGCATTGATAAGATTGAGCTGCTTCATACCTTCTCAACCTCCGGACGACCCAGAATGCCGGTAGGCATCACCAGCAGCACCACGATCAATAATGCGAACGACACCGCATCTTTGTATTCCGTGCTCAGATAAGCCGAGGTCAGCGCTTCCGCCACGCCCAGAATCAGCCCGCCGATCATGGCGCCGGGAATGCTGCCGATGCCGCCCAGCACCGCCGCCGTAAAGGCTTTCATGCCCGCCATAAAGCCGATGTAGGGGTTAATCACGCCATAGAACTGCCCCAGCAGCACCCCGGCGACCGCCGCCATCAGCGCGCCGATCACAAAGGTCAGGGAAATCACCCGGTCAGTGCTGATGCCCAGCAGGCTGGCCATTTTCAGATCTTCGGCGCAGGCGCGACAGGCGCGCCCCATGCGGGAATAACGAATAAACAGCGTCAGCGCCAACATGGCGAGGAAAGTCACGATCCAGATAATCAACTGCATGGCGCCGATCGTCGCGGCAAAGCCGTTGCTTTCGCCCAGCGTCCATTGCCCGGTGACCAGACTGGGCAGCGCTACGTCGCGTGAACCCTGATTCAGGCTGACGTAGTTTTGCAGGAAAATAGACATCCCAATGGCGGAAATCAGGGCGATAAGGCGTTTGGAGGTTCGCACCGGCCGATAGGCGACGCGTTCGATGCTCCAGCCATAGGCGCTGGAAATCACCACGGCGGCGATAAAGGCCACGCCGATTAATAACCAGCCCGCATCAATACCCATCATCATCAGGGCGGCGATAACGATAAAAGAGACATAGCTACCGATCATATAAACTTCGCCGTGGGCAAAGTTAATCATGCCGATAATGCCGTAAACCATGGTGTAGCCAATGGCGATCAGCGCATACGTGCTGCCCAACGTCAGACCGTTGAACATCTGCTGAGAGAAATAGAGGAACTGCTCGGACATACCTTAACCTTAAATGCCGCCCCCGCGTCTTGCGATCGCGGGGGCAACGGTATTGAGGGATTAATACAGATGCAGGGATTACTTCACGACGCTGGAAGTACCGTCTGCATGCCACTCAAATACGCCAAACTCAAACCCTTTCAGGTCGCCTTTTGCGTCCCAGCTTAATGGTCCCATAACGGTATCAACGGGTTTTGCTTTCAGATCGCTCACCAGTTCTTCCGGTTCCATGCTGCCGCTGCGCTGCATGGCGGTCGTCAGCGACTGCAATGCGGCATAGGTCGTCCAGACGAACGGGCCTGTCGGATCCAGCTTTTTCGCCTTCAGCGCATCAACAACCGGCTGGTTGGCCGGCACCTGATCGTAGCGCTTGGGCAGCGTGACCAGCATGCCTTCCGATGCGCCGCCCGCGATATTGGACAGCGAAGAGTTGCCTACCCCCTCCGGCCCCATAAATTTGGTGGTCATGCCGGCCTGACGTGCCTGACGCAGAATCTGTCCCATTTCCGGGTAGTATCCGCCGAAATAAACGAAGTCCACGTTTTCTTTCTTCAACCGGGCAACCAGGGTTGAGAAATCTTTGTCGCCCGCCGTCACACCTTCAAACAGAACAATATTCGCGCCTGCTTGTTTCAGGCTATCCTGAACGGAGCGAGCCAGTCCTTCGCCGTATTGCTGTTTATCATGCACAACGGCGATACGCTGGGGTTTGATGGTTTCGACAATGTATTTCGCCGCGGTGGGACCCTGATCGGAATCCAGTCCTGTGGTACGCAGCACCATATTGTAGCCGCGTGTGGTCAGGTCGGCGTTGGTGGCGGCGGGCGTAATCATAATCACGCCTTCTTCTTCGTAAATATCGGATGCGGGCTGCGTGGAGGAAGAACAAAGATGACCAATCACATAACGAATACCGTCGTTAATGACCTTGTTGGCGACGGCAACGGCCTGTTTCGGGTCGCATGCGTCATCATATTCAACGCCAACCAATTTATTGCCGTTCACGCCGCCTTTGGCATTGATATCGGCAATGGCCTGGCGCGCGCCGATGAACTCCATATCGCCATACTGCGCTACCGGGCCGGACATCGCGCCGACAACCGCCACCTTGATATCCGCGGCGTTCGCTGTCTGGCTCAAGGCGATAGCCATGCATCCCATCAGCAATACTTTACCTTTACTAAATTTCATTCGTGTTACCCCATTTTTCATTATGGATATTGCCGAAAATTGACCGCCCAGTGTCATACCAAGCTTTTTTCTTATACATAAGAACAGCTTAGGTTTATTATTAGTAATGAATTCTAATAAGGCTTTATTTTTCATATTATTAAACAGGAATATTATGCTGCAAATCAACTTCCATTGTCAGAAACAAACGATGTGGTCAGCATAAAACACTAGCCTTAAAAGTCAGTGTTTAATTTATATATAGTCAGTTATGCTGCTTTACGCCTTAATTGTTGATGTATTACTCGGGAAATAAGTGAAGAGAAAAACATTTTCCCTGTTACATTATTCTTCACTCATTTGATGGAGTGCTAGTAAATGAAACTGACCGTTGAGTGTCTTACAGAATTCAGCCACCAGGATAAAATTGATCTGGCTAAAATCTGGCCGCATCAGAACCTCGATCTGCTGCAAGCGGAACTGGCGCCGGATCGTCGTTTATTTGCCGCCCGCTTTAACGATCGGCTGCTGGCGGGGGTAATGGTGGAAATCAAAGGGGAATACGCTCAACTGAGCGATCTTGTGGTGCGCGTAGAGACCCGGCGACGCGGGGTGGGGCTATATCTCATCGAAGAGGTGCTCAGGCAATTACCCGATATCAACGAGTGTTGGCTGGCAACCGCCGATCATGCCACGGTTAATGAGTCGGTGCTGGGGAGATTCATGATTAGCTGCGGTTTCTCACCGGTATCCGGCGGCTGGCGCTATATCCGCAAGCAGAATTAAAAAATTTCCGAGAGAAATTTTCAACGTAAAAACAAAACGGCCGGGCAATGCCCGGCCGTGGAAATGTTGCTGCTTTCGCTTAGGCTTCAATCGCCACGCGCAGCTTTTTCATCGCATTCTTTTCCAACTGCCGTACCCGTTCTGCGGATACGCCATACTGGTCAGCCAATTCCTGCAACGTTGACTTGTTGTCATCGTCCAGCCAGCGTGCGCGAATAATGTGCTGGCTGCGCTCATCCAATCCTTCCAGCGCATAGGTGAGCTTATCCGCCGCATGGTTTTCCCAGTTATCTTCTTCAATGCCATCGGCAAAGTCGGACGATTTATCCTGCAAATAAAGCATCGGCGACATGGCTTTGCCATCATGAGTGTCCTCATCCGGCGTCGGATCAAAAGTCATATCCTGCGCCGCCATGCGGGATTCCATCTCACGCACGTCTTTGCTGGTTACCCCAAGCTCACGCGCCACCAGTTCGACTTCGTCCTGATTAAACCAGCCAAGGCGTTTTTTCGATTTTCTCAGGTTAAAGAACAATTTACGCTGAGCTTTGGTGGTCGCGACTTTCACAATACGCCAGTTACGCAGCACATATTCGTGAATTTCGGCTTTAATCCAGTGCACGGCAAAGGAAACCAGACGAACGCCCACTTCAGGGTTAAAGCGACGCACCGCCTTCATCAGGCCGATGTTCCCTTCCTGAATCAGGTCCGCCTGAGGCAGGCCGTAGCCGGAATAATTACGGGCAACATGAATAACAAAACGCAGATGCGAAAGAATAAGCTGCTTGGCAGCGTCCAGGTCGCTCTGATAATGCAGTCGTTCAGCCAGAGCCCGCTCTTCCTCCGCCGTCAGCATCGGATAGGCATTGGCGGCTCTAATGTAACCTTCCAGACTGCCTTGGGAAACTAAGGTGAAAGTTTGCATATCTTTGGTCATTCAACCCCTCTCATTACTGCTCTGTATGCGATGCTTCCGAAGAAGACCGCTCATGCGATAGTCACAGATAAATCGCGATATTAACATCGCCTCAGGCTGCCGTTATTTCGGCAACCCGGCAAAATAACCTTCTTTATTCAGACTGTGATTTCGTTCACAAGTTCCTCTATTTTTATCCATTTTATTTAACATATCAAGACGAATAACAGAGGAAAACCTGTGACGACGGCGGTGAAAGAAACGTAGCGGCTGAGGGTTTTTCCCCTGTGCTCACAGCCTGAATCACAGGGGAAGAGTATAGCAAAAAAAGATTACTGTGGTGTAAAACGGCGTAAATGTTGAACCGTTGCCAGCCAGGCGGCCAGCCAGCCAATCATCGCCGCGATAAGCAACAGCAGCAGGGACTCATCCCAACTCAACCCTTTTACCGTAAACGTGGTGCCGAACACCGACGCCACCTGAGTGACGACCGAACTGAGTTTCCACACCAGCGCCTGCGACAGAATCAGCGACAGTACCGCGCCGCCAAATCCCATGACCGCGCCGCCATTCAGAAACGGCCGCAGGATAAAACCATCCGTCGCGCCAATCAGCTTCATGACGTTAATGGTTTCCCGGCGGCTGAAAATATTCAGCCGGACGCTGTTGCCGATCACCAGGAAGACCGCGATGATCATCAGGATGCCGATGGTCGCCGAAATTTGCCCGACCAGACTGGTTAACGCCACCAGCCGTGCAAACCAACTGTCGTCCATGCGCACTTCATCCACGCCTTGCGTGGCCGCAACCCGATCGCGCAGCGTGGTAAGCGTGTCGGCGCTCTGGAAGTTCATTTTCGGGGTGATAATGGCAACCGCCGGCAACGGATTCTCTTCCAGCATATCCAGCGCGCCGCCAAAGCCAGACCAGTTACGGAACTCGCCCATCGCCTCATTGCGCGACAGATAATTAACCTTTTCGACCCCGTCTTCCGACTGAAGCTGGACGATCACCGCCTGGGCGGCATTGTCATCCAGGGATTTATCCAGATAGACGGTTAACTGCGGTGTGGGATACCATTGCGCTGCGGCCTGATTGACGTTTTTCCACACCAGATAGCAAATGCTCGGCAACGCCAGGGAAATCGCAATCACCATCACGGTCAACAGCGTCGCCAGCGGCTGACGCAGCATATCGGCCAGCGTATTCATCCAGGCGTAACGCCACTGTTCCTGCCAGCCGCCGCGCAACGACTTGGCTTTCGAACCGGGTTTTTTCACATTACGGCTGTTATTCGCCATGATGGTTTCCCCCAATCATGCGTCCATCGGACAGCGTCAGGACCCGGTAATTACGCCGGGATATCAGCCCGGTGTCATGGGTTGCCATCAATACCGTTACCCCCACCCGGTTGAACTCTTCAAACAGGCGCAAAATACCTTCGGACAACACGTCATCCAGATTACCGGTTGGCTCATCCGCCAGCAAAACGGCGGGTTTATTGACCACCGCCCGCGCAATGCCGACTCGCTGCTGCTCACCGCCGGAAAGCTGGATGGGATAGTTTCTGGCTTTATCCAACAGACCGACTTTGTCCAGCGCCGCCGACACCCGACGGCGGATATCTTCGCTGCTGGCGCCGGCGATGATCAGCGGCATCGCCACATTGTCATAAACGGTGCGTTCCATCAGCAGATGGTGATCCTGAAAGATCATGCCGATCTGGCGGCGCAGAAAGGGCACTTCACGCTTTTTTAAGCGACTGATATTGTGCCCGCCAAACAGAATCTGCCCTGCGCTGGGACGTTCAATGCCGCAAATCAGTTTCAGCAGGGTGCTTTTCCCCGCGCCAGAATGACCGGTCAGAAAGGCCATCTCTGCCGGGCGCAGATGAAAATCCACCCCCTGCAAGGCTTGACGTCCACCGAGATAGGCTTTACTGACTTGTTCAAAACGAATCATCCGTTTTAATCCTCTCGGGCAAAAAGTGCCTCAATAAAATCGTCGGCTTTAAATGGCCGTAAATCTTCGATACCTTCACCTACCCCAATATAGCGGATAGGAATACCAAACTGGTCGGCGATGGCGAAAATCACCCCGCCTTTTGCGGTGCCATCAAGTTTGGTCAGCGCGATCCCCGTCAGCCCGACGGCCTCGTTGAACAGCTTAGCCTGACTCACCGCGTTCTGTCCGGTGCTGGCGTCCAGCGTCAGCATCACTTCATGCGGCGCATCGTTGTCCAGCTTTTTCATCACGCGGACGATTTTCTTCAATTCTTCCATCAAATGGGCTTTGTTCTGCAAACGGCCGGCGGTGTCCGCAATCAACACATCCACGCCGCGGGACTTGGCGGCCTGGATGGCGTCGAAAATCACCGACGCCGAGTCGGCCCCGGTATGTTGCGCCACCACCGTCACATTGTTGCGCTGGCCCCACACCTGAAGCTGTTCGACCGCCGCGGCGCGGAAGGTATCGCCCGCCGCCAGCATGACCGATTTGCCCTGAGCCTGAAACTGCCGCGCCATTTTGCCAATCGTCGTGGTTTTACCCACGCCGTTGACGCCGACCATCAGGATCACGTAAGGCGTTTTGCCTTCGATATTCAGCGGTTCATCAACCTTGGCAAGGATGGCCGCCATTTCTTCTTTCAGCTTAACAACCAGCGTTTCAGCATCTTTCAGCTGTCTGCGGTTGGCGTGTTCCGTCAGGCTGGCAATGATCTTTCGCGAGGTTTCGACGCCGACGTCGGCAATCAGCAACTGTTCTTCCAGTTCCTCAAACAGATCGTCGTCGATTTTCTTGCCACGAAACAATCCGATAAATCCGGAACCCAGATTCTGGCGGGTTTTCACCAGGCTGCGTTTCAGGCGGGCAAAGAAGCCTTCTTTGGTCGGACGCTCCTGTTCGTGCGTCACCGGCGCGGCGTCATCGGACTGAAGCTCATCCGGCTCGGCTTCAACCAACCGATCGGGCTGCGCGGCGATCGCTTCAACTCCCAACGGTTCGGTATTCGTTACCGTCTCCGCCGCCGGCGCGGTTTCCAGCGTCAGTTCTTCCGCTTCCGCAGGCGCCTCTTCCGGCAATTCCCGCACGGTAGGTATTTCGGCGGGCGGAATGGGCGCTTCACCGGATGCCGTTTCGCGGTCAACGCCCTGATGTGCTGCGGTATCGGCGACCGGATCCGCCGCTGACGTATCCGGCATTTCAGATTTATCTTGCGGTTGCTCTTTTGGTTCTTCTTCCTGTCGGCCTAACCCCAGCCAGGAAAAAAAACCGCGCTTCTTTTCTTTTGTCATGTTGCAATCGCGCTCCACGCCGTCTGCTGCGGCGAATAAATATTGGAAATCAAAGAAACTTTGTGATTATAAACAGGTTACCCATAAACCACGAGTTTACCACTTTCCTGTCGACAGCAACACGCGGCCGGCGAGGACATCTCGGTAACCAGGTATGTCAAAGCGGCAATTTGCGCCCCCGCGGCATGTCGGCGCCATGTTTGACATTCCCTCCGTACTGAACCGCCGTTAGAATAGCGCCTAAATTTCCCCGAAAGTGCCGACAGGTTGTCCGGCACGGCAATTAAAACGTGAGCTATGGCTAAAAAAAACGCATCGTCAGCCGCCGGACAGATCCGAATCATCGGTGGTCAGTGGCGCGGCAGAAAACTTCCGGTTCCCGATAGCCCGGGCTTGCGGCCCACCGCCGATCGGGTGCGCGAAACGCTGTTCAACTGGCTGGCGCCGGTTATCCAGGAGTCCCGCTGCCTCGACTGCTTTGCGGGCAGCGGGGCTTTGGGGTTGGAGGCGTTATCGCGTTATGCCGCCCATGCCACGCTGTTGGAGGCCGAGCGCGGCGTGGCGCGGCAATTAACGCAAAATCTGACGTTGCTCCGGGCAGAAAATGCGCAGGTGGTTAATACTGATACCCTGCGCTGGCTGGCTCAGGCGGGGGAGCCGTTTGACGTGGTCTTTCTCGATCCGCCGTTCCGCAAGGATTTATTGAATGACGCGTTATCGCTGCTGGAACAGCAAGGATGGCTCGCGCCGGAGGCGTGGATCTATGTGGAAACCGAGGCGGAAAACAGGCAGTTGGCGATCCCGGACAACTGGCTGCCGCACCGCGAAAAAATCGCCGGTCAGGTAGCGTATCGTTTATATATCCGCCAAGAGAAAACAAGGGGAACGCAGTGATATGGATTAATCTGGGCCGATTATTGATGCTGGGCGTGTGGGGATTTCTGGTACTTAATCTGTTCCATCCTTTCCCCCGGCCGCTGAATATTTTTATGACGGTGGCGATGGTGTTCACCATCCTGATGCATGGTTTTCAACTGCTGCTGTTGAAGTCCAGCCAGCCGAAGGGAAATCCGCCGTTGAGTCCCGCCCTTCAGGCGCGTATTTTCCTATTTGGCGTATTTGAACTGCTCGCCTGGCAGAAAAAACAGCCTAAACCGTCCGGGAAATAATCGTTATGTCAGACGGGGCGTAAAGCCGACGAAGCGGGTGCCTTTTACCTGCAACATGCCCCGCATGCCTTTATCCAACTGATGATAGTCCGACGCGCTGAGCCGGAGCGTGATGTCGGCGCCACCCTGTAGCGGACGAAACGTGGCCTCATAACGCCACGCTTCCGGCATCATCACCTGATGTTCACGGGAACGGCTGCGGGAGCGAAGAAATTCACGTTTGGTTTTCACCTCCGTCAACAGAGTTCGCAGCGGCGCGGCATCATTCAATGCCTCCTGATTGCGCTGGCGCCGATATTGGCGCCATGCCAGCGTCAGGATCAGCGCGACGGCCAGCAGCAGAAGCGGCGGGAGTTCACGCATTCGTCAGGTTTTTTTGCCCGGAAGGTAAGGAAAATGCGTGACGTTATCGCCCAGCTCGGAAATGCGGGCGCTGCCCTTTTCCGTTACCGCGTCAATACGGATCACCGCTTGCAAAGGAATAAAGCTGCGGCTGACGCCTGAAAATTCGGTTTTCAGTTTTTCTGTGGAAGGGTCGACCAGTAACGTTGATTGGCTATCGAATACGAAGTCAGCAATTTCAATAAAACCAAACAGGTTGCTTGGCACCAACTCACGCACATAAAGCTGATAGTTTTTACCGTTATTCATGAACTGAATACGATAAAGTGCGGATTCATTGCTCATTCGACCAAACTCTCCTTCAAGATAATCACGTGCGCCAATCAGCGGTTCAAACGGGTCGATAACATAGCATGAAGCACCGGTATGCGCATCAGTCCGGCCCGATGTTGTTTATCCCCATGACAATCTCCTACACTGAATGAATAAAGGCATGGACGCGGCGACAGAATGAATTACTCAGGAAGAGATAACATTGATTCCGGGACGCCTGGTTCCGGCTTGTCTACTACAAAATAAGGACAATTTATGCTTTGGTCGTTTATTGCCGTGCTCTTTTCCGGCTGGCTGTACGTTGACGCCAGCTACCGTGGGCCGGTGTGGCAGCGCTGGCTGTTCAAACCCGTTACCCTGTTGTTACTGCTGGCGCTGGCCTGGCAAACGCCGATACTGAGTGCGCCGGGCTATCTGATCGTTATCGGGCTGCTGGCCTCGCTGGTTGCCGATACCTTGCTGCTCTTGCCGACACAGCGGATCCTCTATGCGTTCGGCGCCTACTTTCTCTCTCATCTGCTGTATACGGTGAGTTTTTTCACCGGCCAGATGACGCTCACGTTTTTCTGGCCGCTGGCGCTGGCGCTGATCATTCTGGCCGCCGTGTTGATGGTGATTATCTGGAGCCGCCTGGACGCGCAGCGCTGGCCGGTATGCGCGTTTATCATTATGACCGCCCTGATGGTCTGGATTGCCGGCGAGCGTTATTTTGCTCTCGGAACGGACTATAACTTCTCGTTGCTGGCGGGCAGCGCGTTGCTGTTTATCGCCCATGCGGCCTGGCTTATTCACCATTACCGCATTAATTTTCGCGCCCATCAGGCCATTGTGGCGGCCTGTTATTTCGGCGGCCATTTCTTAATCGTTCGTTCGCTGTATTTTTAATGCCGGCGGGTAGGTGAAACGCTGGATTAGCCTGATATGACGGTGTAAAGTTTCCGATGAGAATCACTATCATCAACACGGGAGGAAGATATGCATTCTCATCAGCACCATCATCCCAGCGCGGGGAAAGCCGCCTGCTGCCATGAACATGCCCGTCAATCATCAGGCGCGGAAAAAAACTGCTGTTCGGTAAAACATACTGCGGCTGCCGTCGCCGATACCGGCCGCGGCCCGGATCAAAGCCTGTCGGAAAGTGGCGATAATGCCGATTCCGACGACCCCGACGGCGACCGACCTTCGTTGCATCAGCGGTTTAGCTGGAAAATCAGCGGAATGGACTGCCCCGGGTGCGCGCGTAAAATTGAAAACGCAGTAAGAAAACTTACCGGAATAGAGCAGGCCAGAGTGCTGTTCGCAACCGAAAAACTGGTTGTCGATGCCCGTGACGATGTCCGGACACAGGTACGACATGCCGTTGGTCAGATCGGCTTTACTTTGCAGGATATCGCGCCGCAAACTCCCCTTTCTCCTGATTCACGTCGTTTTGTCGATGAGTACGGCTTTCTGGCGCTTTTTGCATCGCTGACGGCGGCCAGTTGGGGTCTCTCGCTGGTGAGCGTGTCAGGCGGCCAAATTGCGTTTATCGCCACCACCGTGGTCGGACTCATTCCGATCCTGAAAAAAGCGCTACAGCTTATCCGCTCGGGTACGCCTTTCGCGATTGAAACATTAATGAGCGTGGCCTCTGTCGGCGCGTTGCTGATCGGCGCCACCACGGAAGCCACGGTTATTTTGTTGCTGTTTATGCTGGGCGAACAGTTGGAATCTTATGCGGCCAACCGTGCGCGGCGCGGCGTGACCGCGCTAATGGCGCTGCTCCCCGAAGACGCCACGGTGATCAGAAATGAACGGCGTGTTCGGGTGTCCGTCGCCAGCCTGTCTCCCGGCGATGTGATTGAAGTCGCTCCCGGCGGTCGGCTGCCGGCCGATGCGCAACTGCTCACATCGGAAGCCAGTTTTGATGAAAGTGCGTTGACCGGGGAGTCGATTCCCGTTGAACGGGAGCAGGGCGATAAGGTGGCGGCGGGTAGCCTGTGTGTCGACCGGATGGCGCAGTTGCGG
The DNA here is from genome assembly GCF_016456245.1 of Brenneria sp. L3-3C-1. Classification (NCBI taxonomy): domain Bacteria; kingdom Pseudomonadati; phylum Pseudomonadota; class Gammaproteobacteria; order Enterobacterales; family Pectobacteriaceae; genus Brenneria; species Brenneria sp. L3-3C-1. The sequence goes on along the minus strand of NZ_JAEMHF010000003.1, from coordinate 42,170 downwards.
GTGGTTTCTCAGCCGGGCAATAGCGCGATTGACCGCATTTTGCAATTGATAGAAGAAGCGGAAGAGCGTCGGGCGTCGATAGAGCGTTTCCTCGACCGTTTCAGCCGTTATTACACCCCGGCCATCATGCTGCTGTCGTTGCTGGTTATTCTGATACCGCCCTTATTACTGGCGCAACCCTGGCAGGAGTGGATTTACCGCGGGTTGACGCTGTTGCTGATTGGCTGTCCCTGCGCGCTGGTGATTTCCACGCCGGCCGCGATCACCTCCGGTTTGGCGGCGGCTACCCGTCAGGGGGCGCTGATTAAGGGCGGCGCGGCGTTGGAATCGCTGGGCGGCATCCGTACCGTCGCTTTTGATAAAACCGGCACCTTAACCGAAGGCAGGCCGCAGGTTACCGATATTTTACCCGCGACAGGCATCAGCGAGACGTCATTGCTGGCGCGTACCGCAGCCGTGGAATCAGGATCGCACCATCCGCTGGCGAAAGCCATCGTGCAACGGGCGCTGGCGGCGAGCGCGTTTCTGCCCGTCGCGGACAACCGCCGGACGCTGGCGGGCGTCGGCGTCGAGGGCATGATTGCGGGTAAACGTCTTCAGGTCAGTTCGCCGGCCAAGCTGGCGGCGGGGACGCTGAATACGGACTGGCAACAACGCGTTGACGCATTGGAGCAGGAAGGAAAAACCGTGGTGGTTGTGCAGCAAGACGGCAGCGTGCTTGGTTTGCTGGCGCTGCGGGATACGCTGCGCCATGATGCCGTATCCGCGCTGGGCAGACTACAGGCGCTGAATATCCGTTGCATTATGCTGACGGGCGACAACCCCAGGGCGGCGGCCGCTATCGCCGGCGAGTTGGGGATTGATTACCGGGCCGGTTTGCTGCCTGCCGATAAGGTCAGGGCGGTCAGCGAACTTAATCGGCAGCAGCCAACGGCGATGGTGGGGGATGGCATCAACGATGCGCCGGCGATGAAAGCGGCGACCATCGGTATTGCCATGGGCAGCGGCACTGACGTGGCGCTGGAAACGGCCGACGCCGCGCTAACCCACAGTCGTCTGGACGGATTGGCGGTCATGATCCGGCTGTCGAGGGCGACATATCATAATATTCGCCAGAACATTGCTCTCGCTCTGGGGCTGAAAGCGTTGTTTCTGATCACCAGCATCATGGGGATTACCGGCCTGTGGCTGGCGGTGTTGGCGGACTCCGGCGCCACGGCGCTGGTCACGCTCAATGCGCTCCGGTTGCTCAGAAGGCAGGATTAATCAGGATCTGACGCCCTGCCGGCGGGGCGTTATGCGTTACCGCCTTTGCGCAGTAAATAACGATAGGGTAACTGCCCGGTCACCTGCGCTAAGAGATCATGTTCCATATAGCGGCAGAAACCGGGAATATCACGCAGCGTTGCGGGATCGTCGGCAATAACCAGTAACGTTTGTCCGGTTTCCATCTGGCGTACCGTTTTGCGCACCATCATCACCGGTTCGGGGCAGCGCAGTCCCTGGGCATCAAGGGTTTTATCGGGATTGGCAAAAGGATCGGTCATCAACGTTCTCTGTAATGAATGGCAATAAGGAAAACCGCCTTAGTTTACGCTGGGGATTTCCCGACGCAAGTCACGACAACGTTTGCGCAAAAAACAACCATTGCATTGCCGGCATAAATGCGTATTATGCGCCCGCGCCGCATAAAAAAACGCCAGGAGCGTTTTTCAACGCCGCTTGCGGCGGCCCTATGGGTGGCGGGCAGGGATAGCCTGCCATAAAAAAACGCCAGGAGCGTTTTTCAACGCCGCTTGCGGCGGCCCTCATGGGTGGCGGGCAGGGATAGCCCGCCATAAAAAAACGCCAGGAGCGTTTTTCAACGTTATTTTTTGGGTTCCCTCACCCCAATAACCAAAAAGGTCACATTATGTATCGTTTTACTCCCCGACAGCGGCTGACGGCGCTGGTTTGGCTTTCGTTATTCCACATTCTGATCATTACTTCCAGTAATTATCTGGTGCAGCTCCCGGTATCGATTTTCGGTTTTCATACCACCTGGGGGGCTTTCACCTTTCCGTTTATTTTTCTGGCGACCGATCTGACCGTGCGGATTTTCGGCGCGCCGCTGGCGCGTCGTATCATTCTGACCGTAATGGTGCCCGCATTGCTGATTTCCTATTGGGTTTCAGCCCTGTTTTATCAGGGAGAGTGGCAGTCATTCGCTTCGCTCGGGCAGCTCAATATCGTGGTGGCCCGCATCGCCTGCGCCAGCTTTATGGCGTACGTATTGGGGCAGATTCTGGATGTTCACGTTTTCAACCGGTTGCGTCAGCGCAACGCCTGGTGGGTGGCGCCGGCGGTATCCACCGTATTTGGCAACTTCAGTGATACGCTGGCCTTTTTCTTTATTGCATTTTACCGCAGCACCGATCCCTTTATGGCCGCGAACTGGGTTGAAATCGCGCTGGTGGACTATACTTTCAAGCTGTTGATCAGCTTGCTTTTCTTCCTGCCTATGTATGGGATTATGCTGAATATGGTGCTGAAACGCCTGAGTGAACTGCCGCTCGGCGGCGCTTATCAGTCCGCGGCAAGCCGTCGCTAGGTATTTTGTCGCCACTGTTCCGTATGGTCGGGTTTATGGCTTGTGACAACAAACTGCTTGTTTTGCCGACCGAATAGCGTGCGATAATGTTTTTCATCTGTTCTAACCAAAGAGAAAGGGAACCCTATGCCGAATGTAGTGAAATACCTCGCAATGAGTGCGTTGGTTGTCATGCTCGCCGCCTGTGACGGCAAAACGGAAGACGTCGCGAAAACACCGGCACAGGACACGCCGGCGGCGGAAGCATCAGCCGGTCAGCACATCGAACTGCTGTCCGGCAAGGTCACCTTTACCCTGCCGGCCGATATGAAAGACCAAAGCGGTAAGCTGGGTACACAGACCAATAATATGCACGTTTATGCCAATGAGAGCGGGCAAAAAGCGGCGATCGTGATTTTGGGCGACAATACCACTGAAGAGCTGACCGTGCTGACCCAGCGTCTGGAAGACCAGCAGCGTACGCGCGACGCCAATCTTCAGGTGGTGACCAATAAAACCATTGAGGTGGACGGGCAGAAATTGCAGCAGTTGGACAGCATCATTACCAGTAGCGGCCAGCAGGCCTATTCGTCCGTTGTGCTGGGTAAGGTGGCCGATCATCTGTTGACGCTGCAAATTACGCTCCCGGCGGATAACCAGCAGCAGGCCCAGAGTGAAGCGGAAAGCATCATTCATACGTTGAAACTACAGTAATATGAGGCCCCAGACGCGGGTATCTCGCGTCTGGGGCGCAGTGTTTGGATAGTTAGGAAAAACCGACGGTGGATTTCAGTTTTACACTTTTGCACCTTAGCGTCATACTTTCCCATTAGTCTTGGCGCTCCGCGTAATCCCCTCACCGAGCCGATTTGCGCATTCTTTTATTTTAACTTTCGATATCAACATAAATGACCCGTTCTCCCAGATCGATCGCTTGGTTGCGAGTTGTCAGCCTTTCCCTGGCTGCATTCATTTTCAATACCGCCGAATTTGCCCCCGTCGCCTTGCTGTCCGATATCGCCGCCAGCTTTTCGATGAACGCTGCGCAGGTGGGACTCATCATTACTATCTATGCCTGGGTCGTCGGGCTGATGTCGTTGCCCTGTATGTTGCTTTCCAGCAATATGGAACGCAGGCGCCTGCTGATTAAAATTTTTATTCTGTTTGCGGTCAGTAATCTGCTATCCGCTTTGGCGTGGAATTTTTGGATCCTGGTGATCTCCCGCATTGGCGTGGCGTTGGCTCACGCGGTTTTCTGGTCGATCACGGCGTCTTTAGCGGTGCGTCTGGCGCCCAAGGATAAAAAGGCGCAGGCGTTGAGTTTGCTGGCTACCGGAACCGCGCTGGCTATGGTTCTGGGCCTGCCGCTAGGGCGGGTGATTGGTCAGTATTTGGGGTGGCGGATCACGTTTGCGCTGATTGGCGTTGTCGCCGGCGTAATTATGCTGGTCATGATGAAACTGTTGCCTGAACTCCCCAGCAGTCACGCCGGATCGTTAAAAAGCCTGCCTGAGCTGCTTAAACGGCCCGCGCTGCTCTGCGTTTATGGTTTAACCGTCGTGGTTGTCACCGCGCATTTTACCGCTTACAGCTACATCGAACCCTTTGTGCAAAAGGTGGCGTTGATGAGCGATGAATTTATTACCGCACTGTTGCTTTTATTCGGTGGCGCCGGGATTATCGGCAGCATACTATTCAGCCAATACAGCAACAAATATCCTTCGGGTTTTATGATTTCGGCTATCGCGCTGTTGTCGCTATGCCTGCTGCTGCTGTTGCCGCTGTCATTCAGCAGCGCCAGCCTGTCGCTGGTATGTTGCGCCTGGGGCGCGGCGATCATGGCGATAGGGCTGAGTATGCAGGTCAAAGTCCTGACGTTGGCCCCCGATGCGACCGATGTCGCCATGTCGCTGTTTTCCGGTATTTATAATATTGGCATCGGCGCTGGCGCGTTGCTCGGCAATCAGGTGATTACCCGCCTGAATCTGACGGAAATCGGGTTTATCGGCGCGGTGCTGGCGTTGATTGCGCTGGCGTGGTGTGTTTTTATCTTCAGGCGTTACGCTCAGGCTTTAAACAATACCGTGATGAACTGATATGTTCTTGTGTTAAGTGAGATCGTGATGAGTTCACAGTATGCACGTTTGGTGACGATGGCGGCGTTTGGCGCGACAACCGTAGCGCTTCTGTTGTTTATAATGAAAATGTTTGCCTGGTGGTACACCGGTTCGGTAAGTTTACTGGCATCGCTGGTGGACTCATTGGTCGATATCGGCGCATCGCTGGTGAATCTTCTGGTGGTTCGTTATTCGCTTCAGCCCGCCGATCCCGAACATACTTTCGGTCACGGAAAAGCGGAGTCGCTGGCTGCGCTGGCGCAGAGTATGTTCATTTCCGGTTCCGCCGTGTTCCTTATTTTGATGGGATTGCAACATACTCTCGCGCCTCAGACGCTGCATGCGCCGGAGGTGGGGATAGGCGTAACCGTTATTGCTTTAGTGTCGACCTTGTTACTGGTGTCATTTCAGCGCTGGGTGGTCAAACGAACCTATAGTCAGGCGGTGCGGGCGGATATGCTTCACTACCAGTCCGACCTGTTGATGAATGGGGCGATTCTGCTGGCGCTGGTGTTAAGCTGGAAAGGCATCACCCATGCGGATGCGCTGTTTGCGTTGGGCATCGGTATCTATATTCTGTACAGTGCGTTACGTATGGGATACGAAGCGGTGCAGTCTTTGCTGGATCGCGCGTTGCCCAATGAGGAGCGCGAGGCGATCGTCAAGATTATATCGGGTTGGCCGGGCATCCGTGGCGCGCACGATTTACGCACCCGTCGCTCCGGGCCTACCCGGTTTATCCAGTTGCACCTGGAAATGGACGATTCATTGCCGCTGGTTGAATCGCATCAGATTGCCGACGACATAGAGCGAGCGCTGCTCAGTCGGTTTCCCGGTTCCGATATTATTATCCATCAGGATCCGGTTTCGACGGTGCCGGAAACGCAGCGAGGGCTATTGAATATATAGCCCGGTGATTGACTGATATTGCTTTTGGTCAATTTATGCTTAAAACGTGATGGCTGTGAAAAATTATTGCGCAATTTAGTCTGACCTGAATCAATTCAGCTATGGGTATTTGATATAATATGCCTACAAAAGATTAGGGTTGCCGTCGACTAAAAGGCGACGGCCGATATGTGATAGAAAAATCCTGCGAAATTACATCTACAAGTCCAGAGGTTGTCATGATTAAAAGAATTGGAGTGTTGACGAGCGGTGGTGATGCCCCAGGCATGAATGCGGCGATTCGTGGCGTGGTTCGTTGTGCACTGACAGAAGGGTTGGAAGTTTTTGGTATCTATGATGGCTATCTGGGGTTGTATGAGAATCGGATGGTTCAGTTGGATCGCTATAGCGTATCAGACATGATCAACCGCGGCGGTACTTTCCTCGGATCGGCGCGTTTCCCTGAATTCCGCGATGAAAAAGTGCGTGAAGTCGCCATTCAGAATATGAAAGCCCGGGGGATTGACGCACTGGTGGTTATCGGTGGCGATGGTTCCTACATGGGTGCCAAGCGTCTGACGGAAATGGGTTTTCCTTGCATCGGTTTACCCGGCACGATCGATAACGACGTCGCGGGTACTGACTACACCATTGGTTACTTCACCGCGCTGGAAACGGTGCTGGAGGCGATTGACCGCCTGCGTGATACCTCTTCATCACACCAGCGTATTTCCATTGTCGAAGTGATGGGGCGTCATTGCGGCGATTTAACGCTGGCCGCGGCGATTGCCGGCGGTTGTGAGTTTATCGTCCTGCCGGAAGTGGAATTTAGCCCGGAAGATCTGGTTCAGGAAATCAAGGTTGGGATCGAGAAGGGTAAAAAACACGCTATCGTGGCGATTACCGAGCACATTTGCAACATTGACGAACTGTCGAAATATATTGAGAAAGAAACCGGTCGCGAAACGCGCGCCACGGTGCTGGGGCATATTCAGCGCGGCGGTTCTCCGGTCGCCTACGATCGTATTCTGGCTTCCCGCATGGGCGCGTATTCCATTGACCTGCTGCTGCAAGGCTACGGCGGCCGCTGTGTCGGTATCCAGAATGAAAAGCTGGTGCACCACGACATCGTCGATGCCATCGAGAATATGAAGCGTCCTTTCAAGGGCGACTGGCTGGAAACGGCTAAGAAGCTGTTCTAAGCCCACAGCCTGAGTTCGCCTGCGCCGGACGCTGCCTGTCCCGCCTGCAAGGTGAAATTACCGTTTGTCGACCGACCCCCGTTTTTACGGGGGTTTTTTTTAACGATCGCAGACCGGCGACACCACGTCGGGATTGGGGAAGCCGGATCAATTGATTCTTCTGGAACTGAAGGTTCATTGAGATAGCACGCAAACGCCCTTAACTGGCATAATGCGCGTGTCATTTCGGTGAATCGCTGACTAGGTGTTTCCGTCCGCGCATTAGAAGGCTTGTTGACCTAAACTCGTTATGGTCGCGCCCGTTGGGTGCAACTGCGTGATAGTGCTAACTGCTGATATCCGCCTGGTAAAAGACGGCGGGTATAAATAGCTATTATTGAGGTTTTCGCATGACAAAAGTTACCGTTGCCGCCACACAAATGGCGTGTTCCTGGGATTTGCCGAGGAATATTGAGAATGCCGAAAAGCTGGTGCGGCAAGCCCATGCCAAAGGGGCGCAGGTGATCCTGATTCAGGAGCTGTTCGCCGCGCCCTATTTCTGTATCGACCAGAGCCCGGAACACTATGCTCTGGCGCAGGAACTGGAAACCAGCCCGCTGATTAAACATTTCTCCGCGCTGGCGGCCGAGCTGGAAGTGGTTCTGCCGTTGAGCTTTTTCGAACGCGCCAATAATGCTTACTACAACTCGCTGGTGGTGATCGACGCCGACGGTTCGGTGCTCGATCTGTACCGTAAAACCCATATTCCCAATGGGCCGGCGTATCAGGAGAAGCAGTTCTTTATCCCCGGCGATAGCGGTTTTAAAGTCTGGCAGACGCGCTATGCGAAAATCGGCGTCGGCATCTGCTGGGATCAATGGTTCCCGGAAACCGCGCGTTGCCTGGCGTTGCAGGGCGCCGAGCTGATTTTCTACCCAACCGCCATCGGCTCGGAACCGGCGTATCCGGATATCGACAGCCAACCGCACTGGACTCGCGTTCAGCAGGGTCACGCCGCCGCCAATCTGGTGCCGGTGATTGCCTCCAACCGGATTGGCACCGAAGCCAGTAAATACATCGACGGCCTGGAAATGACGTTTTACGGCTCCTCTTTCATCGCCGATCAAACCGGCGCGCTGGTGGAACAAGCCAACAAAACCGATGAAACCGTACTGGTGCATACCTTTGATTTAGACGCCATTGCCGCGCAGCGCGCGTCATGGGGACTGTTTCGCGATCGTCGCCCGGACATGTACGGCGCCATCGCCAGTTCCGACGGCAAGACGCGGAGATAATTGATGTCACAATTGACCACGCCGTATCAGGACGGTTTTGTCATGCCGGCCGAATGGGCGCCACAGGATGCCGTGTGGATGCTGTGGCCTTATCGCCGGGATAACTGGCGGGATGATGCTCTGCCGGCGCAGAAAACCTTTGCGCAGGTAGCAGAAACCATTGCGCGGAAAACGCCGGTGATCATGGGCGTGCCTGCCCGTTATAGGGATGACGCCAAACGTATCATGCCCGCTAACGTCACGCTGGTTGAAATGGAAAGCGACGACGCCTGGATGCGCGATACCGGCCCGACGATGGTGCTGAATCAGGCCGGAGAACGGCGGGGCATCGACTGGCGGTTCAACGCCTGGGGCGGTGAACTCGGCGGTCTGTATGAAGACTGGCGCCAGGATGAAAAGGTTGCCGCGCAGGTGCTGGCTTATCATCAAGACGCGCGTTATGAAGCCCCTCTGATTCTGGAGGGCGGCTCGATTCATACCGACGGCGAAGGGACATTGCTGACCACGGCGGAGTGTCTGTTGAATCCCAACCGCAACCCGCAGCTGAGTAAGGCGCAGATCGAACAACTGATGCGTGATTATCTCGGCGTCTCGACGATTATCTGGCTGGAGGAGGGGGTTTATAACGACGAAACCGACGGCCACATCGACAATATGTGTTGCTTTGTGCGGCCGGGCGAAGTGGCGCTGCACTGGACGGATGACGAAAACGATCCGCAATATGCGCGTTCACAGGCTGCCTGGCAGGTGCTTTCCGCCGTTAAGGATGCCCAGGGCCGCCAACTGAAAATCTGGAAACTGCCGGCGCCGGGGCCGTTGTATACGACTCCGGAAGAAGCGCGGGGCGTGGATATCGGCAATGCGGTTGAACGTCTTGCCGGCGCGCGTCTGGCCGGTTCCTATGTCAACTTCCTGATCAGCAACCAGCAAATTATCTTCCCGCTGCTGGATGCGCGTACCGATGGTATTGCCCGCGACCTGTTACAGCAAATGTTCCCGGACTATACGATAAGCGGGGTGCCGGCCCGTGAAATCCTGCTGGGCGGCGGCAACATTCACTGCATTACCCAGCAAATTCCCGCAATCCGCGGGGAATAATATCGACGGCGATAAAAAAGGCTCCCTGCTGTTGCAGGGAGCCTTTTACGCTTTAGGGGATAGGGTTAACCGCGTTTGGCTTCCGCCGCGGCTTTCACGATCACCGCGAAAGCGTCCGCTTTCAGCGATGCGCCGCCAACCAGCGCGCCATCGATATCCGGCTGGGTAAACAGCTCCGCCGCGTTGGACGCGTTAACGGAACCGCCGTACTGAATAATAACTTGTTCAGCAACCGCCTTATCCTGTTTAGCGATGTGATCGCGGATGAATTTGTGAACCGCCTGAGCCTGAGCCGGCGTGGCGGACTTGCCGGTGCCGATAGCCCAGATAGGTTCGTAGGCGATCACCGCGTTTTCAAACGCTTTGGCGCCCAGCGTATTCAGCACCGCGTCCAGTTGACGGGCGCAGACGGCTTCAGTCTGACCGGCTTCATTTTCAGCTTCGCTTTCACCGATACACAGAACGGGGATCAAACCGGTTTCCTTCAGGACGCCGAATTTTTTAGCAATGAACTCATCGCTTTCTTTGTGATAAGTACGGCGTTCCGAGTGACCGATGATAATGTATTTCGCACCGATATCTTTCAGCATGGCGGCAGAGGTCTCACCGGTAAAGGCGCCGGAAAGATTCACGTCTACGTTTTGCGCGCCCAGCGCGATACGGCTACCGGCCAGTTGGTGATTGGCCTGATCCAGATAGATTGCCGGTGGGGCGATGGCGACGCCGCAGCCGTCAACCGCGCTCAATTCATGACGCAGGCCGGCAATCAGTTCAATGACCATGTCGGTACTACCGTTCAGTTTCCAGTTACCCATAACTAATGGATGTCGCATTTTTTTTCCTCCAGGCGGAATAGCGAATGAATCAAAATTTTACTGCCGGACGGCAGTTTGAACTAGCAACAGTATAAAGACGAAATGTTGCCGTGGCTCGGTTTTTCGTCATTAATTCCTCTGTCGATCACGGTTCGGATAGCGTTAGCTTAATCGGTTCAACAGCAAAAGTTAGCCCCTTTTCTTGGTTGTCCGCCACGACATAGCGCAAAGCGCCTTCCGTTTGCTGGTAAAAACGCTGCCCTTTACCTTCCGCCAGCAGTTCGTTGATTTTTTTGATGCTCTGTTCTTCCGTCAGCGAAGGCACAAAAGCCCGCGACAGCGCCGCCATATAATGAACGGCCTGCGTTCGCCGGGCTTCTGTTTCCGTATCCTCCGGCTGCGGCAGCCAGGTGATTTGCAGCGTTTTGATTTTACCCGTTCCTCTCTCCAATGCAGTTGACGCATACAGGCGATCGTTGATTTTACTGGCGGCACGGGTCAGCAGCGTGGAGTGGTGGCCGGTATCGACCACCCGAAACTCGCCAATCGGCAGCGTCGGGTTACTCAGGTTATAACGCGTGCGAAACTGCACAATCGTCTGGTCGAAGGTCGGCGCGCCCACCAACAGATAAGGCGCGGCAACCGGCGTTTTCGGCGGAAAAATCGGATCAGACCATGCGCCGGGAGGAGACAGCGCCAGTGCGGGCAGGATAAACAGGGAGACGAGGCTTTTTCTTATCATGGATACATTTTATCAGGTGAATTTTAAATTGGGCCAACAGTGGCGGTAACGACGATACGTCAGATTAAAGCGGTATTCGTGAGCGCTTGTCAAAATTCACATAAAGATTGCTGGCGTTGCGCCCTGTTAGGGTAAACTCGGCGAAGCTTAAATGGCAATTCAGGGTTCTGTATTTAATGACGCTACAACAATGGTGTTTCTCATTTAAAGGCCGGATTGGCCGCCGTGATTTCTGGATTTGGCTTGGCGTCTGGCTGGCGCTGTTGATGGTGCTGTTTACGTTGGCCGGACAGAACTGGCTGGATACGCAATCCACCGCGTTCGCTATCGTGGCGTTGCTGTGGCCAACGTCGGCGATAGTGGTAAAACGCCTGCACGATCGTAATAAAAGCGGCTGGTGGGCGCTATTGTTGATAGTGGCATGGATCCTGGCCGCCGGTAACTGGTCGATGCTGCCATCTATCTGGCAGTGGGGCATCGGCCGTTTTATTCCCACGTTAATTTGCGTGATGGTGTTTCTCGACTGCGGCGTTTTTGCCGGCACCGCCGGCGACAATCGTTTTGGGCCGCAAGCGGAACCGTTAAGATTCCGCCGCTGAAGAGTCATTACCAGTAGTGTTCGCTGGTGATATGGCCGGGCCGGCGACGCAGATGTTTGGTCATTTGCCGTTCTTCTTTCAATATTTGCTGGGTATCGCGCACCATTTGCGGATTACCGCACAGCATGACGTGACCGGTCTGCGCATCCATGGATAAACCCACGGCGGATTCAAGCGTGCCGTTGGCGATCAGGGCAGGGATGCGGCCGGTCAACGAACCGGTTTCTTCCTCGCGGCTGACTACCGTTTGAATATGCAGTTGACCGTTGTAGCGCTGTTGCAACTGCTGCATCAGCGGCAGATAGCTTAAGTCACGGGCAAAGCGGGCGGCATGAACCAGCACAATGTTTTTAAAGCGCGCCAGATCTTTGCCTTCCTGCAAAATGGAAAGAAAAGGGCCAATGGCGGTGCCGGTTGCCAGCATCCACAGGGTTTCGCACGGCGGGATCTCATCCAGCACAAAAAAGCCCGCGGCCTCTTTGGTTATCATGATGTCGGCCCCGGGTTGCAGTGCGTGTAAACGAGGGCTTAATTTCCCTTCAGGGACGTTAACCAGATAGAACTCAAGATTATGGTCGCTGGGCGCGTTGACATAGGAATAGGCGCGCTGAACGCGCTCGCCCTCTACATCCAGCGCCAGTTTGGCATACTGCCCGGCAGTGAAGGGCGCGGTGGGGGCATGAACCCGGATACTGAACAGGCTCTCTGTCCAATTTTCCACCTGAATAACCTTGCCTGTCACCCATTCAGCCATCGTTCTGTGCTCCTGTCTCTATGGCGGTACTGTGAATTACAGCGTCTGACGATATCTACGTCGCGTCAGCGCGGCCAGTAATTGGCCGCCACTAAGATACGCTATTTATTAACAACTGTGAAACAATTCAGCCGGTTGATGCGGAGGCGTTCACCATCGCCTTAAAGCAGAAAATCATGCAACGCCTGATCTTTACGATCGAGATAATGCGTGGATTGGATACGGCGGATGGTGCGTGATTTACCGCGGATCAGCAGCGTTTCGGTGGTGGCGATATTGCCTTTGCGCGAGATGCCTTCCAACAGATCGCCCTTGGTGATGCCGGTGGCGGAGAAGACCACGTTGTCATTGCGCGCCATATCGCTGAGTTGCAACACTTTTCCGGCTTCAATCCCCATTTGTTGGCAGCGCGCCAGCTCGTCGATACCGATACGGCGGTTCTCTTCGCTGTCGCCTTTAACCTGATGGCGAGGCAACAGGCGGCCCTGCATGTCGCCGTCGAGCGCTCTAATCACCGCTGCGGAGATAACGCCTTCCGGCGCGCCGCCAATGCCGTACAGCACATCGACTTCGCTGTCCGGCATGCAGGTCAGAATGGAGGCGGCAACGTCCCCGTCCGGGATGGCGAAGACTTTTACCCCTAACTGCTGCATCTCGGCGATTATCGCGTCATGACGTGGTTTGGCCAGCGTGATGACCGTTAACCGGCTGAGCGGTTTATTCATTTTTCGGGCTACATTGCGCAGGTTGTCCGCCAGCGGAAGCGCCAAATCAATCACGCCTTTGGCTTCAGGGCCGACAATCAGTTTTTCCATATACATGTCGGGCGCATGCAGAAAAGCCCCTTTTTCGCCAACGGCCAGCACCGCCAGCGCATTAGCCTGCCCCATGGCGGTCATGCGCGTGCCTTCAATCGGATCGACGGCGATATCTACCGTATCGCCCTGACCGGTGCCGACCTGCTCGCCGATAAATAGCATCGGCGCTTCATCAATTTCGCCTTCGCCAATGACAATCCGACCATTGATATTGACCTGATTGAGCATAATACGCATTGCCTGTACCGCCGCATTGTCGGCGGCGTTTTTGTCGCCGCGGCCTAACCATTTATAGCCTGCCAGCGCGGCCGCTTCAGTGACGCGTGAGAATTCGATGGCTAATTCACGTTTCATGGATACCTGTCTGTTGTTAATCGGGGAAGGGAGTTGGTGGGCGAAGATTTTATCACACCCGATGGCGGGAAGCGTAAAATGACAAGCAGCGGACAGATCCGGGCGGCCGCGCGGCTATCTGCCGTGCGGGCGAACCAGGCGTTGTCCGTGCCGCCGGAACGGCACGGATAGCGGCGATTAACGTTGGGTAAGGCTTTCCTTTGTAACGGGCATCGCGGGATTTTCCTGAGCGGGCGCACGAACTTTGGTCATGATCACCACCGAAAGCAAGAGCGCGACGGCCATAAAACTGTATGACATGCTCGGATTGCCGGTAAGGCCATTCAGATAGCCCACCAGCCAGGCGCCCAGGAAAGCGCCCAGTGCGCCGAAACTATTAATCAATCCGATGGATACGCCAGAGACGTTTTTCGGCAGCAATTCGGGAATCAGGGCAAAGAACGGGCCGTATGGGGCATACATACAGGCTGCGGCGATAACCAGCAACGCATAGGAAAGCCAGAAATGGTGATTGCCTATTGAGTAGGAGGTAAAGAAAGCCGCGGAGGCAATCAGCAACAACGGCCAGATGTACAATTTGCGGTTCTGCATTTTATCCGACAGCCACGAAACGGTCAGCATCGTGACAATGGCGGCAAAATAAGGCAGCGCCGACAGCCAGCCAACTGAAACGATATCCATCGACGCGGCGGATTTGATAATCGATGGCATCCACATCATGAAACCATAAACACCAATACTCCATAAAGCGTGTACGGCGCAGAGCATAATGACATTGCGTGAACGCAGCGCTTCGCCATAGTTACGCACGGGTTTGATATTTTTCTGCTCGCTGTCCATCACCGCCTGTAAATCGGCTTTTTCCTGTGCGCTCAACCATGACACGTCGGCGGGTTTATCCCGTACCAGAATCCACCAGCAGAAGGCCCAGATAATAGCCGGCGCGCCTTCAATGATGAACATTTCGCGCCAGCCGTAGGCGTTGATCAGGTATCCTGAGACAATTGACATCCACAGAACCGTAACCGGATTTCCCAAAATCAGGAAGGTATTGGCGCGAGAACGTTCGGCTTTGGTAAACCAGGTACTGATATAAATCAGCATCGCCGGCATAACCGCGGCTTCCACCACGCCGAGGATAAAACGGATCACCATCAGCATCGGAATATTACTGACCAGACCGGTAGCGGCCGCGCAAACTCCCCATAAGATCAGACTGAAGAAAATTAATTTCCGCACGCTTCGCTTTACCGCATATATTGCCCCCGGCACCTGAAAGAAAAAATAGCCCAGGAAAAAAAGCGCGCCAATTAAAGAGGACGTTCCTTTTGTAATGCCTAAATCGACTTCAATGCCGGAAGCCGCCGCAAATCCATAATTAGCCCGATCGAGATAGGCCAGACTATAGGTAATAAATATGATGGGCATTAAATACCACCAACGTCGGACCGCCAATTTTTTAATTGTCATCATGGTTACCTGTTTAATTTAAAATAATATTTTCAAATATGCGTTGCATTTCAGATAAAAAAAGAACGGCGGATTTTTAAAATTAAAATCCACATGTTATCCTCTGATTTTATTTTCAGAAATAATGTTCTTTTTTAATTAAGGTAGTAAATAACCGCTACCCTGATGTGCTGTTAATGATCTCTTTTATTCGTCAAAAAATAACGCAATACTCTGTTGTTGACCGATGCAAATATGAGACCTGTTTTTCGGTTTCAGGTTTGTGATTCGGATCACTGTAAATAATGTTAAAAAAAGATGTTACCGGTAACGTGATCGGCGCTGCAATTATTCTTACAGCGCGTCGCCATCAGACAGAAAAAATCATGGAAAGGGGGAGCGGCCACCGCCGGCGATTGCTTTGCAGTCGGTTCAGAGCGTTCCGCCAAGAGAAAGCCGATAATGGAGATCGACGTACTCTATGGTGGGGAGTTTATTGATTTTTTTAATTAAAATGTCCGTCGCCACTTTACCCATTTCAAAGCGCGGGGTGACGACGCTGGCAATGGCCGGCGTTGTGGCCTGGCCGATGTCCAGACCATGAAAACCGGATATCGCCATCTGTGCCGGAACCGCAATAGACAGGCGCAGGCATTCCTGTAACACGCCAACGGCAATATCATCATTGGTACAGAAAATCGCGTCCACCTGTGGATACATCTGGCGCACCAGCGCCAGCATGCCGGAGCCGATCGACACCGAGGAAACCTTATTCGGGGTGATTTGCATCGGGGACAGACCCGCATCCTGCATCGCCTGGCTATAACCCTGATAGCGCTTGCGGTCGCGAATATCCGACATGGAGCCGAAGTAAACGATATGACGTTTCCCGCTGGCTAAAAGCGCGCCTGTCATATCATACGCCGCTTGATAGTTGTTAAATCCCACCACAATGCGACCGGCAAGCGGTTCCAGATCCATAACCTGAGCAACCGGAATTTCCGCCGAATCCAAAAATTTGTTGGCGCGCAGCGTATGTTCAGAGTCGGTCAGAATCAAACCGGAAATTTGACACGATAACAGGCTGATAATCTGCTCTTCTTCACGGTTTTTGTCGTAGTCATAGTTCACGACTAACGTTTGATAACCATTGGCCGACGTTACCGATTCGATCCCTGCCAGCAGATCGGAAAATATTTGGTTATTAAAGGAAGGAACCAGTATGCCAAGACGGGGCGCAAGGACGGGCGGCTTACTTTCTTTCTGATTCTCGTCGCTGTAATTGACCTCGACCATCACCTGGGCAATGCGTTTGGCGGTTTCAGGCGCAACTTTATCCGGCGTGCGAAGGTAACGGCTAACCGTCATCTTGGTGACGCCGGACAATTGTGCGATGTCCTGTAACGTGACGCGTTGATTTTTCATGCAGGGAGCGACCTGAAGGAATAGCGTAACAATAAAGTGGGATTATGCACCGTAGAGCGATGAAATGTGAAGCCTGTTACCGACAGGCGACGAAAGTAACATTCTTGGTGAAATGACAGTTGGTTTTTTCAATACGCCATTGTATGGCGGTTTATCCTATCGGTACGATTTTTGCGGATTGCATGGCTTTTGTTGCATGAATTATTTCCGGCGACGAATTGCCTCCGTATCGACATGAGTGCGATCACGAAAGCGGTAACAGCTTGCTGTAACATCCCGGACGACGCTCGTCGTTGCGATCTTCTCTCCGGTCGGTTGGGTTTCTAAGGCCCTGCTCCACCGAGGTAAAATGGGCGCGCCAGGCGCGCCCGCAAATGATTATTCGTCGTGTTCTTCCCAGTTACGGGCGCGCGCGACGGCTTTTTTCCAGCCGCTGTAGCGGTAGTTACGTTCGACCGTTTCTATACCGGGGCGGAACTCACGCTCAATCGTGGCTTTGCTTTTCACCTCATCGAGATCGTTCCAGAAGCCGGTTGCCAGACCCGCCAGGAACGCCGCGCCCAGCGCGGTGACTTCCCGGATTTCCGGGCGCTCAACGCGCGTGCCGAGAATATCGGACTGGAATTGCATCAGGAAGTTGTTGGCGACGGCGCCGCCGTCTACACGCAGGGCTTTCAGATGGGTATTAGCATCGGCCTGCATGGCATCCAGTACGTCACGGGTTTGGTAAGCGATCGATTCCAGCGTTGCGCGGATAATGTGATTCGCATTGACGCCGCGGGTCAGGCCGAAGATGGCGCCGCGGGCATAGGGATCCCAGTAGGGCGCGCCCAGTCCGGTAAAGGCGGGAACGACATAAACGCCGTTGGTGTCTTTGACTTTGGTGGCGAAATATTCCGAATCCATCGACTCGCCAATCAGCTTCAGTTCATCACGCAGCCACTGAATGGAGGCGCCGCCGACGAAAACGGAACCTTCCAGGGCATAGTTGACCTCGCCGCGCGGCCCGCAGGCGATGGTGGTTAACAGTCCGTGTTTCGACAACACGGCGTCGGTGCCGGTATTCATCAACAGGAAGCAACCGGTGCCGTAAGTGTTTTTCGCCATGCCCGGGTGAACGCAAAGCTGTCCGTACAGCGCCGCCTGCTGGTCGCCCGCGATACCGGCAATCGGAATACGCGTGCCGCCTTTACCGCCGATATTGGTTTGCCCGTAAACTTCGGAAGAGCTACGCACCTCGGGCAGCATGGCACGTGGAATATCCAGCGCCTGCAACATACGCTCATCCCATTCCAGGGTGTGGATGTTGAACAGCATGGTGCGGGATGCGTTGGTATAATCCGTTACGTGAACGCGTCCCTGCGTCATTTTCCAAATCAGCCAGGTGTCGACCGTACCGAACAACAATTCGCCGCGCTGAGCGCGTTCACGCGAGCCTTCCACGTGATCCAGAATCCATTTCACTTTGGTGCCGGAGAAGTACGGGTCGACGACCAGTCCGGTGGTATTGCGAACGTATTCTTCCAGCCCGTCCTTCTTCAGTTTTTCGCAGATCTCCGCCGTCCGGCGACACTGCCAGACAATGGCGTTGTAGATGGGTTTACCGGTCTCTTTTTCCCATACGATGGCGGTTTCGCGCTGGTTGGTGATACCGATGCCGGCAACTTCATCCGCATTGATGCCGGCCTTGGCCAGCACCTCCACCAGGGTGGAGCTTTGCGAAGCCCAAATTTCCATCGGATCGTGCTCTACCCAGCCGGCTTTCGGATAAATTTGGCTGAACTCACGCTGTGAGACGCTGACGATATTGGCATCGTGATCCAGTACCACGGCACGGGAGCTGGTCGTACCCTGATCGATAGCGACGATATATTTTTTTTCCGGGTTCATAAATCAAATCCTGTAATGGTTAACCGTAAAAGGAGGATCGCTGTAACGCTAAATTTAGCGGGTTTCCGTATGTGTCATCGTTTCGCTGTCGGTCTGACACACATCGCATGGCAGATGACGGCCAATCAAAGCGCGATAGCCGAACGCGCCGAGGCAGGCGCCGACCAGCGGACCAAAAATCGGCACCAGGAAGTAAGGGATATCGCGTCCACCGGTAAAGGCGACCTCTCCCCAGCCCGCCAGGAAGGCGAACAATTTCGGGCCGAAGTCACGCGCCGGGTTCAACGCAAACCCGGTGAGCGGCCCCATGGAGGCGCCGATGACCGCGATTAAAATACCGATCAACAAGGGAGCCAGCGGCCCGCGCGGAATACCGTTGCCATCGTCGGTCAGCGCCAGAATCAGACACATCAAGATGGCGGTAATCACGGTTTCAACCAAAAACGCCTGCCCGACGGAAATGTGGGGATTGGGGTAAGTCGAGAATATACCGGCAAGGTTCAGGCTTTCCGTGCTGCCGCGCACCATGTTATGCGTCTGCTCAAAATCGACGAACAGGTTGTGATACAGGCCGTAGACCAGCGCCGCGGCGCAGAAGGCGCCGGCGATCTGCGACAGAATATAGGGCACGACTTTCCGGCGATCGAAACAGGCAAACAGCCAAAGGGCGATGGTGACGGCCGGGTTGAGGTGAGCGCCGGAAATCGCGGCGGTCAGGTAGATAGCCATCGCCACCCCAAGACCCCAGATGATGCTGATTTCCCATTGCCCGAAGCTGGCCCCTGTCAATACCAAGGCGGCGACGCAGCCGACGCCGAAGAAAATCAGCAGACCGGTGCCCAAAAATTCGGCGATACACTGGCCTTTGAGGGTAGAACTTTTTAGTTGACTCATAATTATTTTCCTACTGGCTAGAGTACAGAGTGGTGGGTTTACAGGGGGACATTGAATACAGCGCTCCCTGCTTTGATGTATTTATAGTGTGAATTTATCGTTAATGTTCGAAAACGAGAAATATCGAAATTAAAATGTGTGTTGTTCGTCAAGAAAATGAGCGTATTCGCTTAGTTCGCTAGCCTTTTATGGTTGGTAACGCATGTCTCATGTTAAGCGCCAGGTTAAATTTCTTAACATAAGCAATCAGGCGGCAAGCGGTTAAGGTTCTTTTTCAGTTTGTGCTGATAGTGGTGGTAAATAAAAGGTGTCACACTCTCGGTTGTGTGGGATGTCTGCTAGACAGGGATACATTGGCTACATACAATTCTGTTATGGTCAACCTGTTGTCAGGTCCACCATCGGATTACGTCCAGGGGCGTATTAAACAGGCAACCGCGTCAGGCGTGTCGTCGTGTAGCGACCGCGCGGACGCTGTGGGTCAGCGTTAACTGAATTTATGCCTTGCGATTAAAAGGGGTTTGAAGAATGTCATTTGAAGTATTTGAAAAGCTGGAAGCGAAAGTTCAGCAAGCGATTGATACGATTACGCTGTTACAAATGGAAATTGAAGAGCTGAAAGAGAAGAACAACGCCTTGTCGCAGGACGTGCAGGCTGCCGCCAGTTCCCGTGAAGCGCTGGTGCGCGAGAACGAGCAGTTGAAAGAAGAACAGACGGTATGGCAGGAGCGCCTGCGGGCCCTGTTAGGGAAAATGGAAGAAGTCTGACGCTTTCAGAAAAGGGCGGCCTTTCGCCCTTTTCGCCGTTCAATACGTTTGGCGGTAGAACCAGATTATTCAATATCCAGCGGATCTTCCGCCAGAATAATCCCGGTGTTGTCAGCGTAAAGATGATCGCCGGAGAAGAAAGTGACGCCGCCAAAATTAACGCGGATATCGCTTTCGCCAATCCCTTCGCTGGCTGCGCCGGCCGGGATCGCCGCCATCGCCTGGATACCGATATCCAACTCGGCCAGATCGTCTACCTGACGTACCGCGCCGTAGATGACAATGCCTTCCCATTCGTTCTGGGTCGCCAGCCTCGCCAGCTCCGCGTTGATTAACGCCCGGCGCACCGAGCCGCCGCCGTCGATCAGGAGTACGCGCCCGCTGCCGTTTTCTTCCAGCAGGTCATAAAGCAGGCCGTTATCCTCAAAACATTTCACCGTGGTGATTTTCCCACCAAATGAAGTACGCCCGCCAAAATTGGAGAACAGAGGTTCAACAACATTCACCTCTTCGTGATAAATATCGCACAGTTCGGAAGTATCGTATTTCATAGGATTTACGTCAGTTTGCCGCTGGGGTAATGAGTATATCCCTTTCTGACGGATGTTGGCAAAATCATCAAATGTTAACTTGATACGCATCAGTAAACTGTTGCGTACCGTTCACTTCCGCTATCAGCTCAGCATAACGCCCACGGCAAACAGAATATTGGTCAGCAGCGCGCCCTTGACGGTTTTTTCCAGCATTGGACGCATGCTGAAGGCGCTGGTTTCGCGCAGAACATAGATAGCCTGTTTGAGCAGCAAAGGCAGCGTCAGGATGAACAGCCAGCCCGCCAGGCTATGCAGATAGAGTAGGGCAAACAGGCCGAGGCAAACCGGCGCCAGCAGCAGCAATACGGTGTGATAGCAGCGGGCTTTTTGCGCGCCGAGACGCACCGCCAGCGTATTTTTCCCGCTGATGCGGTCATTGTCGATGTCGCGTAGGTTATTGATATTTAAAACGGCTGTCGCCAACAGCCCGCAGGCGGTCGCCGGCAGCATGACGATGCTGTCGAAATGGCCGGTTTGCAGATAGTAGGAGCCGGCGACGCTCAGCCAGCCGAAAAAGATCAGCACTGAGATATCGCCCAGCCCGATATAACCGTAGGGTTTGTTCCCGACGGTATAGGTGATGGCGGCCAGAATAGCCAGCAGCCCCAGCACCAGAAAACCGATGATGTCGGTTGGTTTCTCACAGGCGGCAATCACCAGCGAGACGCCGGAAATAATGGTCAGGGCGATGGTGACGATCAGCGCATTGCGTAGCTGCGGCAGTGTAATGACGCCGGTCTGGATACCGCGCAATGGACCAATACGCTCTTCGGTGTCGCTGCCTTTTATCGCATCCCCATAGTCATTCGCCAGATTGGAAAGAATTTGCAGTAATCCGGCCGTCAGCAGCGCCAGTAATGCAATTCCCGGTTTAAAACTGCTATGCCAGCTTGCAATCGCCGAGCCGGTGACGATAGAAGCGAAAGCTAATGGCAATGTTTTAGGACGTAAACTGTCCAGCCAGGCTTTGGTCTTGCTGCTACGGATTGATGAGGTCATGGTGTGCTTCAATTTCCATAATATGAATATGGCTGTTTATAAAAAATTGCTGTAACGACAGTGCTATAAACACAAGTGGGAGGCCTTGGCCTCCCACTTGACAGTTAACAGGACGATCCGTGAAAACGGATTATAAGATAAATCGGCTCAGATCTTCATCTGCTACTAATTCATCCAGGTGACTACGTACGTAATCTGCGTCAATGGTAACGTTTTGACCGTGCATTTCGCTGGCATCGTAAGAGATATCTTCAATCAAACGCTCCAGTACGGTATGCAGACGACGCGCGCCGATATTCTCTGTACGCTCGTTGACCTGCCACGCGGCTTCCGCAATGCGGCGGATACCGTCTGTGGAGAATTCAATGCCGACGCCTTCTGTTGCCATCAATGCTTTGTATTGCTCGGTCAATGATGCGCTTGGCTCCGTCAGGATACGCTCAAAATCTTCCGTCGTCAGCGCCTGTAATTCAACGCGAATGGGTAAGCGCCCCTGCAATTCGGGGATCAGATCCGACGGGCTGGCAACCTGAAATGCGCCAGATGCGATAAACAGGATGTGGTCGGTTTTGACCATACCGTGTTTGGTGGAGACGGTGCAGCCTTCCACCAGCGGCAACAGGTCGCGCTGTACGCCTTCGCGGGACACGTCCGGGCCGGAACTCTCACCTCGCTTACAGATTTTGTCGATCTCATCGATAAACACGATACCGTGCTGCTCGACGGCTTCGATCGCCTGCTGCTTCAGCTCTTCCGGGTTAACCAGTTTGGCGGCTTCTTCCTCGATCAGCAGCTTGAAGGCCTCCTTGATTTTCACTTTACGGGCTTTCTGCTTCTGACCCGCCAGATTCTGAAACATGGATTGCAACTGGTTGGTCATTTCTTCCATGCCCGGCGGCGCCATGATCTCGACGCCGACCGGCGCGGCGGCCAGATCGATTTCAATCTCTCTGTCGTCCAGTTGGCCTTCGCGCAGTTTCTTGCGAAACGTCTGACGCGTCGCCGATGGCTCGGCATTCTCTTCCGGTTGCCCCCAGTTGTTTTTAGCCGGGGGGATCAGCACGTCAAGAATACGTTCTTCCGCCAACTCTTCGGCGCGGTGACGGTTCTTCTCAATGGATTGCTGACGCACCATTTTTATCGCTGAATCCGTTAAATCACGGATGATCGAGTCGACTTCCTTACCGACATAGCCGACTTCGGTGAATTTGGTGGCTTCTACCTTGATGAACGGCGCGTTGGCCAGCTTGGCCAGACGACGGGCGATTTCGGTTTTACCCACCCCGGTAGGGCCGATCATCAGGATATTTTTGGGCGTGACTTCGTGGCGCAGCACTTCTTCCAACTGCATACGCCGCCAGCGGTTACGCAACGCAATCGCCACGGCACGCTTGGCTTTGTGTTGACCGATGATATAGCTATCAAGTTCGCTGACTATTTCGCGCGGGGTCATTTCAGACATAGTTGATCCTTACGCCTTTGAGGCTAATTCTTCAATCGTGTGGAACTGGTTGGTATAGATACAGATATCGCCGGCAATACTTAACGATTTCTCGACAATATCCCGCGCACCTAACTCCGTATTTTCCAGTAACGCGCGAGCGGCAGCCTGCGCATAGGGACCGCCGGAACCGATGGCGATCAAATCATTTTCCGGCTGTACGACATCGCCATTACCGGTAATAATCAGTGATGCATTTTCATCCGCCACGGCCAGCAACGCTTCCAGCCGGCGCAGCATACGATCGGTACGCCAATCTTTCGCCAGTTCTACGGCGGCTTTCACAAGATGCCCCTGATGCATTTCCAGCTTGCGCTCAAAAAGTTCGAATAGGGTAAATGCGTCTGCCGTACCGCCGGCAAAACCGGCGATAACGCGATCGTTATAAAGACGCCGCACTTTTCGCACGTTGCCTTTCATCACGGTGTTTCCCAGCGTGGCCTGCCCATCGCCGCCGATGACCACGTGGCCGTTGCGGCGTACACTTACAATTGTTGTCACGAGTAAATCCCCGTTACCGAATAAAAAGACCCCCGCGGTTGGCGGGGCGTATTGAATTTATAGATGGGGGAGGGGGCGGGATTTTTCAACCCCCGCTGGCAAGCGGGATACAGCTGGACGTCCCGGCATCCTTAAGACGCTGGATCATTTTGTCGGCGGCCGCACGATTATTATAGGGGCCCAGCATGATCCGGTTCCATCCGCCGTTGGAGGCGATCCGGCTTTCAATGCCGGCAAAAGCCAATTGCGCTCTTACCGACTCGGCAGGCTCCATGCTTTTGAATGAGCCGCACTGCACAATCCAGCGTTGCGTTTTTTCCGGCTTAGGCGTCTCAGGTTGTTTTACGGCTTCCTGCTTCGGCGCGACCGGTGCGATCGGCGTCGCCGCGACCGGCGCGCGTGAAACCGGCGCCGGTGTTTCCGTCGGCGGTTTGATGATTACCTGTGAACGCGGCACCTGGATCTGATCGTTATAAGGCACCTCAGAGAGCTGCGTCGGCTGGCGGCGCATATCGGACTGCATCTGCTCCAGCAGTTGGCGCTGTTCGTCAGTCAACTGTACCGGCGACTGAACCTCTCCTCCGGCGGAGGGTTCGGTGGGGGAAGGAACGCCAAGCTGGCGGTTTTCCAGCTCTTTAATGTAACGCCAACGCTCCTCCGGCTTGGGAGGCAATCCGTTCCCTTTCCCCATACTTTGATGTGGCAATACCGGCGACTCTTCCGGTTTATTATGGGCGATAAAATACAACCCGCCCGCAAAGGTGACCAAAACGGCGACAGCGAGAGCTATCATGATTTTGGACGTTCCTGACGTGTTGCTCTTTCTCCGGCCGGTCGTCTTTTTCCGGCGCGTGCCTGAGCGCCCCCGGCTGACATAGTCTCTTTGTGCCACTGTCGTTTCGCTGTGAATTGAATATTGAATAAAGTAATTAGGAGGCCATGTTACTGAACCCTAAAATATTTGACCAGCACCAGAAGTCTTAAAGCCGGCTACGGGAATAATTCAGCGCCGCGGTGCTCTCGCGTATCACCAGCTCGCTGGCCAGCAGTCGGGAGCCGGTATGAACCCTGTGCCCGTGGAGTTGCTCTAATAGTAGCAGCATTGCTTCGCGTCCGATCTGATAACGTGGTTGCGCCACTGTGGTTAACGGCGGCGAGCAATATAGCGCTTGCTCGATATCATCAAAACCGACCACGGAGATATCATGCGGTATATCCAGTCCCATTTTTTTCGCCTGCGACAGTACGCCAAGCGCCATGATGTCGCTATGACAAAAAATAGCGCTGGGGGGCAGAGGGTGCTTCATCAGCGCGATTAAGCCGTTCACCCCGGTTTCATAACTAAAATCGCCCCGGATAATATATTGATTATCAATGGTTATGCCGCTGCGACGCAATGCCTGCACATAACCTTGCAAGCGGTATTGGCTCAGGTGCATATGCTCTGGCCCGGCAATACAGGCGATGCGTTGATGACCCAATTGATGCAAATAGTGCACAGCCTCAAAGGCGGCCGTCAGATTATCAATATGTACGGTCGGCAATTCCAACTCAGGCGAAAACTCATTGGCCATCACCATCGGCGGCAGGTTCCGCTGCTCTTCTTTGCCCGCATCGAACGGTAGGTTGGAGCCCAGCAGCAGCATACCGTCAATCTGTTTGGTAATGATTAAGTCGACAAAGGTTTTCTCTTTCTGGCGCTGGTGGGCGCAATCGCCTATCAGCACCAGATAGCCGTGTTCGGCCGCGGTTTCTTCGATTCCTCTGAATATCTCTGAAAAATAAGGATCGCAGATGTCCGGTACAATGGTCAAAATGGTGCGTGATTCATTGCGCTTAAGGTTTCGCGCCAACGAATGGGGAGAATATCCCACGGCAATAACCGCGTGTTCTACTTTTTTTCGTGTTGTTGCGGATACTTTTTCCGGATTCATCAACGTACGGGATACGGTTGCCGTTGACACGCCGGCCTTATCCGCCACGTCTTTCATCGTCGCGGTGGTAACGGTTCTCTTCTGCTCCAACGCTTTTCTCCTTGCGTCAGCGTAAACTGGCGCTATCAGCCCGGGTTGTCTGTTTCCCCTTCAGCTGTGGTGACTAACCATCATTCATCAATGACAGCGCTCGTTATGTTTCGTATTTATTGTTGCCATTCTTGTCAGCATACTGCTTTCGCGAACAGTCTTAACAGATTGAGCGCAATTTTCATTGCTTAATTTGCATAGAAAATGTGACAGATGTCAGTTTCTCGATGCGGTTCGCAATAGCGGCAGCGTTGGACACGCTAACTGTCCGTTGGGTCGACATCCAGCACCCACTTCACTTTACGTGACTGCGGCAGCGTGTTGATTAACGGGATTGATGTTCTTACCAGGCGTTGTAACAGAGACCGTGAGGGATGTTGCAACAGCAACTGCCAGCGAAAGCGGCCTGCGCGTTTGGGTTGTAATGCCGGCACCGGGCCGAGCAACCAGAGTGATTCATCCCGCAGCGGGCTGCTTTCCAGCAGATTCCTCAGCTGTTGCAGGAACAGCGCCGCCTGCTGATTATCATGATCGGCGGCGCGAAACAAAATATGGTTGGTGAATGGCGGCAGAAAAACGCTCTGTCTCTCTTTCAACGTTTGACCGGCAAAGGCGTCATAGCCTTGTTGCAGCAGGATTTGCAGCAAAGGATGTTCCGGATGATGGGTCTGCAACACCACTTCTCCCGCTTTCCCCGCCCGGCCCGCGCGCCCTGAAACCTGCGTATAGAGTTGGGCGAAACGCTCGGCGGCGCGAAAGTCGGCGGAAAACAGCGAGCTGTCCACATCCAGCAGCGCAACCAGTGTCACATTGGGAAAATGGTGGCCTTTTGCCAGCATCTGCGTACCGATAAGGATGCGGGCGCCGCCTTGCCTCACCTGTGACAACTGTTGTTCGAGCGCGCCTTTGCGGCTGGTGGTGTCGCGATCGATACGCGTAATCGGTATTTGCGGAAACAACGGCGTCAGCACCTGTTCCAGCCGTTCGGTTCCCATACCGACCGGAACCAGATTGGTTGAACCGCACTGCGGGCACTGATCCGGCACCGGGCGGTGGCTATCGCAATGATGGCAGCTCAGTATATGCTGCTGCTGATGCAGCGTGTAATAGTGATCGCAACGCGGGCATTCCGCAATCCAGCCGCACTCATGGCACATCACCACCGGGGCGAAACCGCGCCGGTTCAGAAATAAAATCACCTGGTTATCCTGAGCCAGATGATGCCGGATGCGGGTGATTAACGGCTGTGACAGTCCGGCGGTAAGCGGCTGGCCTTTTAAATCAAGAATATGCTGGCTGGCCAGTCTGGCGTTCCCCGGCCGTTTGCTGAGCGTCAACTGCCGGTATTTACCCATCTGTACGTTATACAGCGTTTCCAGCGCCGGCGTGGCGGTGCCCATGACTATCGGAATATTTTCTTCTCTGGCGCGGAATACGGCCAGATCGCGTGCATGGTAACGCCAGCCTTCCTGCTGTTTGTAGGAACTGTCATGCTCTTCATCGATCACGATCAGGCCCAGGCGGGCAAAGGGCGTAAACAGGGCGGAGCGGGTGCCGATGACGATGGCCGTCTCGCCCGAGCGGGCGTTCAGCCAGACGGCAAGCCGCTCGCTGTCATTCAGACCGGAATGCAACACGTCGACCGGCGCATTGAAGCGTTCGCGAAAGCGGGCAATGGTCTGCGGCGTCAGGCCGATTTCCGGAACCAGCACCAATGCCTGTTTTCCCTCCGCCAGCACGTTTTCCAGCACGCTGAGATAAACCTCCGTTTTCCCTGAACCGGTAATCCCCGCCAGCAGCCAGGCGGCAAAATGGTTATCTTCACTGCGGATCGCTCCCACGGCGGTGGCCTGTTCGGTATTCAGACGCAGGCGCTCGCCCGAAATGCTGAAATTTTCACGCCAGTCGCGCACCGCTTGTTCGGCGGCTTTTAAATCGCACAGTCCCTTTTTACGCAAAGCCTGTAACGCCGTTTCCGTCAGGTCGGTTTCGCTGACCTGATGGCGATAAAGCGGAGCCTGAAATAATGCCGCCATCGCCTGTTGCTGTTTCGGCGCGCGTTTCAGCGTATCCAGCGGCGTCGCTTTACCCTGTTCCGTGGCGAACCATTGCCACAGCGGCGCGCGGTGCGCCGGCTTTCCCTGACGCAGCAGAATGGGTAAAGCATGAAACAACACTTCCCCGATCGGGTAGTGATAGTAGTCCGCCGCCCACAGTAAAATGCGCCACAGGCTGGGCGGAAACAGCGGTTGCTGGTCGAGAATGGCGTGCAGCGGTTTGAGCTGTTCCATCGGCAACTCGCTGGACTCGCTGAGTGCGACGATAATGCCGATCGTCCTGCGGTTTCCGAAAGACACGCTAACGCGTACGCCCGCCTGGGGGGCAACGCCCGCGGGGAGGATATAATCGAATGTACGTGCTAACGGCACGGCGAGTGCGACCTGAGCGACAGTCATGACTTCTCCGGCTGGGATCAGAATATGGCGATTTTAACCAACCGCGGCATAGGCGTGAAATAGCGCAAAGCGCTAGTGTACATGTTGCGCAGGATAATGTGTGGATGCGATTGCATCGGGTGGTTAGTTTCTGTATGATTCGCCGCCATTATACTGCATTGTATAATGGTTGAAGCATTCGACTTCTTACTCAACTTTCGTGTGGTGTCTGGCGGAACAGGGCTGGATAGCGACACGGCCTTAACAGAGGTTTCCCATGAAAAAAGGTATTCACCCGAATTATGTTGAAGTTACGGCAACATGCTCTTGCGGTAACGTCATCAAAACCCACTCTACCGTGGGCCACGACCTGAACCTGGACGTTTGTGGCGCTTGCCACCCGTTCTATACCGGCAAACAACGCGTTGTTGACACCGGTGGTCGTGTTGAGCGCTTCAACAAGCGTTTCAGCGTACCGGGCGCCAAAAAATAAGTTTTTTACCCGGCGAGCGGTAAAGATAACAAAGGCACCTCGGGGTGCCTTTGTTGTTTCTCATCCGTCTGTTTTAATCAGTCATTCCAATACCAAAAAACACCGCCAATGCGCCCGGTGTAATCATTTACGTCTACGTCGCCGCTCAGTATTCCCAGGTATCCGGGTTGATCCCCATTTCCCGCATGATGATTTTGGCTTCTTCTGGAATTTCATCACTACGTTCTTTACGCAGATCCTCATCGTTGGGCAGCGGCTGGCCGGTGAAGGCGTGTAAAAAGGCTTCACACAGCAGCTCGCTGTTGGTTGCGTGACGCAGGTTGTTAACCTGACGCCGGGTCCGCTCATCGGTTAGTATCTTTAATACTTTCAGCGGAATAGATACGGTGATTTTCTTCACCTGTTCGCTTTTTTTACCGTGTTCAGCGTAGGGGCTGACATACTCGCCGTTCCACTCAGCCATGGGATACCTTAAAAATTAGTCGTAATGGAGATATACCCGTTATCTTTCAGATTGACGGCGCGTGGGCTTTCCGCATCCTGAAATCTATTGGGTGTAGCATCTGTCATGAAATACCACGATTCTAGCGGTTATTACGCTTATGCTCAATCTATACGCAAAGAAGTTTAGAAGTCTAGATGTATTGACGTCCAAGTCAACTGAGTTTACTCTTGAGTTCCTATCTTCAGCCTCCAGCCAGGAAAAGAGCAGATGACGCGTAAACAGGCAACGATCGCAGTTCGCAGCGGATTAAATAACGATGAACAGTATGGCTGCGTTGTTCCCCCCATTCATCTTTCCAGCACCTATAACTTTACCGGGTTTAATCAGCCAAGAACGCATGATTACTCTCGCCGGGGCAATCCTACCCGCGATGTCGTTCAGCGCGCGCTGGCCGAACTGGAAGGCGGTGCGGGTGCGGTCATGACCAGCAGCGGCATGTCGGCCATTATGCTGGTATGTACGGTTTTTCTGCGTCCCGGCGACCTGCTTGTCGCGCCGCATGATTGCTATGGCGGCAGCTATCGCCTGTTCGACAGTTTAGACAAACGGGGCGCTTTCCGCGTCAAGTTTGTCGATCAGGGAGATGAAGCGGCCCTCAACGCGGCGTTGGAAGAGAAGCCAAAACTGGTGCTGGTGGAAAGTCCCAGCAATCCCCTGCTGCGCGTGGTGGATATCGCCGCTATTTGCCAGGCGGCGCGCGCCGCGGGCGCCATCAGTCTGGTGGATAACACCTTCCTGAGTCCCGCGTTGCAGCAGCCGCTGGCTCTGGGGGCGGATTTGGTGGTGCACTCCTGCACTAAATACCTGAACGGTCATTCCGACGTGGTGGCGGGAGCGGTGATTGCCCGCGATCCGGAAACGGTAACCGAACTTGCCTGGTGGGCCAACAATATTGGCGTAACCGGCGCCGCGTTTGATAGTTATCTTCTGCTGCGCGGCCTGCGGACGTTGTCTCCGCGTGTGGCGGCGGCGCAGAAAAATGCGCTACAGTTGGTTGAGTATTTACAGCAACAGCCGCTGGTGAAAAAATTATATCATCCCTCACTGCCGCAGAATCCCGGCCACGAGATAGCCTGTCGTCAGCAATCCGGGTTTGGCGCGATGCTCAGTTTTGAACTGGACGGCGATGAAGACACTCTGCGTCGTTTCCTTGAATCGCTGGAGTTCTTCACGCTGGCCGAGTCGCTGGGTGGGGTGGAAAGCCTTATTTCCCATGCCGCGACGATGACCCATGCCGGTATGGCGCCGGAAGCGCGCGCCGCTGCGGGGATTTCCGAAACGTTATTGCGTATTTCAACCGGTATTGAAGACGGTGATGATCTTGTTGCCGATCTGGATCGTGCATTTCAGGCCGCAGCGAAGAGGTAAGAATGAGTGCATCAGGAGTAGCGGGAACGGTAACTGGCCGGCAACTGCATAAGTTTGGTGGAAGTAGCCTGGCTGATGTGAAGTGTTATCAGCGCGTCGCCGGTATTATGGCCGAATACAGCCGGCCCGGCGATTTAATGGTGGTTTCCGCCGCCGGCGGCACCACTAACCAGCTCATCAGCTGGTTAAAGCTGAGTCAAAGCGATCGACTGTCGGCGCATCAGGTTCAGCAGGCGTTGCGGCGCTATCAGAGCGACCTGATCGCCGGGTTATTACCTCCCGAGGCGGCTAACCCCCTGACGACCCAATTTATCCGCGATCTGGAGCGTTTAGCGACGCTTCTGGATGGCAAAATCAGCGAGGCCGTGTATGCCGAAGTGGTGGGGCACGGCGAGATCTGGTCGGCCCGTCTGATGTCCGCGCTGCTCAACCATCTGGATATGCAAGCGTCCTGGCTGGACGCGCGTGACTTTCTGCGTGCGGAGCGAGCGGCGCAGCCGCAGGTGGATGAAGGGCGTTCCTGGCCTTTGCTGCAACAGCGTCTGACCCAGCATGTGGGGCAGCGTCTGGTGGTTACCGGGTTTATCTGTCGTAACGATGCCGGTGAAACGGTATTGCTGGGACGCAATGGCAGCGACTATTCCGCGACGCAAATCGGTGCGTTGGCCGGCGTTGAACGTGTGACCATCTGGAGTGATGTCGCCGGGGTTTACAGCGCGGATCCGCGAAAAGTTAAGGATGCCTGTCTGCTGCCGCTGCTGCGGCTGGATGAGGTCAGCGAACTGGCGCGATTGGCCGCGCCGGTGCTGCATACCCGCACGTTACAGCCGGTATCCGGCAGCGATATCGATCTGCAACTGCGTTGCAGTTACCAGCCGGAACAGGGTTCTACCCGTATCGAGCGCGTACTGGCCTCCGGTACGGGGGCCAAAATCGTCACCAGCCATGATGACGTTTGTCTGATTGAAGTTCAGGTGCCGACGGAACATGACTTCTCTCTGATACAAAAAGAGATTGAACAGCTACTGAATCGCGCGCAGATAAAACCGTTGGCGACGGGGATCCATCACGATCGCAACCTGCTGCAACTGTGCTACACCTCTGAGGTGGTCGATAGCGCCTGGCGGTTACTCAACCAGGCTGCGGCGCCCGCGCGATTAACGATGCGCGAAGGGTTGGCGCTGGTGGCGATGGTGGGCGCCGGCGTCTGCAAAAATCCTTTGCATAGTCACCGCTTTTACCAGCAATTGAAAGATCAGCCGACCGAGTTTATCTGGCAGTCGGAAGATGGCATCAGTCTGGTGGCTGTGCTGCGCGTCGGGCCGACAGAACACCTGATCCGCGGGCTGCATCATTCGTTGTTCCGGGCGGAAAAGCGCATTGGTCTGGTATTGTTCGGCAAGGGAAATATCGGTTCCCGCTGGCTGGAGCTGTTCGCCCGCGAGCAGACCAATATTTCCGCCCGCACCGGGTTTGAGTTTATTCTCGCCGGCGTGGTGGACAGTACCCGCAGTTTGTTGAATTACGACGGTCTGGATGCCAGCCGGGTATTAGCCTTTTTTGAGAATGAAGCGCGGGAGCATGATGGCGAAGATCTGTTCCTGTGGATGCGCGCGCATCCGTTTGACGATTTAGTGGTGCTGGATGTGACCGCCAGCGAGTCGGTTGCCGATTTATACCTTGATTTCGCCAGCTACGGTTTCCATGTGATCAGCGCGAATAAGCTGGCGGGCGCTTCCGGCGGCAATAATTATCGCCAGATCCGGGATGCTTTCGCCAAAACCGGCCGCCACTGGTTATACAACGCCACTGTCGGCGCGGGCTTGCCGGTGAACTTTGCCGTCAGGGATCTGCGGGAAAGCGGCGATAGTATTCTGGCGATCAGCGGCATTTTCTCTGGCACGCTGTCGTGGCTATTCCTGCAATTTGATGGTTCAGTGCCGTTCACCGAGCTGGTCGATCAGGCCTGTCAGCAAGGATTGACGGAACCCGATCCGCGCGTCGACCTGTCAGGTCAGGATGTCATGCGTAAGCTGGTGATCCTGGCGCGTGAGGCCGGATATGAAATTGAACCGAGCCAGGTTCGTGTTGAATCACTGGTTCCGGCGGGGGGAGAGCAAGGTTCCGTCGATCAATTCTTTGAGAATGGCGAATCGCTGAATGAGCAGATGCTGCAACGATTGGAGGCGGCGCAGGAAATGGGGCTGGTCTTGCGTCATGTCGCCCGCTTTGACAGCAACGGTAAGGCCCGCGTCGGCGTTGAGGCGGTAAGACCCGATCACCCGCTGGCGTCGTTGTTGCCGTGCGATAACGTATTTGCCATTGAAAGCCGCTGGTATCGGGATAATCCGCTGGTAATCCGCGGCCCGGGCGCCGGACGGGATGTAACGGCCGGGGCTATCCAGTCGGATTTAAATCGTCTGGCGCAGCTGCTTTAAGGCCAATGATCACGGCGGTAACGAGCGACTCGCCGTTCGTTGCCGCCGTCGCGCGCCATCATGAATATCCTTCACGTTACATGAGTAATCATCACCGTCTATCCCGATTAAAAGCATTGACTCTTTAGGCAGATTGCGTCATTTTCTATATAGACGTCTAAACGTATAGACGTTTGCAAATAATAATCACGGCAACGGTTGATGGGGTGGCAGGATGAGTTTTTTTCACGCAAACCAGCGGGAAGCGCTGAATCAAAGTCTCGCGGAACTACAGGGACAAATTAATGTTTCATTTGAGTTTTTCCCACCGCGCACCAATGAAATGGAAAAAACGCTGTGGAATTCCATTGACCGTCTGAGCAGCCTCAAGCCGAAGTTTGTTTCCGTCACCTACGGAGCGAATTCTGGTGAGCGTGACCGTACTCATAGCATCATTAAGACGATTAAAGAACGCACGGGTCTGGAAGCGGCGCCGCATCTTACCTGCATTGACGCATCTCGCGACCATCTGCGTGAAATCGCGCAAGATTACTGGCAGAGCGGTATTCGACATATCGTGGCGTTGCGCGGAGATTTACCTGAAGGCGGCGGCAAACCGAAAATGTATGCTGCCGATTTAGTCTCGCTGCTAAAAGAAGTCGGCGACTTTGATATTTCCGTTGCGGCCTACCCGGAAGTACACCCAGAGGCCAAAAGCGCTCAGGCTGACCTGATCAATCTGAAGCGTAAAATCGACGCCGGCGCTAATCGGGCGATCACCCAGTTCTTTTTTGATGTGGAAAGCTACCTCCGTTTTCGTGACCGCTGCGTTTCCACCGGCATTGATGTCGAGATCGTGCCCGGTATCCTGCCCGTATCCAACTTCAAGCAGTTACAGCGCTTCGCCACCCTGACTAACGTTCGTGTGCCGAACTGGATGACGGCGATGTTTGACGGTCTGGATAATGATCCTGAGACCCGTAAAATGGTCGGCGCATCCATAGCTATGGATATGGTGAAAATCCTGAGCCGTGAAGGAGTAAAAGATTTCCACTTCTATACCCTCAATCGCGCTGAATTGAGCTACGCGATTTGTCATACGTTGGGCGTGCGCCCCGCTATCGCCTGAACGGGATGAATGAAAACCCTGCGGCGGCAGGGTTTCACGCCGCTGAAAAATCTCCCTGGCTCCATCCTGCTTGCACTGAACCGTCCTTTCGCGCTCCACCCCGGATAATACCTCCTTTCACCGAGTAAAAATCCAAAGTTGGTTTTTACCATCGGCATATTCATGCCATTATTGAGTTCACTTTTTCGTCGCGCATGAATGCGATATATGCGCATGTTGGCCTGTTTTCCCGGCATTCATCACAAATGCGTTGTTAATCGAAATACACAAAATGCTATCAATGCCAAATTGCTTGAATACGTCTGCTAACTCGTTATAGCGTGACGGATAGCGGGAAGCGTTGGCCGATGAATCGAAAACCATGACGGTTTATTACTGAACAACTCGCTGTTCTGACCGCATTTCATTGAGCGCTCTGACGCTTAGGAAGTCATTGGCGGCGGTTCCTGACTGATAGACACGGACTCGACCTATTAATAGTAAAATATTGTTTTATTTAGGTAGAAATAAATAGATATGCTTCGATGGAAGGTATTATTTACTTTAGATATTGATAGGGATAATCTCTCGTTGCCACTCTATCTATCGTTGTTTGCTATCATGATAAGGAGAATAATAAATGAATATTCGGGATTTAGAGTATTTGGTGGCGTTAGCAGAACATCGTCATTTTCGACGTGCCGCGGATTCTTGCCACGTTAGTCAGCCAACACTCAGTGGACAAATCCGTAAGTTGGAAGATGAATTAGGGGTTATGCTGCTGGAACGAACCAGTAGAAAAGTCCTGTTTACCCAGGCCGGTTTATTGCTGGTTGAACAGGCTCGCACCGTATTACGCGAGGTGAAAGTATTGAAAGAGATGGCCAGCCAGCAGGGCGAAACGATGTCGGGGCCGTTGCATATCGGCCTGATCCCGACAGTCGGCCCCTACCTGCTGCCGCAAATCATTCCGATGTTGCACCGTACGTTCCCCAAGCTCGAAATGTATCTGCATGAAGCACAGACCCATCAGCTTTTGGCGCAACTGGACAGCGGCAAGCTGGATTGCGCCATATTGGCGCTGGTGAAAGAGTCCGAAGCCTTTATCGAAGTGCCCTTGTTTGATGAGCCGATGAAGCTGGCCATTTATCAGGATCACCCCTGGGCGAATCGGGAACGGGTGGCGATGGCCGATCTGGCCGGTGAAAAACTACTGATGCTGGAGGACGGGCATTGTCTGCGCGATCAGGCAATGGGGTTCTGTTTTCAGGCCGGCGCCGACGAAGATACGCATTTCCGCGCGACCAGCCTGGAAACGCTGCGCAACATGGTGGCGGCAGGCAGCGGGATCACGCTGTTGCCATCGCTATCGGTGCCGCATGAGCGCGAGCGCGACGGCGTTTGCTATTTGACCTGCTATAAACCCGAGCCGAAGCGCACCATTGCACTGGTTTATCGCCCCGGCTCGCCGCTGCGCGGACGCTATGAACAATTGGCCGATACCATCCGCGAGCATATGCAAGTTTATATGGAATCCGTGTCAAAACAGGCGGTTTAACCCGTTTAGCGCCGCAACCCGGTAGGCTTCTGCCATGGTTGGATAATTGAAGGTAGTATTAACGAAGTATTCGATAGTATTACCTTCACCTTTCTGTTCCATAATCGCCTGCCCGATATGAATAATTTCCGCCGCTCGCTCGCCAAAGCAGTGGATCCCCAGTATTTTTTTCGTTTCCCGATGAAATAAGATCTTCAGGCTTCCCACGTTCATTCCGACAATCTGCGCGCGCGCCAGATGCTTGAACTGCGCGCGGCCTACTTCATAAGGTACTTTCATTGCCGTGAGCTGCTGCTCGGTTTTCCCCACGGAACTGATTTCAGGAATGGTATAAATCCCGGTGGGAATATCTTCAATCAAATGGGCGCTGGCATCGCCTTTGATGATGGCCTGGGCGGCAAGGCGACCTTGATCGTAAGCAGCGGAGGCCAGACTGGGATAGCCGATGACGTCGCCGACGGCGTAAATGTGCGCCAGCCCGGTCTGATACATGCTGTTGACGCTGAGTTGCCCGCGGCTGTCGGTGCTCAGGCCGATTTGTTCCAGACCGAGTGTTTCGGTGTTGCCGGTGCGACCGTTGGCGTACAACAGGCAATCGGCCTTCATCTTTTTACCTGACTTGAGGTTAACGACGACCCCGTTATCCACGCCCTCAATGTTTTCAAATTCTTCGTTATGGCGGATCACCACGCCGTTGTTCCAGAAATGATAAGACAGAGCGTCCGACATCTCCTGATCGAGAAAGGCCAGCAGGCGATCGCGGGTATTGATCAGATCAACTTTGACGTTAAGACCACGGAAAATGGACGCGTACTCACAGCCAATTACCCCCGCCCCGTAGATGATGACGTGCCGAGGTTCGTGATCGAGTTGCAGTATGGAATCGCTGTCGTAGATTCGGGCGTGGTTGAAGTCGACTTCTGCCGGATGGTAGGGGCGCGAACCTGTGGCAATAATGATATTGGCCGCGGTCAGCGTATCGTGGGTATTGTCCGGGTAATGAATGGCAAGGGTATGCGCATCAATAAACCGCGCCTCGCCAGAGAACAGGTCGCACTGATTACGTTCGTAAAATCCCTGACGCATTTGGGTTTGTTGGCCGATAACGCTGTCTGCGTGGCGAAGAATGTCGGCGAATGAAGAGCTGATAACGCGGGCGTTATCGCTGTATAGCGGGTTTTGGTTGAATTCAATAATACGGCTGACGGCATGGCGCAGCGCTTTGGAGGGAATCGTTCCCCAATGGGTGCAACCGCCGCCGACATTATAGTGCCGTTCAATCACCGCTATTTTTGCGCCCTGTTTGGCTAACCCCATGGCGGCGCCTTCACCGCCGGGCCCGGAACCGATAACGATGGCGTCATAATCGAATTGCTGTTGCATAGTCATAGTAGGGGAAACCTGGGTTATACAAAACAATAACGTAATTGTAACATCTGCCGTAAAGGAACCCAATCATCCTTATTGTTATTATGGAAAGCGGTTATCACATTTTTAATATGACAAACTTTGTCTCAGTATGCTGACAATAAAGTTTGCTATAGTGCCTTTCTGGAAAGGAAAGCAGATGATTTAGGCAGGATAATGGGTGTCAGAGCACAACAAAAAGAACGGACTCGTCGTTCCCTTATTGAGGCGGCGTTCAGCCAGTTAAGCGCTGAACGCAGTTTTGCCAGCCTGAGTTTACGCGAAGTCGCGCGTGAAGCCGGTATCGCGCCCACCTCTTTCTACCGTCACTTCCGTGACGTGGATGAGCTGGGGCTGACGATGGTGGATGAAAGCGGGCTCATGTTGCGTCAGTTGATGCGTCAGGCACGGCAGCGGATTGCCAAAAGCGGCAGCGTAATAAAAACATCCGTTTCAACCTTTATGGAGTTCATTGGTAATAACCCAAATGCTTTCAGGCTGTTATTACGTGAGCGCTCGGGAACTTCCGCCGCATTTCGTGCGGCGGTGGCCCGTGAGATCCAGCATTTTATCGCTGAACTGGCGGACTATCTGGAAGTCGAAAATCATATCCCGCGTAGTTTTGCGGAAGCGCAGTCGGAAGCGATGGTCACCATTGTTTTCAGCGCCGGGGCGGAGGCGCTGGATGTCGGCCTGGAACAGCGGAGGCAGTTGGAGGAGCGGTTGGTATTGCAACTGCGTATGATTTCTAAAGGCGCTTACTACTGGTATCGCAAAGAGCAGGACAACACATCCGGTACGTCGTAAATTTTAGGTGTAGACAGGCATGAGAAAGGAAAGGCCATGACAGAACAACCTCATCATCATCGGGAAAAAGGTACGCTGCTTCTGGCGCTGGTCGCCGGTTTGTCGGTTAACGGCTCATTTGCGGCGTTGTTCAGCACCCTCGTTCCTTTTTCGATATTCCCCCTGATTGCGCTGGTCTTATCCGTATATTGTCTGCACCAGCGTTATATGCACCACAGCATGCCGGAAGGTATTCCTATGCTGGCGGCCGCCTGTTTCTTGTTAGGATTGTTACTCTATAGCGCGATTGTACGTGTTGAGTACCCCGCCATCGGCTCAAACTTTGTTCCCTCGATTCTTTGCGTGGCGTTGGTATTCTGGATTGGTCTTAAGCTGAGGGGCCGTAAATCAGCCGAAGAGCGCGAGCCGCCCGAATTATGAACACAGGCGGTTGAGACCGCCTGCATGACAACGATTACCGGCGTTGCTCCAACAGCACGCCGCACTCCATGTGGTGGGTGTAGGGGAATTGGTCAAACAGCGATAACTGGCTGATTTTATGGGTTTCAGTCAGCGTCTCCAGATTTTGGCACAACGTTTCCGGGTTGCAGGAAATGTAGAGAATACGCGGATAAGCTTGTACCAGTTTGACCGTTTCTGTATCCAGCCCGCTGCGCGGCGGGTCGACGAAAATGGTTTCGCAGCGATAGCCCGTCAGATCAATGCCTTGTAAACGCTTAAACTGACGCACTCCGTTCATCGCTTGCGTAAATTCTTCCGCCGCCATGCGGATAATCTGCACGTTATCAATATGATTGGCGGCAATGTTATATTGCGCCGCAGCCACCGAAGGCTTGGCGATTTCGGTCGCCAGAACGCGATCAAAATTGCGCGCCAGCGCCAGTGAGAAGTTCCCGTTACCGCAGTACAACTCCAGCAAATCACCGGTTGCGCCTTCAGTGGCTTTCAACGCCCATTCCAGCATTTGAATATTCATCGCCGCGTTAGGCTGGGTGAAGCTGTTTTCCACCTGGCGATAAACCATATTCCGTCCTGCGACGGGCAGACATTCGTCTACATAATCCCGATCCAGACAAATTTTGGTTTTTGTCGCTCGCCCAATAAGCTGGAGCTGAAAACCCTGTGAGCGTAACGCGTCCCGCAGCGTGCTGGCATGCTGTCGCCATTCGTCATTCAACGCCCGGTGATATAACAGGGAAACCACCACTTCGCCGCTTAATGTGGAAAGATAGTCAATCTGAAACAGCTTCTGGCGCAGGATCGGATTGGGCCGTAATGCGGCAATCAGCAGCGGCATCAGTCGGTTAATCAACTCGCTGGCCGCAGGAAATTGATCGACCCGGATACGCTGCTTGGTCTGCTGATCGAACATAATGTGGTAGAGATCGTCACCATCATGCCAGATACGAAACTCGGCGCGCATCCGGTAATGGCTGGTTGGGGAACGGAAAACGGCCGGCGCCGGCGCATCAAACTGCGCCATCATCCCGCACAGACGTTCCGTTTTTTGTGTGAGTTGGTCGTCGTACTGATCGATGGGCAGGGTTTCTGGCGTCATGGTTTTCTCGTCTGAACGGCATCTAAAAGGGTTTTATTGGCCGGAATTGTAGGGAATCCGGTCGGGATGTCCAGTTTTGTCGCGCGAACGGTTGGTCGTGAAATGGAAGTCTAGACATCTGCGTAAGGCGATCATAGCATGGTCGTCCGGCCTCGCAATCTGAGTTAAAAGGGAATCCAGTGTGAATCTGGAGCTGACGCGCAGCGGTAAGGGTAGCCTGAACGATAGCATTTATGCAGACACTGTCTTTTGAAGATGGGAAGTCATCGCTCTTTGTTGTTCCACCATGTCTGTTTTGCATCATGGTAACAACGGCCCCAAGCCCGAAGACCTGCCGGTATACGTCGCAGTGACCATGATCATCGCGTGCTATTCATCATGGTAATGCGGCATCCTTATCTATGGTTGGATGCTCGATTCATGTTTAATAAAACCATGCTGCTGACGGCGCTCTCTGTTACAGCTTTTTCCGCCTGGGCGCAAGACAATAATTCACCGCAAGAGAATGCCGAAGAACTGGTCGTTACGGCGAACCGGTTCCCTCAACCTGTTTCCTCCGTTCTCGCGCCAATCGATATCGTTACCCGTGACGATATCGAGCGTTGGCAGGCGAAAAGCCTGACTGACGTAATGCGTCGTCTGCCCGGGGTGGATATTGCGCAAAATGGGGGGCGGGGGCAGTCAAGTTCAATATTTATCCGCGGAACCAATTCAAGCCATGTACTTGTCTTGATTGATGGTATTCGCATGTCTTCTCCGGGGGTTACCGGTAGTGTGGATTTCAATCAGATTCCGATGTCGCTGATCCAGCGTATCGAGTATATCCGCGGACCTCGCTCAGCCGTTTATGGTTCTGACGCCATCGGGGGAGTCATCAACATTATTACCGAACACGGTCAGGACGGCGGAAGGTTAAACGCGGGCTATGGTTCACATGCTTACCAGAACTATGACGGCGCCGTGCGCGGACATGTGGGCGACGATACTATCGTCAGCGTGGCGGGAAGTTATGAAGCGACCCATGGATTCAATGTGTATCCTTCCTCGCCGTCGACAATTGATAGGGATGACGATGGCTATCGCAGCAAATCCTTCTGGGGCATGCTTGAACAGCGTTTTTCCGAGAACGCCTCCGGCTTTTTCCGTGCTTATGGCTATGATAACAACACGGATTATGACCTCGCCTCCGCCTATCCGGGTAATGATAAGCGCTATTTGAATACGCGAAATTATGATGCCGGATTGAAATTCAACGAGGGAATATATTCCAGTCAGTTAATCGCCAGTTACCAAACGTACGACGATCTGAATTTCAACGATTTAATCGGGAAATATAACGGCACGATTACGCAGATTGAACAGCGTAGCCTGCAGTGGGGTAACGTGTTTAATCTCGGAAACGGCAGCCTGAGCGTCGGGGCCGACTGGCGTAATGAACGGGCTCAACCGGGTGGCACGTCCGCATATACGCAAGCCCAGAGCCGCGATAACACCGGTATATACCTTACTACTCAGCAACAGTTTGGTTCCGTAACGCTGGAAGGCTCGGTTCGGGGCGATGACAATCAACAGTATGGCCGACACGGTACCTGGCAGACAGGCGCGGCATGGGAATTTATTGAAGGCTATCGGGTTATCGGCTCTTACGGCACGGCGTTTAAAGCGCCAACGTTTGACAAGATATATGACACGGCGTACTCGCAAGGAAACGCCAATTTATCGCCTGAAGAAAGCAAACAGTGGGAAATTGGGCTGGAGGGGCTGAGCGGTCCTGTGAACTGGCGCGTTTCCGGATATCGTAATGAAGTTGATAATCTCATCAACTATCGCTCCATCAGCGCGACAACGGGCACATACGACAATATTGGCAAGGCGGTGATGACGGGAGCGGAATTTACCGCTGCCTACGATACAGGGTGGTTGTCGCATAGCGTCACTCTGGAATATTTGGACGCCAAGGATAAAACCACCAACAAAGCGTTGGCCCGACGGGCTCACAAGAAAGCGAAATACGAGCTTTCCACTACGCTGGACAAGGTAAATTGGTCTCTGACATGGATATATCAAGGTTCGCGTCCCGATACCAATTATGATGTTTTTCCCGCTCAACCCATAACGCTGGGCGGGTATAGCACGTGGGATCTCGCCGCCTCATATCCCGTCACCTCTCAGCTAACGGTTCGTGGTAGAATCGCCAACCTGTTTGATAAAGATTATGAGACGGCATATGGCTACCGAACGGCAGGACGAGAATATTATCTCACCGGAAGCTATACTTTCTGACCTGCCAGCCCGTCCCACTATTCTGGTATTTGACTCCGGTGTGGGCGGGTTGTCTGTTTACAATGAGATTCGGCAGTTGTTGCCGGATCTCCACTATATCTACGCATTCGACAATGAAGCGTTTCCCTACGGCGAAAAACCGCAGCAGTTCATTATCGAACGCGTCGTTGAAATTGTTACCGCGGTTCAGCAACGTCACCAGCTGGCGCTGGTAGTCATTGCCTGTAATACCGCCAGCACCATTTCTCTCCCGGCCTTGCGGGAGCGATTCGCTTTTCCGGTCGTCGGCGTGGTGCCTGCCGTTAAGCCTGCCGCCAAACTGACGCGTAACGGTATTGTTGGTCTGCTGGCTACGCGGGCCACTGTGCAACGGTCTTATACGCATGAGCTTATCGCTCGATTCGCCAATGACTGCCAGATACTTTTACTTGGGTCTTCCGAACTGGTTGAACTGGCTGAAGCTAAGCTGCAAGGGGAAATGATCCCGATAGAAGAGTTGCGGAAAACCCTGCGTCCGTGGCTGCGTTTACCGGAGCCTCCCGATACGGTTGTGCTCGGCTGTACACATTTCCCGTTATTAACGAATGAACTGCAACTAGCTTTACCTGACGGCACCCGGTTTGTGGATTCAGGCGCAGCGATTGCGAGAAGAACCGTATGGCTGGTGGCGAATCTTGAACAGCCGCCGCTCTCGACAGAAAAGAACCTAGTGTATTGTCTGAAGATCACGCCTAATGTCGCCACGCTTTGGCCGGTATTACAGCGTTATGGTTTTTATTCGCTGGAAAAACTGCCGCTTTAATACAGTTATGGATAAATAGTAGGCGGTTGGTCGCTTTTTTGCATTTAGCGCTTGTAAGCCGCGGGGAAGTGCCTATAATGCGCCTCCACTGACACGGCAACGGCGGTTACGCGGTTGGGGTGACGGTAAGGAGTCAGGCAATAATCACTTGACTT
>NZ_JAEMHF010000029.1:0-1221 GCF_016456245.1 Brenneria sp. L3-3C-1 | reverse complement strand
TGACCTGCTCCCCGTTGATTAGTACACACCGATGTTAGTAATGTCTTCATAAGCCACATGAGGACATCCCCATGAAGAAGCGTTTTTCCGACCAACAGATCATCAGTATTCTCCGCGAGGCTGAAGCCGGGGTATCCGCCCGTGAACTCTGCCGCAAGCACGCCATTTCCGACGCCACGTTTTACACCTGGCGTAAAAAGTATGGCGGTATGGAGGTGCCCGAGGTTAAGCGCCTGAAGTCGCTTGAGGAAGAGAACGCCCGACTCAAGAAACTGCTGGCCGAAGCCATGCTGGATAAGGAGGCGCTTCAGGTAGCTCTGGGCCGAAAGTACTGACGACAGACCAGAAGCGGGAAGCCGTGGTGTTGATGTGTGATACGACCGGTCTGTCGCAGCGTCGTGCCTGCAGGCTAACAGGTTTGTCCCTGTCGACCTGCCGTTACGAAGTGCAGCGCCCGGCATCGGATGCGCATTTATCCGGGCGCATCACCGAACTGGCATTGGAGCGCAAGCGTTTTGGCTACCGCCGCATCTGGCAGTTATTGCGCCGTGAAGGGCTCCATGTTAATCACAAGCGCGTGTACCGCCTTTATCATCTGAGCGGGCTGGGCGTAAAACGCAGACGACGTCGTAAAGGGCTGGCAACAGAACGTCTGCCGCTGCTCCGCCCGGCTGCGCCTAATCTGACCTGGTCGATGGATTTTGTCATGGATGCGCTGGCCACCGGTCGCAGGATCAAGTGCCTGACCTGCGTGGATGACTTCACGAAGGAGTGCCTGACGGTAACCATTGCCTTTGGGATTTCAGGCGTGCAGGTCACGCGTATTCTGGACAGCATTGCGCTGTTTCGCGGCTATCCGGCGACGATAAGAACTGACCAGGGCCCGGAATTTACCTGCCGCGCGCTCGATCAATGGGCCTTTGAGCATGGCGTGGAGTTGCGGCTTATCCAGCCCGGCAAGCCGACACAGAACGGATTTATTGAGAGTTTTAACGGACGCTTTCGCGATGAATGCCTGAATGAACACTGGTTCAGTGACGTCAGTCATGCCAGGAAAACTATCAGTGAATGGCGTCAGGATTATAATGAGTGCCGTCCGCACTCCGCGCTGAATTATCAGACGCCGTCTGAATTTGCGGCGGCCTGGAGAAAGGGTAATTCTGAGAGTGAAGGATCCGACATTACTAACTGAGTGTTGTATCTAATCCTGGGGGCAGGTCA
>NZ_JAEMHF010000028.1:0-1719 GCF_016456245.1 Brenneria sp. L3-3C-1 | reverse complement strand
TGCGTCTCTCACCAAAACACCTTCGGTGTTGTAAGGTTAAGCCTCTCGGGTCATTAGTACTGGTCAGCTCAACGTATCGCTACGCTTACACACCCAGCCTATCTACGTCGTCGTCTTCAACGGCCCTTCAGGGGCATCAAGTGCCCAGGGAAGACTCATCTCGAGGCAAGTTTCCCGCTTAGATGCTTTCAGCGGTTATCTCTTCCGCACGTAGCTACCGGGCAATGCAATTGGCA
Organism: Brenneria sp. L3-3C-1; assembly: GCF_016456245.1. Taxonomy (NCBI): domain Bacteria; kingdom Pseudomonadati; phylum Pseudomonadota; class Gammaproteobacteria; order Enterobacterales; family Pectobacteriaceae; genus Brenneria; species Brenneria sp. L3-3C-1. Next base: position 1,483 of record NZ_JAEMHF010000028.1, on the reverse strand, counting down.
TCACAACCCGTACACCAGTGGTGCGTTCACTCCGGTCCTCTCGTACTAGGAGCAACCCCTCTCAATCTTCCAACGCCCACGGCAGATAGGGACCGAACTGTCTCACGACGTTCTAAACCCAGCTCGCGTACCACTTTAAATGGCGAACAGCCATACCCTTGGGACCTACTTCAGCCCCAGGATGTGATGAGCCGACATCGAGGTGCCAAACACCGCCGTCGATATGAACTCTTGGGCGGTATCAGCCTGTTATCCCCGGAGTACCTTTTATCCGTTGAGCGATGGCCCTTCCATTCAGAACCACCGGATCACTAAGACCTGCTTTCGCACCTGCTCGAGCCGTCACTCTCGCAGTCAAGCTAGCTTATGCCTTTGCACTAACCTCCTGATGTCCGACCAGGATTAGCTAACCTTCGTGCTCCTCCGTTACTCTTTGGGAGGAGACCGCCCCAGTCAAACTACCCACCAGACACTGTCCGCAACCCCGGTCAGGGGCCCACGTTAGAACATCAAACATTAAAGGGTGGTATTTCAAGGTCGGCTCCATGCAGACTGGCGTCCACACTTCAAAGCCTCCCACCTATCCTACACATCAAGGCTCAAGGTTCAGTGTCAAGCTATAGTAAAGGTTCACGGGGTCTTTCCGTCTTGCCGCGGGTACACTGCATCTTCACAGCGAGTTCAATTTCACTGAGTCTCGGGTGGAGACAGCCTGGCCATCATTACGCCATTCGTGCAGGTCGGAACTTACCCGACAAGGAATTTCGCTACCTTAGGACCGTTATAGTTACGGCCGCCGTTTACCGGGGCTTCGATCAAGAGCTTCGCATTGCTGCTTACCCCATCAATTAACCTTCCGGCACCGGGCAGGCGTCACACCGTATACGTCCACTTTCGTGTTTGCACAGTGCTGTGTTTTTATTAAACAGTTGCAGCCAGCTGGTATCTGCGACTGGTCTCAGCTTCATCCGCAAGGGACTTCACCAAATCCAGCGTGCCTTCTCCCGAAGTTACGGCACCATTTTGCCTAGTTCCTTCACCCGAGTTCTCTCAAGCGCCTGAGTATTCTCTACCTGACCACCTGTGTCGGTTTGGGGTACGATTTCGTGTTACCTGGAGCTTAGAGGCTTTTCCTGGAAGCGTAGCATCGGTTACTTCAGCTCCGTAGAGCCTCGTCATCACGCCTCAGTGTTGACGGTAGTCCGGATTTGCCTGGACCACCCACCTTCACGCTTAAACCGGGACAACCGTCGCCCGGATAACCTAGCTTTCTCCGTCCCCCCTTCGCAGTAACACCAAGTACAGGAATATTAACCTGTTTCCCATCGACTACGCCTTTCGGCCTCGCCTTAGGGGTCGACTCACCCTGCCCCGATTAACGTTGGACAGGAACCCTTGGTCTTCCGGCGTGCGGGTTTTTCACCCGCATTATCGTTACTTATGTCAGCATTCGCACTTCTGATACCTCCAGCAGCCCTCACAG
>NZ_JAEMHF010000027.1:0-1731 GCF_016456245.1 Brenneria sp. L3-3C-1 | reverse complement strand
GCACTGCTCTTTAACAATTTAATCAGACAATCTGTGTGGGCACTCACAAGACAATATCGGCAAACGATATAAAAAAGTCTTGAAGAGTGACTGACAGTAAATTCATTACGAATAAACAGTTATTAATTCTTTGAGCATCGCTTCCCGAGTGGAAGCAAATCAAACAAATCTTAAATTGAAGAGTTTGATCATGGCTCAGATTGAACGCTGGCGGCAGGCCTAACACATGCAAGTCGAGCGGTAGCACAGAGGAGCTTGCTCCTTGGGTGACGAGCGGCGGACGGGTGAGTAATGTCTGGGAAACTGCCTGATGGCGGGGGATAACTACTGGAAACGGTAGCTAATACCGCATAATGTCGCAAGACCAAAGTGGGGGACCTTCGGGCCTCACGCCATCGGATGTGCCCAGATGGGATTAGCTAGTAGGCGAGGTAAAGGCTCACCTAGGCGACGATCCCTAGCTGGTCTGAGAGGATGACCAGCCACACTGGAACTGAGACACGGTCCAGACTCCTACGGGAGGCAGCAGTGGGGAATATTGCACAATGGGGGAAACCCTGATGCAGCCATGCCGCGTGTGTGAAGAAGGCCTTCGGGTTGTAAAGCACTTTCAGCGGGGAGGAAGGCAACAAACCTAATAAGCTTGTTGATTGACGTTACCCGCAGAAGAAGCACCGGCTAACTCCGTGCCAGCAGCCGCGGTAATACGGAGGGTGCAAGCGTTAATCGGAATGACTGGGCGTAAAGCGCACGCAGGCGGTCTGTTAAGTTGGATGTGAAATCCCCGGGCTTAACCTGGGAACTGCATTCAAAACTGACAGGCTAGAGTCTCGTAGAGGGGGGTAGAATTCCAGGTGTAGCGGTGAAATGCGTAGAGATCTGGAGGAATACCGGTGGCGAAGGCGGCCCCCTGGACGAAGACTGACGCTCAGGTGCGAAAGCGTGGGGAGCAAACAGGATTAGATACCCTGGTAGTCCACGCCGTAAACGATGTCGACTTGGAGGCTGTGGTCTTGAACCGTGGCTTCCGGAGCTAACGCGTTAAGTCGACCGCCTGGGGAGTACGGCCGCAAGGTTAAAACTCAAATGAATTGACGGGGGCCCGCACAAGCGGTGGAGCATGTGGTTTAATTCGATGCAACGCGAAGAACCTTACCTACTCTTGACATCCTCAGAAGAGACTGGAGACAGTCTTGTGCCTTCGGGAACTGAGAGACAGGTGCTGCATGGCTGTCGTCAGCTCGTGTTGTGAAATGTTGGGTTAAGTCCCGCAACGAGCGCAACCCTTATCCTTTGTTGCCAGCGATACGGTCGGGAACTCAAAGGAGACTGCCGGTGATAAACCGGAGGAAGGTGGGGATGACGTCAAGTCATCATGGCCCTTACGAGTAGGGCTACACACGTGCTACAATGGCGCATACAAAGAGAAGCGAACTCGCGAGGGTAAGCGGACCTCATAAAGTGCGTCGTAGTCCGGATTGGAGTCTGCAACTCGACTCCATGAAGTCGGAATCGCTAGTAATCGTAGATCAGAATGCTACGGTGAATACGTTCCCGGGCCTTGTACACACCGCCCGTCACACCATGGGAGTGGGTTGCAAAAGAAGTAGGTAGCTTAACCTTCGGGGGGGCGCTTACCACTTTGTGATTCATGACTGGGGTGAAGTCGTAACAAGGTAACCGTAGGGGAACCTGCGGTTGGATCACCTCCTTAGTAAAAGCCTGATAGTG
>NZ_JAEMHF010000026.1:0-2012 GCF_016456245.1 Brenneria sp. L3-3C-1 | reverse complement strand
CCCTCCAGAAAACTCACGATTACCTCATGTCCGATGCGCGGTATCGCCACCATCCCGTACTGGCCTCCCGCCCAGCCCTGACTTACCCGTATCCAGCACGAGCTCTGGTCATTGTTGGCGCCGTACCTGTCCCACGGAAACTGCACTTTCACCCGACCATACTGGTCGCAGTAAATTTCTTCCCCCGCCGGACCTGTCACCGTCGCTATCTGCGGGCCGTCCACTCTCGGCTTGTACGGCATCTCGCTCCGCCAGGTGGTTTTGCCTTTCACCACGCTGAAACCGTTGCTCAGCGTCGTCGGCTCGCCCCCGCTCTCCTCTTCCAGCGCCTGCGGCTGTTGCCCGCTGTGCGTCACCCCCACTATCTGCCAGGCGATATTCAGCGCCGGGTTCGGGTGCTCCGTCATCTGAAACGTGCTGCCCGGCATCAGCCCCGCGCAGTTCGATTCCCCTTCACCCGTTACCGTCCCCGCACGCAGCGCCTCCAGCCGGTAGCCGGTAAACGCCTTGCCGCTCGGGTCCTGTTTAAAGCGACCGGGATAGTCGTAGTGCTGATAGCTCTCGCGCTGGTGCGCCAGCTCGCCGCCCCGCTTTTTATGCGACAGCCCGTAGGCCGGCGTCTTGAAGCTGTAGTCCTTCAGCTCCACCTCGGCGGTGCCGACCTGCTCCGCATAGTGGAAGCGCCGCACGTATTCGCCTTCCGACAACCCCTGATTCGCCAGGTTGAAGAACAGCTCAGGCCCTGTCGCCAGCGCCCCGGCGTCGTCGGCAAACACTACCCGGTGCTTGCCTTCCTCAAACTCGTGGAAGTAGTACAGCCCCTCTTCCGCCGCCAGCCGGGTGATAAACGCCAAATCGCTTTCCCGGTACTGCACGCAGTATTCCCGCTGCGCATGGTCGTGACGCAGCGCAAACGCATAATCGGTTATCCCGGCTTCCTCCAGCAGCGCGCCGATAATCGCCTCCGGCTTCTGCGCCTGAAAGATGCGCGCGTTGGTGCGCAGCCCCAGCCGCCACAGCGCCGGACGCACCTCGGCCTGATAGCGGGTGCGCCGAAAACCGGTGTCGCCCTGCCTGAACCCGCTGACGATACCGCTCACCCGGCGTTGCAGCGCGCCCTCGTACCACACCAGCAGCTCGCACGGCTGGTCCAGCACATCGCCGAAATCCACATCCGACAGTGCGCTCGCCAGATTCAGCGACAGGCTGAACGGCCGGTTCAGCCCCTCGTCCAGTTGAAAATCCACCACCGCGAACGTGCCGACCGGCAGCGCGCCGAGCGTCACGGTGAACTGTAATCCTGTACTGTTTGCCATCGTGTTTTTTCTCCTTCCGCCATGGCTACCGCACGCCCCGTTACCGCCCGGTGCGACATCTTCTTGCCTGATAAAAAATAAACCGCCTGTGCTGGGGTCTGGGGCCGCCCACACCGCAGCACACGCTAAAAACCCGGGCCAGGCCCGGGTTGCATAAGGATTACGCTTCGACCGGCGCGCGCCAGTCGTCGGAGCCGGAAGTCCCGGCCACGGTGTGCTCCCAGTCGATTTTGCGGTAGGCCAGCGACACCTGAATCAGCTGGGTGTAGTCCAGCTTCGACGGGTCCTGGCAGTGCGGCATCTGGCAGTCGATGTCCACGATGGTGGCGTCGGTCAGGATGGTGGAGAAGAAGTGCTCCTGCTTGCCTTCAACCGAGGTGCGATACCACTTCAGGGTCACGGTGGGCAGCATTTCGCCGGAGGCCAGGGCGTTGTACATCAGCGGCACCGCCTTGTTCAGCGCCACGGTGAACTTGAACGGCTTGTGCACGCGCTGGCCGGACGGCTGCCCGGACTGCGGGTCGGTGGGCACGGTGACCACGTGGTTGAATTCCTGCACCAGCATTTCGTCTTCGTGGCCCTGCACGTAGATGTTGCCGACAGAGTCAGAGGTGAAGGCGCCGGCGGTGATATTGCCCTGAGTTTTCCCTTCGATGCTGATATAACATGGGGTTGGCATGGTCTTGCTCCTTGTTG
>NZ_JAEMHF010000025.1:0-4390 GCF_016456245.1 Brenneria sp. L3-3C-1 | reverse complement strand
TAGACTCAGCGGCATTGACTACGTTGTCAGCCGTAATCGTATCAATAGTAATCGACGCATCCGGCGCCACGGTATCAACCGTGTAACCGCGGCTGGCATCCGCGGTAGCGATATTCCCCGCCGCGTCCGCGGTGGTTACCGTGGCATTAACTGAGGTATTTCCCGCCAGTACGCTGCCGGGCACACTCACGCTCCAGGTCACACCATCGGCATTCACCGTGGTCTGATAGGTCTCGCTGCCGACGGTAACCGTCACTGCATCACCGGCTTGGACGTTATCACCAACCTGACCGGTCACATTGATGGTCTGGTTGGACTCGGCCGCATTCACCACATTATCGGCAGTGATGGTGTCGATAGTTATCGACGCATCCGGGGCAATGGTGTCGACATCATAAGGACGGTTAGCCTCTGCCGTGGTGGTATTGCCCGCCGCATCAGAGGTGGTGACACTCGCCGTAACCGCCGTATTCCCTGCCAGCACGCTGCCGGGGATATTGACACTCCAGGTGCTGCCATCAGCATTCACCGTGGTCTGGTAGGTCTCACTCCCCACGGTGACGGTCACCGCATCACCCGCCCGTACCTGATCGCCGACTTGGCCGGTGACGTTGATGGTCTGGTTGGACTCGGCGGCATTGACTACGTTGTCAGCCGTAATCGTATCAATAGTAATCGACGCATCCGGCGCCACGGTATCAACCGTGTAACCGCGGCTGGCATCCGCGGTAGCGATATTCCCCGCCGCGTCCGCGGTGGTTACCGTGGCATTAACTGAGGTATTTCCCGCCAGTACGCTGCCGGGGATATTCACGCTCCAGGTCACGCCATCGGCATTCACCGTGGTCTGATAGGTCTCGCTACCCACGGTGACGGTCACCGCATCACCGGCCTGCACCTGATCACCCACCTGACCGGTGACGTTGATAGTCTGACCGGACTCGGCCGCATTCACCACATTATCGGCGGTGATGGTATCGATGGTAATTGAGGCATCCGGGGCAATCGTGTCGACATCATAAGGACGGTTAGCCTCTGCCGTGGTGGTATTACCCGCCGCATCAGAGGTGGTGACACTCGCCGTAACCGCCGTATTCCCTGCCAGCACGCTACCGGGCACATTCACACTCCAGCTCGTCCCATCGGCATTGACCGTAGTCTGATAGGTCTCGCTACCCACCGTGACGGTCACCGCATCACCGGCCTGCACCTGATCGCCAACCTGACCGGTCACATTGATGGTCTGGTTGGACTCGGCCGCATTCACCACATTATCGGCGGTGATGGTATCGATAGTTATCGACGCATCCGGCGCCACCGTATCAACCGTATAACCGCGGCTGGCATCTGCCGTGGTGGTATTGCCCGCCGCATCCGCGGTCGTCACCGAGGCATTAATTGCTGTATTGGCAGCTAATACGCTACCGGGGATATTGACACTCCAGGTGCTACCATCAGCATTCACCGTCGTCTGGTAAGACTCGCTGCCCACGGTGACGGTCACCACATCACCCGCCCGTACCTGATCGCCAACCTGACCGGTGACGTTGATGGTCTGGTTGGACTCGGCGGCATTCACCACATTATCGGCGGTGATGGTGTCGATGGTAATTGAGGCATCCGGGGCAATCGTGTCGACATCATAAGGACGGTTAGCCTCTGCCGTGGTGGTATTACCCGCCGCATCCGCGGTCGTCACCGTGGCATTAATTGCTGTATTGGCAGCTAATACGCTACCGGGGATATTCACACTCCAGCTCACCCCATCGGCATTCACCGTGGTCTGATAGGTCTCGCTACCCACCGTCACGGTCACCGCATCGCCCGCCCGCACCTGAGCGCCAACCTGACCGGTCACATTGATGGTCTGGTTGGACTCAGCGGCATTGACCACATTATCGGCGGTGATGGTATCGATGGTAATTGAAGCATCCGGGGCAATTGTGTCGACATCATAAGGACGGTTAGCCTCTGCCGTGGTGGTATTACCCGCCGCATCCGCGGTCGTCACCGAGGCATTAATTGCTGTATTGGCAGCTAATACACTGCCGGGGATATTCACGCTCCAGGTGCTGCCATCGGCATTCACCGTCGTCTGATAAGTCTCACTACCCACCGTGACAGTCACCGCATCGCCAGCCCGCACCTGATCGCCGACTTGACCGGTGACGTTGATGGTCTGGTTGGACTCAGCGGCATTCACCACATTATCCGCGGTGATGGTATCGATGGTAATCGACGCATCCGGGGCCACGGTATCAACCGTGTAACCGCGGTTAGCATCCGCAATGCTGGTATTGCCTGCCGCATCAGATGTAGTGACACTCGCCGTAACCGCCGTATTCCCTGCCAGCACACTACCGGGGATATTCACACTCCAGGTGCTGCCATCGGCATTCACCATGGTCTGATAGGTCTCACTACCGACGGTAACCGTCACCGCATCGCCCGCCCGCACCTGAGCGCCAACCTGACCGGTGACATTGATAGTCTGATTAGACTCGGCCGCATTCACCACATTATCCGCCGTAATCGTGTCGATGGTAATCGACGCATCCGGGGCTACCGTATCAACGGTGTAGGGACGCTCTGCGTTCGCGGTAGTGGTATTGCCCGCCGTATCTGCGGTGGTTACCGTGGCATTAACGGCGGTATTTCCCGCCAGCACGCTACCGGGAACACTCACGCTCCAGGTCACGCCATCGGCATTCACCGTGGTTTGGTAAGTCTCACTGCCCACCGTGACGGTCACCGCATCACCTGCCCGCACCTGATCGCCAACCTGACCGGTCACGCTGATAGTCTGACCGGACTCGTCCGCATTCACCACATTATCGGCGGTGATGGCATCAATGGTAATCGACGCATCCGGCGCCACGGTATCAACGGTGTAACCGCGGCTGGCATCCGCCGTGGTGGTATTCCCCGCCGCATCTGCGATGGTCACAGCAGCGGTAACCGCCGTATTTCCTGCCAGTACGCTGCCGGGAATATTGACACTCCAGGTCACGCCATCGGCATTGACGGTGGTCTGGTAGGTTTCGCTGCCGACAGTTACCGTGATCGCATCACCCGCGCGCACCTGAGCGCCCACCTGGCCGGTCACGCTGATGGTCTGGTTAGACTCAGCGGCATTCACCACATTATCGGCGGTGATGGTATCAATGGTAATCGACGCATCCGGGGCCACCGTATCAACGGTATAGGGACGCTCGGCGTTTGCCGTGGTGGTATTCCCCGCCGCATCAGATGTGGTGACGCTAGCCGTAACCGCCGTATTCCCTGCCAGCACGCTGCCGGGGATATTCACACTCCAGGTGCTGCCATCGGCATTCACCGTGGTCTGATAGGTCTCACTACCGACGGTAACCGTCAATGCATCGCCCGCCTGCACCTGATCGCCGACCTGGCCGGTCACATTAATGGTCTGGTTGGACTCAGCTGCATTGACCACATTATCCGCGGTGATGGTATCGATGGTAATCGAGGCATCCGGCGCCACGGTATCAACGGTGTAACCGCGACTGGCATCTGCGGTGGTGGTATTGCCTGCCGCGTCAGAGGTGGTTACCGTGGCATTAACTGAGGTATTTCCCGCCAGTACGCTGCCGGGAATATTGACACTCCAGGTCACGCCATCGGCATTCACTGTAGTCTGATAGGTCTCGCTACCCACCGTGACGGTCACTGCATCACCGGCCCGCACCTGATCGCCAACCTGACCGGTCACATTGATAGACTGGTTAGACTCAGCGGCATTGACCACATTATCCGCGGTAATGGTATCGATGGTAATCGACGCATCCGGGGCTACCGTATCAACCGTGTAACCGCGGCTGGCATCCGCGGTAGCGATATTCCCCGCCGCGTCAGATGTAGTGACGCTAGCCGTAACCGCCGTATTCCCCGCCAGTACGCTGCCGGGCACACTCACGCTCCAGGTCACGCCATCGGCATTCACCGTGGTCTGATAGGTCTCACTACCGACGGTAACCGTCACTGCATCACCGGCCTGCACCTGATCGCCCACTTGGCCGGTCACATTAATGGTCTGGTTGGACTCAGCTGCATTGACCACATTATCGGCAGTGATGGTATCGATGGTAATCGAGGCATCCGGCGCAACGATATCAACCGTGTAACCGCGGCTGGCATCCGCGGTAGCGATATTCCCCGCCGCGTCAGATGTAGTGACGCTAGCCGTAACCGCCGTATTCCCTGCTAGCACGCTACCGGGAACACTCACGCTCCAGGTCACGCCATCGGCATTAACGGTGGTCTGATAAGTCTCACTACCCACGGTGACGGTCACCGCATCGCCCGCCTGCACCTGATCGCCAACTTGACCGGTCACATTGATAGACTGATTAGACTCAGCGGCATTGACTAC
>NZ_JAEMHF010000024.1:0-5307 GCF_016456245.1 Brenneria sp. L3-3C-1 | reverse complement strand
TCGGGGTATCGTATTCAACGTGAGAGGTGTTGATGGTGATACCACGGGCTTTTTCTTCCGGCGCGTTATCGATCTGATCAAATGCGCGCGCAGCGCCACCGTAGGTTTTAGCCAGAACGGTAGTAATCGCTGCGGTCAGCGTTGTTTTACCATGGTCAACGTGGCCGATAGTACCGACGTTAACGTGCGGTTTTGTACGTTCAAATTTTTCTTTAGACATCGATTGTCCCTCTAAGACACGGATAAATCGGTGGTATCACCACATCAACCAAGCATTTGCTTGCTGAATTTTTTAACAGAAAGAAAATCAGGAGGAAGAATAAAGAAGTGGTGCTGATAGGCAGATTCGAACTGCCGACCTCACCCTTACCAAGGGTGCGCTCTACCAACTGAGCTATATCAGCACATCTTTGGAGCGGGCAGTGGGAATCGAACCCACATCATCAGCTTGGAAGGCTGAGGTAATAGCCATTATACGATGCCCGCATCCTGGAACTCGGCTACCTGATTTTTCTGTAGATTTTGAAATTGGAGAATAAAATCACCCTCCGCATTCTTCGATCCGGTCTAGTGTTACATACCGTATCGAGTTTATCCTGTCACCAGGATTGAATTTGGTGGTGGGGGAAGGATTCGAACCTTCGAAGTCTGTGACGGCAGATTTACAGTCTGCTCCCTTTGGCCGCTCGGGAACCCCACCTGATTGTCTACTTGATGGTGCCGGCTGCCGGAATCGAACTGGCGACCTACTGATTACAAGTCAGTTGCTCTACCTACTGAGCTAAGCCGGCATCAAGTGCTGCGCATTCTAGGTAGACCGAACGGCCTATGCAACAAAAAAATTGCGTAAAATGCGCTATCGCTTAGATTTTATCCAAATTTGAACACGAATCCACGCTAGCGGCAATAATTCGCCCAAAGAAACATCAAACCTGACCGGCGCCAGATAGCTGATGGGTGAAATATTCAGCCACTCCGTTGCACCAAAACTGTGACGATTGCCCTGCCAGAACGCATGTCTTGATCGCTATTCTCATCTTTTTTACGCGTCCAGCCCCTTATCGTGGGTTGGAACGAATTTTGCTTTATTTAAAGTACGTTCCCATCTATCAGGAGGCTCATCATGAAAATTGTATCCCTCAACGGCGCCACCCTGCCGGTCTATCGTTATGAACTCGCCAATCTACTGATAGATGCGGTAGCAAAGGGAGCCTCCGTTGGATATCAGGCCCCTTTGTCGCATGAAGAAGCGGAAAGTTATTTCCACGGCTTACGTCCGTCGATCACCAAAGGTGAGCGCATGCTGTGGATTGCCCGCGATACGGAAGGTGTCATCGGTAGCGTGCAATTAGAACTCTGCCAGAAACCAAATGGGCAGAACCGGGCAGAAATTCAAAAATTATTAGTGCATAGCCGGGCAAGAAGGATGGGGATCGGCAGACAATTAATGCAAACGTTGGAAAAAGCCGCGCTCGTGCAACAGCGTGGATTACTTTATTTAGATACGCAGGCTGGTTCCCCTGCGGAGATGTTTTATCGCTCGCTGGGATACCGGTATTTAGGCGAACTTCCCGACTATGCCAGCACCCCCGATGGCTATTATCATCCAACCGCGATCTATTATAAGCGCCTCTTCGCGGTGAATCATGTAGAGCGGGCGATTGCCAGCTAACGCCAATGTCCGGTGCCCCTTGAATACGGGCATCGGATATCAAGCTGATTTTCTCTTCTTTTTTTCACTAGCAAAGTGTTAACCTGCCCATAATCCAAATTACCACACCAAGAAAAGGTTCTACGGCCTGTGACGAGCTGATTATACTAGGTAGCTCGTTTAGCTTAGTGGGCTGAAGTCCCCTTTCTTACCTGTATAAGCAGGCAGAATCAGACTTATGAGACATAGAGAGCAATCTTTGGCTACGCCATATCTGCAATTTGATCGCCGCCAATGGGCCGCCTTGCGCGATTCCGTCCCATTAACGCTGACAGAAGAAGAGATAGTTAAACTCAAAGGGATTAACGAAGATCTGTCATTAGATGAAGTCGCTGAAATTTATCTGCCGCTGTCGCGCCTGCTTAACTTCTACATCAGCTCAAACTTGCGTCGCCAGGCAGTTCTGGAACAGTTTCTGGGAACTGATGGACAGAAAATTCCTTATATCATTGGCATTGCCGGTAGCGTCGCAGTAGGAAAAAGCACGACAGCACGTGTACTTCAGGCGCTACTCAGCCGCTGGCCTGAGCACCGTAGCGTAGAACTCATTACAACTGACGGCTTTCTTCATCCCAATAAAGTTTTAAAAGATCGCAATTTGATGAAGAAAAAAGGCTTTCCTCAGTCTTATGATATGCACAGTTTAGTAAAATTTGTTTCTGATATGAAGTCAGGCGCGGCCAAAGTCATGGCGCCAACTTATTCACATCTTATCTATGATATTGTCCCTGATAATCATAAAATATTGGAGCAACCTGATATTTTAATATTGGAAGGTTTAAATGTATTGCAAAGCGGCATGGATTACCCTCATGACCCGCATCGAGTGTTTGTCTCCGACTTTGTCGATTTTTCAATTTATGTTGATGCGCCGGAAGACTTATTAAAAAGCTGGTATATCAACCGTTTCCTTAAATTCAGGCAGGGAGCGTTTTCGAATCCGAGCTCGTATTTTCATAATTATGCCAAGCTGCCGGAAAAAGAAGCAATTGGCATCGCCTCACAACTGTGGCAAGAGATAAATGGACTCAATCTAAGGGAAAATATTCTTCCAACGCGCGAACGAGCCAGTCTTATTATGACAAAAAGCGCTAATCATGCCGTGGAATATGTTCGTTTGAGAAAATAAACCATCATTTAAAATAAGGGGATGTCATATCATCCCCTTATTTCACAATCCTCTTAAGGAGATTTCCCCACCGATATACGACATTAATTCACCACCACTCTCCAGCAACAATGCTCCTTGTGGATCAATGCCGCGATCAATACCATGTATTTCCCTATTACCGATGATCAATTTAACCGGGCGATTGAAATAATTGTCTAATTGCTCCCATCGGGAAATGAATGGTGACAATCCTTGCTGTTCAAATGTAGCCAGTGAGTGTCTGATCTCTGAGATAAGCGTAGCGGCAAGCGTATTACGATCGATTGAGATCCCTGCCTCCTGAAGATTTATCCATCCCTGATTAATCGTACTATCCGTCGACTCACGCATCCGTAAATTAATACCGACGCCAATCACCAGATGAGCCGCATCACCTGTTTTTCCTGTCAGCTCAACCAGAATTCCCGCCAGTTTGCGGTCATTCAGATACAGATCATTCGGCCATTTAACACGAACTCCGTCCGCACCAAGATTATGCAATACCTCAGCCATAACCATTCCAATGACCAGACTGACCCCAACGGCCGCCGCAGGACCTTGTTCCAGGCGCCAATACAATGATAAATAAAGATTGGCCCCAAAGGGAGAAACCCACTGACGTCCCCGACGCCCACGCCCCGATTGTTGGTATTCAGCAATACAGGCATCCCCAGGGGATAACACATCCAGCCGGTCTAAAATATACTGATTGGTTGAATCGACTACCGGCAGAACCGTGACTCCACCTTCAGGCAGAGCGCTGAGGATTTTTTTCTCATCCAGCAATTGCATCGGCGTAGGTAAACAATATCCTTTGCCGGTAACGGTAAAAACATCTATTCCCCATTCCCGAATAGTCTGGATATGTTTATTAATGGCTGCCCGACTCATTCCCATCATTTCCCCCAGAACTTCTCCGGAGTAAAACTCACCATCAGACAGAACATTAATTAATCTGAGAGGAACTTTAATATCCTTCATGATAATACCTCGACAGCATCCACCTCACCCCTTGCCGCAATAAAACGGACTTCTGGTTCCAGCCAGATATTAAATCGCTCGGCGACCTGGCTGCGGACATGACGCGCCAAATTAACGATATCAAGGCTCGTTGCATTATTTTGATTAATCAGCACTAACGCCTGTTGGCTATGCACTGCTGCCCCTCCGACCTGAAAACCTTTTAAATGACACTGATCTATCAGCCACCCGGCTGCCAGCTTAACCTGACCATCAGGGTGTAAATAATGCGGAGCATTTGGATATGCCTTTAGGATGTTGTCGGCATGCTGGGCGGCAATAACAGGGTTTTTGAAAAAACTCCCCGCATTCCCTGTAATCGCAGGGTCGGGTAATTTACCGCGCCGCATATGACAGACCGAATCAAATATTTGCTGGGGTGTAACCGTAGTCGGATCCAGTTTGGTCAGTTCTCCATAACCTAACACCGGAGACCAGTTTTTGCTTAGAGATAAACCGACGGCAATAATGACAAAGCCATGTCGATATTGATGCTTAAATATACTTTCCCGATACCCGAATTGGCATTCGGAAGCGGCGAGACGTTTTATTGTACCTTGGGTCAAATCCAATAGATCGACATATTCGCATACCTGCTTCAATTCCACACCATAAGCACCAATGTTCTGTATAGGCGCTGATCCGACACAACCGGGGATCAAAGCAAGATTCTCTAAACCGGCAATTCCCTGTCTGAGCGTGTATTCAACTAAATGATGCCAGTTTTCTCCAGCACCGACATGAAGGTGCCAACCGTCAGCATCTTCCTTAACATCGATACCTTTAAGACGGTTAAGCAGAATTACGCCTGCAAAATCCTCCAGAAAAAGAACATTGCTACCTTCCCCCAATAGTAAAACAGGGCGTTGCAATAAACCGGCATCACGCCATATATTGATTAACTGTTGTTGTGTATCAGCTACGGTGATTTGTGATGCAGAAACAGGCAATGCAAAAGTGTGATATGGTTTTAATGATATGACACTGTTCGTCATAATATGAGTACTCTTTAGATCAGATATCCCCTAGTCTACCTGATTCAGGTCGGATAGCAGCGTGGTTTTATCTTATATAACGAACGGTAGCTCTCGCTATCGCCAATACCAAATAAACAGCGCATAAAACAAAAAGCCCCATGCTTTCGCATGAGGCTTTCCGCTTTATTTGATGCCTGGCAGTTCCCTACTCTCACATGGGGAGACCCCACACTACCATCGGCGCTACGGCGTTTCACTGCTGAGTTCGGCATGGGGTCAGGTGGGACCACCGCGCTATCGCCGCCAGGCAAATTCCTTTCATTCCAACCGTTACAGCTTTCTCTGTAACCATCAGAACCAATCTCAAAACAAGCTGAATATCATTTATCTTTTGCGTCTCTCACCAAAACACCTTCGGTGTTGTAAGGTTAAGCCTCTCGGGTCATTAG
>NZ_JAEMHF010000023.1:0-8058 GCF_016456245.1 Brenneria sp. L3-3C-1 | reverse complement strand
GAGGAAATCGGGGGTTATAGGTGAGGAAATCGGGGGTTATAGGTGAGGAAATCGGGGGTTATATCCACAAAAAAAGGTGAGTAAAAAAAAATATTGATCACCTTTTGATTGGGTGATAAAACAAAATAAACACTCACCATAAGAACATAAATTACTCATGTCTGATTTGATAGCCTACAAATCCAACGCCCTTATCGAGGCAAGTTACAAGCTCACCTTGCAGGAACAGCGCTTCCTGTTGGTCTGTATCAGCCGCCTGAAATCCGGGGAAGATGCCCCTTCGCCGGATGAACAAAAAACCATGACCATCACGGCCGCAGAGTTTCATGATGCTTTTCCTGATATGGGACGGCAGCACGCTGAAGCCAAGCTCAAGGAAGCGATAGATCGCCTCTGGGACAGGTCAGTCATCATCAAAAACGAGGAGAAGCGCGAGGAGTTCCGCTGGGTGCAGTACCGGGCGCAGTATCTCAAAGGTGAGGCGAAAGTAGAGATCACCTTCTCCGATGCCATCATGCCCTATCTGACACAGCTCAAGGGGCAGTTTACGCGGGTAGTGGTGAAGAACGTCTCCAGCCTCTCCAGCACCTACAGCATCCGCATTTACGAGCTGCTCCAGCAGTTCCGCAGCACCGGTGACAGAACTATTTCACTCGATGACTTCCGATCCATACTGGAACTGGAAGATAAATATTCTGATTTTAAGATATTGAACAGAGACTTAATAAAACCGGCCATCGCTGAGCTGAACGAAAAAAGCGATCTGGCCGTCACCGTCGAGACGGTGAAAAAGGGGCGAACCGTTGTCGCGTTGCGGTTCCGGTTCAAAGAGGACAAGCAGATCAAGATGGCCGTATGAATAACGAAACCAAAAAGCTGACGCTGGATGAACTTCTGGCACAATGCAATCCCGATGCCGGCATGAGCGATGAAGATCGCCAGTGGGTAAATCAGCCCCCTGCCGGCGATGAAATCGCGTGAATGGAGATATGACCATGAACAGCACTACCCACTACGAAAACGCCAATTTTCTGCGCGAACTGGCCGAGAGCTTGCCCCGTATTCTGCCAGATGGCGGCGCGGATAAGGCCGCTCTGCTCCAGCGACTCGCTAACGAAGAACTGGCACAGGCTGAATACGACGAACGGGTTCGCGCAAAGGTTGCCGCTGCCCGCGCTGACAAGCGGCCGGGCATGAGTACCGCGCAGCTGCGCCAGCAGTTACAGGGACGCTATCAGGAACTGAGCAATGACCTATGAAATCGACTGGCGGCCGGGGGCGGTTGAAGATATGGCCGCCCTGTTTGAGTATCTGGCCGAAAATGCCTCGCTATGGGACGCCAGAAACGTGACAGACCGCCTGATAGCCGCCACTGAACGACTGGAAGATTATCCCCGTTTGTACGAGACCGACGAGCGATACGGCGAGGGCGTCCGGCGTATCAGCCTGCTCGGCCAGCATGTGCTGTATGAGGTGAACGACGAGTTACGGCGGGTAAACATTCTGGCCGTGGTCGGTCAGCGTCAGAACCCCTTATCGGTACGCTGAAAACGCCTTACGGACGTTCATCCCCCCGCATTTTATCCAGTAACGCCTTGACGGCGTTCACCTCTTCATCGGTCAGCCACAGCACCCGCTGAGTGCGGCCGGCTTCTCTCTGTCTGGCCTTAAACGCCGCCTGACGCCTGGCATTTGCTGATTGCTTTTTCTCTGTCATTCGTTACTATCCGATGCGTTACTAGTAACACTTAAGGAGTGGTTTCTGATGAAAAAACTGTCTGTTTATTCACGTCTTAGCCGGAAAGCCGGCGCGAAAATATACCCTAACAGTAACCCCGATATTCACCTGCATAAAGCAGATCGCATTATCCCCGTGCGCCAGGAGTATGCCGGCGCGGCCGCCGCGACGGCTGGCCGCATTGCTGTGGAAGTTGAGCGCCAGACGCTGCGCAGCATGACCTATAAGCGCCTGTATCCGTGGGTGCTGGCGCTGTCCGTTCTCTGCCTGCTCCCGCCGTTTGCCTCGATGGGGGTCGATATGTTCCATGCAAAACAGGCGCAGGCGGAAATGCAGCGCCAGCAGAAACAACAGCTGGAAGAGATGAATCGCCGGCAGCAGGAAAGAATTAATCGCCTGCGCAGCGGCATTTACTGAGGGATCAGAACATGAAAAAACTGTCACTTAACTGGTCTGGCAATGTGGGTCAGTCCATCGAAAAAGCCCGCACACTGGCCGCCGAATACTCCCGCCGTGATGTACCCGACAACGCGCCGGCCGATCTGCGCGACTCGGCCAGTCAGGGACTGGAAACGAGCAAGGGGTTTGCGTTGTCCGGCCGTCTGCTGCAAAGCGAACTGGTCTACGGTTCAGATGTGCCGCTGGCGCAGTTCGGCACTGTGCTGATCCCGCTGGTACTGGCGTTCACAACCCTGCTTCTGTACTGGCTCCCGGCATGGCTGGCATTCATTCCGGCCGTCTTATGGGCGCTGTTTGCCATCATGACCGGTGGTTTTACGCTGGGCTGGTTTGCCGGCGTTCTGGCGCTGCTCCTGCTCTGGGGATCTGATATTTCGCTGTTTTCGATGGGCGGGACAGCGCAGATGCTCCAGTTTGGCACCGGTATGACGCTGACGCTGATTTCGCTGGCCGCTCTGCCGCTCTGTCACCTTCTGCGCCGCGCCGAGCGCTTTACCATCATCAACGATGACGCTAAAGCCGGTGCAATCATTCTGTCCGCCTCACGTCAGGCAAAAGCCCGCGAAAAGCAGACAGAACGAGCCGCACGCGACACCTCGCCGCTGATCTGGCTGGGTGAGGCGCAGGGCGTGACATGGGAGAAGGGGGATATTATGGCGCCCGATCCGGCGTCACGCGTTGCCCTGTCGGCCGCTGACCTGTCCACGGGATTGCTTGTTCTCGGTGGCACCGGCACCGGCAAAACGTCCGGCGTGTTCAGGCCGGTTATCCGTCAGTGGTGTGAGCACAATTGCGGTGGCCTGCTTCTGATGGACGGAAAGGGGCAGTTACCGGCCGAACTGGCCGAAAGCAACAGGGGAATAACGCTGCTGACCCCGGATAACCCGGAAACGCCTGTCCCGCTGATCGATGGCCTGAATGCCGAAGAAGTGGCCGCCGTGCTGGTTTCTGTCTCCGGCAAGGGGAATGATAAAGGCTCTGACTGGACATTTGCGGCAGAAAAACAGTTCCGTTTTTCTGCCCTGCTCGTTGAGCTGGCCGTCAGCGTTCAGGCCGCACCGTGGACGCTGGCCACTATTGCCCGCTGCGTGTCAGATACGGCATTCAGGGACACGCTGATTGAGGCTGTAAGCGCCCGTACAGAAACACTGTCACCTGAACTGACCACGGCCGCACTGGATTTCTGGCTCAAGGAATATCCGGAACTGGCAAAAGCCGAAGGGTATACCAGTTCTGTGCAGGGGATTGTGACCGCGTGGCTTTCTCCGCTGGTCGGTCACAGGAAAATGCACGGCTGGATTAATGCCGCCGGAGGGGTAAACCCTTCTGATGTCCTGCGCGGGGCGCGGTACGGCATAGGGATTGATTCATCGGTATATGGCGAACTCTGCACCGCAGCGGTTAACGGGTTCATCAAAAAACGGCTGTACAACGAGGCAACGCGGCGCGGTGATAACTGGAAAGCGGACAGCACAAATACAGCGGCCATGATTGTGATGGATGAAGCTGATGTGCTGCTCGATGAAACCGATGCCGGCATTCTGCCGCGTGGGCGCTCACTGGGGCTGAATTTCGTGGTTGGCTTGCAGGCAGTGGAACAGGCGGAAGCCGCTTTCGGCGGGACGCAGAACGCGCCAAAAGCCCTGGCGATGCTGGCACAGCTGCGCTCCGTTGTCGCGCTGTCATCAACCCATCACACCGCGCAGTATGTCTCCGATCGTGTGGGGTTCGGGCTGCCACTGGAGCCGGTATCGCTCTCCACCGTGCCGGACATGCGCTATACCGTACTGCAACGGGCGGCGGCCTCGCCGTTTAACGACGAGGAAAACGAGTTCCGCAGCTCGATAACGCTCGATATTCCGCATGTGATTAGTCATACGGTTGGCAAAATGATGGATCACAAAAATGCTGCCGGCGAACGTCTCCAGCTGGCAAAAGAGCCTAAGCCGTGGATCTCACCGCAGGAATGCAACATGCTGACGGCGACGGAGGGCGTGGCCGTTGTGGTTCTCAACCGCGCCGGCGCTCCCCGCCGCGATGCGATAGAGCTGGTTCCCGAATACCGCGCCGGCTGAGAAAAAAGGCACCGTAAGGTGCCTTTTTTACATGCTCATTCCGCGCCCGTGCTGCCGTTCCGGTGTGTGCTCCTGCTCTTTTTCCTGCTCACGTTGCCGCTGTTGCTGGGCGATCAACTGCTGATATTCAGCCTGTTTTGCCTGCTGCTGCTCCCGCTCCTGCCGCTCAAGTTCCCGCTGGCGTTCGGCGGCAGCCTCTTTCACGGCCGTATGATGATGCTCGAACCATTTTTCATTGGCCTGCTGACGGACATCAGTTTCGGTTTCTTCCCGCGCAGTGACGGCCTGCCGGTGCTGCATTTCTGCCTGTTGATCCTTCTGCACGGCGGCCTGTGCCTGCTGCTCTGATTTTTCCCGTTGCTGTTGCAGTCCGGTATAACGCTCGTCCTTTTTGATGCCCTTGTCATGGAGCCAGCGGCGCATCCGGTTTTCTTCTTCCCATCGTTGCTGCTCCTGCCGCTGCTGCTCGGCTTCCTGCCGGGTTTTGTCCCGTTCCTGCCGCGCATTCTCCAGCGCCTTACCGGTTTTTTCTTCCTGCTCCCGTGCGGCCAGTACGGCCGGATCGCTGTCAACGCGCTGCCCGACGAGTTTTTCTCGCAAATCCAGAGCGATGCTGTCCGGTGAGGTGTTTTTCAGCCGGTGCTCCGGCACCGCGGCCACAACGCCGCGATAGTGCTCTACCGCGCTGTTGTGCTCATAAAGCACCTTGCCGGCGTCTTTCTGTGCCTGTTCCTGCTCGGCTTTTGCAGCGCGGAAATCCAGTATTTCTGCACGCTTCCGCTCGTCGCGCCATTCACTCGGTAGCTGCTTTTTTTCAGGAATGGCGTCCTTGCCCTGCGCTGTATAGCTGCGCATGTCGATACGTTCGCGCTGGCCGGCTCGCTCAAGATGTTCGTTAGCTTTGGCCTCCCAACGGCCGCGCAGGGCGACAAGTTCCTCGCGCCGCTGCTCCAGCGTGCGCGGCTGGCCGCCATGCTCACCGTACCCCTTCCTCGCCCCGCCTGCTTCCGGGTTCCGGCTGTTATAGCGTTTGAAATACTGCTCTGGATCGCGCTCAATCCCGTCCCGCTGCCGTTCGGAGAACATCAGGTGTACGTGTGGCTGCTCACCTCCGTCAGCGGCGGTGGGAACGTGGATAGCCCACTGATAAGCGTGTTTGTCGCCCAGCTCCTGCTCCGTCCAGTCCCTGACAAGCGCCTCACGCTGTTCGCTGTCCAGCTCACGAGGCAGGGCGATTTCCATCTCACGGTATGAGGTGCCGTTCTTGCGCTCATAAGCATCGGCGGCCAGCCAGAACTGTTGCGGATTGTCCTTCGCCCACTCCGGCATATTGCCGTGGTCGGTGGCCTCCAGACGCTCTCCCCGTTCCAGACGATTTGCATACTTGCCCTCACGGGAAATGTAGGCCGAGTGGTCTGCGCCACGGCCTTTCATTCCCGCTTTCATGCTGAGTCGTGCAATCGCCATTTCTTTACCCTGTAAATTTGGGGTGTGGGGCTTGCCCCACCGCGCAGTTTCTCACCGAAGGGGAGAAACTACTAAGCGCGCCTTCCGAAAATCGAAGATTTCCGAGAAGGATACACCTTCCGCCGCAACTGTGGTAGTTTTATACAGGCACGAAACGAAAAGCGGGGGGAAAAATGCACGAAAATGAATGGCTGGAGAAACGGCTCGCATATATTCGCGGACTGAACGCACCGAACGAACAGCAGCGCCTTTTGCTGATGCTGGCGCAGTTGTCCCAGCCAACACCGAATGACCGCCGCAAGCTGGGAGTGCTCATTCGTGCTGAAAAAGCCGCAGAGAGGGCGCTAAAGGCTCGCGCTGATGCCGCTAAAGTGCTGAATGCCGAACGTCGCGCCGTCCGTAAAGCGCGTGACCACGAACTCTACAAGGCGGCTGGTCTGATGGGCGTGGCCGGCGTGGTTGACCGTGAAACCGGGCGGCTCAATGTGGATGCCGGCCTGCTTGTCGGATTGCTCATGGAGCTGGCTGCCGGTACACTGCCGGAAAACCTGCACCAGGAAGCACTTAAATCTCGCGGTGATGCTGCTATCGCTGCCCGTGAGAAAAAAAATAAAACGAATCAGGCTGGCTGATGAACCTCACACTTGTTTGCCAATAGCCCTGAGAAGCCGCAGAAATCATCCTGCGGCTTTTTTTTGCCCTCTGGTAGGGAAACGTACAGGGAAAAGAAAAAATCGCTCACAGCGCCTTACAGAGCGTTTTAGAACTATTAGCCGATCCGTTGCTGGCTTCGGGCTGTGACGACTGCCGCCCCTCCATCCTGAAAAGACCGGGTTTCCCCTTCTCTGCCAGTGAAGCGACACCAGATCCTGACGGTCGAAGACGTACAGCCTTTCAGCGATTTGCCCGCCCGGACGGGCGGGTGCTACCTCCTGCCATAGCGCGTTATTCACAGGGATTTACGGCCATTCAGCGTCCTGCAGAACAGGCATATTCATAACCTACTGTTTATTTTGATGTTTTTTTTCGTGGCTTCGTTTTATCCACAGAGCCGCCGTTAAGTTTTTAAGATCTTTTTTTTTAGATCTTCTTTTTTAAAACCTTTTTCGGTCTCGTAAGCCAATGATTTTAATAATGTTCTGGCAAGTTAGGTGAGGAAATCGGGGGTTATAGGTGAGGAAATCGGGGGTTATAGGTGAGGAAATCGGGGGTTATAGGTGAGGAAATCGGGGGTTATATCCACAAAAAAAGGTGAGTAAAAAAAAATATTGATCACCTTTTGATTGGGTGATAAAACAAAATAAACACTCACCATAAGAACATAAATTACTCATGTCTGATTTGATAGCCTACAAATCCAACGCCCTTATCGAGGCAAGTTACAAGCTCACCTTGCAGGAACAGCGCTTCCTGTTGGTCTGTATCAGCCGCCTGAAATCCGGGGAAGATGCCCCTTCGCCGGATGAACAAAAAACCATGACCATCACGGCCGCAGAGTTTCATGATGCTTTTCCTGATATGGGACGGCAGCACGCTGAAGCCAAGCTCAAGGAAGCGATAGATCGCCTCTGGGACAGGTCAGTCATCATCAAAAACGAGGAGAAGCGCGAGGAGTTCCGCTGGGTGCAGTACCGGGCGCAGTATCTCAAAGGTGAGGCGAAAGTAGAGATCACCTTCTCCGATGCCATCATGCCCTATCTGACACAGCTCAAGGGGCAGTTTACGCGGGTAGTGGTGAAGAACGTCTCCAGCCTCTCCAGCACCTACAGCATCCGCATTTACGAGCTGCTCCAGCAGTTCCGCAGCACCGGTGACAGAACTATTTCACTCGATGACTTCCGATCCATACTGGAACTGGAAGATAAATATTCTGATTTTAAGATATTGAACAGAGACTTAATAAAACCGGCCATCGCTGAGCTGAACGAAAAAAGCGATCTGGCCGTCACCGTCGAGACGGTGAAAAAGGGGCGAACCGTTGTCGCGTTGCGGTTCCGGTTCAAAGAGGACAAGCAGATCAAGATGGCCGTATGAATAACGAAACCAAAAAGCTGACGCTGGATGAACTTCTGGCACAATGCAATCCCGATGCCGGCATGAGCGATGAAGATCGCCAGTGGGTAAATCAGCCCCCTGCCGGCGATGAAATCGCGTGAATGGAGATATGACCATGAACAGCACTACCCACTACGAAAACGCCAATTTTCTGCGCGAACTGGCCGAGAGCTTGCCCCGTATTCTGCCAGATGGCGGCGCGGATAAGGCCGCTCTGCTCCAGCGACTCGCTAACGAAGAACTGGCACAGGCTGAATACGACGA
>NZ_JAEMHF010000022.1:0-8722 GCF_016456245.1 Brenneria sp. L3-3C-1 | reverse complement strand
GCTTCAGCCTCGCGGAGAATACTGATGATCTGTTGGTCGGAAAAACGCTTCTTCATGGGGATGTCCTCATGTGGCTTATGAAGACATTACTAACATCGGTGTGTACTAATCAACGGGGAGCAGGTCATCTAGAACCAATGAGCCTAATGCTAAAACTAGAGAACGGCTCTTACCGTTGGCTGAATCCTTAGCTCAAGAACTGTATAGTTATATCATTCAAGATCGCCGGAAAGTCAGAAATGCGAAGAAAAATGACTATCTGTTTGTAACTTACAAGAGTGGACCAACTC
The DNA here is from genome assembly GCF_016456245.1 of Brenneria sp. L3-3C-1. Lineage (NCBI taxonomy): Bacteria > Pseudomonadati > Pseudomonadota > Gammaproteobacteria > Enterobacterales > Pectobacteriaceae > Brenneria > Brenneria sp. L3-3C-1. Next base: position 8,432 of record NZ_JAEMHF010000022.1, on the reverse strand, counting down.
TGGGAAATCCTATCTCTAAAGGGGGATATCACAAAATTTTTTCCGTAGTCAGGTCTATATCTCCGCAATTGTATGCAGCGACAGGACATTCGCTCCGCCACACTTGGAATCGCAAGTTTTCAGAAAGAATGGATGCCATGAATGAGCAAGTCAGCGAGGAACGCCAAGAGCAACTTCGTTCGTACTTAATGGGCTGGAGAGATGGCTCGGGAACCGCAGCGACTTACAACAAGCGTTTCATTCGGCAAAAAGGTTTTGAGGCCGCTTTGGCATTACAAGCAGGTAACGGCACTAGCTTGCCAGAGGACTTCAAGGATGACCATGAATAACCTCTTACTTGGGTTAGTACCAGAACGAATCCGTGCCAGGGCCAATAGCTACTCTTTTCTGTTGTATGACACATCGTGGACATTGGATAGAAATATCACTATTAATCTTGCTGATATTCACCATTACTTGTCAGATGGGACGCTAGATGGCTGCCTGCGCACACTGGCGTTTTATGCATCCAATCGTTCTTCTTCTCATACAAAAAATATTCTTGAACGGTTTCAGCACATGCTGCGTGAGACTGACGCGAGAGAAATTACTGATACGGTATTGATTAATTATCGGTCGATGCTGTCGCCTGCAACAGAATGGTATCTAGCAACCATCCGTGGCTTTCTTCGATCCTGGCACGAACTGGGCTATCCCGGCATCAGTAAGGAGGTGATCCGCTTGCTAGATGGCTGGACGCTAAAGGGTAATCGTAAGGGGGATGCGGTTAAACGCATGGATCCTCAAGAGGGGCCACTGACGGATAATGAGCTGACAGCGTTTAACGAGGGGGCTGTTCGGGCTTATGAAAAGAGCTTAATTACTATAGCTGAGCTGGCTATGGCACTTGGCACCAGTCATACAGGACGTCGTCCCATTCAGATCTCGCTGCTTCGTGTGGTCGATGTCCTTTGTGGTAAAAATGAAAAGGGAGAGCCCTTCTATGTGTTGAATGTGCCGCGAGCCAAGCTGCGCAGCAGCTCTTTCCGAATAAACTTCAAGCCATTTGCAATATCACTGGAACTATGGGCAATCCTGAGTGCTCAGGCAAGAAATGCGATTGCGCAGGTTGAAAATCGTTTGGGGTTTGAATTGCAGGAAGATGACCGGCAGCAAATCCCTCTTTTTCCTGATCTTGATGTGTTAGATGCCGTCCAATCTCCTTATGAATTCCGCCAACTGCTTGCTACCGACAAACTCCACATTCCCGCCGCAGAGATAACCGACACACTCCAATACATCGTAGAAAAGTCCGACATCCGGTCGGAACGTACCGGTGAGCTATTACATATCAATGCTCGTCGTTTTCGTTATACCACAGGCACACGAGCTGCCCGGGAAGGCTTTGGCGAGCTGGTGATTGCGGAACTGCTTGACCACGCGGACACCCAAAACGCAGGCGTTTACATCAAGAATATCCCCGAGCATGTGAAAAAGCTTGATGAGGCGGTTGGCTTCCAATTAGCACCATACGCTCAGGCTTTTGTCGGGGTACTTGTCGATTCAGAGAGAGACGCGCATCGAGGTAATGACCCTACCAGTCGTATTCGGACCGAGATGGGTCAGGGTGTTGGTACTTGTGGAGAACATGGCTTTTGTGGTGCCAATGTTCCTATTCCTTGCTACACCTGCATGCATTTTCAGCCTTGGCTGGACGGCCCACATGAAGATGTCTATCAAGGACTGCTCAACGAACGTGAACGGGTGAAAGAGATAACTGGCGACATCCAGATTGCTGCCGTACTTGATCGCAGTATTATCGCGCTGGCAGATGTGATCATGCGTTGTGCAAAACGTCGTGAAGAGCTTAGTTAACAAGGAGCAATAACCAATGGCTGAGATTTTCCTGTTTAAGCCAAAGGCTACGCTGACAGCAGCAGAAAACCTTGAAGCATTCATATCCCAGTGCCGAGATCAATTGACTGTATTCGGCTCTGATCTCAATTGGGAAGATCCTGTTTGGCCAAACATAACTGTATTTGCCAAGTTGGGCATTATTACGAGAAAACCCATACTGGAAGAGACGCAAGATCCTGCTTTCATTGATTTTGCCAAAGCCTATTTCCGTTACCAGCATGGGCATAGCCTCTCTAGGGCAAAGAATGAAAGTAAAGCCCTCCGTGCGGTTGAGGCGGCTTTGCTTCAAGTAAACGGAAACGCAAATATTGATGGCCTGTCGATTTCTGTGCTGGATGAAGCAGCTGAATTGGCAAAGCATTACTACTCCGATGGCTCCGCATATCATTGTGGCCGTGAGATTGAGCGGCTGGCTAAGTTTGTAGCTGAAAACCAGCTTGTATCAAGTGCTGTACAAAATTGGGTTAATCCAATTAAACGTGCAGAGGATAAGAACAAAACGAGCAGAGAGGCGAAGAAAAATAGGGAAGATAAACTTCCGAGTGATATTGCTCTTAATGCGTTGGCGGAAATTTTTGCCAACGACCCAATTCATGAGCGAGACATATTTACAACATCGGTTTTTGCCATGTTGATGTCGGCACCTTCACGTATTACTGAGGTGTTAGCACTGCCTGTGGATTGCGAGGTATTTGAAACGGATCGTGAAGGGATAGAACGATATGGTTGGCGTTTTTTTGCGGGGAAAGGCTATGAGGGTGATATCAAATGGATACCCACCGTGATGGTCGGTATAGCTAAGACAGCCGTAGCTAGAGCTAGAGTGCTCTCTGAAAATGCACGACAACTGGCCAAGTGGATCGAGAAACACCCGAATAAGTTTTACCGCCATGCTAACTGTCCCAGCGTAGCTGATGATGAGCCATTGACGATGAAGCAGGCTTGTATGGCGCTCGGTTTTGCACATCACTCTAAAAAGACGTGCAGGTCGTGTCTTGGTAATCGAGGTCTAGCTAAAGAGGATGGTGTACATACGCTAAATAGCCTGTGGCAGCACACAATGGCGCGTTTACCGGATGGCTTTCCGTGGTTTGATAAAGACAAGGGAATTAGGTACAGCAATGCCTTGTTTGTACTGAACGCAAATCAGTTCCACGGGAACAGAGGATGCATACCAGTTGAATTACATAAGCCAACCAATAATTTCTTCAACAGTGATCTGACGCCTCGTCTGTCCTTGAAAGGAAAACATGCCTGTATCTTTGATCGCCATGGTTACCATGCTGTAAACGGAGAGCCGGTGAAATTAACCTCGCACCAGGCTCGACACCTACTTAACACCATAGCTCAGCGTGGTGGGCTCTCAAACTTGGAAATTGCCAAGTGGTCTGGTCGGGCAGATATGAAACAGAATCGAGCTTACAACCACATGACTGAATATGAGTTGGTTGGCATGTCTGAACGCCTCGAACCGTCAAAAGGTCTATTTGGGCCTGCTGGAGATGTGGCTAAGCACCTTCCTGTGACTATTCAAGAGTTCAATACGTTAGATCATGCCGCAGTCCATGTGACGGAGTATGGCTACTGCGTGCATGATTACACCATGGGTCCTTGCGAGAAGTTCCGAGATTGCGTCAATTGTACTGAGCAGGTTTGTATCAAAGGCGAGGATACAGAAATATTGGATCGAATTAAGAAATGTTTGGTGAAGTCGGAACGAATGTTTTGTATTGCTGATGCAGCGGTAGAAAGCGGCGAGATGGGGGCTGATCGCTGGTATCAATACCACAAGAAAACTGTCACCCGGCTTCGTGAGTTAGTCGCTATTTTAGAGAATCCAGACATTGAAAATGGTGCCCAGATTAAGCTCCGGGGCAATGATTTCAGCCAGCTTCGCCGTGTTGTCGCAAAGACGTCTATTGTGACCATCGAGCAAAAAGGCAAAGAAAGTGAAGAAGCTGTGATGTTAGATGATTTGACAACTTTGTTAGGAGGTGGCCTTGGCTAAGCATCTGGATAATAGAGACATTAACGCCATCGTGAATCTAATTCGAGGATGGCAGGAACCAAAACTGTCCTGGTCAGCAATTTGTGAGGCGGCAGAACCATTGGTCGGAAAGTTGCCGTCAAGACAGTCCCTTAATGCACATGAGGCAATAGTGACTGCCTATCAAACAAAGAAAGAGGCGCTTAAAGGCCGTGGCCCCAAAAATCCGCGTCCAGCTAGTTTGAACATTGCAGCCGCTAGGATTGTGAATCTTGAAAGCGAAATCGAAGAGCTTAAGGAAGAGAACCGGAGGTACAAACAACAGTTTGTGATCTGGCAATACAATGCATACAAACATGGAATGACAGAACATCAACTTAATGCGCAGCTGACAAAGATTGACCGTGAGCGTTCTGATGGAGAAAAAAGATAACTGTTAAGTCCGGTGACGAGTTTTGTGTTTTGTATAGGTTAATTTTTTTAGCTTATGTAGAGGATGAGATAATTAAGATAATAAAGAGATAAGAAACAAAATGGTAATATTGGGCTTTTAATAGGGAAGGGTTTGTTCTTGGCTAGGGCTATACGCTACAAGGGATAGCTCGCTTAAATAACAAAGTTAGAATGAATATTGTATTTAAATATAGGCCCCTAAAGTTGGAGCCTTTTAATAATCTATTAGCTTGAACTATAACAAGTCAATCAGTGAAAAGCAATGATGCTCTGTGCTCTTGAATGTTTATACCATGGTGTTTTCTTTGATTTCCACACATAAAACAAGAACAAGCACAAGGTGTACGGTAAATTTTCCCTACAATTTTAGGTGTCTTAGCTATCGTACTTCTATATCTATTTCGCTGGGATTTTAAACGAAATAGGTGATGGCGACGCCAGGCCCGACTTCTAACCATTTAGATTTACTCCAATTTTCTAGCGCGGCGTCATACCGCGCCCTTATCAGTCTTTGGAGAGTGATATCAAACTGATTATTTACTAATGCCTCTAGATTTTTCAATGATATTAATCACTATCAAACAAAATTGATTATGCTTACATTATACATCTAACATTATTTTTTGTCATTGCAAATAAAGAATGAAGATTAGAATTATTACAGGAATATATATAATCTTGACTAATGGAGCAATTAAATTCATCACAGAGTCAATACTCTCAGCGAAGATATTAGTGCTCCTCATGTCAAATAGATCAACTTCTGAGTTCTCTATTGCATTAAACCAGCTGCGCAATATATTATTCTTTTCAGAAAAGAAAGTACTATGTCCACCTTTAAAAAAACGATTTACTAACTTCTCGTGATAGCCATTGAATCCTATTCTACCTGCATTACCGAGTCCAAAACAAAACATATTGCTAAATATAAGGGCTTTATCGTCATAGGCACAATCATTAATCAGTTTCAGAGTTTGCGTTTTATCTATAAAAGCAGAAATGTCGTAATCTTGTTTTAAAACGCTGCCACATAGAATTATATTGTTAATTGCTGGAGGGAACAAGAAATTAGCATTGTTCAAAGCTGTTATCGTCATGTATGTTCCAAAACTATGTGAAATGAAATTAAGTTCAGCAGTCGGGTGTTCTTGGCATGTTTTTATTACAAAATCCACATAGGCATCCAATATTTTTTTTCGAGTCTGCGGCAGAAGTATTTTAAAAGCTGAATAGTGAGGGTATCTGAAAGGAATAATATCTTTGGCTGTATCTTTAAATATTTCGGTTACTTGTGATTGCCATTTCCCACTAGTCATAATCCCATGAGTCAATATGATGATTTTATCATGACCAGCTCTCTCTGCTACACTTGTAGTGTGTTTAAGTATCCATTTTAGTTTTTGCGATAGGACATCCTTCCAGATGTCGATATTATAATCATAAATGTTAAAATCAAATTTTTGGAACTTAGGTCTTTCATTGTCTGACAAATCTGAAAATTGTGTTAATCCAATGACATGGCTGGGCGTTAAAAAATATGGACTCGTCAAGTTGTATAAAATCTTGGAGCCACCATCTGGGATTGGATGGCCTGATTTTCGTAACGGCAAACTCAAATCAAGTAAGAGAATGTCATATTTTGTTTCCCTTAAGAGAGTAAGTGCATCATTAACATTATCAACAGTTTTAATACTTAATGACATGACACCTTCTTTGATTAAGAAGGTTATTATGTCCTGTGCTTTATTATCATCATCTTCAACAATGAGAATATTCATTTCAGTTCCATGTTTAAAATAAATTTATCTAATTTTGACTTCCAGGAGTCTGATTGGAAATCAAATAAAACCGAGCCCTTTATAATATCTGGATAAAGTCCATTTATTTCATCAAATATATCATCGATTGAAGTTAGTTGATTGTGCCTTCCAAAAACTTCAAATTGAGTAACTAGTATGACGGGCGAGTAAAGTTTTCTATAGGCCATAGAAGAAATTATTTCCTTACCAGCTAAAGGCCTGTTTCTGCTTTCACTAACTGTAGCGGACTTGTCATTTGAATCAAAAGTAGGCATGGTCATATCTAAGAGGATTAATGAGAAGACATTCTCAAATATTTGCTTTCTAGTTGAATTAAATGAATAGCTCTGGCTTATATCCGCATCAGGAAATTTATTTTTTATATATGCGCTAAGGATGTCTTGTTTATAAATATTATCATCAGCAATAAGAATTTTCAATTATTTTTCCTTAATTGGTTCGATGTCTTCGATAATAATTAAAACTTCAAATTTCTTATTCGAATATACAACGGTAACTTTATTTTCAACTTTTAGATGATGTGTAATGATTTTTTTTACTTTATAGATACCACTGCCATTATCTTTAGTTGAATTATCAATCCGATTTTCAGCAAGATCTTCATTTATTTGTACGATTTTCTTGCATTGTTCTTCTTGTAAATCAAAATCTAAGGTATTTGTAAAACTCAGTTGTAATGAATTATTATGTTCATTAATATTGTAAGTGATATGATAATTATCACGAGGATTTGAATGTTTTAGTGCATTATCTATAATTAAGGTTAAAATCATAACTGTGTCGGTAAAATATTGACCGAGAAAATTAGATGTAGAGTTGTTATATCCACTTAAATTGAATTTCAACCAGGGGTAGTATTGACTGGCAGCAGATTCTGCTTTTTTAAGTGCAACGTTTAAATCGAAATTTGTTTTAGTTTGTTTAGCCCAGTCAAACCACGTTCTTAATTGGATAAATGATTCTTTCAACTCATCTTTTGATTTTGAGACCGCGCGCTGAATTGCAATGACATCTAATCCATCACTTTCAAGTTTATCCTTGAGATTTTTTATTTCTTCAAACATGTCCTTTTCAATTGAATCAACGAACTCTCCTCTTGCAATAGCCATTTTCTCATTCGTCTGCTTGTCAAGATAAAGGAATACATCATCAATTAACGTTTCTGCAGATAGAGAGTCGATTCTACTTGCTACAGATGCTTGATAGTCAGGTTCAAGCGAAAACTCGAATAGTTTAGAGTTGTAACCAAACTCACCTGTATCTATATGAACTTTATTTTTTGCTTGGTTGATTATTGCGTTTGCCTTTTTATTAAACTCTACCAAAGCATTATCTATGCCATCAAGGATTGAATCCTTAAAATATCCAAAGTCTGTACGCCAAACTGGGTTGGGTGAGAATTTATTTTCATCATGTTTTTTAGCTGAGATATTGTTACGTTTAAGAGGCGCCCAAAGTAAATTAACAAATCCGCCATGTCTTATTCCCATGTTCAATGACTGATCGAGGCCATATAGCTTATCCAAAGTATAAGCGTTTGTAATTTTATATAATAATGCCATTACGCCATTGAAAAATTCGTTATCAGAACTATAAAATAATGCATCAGATTCTTCATCTGCATCTTGTATTTGATATGATAAATCACGCTCTTCATATTTTTTCAATATATCTAAATCATTTTTCACTTCGTCATTAATTTTGTTTCTTATACTGGTTTTATCTATGTATATTCTGCCGGCGCCAGCCTCATGGGAACATAAGTTAATAACAATTTTATTCAGAAGAGATCGTGCTTCCTCAAAAATGAAGTTGCGTTTTTCAATATTATAAGAGTCTAAATTAGACAGCAAAATTCTATTTATGGATACTCTAAATAAGAGTACTTCACTATCAGTGTTGAAAAATGTACTCATGCCATCAAGCACTTCTAAATTTAATATTCTCTCTAATAAAAAAGTGTTTATATTTGGATTTTCAAATTTAATTTCATGATGTTCAAAAATGCCAAGATTATTAAAGTAATTCTCGCAAATATCTGATAAGGGTTGGGTATAATCGTTAGAAATATATTGGTTGTAATAGTGTAAGATTATAGCGGAGTTCAATAGTTTATTATTGTCAGTGGTGAAGGTAAGATTTTTTATAATGATCTCTTCCCATTAAACAGGACCAGGCTAAACTGGAGTTTTCTGCCCTTCTTTTCCTTAAAAAAGAGGCAATCCGGCCATGAAAAAGATCCGCTGTACTGAAGAGCAAATTGCTTTTGCCCTGAA
>NZ_JAEMHF010000021.1:0-23209 GCF_016456245.1 Brenneria sp. L3-3C-1 | reverse complement strand
TGGAGCCGGCGTTCACTGCCGATGCCCACATCCTGCCCACGGCGCCGCCGTGGTAGTGCATCAGAACCATCGCATTGTCTTCCAGCGGCGCTCGCGAGGGGATGAAGCTTTGGCGATCGCACAGCAGTTCCTTGATATGCAAGTCCGGCATCACCAGTTGAGAGATGTAATAGGTGTGAGTGGAAATATCGCCCAACACAAAGCTCGGCCCGGAGATCTTGGGGTCAACCCGCCATTTCGCCGCATCGTTGCCCTTCTCCGCCGCCGCGTCGGAACTGAAGCCGTGCGTATATTGCAACTCCACCATTCTCACTTCGCCAATGTCTCCCCTGGCGATCATGGCGCGCATCTGCATCAGCAAAGGATGACCGGAAAAGCCGTAGGTAACGCCGACAATCAGCCCTTTCTCTTCAGCCAGCGCCTTAATTTCTCTAGCCTCTGCGGTGGTGAAAAACAGCGGTTTTTCGCAAATGACGTGCAGGCCGGCTTCGAGCGCCGCCCGGGTAATTTCATAATGCGTCCCATTGGGCGTGGCGACCGTCACCACTTCCACGCCGTCTTCACGCTGGCTTTCAGCCGCTATTAATTGTTTGTAATCGTCATAGCAACGGCTGGAGTCCAGTCCAAGATTGACCCCGAAGTCACGTCCGCGTTTGGCATCGATATCAAATGCGCCGGCCACCAGCTGGAACGCCGTATTATCGCGCAACGCGCCGCTGCGATGCTTATAGCCAACCTGGCTCAACCGCCCTCCTCCGATCATCGCCCAGCGCAGCGGTTGAGGGATTAATTTTTCACCGTTTACCATAGAACCTCCAATAGGCCTAAGAGTTAATTAAGTAACAAGACACTCCGCTACTACTCGTATATTTCACTGCCCTCCTTTTTTGCACCCGGGTGCAAAAAAGGAGGGCAAAAGAGCTTAAATTGTTGGTTCACAGCAAGAGTACTGGAACCGATACTATGAACTGGCACGACTCAACGAAAGTTATAATCAGGTATTCAAAGCTAAAGCTCATTGTTTGCAAATCCGCAAAATGAAAAATAGCTGCGGTAATCACAAAAGTGACAGACATGTTGGTCGAAAAAGTGACGGTGATCTTGTTTTCGATCTTGCTGCGACGACAAGGCATCGAGCTGCGCCAGACGCTCATCTTAAAACGTCATTTAAAAGATAAAAAAACATCATTAACCAGACTAAGAATCCCACGCTGAGAATAAGCATCAAAACCTGATTATTTCCTGGGAAGGTATACACAGCCTTGAGAGTGGACTTTCTCACCTTAAGAAGTAAAAACGGAGGCAGTAACACACTCCACGACACCAGAGATACTCCGGCAAACGCCATCGCCGGAAGAAAACCTTCGGGCATAAAAATGCATATCACCGCCGGAGGAAAATAAGTCAGTAAAATCGCTAGCGGGCGCGAGGCCCGGTTGAAGCGGTTTTTAAGCATATCTTCCAGGTAATCACAAAGTCCAATAGAGGCGGACATCAGGGAGGCCAGAACGCATAGATCAAAAGTGAAATGAGAAATCCATAGAACAATGACTGTGTCACCGCCCTACCATCCCTTTTTACCACGACAAGTTCGTTAATATGCTCTGAAAAGACCCGGGTCTGATATTTCAGCGATCTGTCTATCTTCCTTTTTTGCCAGTTTTCCATTGCGTTACCTTTATTGTGTTTACAACTATAAGTGACAGAACCGTCAGGAATAAGGCGCTGACTCCCAGCGTTCTGTCGAACCCGAGTCCGATATCCGTCAGTTTTACGGCAAGAAAACTGATGGCACCGGCGCTGACCGTCTGAATAAACCCAGTGACTGACGTAGCAATCCCGGTTTTATTTCCTTTAATTTGTAACGCAATAAAGTTCGCTGTGGGGTAATAAGCACCGAGGGTGAAATTGAATATCATCGCCCCGGCAATGCACAATAGCAGGGATTGGCTGCCTGCTATAAACGGGATAACAGACAGTGCATTTATCAGGAATAAAACGTAGGGATTGACCAGACGTTCAAATTTAGAGAACTGATTTCCGGCTATAAAGAAAAGAACAGATGCAGAAAAAAGGAAGGAATAATTCAGCGTACCGAGTCCGAACACTTGCATAAAAATTGCCGGTGAGAGCGAGATATAACAAAAAAGTGAACTCAGCATAAGCGAGACAAGTAGCGTGCCCTGAATAAATGCCGGTGTGACAAATCCAGGGGTCTCCGGGATTGTCTCATTATGAGGCACTGCCAGAGAACGGGGAGACAACATGATGGTCAGAACACTGAAAATGACCATAACAAGGAAGATATCATTCCATCTCAGATGCCCCAGTATCACCCCGCCGACAAGCGGTGCGATGAGCGGAACGACTGCACTGGCTGATGAAATGTCGGACAGGGCCCGCTTTAGCGTCAATGGCGAAAAAGTATCTTTCGCAATGGCTTTTGAAAGAACCGGTCCCGCCCCGGCGCCAACAGCCTGCAACGCCCGCCCGGCCAGAAGCATGTGAAGACTTTCAGCCATAAAACAGATAACGCTCCCGGCAAGGAAAAGAATAAAGCTGGCCGTCAACACACGGAGTTTCCCCAGTTTCTCACCGGCAAAACCTGACAATAATTGGCTACAGGCATATATTACAAGAAACCCGCTGATGGTTAGCTGGATTGTGGAGTAATCGGTATTAAATGTTTTTTGTAATACGGGTAATGCCGGCACTATCATATCCGTCGCCAGTGCCGATACCGACGCGGCGAGAATAAGATAAAAATACATCCTTACCATAAATAACACTTCCTGAGATTGTCGTGCTAAACGGCGATATTATTATCAGCGAGTGGTCGGTATACCTTTGAACCCGGAGCATAACCAGACGTAGTTCCCACCTCAGAACAGTGCGGCCAGCGCCAGTAACAGACAAGACATTCTGATTATTTTCTTCTTTTTAAACGGTGCTAAATGGTAGCTTTATTTTTTTTAATATATCAATATTTTTTTAATGTTATTTTTGACATTATATTAAATAAATTAATTTCAGTTAGTTATGATAATTATCGCGACTTATGCAAAGCATTTTTGCAGCGGCTTAATTGTATAGCTATGTGTTTGACATGGGATGAAATAACGCACGTTACTGAAGTTTATTCTGCTGTTCCGTCTGCCGAGAGCGAAGTTATCCCAGAGAAGTGAGGGGAAGACGAGCTAAATATCCGTTAAAAAAATGCTGGTTACCTTAAGTAACCAGCATTAACCCGAAGGTCTTTTTTCAACGAATTACAGACGACAGTGGAAGTCTGTAGATCAGATATTGGAGCGGGAAACGAGACAAGCACTGAGTTACTAAGTCTGAGTTTATTAACGTTAATTTGATACTGTCAGTATCAGTTTGGTCTTGAAATTAGTCTTGTTTTGGTGGCTCGTCAAGCAAACGAATTAGCAGCGCCTTTAGGCAGCCATCAAAGCTCAATCGCCCTTCCCGATTAATATTATCCTCGCGCCAAACACAATGCGCCAATATTGAATAACATTATGAAAATAATACTTTTTATTCATATTAATTAAACCTTATGGCATATGCACCGACATTGTTTTTGTATTATTTTTTGATTATATTCAATACGTGATACATAAATGAGGAACACAGCATGTCCCGAACCACGACAATGACCGTTCGCCTCAAAGGGCCGCTGAGCGACTTCGTAGCCGCCAACGTAGGCGAAAACGGCGCTTACGACAACGTCAGCGAGTACATCCGGGACCTGATCCGCCGGGACAAAGAGCGGGTAGAAGCGGAAGCATTCGCACGACTTAAGGCCGAACTGACTAATGCCTTTGCTGCACCAGAGTCTTCATACGTATCCCTGACCGCCGCCGATATCATTGCACGCAACAAGGCCTGACCCTATGGCTAATGTTCGCATTCAGGAGGCCGCCTCTTATTGTCTTGACGAGATCTACAGCTACACCCGCGAGCGATGGGGTACAGAGCAAGCGGATCGCTACATTACCGGCATGTTTCAGGCATTTAGCAAGATAGACACCCACGAGGTCTTTTCACGGCCAGTACCCGCCGAATTTGGAGTAGACGGTTTCTTCTTTCGCTACGAGCGACATGTTATCTACTGGCGCAGACTATCAAACGGCGATATAGGTATCGTGACGGTTCTGCACGGGCGGATGCATCTGATTGATCGGTTTCGAGAAGATTTTGGCATTTGATGGCGGCCTAGGCGTGGTTATTATTAAATGCGTTAAGGTGTAGACAGGCTGGCGACGGCTTTTTCGTTGCGGCTTCGCTTTCACAACAAAGCCGCGCTTGCTTGCGGCGTCAACCATCAGTAAGGAGATATCGTGCCAGTCAGCTTTGAAAAACTGAAAATTGGGAAAGCATATGAACGTCCCTATTTGGCTGATATTTGGGGCTACAATGGATTTCAGGCAATTTCTAGAGGCGTTGTCACACCTTCGGGGAGCAACTACATAATCTTATTCGTGACAAAAGAAAAACAAGAAGCACTAACCCAGTACAACGACTTTCTAGACGAAGGATTACTGCGATGGGAAGGCGAGAAAAGGCATTCTTCAGATAGCAGAATTATAAATGCTGAATCTGCGAATAATGAAATACATCTGTTTTATCGAGACATACATCATTCGCCATTCATTTACTACGGCGAGATTTTTCTCACAGAACATAAGCTGCGTACAACAGAACCAAGTCAGTTTGTATTCAAAGTTGGTCAAAAACCTCATAATTCAGATCTGTTAGACGACATTGAATCACATCAAAACGAATACAAGTTACTCGATCAAACTGAAAGAGACTCAATTGTAAAAAGCCGGATTGGACAAGGATTATTTAGAGATGGTGTAGTGAAGCTATGGGGCTCTTGTGCAGTTACGGGCCTAAGCAACCTATATCTGCTTCGTGCATCACATATAAAGCCATGGAAAGATTCGTCCAATCAAGAACGCTTAGATCCTATGAATGGGCTGCTTCTGCAACCGACGCTAGATCACCTTTTTGATTCGGGCCTAATTACATTCAGCGCAAATGGGGCCGTAATGTTTTCATCAATACTATTCCAAGACGATATCCAGAAGTTAGGGCTAGCAGGCGATCTCCAGTTAAGAAAACTCCCTGGCAAGCTAATGGGCTACATGGAGTACCACCGAGAACATGTATTCAAAAATGGCTAACAAGGAGCTCGCTTGGATGTGATGAAACTGTGCCGGTGTTTATCTGTAATTCGCTCATTGTATTGCCCAATGCTCTGCACCCAAGAACATCTACCTGCCTTTTGGTTTCACTCTGAACTCCATCAAGCATCACATTGTGTTGTACGACAGCATAGGGCGATAGCTGCCTTTGTATCATGGCAACAAGTTGCACGAGTGCTTTCCAGTCGGGGACTTTGTCCTTATCTTGACCGGCCATTGCACCGTTCCGTTTGAGTGTGGTACTCAATACCACTGGAATAACTTGAAGGAGAGGATCAGTTTGCTTGGTTGACGCACATGACAGCCATTTAGCCCCGTTGGGGGCATAGCAACAAGCGGAGCATTTTTTCCGGGCAGGGATACCGGTCACGAACAGTGACAGCCCGTCGCTATCATTCAGGGTATAGGTTTTGCCGGTGGTGCGGGCCTGCCGGGCGACGGCATCGGTTAACGCCATAGGGTATGCCTCCTTCAAGGTTGAAGAGAGGTGTACCGCGCACAGGGAAGCGACTCAGCAAACAATCCGCATCCGTAACGCACCCGATTTTCGTGTACTAATTTGTGTACTACTTCGGCGTAGTTGACGGTGGTTTTCAGTGGATTTTACTGGAGGCTCAACAGAGCGATTACCCTGTTGAATCAGAGAGCTACAGACTTTGGTGGACATCTATAGAAAAGAAATTGGAGCGGGAAACGAGACTCGAACTCGCGACCCCGACCTTGGCAAGGTCGTGCTCTACCAACTGAGCTATTCCCGCATTTGGTGCGCTGTATTATCTCTTAGTTCCACTGAAAAGCAAACTTACCGGACCAAGAGTGATACCTTGTCCATAAAATGGACATAACCCCATGAATATTATGATTATACATTCATTTGGCGGACGGAATTATGTCCCAATCTACCGAGGCTGACAAGACCTTTTCAGCGAAAATTTGCTTTATCGACATTGCGGCCTAATACCGTCCAATAATCTGGCAGGTTCAATACCCTTTTGCAAAGTCTACTTCTCCGCGTAATGCCTCTCCCCGGCGGAAGCAAGCCAGGTTATCCAGAAACAGGCGCACTAACAGCGTGGGAACCATCGGGCCGGCAATATGGGCGGTGATCGTAAGGGTCGGTTCCCGCCAAAATGGATGAGTCTCAGGCAAAGGTTCCTGCCGGAAAACATCCAGAACCGCGCCGGCAAGCCGTTTACTACGCAAAGCCGCAAGTAAATCCTCATCAACCACGGCGGTGCCCCGCCCAACGTTAATAAACAGGGTTGAGGTTTTCATCGCGGCAAACAGCGCGGAGTTATAGATATCTGCCGTTACGGCGGTATCAGGCAAAAGATTAATCACGTAGTCAGCATCCCGCACCGCCGTTTGCAACGCGGCGATCCCCATGACCTGTTTAAAGTGAGGTAACGCTCGGGGGGTATTCACAATGCCATACAGTTTCGCACCGAAAGGCCGCAGGAAAGCGGCCACTTCACAGCCGATCTCACCGGCGCCGACGATGAGTACCTTTCTGCATAGCAGGGAACCCGGCAAACGGCGATCCCATTCCCGCTTATTCTGACTGTTCTGCCGCTCACTTATCTGCAATTCGTGCCTGAGCATATAGGCAAGCACATACTCGGCAATCGGTTGACCAAACACGCCCACGGCCCGGCTTAACCGATAGTCCTGCGGCAATCCGGCAGCCAGCAATGGCTTAAACCCGGCCCAGGTCGATTGCAGCCATTCAGGTTTAACGCCCTGCGCCAACAGAGCCGCGGCAACATCCGGCTCGCCAAGCCAGATAGGACAGCGCTCAGCCTGCTCGGCCGTTCCATCCGACGATACAAGCTCAAGTTCTGGCGCTTCATCATGCAACACGGCGCTGATTTCATCAGCACGAGGATCCAGCAGCAGGATCGTGGTCATAAACAGCTTCCTCACGTCAAGGACAGCGCCGGACATCAAACAGAGAAAAATAAACGAGGGATTAAGCTGACTTAACCCCTCGCACTCACGGACATCACGACAGACAACTGCATTTTATTGCAGGCAATGAGTTTACTACATCTGGAAAATCGCCGCCTGCCAGGGCTGCATAGTCAGATGATTGTCGCCGGGAGCGGCCGCCTGTTCAGTACGGTTACTGATTAGCGTTTTGACAATCTTTTTACCTTCAGGAATATTCCATTCAACGTTATCGTGGGTGAAATTAATCACCACCAGATACTGTTGATCCCCCTGCGTGCGGGTATAGGCAAAAAGTTTATCATGTTGCGGATCAAGATCCCGATACTCCCCATATATCAATGCGGGGGTCTGCCGTCTTAATGCAATAAGTTCACGATGATAGTTATATATGGAATCCTGTTGGTTGATCTGAGAGGCGGCATTAATCTGCTTATAGTTTGGATTAACGTGAAACCAGGGCGTTCCTTTGGTAAAGCCGGCGTTGGCTTCCGCGCTCCACTGCATCGGAGTTCGTGCATTGTCCCTGCTGGTTTGCCGCAAATGATCCAAGTACTCTTCCGCCGGCACTTTTCCACTTTCGACGAAAGTTACCCAGCGTCCTTTGGCTTCGACATCATCGTAATCCTCGATGTTCTTGAACGGATAATCCGTCATCCCCAGTTCATCGCCCTGATACAAAAACGGCGTGGCCCGCTGAGTCAACATCATCGTGGCCAACGCCTTGGCGGATAGCACGCGCCATTGATCGCTGTCATCGCCAAAATGCGACACGGCCCGCGGATTATCGTGGTTACTCAGAAAGCTGGTATTCCATCCATTTTTGCCAACCTGCTCAATTTTTTGATACGTCGCTTTCAACTGCGGCAACGTCCACGTGGTTTTACGCCAGTTGTCACGGTCAAGGCGAACAATATCAAAATGAAATAACATATTGAGTTCATTGCGATCGGCATTAATAAATTTAGGCGCATCTTCAAATGTCACGCCAAACGCCTCACCCACGGTCATGGTGTCATAGTGTGATAAGACTTCCCGATTCATTTCCTGCAAATATTCATGAACATGCGGCCCGCGGGCGTAGAAAAACTCGGGATGGGTCAACTCATCCGCCGGCAAATCACGAAGTCCCTCATGCTTGGATATAAAGGGAATGACATCCATACGGAACCCTGAAACACCTTTATCCAGCCAGAAGCGCATAATGTCATAGACTTCATTGCGCACTTTCTTGTTATCCCAATTCAGATCGGGTTGTTTCTCGTTATAATAGTGCAGGTAATATTGCCCTGTCGCATCATCTTTTTCCCAGGCTGAACTACTAAAGAAAGAGCGATAATTATTAGGAACATTACCATTGCGCCCGTCCCGCCAGAAATAATAATCACGGTACGGATTGTCTTTCGACTTTCTGCTTTCTTGAAACCAGTGATGTTCATCGCTGGTATGATTCACGACCAGATCGATAATTAAGCGCATATTCCGCTGCTTAATTTCATGCATCATATTATCGAAATCCTGCATCGTACCGTATTCGGCCATCACCTTTCTGTAATCACGAATATCAAAACCATTATCCGCATTGGGTGAATCAAAATGCGGGTTCAGCCAGATAGTATCGACGCCGAGATTTTTTAAATAATCCAACTTCTCGGTAATACCGTTGATATCGCCAATACCATCACCATTACTGTCGTTAAAAGAGCGCGGATAGATTTGATAAACGACGGACTCTTTCCACCATTTCCCTTCATTTTCTGCGGCGCCCGCCTCAGTTGATAGCGCGACATTGGCTAATGATGCGATGACTGCCAGCCCACAAAGATGTATTTTTTCCATCTTAATTCCTCATCTGTCAATACGATTAGTTATTAATAAAAGATTATCTGTCGTAGCTGAAAGGTTACAGCTCATATTGGCAGGAGTTTATCGATAAAAGCCGACTTTGTGATCAAGTTAACAAATGATGGAATGAAATAATATATATTTCCAGATAATTAACATCCTGGCAAAATAATTATTCCGCTATGTAAATAATACCCTAACCGGATAATTACACTGTTATTTATATTAAACACTCGCATGTGGTTTTTATTTATTTTCAGAATAAATGGAATGGTCACTAATTATTAACCAATAAATAAATTTATATTTTTCCTGGCACACTTTTCTTTTATATTTTAATCCGGGGGTTACGGACAACAACTAGCCTGACAGGCAGTCCCGGCCCCCGGAGTTTATTTATATTGCGCCGCAAAAAAAATCAGACGCGCAAATGCGATGCGATGACGGATCGGCGCTAGCCGGCAATCATACTGGCCGCCTGCCGTGTCGCCTCGCTGGTGCGTACAGCCAGCTTACGTACCTCATCGGCCACGACAGCGAAGCTGCGGCCCGATTCGCCCGCCCTGGCCGCCTCAATGGCCGCGTTGATCGCCAGCAGATTCGTCTGACTGGCGATACTCTGGATAGTGGTGACGATATCGGTCAGCATGCGCAGGTTCTCCTGCATGACCTGGTGTTGTCGCTCCTGAGCCTGACGCAGCAGGTTCTCCTCATGGATGGCATGGACGTCGGTTATGGCGCCCACCGTCCTCAGCGCGGTGCCGTCGACGGCGCGCTGGCTCTGCCCCCGGCCTCGAAACCAGCGGTATTCCCCGCTCTTAAGCTTGAGCCGGTAAACCACATCGAAAGGGGTATTTCCGGTGCGATCGTTGACATGGGCGACAAAGGCGCCGATGGCGCGCTGGCTGTCTTCAGGGTGCAGGCGGGATATCCAACTGTCTAACACGTCGGGAAATTCCGCTATCGTTTCATAGCCCAGCAGGCGGCGCATTTGGGAAGAGAACCAGATGACGTTCTCCGGGTTGGCGGGATCGCCCGCGATGATGTCGACATCCCAGAGCGCATCTTGAATGCATTCGCGGGAGATCTCGAAACGCGTCTTGATGAGGGCCATTTCTTCGTCCCGCTGGCGTTGCGCCTGGATATCGCGCAGGATGCCGGCGGTAAGTCGCGGCGTTCCCTGCTCATCCCGGCGGGTTGCGCCGCTGATGTGAAACCAGCGGTAACCGTCGGCCCCGGCGGCGATGCGTACCTCCAGATCGTAGGGCGTCCGGCCGCTGCGGTCGGTAAGATGGCGCGTCAGAGCCTCCTTGTTGGCGCGGCGATCTTCCGGATGCAGTAGCTCGTTCCACAGATCGAACCGCTCCGGCATCGATGCTTTCTGATTACCCGACCACAGCAACAGGCCGTCGGGCGCCATTTCCCAAAAGCGTTCGCCGACGCTCAGAAGGGCCAGTTCCCGGCGCGCTTCCGACAGTCGCAGCTTGCCCTCAAGATCGGCCACCTGCGCCAGCAGCATTTGCCGCTCGTCGAGCAACTGTTCGCTGTCCGTCAGGATCCGCCGCAGCAGCGGATGAGTTGTCGGATGCGCAGGCATGTAGATATCGGGGCCGGCCAGCCTGTCGGCAAGCGCCGTCAGCGCCTGATGATTTGCTCTAGTGAGTAGCAACATGGTATCCCTCCAATATATGCCATCGAAATGCGCCGGCGGCAGGACATGCTGCCGCCGCCGGCGAAATTACAAACCGGCCCCGCCGCGCGAACGAAAGGCGCGCGGCGGGGTTGGTTACGCTTTTATCGTTTTACAGGGACTGATAGAGACGCCGTTCCACCAGAGCGCTGTCGCGCAGACGGCGGCCCGCTTTGGCGACGGCCAGCACGGCCAGATCGACCAGCGGTTCAAGGATGATGACGGACATGTAGGCTCCGCCGAACGACAGAATGCTGACGATATTTTCACCCGTGAAGCCCTGACCGTAGATAGCCCAGAAAGCAACCCAGGAGACGATGCCGGCCTGATAGGCCGTCGATAGCGCCAGCGCCTGGCGATAGGTCAGTTCAACATAGGGCGTATCCGGTTTGATGATACGGTCGGCCAGCGCCGACAGCGCGAATAGCGGCACCAACAGCGTCGTGACGTTCATGCCGTACTGCGGCAAGTCGAAAGGCGCGAAGAACAGCCCTTGGATCAGCAGGCCCGATGCCAGGCCGATGGCCGCCGGCGCGGCGCCGAACAGCAGGAACAGCGTCGAGCCGAGGATGAAATGCACCTCGGAAACGCCGACCGGGTGGTGCGGCAGAACCTCAAAGAAACTGAAAACCAGTGCCGTGGTGGCAAGGGAACGCAGCGCAAGCGATAGCAAACCGCGTTCGCGTATGCCCTCCAGCGCCAGCTTGAACGTATAGGTGGCGGCGCCCGCCGCCGTGGCGTAGCTCAACCAGATTTTTCCGGCGTCGACAAGATCGGGTTCGATATGCATGAGTTCCTCCGTTGCCGCCCGGACGGACGGCGTTTCAGATGCCTGTTAATAATTGTGCTGCGTCAGTCAGCGTTAGCCGTGCTGCCGGCCGGCGATCCTTTGCAATGACTCTGGGGTGGAGCATTCAATAACCATGTAATTTCCTTTTTACTGTTCTAGCGTGTTTACCAATTCAATCCCTGTTTCTAAAATAAGTCTGGCGCGCCGCCAATACTTGTCTGAGACGGACATTCGCTTGATTAAGAGGGACAGTCGTTTGGCTGACGAGGACAACAGAAAGGACGATGCGCCCCGTGCGGGGCATTATTTAGCGCTCGCGCAGCGCCTCGTTCATGCGGTTAAACGGTTTGATTAAATAATCCATCACGGTTTTCTCACCGGTTTTGATATCCACCGAGGCAATCATCCCCGGCACAATGGAAAAACGGCGACCGGCTTTGTTCTGAAGATAATCCTGGTCAGTGCGAATAAATACCCGGTAATAAAAGATCTCCGGTTTGGCTTCATCCTGAATCGTATCCGGCGAAATGGTTTCCACCACGCCGTCCAGCCCGCCGTAAATGGCGTAGTCATAGGCGGTGATTTTCACCAACGCTTTTTGACCCGGATGAATAAACGCAATATCCCGCGGCGACAGACGCGCTTCAACCAGCAGATGATCGTCCACCGGAACAATTTCCATAAGATCGCCATTGGGCGCAATCACCCCGCCGATGGTGGTCACCTGGATATTTTTCACAATGCCACGCACCGGCGAACGCACCGTCATCCTGGTGACGGAGTCCGCGCGCCCTTTAATCACTTCCGAAAGCATATCCACTTCCGCGTTGGCTTTGGCCAGCTCCTGGCGCGCCTGCACATAATATTGCGAATGCAGGTCGGTCAGTTTCAGATCGAGATCCGCTTTCTGGCGTCGCAGACGCAGCACTTCAACGTGGCTCGCCGCCCCGGTTTTCACTAGCCGCTCGGTTATCGTCAGTTCGCTCTCAACCAGTACCAGCGCTTCTTTCAGCCGTGATTCGGAGTCCGCCAGTTGCGTACGCCGGCTTTTATAGAGCCGGGTTTCGGCGGCGGTAAGCTCCGGCCAGTCTTTTATCGAATCAGGGAATTCCAGCGGTTGGTCGTTGACCTCTGCGTTCAGTCGGATGCTGGCGGCCAGCGAGGCGCGATAGCGGGCGGCGCTCTCGCCCATATTGGATTCGGAACGGGTCGGATCCAGCCGCGCCACCACCTGCCCGGATTCCACCAGCGCCCCCTCGCGGACTGTCAATGCCGACAGTATTCCGCCGTCAAGCGACTGCAAAGTCTGTTCGCGCGAGCTGGGGATCACTTTCCCGATGCCGGTGGAAACTTCGTCGAGAGAGCCGAACACGGCCCAGATCCCCGTCGCCAGCAGCAACAGCGCGGTAATAACAATGATCCGCTCGGCGCCGACGTACTGACTTTTACGATCGTTTTCATTTTCCAGATCGTCGTCGATCGGTTTCAGCGGATTAATTTTCATTATTTGCATCCTGGCGTCCGTTGTGATGCCGACCGGCGCTCAGCGCCTGCTCCTTCGGCGCATCCATCGCCAGTTGGCCTTCTTGCAGCACAATAACGCGTTCCACCAGTTCCAGCACCGCGACCCGATGGGTCGCCACCACCAGCGTACGCCCCGCCAGCCAACCCGCGAGGCGCTGAATAAATTCCCGTTCGGTATGCTCGTCCAGCGAGGCGGTCGGTTCATCCAGCAATACGATATTCGGATCGCGCAGCAACATGCGCGCCAGCAGGATCGACTGCCGCTGGCCGCCGGAAAGCCCAATCCCGCCCTCCATCACCGGGTGATCCAACCCCGCCGCCAGCTTTTTCACAAAACCATCCGCGCCGCACACCTCCAGCGCGGCAAAGATCTCCGCGTCGCCGGCGCGCGGCGCGCCCAGCGTCAGATTCTCCCGCAGGGTGCCGAAAAACAGCCGGGCGTTTTGTGTGAGCAGGCCGATATTGCGGCGCATATCCGCCATATCGATATGCGCCAGGCTCAGGTTATCAAGCCGCAACTCGCCCTCCACCAACTCCATACCGCCCGCCATCGCCTGGAGCAGGGTGGACTTCCCGGCGCCATTGCGTCCCAGGATCGCCACCCGTTCACCGGGGTGGATTTCCAGCTCCGCTATTTTTAGCACGATCGCGCTATCTTCACTGTGGTAGCGGAATGCCGCGCGATGGAACTGGTAGTGACCATACAGCACATCACAATTGACTTTGCTTTCATCATGACCGTTCTCCACCGGCAATTGCATCACGCTGTCCAATCCCTCTTTCGCCGCTTTGACCTGCTGCCAGCGCGCCAGCACGCCGCACAGCGTGGTCATCGGCGCAATCATGCGCGACGACAATAGCGATGCGGCGACAATCGCCCCGGTGGTCATCTCCCCTTCAATCACCAACGGCGCGCCAATCATCACCACCAGCGCGTACACCAGTCCCTGAACGCTCACGCCCCAGCTAATCAGCCACTGGGTAAGTTTGCGGATCCGCACCCCGGACTCCGCGCTAATACGGATATAACTGTTCCACTGCTGCTGAAAACGGTTCTCCGCCTGCATCAGTTTGATATCTTCCAGACCTTGCACACTTTCCACCAGCACCGCGTTACGCAGGGTGATTTCCTGCGTGGACTGGCGCGCCAACAGAGCCAGTTTCTTTTGCAGCAGCAGGCCCGGCAGGATCATCAACAGCGCCGACGCCGGCGCGATCCACGACAGCGCCGGCGCAACGATCAGCAGCACCAGTAAAAACAGCAGAAAGAACGGCAGATCGACCACCGCGGAAACCGTGGTGGAGGTGACCATTTCGCGGATCTGCTCCAGTTCCCGGAGTTGGGAAATAAAGCTCCCGGTGGATCGCGGGATCGCACTGTTGCGCAGCCGCAACGCATGGCCGAATACCCGGTCGGAAATGCGGATATCCGCGCGCTTGCCAAGAATATCCATAATGTGCGCACGCGCCAGCCGTAGCAGAAAAGAGAACAGCACCGCGATCAACACGCCGATCGCCAGGACATAGAGTGTCGGATAGGATTGCGCCGGGATCACCCGATCATAAACCTGCATGGAAAACAGTATTCCGGCCAGCGACAGAACGTTAACCACCAGCGAGGCCAGCATCACATAGATGTAAGGGTTGAAATCCCGCAGCACCAGTTTCCACAGCCAGTCCGGGCGGTAATTTTCCAGGTAGCGCCAGGCGCGGCTGTCTTTTACCGCCGACACCGGTCGTAGCGCCACCACATGGCGGATCTCCGGCAAAAGCTGACTCAGAGAGAGCCGGCTAAGCTGGTTGCCGTCCGCCATAAAACAGACGCTCACGCTGTCCTGACCATCAAACTGTTCAATAACGCCGACCTGACCATCGGCCAACTGTACCGCCAACGGCAGACGCCAGGCGGCGATATCCTGATGCGCCTGAAGGACGCGGGCCGTCAATCCGGCCTGACGCGCCAGATTTTGCAACGCCTGGATGAACGTGCCGCCACCCAGCCACTGTGCGCTGGCCTGAAGCGCGCCCGGTGAAAAAGCCAGCCGGTAATCGCCGGCGATATAGCCGATGGCGGAAGCCCAGCGCGACAATAACCGCACGTCGTCCGCCGACGCCGCATGCACGTTTATCCCGGTCAACTGACTCATGGCTGGATCTCCACGGCCTGGATAGTGCGATTATTCAGCGTGAACGCACTTCGCATCTTGCCGGTGCTATACAGGCAATCGAGCTGTAACTGACGAAGCTGGGTCAGCGTTTGCTGTTCGGTAAAGCGTACCTGAAACACCTCTTGCTCGGCGTTCAGCACATCCAGCAGTTGCCTGCTGCCCAGATCCAGATATTGCTGTTGATAGAGCGCACGGGTCTTCTCGCCCAGTTCCTGTTGCCGCACCTGAATTTGCAGCGTGCGCGCCAGACTTAGGGCTTCATTTTGCGATTCCGTCAGTTGCTGGCGCGCTTCCAGCCGCGCGGCCTGCACCGCGGCATTGGCGGCTTCCCGAGAATGCGCCGCCGCGTTACGGCTGGCGGTCAGCCTGCCGCCTTGATAAAGGGGCATTTCGACTTTTATCCAGGCGGAATATTGCGTGCGATCCAGCGTCCTGCTGTTGGCGTAACGATCGTTCAGGTAGTGACTGACTTCCGGCTGTAGTGAGATGGTAGGAAGCATCCGGGCGTTGGCTTCATCCAGCTGCGCCTGTGCTTTGTTGGCCTGGGTGTAAGCCGCTAATACCGCCGGGATCAGCCGGTCGTCCGGCGCGCCCGCCTCGCAGGCGTGTCGCAGGCTTTGCGGGAAATCGTCGCTGGCATGTTGAATACGTTCCCAGCCCAGCCAGGAAGCGAGCGTCGCCCGCCATCGGTCAAGATTGGCCTGATACTGTAGCAACGCGGAGCGCGCGCCTTCGATACGCGCATCGGCCTGTACCACATCCGACAATGAACTGGCGCCCTCATCGTTGCGCTGACGCGCCAGTTGGCTGATGTTGCCCAACGCGGTCAGTTGGTCCCTGGCGATGGCGACCAGATTCTGATAGCCCTGTACCTGAACCAGCGCCGACGCGGTGTCATGCGCCACGGTATCAATGTTCACCAGCACATTGGCCTGCTCCTGCGCGACGCCGGCGTTGGCGGCGCGCACCTGGCTATCCGTCTTACCGAAGTCATACAACATCTGAGAAACCGACAATACCAGCGACGGACTATAACCGCTGTCGTTGTAAGTATTTGTAATACCGTTATTAATACCGCCAGCCACCTGCGGATAATATTGCGCCCGCGCCACATTGACCGCTTCCGACTGTTCCAACAACCGCCCGACAGCTTCACGAACAGCCGGATGCCAGGAAACGGCGCGCGCGACCGCGAGGCTAATATCAAGACTTTCAGGCGCTTTGGAAACGTCCGGTGAAGCAACCGGGCCGGAAAGCGAAGGCAATTGCTCCCAGTCGACGATCTGCCCGGTGCTGATAACGCCCGGCGGGCGCTCTGTCTCTGCGGCGCTGACGCTGGAGTACATTCCCCCGGCAACGATTGATAAATACGCCAGCGCCATCCCATATTTGCAACAACAACTCATATCATTCCATAATAAAATCAAACAATTGAATAAAATCACCGCTAGCGCGGCGATACCACCGCGCCGTGAGATTTAATGTATCAGGCCGTTATGGCATGGTTTTCCAACAGTTCATCCAGCGTGACCTGTACCCCCTGCAACGTGACCAGTTCCGTGGAACTGAACGCCGTTCCCTGACCGTCACGGTCGATGGAGATCACCGTGTTGCCGTTAACGGTGTCCACAGAAAGCCAGTCGCCGGCATTGCCGGTCGTGTCGTCCCAGCCTTGCAGCAACCGGCTGACATCAATCTGGTCGCCCTCCGCCAGCGAGAAATCCGTCCAGGTGTCGCTGCCGTTGCCCCCCGTGGCGCTCGCCGCATCCAGCAAGTTGAAAATTAGCGTGTCGCCGCCGCCGCCGAGAGTGAAGGTGTCGTCGTAGGCCGAACTGGTGGCGATATCGCTGTGGCTGGTGCCGTTCAGGTGCAGCGCCAGATCAATGGTCAGCGCCGCGCCGGCGGTTTCCCCGTTCGCGGAGGTCAGGGTGTAATTGAAGTTTTCCTTTTCAGTGATGGTGGTGAGATCCACATCGCTGTTCAGGGTATAGCTGTACCCGCCATCGATATTGAGCGCCAGCGCGCCATACTTGCCCTGTACCGTCGCCGTCGCGTCGCTGGTGACGTATGGATTCAGCGTGGTGATATTGCCGTCCGCATCGGTAATGGATAGCGTGGTCGCCACGGAAACTAGTTGGTCGGCGGCGCTATCTTCCGAACCGCTGCCGTCGAAAATATTCCCTTGCACAACGGCGGTTTCGGTATGGAAGTCATCCAGCAGCACGCTGGTTCCGGCAACTGATGCGCTTACCGCGATCCCCCCTACGGACAACGCCCCGATAGAACCGGTAAAATTCAGGGTGTATTCCCCGGCATCCAGTTCCAGATCGCCAAGCGAGGCCGTCGCTTTGCCGCCAAGCAGCGCCCCGCTGGCCACCGACCCGGACGCCAGTTGCGACCCGTCTTCACTCAGCAACGACCAGCCAATACGCATACTGCCCAGACTCAATAACGAGTTCACGCCAAAAGTGATGCTGGCGTCTTTCACCACGGTATGCTCCGCCACCGTGACCGTCCCGCTGGCGGTCCCTGAGGTGGAACTGAGCAGCGACGAGCGCCAACTGACGGAACCGGCATCGCTGTCGCTGTAGGTCATCTCCTCCTGTACCGCCATCGCCGTCAGGGTCACGCTATCGTCCACCGCCGTCAGCGGGGCAGAGGTCAGATTGACGTTCAGGGTGCCCATGTCGGATTCGCCATCCGGCGACGTCAGCGTATACACAAAGCTGTCCGGCGCGGTAATGCCGTCCGCGCCCACGCCGGTATTCAGCGTATAGGTGTAGTTACCGTGCGCGTCAATGGTCAACACGCCATATTCGCCGGTAATACTGGTGATGCCATCGCTGGCTACCGCCACGCCGTTTACCATGGTGATCGACGATCCTGTCGGCGCAGTGTCATCCTCCATCACATTACCGGACGTGCTGGCGCCGACCGTCTCCACGGTATAAATATGGTCTTCCAGAATATGCAGGGTGTACTTCGTCAGCGCGGAAACGCCGTAAGCGGTATCCAGCAGGAACAGGTACTTCCCGCCATCCAGCGTCAGCGTCAATTCATCGGATGAACCGCCCAACAATGGAACCTTCAGCCAGTGTTCCACCACGCGATACTGATCGTACTGCTGGGTGGCGTCATTGAATTTGTAAACATAGAGATCGAAGCCGGACAGCAAGGACACGCCGCCGACTGACGCCTGGAGCGTCATCGTCCGGGTTACCCCTTCCTCCACATCAAAAACGATCGGGTTGGTAAGATCGTCCAGAATGCCCACATTCAGCACACTGCCCAGGCCAAGGTTCAGTACGGTAAAACCACTTTGCGACGAGGAGCCGTTATCTATCTCGTCCACCGTGGTGTCATAGGTAATGGCGGCCGAATCATCCACGGCAACGACATGACCGGTTGCGCCGATTTCCTTCCCCAGCGACATCACCAGGTTAGCCGTGGCCGTATTGCCATTCGCGGTTACCGTGTAAGTGAAGCTATCCGTGTGGCCCAGCACCGCCGTGGAAGTATCAGTGAGCGTATAGGTATAACTGCCGTCCAGATTGATGCTCAGCGTGCCATATTCGCCATGGATGGTGGTGCCATTCGCCGTTACTGAAACCGCCTCTCCCGCGCTGTTCGTTACCTGCGTCACCACCGTACCCGCCGGCGCACTATCCGTACCGTGGTTAGGATCCTCATCGGTAATTACGTTACCGATATAATCGGTTTCCCCGCCCACCACGCCGGCGGCGGTTTGAGTCACCGTCGCCTCGACGCTGGTATAAGAGCCAACCGCCAGCAAAGTGGTGTTATATGCCAGTGCGCGATAAGTGCCTTCATTCATGTGTTCCACGTTCAGCGAGACGCCGTTATTACCGATCGTCAGCAGGCTGGCCCACTGCGAATCCGCGGTATCGATCACCGTGGTCCAGGCGTTGGTGTCAGCGTGATACTGCTGCACCATCACCCCCATGTTGTTAAGCAGCGACAACACCCCGCCGGTGGCATTGGCCTCCAGCACCACATCCGCCGTGGCGCCGTTATCGATCGTGAAGGTGACCTGCGCGCTGTTATTACCCAACAACGACGCAATATTGCCCAGCGCCCCAACGACCAACAATCCCCAGTCGCTGTACGATTCCGTGGTGACTTCCGCATCGGTCGTCAAATCCAGCGACACGACATTGTCGTTCGCCGCCAGATCCAGCACCGGCGCGGTGACGTTCGTGACCGGCGAGACATTGCCCGCCGCATCGGTCGCCGTAACCGATACCGACTCCCCGTTGGCTTGCGCGCTCGGAAAAGCATAGCTGTAGTGGCCTGCTGTATCCGCCTGTACCGTAGCGGTCGTGCCATCCGTCAGGGTGATGGTAACGGTACTGCCACCTTCAGCCACCCCGCTGATAGTGCCTCCATCGTCGCTGACGGCGGCGGTGGGCGCATTCGGCGCGGTGGAGTCAGGCGCAATGACGGTAGCGGCCGCAGAAGCATTGCCCGCGATATCGCTGGCGACCACGTTAATTTGCTCGCCGTTGGTCAACGCCGACGATAACGGCACCGTAAAGCCGCCATCGTCGCTCGCAATTACGCTGCCCAGCGCATTGCCGGCCGCATCGGTAATCGTCACCGTGCTGCCCGCTTCGGCAGTACCACTGACGGCCGTACCGTCTTCCGTCACCAGCAGATGGATAGGAGACGCCGGTGCGGTGAGATCCGGCGCGGCGGCGGTAATGGGCGTGGAAATATTGTTCGCCGCATCCGTCGCCGTGACCGTCACCGTTTCACCGTTGGTCAACGCGGCAGGCAGCGCAACGCTGTATACGCCAGACGCATCCGCGGCGGCGCTCAGGATAGAACTGTCCGGTAGCCTTACGGTTACGGTGCTGCCCGCTTCGGCCGTACCGCTTACCTCAGTGCCGTCGCTATTGACATAGGCATCCGGCGCGTTCGGGGCGGTGGTATCCGGTGCCGTGGCAGTGGCCGGTGCAGAAACATTCCCCGCCGCATCGCTGGCTACCACGCTAATCGCTTCGCCATTGGTTAAGGCTGGGGATAGCGGTATGGTGAAGCCGCCATCGCCGCCCGCAGTTACGTTGCCCAGCGCATTACCCGCCGCATCGGTAATCGTCACCGTGCTGCCCGCTTCCGCCATACCGCTGACGGCGGCACCGTCTTCGGCTACCGACAGATCGGTAGGTGCGGTAGGCGCTGTGGTATCCGGTGCAGTGACGGTAATTGCGGCGGAAGCATTCCCCGCCGCATCATTAACAACCACGCTAATCACCTCGCTATTGGTTAAGGCCGGGGATAACGGCACGCTAAAGTGGCCGTTATCCCCGGCGGTTACACTGCCCAGCGTATTACCCGCCGTATCGGTAATCGTCACCGTGCTGCCTGCTTCCGCCATACCGCTGACGGCGGCACCGTCTTCGGCTACCGACAGATCGGTAGGTGCGGTAGGCGCGGTGGTATCCGGTGCGGTGGCAGTGGCCGGCGCAGAGGTATTGCCCGCCGTATCGCTGGCTATTGCGCTAACTTGTTCACCATTGGTTAAGGCTGTCGATAACGATATGGTGAAGTCGCCGTCATTACCCGCTGTTACGCTGCCCAGCATATTGCCGGCCGCATCAGTAATCGTCACCGTGCTGCCTGCTTCGGCCGTACCGCTGACGGTTGCACCGTCTTCGGCTACCGACAGATCGGTAGGTGCAGCGGGTGCGGTGATATCCGGTGCCGTGGCGGGCGTGGGTGCGGAAATATTGTTCGCCGCATCCGTCGCCGTGACCGTCACGATTTCACCGTTGGTCAGCGCAGCAGGCAGCGTAACGCTGTATACGCCAAACGCATCCGCGGTGGTGGTCAGGATAGAACTGTCCGGCAAGGTCACGGTTATGGTGCTGCCCGCCTCGGCCGTGCCGCTGACGATCAGCCCGTCATTACTGAACACAACATCTGGCGCATCCGGCGCGGTAGTGTCGGGCACGGACGTGTCCGGGACAATAACCTGCGCGGTCGCGGAGGTATTGCCCGCCCCGTCCGTGGCGGTCACCGCCAGTTGCTCGCCGGCCGTCAACGCTTGCGGCAGGGGAATGCTCCAGGTGCCGTTTTCCGCCGCCGTCGCAGTCTGCGTGCTGTTGTCCGGCAAGGTCAACGTCACGGTGCTACCCGCCTCGGCCGTGCCGTTTACCGCGGTGCCGTCGTTATTGATATAGGCATCCGGCGCGTTCGGCGCAGTGGTATCCGGTGCCGTGGCAGTGGCCGGTGCAGAAACATTCCCCGTCGCATCGCTGGCTACCACGCTAATCGCTTCGCCGTTGGTTAAGGACGGGGATAGCGGTACGCTAAAGTGGCCGTTATCCCCGGCGGTTACTCTGCCCAGCGGATTGCCCACCGCATCGGTAATCGTCACCGCGCTGCCGGCTTCGGCCGTACCGCTGACGGTTGCACCGTCTTCGGCTACCAGCAGATCGGCGGGGGCGGAAGGCGCAGTGGTATCCGGTGCGGTGGCAGTGGCCGGCGCAGAGGTATTGCCCGCCGTATCGCTGACAACCACGCTAATCCCTTCGCCGTTGGTTAAGGACGGGGATAGCGGTACGCTAAAGTAGCCGTTATCCCCGACGGTTACGCTGCCCAGCGTATTGCCCGCCGCATCGCTAATCGTCACCGTGCTGCCTGCTTCGGCCGTACCGCTGACAGTTGCACCGTCTTCGGCTACCAGCAGATCGGCGGGGGCGGAAGGCGCAGTGGTATCCGGTGCGGTGGCAGTGGCCGGCGCAGAGGTATTGCCCGCCGTATCGCTGACAACCACGCTAATCCCTTCGCCATTGGTTAAGGACGGGGATAGCGGCACGCTAAAGTGGCCGTTATCCCCGACGGTTACGCTGCCCAACGGATTACCCGCCGTATCGGTAATTGTTACCGAGCTGCCGGCTTCCGCAGTGCCACTCACCGCTGTACCGTCTTCCGTCACCAACAGATCGGTAGGTGCGGTAGGCGCGGTGGTATCCGGCGCAATAACGGTTGCCGCTACCGAAGCATTCCCCGCCGCATCGCTGGCTATTGCGCTAACTTGTTCACCGTTGGTTAAGACTGTCGATAGCGGTACGCTAAAGTGGCCGTTATCCCCGGCGGTTACGCTGCCCAAGGTATTACCCGCCGCATCGGTAATCGTCACCGTGCTGCCGGCTTCCGCCATACCGCTGACGGCTGCACCGTCTTCGGCTACCAGCAGATCGGCGGGGGCAGAAGGCGCGGTGGTATCCGGTGCGGTGGCAGTGGCCGGCGCAGAGGTATTGCCCGCCGTATCGCTGGCTATTGCGCTAACTTGTTCACCGTTGGTTAAGACTGTCGATAGCGGTACGCTAAAATGGCCGTTATCCCCGGCGGTTACGCTGCCCAAGGTATTACCCGCCGCATCGGTAATCGTCACTGTGCTACCGGCTTCGGCCGTACCGCTGACGGCTGCACCGTCTTCGGCTACCAGCAGATCGGCGGGGGCAGAAGGCGCGGTGGTATCCGGCGCGGTGGCGGTAATGGGCGTGGAAATATTGTTCGCCGCATCCGTCGCCGTGACCGTCACCGTTTCACCGTTGGTCAGCGCAGCAGGCAGCGCAACGCTGTATACGCCAGACGCATCCGCGGTGGTGGTCAGGATAGAACTGTCCGGTAGCGTTACAGTTACGATGCTGCCCGCTTCGGCCGTACCGCTTACCTCAGTGCCGTCGCTATTGATATAGGCATCCGGCGCGTTCGGGGCGGTGGTATCCGGTGCCGTGGCAGTGGCCGGTGCAGAAACATTCCCCGTCGCATCGCTGGCTACCACGCTAATCACTTCGCCGTTGGTTAAGGACGGGGATAGCGGTACGCTAAAGTGGCCGTTATCCCCGGCGGTTACGCTGCCCAGCGTATTACCCGCCGTATCGGTAATTGTTACCGCGCTGCCTGCTTCGGCCGTACCGCTGACGGTTGCACCGTCTTCGGCTACCAGCAGATCGGCGGGGGCGGAAGGCGCAGTGGTATCCGGTGCGGTGGCAGTGGC
>NZ_JAEMHF010000020.1:0-25117 GCF_016456245.1 Brenneria sp. L3-3C-1 | reverse complement strand
CCGCACTCCGCGCTGAATTATCAGACGCCGTCTGAATTTGCGGCGGCCTGGAGAAA
Source organism: Brenneria sp. L3-3C-1 (assembly GCF_016456245.1). Taxonomy (NCBI): domain Bacteria; kingdom Pseudomonadati; phylum Pseudomonadota; class Gammaproteobacteria; order Enterobacterales; family Pectobacteriaceae; genus Brenneria; species Brenneria sp. L3-3C-1. The sequence continues at coordinate 25,061 of NZ_JAEMHF010000020.1, read as the reverse complement.
GGGTAATTCTGAGAGTGAAGGATCCGACATTACTAACTGAGTGTTGTATCTAATCCTGGGGGCAGGTCATAATGTGTATAGTAAGCAGCCACATTCAGATAACTCATTAAGTTCAGCTAGATGCTTAGATTCTGTTATGACACGTAAAACTCTGGAAGAAATTCACTCATTACTCGGAGATGCAAAATGCTAATGCATGAGATTGGGGAAAAATCTTTTTTACGATCACTTCTGCCTAGGTTAAACAAATCAGATAGTTTCCTTAATGGTTTTGGAAACGACGCGAGCATTGTTGATATTGGACTTCCCGATATTGCTATCGCCTTTAAAATTGATCGCGCAGCTAAACCTATTGCAGCGTATAAAGGATGGACGGACTTTCAGATGTGGGGACGATTAGCCGTGACAGCCAACCTTAGTGATATTCTTGCTGTTGGAGCAACGCCAACAGGCTTTATGCTCTCCATCACTGTACCAGGTAACTGGAAATCCTCTGACGTTGAAGCAATTGTTGCTGGAGCTGCTAATGCTTGCAAGGAAAAAGGAGTTGCGTTTGTAGGAGGAGATACGAAGGAAGGTGGTGAAGCTAATGTGGTGGGCGCTGCGTTTGGAACAATAAAGAAAGACGCAATAGTCAGCCGACGTTCAGCCGAAGAAGGCGATACTGTGCTCCTTGCCGGCCGACTAGGAGGATTTGCGTCTGCGTATTTATTACGCTCTAAAGCTGCGGAGGAAAATACCGAAATTCTACAATCTCTTTCGCTTCCAACATGCGCTTGGGATGAGGCCAGATACCTTTTCTCTCATGGTGGAGTGACAGCAGCGGTTGATCTAAGCGATGGAATTGCTGATGGGTTGTCCTTGCTTAGCAAACATGGATTTGCACCCCTCATTAATATCGATTCCTTTCCACTACATCATTTAGCAAAACGCGCTTCGAACGAGTTGAACATTGATAAATCAAATTTTGCTTTTACCGTAGGTGACTGGGGAATCCTCTTTTCAATGTCTGAGAAAGCTGCTGACAGTGCGATATCATCGATACCGGACGGTCTTGATGTGACTAAAATTGGAACAATCGTAAAAGCAGACAAGCCAAGATATCGATCTTTCCTGACTGGGACAGACTACGAGTTAACTTTAGATTTAAAAAATGAGCACTTTCGAAGAACAATGGAAAAAGAAACAGATTACTTTTCTGAACTGACTGAATTCTCTTTTCTGAAGGAAAAGATTTAATCGGAGATTAAATACATGAAAACACCTCCGCATGTAGCACCCAGGTTTATCTGTGCTGCATGCGGAGCTGTTTCAGGTCTATAAAGATGCACGGTATTAGGCAAGGGTTACGTCAGTTCCGGACTCTGCATTCTGCAGACTTGGACTGTCTGATTTTCGAGTGCGGATAACCCTTAAACTGTGTTTTTACCTGCAAAAAATACAGCAAATCCGCCAGTATATTGATGAGCTGACACAGAGCAGTGATAATGTAAGCATCCAACTAAAACGAACCATTAAATTTTTGAGATTCACGGGCACGATATTAATGTCAAATTGATAAACTCCCCACCAAATCCCCCAACGTCACCATCAGCATCATCGGGTCTATTGGTGAAGATTCAAACCCCACCCGTAGGTAAAACTCCCGCGAGTCGTCGGACAGCGCATGAACCAGCATCCCGCGAATGCCGATAGTATCCGCCACCTGAATCACTCTTAGCCCAGCATCACGTATCAGAGCACGGCCAACTCCCTGACCATGCAATGACGTATCCACCGCAAGACGTCCCAGCACTACCACCGGAATCGGGTCGGGCATATTGCGGCGAAAGCGTCCGGGGGCGGCATTCGTTGCCACGGCACTGGAAGCCAATGAGTAATACGCCAACACTTTTGAGTCATCGCAAGTGACGAAAGTTCGTGATGCGCCAGTGACCTGATTTTTCATCGCCCGCTGTTTCAGCCAGTTGTCCATAGACTCCACGCCGCAACAGAACGAGGAAAGCATATGTTCGGCGCGGAGTGGCTCAGGGGCGGAAATCATTTTTTCTGTTCCCACGGTGCAGGCGTTTGCATGGTTTTTCGCAGCGCGGCATTTGGTGCAGGAGCCTGATCCAAACGAGCAAGAAATTCCTGATAAGCATCAGGATCTGCCATGATGATGCGCTGATCGATCAACGCTTCCTCTGCGGCGGCACGCGCAGCCTCAAGGACAAAATCAGTACGATTTTTTCCTCTGGCCTTCGCAGCACGATCGATTAGATCGCGTTCTGCGGGTTTGATGCGTAAATTTAGTGTTTCGCGTTTAACAGAAACGCTGTTCGTCGCTGGCATGATGTTATCCTCGAATATACTCTCTGGATATTAATCATACAGCAACCGTAACGCTAATGTCATTACGATTTATCGGTATCAATGGGGAATCGAACCGAAGGAACGAACCGGACATTTCTTTATCGTATGCATCCCATCATTCTGATCTATCTATAAAAATACGGGTCAACCTACGGGTCTTGACAACTATAGTGATTAGAATTTATGCTACATTTCAACTTAATAGAAACCTGAATGATCCCGAGTCCGGGCACCAAATTCATATCAACGGACCTCCACGGAGGTCCGTTTTTGCATTCTAAGCCCGCACAAATCACCATCTCTACAATCCCTTAACTCCACCCAACTCAATCAACTTCAACCCGCATCAAGTCCCTTGCGAGGGTACAACTGAGAGTATAGTCTGATTCGATAAAATTTATACCCCTTTACTATCAGGAGATACCGCCAATGGCGCTCACTGACGCTAAAATCCGTGCAGCTAAACCGGATGAAAAACCTTATAAACTTGCCGACAGCGGCAACATGTTTTTGCTTGTTCACCCTAACGGTTCCCGCTACTGGCGGCTTCGCTACCGGTTTCTGGGTAAAGAGAAAACGCTAGCTCTGGGTGTCTATCCTGAAGTCTCGCTGGCTACGGGCGAAAGCCAGCCGGAAGTTCAGTGCGGCCAGTTACCGTGCACATAGTTTGCCGGTATCGGAGAATCTGTTGAAACAAGATTTTTACGCCAGCGGACCGAACCAGAAATGGGCTGGAGACATCACGTGCTTACGTACCGATGAGGGCTCTGGCTGTACCTTGTAGTGTTCATCTACTACCTGTGGCGCCGAAACGCCTGAAAAATGTCATTGTTCATACCAACTGGGGTGGTCAGTACTGTTCAGCGGAATATCAGGCCCTGCTGAAGCGGCATAATCTGCGTGGCAGCATGAGTGCGGTAAGTGTCAAGATAGTTGGCCCCCCCGGTTGATTTAGGCTGCCTGTTTTTCTCGTTCTGGATTCAGCACTACCTCGCCTATCGGTTGCCAGTTTCTTGCCCTGCCAGACCAGCGTTCAGGTCGTTGCGTTTTTGCCATCTGGTACACGTCATCCCGCTTCTTCAGCACCCTGCCATCTTCGCCCCGGTGCCGTTGGCCTGGCGTTACGTACCTGATGCCGCTATGTCGATGCGTTTCGTTATACCACCGGGTAAAACTCTCTACCCATTCACGCGCATCATCTAACTTGTCGAACCCCGATGACGGCTACTGCGGCACATATTTCAGCATCCTGAACAACGACTCCACATACGCGTTGTCGTTACTGACCCTTGGCCGGCGGTGAGACGGCGTTATTGCCAACTCATGCAGCTTCATCTGCAACGTCTGCGACTTCATCGCCGCCGCATTATCCGCATGCAGCACCGGCGGACATTGCCAGCATCCTTCCCGACGTACCGTGCGCTGTATCAGGGCGGCTGCCTGCTCGCCACTTTCTGTTTCATACACTTCATATCCCACGATTTTTCGGCTGAAGAGGTCTTCCAACAGATACAGGTAAAACCAGCGTCCCTTCACGGTTGACGGGAGCCATGTGATATCCCATGTCCACACCTGATTCGGCCCACTGGCCTGCCAGGTCGTTGCCGGGGTGACTTTCTGTGCCGCTCGCTGTCGTCCCCGGCGATGCGCTTCTCCATGCCGACGCAGCACACGGTAGAAGGTTGATTCACTCGCCAGATAAATCCCGTTATCAGCCAGCTCCGGCACGATTTGTGACGGGGGCAGGCTGGCATACGCGGGTTGATGGCACACCGCCAGTATCTGTTGCTCTTCTTGCGCACTTAGCCGGTTCGCCGGCGAGGGTCTGACTGCGCTGGCACGCTTGTCCTCCATCGCGATTTGCCAGCGTCGCCACGTCCGCTCACTTAATCCGGCTTCAGTGAGCGACACCGACAACCGAGCGCCTGACACCATCGCTTCGCGCACATAACCCACCAGGACCTGTCGCTCTGTGCCGGATGTCAGTCGTCCTCGTCGGTTTCCCCGTAGAAGTCCCGCAACTGCTTTCGGAGCACCAGTATCGCTGCCGCCTCCGCCAGCGCCTTTTCCTTACGAACCAGTTCGCGTTTCAGTTGCTTGACTTCTTTCTGGCTTTGTCTGAGCGCGGCTTTATCATTAGGCGAAGATACCTGCAAAAATCCTTGTTTCCACTGACTAATCTGCTCAGGATAAATCCCTTTCTTACGGCAGTATTGCGCCAGTTCCGCTTCACTGAGTGTGGCGGTTTCGATAATCACTGCCAGCCGGGCATCGGCTGACCATTGGTCTGTGGTTTTGTCTGCACCCGGCACCGGTATTCCCTCTGCTTTCGCCTTGTTACGCCAGTTATAGAGGGTAGCTTCTGATATCCCTTCCATCTGTGCAACTGCGGTGACGGTCATGTTGTAGGGCGGCAGTAATTTAGCCAGTGCGGCTGATTTACGTTCTGGTGAAATTCGCTTCACGATCTGCTCCCATCTTGTCATTATTGTTTTCGATAGGGGTGCCATCTATCCTGACAGAGGGGGAGTGCAAAGAGTTGCTACTATGACAATGTCTGTGTGGAAAGCTTCTTCCGCTCGTTGGAGGTGGCATGCATCCACGGAGAACGCTTTGACAGTCGGGAAATAATGTGGACGACAGTGTTTAATTATATCGTGTGCGATTACAATCGATGGAGACGCCACAGTGCCTGTGGCGGCCTCAGCCCGGAACGATTTGAAAACCAGAACCTCGCTTAGGACCGTGTCCACATTACGCGGGTAGGATCACAACCATTACCAGCAAGTCTGAGTCATGACCTGACTTTTGCCCCGTAGAAAAAAAGTAATTATACCGGGCACGGAACGCTTTCCCTTAAGATGCTGACGTAGCTCATGTTAAGAATACGAAAATCGAGGTAACTTAATGAATTCTTGGCACAACGATGATTAATTGAGTATAACATTAAAAGATATAATTATGTATAATTTTAGCGAACTTAATCTTTGAAACTTAAAAAAATGACGTTGTACTTAATTAAATTTATAATTTATTTTTCATTACAAAAAATAAGGACGAATATGTTTTCTAAATTTATAACAGATGTTGAGTGGCTGAATATAGACGGTTACCCCGGACATATTGCAACATGTTATTTTTCTACAGATTATTATTATGACTACTATTATCGTGCTTTAGATATTTATTTTCCGACACTCCTTAATTCAGCTGTAAAGAAACGCAGAGCTGTATTTCTTGCCGGTCGGTACTTAGCATGCTAAGTATTGGAAGAACTAGGACATAGCAACTTTACCGTATTACAAGGAAGTGCTCGTGAACCTATATGGCCAATAAATGTAAGTGGGTCTATAAGTCATAGCTCTGAGAAAGTAATATGCGCTGAAAATATTAAAAGGATAAATGGTAGTGTAGGCATCGATATAGAGGAACAAATTCCTTACAAACAAGCAAAGGAACTATGGTGCAAAATTATCAATAGTTCGGAATATGACCTATTGTGTCAACAACAGCAACCATTTGAGCGGTTATTAACAATAGTATTTTCTGCTAAAGAAAGTTTATTCAAGGCACTATACCCGATGCTGAAAAATTATTTTTATTTTTTAGATACACAGATTATTGAAATTGACATGAAAAAAAATACATTCAAGCTTGAATTGCTAAAGAACATGCACGCGGGATTTTGTAATAACCGTATGTTTGAAGGGGTATTTAGAGTTAGAAATAATGAAATAATGACGTTAATTGATATCCAATGAGTAAGTGTAACTGTTTAACTGTTTAACTGTTTAACTGTTTAACTGTTTAACTGTTTAACTGTTTAACTGTTTAACTGTTTAGTTAATAGAACGTCACATCGGAAAGCAATAAATGAGTTAAACGTACCTTCTTGATAAAAAATTCCTTCAATGCGAGAGTTATAGATATCTTATAGTCACATTATTTATAATAATGTTAACAATTATTTCAATTAGCCATTGATAGTTTAGGCCATCTTTTTAAAAATTGCTTTTCATTTACTCTGTCTAAGAAGTACCGTTGGGAAACAACTTTTGTGTTCCAGCGCAACTGCAAATTGAACAAGTCATCTAATCCAAAAGGTGCTGCAATAATTAAATTATCGTCAGAATCCAACCTAACAGCTACTGCAGTTGAGGTTTCTGGCCAAATTGATATTCCATCTTCGGAAGATTTAATTTTTGAAATCTTAACCCCATAATAACTTTCGTACCATACATCTACATAAAATTGATTTGTTACATCCCACATGAATCCATCAGATGAGTGATTTAACTTATTTTCAATATCGTTATCAAAATTTACATAAGGTACTGACTCTGAGTAATAGATCAAATCTATATCAGAAAGAAAATCCTTATTGGTGAAATTATGAAGTTTATTCCATACCGTATTCCTGATAGCACCTGCACCAATATACCAATTAGGTAAGTTTAAATCCCTTGCAGTCTTGAGTGAAAGCATCAACCAGTCAGTAGATAGAATTATCGATTTTAATTCATCTTCATATGCCATTTTCATAAAACCAACACTGTACATTAAAAATTAACTTTACTAAGCTAACACAGTATTTATTAAAAAACAAACTGAATATACAAACACAATGTCCTTATAGAAATAGTTGAAAAGCAATAAACTTTAAAATTGACGTCAATTAACTCAATTGTAAAGAAAATTCATTCTGAAAAGTTACAGATGTTAAGACTAAGTAAAGCATTTAATTGAATATTTATTTAATTGACCATTTTACATCGGAAGTTGCTTAGTAAGCCATACATATACAGAAGTTAAGTTACCTTAACAGCGAATAAGTTAGTGGAGCTAAGAAAAAAAGATTTATCCATAAGGTCTGTTCGGGATGCTACGGAAAAAAGAATGAAAGTTGAGGTAGTGTAGAATTGCTTAATATAATAATCGGTAATATTGGAGGGGGGAAGACAAATACATTTATGGCAATTTAAATGTACATCAAGTGTTTATAAGAAGATTTGTCGGTTGCATAAATATAGTACAACCGACAACTTATATTATATTTTATCGTTTAGATAATAAGAAAATGAATCTTCAACTAATGTGTAAATTTCATGGTCAACATTGTTGTTAAGGCGAACAAAACGGTTACAAAGTACTGCTTCTAACTTATTTATAACTTTCATTTGATAATTAATAAATCCTTGCTCTAAACTGCTTTCACTTTCACCATCAAATTGACCACTTTCAGATGGTTTCACTTCAAATTTCCTTGAGAAAGCTACTTGCGGGCTAATATCAATTAAGAATATTGAATCAGGTTGACCTACCATATTAAAAATAGAATCAACCAAATTTGATGGAAAACTTTTTTTCATAGAAAAACGGGCCATGTACTTATAAACCCACCCATCGGAGACAACAGTATAACCTTCCTGCAATTTAGGTTTAACGCATGCTTCATATAAAGCGGCATACCATGAAGCCAGCAGAGTAAGCCAGTGATAATCACCCATGACAGATAAATTTCCGTCTATAGGATAATCCCAAAGAGCTCGTTTAATATTCTCGAGCTGATGCTTTGCAAAATTATCCTCGATTGCGTCAGTATTTTTTTTATCAAGGAAAAACATTTTATGTCCATGAGCAATACCATAGTTGACGAACTCATGGGCAATTGTTGTTTTACCTGAACCGTCTATTCCTTCAAAACAAATGAAATGGTTAGTCATATTTTTAATCTCGTGGCAATTTTTGGATGGCCCTACTTAAGTTATGGCCTAGTGGTGTAATTGGTAACTCTCTTAAATCAAACCATTTTAATTCACTGAATTCATTATTAAAACTTAATTTTGAAATATCATCGTCTAGTTTTAAAATGAACCAGAAACCTACATCAGTGTGTTTATCGATCAAGTCATTGGTAATAACTTGACTAACAAAAAAAGGGCCTGAGAGATTTCCAGGATCTTTCAAATACAACTCCTCCCCAAGTTCACGAAGAGCGCATTCCGTCAACGTTTCTAGTGGCTCTAAATGTCCTCCTATAGGTAACCAATCGCAAGCCTTGACATGATTACCCAATAAAATATAGTTCTTTCGAAGTAATAATATGATAACAACTATATGCTTGTTAGACTTTTCACTTGGGGATCTTATAAATTTCTCTTCAGAGCATACCAATGCTCTAGCAACATTAATGTCTGATAACTCAATATGATCTATTGGACTTATATTGGTTAAAGCAGAAAGGATTGACTGCAGTTGATGTTTATCATCATACATAGCTAAAACAATCCCTTATATGCTTCAGAGTCAATGGAGTTTCTACCGCAGTCAGAATAAAATGGTTTCATATATGAATTTTCCTGATAAATAGTCTGCAATGCTTTGCCCATATTAAGAATAGAGTTTGCTCTGGGTGCGGGGTATGATTCAAGTTCTGTTAGTGGATCGGGGTGGAAGATGTTAATCACAGGTGTTATACCGGAATTTGCTAAGCTCCGCATTCCATGAGTTAAGGAAGATAAAGACTCAAGGCCACCTACACATATAGAGTAAACACTTCCTTCACCGAGTATTTTTACCGCAGAGTCTAATGCATGTCTAATGTGCTGCTGATTTTTTCCTGGGCAGTAGCTATTAAATAGATTCTTATCAAAAACTTCACTATTCATCGCGAGCGATAAGTTCAAATGCTTCAACCGTTGGAGCAATGTTAAATCATTCGGAGGGTATGAGATCAAATGCAGTTCTGATTTGCTATTATGTCGATCCAATGCATTTCTTGCAGCCTCGCATAGCCTGGTATAGTGTAAAAAACCTCTATCATGATCTTTAAAAATCCCGCCGTTAATCATGATTTGTGAGACTTTGTCAGGATCTTGCGTTATTGCATTTTCTACGGCTTCATAGACCTGTAATTCAGTTAAACTATGAGCAAAATCTCGCCCAAATTCTTTATTTGGTTTTATTGAACAATACTTACAGCCAACGTTATCTTGAACTAAACTACAAGAACCATAAACAAATAGCCCAAGTGCAGCCCCTCCATATAATGTTCCAATTTTTCTGGTAAGTGTACCGTCAGTTAAATTCGAATTATAAAAGGTTGGGCGAATTGGAAAAGTAACAGTGCAAAGCTTGAGGTCATTTGTTCCCAGTGTAAACTCACCATCAAGATAATCAATAATCAAATCACTGTCATCTCTTGTGTTAACTGCACAAATAATTCTTTCTGGAAGAATGTAAAACTCTTGAGGTATGGATTTATCTAAGTACTTTAAAGAATCACTGTTTCCATATGCACGTCTTTTCTCTAAAAAAGGCTCACGAAACGTAGATAAGAATCTTTCAGTAAAGGATACACCTTTTGCTAAAGCAAGTGCTTTAATCTCAATAGCTGACATTTTACTCATTTATTAATCTCCATCGATTGCTCTTCTGCCAAAGTAAAATTTCATCTCGTAATAACCTTAAAGAATCCTCAGGCAAAAGTTCACTCAGAGAATTAAAATCGTTACAAATTGCAGACTTTAAATTGTTAAAGTAAATGTCGAGAATTTTGACAAGAACTTCTGACTTGCCAGCATGTTCTTGTGTCTTCCAACAATTTTTTAAATAAGAAAAATACAGTCCATCAACGATATGATGTTTGTTGTAAACGTCTACACTTCTTTCTAAGTTAATCATGTCACCTAATAGTTGATAGGAATAATCCTTTAACCTTATTCTCATTGTATTTATTTTGTCGTACGTATCACTATCTGAAATTTTTTGAAGACTCTTGAGTATATAGTCAAGGGAGAAATTCTTATCAATCCATAATTGGCTATGGTAGCTGAATAATCCAATTCGATAATCTTTGTAGCGGGCATTAACTCTACCCATTTGGAAATTATTATTTCCTAGCAACCCAGCTATTTGAGCCATTTTTGTATAATCAGAACCTGTCAAACACTCCATAGATACCAACATATAACTGATGTTTTTATAAAATGGTGTCTTTGAACATACTTCAATTGATTTTTTATCATCAAGAGAAAGATAAATTATATCTGAAGGGGATAATTTATCATCCTTCTTTAAAATTAAATCAGTTCTGCTGATAAACTGGAAGGTCTGAACTAGCTCATTAAAGTCCATCAGAGGATCGAATATGATATATGTATATCTAATCGGAACTCCTAGTAATGACAGTATTCTAATAGCTGTAACGTTCTGCTTGCCAGTCGTCTTTTTATTGAATCGTGTCAAAATAGTGTCGACGCCAGACTCAACGCCGAATAAGCAACGATTCATATTACGAAGCAAAAGCTTCCATGTGTTTAAGCGATTAATATGCCATTCATGGTTTTTTTGCGGGCGAAATACCTGATCAATACGAGAACTTGTTTCAAACTTAAAACCATAGTTCAGAAGTTCTTTTGATAATCCTATAACTCTTTGATCGGATAGCGAATGATATCCAAAAAACTCTTCATCTACTAAAAAAATTTTCCGAGCAATTTCTGGGTTTTTATTAAATTCATTATGTATATATGGTAGCAGACCATTTATTGAATTTGATGCCTCTCCTGACCATATTCCCTTGTGACTTCGGGGACAAAACGAACATGAATAACTACAACCACGGCTTGACTCCAGTTGCATGATACCTGAGTGTTTTAAAGTTGTTGGTAATAAATCTAGATCCGGTAAGATATCATATGCATTCCGATTGTTAATATTTTTAGTTTTATATATATCTTGTTTCATATCCATGAAAGCAACACCGCAAATTTCTTCTCGAGGTATTTTCCCTTTTATAAACTTTACTACATCAATAATAGTCTGTTCTCCAGGTCCAAGACCAATGAAAGAATTCGGTAAAGACTGCAAAATATTATCAACATTTAATGCACACAGGCTACCACCAAAAAGTATAGTTGGACTATAATCAGCAGGTAATTTTTTTAGCTTCGATATAAAAGCATCTAAAATGTCATTTTGACCAAATGTTGCAGAAAAACCGACTAGCTTCGGCTTACTTTCTATAATTATATTACAGATCTCATCTACAGAACTACCAAATTGCATATCAAATAGCTTTACCTTGCCAAGATGATTTTTCCTAATAGAATATGCCAAATCAGAAATACCAAGAGGAAATCGTGGTAGAGGAAAAACTTCAGGATGATACAGACTCGTAAGCATAATGGTCATATCATTTATTTCTTTCAAAAACACGTCATCAAAAACAGCTTTACTAAAATTTGAATTAACGTCACTTATTTTTAATGACTCTATCATCACTTTGTCAAAGATATGTTCAAATTTACGGCCAAATGAGAATATAAAAGATTTACTACGGTCTACCATTATAAAAGCTATTCTATCCTCAACAGTTCCACTAATTACAAGTTTGATGTTAAAAGGACGTAGCAACTCATTTAACGAATTCTCAAAAATATTGGGCTCGAGAAAATATGTAAATAGTCTATGAATGCGCTCAATGTTAAGATCAATACTCACTCCAGTTTTTTTTAAAGAATTATAAAATAATATAGGTAAACTATCTAATATAGGCCTATACTCTATCTTGTTTATTACTTTGATTGTTTGAGATTTCTTTGTAAGCATAACAAACATCCTTTTAATAAATTATAAATGACTGCAAAGCACTTGTTGGATATAAAAAATCAAAATTAGAATATTGTATGCTAATGGTATGTCTTCCAGTTCTCCTCCGTAACACAAAGGATGCCAGAATAATCATACTGATGGTGTTAGATAGAGAGAATTGAAACCATCAATTATACTTAAAAATAACATTTCTAAATATGATTTTATAAATAGGAGGTCTATAGTCATAAAAAATTAGATATGAGATGGTTTTCTATTTCGATTTTCTCTCAAAAGATTAAAAAAAACTTCATCTAAATGAAATGATATTTCACGCAGGGCTTCAGTTCTCGCCATTCCTGGGTGATCACAATCAATATTTATATTTTGGATCCGCCCACGTACGTATGGACTCCAAGCCTCTGAATGAAGCCAATCTTCTGCTCTTGGCGCAGCAGCATTAAAGAATAATATATCACCATTAAACACGTCATGGTTAGTACGGCCAACCAATCGGCGACTTAATATAACTACATCAATTAACCTATCTAGAGTAATATTATCTAAACTTGCGAGAGCATTGCCATTATTCCTCAATAAATCAATTGCTTGTGAGCGTTCAAGTACTTTTCCTTTAGGCACCATTAAAGATGGCAGCTCTCCATCAAAAGGTAAAGCAATCCCTGCAATAAAAAGTAATGCCGCCAAAGCCATGCTCTCTTCTTCCTGAGGATTAAGTTCTTCAAACGCAAAACGGCGCCACAAATCACTGGGATATGAATCCATCATAGCTAGTAGACCGACTTTTTTTCCCTGCTTCTCAAGTCGAGCAGCAACACTATGAGCAATCATTCCCCCGACGGACCAACCAATAAGCCAATAAGGTCCATGTGGTTGACGTTCGCATATACGGTTCACATATGCTTCTGCTATCTCGTCCATTGAGTGAATTGCATGGTTTTCAGAAGTTAACCCCTGAGCCTGCAAACCAACAATTTCACAAGGTGTTTTGATAAAACGCGCCAACCCACTGTAACACCATGCAATTCCTCCTGCGGGATGTATGCAAAATAAAGTCGGAACACCAGTTTCTGAATTAGCCGGGTTTGGTCGGAGCAGTAAGGTAGTATCAAGCATATTAAGATTATTAATCTGCCCATGCTCGGCTAACGATTTTGGTGTCGGATGGGAAAATATGTTAGCGATGCTTATTTCCCAACCCAATCCAGAATTTATTCTGGCAGCCACATCCACTGCATTCAGTGAATTACCTCCTAAATCGAAAAAATTCTCATCAGGGCTAACCTTCGATAGCTCAAGTACATCAGAAAAATATTCGCAGAGTCTTTGCTCGATTAGACTTGAGGGAACACCTATTCCTTTATTTTTAATAACAGGTGGTTTTGGTAATTCTTTACGATTAAGCTTTCCATTACTGTTAAGCGGAAGCTCTAAAATTTCTAAAACATATTGTGGTATCATATGTGTAGGAAGGAATTTTCGACAAAAGGATAGTAATAAATTGATATCAACTTCACCACTACTCGATACTATGTAAGCTATGATTCGTCCGTCATACATGTTTGTACATGCCTGATGGATTTGTGGATACTTGAGGATAACGGCATCGATCTCCTCTAACTCAACCCTCTGTCCATTTATTTTAACTTGTTGATCTATGCGGCCAAAGTAATTTATTTCACCATTTATGTTCCAACATGCCAAATCGCCAGTCCGATAGAGGCGACGATCATGTTTATCGACAGTAAAGCGTTCAGCAGTAAGATTTGGTTGTCCTACATATCCAGTTGCGAGACATATACCTTCAATATAAAGCTCCCCAGGGATACCTATTGGAGTGGTTTTTCCAAATGGGTCAAGTATATGAATTTTAGTATTCCATATAGGACGTCCAATCGGCACGTTCCAATAGGTATGAGAATTAACAACAGCATGAAAAGTCACGTCTATTGCTGCTTCTGTTGGCCCATAAAGATTATGGAGTGGAGCATTGAGAAGTTTATTATAGCGTTGGACTAATTCTGCAGGTAGGGCTTCGCCACTCGCAAATACCCTGAGTAATGGCAATGTGATTGGATGGCGTTCTAATGCATCCAGAAACAAAGCTAACATTGATGGAACAAAATGCAACGTCGTAATTTTATAGTGTTCAATACAGTTGAGTAGATAGGTTGGATCCGTGTGTCCGCCAGGTTTAGCCATAACTAGCATCGCACCACTTGTAAGAGGCCAAAAAAATTCCCAAATCGAGACATCAAAAGTAGCCGGGGTTTTTTGTAACACCCGATCAGTAAGCTGTAGATCGTACTCGTTTTGCATCCACTGAATACGGTTGGCTAGTGCCAAATGGTTAACCATAACTCCTTTTGGCTCTCCACTGGAACCTGAGGTAAATAGGATATAAGCTGGTTCTGATCCAGATAATTTACCGAAGTTTTGTAATGAAGGATCCATACATCGCTCAGCAAGTAAACTTAGCGACTCAATCTCCAGTACCGTATGCCCTTGCGGTACTCTATTTCGCTCTGTCTGGTCAGTTATAGTTAAACATGCTCCAGCTTGCTCAAGCATTTTCTGTAATCGTAACACTGGTAGTTCTAAGGAGAGTGGTAAAATAACAGCTCCTGCTCGGATAATTGCGAGCAGTACTATTTCTAACTCTATGCTCCGTTTAAGGGCCACACCAATTACTTTGCCACGAGCCCCACTCAACTGATGGTCAAGAACCACTGCGAATCGACGAGAATGTAGATCAAGCTCCGAATATGTCAATTCTCCGGTATCGTCTACAACAGCCGGTTGGTGGGGTACAGTTTCAACCTGCTGCTCAAATAATTCAATAATAGAATCTGATAATAAAGCATGGTCGGTTTCGTTCCAGCTTGAAATGGAAACAAAGTCTTCAGGCATTGCCAGCTGCAAATTATGTATCGGAGCTTCGGGGGTTAAAACCAGTTGTTGTAGCCAGTAAAAAATGCGCGAAATATGCATTTTTATTTCATGTAAATTATGTCGCGAAGAATTAGCAATTAACCTTAAACTAGCCGGTGTCATGTCCTCACCTAGTTCCAAGTGAACATTTATATCGCGTACTGGACCTGTTGAGATATGTTTAGCTGAAACCTTAAGCCCCGCGAAATCTATAGATGTCAATTGAGGCAAGATATTAAGTTCTATTCCATAAAGTGGTAATGCGTCGCCGATCTTTCCTATGGCCCTTCCTATCCATTCTCCACGATAGCGTTCATGCCTTAACAGCTGCCGCTTACTTTTTGCAACTACCTTACATACATCATAAAAGGTGGCATTATCTGGTATATCCAAGATAAGAGGTAAAATATTACTACGAGTGATGGCAGCATTGCTGCCATAATCATCTCTGCGCCCCATGCAAGGTAAGCCAAATAGCAAATTCTGCGCTCCTCCAATACAGGAGGAGAAATAACTAGTAAATGCGGCAAGAAACATATCAGCTAATGATATTCTAGGATTATTTTCATAAAACTTCATGAGTAAGGATGATAATTCCTTGCTAAATGTTTTCTCTGCACAAATACTTTCAAATGTCAACTTTTCTGCGGCCCCACTAATGAAAGATGGACTTGGCATTTGTTTACAGCGCTCTAACCAATAGTCATGATCTTCCGAATATTGAGAACTATTTTTATAATTCTGATCATCCTCAGCTAATTGACTAACGTCAACAAAATTGCACGAAGGTGCAATATCATTACAGATTAATGCTTTATAATGCAGCCCTGCGCGTTGATGTAAAAGATGGTACGCATAAGCATCGAAAGCTATATGATGTATACGTGAGAACCATATAGCTTCATTTTCATTGATCACATATAAGCGATGCTCATGCCGATAAAGATTGTCCTGACCAACTTCTTGACGTATTAATCTTTGCATTTGTTCGCTAGCTATATCAGCGGGTCTATCTTGTAGACTTAAGTCGCATATCTCTACTTGCTGCTTTGATGATAGTAATGAAAATGATGGCTTACCATCTATAGCCGAAAAATGATGTCTAAGTACTTCACAGTCTGATAAAGCTGCCTCTATTGCACAAGAAAGTTTATTAAAATTGATGTCTCCTCTCAAGTATAAGGCTTGACCTGTTGCATATAATTTTGATGTTTGGCTAGCTTGTGTGGCATACCATATTCCCTCTTGGGGGTAAGTAAGAGGAGAATGTTTAATATTACTATTATTCATTTTTATACGTCCACTGTTAGAAAATTAAACAAATCAAAACTTAACTAATATTTAGTCATCATTTTTTGTAACGTGATAACTTATCAGGAATACAAAGCCACAACTACTTCTATATAAGAAATCACTATTAAAATCTTGCCAAAGGATAATTTTAAAAAATCTTAAGGAAGTACTCGAGGGTTTATACATTGCATTGAAACACATGCAAAAAATAATAAGGAAGAATTGTTATAAATATAAATTAATTGAAGAGATACATTGACAGAAGAGTATCTGTAAGTATATTCAATCCTAAAATATTGATTCATCATCTTCTTATTCGTCATTATTTATTCGATAGATTTAAGTGATTCGTTAATAATAAAAAACATACCAATAATAAATTGGTAGACACCCAGAGGCTGATATATGCTATTTCCTACCGATTGATTTTTGATGTAATAACTTGCGAATTAGAAGGAACCACCAAAAATTAAAAGCTTATAGTAGTAACAAAAAATTACTTTAAGGGACAGAGCTGGTTAATTATAAAGAATAAAAGTAATAGAAAATTTCATTAAGCCAGTAAATCATATAAGCTTACAGTAATCTAAGGATAACTTTTTATTAATGATCAAACCAAAACATGCCACCTTAAAGTAAATCAGGCCAAATATAAAATTAGTCAGTACACATATTGAGTGCCTTTGTTATACTACGTGGTGTTCTAAATGTCTCTGGCCCAAGCAACGAATCAGAGAGAACTATATCGAAGGTACTCTCAAGCTGGAGAATTAATCGAACCATAGTCATGCTATCAATACCAACCGCATCCAATTCATCATCTGGATTGATGATGATATCCGGAAAAATGACTGATATTTGCTCGCAAACATCACTTATACTTACCATTACTTTGCTCCTTGTTACAGATAATAGTTTGATATACTTATTTTAAAAAATCGAACTCATTCAACCAAATGAATTATTTTTTAATGAGAGTGCTTAGGTAGGAAGGAATAGATGCCATGAATTAATTGTATGTTTTTATTCTTGAATAACCTAAATATTTTAAGCTTTAATTTTAGTATTTATGTAATAATCCATCATCGAGTGTTGAGCTTTTAGACATATATGAAAAGATTTTTAAACCACCTCTGTTTTTAAAGTCATTAAGTATTGCTTCATGATTTAATATTTTATCAATATCATTTGATAGCAAAGTTGAAATATCCTCTTTGATTAAATCATTTTCCTTGAAGTCAGCCGAAAAAATCTGGTTATCCTTTCTGATTAATAACATTAAATCTAAGTAGCTTAAAAAGTATGGAGGCCTATTTTCTAAAGAACTTACAAATCGACTTTCTCTATATAAATGAAATATAGTGTCATAATATAGAGACTCTCTAGCTAAACAGCGTATGCCATCAACATCTTCGGAGTCTACATTATTTATGCTAAAATATTTTTCGTCAGCATGCATATGCCAGCATGATGTGAAAGCAAGATCTATATAAACTGGTACGCCATCAATGACTTTTAACATGTGCGGATGATGATCGGGGCTTAACCTATATTTTATTAAGTCAGATCTAGAGTGACTAACAATTTCTTTCTTACTATAGTCATAAAGGCCTTCAATATAACCTTGAGCATGGAGTAGGGTTCTGTATTTATCCACGCTAGAGCTTTCTACCAATAAATCCATGTCATTATATATTCTATGTGTATTGTCTTGATAAAATGACGAAAGTGCCATACCTTTTCTTACAGCATACGGGAGGTTATTTTGGTCAAAAATACCACCAATTTTTTTCATTTCTTGTATTTTTAGTTCCTGTTCACGTCTTACATAGGAAATATATGATGAAACCATGTAATTGATATGACTGGATAGTTTATTTACTAACCCCTTTTTAGTTATAAGGTCATACCAAATTGAAATTAACTTATGTTTGCCTAGAAAATGCAAATCTGCATTGACGATGTCAGAAATATTAACGTCATGTTCTATTCCTAAATAGTCGTTAAATATAATGTTTAAAACAGTAATGTTTTTAATGCCTTCAATATTATGCATATGTATTTCCCTTTGTTAGGTAAGTGTGATGCTATTAGATTATGTCAGGAGGAGTGGTCATGTATCTTGCAATTTCCTGTAAATATCGCTTTTGATATGCAAAGGATGAATGCGACCAATCCATATTAATAATTCCATCTACAACTGAAAAAACTAAAGATATGTGTGTATATGATGAATGGTCAACTGGAATTAGTTTTTTTACTTTTGCAATTCTTTTTAACTTATTTGAATTACGGACTTCGGTGGAGAAGTATCCAGTGAAATCTATTTTGAATTGTGGTTCAGGTATCTTTTGAAAAAGTTTAGTTGAATTCGTCCTATTTTTTTTAAAACACCCAAGTAAGAATCCATGTTTCGAAGGGGCTGCCGTTCTTTTAGCAGCAACTCTTTTTGCCGAATCTAACAATTCTCCCGAGGGGTATTCCATTAAAAATGGCCAGAATGTTGCAAATGGCCCCACAGAATGTCGGTATCTGAGAGATTCACGACCATTATCCCATAATTCGACAACCATATCTGACGCGGATGTAAATGCACATACTGCTTGGTGAAGTCTAACAAGCAAAATATCAATTAACTGTACTCCTCCCCCTACCAATGATAAATAATATTGACTTGTTGAACGTGAGAAAAAATATCTCCAACGTTCTTGAGTTGCAGATTTTCGTGTTTGATTATCTAATGCAGGAATTCGCGTACTATCATCCCAGTTTTGTTCTATCCAATGGGGAATATCATTGGCGAATGTTTCATCAAAATAGATAGAAATTTTCTTTGCCCACTCTAAATAGTTGCATTGAGGAAGCATATTATTTTTGTCATATAATAACCTAAAAAATGTGCTTTCAATTATTTGAAGTGAAATCATATCGTATGTCATATGATTTCCTATAAATAATAGATTTCTGCCCCCCCCTTTTTTTATTAATGTGAATAAACTTAATGGTCCTTTAGATATATCAATTGACATATTGTAGCTATGAAATAAGTTACTGGCAACTTCCATGATGGATTCGTCTATAGAGCATTCTATCTCTAAGTATCGCACTGCTTCATTATACTCGACTAAAATACCCTTCCAATCATCTTCACATTTTACGAATGTTGTATTCAACACTGGAAATAATTTAAAAATAGCTAAGGTTGCTAATTTTATCTTTAATTCATTCACATCACGCGGTAAATCGTAAAGAATAGCAATGTTGCGTTGACCGGCAAGATAGATTTTTTCACAATTAAGTACATGATATTGAAATGGTGTCACATCAACTTTCATGATAAATCACCTTATCTGTTTTTATATCATCAATGATACCCAACAGATTGCAGTTTCCATAATCGACTATACGTTCCATTCATTTCCAACAATTGTTCATGTGTACCTTGCTCAACAATTTCACCTTTCCGTAATACAATCAATCTATCCATTGTAGTAATACTAGAGAGACGATGGGCAATCATAACAATTGTCTTGCCTTCTATCTTCGAAAGAATATCTTTTTGAATAGCAGCTTCACTCTCACTATCCAGTGCAGATGAAGCCTCATCAAATAAGTATACTGAAGCCTCCTTTAGCATTGCACGAGCAATTGAAATACGCTGACGCTGTCCTCCTGATAATTTCACCCCTCTTTCACCAACGAAGGCATCAAGCCCTGTTCTTCCTTTATCATCTTCAAGATTATTTATAAATTCATCAGCTCTAGCAAGCTTGATCGCAGATTTTATATCACTTTGATTGATATCCTCCCTACCCAAAACGAGATTATCGCTCACTGAACGATGAAGTAATCCACCATCTTGAGTTACAGCCACTACTGAATTATGCAAGGATACTTGTGTGACCTTTGTTATATCAGTTCCATCGATTACTATTCGCCCCGTTTTGGGGTCATATAGACGTAATAGTAAATTAAATATTGTTGTTTTGCCTGCACCTGATGGACCTACAATCGCAACTTTTTCTCCGGGCTTAATATTAAGATTTAAATTATTGAGTATGTTTTTACCCGCGCCGTATCCGAATGAAACATTTTCAAACACGATCCCACCTTGAGATACTTCAAGTTCAATTGCATTATGAGTATCACTTAAGATTAGTGGTTTGGCGACAAGCTTTACTGAGCTTTGCAAACTACCTATATGGCGCATCAAAATATTAAGTTGAGATAAAAGGCCAGCAAGCATAGAACTTAGTCGCAAAACTAGTCCCATGGTAAAAGCTACTACTCCTGGAGTTGATGTGCCTTCAGACCAACTTATTAAAGAGAACCATGTCGTTATCGCTAACATGAAACTCGATAGCAACGTAATTAAATTGTTAGCATTGGATATATGTCCGGATAATTTTTTAGCAACTAAAAAATATTCATTAAGCGAATTTCTAACAAAGTTAGTTCCTTGCCCAGTCGCACCAAATAACTTTAAAGTAATAATGTTTAAAAAATTGTCTACAATTGTTCCTTTTGCTTTGGCTCCACTATTAGAATGCTGTAAAGAGTATACTTTGATTTTTGGGACAAATATAACTGCAATTACGCAGTAAGTCGCAAACCATCCTATCAAGAATAATGCTATAATTGGCTCTGTTTTTCCAATCAAAAAAACAGTTATTAATGCATAAATTATGATAAACCAAAGTGTTTGTATAAAGGTACTTATCAAATTACCTAAAGCACCACCTGACTCCCAGACTTTATTTTCAAGCGCGCCAGCATGGTTCTTATTAAAGAAATCGACTCCCTGTTGAGACACGTACGAATAGACTTGCCACCTGACCATCATACTAAAACTAAGTGTAAATGTCAGATTTTGAATAAGTGACAATATCCAACTGAATAGAGTTCTTGCAAACAATATAATAATAGCCATGAAGATAAGCTCATTACCATACTCTTTCAATAGTGTGGTCAAACCCTGCGGTGAATTATTCATCATGTCAATAATTCGACCGATAAAATAGAACATTCCCGCTTCTATTCCAGCTACTAATCCACTAAATAAAAGCATCAAGATTACAGGAAATTTTGCACGCTTTAGATAGTGAATGATAAATCTCATCGTTGAATTTGGCGGCATGGTTCCATCGTACTCAAATGGTTTTATCCATTCTGCAAACCATTCATTAACATCAAACTTTCTATACATGTTTTCATCTATCCATATTTGTCACTTAATTACTTCTATTAATAAGCCATAAATCATAAATATCTCTATAAAACATGTCATTATGCACCATGAGGCAGGCTGCTTTTGCATCTCTACAAAATATTTCAGCACCAATCTCATCAAATGGTGTCATTGTATATTTTGATCCTAATGCATCTTCAAGAATGCTGACTGCGTTACGTAAGTTTCTAGAAACCTCTGTTTTGACAATATTTAACTGTTGAGCAGGGTAATTATCAGGATCATTATATGTCTTATACAATACATCTTGAATTAGGCATCTGTTCATATATTCGTGTGAAATTGTTTGTGCAATACGGTTACGGAATAATTCCCCCTCTGATTTTATCTTCAAATTATTTTTTTTATTCCTGATGCAATTTCTTAACCTTGCCAGTACTCCAGTTAAACCACCGTGATATGAAGACATCCATCCAATATGTCCGATAGGCACAAACACAGAAGAAAATACGCTTGAAAATTTACCTATCACTTGTTCTGGGCCAATCAACTGCTCTATCTTAATAGGTCCACTACCTGTTGATCTTGTAGTACTTAAATTTATTTCATCAGTGATTGTTATGTCCTCTTTAGGCAGCAACACTAGATATCGATCTGTGGGACGTAAATCTCTATGTTTTACTGAGACCAGGAAGTAATCTGCATTATTCCTGTAACTGCAGACAGGAGCTTGCCGATCAATTTTTAATCCATGATCTAATGTGGTGAGATTATTGAACAAGTTACCAGCATATTCGGATGTTGCCGAAGCTATTAAAATTTGCTTTTCTAATAATTCCGCATATAGATTTGTATTCAATTTATTTATGGAGTTACTTTGCTGGTTATGCATGACCCAACAAAGTGAAGCGGAAATAGAATATTCTCCAATCAGAGAAGCGATTTTAATAAATGAGCCAGCAGAATGATAGTCAGTAATCAAATGATAGAGTACATTTTTATCTTTAAGTGCGTTGAAATATTCTGTAGGAAAACAATTTCTAAAATCACAGTTCTGAAAATACGTTAATCCAAAACTACTTAATAGGTGATGATGGATATTTTCTAAGCTATTCAATTATTATCTCCTTAGCTGGTTTCCTTAAGAGGAAATTCGTAAGTCCGGTGTTTTGCGCGTATGCCCCACAATTGGGTATAGACAAAACATCTCCGGGTTGCATGCTGGGCAATGAGGTATCTAATGTCATATAGTCAACAGGAGTACATAATGGTCCATATATGGCTGTTGGTATCAATCTTGCTGAGCTTTGACATTTAACAATATTGAAATCTGGCTTTTGATTTATTAATCTGCCACTAGCAGAAATACCATTTATAATATTGACTCCTGCACTAACAATTAATACTTGCTGATCATTTCTCTCCTTCACATCTAGTACAGCCATTTCTAATGTTCCGCTTGAAGCTACCAGATAACGTCCAAATTCAAAGCACGCCTCTATATTTTCCATAATTCCTGTTATCTTTTCGCCAGTAATTATTTTAGTTCCTGATTTCATATAGGGCCACTCAAGCCCTCCTCCATAATTGACATATTTTAGTTTATAACCAATTGCCCTCTCTACATCAAGAACTGCTTTATTAGTTTGATGTATCGAATTTCTGAAATCAGATTCATTTATCTGTGTTCCATTGTATATATGTATACCATATATTATTTTTTTACTCTTTGTTATATATGATATCAACTCATTAATTGTGATACCAAATTTTGAATTTGGCATCATCATGTTTAGACGACCTTTATTGTTAGCAACAAATAGTCTAATGATACGTTTTAGTTTTAGTTGTAGTAAGCCTTCAACAGCATCTAACCTGGATAACTCCGTAAGTGACTCCAGACTAAAATAGGTCACTCCTTTTTCTGCAGCATAATAAATTTCATCAACAGTCTTTCCTGGGCCTCCATATACAATATTGCTTGTGTTAAATCCAGAACCTATTGCTGCATCTAGTTCTCCTGGTGAGGATACTTCTGCTTCAAGACCTAAGCTAACAAGATATTCAAGAATTGATGCATTGTTATTTGATTTTAAAGAATAATAAATTTTACTATTCCGAATCGCTTTCGTTAACTCTTTGTAGCGGAGTTTTATTTCTTTAAGGCAATAGATGAATTTATTATTTTCTGCATCCATAATTATTTCGGCCTTATTAATTTATAATTTTGAGATAGACTCAGATCTTTGGTAACTGTAATGATTATCTTGCTCGCAATCGTCCCCATCTTTTTCAATAATAACTTACGTATTTGCGATTCTGTTATTCCATTTTCAACTATGCATTGTAAATAGCACCCTGATTTATCAGCTGATGCTTTGCAAGTTATGATGCCAGATATGTCCAAAGTTTGATTTTCAATCTCTATAGTGCTTATTCTTTGCCCCAAAATTTTTATTAGGGCATCATTTCTCCCATAAACATATAAAAACCCTTTACTATCTATTAATCCTATATCACCAGTTTCCAGTGTCCCTTGAAAATATTCGCGACGAATTTTTTCCTTGAAACCAAATATGAGCGATCCTATTGCAACATTTGTTCCTGTTACTACAATTTCGCCAATACCTTGATGGTCAGGATTTTTTATATATATTTCTGAGCATGAAATTGGTCGGCCAACAGATTCCTTATAATCTGGATCATCGTCCGGAGTTAAAATACTTACTCGCTTGCACTCTGTTAGTCCGTACATTGTGTAAAAACGTGCTTTTTGAAATTGACTAGTTATTTGTTTAATTAACCCTTCGGATACAGGTTCTCCAGTTGAGGTTATTTTTTCTATTGAACACCCGTTAAATACTCTGCCTCTTAAAGTATAAAATACCGAAATCATAGAGGGGACTAATGGTAATATTGTAATATTGAGTTCATCAATACGTTTCACTGAACCCATCGAAAAACCTTCATCTATTAAACATAGTGTTCCATTAACATTTTTTACCAATAGATACTGGTAGAATCCGTAGTCGAAGGCCATAGGCAAAAAATTTATTACGCGGTCTTCATATCTATATTTTAACTTATCTTGAATAGAAGAAACTGCCGTTCTGATGTTATCTCTCGTTAAAAAAATCAGTTTCTTTTCTCCCATAGAACCTGATGTAAAAAAACACATTTCAGCTGTATCGAGCCAATCAGCAATACTGTTGTCTCCTTCTTTATCAAACCTGTCCCAAGATTTGTTTTTATAAACTAAAACTGAAAATGGAAGACATTCAATTAAAGTATGGTGAACACAGTATTCTATTGATGAAGATAGTGGGATGAATGGAATTCCTAATAACAGTGCCGTTTCGTAGCAATAAATATAATCTATTTTTTCTTCTGACCAGCAACACAAAGCACAAGATTTGGGTAATTCGGATAAATCACCAATCATTTTTTTACTTTTTTCAATGATATCGCAATAGTCTAACACTTTGCCATGCCCGGTTATAACCTTCATCCCCCCCCCTTATTACAATATTGAATCACCTTGTAATGTTAAAATGACCTCCTCCCATATCCTGACCCAGGATCAATTAGAGGATCTGTCTTTTTTGGTGACTTCGGATAAATTCTGCCGGAGTCAGATCATTTAATGAAGAATGTGTCCTGTCATGGTTATATTCTTCCC
>NZ_JAEMHF010000002.1:0-636118 GCF_016456245.1 Brenneria sp. L3-3C-1 | reverse complement strand
TTCAGGGCAAAAGCAATTTGCTCTTCAGTACAGCGGATCTTTTTCATGGCCGGATTGCCTCTTTTTTAAGGAAAAGAAGGGCAGAAAACTCCAGTTTAGCCTGGTCCTGTTTAATGGGAAGAGATCAGCACTCCAACTTCCGCTTTTGGCACGAAGCTGAAGTGCGCCCCAGGCAAGGTCTGCTATGAGCGAATTTCGGACGTTATCGCCGCGTTCACCGGTTTGTCCGGTGCAACACCCTGTTAAGTGTTTATATAGATGGACCGCCTCGATATGGACTTGGCTCATCATCTTTGGGTGATGGTTTTTTATTTTTAGGTGAAGGTGATTTACTAAGATTTAGATTGTTCGAGAACTCAATAAGCTCAGCTATAGTTGAAAAAATTTTAAGGTCTACTCCATACTCAGGATCAAAAGTTAAATGAACCCCGTAAAAACTTGAATCTCCATCATCACCTGCGACATTTGACAGCTCGTTTATGTATAACTCAAACCCCTCATTACTTACCCCAGTTTCCATATTTAAAAAATCATCAACAAATTCCTGTATCCATTTCTCATCATTGCCAGAAAAATGTTTATCAAATAATGGGCAGACCGTAGGAAGGTACGTATCAATCTTTAACTTAAGCTTATTTTCTTTTGAGTTATCAAGCCGCCAAGAAATGAAGTGAGCATTTATCGAACTAGAAAAATTCAAATCACTTATGGTATTACAGAGCTTCTTTCTTAATGGCTTTCTTGACTCTGTTGATATTTCAGATTTAAACTCTTTAAACTCTATGAGTATATTTTTAGCATTAACCCCTGCAAAGTAGTCGGCATATTTTCTATCTTGGCTTCCATTAAATGCGCCGTAATTATAGGGGAAGTCAGGGCCGAATTTTTTACAGATCTTGAACTTTAAATGCTCAACAAATGCTTGCTGTACTTGGGCTTCACCTATTTTAGTTTTTGGTTGCATGCATCCCCCATATTTTAAATAAATTCAATGCCTTGTGACACTTTTAGCCCGCAATAGGGGCCGGGCCAAGCGAGGTCCAGGCCCAAAGGGCCGAATTACTTTCGCTTGTTAAGCTTAACCGGCATTAGCACTACAAAGAAGTTTCTGTAGTTCATTCACTGTCTTTTCAACCAAATTATCGTATGTGCCTGGCCCATACCTTTCGGCCATAAAAACAGTAGCGTCATCAAATTCAATAATGCATTTAGTACGCTCTCCCTTCATCGGTAAAATATTGCAAGGAGCAGCCAAGACACTCGATTTTATATGCCCATCAATAACAGCCTCGTACTTATCAAATACACCAAATTCAGCATGATTACTAAGAACTATTCCTCTACAGCCACGACCATAATTTCCGTCGGCAAATGGATGGCGTTGTTCAAATTCTAACGGCGTTAGTGTTGCTATAAGGTGCTTTTCATTACTTATAACTCTTTCATTTTTAGGTTTATATTCGCTTAGTGAGTTATAACTACCATTCCATGAGATGTCTACGCTGTCTCTATGAACAGTAACAAATCCAGTATTACCATTAGCATTCATAGACCCCTGATGGGACATATTTGCTATTACTTTATAGCCTCCATACTCAAATTCAGCATGAGTTTTATACACTACAGCAGAATATTTTCCTTCAATCGGTCTTGGTTGCTCATAATTTGTTGGTACTAAATATGCTTCAATCATTTTTACTTCCTCAAAAATGAAATCCTTCTTGGGGAGCCTGGTCGCCTAACCCCCACCTCAACTGCCAGAGGCTATTGGCGCCTTTTATGCGTTTTTGCACATTAAGGTGACAGTGGCCGATGGTCACATTGAAAGCGATTGTTATAAACTTAGACTTCGACTTAGTAATTTATTTTTAGGCTGGTACCAAGCTAAGTACCTAAATTAGCTTTATTTTACTTCATCAGCAACAAATATATGTGCCTGATCATTTGCTCAAGGCGAGCCTGTTTTATGGTCAAAGCAAATAACGCTGTGTATTCGTCCAGATGTGCAACGAATGTCCGGTTTTGGCACATAGCCGCTTGCCGGATTAGATTGCGCTCAGATCAGCAAAAGAGCCAGATCGAGCATGGGTCAGTACACGCCGATTTATTCAACGACGCTCTACAGCGCTTTCCCATAAACCCGCTCCACATACCGCCCACGCCCATCGCCATGCCCTAAATCCATCGACACCAGCGCGCTGGCTTCCCTGTTACTGAAACCTTGCTGCCGGTAATAATGCATCGCATCCTGCGCCCATGCGTAACGCAGGCTGTGCGGGGAATATTGCCCCTTTAGTCCGGCCATAGCAGTTTGCGAGCGCCAGCGATTAATGGCGCTTTTCAGATCCGGTTTATCAATCAGCCGACCGTTGCGGGCAGCTGCAATCGTCAGCGCCTGATTCACTGTCTGTGTTAACGCTTCCCGATCCAGAACCCGCGTTTGTCGGGGCCGTCCGCCTTTGGTGCCGAATACCACCTTCAGTTGTTCGTCGCCTCGCTCCAGCGCGGTGGCCCATGTCTGGAGCGACTGCGAACATTGCACCGCTTCCTGCGAACGTAGGCCCATCATCCGAGCCAGTTGCAGCGTCAGAGCGAGTCCGGCGTCTTTCTGTTGCAGGATTGCCAGCGTCGCCTGATAGCGCTCCGGCGTAATTGCTTGCCGTGAGCCATCGCGACTAGCGCCACCCAGACCTAGCGCCTTATTGCTCAGCCGTTCCGCATCCGCCAGTTTAGTCCGCCCGGCGGTGCGCAGCATCACCCGCACCGCCGCCATTTCATTATGCAGCGTGCGCAGTGTAATTCCCTGTTCTAACCGTTCGGCGATATAGCATTCGATATGTTTTGCTTTCAGATGCTGCACCGTGCGGGTCTGAATATTCAAAGACAGCAGGTGACTGGCAAGCCGCTCTGCAATTTTTAGTCGGTCATGTACCGTCTTATGGCTGCCGCCAGCCTGTCGGGCCAGCGTCTGCATCTCCCGGCTTAATCGTGACATATGTTATCCCCCCATCCTCAATAACCTCTGTTCTCCGGCGCACGGCGATTTACGACACGGATTTACCGTGTCGCACTGAACAATACCTGCGCGCCGGAGCGGCAGCGGTTGAGGTATGACGGAGATATCGGTTATGCACTCGGTGCAGCCGCCTGCATCAGCAGGGTAATCCCCTCAGGCTGAAAGCCCGCCTCAGGTATCGGTTCAGTCCTCCTCTGATAAGTGGGTTGATGAGAATTGACGCAGAAAATGTGCGTCAGATGACAGGGCACGCCGGAAATCGCTGTGGCGTAAGGGCTGGCGCAGAGATCGTTCGCGGCGTCACTTGCAACGGTTTTTCGCCGTATGAAGTGACGCCGCTGCCTCATGGATAAGCTAGGCTGAGGCAGCAAAAGGCCGCAGACGGTTGCGCCAGCAATAAAAGGTTGTTGTACGCATCAATGCGTATGCAAAAAGCAGTTGCTTCACGAAGGACAAGCAGGATGCGGCCCTAAGGCGCTGAAATAAGGTAGCTACCATCGCCGCAGCGATCACCCGCAAAAGGGTAGCGGGGCGGGTTGGGAATCGACCACACAGGTTGGTCCTGCGCGTTGCCTTGAAGGTCGTGGCAACATGGGAGTGCTGCGTGCAGCAGCGGTATAGCGCTGACAATTTACTGCGCCAAAATCCGTATATCAAGCGGCTAACGCGCTGCGCTTGTTGGCTCCTTACTGGGTTTCTATTCCATAGAAATCCAGTAAGGAGCGTCTAAATCCACTAGCAGTATGAAAAAAATTTTGTAAATTTTTAGTGGCTAATCCGAAGTTCCATCTCGGTATTGTTGATGCTGTCCGCTGTTATAACGCGAAGGCCAGATCTCTTCGGGGCGTTTATGCAAGGCTTCGGCGATTAAGCGTTCTCCTTTAGGCCAATGGCGCGTCAGTGTATTTGCCAAAGTGGAAGAGGCGAGTCCCGCGTCTCTGGAAACCGCAGCCAGCGTTGTGCCTTTCTTTCTTAAACCAGCAATGATATCTGCCGGATGCCAGTCTTGTTCAATCATACGAAGTCACCCAGGTTGATGCCCGTCAGAGGCGATGAAATCGTTTGTTCTGACTAAGGCATATTTTTAATTTCTTCCTTTTTAGCATCCGTTAAGTGACTTTATCTTAAGAGTTACTAAAGACGTGGGGTTGAGGATTTGTCCATTGACGATGAGCGAAAAATAACGCGTCTCCCGCCTCACACCATCACTTGCTTATGGTGTGAGGCGGGAGAGTAAACACGGCCTCATATAATCACCCGATCGCCTTAAGTCCTCGGACCCCGCCTTCCAGCAAGCTGCCGTTGTCCGCCGCTTTCACAAAGTCGGCCCACCATTGCATCATGGGGCGACGTTGTTCCAGATAATCGCTGCGGTTATAGGCCCGGCGTACTTCATTTTTATCTACGTGGGCGAGGGCGGCTTCGATGACATCGGGTGGAAAGCCTTGTTCATTAAGCGCGGTGCTGGCGATGGAGCGCATGCCGTGTGATACCAGAATGCCGCCTAATCCGGCGCGTTTTAGCGCGGCGTTGACCGTCTGGCTATTCATTGGCTGTAATGGCTTAATGCGGCTGGGGAAAACATATTCCCGATGGCTGCTTAAAGGCCGCATAAGTTCCAGAATAGCCAGTGCCTGTTCTGACAGCGGAACGATATGTACACGCTTCATTTTCATGCGTTCAGCCGGAATGCGCCATTCTTTAGCGTCCAGATCGATCTCTTGCCAGCGCGTCTCAGCGGCTTCGACAGGGCGGGTGAGGGTGAGAAGCTGCCACATAAACAGACAGCGGGTCGGTAACTCGATATTTGCCAGCCGCATCGTTTGCATCAGTTGCGGCAGTTGATCCGGGCGGATACTAGGCATGTGCTTTTTCTGCGGTTTCTCGAATGCCTTGCTGATGTTAACGCTGGGCGCCGCATCGATCAGACCAACGTTCATGGCATAGATCATCACCTCGTTAATCCGCTGGCATAACCGTCTTACCGTTTCCAGTGCGCCTCTGGCCTGCACCGGCTGGATAGCCTGCACCAGCGTGCGCGCTTTAATGTCGGTAATGCTGATATCGCCGATGGCGGGAAAGATATCCTTTTCGAGGGAGCGCCGGATATCGGAGGCATAGTCGGCGGTGACGCTGCTCTTTTTTAGCTGTAGCCAGCGTTCGGCAACGACCTTAAAGGTGTTGGATTGGGTTTCCAGCGCTTGCTTGCGCAATGAAAGCTGGTGTTCATAAGGGTCAATATCTTTTACCAGCAGGGCGCGGGCCGCTGTACGGCGTTGCCGGGCGTCGGCCAGAGTAACTTCGGGATAAGGCCCAAAAGTCAGTTTTGCGCGCTTTTTGGTTAAAGGCCGGTAGTACGCATCTGCCAGATTTTCCTGCCGCTGCTTTTGATTAGCAGTTGCAGACCGTCGCCGTCATGCAGTGTGTAATCCGCCTCCTGTGGTTTGGCGGCTTTGATCTCCGTATCGGTGAGGGGTTTTGTTAACCGTGCCATAGGTACCTCCATCATTTAGGTACCCGCTAAATGGGTACCTGCCTTTCGGGTACCTAAGAAGGTACCTAAAAGTTGTGGAAGCCATAAGATCGCCACAGCGCCCAGCAGACGTAAAAAAGCCCGCAGGGCTTGCGCCATGCGGGCTTTTCGTACTTCACCGGCCTTATCTGGTAATAACCGGTGTCTAAATTGGTGGAGCTGGGGGGATTTGAACCCCCGTCCGGAATTACTCTACCGTTGGTACTACATGCTTAGTCTATCTTTACATTCGCTTGCCAGCTGCGGACAGACACGCCACTAACAAACTAGCCTGATTAGATTTAGCGCTTCAACCCCAGGCAAGGCATCCACGCGATCTCTTTTGGGTTTGACCTCTCTTGATCCCCGTCCTAAGAGCGGAGGCTAGGGAGAGAGGGCTCTCAGCAGGTTATTAAGCTGCTAAAGCGTAGTTTTCGTCGTTTGCGACTATTTTTTTGCGGCTTTTTACGAGGCCAACCGCCCCTCGGCATGCACCTTGGGCTTTGCAAATCCCGTCGAATCCAGAATCAGCCCCCAAGAAACAGTCGCCAGTATACCAGAACTTATACCACTTAAGCCACCGGCTTATCGGTTAGCGTTCTTCATGATACGGGCTTTGTCTAATTTCCATTCACGTTCTTTGATGTCATCACGCTTGTCGTGATCTTTCTTACCTTTCGCCACGCCGATTTTGACTTTGCTCCAGGCATTTTTCCAGTACATGGATAAGGCGACAACCGTATAACCATCCCGACTGACGCGCCCCAATAACGAGTCCAATTCTCGTTTGTTGAGTAAGAGTTTACGTGTACGCGTCGGGTCGCAAACCACATGCGAAGACGCAACATTGAGCGGTGTGATGGTGGCGCCGAACAAGTACGCCTCACCGTCTCTGAATGTTACATAGCTGTCGCTGATATTGGCTTTGCCCGCACGCAGTGATTTTACTTCCCAACCTTGCAATGCAAGCCCTGCCTCAAATTCTTCCTCAATGAAGTATTCATGGCGGGCGCGCTTGTTTTGCGCAATGGTGGCGGAACCGGGTTTGTACGCTTTTTTCTTTGTCATAGTGCCGTCATTATACTGGATGTAAAAGGGAATGAAATCCCTGATGCGCAGGATGTTTTTATGTCCGGGACGACTTGCGTTAAAGAGTTGGGGCGTTAAGGTGACGCCGGACAGGTGCCCGGCGTGTTGTTGCCTGTCAATGCATGGCTTTTACAGGAATTTGACGCATTCCACGTCGATATTTGGCACGATGGCCCCGGCCGACAGAGACAGCAAGAAGCTGATGCAACGGACGATATCGTCCGTTTGTATTTTGTCGTTGGCGGTGACGCCGGGAAAGCCGCGAGTCATGTCAGTATCGACGAAAGCGGGATTGATATTGGAAACTTTAATATTATACGGCAGCAAGTCGAGCATTAACGATTCGGAGAACCCTAACAACGCATGCTTGGACGCGCTATAGGCTCCGATGCCCGGTATGGGCCGCCTTGCCGAATTGCTGGCGATATTAAAAATATAGCCCTGCTTATTTTCCCGCATCAGATTAACCACCGTGTGGGTGATCAAAAACGGTGACAGGAAGTTGACCGTCGTCAGGTCAAGCAATCGCTGGTAATCGATATCCACCGTACCGCTATAAAAAATACCGGCGTTATTAATCAGAACGGCGATATTTTTTTTCTGACTCAATGCCCGACATACTTTTTCGACCGCGTGTCTATCTGAAAAGTCCGCCGCTTTGATGTCGATACGGCATGACGGATTGATGTTTTGCCATTCCGTCATGAGCTGCTCGATCCGATCGTGACGTCGTATTATTGCAATAACATCGTATTCGCCCTGTTGGATGAAGTACTCGGTCACCGCTTTGCCAATCCCTCTGGCTGCGCCTGTAATCACGACGGACTTGCTCATGGTTTTTCTCCATAGCAGTAGCGTTTTATCCAGGCTTCGTGTTGCGGATAGCGTGTCGATAGTTCGTGATATTGCGCGATTGCGGAGTCGTAGATTTCCCAACCAGGTAGAACAATTTCACTGACCAGTCCGTATGATGCGCCGGGCGATAATTCCGTCGATTTCCATACTTCGCCGGGCGCCACCAGTTGAAGTTTGTGGCCGTTGCGGATATCCGGCCCGAGAATATGTTCTTCTGTTTTTCCGTCAGGATGAATAAAGCGGTAGGTAAGCGGTGCGCCTGAATGATAAAAATGCAGGATAGGCGAAATATTTTTATGAAAATATCCGATAGGGCTGTCGTCAGTCAGAAGATAATAAATACAGGTTGATAATGTTCTAAGACCGTTGTTGTGTTCACGCTCGGTTTGTATTTTTTCCGGACTGCGGTAAGTTTCGTTATAGTATCCGCCTTCTTCGTGTTTTTTCAGCGCTAATAACTCAATGAGTTGGTGTTTGTTCAGATGTGGCATAACAATCCTCCGTTAATTGCTATTGTCCTTGATACCCGATGCCGTTCGTTGTTTTAGATTGGGTAGGGCATATTTTCAAAAACCTGGTCATGATATCTATGCCAACCGATTTTTTCGGCAAGCGGGCTGCGAAATGAACGTTGTTGAGACAAACAGTCGAGCGCGTATTCAAATGTGTATTTAGGCCGCCAGTTAAGTACCCGTTGAGCTTTTTCATTGACATATACGCGGTCAATACGAGGGAACAGTTTCCATCCTAATGCCGCGTATATCTCACGATATTGTGGGAAGAGTTTACCGACTATGGCGTCGGCATTTTTATTGAGAAGTAAGCAATGTTCTTTTTTAAATGGCGTGGTGGTGCTGAGAAGAAATCTGTCAAAACCGTTTTTCGGCGTATAGGTTAATGCTGCGCAAAGATGGGCGTTAACCGCGTCTTCGACATCTATTCGTCGGTAAAGCAATTCATTGACTTTCGCATTGTCCCCACAGTAATGCGCTCTGATCGCCGGGTTATCATCATCTTCATAAAAGAATCGCGATACGCGAAAGACAATGCAATTTAAGCCATGATTGCGCGAAAAGATTCGGCAAAGTTCTTCAGAACCCAATTTTGTTACGCCGTAAATATTTTTACTTTCGATCTGTTTATTTTCATCAATCCAACTTGATGGCAAATACGCATCGGGCGACAGACTATCGCCATACACGCTCGTGGTACTTGAGAAAATGAACGACTTGACGTTGTGCATTGCCGCGGACTGCAAGAGGTTATAGGTACCTAACGTATTAGTTTCAATAAATTCTTTATAAGAATGCGTGACGATGTGCGGTTTATGCAGCGCTGCGGTATGAAAAACAATATCAATACCTTGCATACAGCTATCGACGAGCGTTCTGTTATTAATACAGCCGATGACATTCGTTTCTTCAGACTGTCTTTTATCCAGCCCAATAACTTCAAATCCTCTTTCTTTACATTTAATCGATAATGCTGTTCCCAGATTCCCGCTACTTCCTGTTATTAAAACCCTCATAAATCACCTCATTTTGTTAACACTAATTAGTCCATTTCAACAGCCGCAATGCTCCCTGATGCCATACTTAGGGCTGTGATAGGTAACGATATAGGATGAAATCCATTATTTTCCATGTCCGATAAACGGACGGGTTATTAAGATTATCTTATGCTTTTTTTTATCTTATGGGTTAGGAATTTTCTGTATATTTGTTTTTATGCTATTTAAAGTGATTTAAATTCAAATCATTATAATTTTAATGATAAGCTTGGTATTGAGTAAAAGAATACCTTATGACATAAAAGTATAAATAATAATAAACATATAGTGTTCGGATAGTGTTGTAAGTGCGAAATGCGATCGTCACTTTCAGTGAGGCGACCCGCTCGGGACATAATGCTCTGTAAGATGTCGTGATAGTCAATATGAGGTATTCCGTGAGCCACTTAAAACGGCGGGATATGATGTTGGCGGTTATCCCTGAAGGTGACGCCTGTGTGGCTGGCAGTACGCAATAACCCCGCCGTAGGACTAGGGTCACGGTTGATGATATTGTGCGATAGTGCGCGCAGAATTTTTATCTGTCGGCTTATCAGTGCTATTATTTTGCGCGTTTTATGAATCACGGAAAATTGTATGCCGAAAATAAGTCGTTCTGCCCTGGTGCCGTTTAGCGCGGAGCAGATGTACCAATTGGTGAATGATGTCTCTTCGTATCCTGCTTTTTTGCCGGGTTGTACCGGTAGTCGGGTGCTTTCCGCTACGCCGGATGAAATGACCGCCGCCGTTGATGTCGCCAAGGCGGGGATTCGCAAGACATTTACCACACGCAATACGCTGACCAACAATCAGAATATCAATATGCAACTGGTTGACGGGCCTTTCCGCCAGTTGTCGGGAGATTGGCATTTTACGCCATTGAGCAATGATGCTTGCAAAGTTGAACTGCATCTTGATTTTGAATTCACCAATGCTTTGATTGAACTCGCTTTCGGTAAAGTTTTCAAGGATCTGGCGGGAAATATGGTTCAGGCGTTCACACAACGCGCCAAAGAGGTTTACAGTGCCTGATATTTGCGTTGACGTGGTTTATGCCTTACCGGAGCGTCAATATCTGCGGACGATAACCTTAGCGCAAGGCAGTTCGGTCGAAGAGGCGATTATTGCCTCGGGGTTGCTGGAGCTGCGGGGAGAGATTGATCTACAGACCAACAAAGTCGGGATCTACAGCAGGGCAGTCAAGCTGACCGATATTCTCAATGATGGCGATCGCGTGGAGATTTATCGCCCGTTGATCGCCGACCCGAAAGAGCTGCGACGTCAGCGAGCCGAGCGCTCAAAAAAATAAGGCCTCTGGAGCCTTATCCGCACAGCGGAAACCGTTCCTGATAAAACAGTTGGTCTTCGCCGTGTCGGATTAGCGTCTACTCCGCCGGCCGTACCCGATTAATTCAGTGCGGGTTTGTTATCGATATGGGTCAACACGCCGCCGCTATTAAAAGTGAGCGTCAGGGTTTGTTGTTTTACCGACTCATGACCCGGCTGTTGGCGGAAGACGTAAAACCAGGTATCGCTGCCAAACGGATCCTGCAACATCGGTGTTCCCAGGGTGTAAGCGACCTGTTGTTTAGTCATTCCGGTATGAATTTTGGCGACATCACCCGGTGCCAGATAGTTTCCCTGATTGATGTCTGGCCGATAAACCACTTTCTCTAACGTGGAACAACCGGCAGTCAGCATAACAACCACCGCAGCGACGACAGTCAGCGTTTTACAGCGCATAGTGATTACATTCCTTAAGGGCATAGGTTGCCGATGATAATAGACCTTGCCTGACTTGAAAACCTGCAAGATCCCTGTATGACCCCAAGAAGGCGAAAAAGTTGAGATTTTTTATGGCGGGCTATCCGTGCCCGCCACCCTTACGGGCCGCCACTGCGTGACGTTAAAAAATGCTCCGGCATTTTTTTATGGCGACTATCCCTGCCCGCCACAGGATTCAGCCTTATGCGGCCAGAAGTTCTTTGGCGTTCGCCAGCGTGTTCTTAGTCACGGCGCTTCCGCCCAGCAGGCGCGCCAGTTCCTGTAACCGGGCGCGTTTATCAAGCGGCTGCATCAGCGTTTCCGTTTCTGCGCCGTCGGTTTGTTTGCTGACAAAGAAGTGCTGGTGACCGCAACCGGCGACCTGCGGTAGATGAGTGACGCACATAACCTGCGTCGATTCGCCAAGCTGACGCAGCATTTTGCCCACAATCGCCGCTGTCGGGCCGCTGATCCCCACATCGACCTCATCGAAAATCAGCGCCGGCGTGTCCATTTTACGGGCGGTGATAACCTGAACGATCAGCGCGATACGGGAAAGCTCCCCACCGGAGGCCACTTTGGCTAACGCCTGATGCGGTTGCCCGGGGTTGGTGGTGACGCAAAACTCAATGCTGTCCGCGCCGCTGGCCGTCAGGTATTCCGGCGTAAACTTCACGTCAATGGTGAAGTGTCCGTGTGGCATAGCCAGTTCATGCATATTGGATGTGATGAGCTGGGCCAGCTCGTTGGCATAGTGTTGCCGACGCGCGTGTAATTGCTCGGCGATATGCAGCGCCTGTTGATGATATTCGCTTACGGCGCCGCTCAAGGTTTTGTGGTCGCTTTCCTGTTGTTCCAGCAGCAGTTGCTCTTCCAAAAGTTGTTGATGGAATGCGGGCAATGCTTCCGGTGGAACATGATGTTTACGCGCCAGCGACAACTGGCGGGATAGCCGTTGCTCCAGTTCGTATAGTCGGATTGGATCGAGATCCATTTGCTCGCTGTAATGGCGCAGTTCATCGCTGGCTTCGCTGATTTGGATGCCCGCTTCCTCCAGCATGGAAAGCACGCCGGACAGCTTGTCGTCCATGCCGACCAATTCGGTGAGCTGATGTTTGACGGTGTGCAGCATGCCGAGCATATTTTGCTCTTCGTCCTCGCTGAGCAACTGTAACGTCTGCTGGCTCAGCGCCAGCCGTTGCCCGCTGTTCGCCAGACGCTTGTATTCGACATCGATCTGTTCGTATTCGCCTGGCTGAGGCGCAAACTCATTCAGCTCTTTCAACTGGTATTGCAGCAGCTCGCGTCGCGCTTCCCGCTCAATGGTGGCCTGTTGCAACTGCGCCAGTGAACGGCAGCTTTGGTGCCATTGCTGCCAGATTTGCTGCATGGCGCCAAGTAATTGAGGCTCGTCTGCGTAGGCATCCAGCAGATGTTTCTGGTGTTCGGGCCTGAGCAGCAGCTGATGCGCATGCTGGCCGTGAAGCTGGATAAGATGTTGGCCAAGCTCGCGCAACTGAGAAAGCGGCACCGCGGTGCCGTTGATAAAACCACGGGAACGGCCGTCGGCGCCAATGACCCGGCGTAGCAGGCACTCGTTGCTGTCGTCCAATTGGTTTTGCTCCAGCCACCGGTGGGCGCCGGGCGTGTCCGCCAGCGAAAAACGGGCGCAGATATCGGCGCGGGGCGCCCCCGGCCTTACCATGCTGGCGTCGGAACGATTTCCCAGACACAGACCGAGGGCATCAATCGCAATGGATTTCCCGGCGCCGGTTTCCCCGGTGATAACGCTCATTCCTGCCTGGAAATCGATTTCCAATTCGCGCACGATGGCGAAGTTACTGATAGTGAGTTGCGCCAGCATGATAGTTTCCTGTATGTAAGTACATGGTGTAATTACATACAGTATAAACTGGTTTTATATACAGTAAAGTAGCTGAGGACAAATTTAGAACAATTTTTTAGACCAGCCGAGCTTTGTGCTTAATGTATTGAAATAACTGTAATTTTCAGGATGGATTAGATTCAGGTAATTTTCGCTGCGGCGAATCAGCACCTCTTCTCTTTCCTGTAGCGGTAATGAAATCTGGCTGTCGCAACTGATTTCCAGATCGCTGGTGGTGTGGGAAAATTTTAACCGGATGGTGCTGCTGCTGTTAATGACCAGCGGGCGGGCCGAGAGCGTATGGGGAAACATGGGCACCAGCGCGATGGCATCCAGCGAGGGCGTCAGGATCGGACCGCCGCCCGATAAGGAATAGGCGGTCGAGCCGGTTGGCGTGGAGATAATCAGGCCGTCTGAACGTTGAGAAAAAGCGAAGTTGTCGTCGATGTAGACTTCAAATTCGATCATATGCGCCACTTTGCCGGGATGGAGCACGATTTCATTAATGGCGGTGCTGCTGCTGCTGGGTTGATCGGCACGGCAGATATGGGCTTCCAGCATAAAACGCCGTTCGCTCAGGTAGTGGCCGTTTAATACTTCGGATAGCTGCTGCTGGGCCTGATCGGGATCCAGATCGGTCAGGAAACCGAGATTGCCGCGGTTAACGCCGATGACCTGAATGTCATAGCGTGATAACACGCGGGCCGCGCCCAGCATGTTGCCGTCGCCGCCCACCACCACCGCCAGATCGGCTTGTTGGCCGATATCGGCCAGGCTGGCGGTTCGGGCGCCTTTCAGATT
This sequence comes from Brenneria sp. L3-3C-1, assembly GCF_016456245.1. Taxonomy (NCBI): domain Bacteria; kingdom Pseudomonadati; phylum Pseudomonadota; class Gammaproteobacteria; order Enterobacterales; family Pectobacteriaceae; genus Brenneria; species Brenneria sp. L3-3C-1. The sequence continues at coordinate 622,647 of NZ_JAEMHF010000002.1, read as the reverse complement.
CAGGTCGAGGGCAATCTGCTGCTCAATAAGCACCGCATAACCTTTCGCGGTCAGCCAGTGATAGAGCATTTCGTGAGTTGCCAGCGCGGTGGGGTGGCGCGGGTGGCCGACGATGCCAATACAATTAAATGGTTTAACCATTGCTGTCGTTATCCTCAGCGTGATGTGCCCGGTGTCGGGTGAAACCAATATGTGACTGGTTCCCTTGCATCCCCGGTTTTGATCCCCATAATAAGCAACTAGCGAGATTAATGCTAAACCGCGGAGAATTTCATGAGTAGTAAAGAACAGAACACGCCCGATGAGCAAGTCTTGGATCACACGAAGACAGCGAAAGGGCAACAGGCGGAAGCGGCGCCGCAAGCAACAGACGTAGCCGACCCGCGCGATGAGCGTATTGCCGAACTGGAAACACAATTGGCCGAGCTGCAACAGCGTGAGCGCGACAGCATACTGCGCGCCCGGGCCGAAGCCGACAATATCCGTCGTCGTGCGGAAATGGACGTCGAGAAGGCGCACAAATTCGCAGTGGAAAAATTTGCCGGTGAAATGTTGCCGGTAATCGATAACCTTGAACGCGCGCTGGATGTGGCGGACAAATCCAACGATGCGCTGGCATCGATGATTGAAGGCGTTGAGCTGACGTTGAAATCGTTGCTGGATGCCGTGCATAAGTTTGGCATCGAGGTGGTGGGGGAAGTGAATGTTCCCTTTAACCCGGAAGTTCACCAGGCAATGACGATGCTGGAATCCGATGATTATCCGCCAAATCACGTAATGATGGTGATGCAGAAAGGCTACACGCTGAACGGGCGTTTACTGCGTCCGGCGATGGTCGCGGTGTCTAAGGCGAAAGACTGATTCAGCCTATTTCGTTTCGCATCAATCCCAACCCCGTGCTTCAGGCATGGGGTTTTTTGTTTATAGTTAATTACTATTGGTTTGTTAAAAAGGGACTTTTTATTTTTCTGCCGCACCATCATCTTTAACTATCAGAAGAATTGGTATTGTCGTTATAAATGCGGTTGATAATCATTATCATTAATGTGAAGGTAGTAAAAACAACAGTATTAGAAAGGTCATACTATGCGGGGCAACCCTATCGTCGAGTCAGCAAGCCGCGCGTCAAGAAAGATCAAACTTTCTCTGATGGGGCCGGCCTTCATTGCCGCGATCGGTTATATCGACCCGGGCAACTTCGCGACGAATATTCAGTCCGGCGCCGCCTATGGTTATACCCTGTTATGGGTGGTGGTGTGGGCCAATATCATGGCGATGTTGATCCAGTTGCTGTCAGCCAAGCTGGGTATCGCCACCGGTAAAAATCTTGCGGAACTGATCCGCGATCGTTTTCCGCGGCCCGCCGTTTGGGCCTACTGGGTGCAGGCCGAGATCATCGCCATGGCGACCGATCTGGCTGAATTCATCGGGGCGGCTATCGGTTTCAAGCTGTTGTTAGGCGTTTCGCTGCTTGAAGGCGCCGTTCTCACCGGTATCGCGACTTTCCTGATTTTGATGCTGCAACAGCGCGGACAAAAGCCGCTGGAGAGAGTGATTGGCGGGCTGCTGCTGTTTGTGGCCGCGGCTTATATTGTTGAATTGGTTTTCTCGCAGCCGGAACTGGCCGCCCTGACCAAAGGGATGGTTATCCCCAGCCTGCCGACGTCGGATGCGGTGTTTCTGGCCGCGGGCGTGTTGGGGGCGACGATCATGCCGCATGTTATTTATCTGCACTCTTCTTTGACGCAGCGCGCGGATAAGCATTCCCGCGCCGAACGTTATTCCTCGAGCAAAGTCGATGTGGCTATTGCCATGACCATCGCCGGATTTGTCAATCTGGCGATGATGGCGACGGCAGCCGCGGCGTTTCATTTCAGCGGCAATCAGGATATTGCCGATCTGGATCGTGCCTATCTGACGCTGGAGCCTTTGCTGGGGAAAGCGGCGGCGACCATTTTCGGCCTGAGTTTGGTTGCGGCAGGGCTTTCCTCGACGGTCGTCGGCACGCTGGCCGGGCAGGTGGTCATGCAGGGATTTGTTCATTTCCATATTCCGCTGTGGGTGCGGCGCGCGGTGACCATGCTGCCATCATTTATCGTTATCCTGTCTGGTATGGATCCCACCCGGGTGCTGGTATTAAGTCAGGTGATCCTGAGCTTTGGTATTGCTCTGGCGCTGGTTCCTCTGCTGTCATTCACCGGTAACCGGGAATTAATGGGCGATTTGGTCAACCATCGGCTGATACAAATCATCGGCAAAGCGATTGTGTCGATTGTCGTGTCGCTCAATCTTTATCTGCTGGTCAGTACCGCTTTAGGACTATGACGACGTGCAATCCTGTCGGTATCTTCTTATCATCAGATATCGATTCTTGCTTATAGTGGTTCAGTTATGTCGTCGCCAATTACGCTCATCGAAAAGAAACTGTTGTCCGATCATTGGTTTATTCTTCACAAATATGTTTTTGATTTAAAAAGAAAGAATGGCGGCGTGGTGCGTCAGATCCGGGAGGTGTACGATCGTGGCGATGGCGCGACCATTCTGCTGTATAATCGAAAAAAGGGCACCGTGATCCTGACCCGCCAGTTCCGAATCCCCACCTATCTGAATGGCAATGAAAGCGGCATGTTGCTGGAGGCCTGCGCCGGCTTACTGGACGATAACTTGCCGGAGACATGCATCCGTAATGAAGCGATTGAAGAAACCGGCTATGCGATTGGCAAGGTTGAAAAATTGTTTGAGGCTTTTATGTCGCCCGGCGGCATCACCGAACGGCTGCATTTCTTCGCCGCGGAGTATGATGAGTCGTTGCGGAATAACCAGGGCGGCGGTATCGACGATGAGGACATTGAAGTGCTGGAGCTGTCTTTTACCGAGGCGCTCGAAATGGTGAAAGAAGGGCGCATTATGGATGCCAAAACCATCATGTTGCTACAGCACGCGCAGATTCAGGGATGGTTTACCAAGTAGCGGGCGTACTGCCGGGCGTGTTGATGTCGAACGCGCCCGTGAAAGTGCGGGCAACGGGCGTCGCGCAAAACCAGGAGTGACGATTTCGTCGCCGATGTTTTGTCCTCCGACGGTGTGATGTTTTTTGATTGAACAAAAAACTAACAAATAAAGTAACTATTTTAATCTGCATTAACCTTCCGCTTTTTGTCATCCTTCAAAGTTTAACAATTCTCAAACATTATACTGGTGATCCTTGACCCTACATGTACGCCACAACAAAAACCAAGAAGGGATAAAAAATGGATGAACAACTAAAGCAAAGCGCCCTTGATTTTCACCAATATCCGGTGCCCGGGAAAATACAGGTTTCTCCAACCAAGCCGTTGGCGACCCAGCGCGATCTGGCGCTGGCTTATTCACCCGGGGTGGCGGCGCCCTGTCTGGAAATTGCGGAAGATCCGCTGGCGGCCTACAAGTACACCGCGCGCGGCAATCTGGTGGCGGTGATCTCCAACGGAACCGCCGTGCTCGGCCTTGGCAATATTGGCGCGCTGGCCGGCAAGCCGGTGATGGAGGGCAAGGGGGTTTTGTTTAAGAAATTCTCCGGTATTGACGTGTTCGATATTGAAGTGGATGAACTGGATCCGGATAAACTGATCGACATCATTGCCGCGCTGGAGCCGACGTTTGGCGGCATCAATCTGGAAGATATCAAAGCGCCGGAATGCTTTTACATTGAAAAGAAACTGCGCGAGCGTATGAAAATTCCGGTATTCCATGACGACCAGCACGGCACCGCCATTATCTGTACCGCGGCGGTGCTGAACGGGCTGCGGGTGGTGGAGAAGAATATCGCTGACGTACGCCTGGTGGTTTCCGGCGCGGGAGCGGCATCCATCGCCTGTCTGAACCTGCTGGTGGCGCTGGGCATGAAGCCGCACAACATCGTGGTGTGTGACTCGCGCGGCGTGATCTACAAAGGCCGTGAAGAGGATATGGCGGAAACCAAAGCGGCTTACGCCGTTGAGGATAACGGCAAGCGTAAGCTGGCGGACGTTATCCCCGATGCCGATATTTTCCTCGGCTGCTCCGGCCCCGGGGTGTTGACGCAGGAGATGGTGAAAACCATGGCGCCACGTCCGCTAATCCTGGCGCTGGCCAACCCTGAACCGGAAATTCTGCCGCCGCTGGTCAAGGAGGTTCGCCCGGACGCCATTATCTGTACCGGCCGTTCAGACTACCCGAATCAGGTGAACAACGTGCTGTGCTTCCCGTTCATCTTCCGCGGCGCGCTGGATGTCGGGGCGACCACCATCAATGAAGAGATGAAGCTGGCGTGCGTGCACGCCATTGCCAATCTGGCGCTGGCGGAGCAGAGCGAAGTGGTGGCCTCGGCCTATGGCGATCAGGATCTGTCGTTCGGCCCGGAGTATCTGATCCCGAAACCGTTCGATCCGCGCCTGATTATCAAGATAGCCCCGGCGGTGGCGAAAGCGGCGATGGCGTCCGGCGTGGCGACGCGGCCGATTGAAGACTTTACTGCTTATGTCGAGAAGCTGACGGAGTTTGTCTACAAGACCAACCTGTTTATGAAGCCGGTTTTCTCTCAGGCGCGTCAGCAGCCCCGTCGGGTGGTGCTGGCCGAAGGGGAAGATCCGCGCGTGCTGCACGCGACGCAGGAACTGGTGACGCTGGGGCTGGCTTTTCCGATATTGATTGGGCGGCCGAACGTGATTGAAATGCGCCTGCAAAAGCTGGGGTTACAGTTGACCATTGGTAAAGACTTTGAAGTGGTCAACAATGAATCCGATCCGCGCTTTAAAGAATACTGGAGCGAATATTTCGAGATCATGAAGCGTCGCGGCGTGTCGCAGGAAAAGGCGCAGCGCGAGGTGATCGGTAATCCGACATTGATTGGTTCCATCATGGTGCTGCGCGGTGAAGCCGACGCCTTGATTTGCGGAACCATCGGCACTTATGAAGAGCATTTCGCCGTGGTGGAAAAAGTCTTTGGCTATCGCGAAGGCGTCCACGTCGCCGGCGCTATGAACGCCTTGCTGTTGCCGAGCGGGAATACGTTCATCGCCGATACCTATGTCAATGCCGATCCCACCCCGGAGCAGTTGGCGGAGATTACCCTGATGGCGGCGGACACCGTGCGTCGTTTCGGGATCGAGCCGAAAGTCGCCCTGTTGTCGCATTCGAACTTTGGCACTTCTGACTCGCCCACCGCCGCGAAAATGCGCGCTACGCTGGCGCTGGTGAATAAACTGGCGCCGGAGCTGGAAATCGACGGCGAAATGCACGGCGATGCCGCGCTGGTGGAGTCGATCCGCCGCGAGCAGATGCCGGACAGTCCGCTGAAAGGTTCGGCCAATATCCTGATCATGCCCAATATGGAATCGGCCCGTATCAGCTATAACCTGCTGCGCGTCTCTTCTTCCGAAGGGGTAACCGTCGGGCCGGTGCTGATGGGGGTCGCCAAACCGGTGCATATTCTGACGCCGATCGCCTCGGTGCGGCGTATCGTTAATATGGTGGCGCTGGCGGTGGTTGAGGCGCAAACCCAGCCGCTGTAAGGCCGGTTGAGGTCAAAAGCCCGCAATCGCATGATGCGACCGCGGGCTTTGCTTTTTCTGATCCTCTGGGCGTTACATTGATTGCCGCAGCCATTTATCCAGTTCGTTGGCGAACTGCTGACGGTCACGTTGATTCAGCGTATTCGGGCCGCCGGTCTGGATGCCGCTGGCGCGCAGGGTATCCATAAAATCGCGCATGTTCAGCCGTTCGCGGATGGTGTCCGGCGTATAGCGTTCGCCGCGCGGATTGAGCGCCACAGCGCCTTTTTCGATCGCTTCGGCGGCCAGCGGAATATCGGCGGTCACCACCAGATCGCCCGCTTCAACCCGGCGCACGATTTCGTTATCCGCGACATCGAATCCGGCGGCGACGCGCAGGGTGTGGATAAAACGTGACGGCGGCACTTTCAATGACTGATTGGCGACCAGCGTTACCGGTGTTTCCGTGCGCTCCGCGGCGCGAAACAGCACCTCTTTGATGACGTTGGGACAAGCGTCGGCATCGACCCAAATCTGCATTATTCCGTTACTCCGTTTTTGTTGTCGCCCAGCCAATCCCTGACGGGCAAGAAATCCCGGTATAGCGCGGCCTCGGGGCTGTTGGGCTGAGGGCGATACTGATATTCCCAACGCGCCAGCGGCGGCATGGACATCAAAATCGATTCGGTGCGTCCGCCGCTTTGCAGGCCAAATAGCGTACCGCGATCCCACACCAGATTGAATTCCACATAGCGCCCGCGGCGATAAAGCTGGAATTCGCGCTCGCGCTCGCCCCACGGCAGGGCCTTGCGACGTTCGACTATCGGCAGATAGGCATGCAAAAACCCTTCGCCAACCGCGCGGGTAAAGGCAAAGGCGGTATCAAAATCAGGCGTGTTCAAATCGTCAAAGAACAACCCGCCGATGCCGCGCGCCTCATTACGATGTTTCAGGAAAAAATAATCGTCGCACCATTGTTTATAACGCGGGTAGACGTCCGCGCCGAACGGGCGACATAAATCGCGGGCGGTGCGATGCCAGTGCACGGCGTCTTCCTCGAAGCCATAAAACGGCGTCAGATCGAAACCGCCGCCGAACCACCACACCGGATCTTCCCCCGGTTTTTCCGCGATAAAAAAGCGCACGTTGGCGTGGCTGGTGGGCACATAGGGATTGCGCGGATGAACGACCAGCGAAACGCCCATCGCCTGAAAACCGCGGCCCGCCAGCTCGGGGCGATGGGCGCTGGCGGAAGGGGGAAGCGAACTGCCGGTGATATGAGAAAAGTTGACGCCGGCCCGTTCGAAAACATCGCCGCCGGATAATACGCGGCTGCATCCGCCGCCGCCTTCAGCGCGCTGCCAGATATCTTCATCAAAATCGGTGGCGCCGTCCGCTGCGGCGAGCTGCCGACAGAGATCATCCTGCAATCCGCGCAGAAAGGTTGTTACCGTACTGGTGTGAGACATGCGCAAAGGTTCCTTTTATCACCACTGAATTGAATAAAGCGCTCCAGTATAACGATTATTGCCGATCAATAAATCATATCCCCCACGGCCGCAAGGCGCATTTCTCTTGACCGGCGGCAATTTGATATTGCGTCTGACAAAAATCACGCGATAATCAGAACTTACCTAATTGCACAGTGGCCAACGTGATGGAAATCCGCATATTCCGGCAAGATGACTTTGAGGAAGTGATCACCCTTTGGGAGCGCTGCGATTTGCTGCGTCCGTGGAACGATCCTGAAATGGATATTGAACGCAAATTGAACCACGATCCCGAGCTGTTTCTGGTGGCGGAAGTGAGCGGCGAAGTGGTGGGTTCCATCATGGGCGGCTATGACGGCCATCGCGGTTCCGCCTATTATCTCGGCGTGCATCCGGATTTCCGCGGCAGAGGCATTGCCAATGCGCTGATCAGCCGTCTGGAAAAAAAACTCATTGCCCGTGGTTGTCCCAAGATCCACCTGATGGTGCGGGAGGATAACGACGCGGTGATTGGCATGTATGAAAAGCTGGACTATGAGATGGTGGACTGCGTGACGCTGGGTAAACGGCTGATTGAGGATCAGGAATACTGATCCGGCGCCGGATACGTTAGATCACCTCTATTTATCGATGACTCAGGGCCGCTGGGTCTTCTCACCGCATTGTTGATTCAATGATAATTAAAACCCGATTACCCTGCCTTTTACGGCACTTTCCGCCCGCCTTATACTCAAATCCAAATCTGGTGATGGCGGCTAACGATTGCGGCCGTTCAATATTGAGGAGTAAAAGTCATGAGATTTCGCCCGTTATTGCTGGGTTTACCACTGTTACTGACCGGGTGCGGCACGATGAGCCATTTCTCCTGGTCCAGCCTGTCGCCGTTTAGCTGGTTTGGCGGTTCGCTTCAGGTGTCGGACGCCGGCGTTGGGGAGATTAATGCCGGTACGCCATTGTCCGAGCCGGTGTTACACAAGGCGCTGAACGGCGATTATCGCCTCCGCGGCGGAATGGGTTCGGACAACGGTCAACTGGTCGCTTTTTATCAGGCGCTGGACGGTCAGGAAGTTAAATTGATCATCAGCGGTGAGCCGAAAAGTCACGTTCGCAAAGTCGAGGTGATGGATGCGGCAATCGATAGCCAGTGGGGAGTAAAAATCGGCGATGCATTCAGCGCCTCCTACAGCAAGGCGTTTGGCGTATGCCAGCCGGGGCAAGGAGATGACGCTCAAAGCGTTGAGTGCGTCGCCCCGCAGAGCAAACATGTCAGCTATCTGTTTTCCGGCGAGTGGAGCGGGCCGGAAGGGCTGATGCCGCCTGACGACATTCTCAAAACATGGCGTGTGAGCAAGATTATCTGGCATGCGCAGGCTCGCGATTGATCGGATGCCGGAACTGAAATTGCGTTTAAGCAAAGTAAAAACCGCATTTGTTCCGGTATGATAGCGCTTCTGCACCTAGGGGATAAGGGATTGCGGATAAACACATTACCAATACGACTAAGAAAAATAATGAGATTGAGGAAGCGCAGATGACACAAATTCAAAGCGGTATCTTGCTGGAGCATCGCCGTTTTGCCATTTTTATGGAAGCTATGGTGCAGGGGGAATTTGATGCCATCCGCCAGGGATGCAAAAAGTTTTGTCAGGCGCTGTCCGAGCTGCAACAGCAGTTTCCCGATGCGGGCTTGGGCGCGGTGCTGGCTTTTGGCAATGATGTGTGGCGCGATCTGGATTGCCTCAATTCCGCGCTGGAGCTCAAACCCTTTACGCCGTTGGGTAAAGGGCTGGCGCCGGCAACCCAACGCGACCTGCTGATTCATATTCAGTCATACCGGCATGATGTGAATTTCAGTCTGGCGCAGGCGGCTCTGGCCGCTTTTGGCAGCGCCATCCATGTGGAAGAAGAAATACACGGCTTTCGCTGTGTCGAGGACCGCGATCTGAGTGGTTTCGTGGATGGGACGGAAAACCCGCAGGGCGACGATCGCCACGGTGTGGCTATCGTTCCCGACGGTCAGCCCGATGCCGGCGGCAGCTATGTTTTTGTTCAGCGCTGGGAACATAATCTCAAGCAGTGGCAGCGTTTCAGCGTTGAGCAGCAAGAGCAGATGATCGGCCGCACCAAGTTCGATAACGAAGAGCTTTCTTCTGAACAGCGCCCGTCGACGTCTCATGTCAGCCGCGTGGATTTGAAAGAAGACGGCAAAGGGCTGAAAATTTTACGTCAGAGCCTGCCTTACGGCACGGCGAGCGGCAAGCACGGGTTGTATTTCATCGCCTACTGCGCCCGGCTGCATAACATTGAGCAGCAACTGCTCAGCATGTTTGGCGAGCGGGACGGCAAGCGTGACGATATGCTGCGCTTCACCCGGGCGGTAAGCGGCAGCTATTTCTTTGCGCCTTCGCTGGAACGTCTGCTGACGCTGTAATCTGCTTTAGGGCATTTGTGAGGGCCGGTTTTTGACAACGCTTGAACAGGGTATCGGCAATACTCCGCTGGTGAAATTGCAGCGTTTGGCGCAGGGGACGGGCAGTGAAGTCTGGCTGAAACTGGAAGGAAACAACCCGGCGGGATCGGTAAAAGATCGTGCGGCATTATCCATGGTTCAGCAGGCGGAAAAGCGGGGTGATATCGCTCCCGGTGATAGGTTGATTGAAGCGACCAGTGGGAATACGGGTATTGCGCTGGCGATGATCGCGGCGCTGAAAGGCTACCGTCTACGCCTATTGATGCCGGAAAATATGAGCCGCGAGCGTCAGTCTGCGATGCGTGCCTACGGCGCGGAGCTGGTGTTGGTCAGCCGGCAAGCGGGGATGGAGGGCGCGCGCGATTTGGCGCGGCACATGGCGCAGTCAGGCGAAGGGAAAATCCTCGATCAGTTTAATAACCCGGACAACGCTCTCGCCCATTTTCTGACCACCGGCCCGGAGATCTGGCGGCAAACGGCGGGCAAGCTGACGCATTTTGTATCCAGTATGGGAACCACCGGCACCATTTCCGGCGTCAGCCGTTATCTGAAAGCACAGCGTAATGAGATCGTCACCGTAGGATTACAGCCTGCCGAAGGCAGCCAGATTCCCGGTATCCGGCGCTGGGCGCCGGGGTATCAGCCCGGTATCTTCCGCCCCGATCTTGTCGATCGCATTATGGATATTTCGCAGCAGGAAGCGGAGAGCACACTGCGTCAACTCGCCCGCCGGGAAGGCATTTTCTGCGGCGTCAGTTCCGGCGGCGCCGTCTGCGGCGCGTTGCGTATTGCGGCGGACAATCCCGGCAGCGTGATCGTGGCGATCGCCTGCGACCGCGGCGATCGCTATTTATCGACAGGCGTGTTTGAGGCGTTCTGAAAGCAGAACAAGGATGAAGTCATACCATGGCCTATCCGGATAGGTTCTAAGCGTGAGAGCGGTCAATTTTCAGTTAGATTCAGAATACAAAACAGCGGCGCAGGCTTCACATGCCGCACACTGCATGTTATATCCATGATATGTTGTAGGACAACTTATATGCGATAGCCCTCATGAGCATTAAATCAATCCAGAAACACAATGTAGTCAATGCAGTTTATGAGCAAATTAAGGAAAAACTGCTGGATGGTAGCTGGCCGCCGGGCAGTAAGCTCCCCTCAGAATCCGAACTTACTGTGTCATTCAACGTCAGCCGAGTCAGCATCCGTAGCGCGGTACAACGACTACGCGATCTGGGTATTGTCATTACTCATCAGGGGAAAGGCAGTTTCGTTACCAAAAACTTCAGCCAACGTAGCCTGCTTAATGAGCAGCAGCCGATCATGCATCTCAGCCGCGAAGAGTTTCACGACATGATGATATTCCGCCAGACAGTCGAGTTCAAATGCATGGAGTTAGCGGTTCAGAATGCCACAGCGGAGGATATTTCCGCTCTGGAAAAAGCGTTGAATCGTATGCTGACAAACAAGGATGACTATAAGAAATACTCTCAGGCGGATTTTGATTTCCATCTGGCGATCGCTAAGGCTTCACAGAACAAAGTATTCTACAACGTGATGAACTCCATTAAGGATATTTACTACTACTACCTTGAAGAACTGAACCGTTCACTGGGTATCTCGCTTGAGAGCGTCGAGGCGCATATCAAGGTATTTATGGCTATCAAGAACCGTGATGCATCTACCGCCGTAGCGGTGCTTAATGAAGCGATGTCAGAAAACGTTACTGCAATTGAAAAGCTTAACAGTCAACGAATAGAGGATTGAGAACGCTCATTATTTGGCAGAGCGTGGCGAGGGGCCGTAGCGGCGTGCGCCCCTCGGTACGGTAGGCCGGGTATCTCAGGCTTACAGACGACTTTGTCAGCAACCTCAAATGGCTGCGTTCAGCAGCCATTTCTTCTCCCATTAAGGCCGGGAGGCGGTGCCGTCGGGCGTACGGGCGTTAGTCCAGGATGGAATACCGCCAATGCAGGGATATTTCGCGGCTTTTTTCTCGTCGATATCAATCCCCAGCCCAGGACGCTCGCTCAGATAGGCGTACCCTTTCTCTATCTCTGGACAACCAGGGAACACGTCACGGAGCGCATCGTTCACCGGTGTGTATTCCTGAATACCAAAGTTAGTCACGCTCATATCCAAATGCAGGTTGGCACAAACGCCTACTGGCGAGATATCCCCCGGTCCGTGCCAGGCCGTGCGGATCCCATGGATTTCGCTTAACGTCGCCAGTTTTTTCGCCGGTGTAATACCGCCTATGGTGCTGACGTGGCAGCGAATATAGTCGATCAGGTTATTGGCGATCAGCGGTTTCCAGTCATTGATGTTGGTAAATAACTCACCCATTGAAATTGGCGTGGAGGATTGCTGACGCAGCATTTTCAGCCAGTCGATATTCTCTGGCGCCACCGGATCTTCAAGATAGAACAATTGGTACGGCTCCAGTATTTTAGCCAGGTGGATGGCGGCGATAGGGGTCACACGCTCATGAATGTCATGGATGAACTCAATGCCAAAGCCGAGTTTGTTGCGCAGATGCTCGAATAAATGCGGAACGCTTTTCACATAGGCTTCCGGATCAAAATAGATACCCGGCGTGCTGCTACGTGGAGAACGCTTAGGCTGGATGTTTTTCGCTCGTGCCAACTGGGTGGCTATCAGTTTCAGATCGTCTGTACCTGCCCCACCATACATGCCCATCTGGCAACGGACGTACTGATACCCCTCTTCCATGCGGGCACGGACATTGTCTTCGACTTCAAACTCGTCTCCACCGTCGGTGTGGACATACAATGGGATGCCGTCACGACATTTGCCGCCAAGCAGTTCATAGACCGGCATTCCGGCCAGTTTGCCCTTGATGTCCCATAGCGCCATGTCCACGCCCGACAGCGCATTATTCATGATCGGACCGCTGCGCCAGTAACCGCTTACACAGGCAGACTGCCAGATATCCTCGATTCGTGTTGGATCCTTGCCAATCAGGAAAGGCGTCATATATTCGTCAATAGCCGTTTTAACCGCATGAATGCGCTGGGTAAAGGTGGCGCAGCCCAGCCCGTAAAGACCTGGCTGGCTGGTTTCAACCTTCACTACCGCCAAGTCAATACCGCCTGGTGCCGTCAGGATTGTCTTCACCGCAGTAATTTTTATATTACTCACAGTAACTCCTTATTTTTAAAGTTAAATATTATAATTTTACTATTCCACGCGCAGTTGTATGCCTGGCTTTCCACCAACAAAAAACGTCCGGCTACTACTGGCCATTACTCCTAAATACACAGCAGTCGTCCTACAAGTTGATTTTATTTATATCATCGTTCAATTCATTGTTGAAGAAAATTTTAAGCATCATGTTTATTTATGCAACTTATAAAGTAAGCTATAAAAAACAATAAATTAAATTTTTTACTTTAATGTAAACAATGAAGTATAAGTTAGTTTTGTGATCGGTTCTGCAAAATTAACCGATGTCTGTTGATTTAAAAACAATCGTATAACAAGTTAAATATGAGTGATGTCATACAAGTTGATGGCGTTCGCTTCTCTTAATAGTAAACATGAGGATTTTCTATGTCCGCTCTGTTTGATTTGACTGGAAAAACGGCACTGGTCACGGGTTCTGCACGTGGTCTGGGGTTGGCCTATGCTGAAGGGTTAGCCACTGCTGGCGCCCGTGTGATCTTAAACGACATACGTGAAGCGTCACTGAATGAATCAGTACAAAAACTATGTGAAAAAGGGTATCAGGCACACAGCATAGCCTTTGATGTCACCAATGAAGACGCAGTGGAAAGTGCGTTCGTCGCGCTGGATCAGCAAGGCCTGCAAGTGGATATCCTGATCAATAATGCCGGCATCCAATATCGCAAACCGATGGTCGATTTGGAGCTGGAACAATGGAAACGTGTGATTGATACCAACCTGACCAGTACATTTATTGTTTCGCGAGCGGCGGCAAAACGCATGATTTCACGGGGAAAGGGCGGAAAAATTATCAATATTGGTTCACTCACCAGTCAGGCCGCCCGTCCTACTGTCGCGCCTTATACCGCCGCCAAAGGAGGGATTAAATTGCTCACCTGTTCCATGGCCGCAGAATGGGCGGAGTTTAATATTCAGACCAACGCTATCGGCCCAGGTTACATCCTCACCGATATGAACACGGCGCTGATTGATAACCAAGAGTTTGACGCCTGGGTGAAAGCGAGTAACCCCTCCAAACGCTGGGGTCATCCAGACGAGTTGATTGGTACGGCTATTTATCTGTCTTCATCCGCTTCGGACTATGTAAATGGACAGATAGTCTATGTTGATGGAGGGTGGCTGGCCGTATTGTAATTTTGCCTCTGGTAAAGAGGGCGTGATTTCCCGTCCCTGCACCGACGGCACAGACAACTATAACAAATATCTCTGACCGATAATAAATACGGAGCCTACTATGCTATTTCAACCGTTTGTCGGATTAAAAAAAGCCGGGGTGATCGTTGCGATTACTTTCTGTTGCGTAACCTTTGCACAGATGGTTAATGCTCAGACCGTGAAAACAGCCCGTTTGGGACACAGCTTTACCGATCATCATCCGCGTGGCATTGCCATGCAGAAATTTGCCGATGAAGTCAATAAAGCCACGAATGGCGAAATTAAAATTAATGTTTTCGGTTCTTCTTCGCTGGGATCGGAGCAACAGATGTTGCAGGCCACCCAGAGCAACGTACAACAATTTTATCTGGGATCCGTTTCACCATTGGCTGGCAGACAAAAAACGTTGCAGATTTTCGACTTTCCTTTCTTGTTCCAGAATCATGATGAAGTCGCCAAAGTCCTGGATGGGCCAGTTGGACAGGAGATGCTTAAGAACCTGTCGAAACTTAAGCTGTATGGATTAACGTGGAGCGGCGGTGCATTTCGTGATCTGGCCAACAATAAACATGCGGTGAATACCATGGCCGATATGAAAGGACTGAAGATTCGCGTGATGCCGACCAAAGTGGCGATTGACAGCTTTCAGACTATCGGTATGAATCCGGTACCTCTTTCTTACACTGAGGTTTTTACTGCGTTGGAAACTGGGGTACTGGATGGACACGAGCATCCAGTGGTTGATATGTACCAGAACAAAGTATACGAGGTTGAAAAATATTTTACCGTAACTCGCCATGTCTATACTCCGGTAGTGTTGGTCGTGGCGGAGAAATGGTTTGATTCGCTTACCCCTCAGCAGAAGGATATTATTCATAAAATTGCTCAGGAAACACAGGTATTTCAGCGCGCCGAAGAAATACGTCAGGCTGACGATGCAGTTAATCAACTGGAACAGGCCGGTATGCAAATCAGCGTTCTTCCGCCAGAAGAACTGGATAAAATCCGTACCGTTGTTAAGCCGGTTATTGAAAAACATACCGGTATTATCGGTGCCGATTTTGTCAAAACATTTATTGATGAGATAGAGAAAGTTCGCCAGCAGGCAGTAGAATAAAGTGAGGGGCTAGGCGTTTTTACTGTGGTCCGGTGTCACTGTGCCGGACCTTAATGTATAGCGTGTTCAGAGAAGATAAATATTTCTATACCGATAGCCGTGCTGGTAATGAGGAATATATGGCTTATATCATAAATAAATTATTCAGATTAGTGGATATTATCTTAGTGATATGCATCATCAGTATGGTGGTGATGGTTTTTGGCAATGTGGTTATGCGATATGGCTTTCATTCTGGCTTTCCTGTTTCTGATGAGTTATCTCGGTTCTGTTTTTTCTGGGTGATATTTTTAGGTGTCATCAGCGCATCGCGCGATCAGCGGCATTTAAGCGTGGATACCGTACAGCAGCTATTACCCCGATTATCACGAAAAATATGCTGGGGGGTTACGCAGCTACTGGTCATGGTTTGCTGTGTACTGATGTTTTATGGTTTCTGGTTACAGCATGAATTATTTGTCGACGATCCGGCCCCGGTCAGTGGTGTTCCTCTGCTGTTAGTCTATGGGGTAATTTATATTTCATCAGGAAGTATGGCGCTAATATGTATTTATAATCTGGCTCGATTATTGATGAATAAAGTCAGTGAGGCTGAGTACTCAATGGCGTCTGGTGGGAAAAAGAAATCCGAAGAGGCAGATTCTGAAACAAAATAACTCGGTTTAATTCGCTATATATCGCCATAGTAAACTGTCAGTTAATTTAGGATAATATATGATTATAACCCTATTTATTATCACCCTGTTAGGTGCTCTGGCATTAGGCGTTCCAGTGGCATTTGCACTGTTGCTCAGTGGTGTGGTGTTAATGGTGTCGCAGGGTATGTTTGATCCACAAATTATTATTCAAACCATTATTCCTGGTGCGGATAATTTTGCGTTGCTGGCGATCCCTTTTTTCCTGCTGGCTGGTGAGTTTATGCTGGCGGGCGGATTGTCGAAGCGTATTGTTAATCTGGCGGTGGCCTGGGTCGGCCATGTCCCAGGGGGGCTTGGTTATGTGGTCATTTTTGCCGCCCTGATTATGGCTAGCCTATCCGGGTCGGCTGTGGCCGACACTGCTGCGCTGGCCGCCATGCTATTACCGATGATGCGGGCAGGGGGTTATGATCTTGGGCGTTCTGCTGGTTTGCTGGGGGCTGGAGGTGTTATTGCTCCGGTGTTACCTCCGTCAGTCGGGTTGATCTTATTTGGAATTATTGGAAACGTTTCTATTACGAAACTGTTTATGGCCGGTATTGTACCTGGTTTATTAATGGCGCTGTCTTTGGTCGTGACCTGGTATATATTGATGGGGCGTACGGATAAAATCGGTCAGTTGAAAGTTTTCCCGAAAGTCAGTTTGCGCGAACGTTGGCATGAAACACGTCGCAGTGTCTGGGCGTTGATGCTGCCGGTGATTATTATTGTTGGTTTAAGGATGGGGCTATTTACACCAACCGAAGCCGCGGTTGTTGCCGCCGTTTATTCACTTTTTGTTGGCGTTATTATTTATCGGGAAATAAAGTTACGGCATATTTTTGAATTGTGTCTGAATGCCGCTAAGTTAACTGCGGTGATTATGCTAATGGTCGCTGCCGCGATGCTCTCGGCTTATATGATCACCATTGCCAATATTCCGGCGGATTTCGCCGATATGCTCCGTCCTTTTAGTGATAAGCCCATGGTGATGCTGCTGATCATGATGGTAATTATCATTATCATCGGAATGTTTATGGATTTCACGCCAACCATTCTGATTCTTACTCCGGTATTATTGCCTGTTGTGGTACAGGCTGGTATTGATCCAGTGTATTTCGGCGTCCTGTTTATTATGAATAACGCGATTGGGTTATTAACACCGCCAGCCGGGAATGTATTAAATGTGGTCAGAGGGATTGCCGGACTTTCTATGAATCAGGCACTGGTGGGGGTATGGCCGTTTGTCCTTGCCCAGTTTGTCGTATTATTCCTGCTGGTACTGTTTCCGCAGTTAGTCATGGCGCCTTTGGCATGGTTGACATCCTGATAATAATAGGATGGTCGTTTTATGCTAACTTCATAAAATCATTAAGTTATATTTATTATTATTTGATTATTGCTAACACCAGGGTTTATTTTTTATTAAGTTGATAGTCGTTTCAGAAACCGGAAAGTCAGTCCACTCCAGGAGAAAATGAGCGCCAGGCGCTGGTTCGTCAGAGAGCGCCCCTCGGATGGAATGGCGCTCCGAAATAAGGGGGAGAACGCCGCAGACACCTCGTCAGCGGCGTGGCTTCGACTTTACTCCCGCTCCAGCGCGTGTATCGGCTCCATTTGCGCGGCACGTCGCGCGGGGAAGAAGCCGAAGATAATGCCAATCAAGCTGGAGCAAAGGAAGGCGGCGATAATCGATCCGCTGGAGTAGACCATGGCGAAATTGGTGCTGAATTTGGCGAATATCACCCCCACGCTCAGCGAGAGCGCCACGCCCAACGCCCCGCCGAACAGACAGACCAGTACGGCTTCGATCAGAAATTGCTGCATGATGTCGCTGGTTCTGGCGCCGACCGCCATGCGTACGCCAATTTCCCGCGTGCGCTCGGTGACGGAAACCAGCATGATATTCATCACCCCGATGCCGCCGACCAGCAGGGAAATCAGCGCAATCATTGACACCAGCAGCGTCATGGTCGAGGTGGTTTTCTCAATGGTCTGGCGGATGCTGTCGGTGTTCATGACAAAAAAGTCTTTTGTGCCATGTCGTTGAGTCAGTATCTGGGTAATTCCCTGTTCCGCGACGTTCAGATCGACATTGTCGTTCACCCGCACGGTAATGCTTTTCAGATAAGACTGGCCGATCATGCGCTTCATCGCCGTGGTGTAGGGCACCCAGACGTTCAGGTTTTCATCGCTGCCGAATCCGGACTGGCTTTTACTGACCACGCCGATAATCCGGCTCGGCATCGAATCAAGTAAAATGACCTGACCAATCGGATCTTCTCCGTTGGGGAACAGCTTATCCCGGGTATTTTTATCAATCACCGCGTCTTGCGTCAGATTATCAACGCTGCTGCTCGGAAAGGTGATGCCTTGTTCAAGCTGGTAGCCGCGAACGGTAAAGAACTGTTCGCCAACCCCGGTCACGTTTGCCGAAACGGCAATGTTGCGGTAGCGCAGCGTAATGCTGGTCGATACCGAAGGCGTTACGCTATGCACATAGGGCTGCTGCGCCAGCGGTGAAATATCCGTGGCGCGCAGCGTCTGAATCGCGCTGGATCGCATATCGCCGAAGTCTTTACCAGGGTAAATCTCCAGCGTACTGGTGCCCATGGCGCTGATATCCTCCAGTATCTTCTGCTGCGAACCTTTTCCCAATGCCACCACGGACACCACGGAGGCGATGCCGATGATGATGCCGAGCATCGTCAGAAAGGTTCTCATGCGTTGCGCATTCATCGCCAGCAGCGCCATTTTAAACGCATCAATGAAGCGATCTTTCATCTGGTTAAGAGATGATACTGTTGATGACGACGCGGCGGGCGAGGGCTGCGGCTGCGGCAGCGCCGGCGACGGTTTCACCTGACGGTCGGCGATGATTTCGCCGTCGCGGATCTCGATAATTCGCTCGGCCATTTCCGCGATTTGCATATCATGCGTCACAATCACCACCGTGTGGCCCTGGGTATGCAGATCTTTAAGAATGCCGAGCACGTCATTGCCGCTGTGCGTATCCAGTGCGCCCGTAGGTTCGTCGGCCAAAATAACGCTGCCGCCGTTCATCAGCGCGCGGGCGATACTGACCCGCTGTTGTTGCCCGCCGGAAAGCTGACTGGGACGATAGTTCAGGCGTTCGCCCAGCCCCAGCCTGCCAAGCAGGTCGGCGGCGCGCTGCCGCCGAAGCTGGCGCGATTTACCCGCATAGATGGCGGGAACTTCCACGTTGCCTTGTGCGGTGAGATCGCCCAACAGGTGGTAGCGTTGGAAGATAAAGCCAAAGTTTTCGCGGCGCAGCTGCGCCAACCGATCGCTGCTTAACGTCTGCACCGCGTGCCCGGCAACCTGATAGTCCCCCTCTGACGGTTTATCCAGACATCCCAGGATGTTCATCAGGGTCGATTTCCCCGATCCTGATGCCCCCACGATGGCGACCATTTCCCCGGCGCCGATCGTCAGATTAATATTCTTCAGCACCGTGACGGTTTGTTCGCCGTTGATGAAGCGGCGCGTGATATTGCTAAGTTTGAGTAATGGCTCAGACATGCTTACATCCCCATCGGCGGGCCGGCCCGACGCGTGGTGGTATTGCTGCTGTTGCCTGATTGCTGGCTGACGATGACGCGCTCGCCCGCATTGACGCCAGTGAGCAGTTGGGTATAAACGTTGTCGTTAAGACCGACGGTGACCGCCCTGGATTCAACCTGTCCCTGGTCGTTAACCACCTGTACGAAGCTCATGCCGTCGTGAGAGCTTAAGGCGGTGGCGGGAACGGCAATGGCGCCTTTGACCGACGACAGCAGGATATAGACCTGCGCGGTCATGGAGATGCGCAATATGCCGTCGGGATTCTCTATGTCGAACAGGCCGTTGTAATAGATGGCGCTGCTGGATGATGAACTGCTGGTGCTGCTGCTGGAAGACGATGATGAGGTGTCGTCGTCGTCAATGGAGTCCGGGGCCGGCTCAATGTCCCGCAGCGTTGCCTGATAACGTTGGGCCGGTTCGCCGAGAATACTGAACCACACCGGCATGCCGGTCTTGATTTTAACGATGTCGGCCTCGGATATTTGCGCTTTGATCGTCATGGTGTCCAAATTGGCGACTTTGGCGATGGTGGGCGTACTTTGCGCTGCATTGACCGTTTGCCCCGCTTCGACCGGCAGCGAGACGATGGTGCCGTCCATCGGCGACAGAATTTTGGTATACCCTAGATTGACCTGGGCTGTGTTCACGGCGATCTGGGCCTGAACAATTTGCGCATCCAACGCGTCAATATCGGCTTTTGTCGCATCCAGCGTGGCTTTGGCGCTGTCGTAATCCGCCTGGGCGCCGACGCCGCGTTTTATCAGCATCTGCTGGCGTTGCCAATTCAATTCGTCATTGCGCAGCGTGGCGACTTTGGCCGCCCGTTGCGCCTGCACGTTTTTTAATGCGGCTTCACTGTTTTTCAACGTGTTTTGCTGCGTAAGGTCATCAATTTCCGCCAGCAACTGCCCTTTGGTGACGCTATCTCCCAACGTCACGTGCAGCGCTTTTATCTGTCCTGAAACCTGCGCACCGACGCTAACCAGTTTTTGTGCTTCTATGGTGCCATCCGCCAGAACGGTTTCTTCCATATCGCGGACTTCAGCGACGGCGGTGATATAATTTACTGTGGAATCCGACCGCGATGAAAACATATAAATAAGCACGGCGGTAAGTACAACACCAACCGCCACGCTAACGTTGCGGGTTGTCATGAATCGTAATGGCATCAGGAAAAAGCGTCCTTAAAAATACATCGGCAAATAAGTAAACAGCTGGATAGGATAATTTACTCCGGGTACGAAAAGGAATAGGTAATCTTTAGTGAAAGAATATGCAAGGATTTCGTAAATCTGGCTGCGAAGATTTATGCCAGACCTGAGAATACACGATACATCCGCGAATGGGGACAGGGTATGAAAATTTTACTGGTCGATGATGACGTAGAACTGGGAAATATGCTTTGCGAATATCTGAATGCCGAAGGGTTTGCGACATCAAGGGTACTGACCGGCAAAGAGGGAATTGATGGTGCGGTATCAGGCGAGTATACCGCGATTATCCTGGATATCATGTTGCCGGACATGAGCGGTATTGATGTTTTGCGTCAGATAAGAAAAAGCCAGCAGTTGCCGGTGATTATGCTGACGGCAAAGGGCGACAATATCGATCGCGTCATCGGGCTGGAGATGGGCGCCGATGACTACATGCCGAAGCCCTGCTATCCGCGTGAACTGGTTGCCCGGCTGAGAGCGGTGCTGCGTCGTTATGACGACCAGCCAAGTAAAAAATCGGATGAAGGCGTCGCCTCGTGCGGCGAACTGGTGCTTAACCCGGCGACTCGCAGCAGCGAGTGGCGGGGGCAGGCTTTTGATCTGACCGCATCGGAGTTTAATTTATTGGAATTACTGCTGCGATCCCCGGAACGGGTGGTATCAAAAGATGAACTCTCGGAAACGTGCCTTGGGCGCCGACGTGAGGCGTACGATCGCAGCGTGGACGTGCATATCAGTAATATTCGCCAGAAGCTCAGCGCGCTGGATGGCAATGAGATGACGATTGAAACGGTGCGCAGCGTGGGATATCGGATTCGTTAATGATGATACGCGGGCGGCTGTTCTGGAAAATATTACTGGGGTTCTGGTTGACGTTTATCGTCATTTCGCAACTGTTATGGTTGGCATTCTCTATGTATGGCGAGCGGTTTAAACCGCTGGAAGAGAGCGTTGTTACGCGCATTGCAACCATGCAGACGACGATTGCAACGACAGCGTTGCGGCAGGGGGGATTGACTGCGCTGAACGGCGTGATGGCGCAGTGGCCGGAAAAAGAACGGCACTATATATCGGTAACCACGTCATCGCAGCCCTTGCCCGATCGGGAAATCGCGCCTCGAACGGAGTCGGCTGCTGAGTTTAAAAGGGGCGCGCCGCGCAATATAGTCGAACAGGTTAACGGGCCACAGGGCGAGTGGTATCAGGTGCGTTATGATATAAAACGGCTGCATAGCGAGTTTCGGTCCCGCAGACCGCCGCAAATTCTCAATATGCCTGCGCCTCTGATCTGGGTCGGCGGTCTAGGCGGATTGCTTTTCAGTTGGCTATTGGCATGGAATCTGACCCGGCCGCTTAATCAGCTTCGCGGCGGCTTTGGTCGGGTGGCTCAGGGCGATCTCTCCGTGCGCCTGTTGCCGGTGATGCGCAAACGGCATGATGAAATCAGTGAAGTGGCGCGCGACTTTGACTCGATGGTCGAACGACTGGACATCCTGGTCAGTACCAGAGAACAACTGCTGCATGATGTTTCCCATGAATTGCGTTCTCCCCTGGCCCGATTGCAATTGGCTATCGGTCTGGCGCGTCAGAATGCCGACAATACGGAAAGTTCGCTGTTGCGCATAGAACGTGAGTCTGCCCGTATGGACAAGATGATCGGCGAACTGCTGGCGCTCTCGCGCACGCAAAATTCTGGCGTTGACGAAGAATATTTTGATTTGCTGGGACTGGTAACGGCGGTGGTCAATGACGCGCGTTACGAAGCGCAGGTTCCCGGCGTGGAAATCCTGTTACAAGCGGATGACGGCGTCGATCACACGGTTAAGGGCAATGCTAATCTGATGCGCAGAGCGATTGATAATATCGTGCGTAATGCGCTGAGGTTTTCCTCCCGCGCGCAACAGGTTTGCGTTTCGCTCAGCGGAGATGAACATGAATGGACGATCCGGGTGGTCGATCAAGGGCCGGGGGTCGAGAAAAGTAAGTTATCCAGCATTTTTGATCCCTTTATCCGCATCGAATCGCCGCTTTCCGGCAAAGGCTACGGGTTAGGGTTGGCCATTGCCCGCAAAGTTGTGCTGGCCCATGGTGGGCACATTGAAGCAGAAAACGGGGAGCAGGGCGGGTTGATTATTTGTCTGCGTATTCCTCGCTGGAAGTAATACAAAAACGGCACCGCAGGGGTGCCGTTTTTCAACCATCAATCAATGACGATGCGGTTTATTTCTTAATACGAATAACCGGCGTTTCACCAACAACCACGGTGCCGTTCAGCTTAATCAGTTCTTTGATTTCATCCATATTGGAGATAACCACCGGCGTCAGCGTGGACTTGGCTTTTTCTTCCAACAGCGGCAGATCGAACTCAATAATGAGATCGCCTTTCTTCACGCGTTGACCTTCTTCCGCGATACGTTTGAAGCCTTCGCCTTTCAGTTCGACGGTATCGATACCAAAGTGAACGAATAGCTCAATACCGCTATCAGACTCGATAGAAAAAGCATGGTTAGTTTCAAAAATTTTACCGATCGTGCCATCTACCGGCGCAACGATTTTGTTACCCGTAGGTTTAATGGCAATCCCGTCACCCACGATCTTTTCAGCAAAGACGACATCGGGCACATCTTCAATATTGACGATTTCGCCGGACAGCGGGGCAATGATTTCGATGCTGCCAGTGTCTTTTTTGTCATCCGAAACCAGAGATTTCAACTTATCGAACAAACCCATGATCTTCTCCTAAGCATTAATATTGGGCCAGCATGTGGAATCAGCAGAGCGTTTTTTCTTTAATGAATCGGCTCACCAGGTTGCTTAACTCTTGTGCTGTTGGTTGGGACAGAGCCTGCTCCGCCAGCGCCTTCGCATCTTCGTAATTCGCATTACGGATAATTTTCTTGATGCTCGGGATAGAGATTGCACTCATGCTGAATTCGTCCAGACCCATTCCCAATAACAGTAGTGTAGCACGTTCGTCACCAGCGAGCTCACCACACATTCCCGTCCACTTACCTTCGGCATGGGATGCGTCAATCACCTGTTTAATCAGGGTCAATACTGCTGGAGACATCGGGTTGTAGAGATGAGAAATCAGCTCATTACCACGATCAACCGCCAGAGTATACTGGGTTAAGTCGTTTGTCCCAATACTAAAGAAGTCAACTTCTTTCGCCAAATGATGAGCAATGGCCGCCGCCGCCGGCGTTTCGACCATTACACCCACTTCGATGGACTCATCAAAGGCTTTACCTTCTTCCCTCAGTTGCCCTTTCAGCATCTCCAGTTCGGCTTTCAGTTCGCGAACTTCTTCGACCGAGATGATCATCGGGAACATAATGCGCAGTTTGCCGAAACTGGAAGCGCGCAGGATAGCACGCAACTGTGCATGGAGAATTTCTTTGCGATCCAGACAGATACGGATTGCACGCCAGCCCAGGAACGGGTTCTCTTCCTTCGGCAGATTCATGTAAGGCAGGTCTTTATCGCCGCCGATATCCATGGTGCGCACGATCACCGCCTGAGCGCCGACGGCTTCGGCAACGGCTTTGTAAGCCTGGAACTGCTCTTCTTCGGTCGGCAGCGCGTCGCGATCCATAAACAAGAATTCGGTGCGGTACAGACCAACGCCTTCGGCGCCGTTGCGTTCGGCGCCGGCGACGTCACGCACCGTACCGATGTTGGCGCACACTTCAACCTGATGACCGTCCAGCGTGACCGCCGGCAAATCTTTCAGTTTGGCCAGTTCGTGCTTTTCAGAGCTGTATTGTTGCTGAACCGCTTTTAATTCATCGATAACTTCAGAGGACGGATTCTGATAAATTTTGTTATTTACCGCATCCAGAATCAGAAAATCGCCGTTTTTAACCTGCTTGGTGACATTGGTCGTGCCGACAATCGCCGGTAGCTCCAGCGAGCGGGCCATAATGGACGTATGAGAAGTACGGCCACCGAGATCGGTGATAAAGCCCAACACTTTGTCCAGATTCAACTGTGCGGTTTCAGACGGCGTCAGGTCGGTGGCGACCAGAATGACTTCGTCTTTGATATCGCCCAGATCGACGATGGTCATATCAAGAATGTTCTTCAGCAGACGTTTGCCGATATCCCGCATGTCTGCGGCACGTTCTTTCAGATATTCATCGTCAAGTTCTTCCAGCGCTTTGGCCTGATTTTCAATCACTGAAAATGCGGCGGCGTCGGCAGAAGCGTGTTCATCTTTAATCAGGGCTATGATTTCCTGCTCGAACTCTTCATCTTCCAGCAACATGATGTGGCCTTCGAAGATGGCTTCTTTCTCTGCGCCCAGCGTTTCACCCGCTTT
Organism: Brenneria sp. L3-3C-1; assembly: GCF_016456245.1. NCBI lineage: Bacteria > Pseudomonadati > Pseudomonadota > Gammaproteobacteria > Enterobacterales > Pectobacteriaceae > Brenneria > Brenneria sp. L3-3C-1. Next base: position 597,901 of record NZ_JAEMHF010000002.1, on the reverse strand, counting down.
GTTCTTGATGGCTTCCAGCTGTTTAGAGGCCTTGGCCCGACCAGTCAGAAAACGTTCAACTTCGTGCTCTACTTGGTCAGCAGAGATTTTTTTCCGGTTGATGACTATTTCATCTTCTTTCAGTAACAGTGCCTTACCAAAAGCAATGCCCGGTGATACTAATATGCCTGAAATCATAACCCTACCTTACTCGATTCTGATGCTCACTAAAAAGGCTTGCCTGTTGTTACTCAAGCTCCGCCATCAGTTTAACCAGATGTTCTACGGCTTTCTTTTCATCCTCACCTTCTGCGGCGATAGTCACCACAGTACCCTGCGTTAAACCAAGCGTCTGCAATTTGAACAGGCTCTTGGCGCTGGCGCTTTTGCCATTGGAGGTTACGGTGATTTCGGAAGTAAACCCTTTGGCTTCCTTGACAAACTGAGCAGCAGGACGAGTGTGCAGGCCATTCGGTGCTGTAATAGTCACTTCTTGCTGGAACATTCTGTTTTCCCCAACTTGTGGATTAAATTAATGTTGTGGAACTAAAGCTTAGTGTATTCACTAAACTTTAGCCTGTGTGGTTAGCCCTGATATGTTACAGGGGCAGGCCGGGATGCGGCAAGGAAACGGCGAAAAGTATTTCCTGAATAAAATACCACCAAACCTCGCCTGGTTCTCGAATCATTATTTGAAATCAGTAGCAAAATGATGTTGCAGCCATTTTTGCATGGTTAAATCGATTCAGCCGCCAGGGATTTTGGTGCGGTATTTATTTCACGCATCAAAATAATTGTTCGGTTAAATACTAGACCTGACATAGAAAAGCAATCCATCGATGATGGAAAGTTTGAACTACTCCACAAAAATGGCCCAAAAAAAGCACCTGAACAGGTGCTTTTTTAACATTCTTTTTACTTATCCTTGCGGATGGAAGAACGCATTTATTGCTGCAATTCCTGCTCGGTAAAGAGATCGGCGAACAGCGCCGTACTCAGGTAGCGCTCACCGGAGGATGGCAGGATAACAACGATGGTTTTATCCTCGAATTCTTTTTCTTTGAGCAGGTTAAGCGCGGCGGCAACGGCGGCGCCTGAAGAGATCCCGGCTAAAATACCTTCTTCTTCCATTAAACGACGCGCGGTACTGATCGCTTCTTCGTTAGTGATTTTTTCTACCCGGTCTATCAGCGTAAGGTCGAGGTTGCCCGGAATGAAGCCTGCGCCAATCCCCTGGATCTTGTGCGGACCGGGTTTCAGCTCTTCACCCGCCAGCGCCTGACTGATAACCGGTGAATCAGTAGGTTCCACGGCCACGCTGGTGATGGCCTTGCCTTTGGTGTTTTTGATGTAACGGCTAACCCCGGTCAGAGTGCCGCCAGTACCCACACCGGCGATAAATACATCCACTTCGCCGTCGGTATCTTCCCAGATTTCCGGCCCGGTGGTCTTTTCATGAATTTCCGGGTTGGCCGGGTTACTGAACTGCTGTAGCAGCAAAAAACGCTCAGGATCGCTGGCGACAATCTCTTCGGCCTTGGCGATGGCGCCTTTCATGCCTTTTGCTCCTTCGGTAAGCACCAGTTTCGCTCCCAGCGCTTTCAGAAGTTTACGGCGTTCGATACTCATGGTTTCCGGCATGGTCAGCGTCAGCTTATAACCCCGCGCGGCAGCGACATAGGCTAACGCGATACCGGTATTCCCGCTGGTTGGTTCAACCAGTTCGATGCCTTTTTTCAACACGCCGCGCTTTTCCGCATCCCAAATCAGGTTTGAACCGATACGGCATTTAACGCTAAAACTGGGATTGCGGGATTCAACCTTAGCCAGAATGCGTCCGTTGCCGATACGGTTCAGACGAACCAGCGGCGTATGGCCGATTGTAAAAGAATTGTCTTCGTAGATCTTGCTCATAGCCTGTCCTTATAACTGTATGAAATTTTTGCGAACATAGAGAGAATACTCGTTCACACACTCCAGTGAAGTAAAGAATTGCTATATCGTTATGTTCTTAAGAAATATCTTTTCATTACAATAGAAAACATCCGCTCATGTGAGCCATCTCTCACTGCTGTTTTTGCATTGCCGTGGAAAGATTGCGATACCGTTCGACCCACAGCGCGGTTGCGCCGCAAACGGCGACCGGCATGATGACCAGATTCAGGAACGGAATCAGAGTAAACAAGCTGATCAACGCGCCAAACTGCATATTGGTAATTTTGTGTCGCCGCAGTGCCTGACGCATGTCGGGAAAGCTGACCTTATGATTATCGAAAGGATAGTCGCAATATTGAATGGCCAGCATCCAGGCGCTGAACAGGAACCAAAGCACCGGGGCGACGGTCTGCCCGATGCCCGGTATGAAGTAGAGTAAAAGCAGAAACAGGGCGCGTGGCAGGTAATAGGCCAGTTTCTGTACCTCGCGTTTCATTATGCGGGGAACGTCTTTCGCCATCCCCAGCATGCCGCTGTCAGGTAATGACTGGCCGGTCAGGCGCGCTTCCAACTGTTCTGCCAGCAGGCCGTTAAAGGGTGCGGCAATAAAATTGGCGAGCGTGCTGAATAGATAGCCGAAAACCAGCAGCACAGACAGCACGGCGATCGGCCAGATCAGATAGCTAAGCCACTGAAGCCATGTCGGAACATGGCTCATGAGCTGCGGGATCCAATCGCCAAGGCGGGTGAACAGCCACCAGAACGCGCCCCCCATCAGTAAACTATTCACCAGCAAGGGCAGGATGACGAAACGTCGGATGCCGGGCAGTGAAATCAGGCGCCATCCCTCGATAAAGTAATGTACGCCGCTGCGGGGTTTGGCAACCTGTTTTGAGTAAGGCATAGGATGATTGTTCTCAGTCGTCTATTCGTGATTGCATCATATCGGGATGATTTTAGACTGACCAGTCTGCATTTGGATGAAAAAACAGCAAAAAAATGCGTTGTATCTATCTTTATTGTCATAATGTACCGTGCAGACTTGCACTTGTGTACGCAGGCAAATAGAGTTAGTGGTATATAACCATTTGCCGTGGTGGCAATGTATTGGAACAATTGGGATAGCAATAATGCAGGACTTGCGTCTGATATTAATCGTCGTTGGCGCGATCGCTATAATAGCGCTGTTACTGCACGGCTTGTGGACCAGCCGTAAAGAGCGTTCGTCCCTTTTTCGTGATCGCCCGGTTAAGCGATTGAAAAAAGAGCGTGATGACACTCCGCTTGAGGATCTTGATGAGGGCGTCGGCGAGGTGCGCGTGAAAAGCGCGCGGACGCAGAATGAGCCTTCGCTGGGCAGCTATAACGAAAAGAGTTATAGCGCAAAGGAAGAAACACGGCCTGAAACCCAATCGCCATTCAGGAATACTGTTCAGCCTGAGTCAGCCTATGATCCGTTGCTGGATGAAGCCACGCCTGTTGATTCCCCGCGTTCTCAAATTCATGGGGATGGTCGTCCCAAGATCGTTGAACCCAAACTGGATATGTCGCCACGGGAACGCTCCGCATTTTCCGATGATTTCTCTCTGGCGGAGAGTGAGCACGAAGAAACGGAATCAACCGCCGCCCAGTCTCAGCCGGCAGCGCCAGAGCCTGTTCAGGACGAGCAACCGAAAGAAGCCGTTTTGGTGCTGCATGTCGCCGCGCATCATGGCGGCGTCATCGGCGGCGAACTGCTGCTGCAAAGCGTGTTGCAGGCAGGATTCCAGTTCGGAGAAATGAATATTTTCCACCGTCATGTCAACCCGGCCGGCGCCGGGCCGGTGTTGTTCAGTCTGGCGAATATGGTCAAGCCCGGCTCGTTTGATCCTGAGGACATGGCAGAGTTTTCCACTCCCGGCGTTTCGATGTTTATGATGGTGCCTTCTTACGGTGACGCCGGCCAGAACTTTAAGCTGATGCTACAGTCGGCGCAGCGTATCGCCGATGATGTCGGCGGCGTGGTGCTGGACGATGAGCGAAGAATGATGACGCCGCAGAAAGTCGAATCCTATAAAATGCGTATTCGGGATGTGTTGAAAGCCAATACCTGATAGCGTCACTGACCTGATCATGGTGAAAGCCTCCAGTGCCGGAGGCTTTTTTATTGATGTTCATGGCTGCGCGTCGGCAAGCGGAATGCGCGACCTGTTGATTCAACGCCGCGGCCAAATGGTCGGCGGCATCGATTATCGGAGCGCAGTTATTCGTTATCTGCTGCCGTTGATTTTTCAGCGGCGGAGAATTTCGCTTCCAGTTCCGTCAGGCGCTGCTCCAGTCGGGAGATTTTCTCGCGGGTGCGTAGCAGAACCTGAGTCTGAACGTCGAATTCTTCGCGGTTGACCAAATCCAGCCGACTGAATTGTGCCTGCAATACCTGACGGATTTTCTTCTCTACATCATCGCCCAATTCCCGGATACCTTTTGGCATAGACTCATGCACCTGACGGGCGATCTGCTCAATTTTTTTCGGGTCAATCATGGCGCTTTCCTGATAATGTTATGTAGGATGATCATATCGGTAAGTGTAATGCTAGTTGAGTGTTGGATAAACTAAAACTCTTATTTACATTGCCGTTATTCATCGTTGTCATGTCACATTTCCTGTGGCTAATCAATTGCCCTGCCACTTTGTTAGCGTTATAGTAACCCTGCTTATTCTCAGGGCGGGGTGTGATTCCCCACCGGCGGTAAACCAGCCGTATATAACGTATACGTGTTGGAAGCCCGCGAGCGCTCACCGTTTGGTTTTCCAACGTGAGGTCAGCAGATCCGGTGTGATTCCGGAGCCGACGGTTAAAGTCCGGATGGGAGAGAGTAACGGTACCTGTCGGGTGTAACGCCCGCTCGCGTTATTTTGTTAGTCATTACAATGCAATCAGTCGTAATGATTACTCCTCAAGCTCGCCCTGATTCTGGTAATCCATATTAACATTGAGGTTTTTTTACCATGAATCAGACATTACTTTCTGAATTCGGCAATCCGACTGAACGTGTGGAACGCGCACTAGATGCATTACGTCAAGGACGTGGTGTATTGGTGTTGGATGATGAAGATCGCGAAAACGAAGGTGACATGATTTTTGCGGCTGAAAATATGACCGTAGAGCAAATGGCGCTGACTATTCGTCATGGCAGCGGCATCGTGTGCCTGTGCCTGACGGAAGAACGTCGTCAGCAACTGGAATTACCGATGATGGTGGCGCATAACTCCAGTCATTATCAAACGGCTTTCACGGTCACTATTGAAGCGGCTGAAGGCGTCACCACGGGGGTTTCCGCCGCCGATCGCATCACCACTATCCGTGCGGCGATAGCGGATAATGCCAAGCCAAGCGATTTGAATCATCCCGGACATGTTTTTCCGCTGCGCGCCCAGCCGGGCGGGGTATTAACCCGTGGCGGGCATACCGAAGCATCCGTTGATCTGACGACGCTGGCCGGTCTTAAGCCCGCTGGCGTGTTGTGCGAACTGACCAACGACGATGGCTCTATGGCGCATGCGCCGGAAGTGATCGCTTTTGCCAAACAACATGATATGCCGGTATTAACCATTGAAGACCTGGTGGCCTATCGTCAGGCGACGGAACGTAAGGCAAGTTGATTTCACGCATTGACGCCTGGTAATCAGTTAGAGGGCCGATTTATCGGCCCTTTGTTATTTGGTCTTTACCACCGGCTTATGGAATCAGGCCGGGTCGTATCATGATATTTTTCTTGCCAACAACGTCGCAAAACGTAGCTTAATCCTGTTGCCGTTTTCATCCGTCTTGTGTAATTCGCCGAGGTCTTCGTTATATTTGACGATCTCCCAATCGGCATAATAATTCTTCAGTTCACCTTCCTTAAATGTGAAAGAGAACGGCATCGGGCAAGGGTAGTCATCGGTCGACATGGCGGCAATAATCAGGTTATGTCCGCCTGGCAACGTGCTTTCCTGTATATTACGAATGATATGGGGCATGCGCTCGGGCGCCAAAAACATAAGAACGACGGTTGAGAGAATAAAATCGTACCGCTCTTTTATTGCCGCCAGGTTGATATCGTAAATACGCGCCTGAATATTCTTCAGATCTTCTTTTCGGATAATGTCATTTAATGCGCCGATGCTGTGTTCGTTTTTATCGTAGGCGGTGACATTAAATCCACGCAGATTCAGATATAGCGCGTTACGCCCGCCGCCGCAGCCTAAATCCAGCGTTTTGCCGGGTTTGATAAATGGCATGGCGTCAATGACGTCGGAATGGGTGCGCGTCAGTCCGTACTTTTTATGATAGAAATCCTCCGGGGTGCAGAAAAAGCTCAGTTGGCATTCAAGATCGTCCGAAAAGGAGACGATACGGTGCCAGACTTGCGGCTCTACAAAAGGCGGCTGATGTTGCTGTGAGCAATGAAATGTTTCCTGAATGTCGCCGTTTTCGTGTAACAGCGCAAAGGTCATTTTCCCTTGCAGGATGGTGAGCTTGGCCCAGGTGCCTTCCTGGGTGTTGTGTCTCTCCTGAAAGGCTGTGGGCAATGTCTGAGGGTTCCACTGCGGCATCTTCTTATAACTAATCAGATCTTGCATCTTTACCTCGGTCGATAAACGGGATGTCGGTATTCTATAAACCGGCGCGCAGGCTGACCAGAAATATGTATTTAAAATACATTATTTGTTTTTCGGCGGGGATAAAGTAAAAAAACCATTCCGGCGTTAGTGCCGGAATGGTTCTGACTGATACGTTAACCGTGAACCATCAGGCGCATTGGGTGCATTTGGCGGCCTGAATCACCTGGAAGAAATCATTTCCCTTATCATCCACCAGAATAAAGGCGGGGAAATCTTCCACTTCGATTTTCCAGATCGCTTCCATACCCAGTTCCGGATATTCCACGCAGGTCAGGCTTTTGATGCTGTTCTGCGCCAGAATGGCCGCCGGGCCGCCAATGCTGCCGAGGTAGAAACCACCGTGTTTCTTACACGCATCGGTCACCTGCTGGCTGCGGTTGCCTTTTGCCAGCATGATCATGCTGCCGCCGTTGGCTTGCAGTAAATCGACATAGGAATCCATGCGTCCGGCCGTCGTCGGGCCTAAAGAACCTGAGGCATAGCCCGCCGGGGTTTTGGCCGGGCCGGCGTAGTAGATCGGGTGATCTTTAATGTACTGCGGTAGACCTTCACCCTTGTCCAGACGTTCTTTCAGTTTGGCGTGCGCGATGTCGCGGCCCACGATGATGGTGCCGGTCAGAGACAGACGGGTGGAAACCGGGTATTGCGACAGCTCTTGCAGAATTTCCGGCATTGGGCGATTGAGATCGATTTTGACCGCTTCGCCTTCACCCGCTTCTCGCAAATGTTCAGGAATATATTTACCCGGATTGTGCTCAAGCTGTTCCAGCCATACGCCTTTGCGGTTGATTTTCCCCTTGATGTTGCGGTCGGCGGAACAGGACACCCCCATACCGACCGGGCAGGACGCGCCGTGGCGCGGCAGGCGGATAATGCGCACATCGTGGGCGAAATATTTACCGCCGAACTGCGCGCCCAGACCAAGATTGCGGGCCTCTTCCAGCAGTTCCTGTTCAAGCGCGATATCCCGGAATGCCTGACCGTGTTCATTACCCTCGGTCGGCAATTCGTCATAATATTTGGTTGAGGCCAGCTTAACGGTTTTGAGAGTGGTTTCGGCGGAGGTGCCGCCGATAACAAAGGCGATATGGTACGGCGGGCAGGCGGCCGTGCCCAGCGTGCGCATTTTTTCCAGCAGGAAGTTTTTCAGTTTGCCGGGCGTCAACAGCGCTTTGGTTTCCTGATACAGATAGGTTTTGTTGGCGGAACCGCCGCCTTTGCAGACAAACAGGAACTTATAGTCTTCGCCCTCGGTACTGTAGAGGTCGATCTGCGCAGGCAGATTGGTGCCGGTGTTCACTTCCTGGTACATATCCAGCGCGGCATTCTGCGAATAGCGCAGGTTATCTTCGATAAAGGTATTGTAAACGCCGTGGGACAACGCTTCGGCATCGTTGGCGCCGGTCCAGATCCGCTGGCCTTTCTTGCCGACGATAATCGCGGTTCCGGTATCCTGACAGGTCGGCAGAATGCCTTTAGCGGCGATTTCAGAGTTGCGCAGAAATTGCAGGGCGACGTATTTGTCGTTTTCGCTGGCTTCCGGGTCGTGAAGAATATCGGCAACCTGTTGCTGATGGGACGGGCGGAGCATAAAAGATGCATCGTGGAAGGCTTGCTGGGCGAGCAGGGTAAGCGCTTCCGGTTCGATTTTCAGGATGTCCTGGCCTTCAAATTGCGTAACGGACACGTAGTCACTGCTGAGAAGGCGATACTCGGTGTCATCTTTACTTAGCGGAAAAGGATCTTGGTAATAAAAGGGTTTATTCGACATTTTTTTCTCACTTGCGTTCGCATTATTAGTAGGTTTATATCCCGTATGATTCTAATAACCTTTGCATAGGGCAGGGCAACCGCATTTGGCGCAAATACAAAAGCAATTCACTCTATAATAGTATGGTTTTATGATGGGTAGAACCACTTTGGTTCATCACAGAATTGGCAAGAAAATCGCGTAAGTGTTTTTTTTACAACATAATATAAAAAGTAAAATCATTGTAATGAAACAGGCTGAATTATTAAGATTACGCGGGGTTAAGTTGGTTAATTAAATTATTTAATTAAAATAAACCTCTATTTGGCAATCATAATCATTTAATTAGCGCAGTAATTTTTTTTAGCCGCTGACATAAGTCCAAAATAATATAAGTAAGCGGCATCGGAAACCCGGCGCCGCGTAGTGTCTTAGGGATGCGGCGTTGTCGGTGAAACAGCGGCAACGTCCTGCTGAGCCAGTAGGTTATCAATCATCCATAGGCCCGCCGGGCCGGGCGGACAGGGTTTAGACCAGGCGATATCGACCTCGATAAGCAGCGGCCAGCCGGCGACGGGCAATTCGACCAAATGTTGGCTGTACTGTGAAACCAGCCAGCGCGGCAGGATGCTCCAGCCAAAACCCTGTTCCGCCATTTCCAGCAGCATAAGATAGGACGGCGCGGACCAGACTACGCCTTCAGCCTGTAGCCTATCGTTGCGTTTATAGGTGTTCAGATAAAGCTGGCGCACGGTGGAGAGCTGGCTGCGGGTGACTTTTTTCTCGGTGGCCAGCGGATGCGTCGCCGCAACAAATATCGCCATTTCTGTTTTTATCTGCGATCGGGAAACCGCGATATCCGGTGGATAAGCGGATTGCGCCCGCACCAGCCCGACGTGTGCGCGTTGGGATTGCAGCAAATCAATCACATCGTCATCTTCCGCAATCAGGCATTCAAACTCAATATCAGGAAAACGCTGGGCGAAGCGTTGCAATACGGGTTCGTAATGCATGGTTTTCCAGGTATCGGACAGCACAAATGTCAGCCGTGGTTCAATATTGTCGGCCAGCCGGATCGCCAACTCATCCAGCGCATCGCTGGCGGACAGGATCGCCTGCACATAAGCCAGAATTTTTTTACCTGCCTGGGTCAAAACGGGCTGATGCCCGGCGCGATCGAACAGCGTCAGCCCTAAGTCTGCTTCCAGATTGGCGATGGCCGCGCTGACGGTGGACTGGCTTTTATGCAGATGCCGCGCAGCGGCTGAAAATGAGCCGGTATTGACGGTAGCGATAAACGCCAGCAAGGATTCAGGGGAATAACGCATCTCTCACTCTATCGCTTTTATCGATGGATTCTAATTTTATTCTATCAGCTATTACGATGAAAATGATACCCGGTATCGCGTTCCCGCCCTTGAAAGCGGCGGGGATCGATCAGTGAACACCGAGTGAATAGAAGTGAATGTGCTATGCAAAAGAAAACGCTACGTGAACGCATTGTCCATGCGGTTGGTTTTGAAATTATTGCCCTGCTGATTTCCGCCCCCGTGGGGGCCTGGGTGCTGAACAGGCCGATATTGGATATCGGCGCGCTGGCGATCGTGTTGTCCGGCGTGGCGATGATCTGGAACATGATTTATAACGCCGTATTCGACCGGCTGTGGCCCGTCGAGCGGGGGACGCGCCGTTGGCCGCTGCGGATAGGCCATGCGTTAGGGTTTGAAGGCGGATTTATTTTTATCGGCCTGCCGCTGGCGGCGTGGATGCTGAATATTACGCTGTGGCAGGCGTTGATGATCGACATCGGTTTTTTTCTGTTCTTTCTGCCTTATACCATGGCATACAACTGGCTTTACGATATCTTGCGCGCGCGTATCGTTCATCGGCGCGAGATGAGCAATGCGCATGGCGTATCCGTGAATTCTCGCCTGCGCTGATGATGGCGCAGGTTTGCTTTCAGGGAAGCCGCACGGTCAGCGGCTCCGCCGGCGCGTCATTTTAAACGCCTGGTACGCCGGCAGCGACGGAACCCGCCATAAATACCAGGACGCAATCGTGCGATAAGGCTGACAGCGGCGGCTCAATTCATGCAGCGTATGCCGGGACGGCGTTTCCGGCAGTCCGTAAACATAACTCAGCCCTTGCTTAATCCCCAGATCGTCCAGCGGCATAATGTCAGTGCGTTCGAGCGAGTAAATCAGAAACATTTCCACCGTCCAGCGCCCGATGCCTTTTAGCGAGCAGAGTTGTTCGATGAGCGCCTCATCGTCCATCGCCGTGGCCTGTTCGAGGCTGGGAACCAGCCCGCTGAGCGCTCCCTGGGCGATAGCGCGCAGGGTTTCAGCCTTACGGGCGGAGAAGCCGCATTGTCTTAGCGTTTCACTGGAGCAGGCGGCTATTTGCTCCGCGCTGGGAAAGGTTTGTCCTGTCTGGTCATGAACGCGCAATAGTTTCGCCACCATCGCATCGCCGGCCCGGGTGGTGAGCTGCTGGTAGGCAACGGCGCGAATTAATGCCTCATAAGGTTCGCGGTGAGGCGCCGTTTGATGATGGCAGTCGCCGATTTGTGATATCAGATCGGCCCACCGGTCATTAATCGCGCAGAGATGTTCTCTGGCCAGGCGGTCAACGTGCTGCTGGCGATCGGGTGTCATAAACTTTTTCCAAGTCTGGGGTGATAAAATTAAGCGTCAGGAACCTGAGCATAGGTGATTGTATGGCGATCTGCTATGCCGTGCGCGGCCGCGAGCGGTATGCGGAATTAAAAAGCAAGAATTGAGCGTGTTGGCGAAGTCTTTTCATCTTATGGTGATTGCCTGTCCCTGGCGGATAAGGCTGCCGGAGTCCATTACGCGGGAGGTGAAAAATGAAACCGGGCGATAAATCCCATCAGGAAGACGATCCGCGCTGGCTGGCGGTGCTGGCCCGCAATAAAGCGGCGGACGGCCACTTTATTTATGCGGTGAAAACGACCGGGGTGTATTGTGCGCCGTCCTGCGCCTCACGTCGACCCAGACGTGAAAATGTGGTGTTCTTCGCCACCGCTGACCAGGCGCAGGCGGCGGGATTTCGCCCTTGTAAGCGTTGCCGCCAGGGCGGAATATCGCGGGAGGCGCAGCAGGCGGAACAAATTGTCCGGGCCTGTCGGATGATAGAGCAGACCGAGAAGCCCCCGGCGCTGGATGCGCTGGCGAAAGCGGTGGGGTTAAGCCGGTTTCATTTTCACCGTTTATTTAAGTCGATAACCGGCGTTACGCCAAAACACTATGCCAAAGCTCATCGTCAGCAACAGCTCCGTCAACGGCTGACGAAAGATCACGCCATTACCGACGCGATCCTGGATGCCGGCTATAGCGACACCGGGCGCTTCTATGCGGAGTCCAATGCGCAACTGGGCATGACGCCGACAACCTTTCAACACAAAGGGCTGGGTATGACGATCTATTTCGCTGTCGGCGCCTGTTCGGTGGGGGATATTCTGGTGGCTGAGAGCGAGCGGGGGATTTGCGCTATTCTGTTGGGGGATGATGCGCAACAACTGGTGAATGCGTTGCAGGATATGTTTGCCAATGCGCAACTGGTGGGCGGAGATGCGGCGTTTGAGCAGCGAGTGGCGCAGGTGGTAGGCTTTGTCGATGCGCCGGAAATCGGGCTGGCGTTGCCGCTTGATATCCGCGGAACGGCATTCCAGCGACGGGTGTGGCAGGCGCTGCGGGATATTCCGGCCGGGGAGACCGCTAGCTATCGCGACATCGCCGCCAGGATCGGTTCACCCGCGTCGGTGCGGGCGGTGGCGGGCGCCTGCGCGGCGAACCGGCTGGCCGTGGCGATCCCCTGTCATCGGGTGGTTCGCCATGATGGTTCATTGTCGGGTTATCGCTGGGGCGTGGCGCGTAAAAGCGCCTTGTTGGCGAAAGAAGCACGGGTAAAAGAAGCGGAGGCATCAGCGCGTCATGAATCTTGATTTATTTGAGCAGGAAGAACCGAGACGCTGGACGGAACCACTGGCGCCCGGCGCGGTTATCCTGCGCGGGTTTGCTTATCAACAGGCTCCGGCGTTGATGGCGGCGGTCAACGCCGTTGCCGCGCAAGCGGCGTTCCGCCATATGACGACGCCGGGCGGCTATACCATGTCGGTCGCCATGAGCAACTGCGGGCCGCTAGGCTGGGTGACGGATGAAACCGGCTATCGCTATTCTCCCGTTGATCCGCTCAGCGGGAAGCCGTGGCCGGCTATGCCGGATATCTTTTCTCAACTGGCGAAAAAAGCCGCCGGTGAAGCCGGTTTTGTCGATTTTGAACCCGATGCCTGTCTGATTAATCGTTATGAGGTCGGCGCCCGGCTGTCGCTGCATCAGGATAAAGACGAATATGATCGCCGACAGCCCATTGTCTCTTTCTCTCTGGGGCTAAGCGCCGTGTTCTTGTTTGGCGGCATGACGCGTGGCGAGCGGGCGCAGCGGCTGCCGCTGGGGCACGGCGATGTGGTGGTCTGGGGCGGCGCGTCGCGGCTGCGCTATCACGGGATTTTGCCGCTGAAAGGCGGTTCGGTGCCTTCGTACCTGCCGGGAGAGTATCGGTTTAATCTGACGTTTCGTAAAGCGGGCGCCTGAACCGTTAATCGTTATCTGCCGTGAATAAAATGATGGCCGTCGTCTTCATTAAGATGCTTGAATACCAGACAGCAAATCGGTAATCCAATGCCAAGCAATAAAAATAACAGGCTAAAGCTGCTTACGTTAAAGATGGTTTCAAATTGGGACAGAAAGCGTAATACCGGAAAGGTGAGCGCCATACTGACCATCACCGAGATTAATTGCGTCATGGTCAGCAGGTTATTGCCGCTATGATAAGTTGAATTGTTCAGGTTGCTGAATGCCAACGTATTTTCTGCGGAATGCAGCGTTGAAATCAATATTCCCAGAATAGTGGCGATAATGCCGATCTGCATCATCGATTTTTCCTGTACCGCGAAACTCATGGCAAGAATAAATATCGAGGTAAAACCGGTGGTCATCATTAGCAGCCTGCGGTAGCCGGCGCGTTTAATCATTGGCTCGAAAAGCATTTTCGACAGCAGCGCGCCGGTAGAAAAAAGCAGCAGGATCATGCTTGTTTCCACCGGCGGGCAGGCCAGCGTCGTCTGCAACATTAATGAGAGCACCACGGGCGTGGACGACAGCAACACCCGGGTTAAAATTCCGCCAAAGATACCGATGGAGAACGTTTTTATTTCAAATAGCGATGAGGGAAACAGCGTCTCTCTTTTGGTGATGTCCCGCTTGAAATAAAGAAAAGCCAGACCGGTGCCTGACAAACAAAGCAGGATGGCGGTAGGCGCGGGGAGTAGATTTTTGGGCATCGCGGTGAGCGTGAATGCGGCGAGAAAAAGCATTAATACCAGCAACACCAGCCCATAAGAATCGGCCTGGCGCTCCACGCTGATGGCTTCGTCGGGAATATATTTTTGCGCCAAAAAAAGGCAGAGCAGCGATAACGGAATATTAGCGATAAAAATAACCCGCCATGAAACAAGATTAACCACGAAGCTGCCTAATACCGGCCCAATCATCGTACCCAATAAACCGAGCAAGGTAATGCGGTTCAGGAATATCAGCTTCATGGCCTGCGGCGTGGTTCTTAAGATGACGGTTCTGATGATCGGCAACATCAGCGCGCCGCCGATCCCCTGAATAAAACGAAAGGCGCTTAAGCCAAGAATAGAGTTCGCGGTCACGCACAGCAGCGAGCCGAGCATAAATATGCCGATGGCCAACAGATAGGTTTTTTTTTCGCCGAAACGCTCCGCCAGCCAGCCATTGACCGGCGTAAAGGCCACCACGGTGATGACGTAGGAAATGACGATGATTTCCATATGCAACACCGGTTGATGCAGTGAATCCGCAATGGCTGGAATGGCGATATACAGCATGGTGGTATCCAGGGATTGCATAAAAAAGGTGATCGATGCAATCCAGAACAACACCCATGATGTATTCATCGGCTCAGGCCACCGTCATTTGTCCGGCATAGAGCACGAACATGCGCAACAAAAACACGCCTAACAGGCTTAACGCGGCCATTGCCGCGAGATTCATTCTGCCCGGTTCATGGTTTTTGCCTAAAAAGCTGGCGAGCAGCGGTACGACAATTCCCATGCCGACAATACCGATCCAGAACACGCCGCCCCAGAAGCCGGTAAGCGCGGTATGCGCCGCCACCGCTTTTTGTCCGCCGCCGAGAAACAGGCCGACAAAGAAGGCAAACAGCAGAAACACTTCGGCGTAGATAACCGGATTCTCTATTTTATGTATAAAACGCATGGTTGCGGTATTGCCGGAAGCATGACGATTCATGGCGCTGGCGAGCATCGCGACCGCAATGCCTGAAGTGGTGCCGGAAGCCAAAAACAATACCGGTAATACCGGGTTGTTTAATAACGGGAACGATTTCAGCGCCGACAGCAGGAAACCGGTATAGCAGCCGAGCAGAATGGCCAGCACCAGCAGCGTTTTTTCAATCAGGCCGGCTTTATTGGCAATCGCGGCGGTGATTTTTTGCGCCAGCGCGGTCAGCGCCGGGCGATGGATTTTAGTTTCTATCAGGTGGAGCAACTCGCTACGGTAGAGGTTGATAATCCACAGCGCGATCGCCAAGAAATAGATCTGAAATAACATCACCCCCAGCGACATGATGGAGGTGGGGCTATAGAAAACCATCAGATACCAGAAGGTCATCGGCCGCGTCAGGTGAAAAATCAGGATCAACAGCCCGATGATGACCGCCAGCGGGGCGATGACGGCGGTCGATTTTATAATGTTATTGCTGCCGTTATATTCGGCAGGCACATAGTATTTAATCAGAATCGACAGCGACACCATTCCCGCCGAGATACCCACCAGCAACAGATAAATGGCGATGGGCCAATCCCATACCAGCGTGTCAAAATGGAAAGCGTTAAGCATTGTCTATTTCTCCCCGTCTGCCCGGTACGCGATAAAGTTGTGGTTCGGTGCCCAGATAGACTTTCGACCGATAGGTTGAATTGCTCTTAATCATTTTTGAAATATCGCTGTCGGGATCGTTCAGATCGCCGAACACCAGGGCTTTGGTCGGGCATATTTCAACGCAGGCGGGTTGTTTGCCCGCCGCCAGATTGGTTTCCCGGCAAAAATTACATTTATCCGCTGTTTTACTGACCGGGTTAATGAAACGGACGTGATAAGGGCAGGCGGCGATGCAGTAGCGGCAACCGACGCAGCGTTTGTCGTTGACGTCGACGATGCCGGTTAAGGCGTCTTTAAATGACGCGCCGGTCGGGCATACCGACACGCAGGGCGGGTTCTCACAATGCTGACAGGATTTGCGGAAATATTGTCTGAATGAGCGCGTTTTCCCCTCGGCGGGAATATCCACGGTTTTCAGTATTTCCAGCCTGGTCACGCCATCGGGTACGTTGTTGGTGGTTTTACAGGCGCCGATACAGGCGTTGCAGCCAATGCAGCGTTGCTCATTGTGCAGCAGGCCGTATTTAACGGCAGTGGATTTAGCGGTTTTGGTCGGTTGATCCGTCGTCTCTGCAAGCGCGAGACTGGAATTCCCGGTGACAACAATCGCGCTTCCCAGATACGCGATAAAACGACGGCGAGAAAATTCTTCCATAACATAACCTTCACATTGAAACTGCAGTCATGCAGCTGAAAAATGGCGCCGATATAGCAAACCATCGTGATAGGCTTTTGCTGGATTTGAGTCATCCTGAGGATAGACGAGAAAATCCCTGTGTCTGTAACAAAAACCCATTGCGGAAAGTGGCGCCAATCTGGCATCAGAGGTAATTTTTGACTTAGAATATTCCGATTCTGATCGCTAACTTACCCATACCCGTCATACTTCACGTTGCCTGTGCGTGGTTCAAAACCACAACGTTTCGTCGTGCGGCGCGAATTATCCAGGGGATATACCCCCTGTTTTTTTATTGTTTTTTATTTGACCATAGGTCCACGGATAGGGTTGTGCTGTTAGTCACATTTATTTCTTTGTATATCCACATAAAATTTATCCAAATCTACTTTAACTCCCTGTTATCCGGGTAAGTCTCCCGGCTATTCAGTTCGATAGCGCCTGAATAATCCGCAACATAATGAATTTTTTTTTGAAAATCGCCGCCTATCCGTTCCGGCCGCGATGGCTGCGTTTTCCTCCTTTGTCTTTGTTAATTCTTTGTTGTGAGAAATTCATTTTTTGAATGCATAAATGTGAAGTGATTCAATTTATCCGACTTAATATACTTGTATGGTAGTTGCCATTAAGGCGTGGGCCGTCATGAGTAGAGAAGGATAAGTAATGTGAAAATTGTCAGCGCTGAAGTGTTTGTTACCTGCCCGGGGCGTAACTTTGTCACGGTGAAAATTACCACCGATAGCGGTTTGACGGGTATCGGCGACGCGACGCTCAATGGTCGTGAACTGCCGGTCGCGTCTTATCTCAAGGATCATGTGTGCCCGCAGTTGATCGGGCGTGACGCGCATCAGATAGAAGATATCTGGCAGTATTTTTATAAAGGCGCGTATTGGCGTCGCGGCCCGGTCACGATGTCGGCCATTTCCGCGGTGGATATGGCGCTGTGGGATATCAAAGGCAAGGCGGCCAATATGCCGCTTTACCAACTATTGGGCGGCGCATCGCGCACCGGGGTAATGGTTTATTGCCATACCACCGGCCATACCATCGATGAGGTGCTGGACGATTACGCCAAACACCGTGATATGGGATTCAAGGCTATTCGCGTGCAGTGCGGCGTTCCCGGAATGAAAACTACCTATGGGATGGCGAAAGGCAAAGGTCTGGCCTACGAACCGGCGACAAAAGGCAACTGGCCTGAAGAGCAACTGTGGTCGACGGAAAAATACCTCGATTTCACTCCCAAGTTGTTTGAGGCGGTGCGTGACAAATTTGGCTTCTTGGAACACCTGCTGCACGACATGCATCACCGGCTGACGCCCATCGAAGCGGCCCGCTTCGGCAAGAGCATTGAAGATTATCGCCTGTTCTGGATGGAAGATCCCACCCCGGCGGAAAATCAGGAATGTTTCCGCTTAATCCGCCAGCATACGGTTACGCCGATTGCGGTCGGCGAAGTGTTTAACAGTATCTGGGATTGCAAACAGCTGATTGAAGAACAGTTGATCGACTATATCCGCACCACGATTACCCATACCGGCGGCATTACCGGGATGCGCCGGATTGCTGATTTCGCTTCTCTGTATCAGGTGCGTACCGGTTCGCACGGCCCGTCCGATCTGTCGCCGATTTGTATGGCGGCGGCGCTGCATTTCGACCTTTGGGTGCCTAACTTCGGCGTTCAGGAATACATGGGCTATTCCGAGCAAATGCTGGACGTGTTCCCGCATAGCTGGGTGTTTGACGACGGCTATATGCACCCCGGCGACAAGCCCGGGCTGGGCATCGAGTTTGATGAAAAGCTGGCGGCCAAATATCCCTATGAACCCGCTCATTTACCGGTCGCGCGTCTGGAAGACGGCACGCTGTGGAATTGGTGACAGAGGTAGCGAATATGAAAAGCGTGGTGATTGAAACGCCCGGGAAATTGGTTATTCAGGAACGCCCGATCCCCCAGCCGCTTGCCGGCGAAGTCAGAGTAAAGGTGAATTACGCCAGCATCTGCGGCTCTGACGTGCATATTTGGCACGGACATAATCCGTTTGCAAAATATCCGCGGGTTATCGGGCATGAGTTTTTTGGCGTGATTGATGCGGTCGGCGAGGATGTCGATCGTTTGCGTATCGGTGAGCGGGTTGTGGTCGATCCGGTGGTCAGTTGCGGTCATTGCTACCCTTGTTCGGTAGGCCGTCCCAACGTTTGTACTGAATTACAGGTTATCGGCGTGCATCGCGACGGGGGGTTCAGCGAGTATGCCTGCGCGCCCGCCGCCAATGCCCACCGTATCCCCGATTCGATACCGGACAAGCTGGCAAGCCTGGTTGAACCTTTCACCATCGCCGCCAATATCTGCGCCTTTCTGCAACCGGCGCCGGAGGATATCGCCTTGATTTATGGCGCGGGGCCGATGGGATTGACCGCGGTTCAGGTGCTGAAAAAGGTGTATGGCGTTGCTCAGGTCGTGGTGGCGGATCGCCTGCCGGAGCGCCTGGCGATGGCGCGCGACAATGGCGCCGACCTGACGCTGGATAACGGCCGGACGCCATTGGCGGAACAGTTGACCGGGGTTCGTCCGACGCTGATTATCGACGCCGCCTGTCATCCGTCCATTCTGGCGGAAGCGGTTGCGCTGGCTTCGCCGGCGGCCCGTATCGGACTACTGGGTTTTTCCGGCGAGCCTTGCACTGTCACCCAACAAAGTCTTACCAGTAAAGAACTGTCGTTGTTTACCTCACGCCTTAATAGCCATCGTTTCCCGCAGGTGATTGACTGGCTGCAACAGGGTTTGCTCGAACCGGAAAAGCTGGTGACGCACTATCTGAATATTCATGATGCGGAGGCCGCTTTAACGCTATTTGAAACTGAACAGCGCACGTGTTGCAAAGTTATCTTGTGCGTGGAGTAAAAATCATGCCCGGGGGATTTATTTTCGCTCGGCATCATTCTGATGATTACCTGTGATAGCACCGAATACAATAAGGTGAATATAAAGATGAAAGTATTACAAAAAATACCTCGTACCCTGTCTCTTGCCAGTTTAATCATGGCGTTTTGTCTTGGGCCGGTCAGCGCCAATGAAAAAGATAAAACAATTCGCTTAAAAATGCAGAGTGGTTATGCCTCTTCCCTGGCGATATTAGGGCCGGTTACTCAGCAATTACCCAAAGATATCGCCGCGGCTTCCGATAACAGCATCCGTATTCAGTATTTCGAGCCTAAAGGGCTGGTTCCCAATGAGGGGATCTTTGATGCCGTGTCCACGGGTTCAATTGATATGGGCTATGCCGGGCTGTCATTCTTTGCCCAGAAAAATCCGGCGCTGGCTTTTTTTGATGCCGTTCCTTTTGGTATGGACGCAAATGGACTTATCTCCTGGCTGGAGCAGGGTGGCGGTAATGATCTGAGAGATAAGCTGCTGGAAAAATATAAAATTAAAGGACTGATCTGCGGATTTAATGCCCCTGAAGCCGGCGGCTGGTTCAATAAAGAAATTAACGCCGTACAGGATTTACGCGGATTAAAAATGCGTATTGCCGGGCTGGGCGGGAGAACCTATGAAAAGTTAGGCGTTTCCACGCAGAATATGGCCGGTGGGGATATTTATGCCGCGCTGGAACGCGGCGTGATTGATGCCGCGGAATATTCGATGCCCGCGCTGGATCAGAATATGGGGTTGTATGAAATCGCCAAATATTATTATTTCCCCGGCTGGCATCAGACCTCTTCCATTCAGACGCTTTTGATCAATAAGGACAAATGGGATGGCATGAGTCCGCGTCAACAGCAGGCTATTCAGGCTTCCTGTAACAAAGCCGTGCTGGAAAGTATTGCCGTGGGAGAGGCCATTCAAGGCTCCGCGCTTGATTTTATTAAATCAAAAGGTGTACAGATTAAAATATTCCCACAACCTATTCTGGATGATTTGAATACCGCCTGGCAACAGGTCAGTGAAGAACTGAGCGGTAATAATGCGGAATTTAAAGCGGTGGCGGATTCATATAACCAATTTCAAAAATCCTACTCTCAGTGGAGAGCATTATCAGCGGGCAATTTACCTGAGTAGTCTGCATAGTGCTCAGCAGCGGGCTATGGCCCGCTGCTTTCCATAAGGAATCTTTTTATGGTTAACCGACTCTATAAACTGGCCAATATTATTGATGCGATTCTGCTGAAGACCGGTCGGATTTGCGCCTGGTTTCTGATACCGCTTACCTTGGTTACGCTGTATGACGTCGTTTCCCGACGGTTTGGCGGTATTGGCTCCACCGGATTGCAAGAAGCGGAATGGCATCTGCACACCTTACTGTTTATTTTCCTGTTCGCCGGGGTCATGGTGAAGGATATGAATGTGCGTGTCGATGTGTTCAGGGAGAATTTCAGCGAGAAAACCAGACTCCGTGTGGATCTTTTCGGCGCGCTGTTTCTTGCCCTGCCTTACCTTATTGCGGTGATTTATTTTGGCTATCATTTCGCCTTGATGTCTTTTGAACAAGGAGAAGGATCTATTTCCAGCCATGGTTTACCGCATCGCTGGATAATTAAGGCCACTATTCCGATTGGAATGACGCTATTATTATTAGCCACCCTCAGCCGTATTATTAATATCTGCCGGCAATTACATACGTTATCCACATCTTCATCGGGGAATCCATCATGAGTGCCTCTGTTACAGTCATGGGGAAAAAGTCTCCGCGCCGTAAAGCGTTAGGTTGCGTGGTGTTTGCGTTGCTGCTTATTTTCGTTGTGGTTGGGGTTATTCGCTCGGATCTGGATGCCGGATACCTAATTCCCATTGCGATGTTTTTAACATTATCCGTGCTGATTTTTTCCGGTTATCCGGTGGCTTATGTATTAGGGGGAACAGGAATGCTGTTTGGCTTTATCGCCAGCCAGTACGATCTGTTTTCCATGATTGAGTTTTTTAATATCCTGCCGCGAGCCTGGCAACAGCTTGCGGAAAACCTGACGCTGGTCGCCGGGCCGATGTTTATCTTCATGGGGATACTGCTGGAGCGCAGCGGCATTGCGGTGGATCTGCTCGATGCTATTCGTATCCTGACCAAACGCGTGCCCGGCGGCATGGCGCTGGGCGTTGTGTTGATCGGCGGGATCCTGGGCGCAACGACCGGCGTGGTGTCGGCCACGGTAATTATGATGACGACGCTGGCGTTGCCCAGTATGCAGCGGGCCGGGTATTCGAACGCGCTGTCGTGCGGCACGATCGCCGCGGCAGGGACGATCGGCATTATCATCCCGCCTTCCGTTATGCTGGTTTTTATGGGCGATGTGCTACAGGTCTCCATCGGCCGTCTGTTTATGGCGACGATCGGGCCGGCGTTGCTTAATCTGGCGCTCTATATCGTGCTGGTTATCACTCTCGGCTTCTTTTTTCCGAAACTGGCGCCTAAAGCCGTGGATGTGCCGGAATACACGATCAAGCAAACCCTGCTTATTATTGTTCGCGGGATTCTGGCCCCGGTATTTTTGATTTTTATGGTGTTGGGATCGATCTTCGCCGGTTGGGCGACGCCGACGGAAGCCGCGGCGGTTGGCGCGCTGGGCGCGTTTATTCTGACGCTGGTCAAACGCCGCTTCACCTTTGCCATGCTGTATGACGTGGTACAGAGCACCGCATTCGTCTCGGCGATGATCTTCTTTATTGTGTTTGGCGCGACGGTGTTCTCCTACGTTTTTCGCTCTATCGGTGGTGAGCATTTATTGATTGATGCCATTGAAGCCGCGGATTTAACGCCATATACCCTGTTAATGGTGCTGGTCGTGGTGACTTTTCTGGTGGGTTTCTTTTTCGATTGGATCGAAATTTCGTTAATTTTCCTGCCTATTTTCGGCCCTATTATTGCCCTGATGACATTCGATTTTGAATTTGTCGGGCGGGGCGATGTATTGGTCTGGTTTGGGGTAATTGTCGGGTTGGTATTACAAACGTCATTTCTGACGCCGCCTTTCGGTTATACGCTGTTATATATGCGCGGCGCGATTACGGATAAATCAATAAAAATGACGCAGATTTATACCGGTGTTATTCCCTTTGTTATTCTCCAGTTGATCGTTGTCGGGCTGATTATCGCCTATCCCAATATTGCACTGTGGTTGCCGGTTTATTTGCTCGGCGGCTAATTAAAAGATGAGATAACGAAAATGCAAAGAATCAATTTTGATGTCATGAAAGAGACGGTGAAAAAAGCATTTTTAAATGCCGGATTAAGTGAACGGAAAGCGGAAATTTGCGCGCAGATTCACACTGAATCCAGCTGCGACGGCATTTATTCACACGGTTTGAATCGCGTCCCGCGCTTTGTTGATTATGTGAAGAAGGGCTGGGTGGATATCCATGCCGAACCAACGCTGGTTAAATCATTGGGCGTTATTGAAATTTACGATGGCAATCAAGGTATTGGCATCACCAACGCGCTGTTCGCCGTTGAAAAGGCCGCGGCAATAGCGCGTGAAAATGGCATCGGCATCGTGGCATTGCGTAATACCACGCACTGGATGCGGGGCGGCACCTATGGGTGGAAAACGGTGGAGAAAGGGCTGGCGGCGATTTGCTGGACCAATACGGAATCCTGTATGCCGTCATGGGGCGCGAAAAATACCCGCCTGGGTAATAACCCTTTTGTGATGGCGGTGCCGCGCGACAAAGGGCCGTTGGTGCTGGATATGGCGATGTCGCAATATTCGTACGGCAAATTGCAGGTCACGCGCCTGAAAGGCGAACGCCTGCCTTTCCCCGGCGGTTACGATACCCAGGGACGGCTGACGGATGACCCCGGCCCGATTGAACAATCAATGCGTATTCTTCCTACCGGATATTGGAAAGGTTCCGGCATGGCGGTTCTGCTGGATGCCATGGCCGCGCTGCTTTCCGCCGGTCGTCCAACCAATGAGATCGATACGGTAGGCAAGGGCAGCTGTACCGGCGCCAGTCAGATTTTTATGGTTTTTGATCCGGCTCAGCTTGGCGGCAGCGAGTTCAGCAACCGTATGGCCGACAGCGTGGCTGATTATGTCAAAACGGCGGAACCGGCCGAAGGGCAGAAAGCGGTTTATTACCCGGGGGAACACTCGGCTCAAAACCGCCGTGAAAATTTGCAACATGGCATCCCGGTGGACGACGGCGTATGGGCAGAGATCCTGGAATTGGCGAGGTAGTTTATAAAACCTTTCCGCGTGGCTTACTGAATTTGAAATGAGAGTCTTTCGATGAATCTTTCACAAAGCAATCTGCATAAGGTGTCGCAGGGAACGATTGTCCCTGAATATGACCGCAATGTATTGAAAACCCGCATCGTGCATCTCGGTTTTGGCGCATTCCACCGGGCTCACCAGGCGGTGTATGCCGACCAGTTGGCCGCCGAGCACGCCAGCGATTGGGGATATTGCGAAGTCAACCTGATCGGCGGCGAGCAGCAAATTGCCGATCTGAAACAGCAGGACTTACTCTATTCCGTCTGTGAAATGAGCGGCAGCCGCTGGCACGGCCGCGTTGTGGGGGTGGTTCGTCAGGCTCTCCACGGCGAAGTCGATGGTATTGAGAAGGTGTTCGACGTGATGACGCAACCGGACATTGCCATCGTCTCACTGACGGTGACGGAGAAAGGGTATTGCTACTTACCGTCAACCGCATCCATTGATATGGATCATCCGTTGATTCAGCACGATCTGGCTCACCCACGGCGGCCCCATTCGGCGCCCGGGGTGATTATCGAAGCCCTGTGGCTACGTCGGGAAAAATCGCTGATGCCGTTTTCCGTGATGTCCTGCGACAATATGCCGAATAATGGCGTCGTCACCCGCAATGTGGTTCTTGCCCTGGCTAAAGCGCAGGATGCCGACCTGGCGGCGTGGATAGAAAACCACGTCAGTTTCCCTTCCACCATGGTCGATCGGATCGTTCCCGCCATCACGCCGGATTCGTTGGCGAAAATCACCCAGGTTATCGGCGGGATTCAGGATCCGGTGGGCATTGCCTGCGAACCGTTCAGACAGTGGGTCATTGAAGATAATTTTGTCGCCGGGCGCCCCGCATGGGAGAAGGTCGGGGCTGAACTGGTGACGGATGTGCTGCCTTATGAAGAAATGAAGCTGAGAATGCTGAATGGCAGCCACTCTTTTCTGGCTTACCTCGGCTATCTGGCGGGTTATCAATACATTGATGAATGTATGCAGGACCGGGACTATGTACGGGCGGCGCGTCAACTGATGCTGGATGAGCAGGCGACGACGCTGCATGTCGAGCATGTCGATCTGGACGCTTATGCCGAATCACTGCTTGAGCGCTATCGGAATATCGGGCTGAAACACCGTACCTGGCAAATTGCGATGGACGGAACATTGAAGCTGCCGCAGCGTATGCTGGATTCTATTCGCGTCCATCTGGCGAAAGGTGAGCCGTTCAACCTGCTGGCGTTGGGGGTGGCGGGCTGGATGCGTTACGTCGGCGGCGTGGACGATGCCGGACAACCCATCGACATCAGCGATCCGCAGCGGGAAAAACTGGCGCAACTGGTTTCACAAAGCGCGGACGGCGAGGCACGCATCAAGGCGTTATTAAGCCTGCGCGACGTATTTGGCAATGACCTGCCGGATAATTTGCTTTTCGTGCAACAGGTTGCGGAGGCGTATGCGTTGTTGCAGGCGCATGGCGCAAAGAAATCCGTTGGTTTGGCGTTAGAGAGAATAAATAAACGTTGAGTTAATAACCTGTCGGTATAGTCGGGTTATTAATGCATTGATATGAAATAGGTATTTAAAAAAGGAATTGTCTTTCCACGAGAAAATAAAGCTAATCGTTGCGTTGGTTTATTTTAATGGGGAGCGCTGTAGCAGTGTTATATGAAAGAGTAACCCTAACTCATTCGTGCCGGTATAGGTGATCGTTGTCACAAAATATGATCCGGCTTATGGCATCAATATCCCCGTTCCCCGGGTTTTCCCGGGGATATCAGGGCGGAGGTTATGCAAAGGTGCCGGTTTAAAACCCCTACTTTTCCTTTGGAGAATAAAAAATGTCAAACGATACATTAAGATTAAAAAGTGAAATCATTCATATATCTCCGCAACGAATGTTTAAAAAAATGGTATTCGGGACGTTGCTTTCGCTCTTTGCGGTTTCTTCGCTGGCGGCAAAAACCTATGAATTTAATTTGAGCACCGCCCTGGCGCCTGACGACCCTATTTATGCCGGGTTTAAGGAGTTTAAGAAAAATGTTGAGCAACGTACTGATAAACAGGTGAGAGTAAGGCTGTTTCCCAGTGGTCAGTTGGGGGCCGATGGGGAATTGATTCAACAGGCTCAGGTCGGAAGTAACGTCGGCGTGCTGACCGATGGCGGCAGGTTGGCGCAATTTGTACCTGAGTTGGCGATACTTAACGCTCCTTTCTTGTTATCGAACTATGAAGAGGCTTCAAAGCTGGTCTCAACGCCGCTTTTCAAGGGATGGGAATCCCAGTTGCAGAGCAAGTCAGGTCTGGTCAGCCTCTCGTTCAACTGGTATCAGGGCTCCCGCATGATGATCACCAAAAAACCGTTCTCTACGCCAGCGGATTTGAGGGGCGTCAGGGTAAGGGTGCCGGATGCGCCTATTGTGATTGAAATGATCAATTGCATGGGCGGCGCGCCGACGCCGATGGCCTGGTCTGAAGTCTATTCCGCGGTGCAGACCGGCGTAGTGGATGCCGCGGAAGCGCACCCGACTGCGTTGTATGGCTCCAAGCTCCATGAAGTGGCCAAATATATCACCAAGACCAACCACTACCATTTAATGACCTCTATTGTGGTCGGCAGTAAATGGTTCGATCAGCTTCCCGCCGAGTTTCAGCAGATACTTCATGAAGAATCTTACAATGCCGGAGCCTATGCGTCTCAGAAGATCATCGAGGAGAGCAATGCGGTGCTGGATAGAATGGCAAAAGGCGGGGCGACGATCGCGACCATCGATTTAGCGCCTTTTACTCAATCCTGCGCCAACGTACCCAATAAGCTCGGCCTGGAACAAGCCCGGGTCAGTCTGCAACAGGCTCTTGATATTCAGTAATCGTCATGAGCATTTCCACAGTCCCGTCCTGGCGGCGGGACGTTGTTTGAGAGATCGCAGATGAAAAAAATTATCAAAATAGAAATAGCCATCGCAAAAATCATGTTTATCATCATGGTGATACTTATTTTGGTTGCGGCGATTGGGCGTTGTGTGGGGCACCCATTAATCTGGTCTATCGAAATATCGATGGTGCTATTTGCATGGGTCAGCATGTTCTCTATTCATTATGCCCAGGCTAATCACCGCAATATGGGAATCGATTTTTTATCCAAACGTTTGCCCGAAAAAATACAAAACGTGATTGATTATCTTAATAAAATTCTGATTATTTCCTTTCTTGGTTTCGGCGCCTATGCGGGATATCTCTTTACCTGGGATACGCGGGCTCACGTATTGCCGGTTTCGGAAATTAGCCATATCTTCCTGAGCGCCGCGGTTCCGACGGGGTGCTTGTTGATTATGTTTACCTGCATTGAACAACTGATTGAGAAAGTAAATTCCACCAGAGCGTCTTCTGTAGAAGGGAACTTATCATGATGTGGTTAACTGGCTTGTTGTTTGTACTGTTTATGCTGATGGGAATGCCGGTTGGATTCGTCATTGCCCTATCAAGCCTGGCCTATTTTTTTACTTCCGACTTTTTACCTCTGGGGATCGCCTTTCAAAAATTTGCGGCGCCGACACAGTCATTCCCGATGATTGCCGTTCCGTTGTTTATTCTGGTAGGGAATTTACTGACGCGTACCGGCATTACCGAAAGATTATTGGATTTTGCCCGTTTGTTAACCGGGTGGATGATCGGCGGACTGGCGCAAATTAACGTATTACTGGCTATGTTAATGGGGGGCGTGGCGGGTTCGGCGGTGGCTGACGCCTCCATGCAGTCACGTATGCTGGGCTTCTCGATGATTGCCCGGGGTTATCCACGCGCCTACACGGCGGTGGTTATCGCTTTCGCGTCATTGATAACCGCCACGTTACCGCCCAGCATCCTACTGATCTTGTTTGGTTTTGTCGGAAATGTGTCGATTGGCAAGCTATTCCTGGCCGGCATTATCCCCGGTTTTCTGCTGACCATCACCCTGATGATCACCAATTACATCATGGCCCGCAGGATGAAGATCCAGCCGGAAACGTTATCAAAACCGACATTCAAAGAAGTTTGGGTTAGCTTCCGGCGGGGATTTTGGGCATTGATGTTTCCCGTTATTCTGATTGTCGTGATTCGTTTAGGGCTGTTTACGACCTCGGAAGCCGGCGCTTTCATCGTGCTGTATGCGCTGATTGTCGGCGGACTGATCTATAAGGAGCTCACTTGGCAGGGCATTCTTGATACGCTGACGGAAACGTTAGGCGATCTCGGTATTGTTATGCTGCTGGTGATGGCCGCCTTTATTCTCGGACATATCAGCGTATTGGATCAACTGCCTCAGGCAATGACCGAGTTGATTACTGATTTTACCGAGAGCCCGACGGGTATCATGCTGTTGATTTTTGCCCTGGTGCTGATTATCGGCATGGTATTGGATGCCAGCCCGCTTATCTTATTATTGACGCCGATATTGCTGCCGATTGTGACAGAGATTGGTTATGACCCCATTCACTTCGGCATTATGTTCATCACCTTGACATTGCTCGGGGCAAATACGCCGCCGGTCGGGATCTGTATGTATACGGTTTGCGGCATTTTGAAATGCGACACGCTGCACTTTATGCGCGCCTCTGTTCCCTATTTAATTTCTTTCCTGATCTTCGTCGGTATTCTGTTTATTTTTCCGCAGACGGTACTGTTCCTGCCTAATCTGCTGATGCCATAAACTAGGGGGGAAATAATGTACGGTTCGCTAACGTATTAGCCGATTCTGATAATCGCCTCACTATACTGCCGATGGCGGCAGTATAGTATTCCAGTATGCAGACTGTGTCGTATCGCCGGCATAAACATGGGCGTATCTCGCCAGATTTATACCGGGAAAATAAGATAGATATGGCCCTGAGTATGCATGTATCATCAATCAATAAATATTTTGGGTAGAAAGCAGCGGTATGGATACGATCAATAACAGTGAACCTGTAAACCAACAGATTTATCGCGTGCTGCGTAAAGATATTGTGGAATGCAATATTTCGCCGGGGAAGCTGCTGTCCGAGAAAGAAATATCAACGCGTTTTGCCGTATCGCGTCAGCCGGTCAGAGAGGCGTTCATCAAGCTGGCTGATGTCGGGCTGGTACAGATCCTGCCGCAGCGCGGCACCTTTGTGATGAAAATTTCCGAACAGCGGGTGGCCGATGCCCGTTTCATCCGTCAGGCGCTGGAGTGCGCGATCGTGCGCCGCGCCGCGGAGTCGGTCACCGATGAACAACTGTTGATGCTGGAACATAACTTGCGCCGCCAGGAACTGGCGGCGCAGAACCAACAGATGCGCGAGTTTCTCAGCCTGGATGATAGCTTTCATCAATTTCTGACGCAGATTGCAAATTGCCCGCTGGCGTGGGAAACCATTGAGTCGATTAAAGCGACAATGGACCGGGTGCGCTTTCTCAGTTTAAGTCAGGTTTCCCCGCCGATGAGCCTGATTCAGCAACATTATCTTATTTTCAACGGGTTGAAAGCCCGCGATCCCGATGCGGCGGAAAGGGCGATTCGTGAACATTTGCAGGAATTGATTTACTCGATTACGCCCATTGCCGAGCAGAACAGCGATTGGTTCGAGCATGCCTGATTTTAGCTCAGCTGGGCTGAGGGATGCTTATTGAGACACAATATCGGGCGACGGAACGGCGCCCGAATAACCGGAGCGGGGTCGTAAAGACTAAAATAATTCGACCCGCCAGCGTACATGCAACGTGAAGCATGACGAGTATAAACGTCAGGTGCGCCCAAGACGCATCAGTTCTTCTGGGGCAAAATAGCCGCTTACGCCCTGTAGCTCGACGCATTTTGAACGGCGCACTTCTTCTCGTTTCAGATTTTCCGCATGGATCGCCGCAATGGTTCCAACCAGGCGGGAACCGGCTTGCATAACACGGCAGCCGGAATCGATCGGATTTCTATATCTGTCATACGCTTTGTACACGTTAACCTCCTTCGCTTGACGATAAAATCGCATCGATCCTACTGCCGTGAAAAAATCATCACCAGCGGATTGGGGTTTTTATAGAAAGTCCGTCTATAAATCAGCTTGCTATTAACCGGTGTTGCTAAAAAATGTGGTGTAGATCACTATTTTAGCCTATCAACAATATCGTGTTAACACCGGCTGGGGCGTTGATACGCGCCTTTTTATGGGTTAACGCCAGTAAATCGCCGGAACAGCAAGCCGGTTTTTTCTGTCACAGCCGTTCCGCAATCGCTTTACCCAATGTTGCGGTATTGCCGCTGCCGCCGAGATCGCGGGTGAGGGGAGCGGCCTGCGGGCCTTGAGACAAAACGTCTTCAATCGCCCGCAATACCGCCGCGCCTGCGTCTGGATAGCCTAAATGTTCCAGCATCATCGCGCCGCACCATATCTGACCGATGGGGTTGGCCAATCCTTTGCCGGCAATATCCGGGGCCGAACCATGAACCGGCTCAAACAGGCTGGGGAAATGGCGTTCCGGGTTGATATTGGCGGAAGGGGCGATGCCTATCGTACCGGTACAGGCCGGCCCCAGATCCGACAGGATATCGCCAAATAAATTGCTGGCGACGACGACGTCAAACCAATCCGGATGCAGGACAAAATTGGCGGTCAGAATATCGATGTGGAATTTATCAACCTTAATATCCGGATACTGTTTCGCCATTTCAGCCACCCGACTGTCCCAGTAAGGCATGGTTATGGCGATACCGTTCGATTTCGTGGCGGAGGTCAGATGTTTTTTCGGGCGTTTCATCGCCAGTTCATAGGCAAACTTCAGGATACGATCGACGCCCACGCGCGTCATCACCGTTTCCTGAATGACGATTTCACGATCGGTGCCGGCAAACAGGGTGCCGCCTACGCTGGAGTATTCGCCCTCGGTGTTTTCCCGCACCACATAGAAATCAATGTCGCCGGCTTCACGACCGGCAAGCGGCGCTTTAATGCCGGGCATTAACCGACAGGGACGCAGGTTGACATACTGATCGAATTCCCGGCGGAATTGCAGCAACGATCCCCATAGGGAAATGTGATCGGGGAGGATTTCAGGCCAGCCTACCGCGCCGAAATAGATCGCGTCATAATTTTTCAGGATAGAAAACCAGTCATCCGGCAGCATTTTCCCATGCCTGAGATAATAGTCGGCACTGGAGAAATCAAACCAGTCCCACTGTATCGCGATGCCAAATTTTTCCGCCGCCCGTTGGATCACGCGGACACCTTCGGGCATCACTTCTTTACCTATTCCATCACCGGGTATGACGGCGATGCTATGTTGTTTTACCGACATCAGGACTTCCTTTTTTTATTTGAGGATAGACCCGAGTGTATTGCTTTATGTCTTGGTTAACCATTGACCTGAACAGACAATGATTAGTGCGTCAAAGCATCCCCGTATCGCGAATACGGGCGAGGTCACATCGGTTTTGAAACAGGAGCGCCGCGGCGCTCTTGTTTTATCTGTCCGGTATATTAATCGCTGATATACGGTTAGCACGCCAATTACGTCACCACTGGGACATTATGGCCTATACGTTATTTTAATCAGCCAATACAAAATACTGGCTACGACCAATGAATTAAGCGATGGAACGCCCCACTCTATTGCGAATCCTACGATGGCGCCGGCAATGCTCGCGACGATGGCGGCCCAACCGATCAGCGGGGTTTCCGCTATTTCCGGCAGTTTTCCCGCTTGCCGGCTGGCCGTCAGCAAGGATCGATGGGTACGTAAAATATAATAATCGACCAGCATGATGCCGATAATCGGCGGGAAAAGAACGCCAAGCAAAGTGAGAAAATCGACAAACCTATCTAAAATACCAATCACGGAAAGAAAGGTGCCGATAAACCCAATCACTAACGTGATCGACATATAGCTGAGTTTTCTGCCGGTCATGCCTTCGATGGCGTTGGCAATGCCCAGCGATGATGAATAAAGATTGATATCGTTTATTCTTAACGTGGAAAAAATAACCGCGATCAGCCCGATGCCCCCGGCGGTTTGCGACATAATCGTCACCACATCAGCCGTATTCAGCGCCCGTGCGATTAATATTGCCAAACCGTTTACGATGAATTCACCCACAATGATCGACAAAATGGTGATCCAGAAAACATGGTTGCCTTTTTTGGAGTAGCGGGTCATATCGGGGGTAATTAAACTTGCCACAATACAACCGCCGACCACCATGGTGGCCCCGGCGCTGATTGAAATGGCTTCCCCGGTAGGAGCGGAAGCGAGCAGTTCGGCGATATTATGCCCCGTAAGGGTCATGACCGATATATAGCCGACAATGAATATAAACATCGGAACGGCTATTTTCGCCGTAAATTTTAACGCTTTGAAACCAAAGGCCACCAGAATCGTCAGCGCCGCGCCGGATATTGCGGCCGACCAACCAAAGCCTAATTTATCGCCCAGGGCGAAGTTAAGGGCTTTGGCGAATACGGCGTTTTGCACCCCGAACCAGCCTAACAGACTGATGGCGATCACCACGCCGATCAATACCGAACCCACGCGCCCGAAGCCGCACCATCGGGCCAGCAGACTACCGGATAACCCCTCTTTCATTCCCGCATAACCGAGCCCCAACGTCACAATCCCAAAGATCGCGCTGCCGATAAAAATCGAGATATAGGCATTGGTCAATGTCATTGAGTTGCCCAGCACCGCGCCTAGCATAAATTGATCCAGCGCGGTTAGCATGCCTATGTGAACCAATGCCACATTGAAGAAGGGAAGCCGCACGCTCATCGGCACCCGACTTACCGGGTAATCATCTATTCTTTCCATCTGAAAATGTTTCCTTATATTTAAATAAATTGAATGCCTTTTTCTATAAGTGCGTTTGGAACATAATTATCCAGCCCCAGTTGGTAGCAAAATTCTTCAAATTGATTCAATGAGTGTACGTTCGCCTTTTGATACATGTTATACACTCTATTTTCTATGGTTTTATATGAGACGTTCATTTTTCTGGCGATTTCTTTATGCGTGAATCGCTGTAATATCAGAAAAATAATATCAAGCTCAGACTTGGTGAAAATAGTGTCGGTTAATTCGGTCTTTAATATGGTCGGTTTTTTATGATTGATATAAACCAACGGAGACAGCGTATTAAGTTGCCTGGCGTTCCACATGGTTCCGATACAGATTTTATCTGCATTAAATATCGGAATTTTTTCGCTAATGAAAGGCGTGAGCGTTTTTTTGCCATACCAAAAATGGGTTTCTATGACGGTAACGCGTTGCGCGCTATTTTCAGTCCGGCGATCGTGCTCTTTTAAGTCATCGGATAACTCCGCCCAACTGGCGGGAAATTCATCATCAAGCTTCCCCTCAATATCAAAATCCAAGGGAGTATTGGTATAAAGATAGGCGGCTTTATTCATGTAGACATGGCGCGACTCTAAATCTTTAATACCCCATGGCTCATTCAGATACTCCATCATGGTAATAAGGTTGCGGATATAGTCATTGGTGCTTTTATGTGATGATGGCATCCTGCCCTCCCTTGAGACTGATGCTGACTCAGCGGATCAATTTTGCTAAATAATGCCGTGTGTGCTTGTGCGCATATCCCGGAAGATTCCCGTATTCGCGATATCCCAGTTTTTCATAAAAGCCTCGCGCCTGAAAACTGAACGTGTCGACATAGGCCAAATGACAACCCCGTCTGAGCGCTTCTTCCTCGGCTTTTTGCATCAACTGGCGGCCCAGTCCGCTTTTTCTGTGTTTCTCATCGACCCACAGGTATTGAACTTCAAGGCCTCCCCACCAGGTTCTGGCGACCAGCCCGGCAACGATGGCGCCGGTATCGTCCTTGACGTTTAAAAATAATGGATGAATATCCACGTCGTCATATTGCTGATTGTGTTTCCACAGGCTTTGAATAACAAACTCTTCTTCGTTTTTATCCGGGTTATCGGTGATATTCAAATTCATTTTATTCTTCGTCTCCTTATTATTAACATATTGAAGTATGTTTGCTGATTTGAAAGTTGGCTAATAACATAAATTTTTTTATCAAACAAGGGTGATCTTTACCCGTTCTAACGCGCGCGTATTGCGGTATCGTAGAATCGTACTGCGAACATAAAAGATAAAGATATATATAATGTCAGATTCACAGGATTAAGTGAACAATGTCCTTCACCAGGGAAAATAGTTGCACTCGTCATACTTCACATTGCATGTGTGTCGGCTGAGGGACCTGGCCCTTTTCTGGGCCTCGCTCCTTTGGGGCCGCAGTAAGCAGCGTTCAAATTTTCTCCGGGAAAAGTTGCCATCCAAACGGCCTAGCCATCTAAATTTCTCGTCATTCTCTTCTCCCGGAGCAGATAGCTTAGCAAGGGATAACGAGAAATAACGCCATGACTCATCTCTGCCGTTAACCCGGGAGACGATCATGAATTATGTAAGATTTATGTAAAAAAATCATCATGTTGGGATTTAACTTTAAATGCTTTTTTATAAAGCAGGAGATGTTGTTATTAAATAATAACCGTGATTCATTATTTTATTATTATTATATTTAAAATTATTTAATTATATTGTTAATCGTATTTTAACAGAGGAATCTTATTGCGATATTTCCCTACCTACGGTAAAAAGTAGGCTCGATCGTGGTAACTAAATAATAACAAGGATTATTCCTTTATAGGAGTATATGGATATGGATTGGTTAAAAATGCCTCCGCTATATGCATTAAAAGCTTTTGAGTCAGCAGCTCGCCACCAATCATTTACTCAGGCAGCGAATGAGTTATCTATTACACAAAGCGCAATCAGCAAACATATTCATACACTTGAAGTTTTTTTTGGCCGTAGGTTATTTGAACGAAAGGGTCCCAGGGTGTTGTTAACGCCTGACGGGGAATGTTTTGCTAAAGAAATTCAACTTTCGTTTACCTCTCTATGTATCGCATGCGAGCAGTTTTCTGGCGAGAGGGATATGTTACAAATTCGAGCGCCGACAACTTTTTCGTTACGCTGGCTTATTGCGATAATCAGAAAACTATATACTAAGAAAGATTATCCAATGGTTGGATTGGATAGTAACGGCCTTAATTTGGAATGCATTGATTTTAATGGAGGTAAATATGATGGAGCTATCCAGTATGGGAACGGTGATTTTCCTAAAGAATGGGAGGTTACCCGGCTGCTTGATGAATGGCTGATTCCTGTTTGCGCCCCTGGCGTGTTGCCGCGATGCGGCGATATTAACGGTCTCCGGATTAATCTTTTATACTCCAAATCAAAAGCAGATCACTGGTCGTTATGGTGTGAAGGGATGCGTGGGGATATTGGACTAAAAGTTGCTCATAAGAACGAGTTTGACTCGATGGATTTTGCCATAAGCGCTGCCGTTCATGGATTGGGCGTAGCCATTGTTGATATAAACATGGTGATGAGGGAACTTGAAAATAAAACGCTCGTTCTGCCATTCAAAAACGCAGTCCGTACTGGAAATGGATATTATTTCGTATGGCCGAAAAATCATATTTATAATAAAAATATTATCTTGCTGAATGATTTTCTGAAAAACGAAATCATCGAGGAAAGAGTAGATTCAGTGAATTATATTGAGTAATAATTTTTGTGTTATAAAAAGAAAACATTTTTAGAACCTTATTCTTAATAGAGATATTCAATAAAGTTTGCTCATTAAGTATATGCCGCTATTCTCGTACCTCCTGATGGCGGCGGTTAGTCAAGGCAAAGGGTTTGGTTGTCTTGCGCCACCGCCATTCCTGTCGGAAGCCTATGGGTTATTAACCACTCATCCAGAGTATGATCGATGTGCGTCAGCAGCATTCTGCCGGGGCGTAGGGCGTAATATAACTCGGTTGCCTGATTAATATCATTGTGGTTTCTTTGCTCGCCTGGCGGATAAGTACAATCAATAATCAGGCAGGTTATCTTCTGCTGAGACAGAAAATGATAGGTATTCGCCGGTAATCCCCTGGTGTCGGTAAGATAAGCAATCTTGCTGTGCCGCCAGCTTATAACGTAGCCCCAGGTTATACGAGAATGGTTGAGCGGAACGGGGGTAACACGCATATTCCCCATAGGATAAGCTTGGAACGGGTGCTTGAGAAATTGAAAATCCAGAATACCCGGGTGTTTGAATAGGTCGTCACAGCCAACAGGGTCGGGGGGAGAGTAAACCGGAATAGGCGTTCCCTTTCCCCAGCGTAAGGGAAACAGTCCATGGACATGGTCCATATGATAGTGCGTGAGCAAAATGCGTTGTAGCTGACCGGGATGAAAACGTTGTGATAAATCGTCCAGCCCGGCATCCAGCAATGTCAGTTCTCCTTCGCAATCTATCAGCGCGCTACAGGGGCGCCGCAGATGTTTTGGCATCGTACGCGCCCGCAGACAGGCCGGGCACTGGCAGCCAAAGAGGGGGGCGGCGTGAACGCCGCCGGTGCCGGTAAAGGTTAGCGAGAACCGGGGGGAGTTAGTCATCGAACCGTCTCCCTGCCGGGGCGGGGTCTTCAGTTTTATTCAACCATTGCCAAAAAGCCTGGACGGTCTGCTCCAGCGGACCGGTATTGGACAAATATGCGCAGCTCGTTGGCACGGTTGCCTGATAGTTCACCGTGCGACGCAGACGCTCTGCAATCTGCCGTTCGTTCTCCCGCCCGCGTTTTCTCAGACGCTGCTCCAAAATTTTTTGCGGAACGGTCAGGCAAATCGGTAACAGGCGATCGCCATAACGTTTGTCCGCCTGCGGCAAATCGGCGCGCGATCCGTTAACAATCACATCAATGCCTTTCTCCAGCCAAACGTCGACTTCAATACCTAGGCCGTAATGCAACTGATGCGCTTGCCAGGATAAACAAAATAACCCATGGCGATGACGGAACCGGAACTCCCGCTCACTGAGCGCGATATGGTTTTCACTGCCCGATGACGCCGGGCGGGTGATATAGCGATGGGCCACTAGAATATGTTTGGTGTCCGACGCGCGCAGTGCGCCCAGCAGACTGTCTTTGCCGCAGCCGGAGGCGCCGATAAGATAAATCAATCTGGCCATCAAAATACCCTCCGCCCGCCACACCAGACCGCCTGAATGTAGGGTTCCCCCTTGAATTCCCTGACCAGCGTCATATCCGCACGTTTTCCTTCGGCAATGGAGCCACGGTCATTCAGACCCAGCGCCCTGGCCGGCGTTAATGACGCCAATGCGACCGCCTGCGGCAGGGTGTAGGGCAATGTTTCATCGTGGGCAAGCTTAAAGACCGCCTCCAGCAGACTGCCGGGGAAATAATCGGACGAGAGGATGGTGAGCAGACCCGCCTGCGCCAGCAGATGCGCCGAGACGTTTCCGGAGTGCGATCCGCCACGGATCACATTGGGAGCGCCCATCATGACCTGCATTCCTTGCTGATACGCCGTCTGCGCCGCTTCCCGGGTGGTGGGAAACTCGGCGATAGTGACCCCCAGCTTATATGACTCATCAGTATGTGCGGCGGTCGCATCGTCGTGGCTGGACAGAACCAGTCCCTGCAACCGGCATTGCGAGGCAATGGCCTCGCGATTAGGCTGCGACCAGCGTTTGGCGAAAGCGATCTGTTGTTGGGTAAACGCATCCATCTGGCTGTCGCTCAGATGATATTTCCCCTGATAGTACGTGCGGTATTTTTCCGGTGAGACGAACTGCCGCTGGCCAGGCGAATGATCCATTAATGAAACCAGCAACAATTCCGGGGTGTTTTTCAACCGCTCGAAAAGCGGCAACGTCGTTTCATGGGGCAACTCACAGCGCAAATGAAGATAATGCTCGGCTCTATTCAGGCCGTTCTGCCGGCTATAGTGGATAGCGTCGATCATCTTTTGCACGTTCTCCATGCGATCGCCGCCCGCCCGCACATCGCCAATCGCCACCGCATCCAGTACGGTGGTGATACCGCTGCTGATAATTCCCGCATCGTGATTTTTCATGGCCGAGTTTGCCGGCCAGCTTACGCCGGGGCGCGGGGTAAAGTACTTTTCCAGATTATCGGTGTGCAGTTCAACCAACCCTGGCAGCAGCCAGCCGCCTTCGCCATCCAGCGCCTGCGGTAGCTGGCTGACGGAGTCTGAACAGTGATGAATGATTTCGTTGGTTATTTCGACCGAACCCAACATCAGCTCGTTTTCCGTCACTATTTTGACATTATTGATAATCATGGTTTTTCTCCCTGTCCCGATGCAGGGTCCGGCATGATGAAAAGGCTGTCCGCCACCTGTTCGCGGATTTCTTTGTCATGAAAGATGCCGATAATCGCCGTTCCCCGCAGTTTGGCTTCCTCGATTAGCGCCGCCACGGTGCGGCGATTTTTATCATCAAGGGATGCGGTGGGTTCATCCAGCAACAGGATGGGATAATCGGTAATAAAACCCCGCGCGATGTTGATGCGTTGCTGTTCGCCGCCGGAAAAGGTCGAAGGCGCCAATGACCACAGACGCGATGGAATACGTAACCGGGACAGCAATTGCTCGGCCCTTGCCGCGCATTCCGCTTTCTCCACCCCTTGTTCCAGTAGCGGCTGCATCACGACGTCCAGCGTACTGATGCGCGGGATCACGCGTAAAAACTGGCTTACCCAGCCCAGCGTTTCGCGACGGACGGCAAAAATGGTGCGGGCGCCGGCCGTGACGATATCCACCGGATGCTGCCGATGATTGATCCAGATATGCCCTTCATCAGCCTGATAATTGGCATAAAGTGAGCGCAGCAAGGTGGATTTGCCGCAGCCTGAATGACCGTGCAACGCGATGCACTGCCCTTTTTTAACCTGCAAATTGATAGCCGATAGTACCGGTAGCCGGACTCCGCGCTGGTTGTGCAATACAAAAGTTTTGGATAGATTTTCTACCGCAACCTGTATTTCAGATGTTGAATCACACATAGTGTTGCTCCCGTGTTGCTCGTCAACAGGTAATGAACGTTTTCCCCATGACTACATCAGCACAGACGACGTCAGCAGTTGGGTATAAGGATGGAGGGGATCGTCAAGTACCCGGTCGGTTAACCCGCTCTCTACGATCCGACCCTGCTGCATAACCATCAGCCGGTGGGTCAGTAGCCGGGCGACGCCCAGGTCATGCGTGACGATAATGACGGCCAGCCCCATTTCCATCACCAGATTGCGCAACAGATCCAACAGGCGTGCCTGTACCGAGACATCCAGTCCGCTGGTGGGTTCATCCATAAAGATCAGGCGCGGGGAGGTAACCAGATTGCAGGCGATTTGCAGACGCTGCTGCATACCGCCGGAAAAGGTGGTCGGAAAATCATCCAGCCGATCCGCCGGAATTTCGACGCTTTCGAGCCACTCTTCCGCCTGCCGGCGGATATAACCGTAATGACGGTGGCCGATGGCCATCAACCGCTCGCCGATATTGCCGCCGGCGGAAACCCGGGAACGCAGGCCATCAAGCGCGTGTTGATGGACGACGCCCCAGTCGCGACGCAGAATCTGTCGACGCCGGTTTTCACTGATGCCGTATACGTCCAACTCGGTATTGTCTTTATCGAGGTAAAGAACCTGGCCTTGCTGCGGCTTCAGGCGTCCTGACAGCGCATTAAGCAAGGTGCTTTTTCCTGAGCCGGACTCACCGACAATCCCCAGCACCTCGCCGGGATAAAGCTGAAAATCAACGTCGGTGAAGCCTTTGCCGGGCGCATACAGATGGGTCAGACTACGAACGCTCAATAACGACTGCTGCTGCATTTGTGACGGTTTCATAATCCTTGTTCCTCTCGCTGCTGCTGGCAAAAATCGGTGTCGGAGCAGACAAACATGCGATTTCCGCGATCGTCGAGCACCACCTCATCCAGAAAGCTGTTCCTGGCGCCGCATAACGCACAGGGTTCGTCCCACTGCTGAACGGAAAAAGGATAATCTTCAAAATCCAGGCTTTTTACCGAAGTAAAGGGGGGCAACGCGTAGATGCGTTTTTCACGTCCGGCGCCGAATAGCTGCAACGCCGGCATCATATCCATTTTGGGGTTGTCGAATTTGGGGATCGGCGAGGGATCCATCACGTAACGATGGTTGACCAATACCGGGTAAGCGTAAGTCGTCGCGATATGTCCGTGGTGCGCAATATCCTCGTACAGCTTAACGTGCATCACGCCATACTCTTCCAGCGCATGCATCTTGCGGGTTTCGGTCTCCCGCGGTTCGATAAAGCGTAGAGGCTCAGGGATCGGCACCTGGTATACGATGATCTGATCGGCGCGCAGCGGGTTTTCGGGGATGCGGTGCCGGGTTTGAATCAATGTCGCCTCGCCGACCCGCGTAGTGGTGGCGACCTGCGCCACCCGCTGAAAGAAGTGGCGGATGGATACGGCGTTGGTGGTGTCGTCCGAGCCCTGGTCGATCACTTTCAGGGTATCGTCGCGCCCGATCAGACTGGCGGTCACCTGGATGCCGCCGGTTCCCCAGCCATAGGGCATCGGCATTTCGCGTCCGCCGAAAGGAACCTGAAAGCCGGGGATCGCCACCGCTTTGAGGATCGCCCGGCGGATCATCCGTTTACTCTGTTCGTCCAGATACCCCATGTTGTAGCCGGTTAAAATATCATCACTCATGACGCCCCTCCTCAAAGTCACGGCGTAACTGCCTAAGCAGATCCAATTCAGACTGAAAATCGACATAATGAGGGAGTTTCAGATGTGAGATGAAGCCGGAGGCGTCCACGCTGTCGGCATGTGACAGCACGAACTCTTCGTCCTGTGCCGGTCCGGCAACCGTTTCGCCGTACTCGGCGGCTCTCAGCGCGCGATCCACCAACGCCATCGACATCGCTTTGCGTTCCGCCCGGCCGAATACCAGGCCATAACCGCGGGTAAAACAAGGGCAGCCTGTGTCGGTGGTTTTGATGTTGTTGACCATTTCACATTCGGTCAGCAATATTTCGCCGATCTCAATCGAAAAACCCAGCTCTTCCGGGGTGCAGCTCAGGCTGACGTAGCCGGTGCGAATTTCGCCGACAAAAGGGTGATTACGGCCGTAGCCGCGCTGAATGGAATAGCCCAGCGCCAGCAAAAATCCTTCATCGGTTCTGACCAACTGTTGCAGACGGGCCGATCGGCTACAGGGATAACTGATAGGATGGCGGGTAATATCATCAGGTTCGCTGCCGTCATCATTTTCGGCGCTAATCAAGCCTTCCCGGGTCATCATTTCAAAGATGCGCGGACACGAGGTTACCGTCGGCGTTGCGGCCGGTTCGTCTGACTGAGCCAGCGGCGGAGCGTCATGCTCATTTAACAGCCCGAAGTCGAGCAGGCGGTGGGTGTAATCGTAGGTCGGCCCCAGAATCTGGCCGCCGGGCAGATCCTTATAAATGGCGGAAATTCGCCGCTCCAGCCGGATGCCCGCCATATCGAGCGGTTCGCTGACCATAAAGCGCGGCAGCGTGGTTCGATAGGCGCGAAGCAGGAAGATCGCTTCCACCAGATCGCCGCTGGCCTGTTTGATGGCGAGCGAGGCGAGTTGCGTATCGTAAATTCCCCCTTCGTTCATCACCCGCTGTACGCCAAGCTCCAACTGTTGCTCTATTTGCCGACAACCCAGTTCGGCATCGCTGCCTCTGCGTAGTCGTTCCTGTAGGCGATGCGCGGCGGTAATCGCTTTTTCGCCGCCTTTCACTGCAACGTACATTAGCTCTCCTCCACATGGGTTGTGCGCGGAACGGCCAGTAATTGCCGGCCGCAGGTGAAAATGAAATCCAGTCCCTGCGGAAAGGCGACCGGACGGCGGCAGAGATAGTGTCTGACGTGTTCCGGGAGCGGTACGCTAAAGGTACGCCGCTGCTGAATGCCAGGGCCGCTTAAGGTCAAGGGGGGCGCACCGGTGAGCGAAGGCGCTTCAAGGATCAGTGTGGTGCTGTAATGCGGGGATTCATCGCTGCCGCCGGCAAACGCATCCAGCAGCGTGGCGGGAAACGCATTATCCAGCACCGCAAACGCCGCCTGAGAAGCCTGGTCGGTTAGCGGCGCCCCGGTATGAAAACGCAGATTGTGGATAATCCGATCGTCGCGGAACGGAGCGGAAAGATAGAGCGGCGTCTCATTGTCCGCCAGGGTGAGCAAGACGGCGCTGGTCGCCGGGGATAGCGGTTGCCAGTCCGGGCCGTCATTCAACGTAACCGGCAAGCCGGGCTCGCTCATCGCTTTCAGTATCAGCCGAAACGCGCGTTGCGCATCGTCAACGGGATCGGCAAATCCATTGAGTAGCTTCATTAGTCTTCCCCCCTTACCAGAGTAAAGAAGTCGACCTGACTGGTGGCAATCTCTCGTTTCCGCTGCTGACGCTTTGCGGTTAGCCGGGTGTGCAGCGGGGTAATCAAGCGTACCTGAAGTAAATCGTACTGCGAGGGTATTTGTAATAGCGCATCAATGAGCGCGCTCAGTTCGGCGTGCGCTTTATTGCGACCGATAACATAACTGTAGCCGTAGCCGCCGTTATCATCGCCTGAAAGCTGCACTACCGCACGGGTGACGGTCACGTCTCCCATAAAGAAACGTCGTCCTTCTCCTCCCATACGTCCCTGAACCTGAAGCAACCCGACCTCGGGGGATCGAATCAGGTGATACTCGGGCGTCAGGTTGAGAGACTGCCACAGTTCGGTCAATTCTGACGTCGGACTATGGGCCAGCACTGACATCCAGTGCTGGCGAATAGCGGTATTAATCATTAGCCTGTCCTGTCAAAGTGGATAACTTTCAGCGTCTCTGCGTGCCGTTATCCGGCTACAGATGACAATGTCAGCATCAGCGCCACTCGGGGGCTGGCACTTGTCAGCCCGACATAAATGGCGACGGGTGCACGATTACGTTTGCAGGAAATTCATAAAGTCGGTTTTGTTTTCGATGGGCGTTCGTTTAGGGCGCCCGAGATCGGCGCGGTGTCCGGTGCGGCATAGCACTTCAATAAAGGCGTTTTGCGGTCGTGACAGCGCGTGGGTAAGGCTTAGCGCCAGCTCCAGCGCCGTGGTGACGGTTTGCGTATAGCTGTAACCGATGGCGTGGGCGATATCCGACAGGCGCAGGTTGGCGGCCAGAGTGACCTGACCGCCGACCGAGGCATGAGCGCCGTTATTGATGACGATGTGCAGGATGTTATTTACCTGTGAGGTATTGGTCAATCCCCCCAGATGCATAAGTACCGCGCCATCGCCATCCATGCACACCACCTGCCGTTGCGGATTGGCCAACGCAATACCCAGCGCAATCTGAGAGGCGTGGCCCATGCCGCCTACGGTAAGAAAGTCTTTTTCATGACTGATCTGGTTCCGTTCGCGGAGTTCGTACAATTCGCGCGAAAGCATACCGGTTGTGCTGACGATGGGCAGAGAAGGCGGCAGAATTTCAAGACAGCAGGCAACGATCTCTTCACGGGTCATTACCCCTTTTTCCGCCGCCGGGTTGGGAATATGCACATCGGCGAGCGTCGGCGAAAACGTGTTCTTTCTGCATACCAGCGCGACCGCACGCCGCTCCTGTTTAGCCCGTTCAAGCAGTGAGGCCACTTCGGCGGGTAAATCCGCCTGATTGCCGTCAACGACGTAATAAGGAATATCCAGCGTTTCCAGCAAGCTCAGCGTGACCTGGCCTTGCTTGACGTGCTGAGGCTCATCATGCAACTGCTCTCCGCTGTCGGTGAGCTCTCCGCGCCAGCCGATAATCAGCAGGGCAGGGATCGCGTACACGTGAACATCGGCCAGTGAGCAATAGGGATTGACCAAATTGCCCAGCCCCGAGTTTTGCAAATAAATCGCCGGAATGTGGCCGGTGGCCAGATGGTGACCGATGGCTATCCCCATGGCGGCCCCTTCATTGCAGGCCGTGACATGATTGATGCCATCGTCTGCCGCGGAGAGCGCCCGACAGAATTCTTTTAACAGCGAGTCCGGCACGCCGGTATAAAAATCCACCTCGTGTTCACGCAATAACGCGATAAGATCGTTTGCAGAAATCATAGTATCTCTCTTGAGTATTTAGAAAGAGACACCGTTAAATACGGTGTCGAGCGCGTTATTTTGTTCCGGGAATCAACTCCAGGATCTCTTTTATCGGCAAGCACTTATCCTCAATCTCCAGCGTGCGGCCATTCTTTAAGATATCCTCAAGAATATTTCTCATTGCCGGATAGGATGCTCTCAGCAAATGATTGGCATAAATGACAATATTGAAACCATAATCAGTAAGCTGATCGAAGGTAATATCGTTGAAGCTGGTG
This sequence comes from Brenneria sp. L3-3C-1, assembly GCF_016456245.1. Lineage (NCBI taxonomy): Bacteria > Pseudomonadati > Pseudomonadota > Gammaproteobacteria > Enterobacterales > Pectobacteriaceae > Brenneria > Brenneria sp. L3-3C-1. Next base: position 554,469 of record NZ_JAEMHF010000002.1, on the reverse strand, counting down.
GGAACGCAGACCAATGGGACGTTTGGCGCGGACTTCTTAAATATTCGTGAGAACTCGATGATTTCTTGCGGGTCTTTTTTACGGCTATGGATCATGATGCCATCTGCGCCGGCAGCGACGTAGGTGAGGGCCCGGTCAATCGCATCCGTCATTCCCGCATCCAGAATTAAACTTTCAACTCTGGCGATGACCATAAAATCATCAGTAAGTTGTGCTGACTTGGCGGCGGCTATTTTCTCGGCGAAGCGGGCGGGGTCATCCTGCGTTTGTTTTACGTCCGTGCCAAAAAGGGAGTTTTTCTTCAAACCCGTTTTATCTTCAATAATAATGGAAGATACCCCTATTTTTTCCGCTGCATTGATATGATAAGGCAGATGCGCTATTTGTCCGCCTGTATCACCGTCGAGGATTAAGGGTTTGGTCGTAACATCAAAAATATCTGCAATGCTATTTAAACGGCTACTCAGCGACAACAATTCAATATCGGGTTTACCCCGTACGGTTGAATCGGTTAATGAGCTTGACCAAAAGGCGTCAAATTCAATTACTTTTCCATCCTTGTTATAAGAAGCCTGCTCTACCAGCAACGCGGCCAGCGGACTATGCGTTTCCATCACCCGGATACTTTGTTTATTTTCCAGCACCTGCTTCAAAGTATGACGGCGTTTATCCGGCGTGGTGCTTGTAAGATGACGGTGATTTTTCATAAACGGTTCCTCTTATATCAATAAATAATTACTTATGGTTGTAGGCCTTAAAAAACTCAAAATAGGCGCTCTGATCAACACGGGACGGGTTATCTGCTAATGCTTTTTTATAAGCTTCAGATAGTTGTGGATAGAAAAAACTCTGGATGCCGCTCTGTTCGAAAATAGGCGCGGCCAGTAAGAGATCTTTAACGCGAAGATCCAGTGGAAAAGAAATAGAGCGGTCAGCACGTTGATATTTATCTAATAGTACATCCATATAAACGGATCGGCCTCGGCCCAGCGGCAAGGTTTCACAAATCTCCTCTTTGCTTAATCCTATTTCTTCCGCCAGAGAAATGGCTTCGGCGGCGACAGCCATATTCATCGCTTCACAATAATTATTAACCACCTTCATTGCCTGAGCATGGTGATTACTGCTCATCAACGAATAGCGATTACACAGGGCCGCTACAATCTCCAGGATTATCGGGCGAAAGATATCCGCTACCGGCCCCATATAAGCAACCAGCTTGCCTTGAAGCGCGCCTTCAGGCCCTCCGGAAACCGGCAGCTCTGCGTATTCCAACGGAATTTTCCGCATAAACGCTTCAACGCGACGGGATTCTTCCGGTCCCAGCGTACTTGTATTAATCAGCAGTTTTTTCTGAACAGGATTGCCGTGGCTATTGAGCAGCGGCTTAAATGTTGCGATGATACTGTCCGCATCTTTTAGACAGGCGATAGCAATAAGACAACGGTCGTTAAAAATATCCTGTATTTTATAAACCGGTGTCGCTCCATAATCGATCAAGCGATCGGCTTTATCTCTGGTTCGGTTAAATACCGACACCGGATAGCCACAATCAAGTAGTCTTTTGACTAATGCGCTGCCTAAAGATCCTGCGCCGACAATAGCGATTGTATTCTTCATATAACTTGGTCCGTTTATTTGTCTAATACCCAATGAATTTTTCGGAAAAGCAGATGGTTCATGAATTATTATGGACTGTGTTGTTTATGAATATATACAGCATTATTTTTTTTATAAAAACGGAAAATAGTAATTAAAAAGGTTACTTCTACTCATGATGAGTTTTGATTATGGGATTTATTTTATTTGAAATTATTAAAGGGTATAATAAATAGAGTAGTGTGATAAAACGGCTTGCTGGTAATGTAAATACAATAATTACGGCAATCACGATAACGTCGTCATGGGATTTTAGTACGACATGCGATCCCTCTGTAAAATAGAGAGAGTCACAAGGAAAAGTTTATTCTTTGCCTGTTATCAATAAGTATTACATATGAATCGTATCGCGCTGGCACTTTTCAGCTAAATTATTTATGGGGGATAACACGGCAGGTTAACTTAACGAGTGGTTCCGTTGAAAACATCAGCTATTCCCGGCGCCGGCGGATAGCGATCTGGCAGTGCATGAAATTGTTCATTCGTTGAAATATTGACATAACGCATCGATGAAAACTTTATAGCGGGTTTCTTTTGCACGCGAGGGATCATACAGCAGATGCATTGCTCGCTCGGGAAATCGATAGTCAGCGAGGATGGTCACAAGCTGTCCTTGCTTAAGCGGTTGCTCAAGCGCTTTTTCATAGCCAATCAGCACTCCAGCCCCCTTTAACGTCGCTTCCAGCATGGCGCCCCAATCGTTAATCGCCAGCCGGGAACTCACCATCACCTCACTGAGTCCACCTGCGCTGATAAACGGCCAGCGATGGGTTAACCCTGCCTGCCAGGGGGAAAAACCAAGGCACTGGTGATGTTTCAGGTCGGAGGGGTGCCGCGGCCAGCCGTGCTTTGCCAGGTATTCAGGCGCAGCGCAGGCAATAAACCGATACGCGGATAACGGCTTTGCTGCCAGTCGGAGGTCTTTATCCAGCTCGCCTATGCGGATCACCGCATCAAAACCTTCTGAGGCCGGGTTGATAACTTCGTCTGACAGTATGAGTTCAATACTGATTTGCGGATAGCGCTGAAGAAATTGGCAGAGGAAACCTACCAGGGCATAGCGTCCAAATGTCACCGGGGCATTGAGCCGCAGCGTACCAGCAGGTATTTCAGCGGTTCCACTGGCTTCACTGTCTGCGTCATCAATGGCCTGCAAAATGGCCTCGCAGCGCCTGAAGTACTGACTGCCGGTTGGGGAGATTCTTCCTCATTCCCATTAGTGGTTAATAGAAAATCAGAAAGCACTCCGGCGGGAGCGCTTTCTGACGGTCAGGTTTTATAAGCATGGCGAGGCTAACGCTCATGCCGGGGGCTGTCGCTGACGTTTTATTGCAACAAATTCACGGTCGTCACGGGATTACGCGAGCAATGGTGTTTTAAAGTCGGGGTTGCCCGTTGTTGTATCCGCCTGCTCGGTAACCGAACCGAGTCGGGGCGACGTTGCATTGATCAACACCGCGGCATTGCCATATATTTTCCCTTCTAAGAGCTGCTGATGGGCATACGGTATTTCATCAAACTTAAACACCCTATTCATCGTCGGAACGATTCTTTTCTGGTTAACCAGGTGGAGAAATTCCCAGCATTCCCGAATATTGGCATAGTGGGAGCCTTGGATTCTTTTCTGGTGCATCCAGAGGTGACGGACATCAAAATCGCAGTTATAGCCGGATGTCCCGCCGACGGTGACAACCATGCCCGAATGATCGCAGATTTGCAGCGAGGTCGGGAAGGTGTCCTGGCCGGAATGCTCGATCACCAGCTTGGGGAGTTCCTTTTTACCCAGCGCTTTAAAAAAGTCGCGCCTGAAATTGGCGAAGGTTCTTGACCATGAGGCGTGTTCATCGGTGGTGACATCGGGAAGCCGTCCGAAATGTGAGTATTTCCGCCTGACGATATATCCCACGGCGCCGAGTCCGCGTACGTATTCTCCTTTCTCTTCGCTGGACACCACCGCGACGGGAAGCCCGCCGAGAGCTTTCACTATTTGCACCGATAAGGATCCCAGCCCGCCGGCCGCCCCCCAAATCAGCACGGGATCGCCGGGTTTTACGATATTCGGCGCCCAGTGCGTCAGTTGCTTATAGGCGGTGGGGCCGTTCAGCATCAGCGTTGCGCTCTCTTCCCATGTCAGGAAATCGGGTTTGGGATAACACTGGTAGTTTTCCACCACGGTATATTCGGCAAACGAACCGTAATTCCTTTCATAGCCGTAGATTTCCTGACTACGGGTAAACATCGGGTCCGCAGCGACGCGGGACTCAAGGGACGTCGCGTCGTAGACCGAACAGGAAATGACAACGGCGTCGCCGACCTTGACGTTACTGACTTCGCCGCCTACGGCGTAGACAATGCCGGAGGCTTCGGAACCGCCGATATGAAAAGGTTCGGCATGTTTATTTTTTTTACGGCGGGCGGAAATGACGTCCACCGGTTTCCCGGAGGCGGCCCAGACATTGTTATAATTCAGCCCGGAGGCCATGACTTTAATCAGCACCTGCTGGGGGGAAAGTTCGGGAATATTGACGATCTCGGGTTGAATGGCGGTAATAGGATCGCCATAGCGTTCAGGCCGAATAAGATAGGCTTTCATGGTTTTTGGAATAGCAAAATCCGTAGTCATTTTCGTACTCCTTGTCTGAAAAAATTCATTTCCTAAATTTGCGCGCTTTTCCACACCGCCCCGGTTTCGCTATAAAAACAGCGGAACGAGGCGTGACGGGACGCTTGCGCTGACGTAAGACTGAATATCGGGATCACCGGCCGTTGAGCGGCTCATCGAGATCGTCGGACTGGCTTTCACTGCTTTTGCTTTTAACGACGATGCCCGTCGCTGTGGCGCAAATACCGCCGCGCGCGCTATACAGCGTTGCGGATACAAAGGCCAGATGATGATTTTTATTGTCGATGCGGGCTTCAACCCGGCAGGGTTTTTTGCGTATCACTCTCAGCAGTTTTACCGACAATTCGATAACTCCGGCAGGCTGGCCGCCAAGCGCCTGGAATCCGCATAAACCTATCGCAGATTCCAGGGCGGCGCTGACCACCGCGCCGTTGATGCCCGTTGAGGCGAGTACGCCAAATCCGCCTTGATGACAGGGGTTGTCATCGGCAATTTCCATAATGAGGGCGTCGTCGTTGATTTCGACGATGGAAAAACCCAAACTTTTGAACAGCGCCGACGCGTTGAATAGGGATAAGTAATGCTTTTCAATCATGATTAGCTCCTGTGAAAATCCCATCGTTATCATGTCTCGTTGCCGTGACGCGCCACGGCAACGAGACGCCAGCTACGCTTTTTGCGTCTTTCCTCGCGTACGGTTTTTCCTGGTAGAGACATTGTCATTGTGGTCATCGCCGTCCCCCGCCTCGTGCAGCAGAACGGCTAAATTGCGCGCCGTGTGCTCGACATACTCGGTAAGCAGTTGGAAGTGGCTTCCCGGCGTGGCGAGGTTTTTGACCAGGTTCGGCCATTCGCTTGCCCAACGTTCGGGTTGCGCGGAAGCGGGGTAGTCCGCCGCCTGGAGCATCAACACCGGCGCGCTCAATCGCGAGGGCGACCACCGCATGCCGAACAGGTCGAGATACCAGGCCAGCGCCATGATGCCGTCATCCTCGTCTGACCAGAATTCGCCTTTTGACGCCATCCACACCCGCAGCACGTCCTCCAATGCCGCGTCGCTCATCGCGGCGGGAGGGAAACTATCGATCAACACCACGGCTTGCGGCTGGATGCCGCGCGCTTCCAGCCGATGGGCGGCCGCGTGCGCGACCAGCCCGCCGGTGGAAAAGCCGACCAGCGTAAAGGCTTGCCCCGCGGCGCAGTTTTCCACCGCGGTAGCCAGCGCTTCGGCCGCCGCATAGTCGTTATCGGGCAGAGGATCGTGTTGGAAGCCGGGCAGCGGTACGGTCACCATGCTGTATTGACCGTTTAGCGCGGAGCACAATCGCTGGTAAGTGAGATTCGCAGCCGCCGGAATGAATGAGTTAAGGCAAATCAGCAGCGGCTTTTGCGGTTCCCGGCGCAGCCAGGTGACCTCTGGCGCGTACCGGCGGTGTTCGGAATGCGCGAAATGGGGGCGCAGCCGCGCCGCGCCGGCGATGACGCTCAGACCTTCATGCGTCATCCCTTGCTGGACGGCTTGCTGCAACAGGCCGTAGTACCCGTCGCTGCGCGAGGCGGGCTGCGGCGGCTGACGGGGCGCCTCATTCGTCTCGTTCAGTTGGCCGAGTAAGTACAGCGTCAGCGCCTGTGGCGTCGGATGGTCGAAAATCGCCGTGGCGGGCACCCGTATCCCGACGACAGACGCTAACCGGCTGCTCATTTCCACCGAGGTCAATGAGTCGAATCCCAGCGTGATGAACTCCACATCGACCCTGATGGATTTAGGGTCGGGATGGCTTAGCACTTCGCCCGCATGCTGAAGGATCAGCTTGGTCAGATAGGCGCCGCGTTCCGCCTCCGGCATGGCGGCAATATGCCGGGCCGTGCCGGCGGCGCTCTGGGGCGTCGAAGCGGCGGGCAACAGTTCGGTGAGTAAGACTGTCAAACCTTGAGCGCGCAACGCCTCCAGATTCAAACGCGTCGGGAGCAGATGCGGGGGATGGGGATCGGCGTCGGTGCCGATAACGCCATCCAGGAAAGCCAGCCCTTGCGGGATGGAGAGTGGAATTTGTCCCGAATCAATAATGTCTTGTATGCCTTCGGCGCCAAGTTGTTTACCCATTTCTGAGCGTTCCGCCCACATCCCCCAGGCCATGGCGGTGGCCGGAAGCCCCTTATGGCGGCGGTGATGGGCCAATGCGTCCAAAAACGCGTTGGCGGCGGCGTAATTACCTTGCCCTTTCTGCGGCAGCAGGCTTACCGCCGACGAGTACAGCACAAAAGCGGCCAGATCCTGATGTTGCGTGAGGCGATGCAGATTCCACGCCGAATCGGCTTTGGAACGCAACACGCTGTCTATCTGCTCAGGCGTCATGGCGCGGATTTCCGCGGTATCGACGGTGCCGGCGGCGTGGATAATCGCGGTAAGGGGATGCGTCAGTGGAATCGCGCCGAGCAGCGCTTGCACCGCCTGTGGATCGGCGATATCGCAGGCGGTGATCGTTACCGCAACGCCGAGTCCGACCAGATCTTTTATCACGTCGTCAGCGCCGGGCGCGTCCGGTCCGGTCCGGCTGGCAAGAAGAATGTGGCGAATACCGTGCTTCTCGGCCAGGTGTTTCGCCACGGTTTTGCCAAGCGCGCCGGTGCCGCCGGTGATCAGAACGGTGCCCTCGGGGGCGAGAGGACGTGGGGGCATCAGGGCTGAACTTTCCTCCTGATGGGCAGCCGTACGCGCGGCGGAGGTTTTCACCAGCCGTGGCGCAAGCAGGCCGCCGCGGCGCAGCGCCAGTTGAGGTTCGCGCGCCAGCGCTACGCCGACCGCCGTACTTAACTGCGGCCATGAGGCATCCAGGTCATCGACGTCAAGCAGCAAGAAACGGCCGGGGTGTTCGCATTGGGCGGTACGCAGCAGTCCCCACAAGGGAGACTGCGTGAGGTTCGGCACATCTTCGCCGTCATGGGTCGCGACCGCATGTTGCGTGACCACCGCCAGGGGACAATGCGCGGTCTGCGGGGCGGCCAGCCAGTTCTGCACCAGGTCGAGCAACTGGCGCAGCGGCTGATGGATATCATCGTCATCGGCGAGGGGACAGATGAAGAGGGCGGCCGCATAGTCCGACGCGGCAGAGAAAGAAGCCAGCGCCGTTTCGCTATCATTGAATACGCGGGTTTGTTCCTCCTCGCTCAATTGAGTAATCAGGCGTTGGCGGGAAGCGGTCTGAGGGATAATCCAGCACAGGTTGTTTACCGCCGCCGTGTCGGCGGGGACGTCGCGCCACGCCAGATGATAGGGCTGCTGGCGACGGGGAGCCGTGTGGGTTTGCGGATTAAACGCTTTGAGTACCAGGCCATCGATTTCCGCGACGGGCGTGCCGATCTCGTCGACCAGGCGCAAATGGTGTTCGCTGTGATCCGGCGTGGATGCGCTCCTGGGCTTGGTGATCATGTGTCCGCGCAACCGACGGGCGCCCAAAGAATAGAATTTCAGGCCGTTGAACGAAAAAACCACTTGTATCTGTCCGTCGGTTTCTTGCGTCGCATCGATAAAGGCGGACTGCATTCCGGCGTCCAGCAATAAAGGGTGGATATCGAATTTATGGTTGTCTGTGACGTTTTCCGGCAGACATTCGGTCTCAATATAGATGCCGCCATTGCCGCGCCACGCGGACTTGAGCCGCTGAAAGGCCGGGCCGAGGGCGCTGAGGCGGTGCTGGTGGTACAGATCGCTAAGATCGAGCGGCTGCGCCCCGGCGGGCGGCCAGGTCTCCATGTTCAGATCCGGCCATACCGGAAGGTTGCGATCGGTCGGCGCCAGTTTACAGATGGCGTGCCGTTGCCAGGTATTTTCCTCTTCCGCGGAGTCAGCATAAGATTGCGGGTAGCGGAAGTAGAAGTCCGCGGGGCGGATGCCGTTTTCGTCGGCTTCGCCAACGCGTAGTTGGATGTCGACCACCACATCGTCGGGCAGCATAAACAGCGAGTGCAGCACCAGCGTATCGATGCAGGCGTAGCCGATCTGCGCTCCGGCGTGTTGAATGAGTTCAATCGTCATGGCGCCGGCCACCGCGGTGACGCCGTCCACTTTGTGCTCGCTCACCCACGGTTGCTTAGCGGCGTCCAACTGTCCGGTAAATATCCAGCCTTGCCGGTCGGCCATTTCGATCCCGGCTTGGAGCAGCGGGTGCGTCAGCGCGCGTAGTCCGCCGCCGGAGGCCGATCGTGGCGACGGCGCTTCCAGCCAATAGCGACGGTGCTGGAAAGGATAGGTGGGCAGCGGTACGCTCCGGGTGCGGGCAAGCAGCTTCGTCCAGTCCAGCGGCAGTCCCTGGGCGTAGAGTTTCGCCAGCGCGGCGAACAACGGGCGCCCTTCCTCTCGCTCCTTGCGCACAGGGGCGATCCACACGGTGTCGGATTCGCCGTCCAACTGACGCGCCGCGTCGTTGGTTCGGCCCATCGCGGTCAGCACGCCATCGGGGCCAATTTCCAGCGCGGTGACGGTATTATGCGCCAGCAGCCAGTTGGCCGCGGCATCGAAACGAACCGCCCGCCGCGCCTGAGTGGCCCAATAGTCAGGAGAACAGGCCTGCTCGTTGGAGAGCAGCTCGCCGGTGACGGTAGATATAATCGGCATGGCGGGAGGATTAAAGGCGAGCGTCGCGAGCGTACTCCGCAACGTCTCAACGATGACATCGATATGCGGCGAGTGGAAGGCGTGGCTGGTTCGCAGACGGTGAGTGCGATAGCCGCGGCTCTGCCACTGTTCGGCGATTTGCAGAACGGTGTCGGTATCCCCGGAGATCACCACTGACGACGGGGTATTCACCACCGCGATGGTAACGGCTGTCTCATAACCCGCCAGTGAAGGCAGAATCTCCTGTTCGCCGGCTTCAATCGCCACCATGGCGCCTTTAGCGCTAATCGATTGCATCAGTCCTCCCCGCACGGCGACGAATTTGGCGGCGTCGGCCAGAGAGAAAACGCCCGCGATATGGGCGGCGGCGATTTCGCCGATGGAGTGTCCGACCACCATGTCGGGCGTCGGGCCGAGGTGGGTCACGGTTCGATACAGGGCGACTTCAAAGGCGAACAGCGCCGCCTGAGTGAAATCGGTGCGATCCAGCAGGTCGGCTTCGGCGGAGCCTTTTTCGGCGAACATGATGGTTTTAAGAGGCTGCGGCAACAGCGGGTCCAGGTGCTCACACACCTCATCCAGCGCCTGAGCGAACACGCCGGAGAGCCGATAAAGCTCCTGTCCCATCGTCGGCCATTGCGCGCCCTGGCCGGTAAACAGAAAAGCGGTATTCCCCGACGGCGAACGGACGCCCTGGACGACGCCGGGGGCGTAGCTATCGTTGGCCAGCGCTTCCAGCGCGCTGATTATCCCCTCGCGGTTTGCCGCGGTGACGACGGCCCGGTAGTCGAAGTGCGTCCGGGTGGTGGCGAAAGAGAAGGCGATGGCGGCGAACTCATCCTCCCCGGCCTCTCTGATCCGTTCGGCCGTCGCTGCCGCCTGGGCGCGCAATCCGCCTGGCGAAGCCGCGGAAAGCGGCAGCGCCAGCTCCGGCGCCGCGAAGGTCAGACCGGGGGCGTCGCTCACCGGCGACGCGTTAAGCGACGGCGCCTCTTCAAGGATGAGATGGGCGTTGGTGCCGGAAAAGCCGAACGACGACACCGCCGCCCGCATGGGATACCCGGTATCCGGCCAGGGACGCGGGGCGGTAAGCAATCTGATCGCGCCCTGCGACCAGTCTACCTTGCTGGAGGGAACGTCGGCATGAAGGGTTTTCGGCAATACGCGATACTGAAACGCCATCACCATTTTGATGATGCTGGCAACGCCGGCGGCCAATTGAACATGACCGATATTGGATTTAAGCGAACCCAGCCACAGCGGCCGATCTTCAGGCCGATGCTTGCCGTAGGTGTTGAGCAGCGCATTAGCTTCGATGGGGTCGCCGAGCGTCGTCCCGGTGCCGTGGGCTTCCACTACGTCAATGTCGGAAAATGTCAGTTGCGCATTTTTCAACGCCTGGCGGATGACCTGTTCCTGCGCCGGTCCGTTTGGCGCGGTGAGTCCGTTGCTGGCGCCATCCTGGTTAATCGCGCTGCCGCGAATAACCGCCAGAACCGGATGTCCGGCCTGAACCGCGTCGGAGAGTTTCTCCAGCAGCAACAGCCCCACGCCTTCGGAAAACCCGGTGCCGTCCGCGCTGTCGGCGAAGGCTTTGCAGCGCCCGTCGGCGGATAAGCCGCCCTGACGGGTAAATTCCGCGAAAACCTCTGGCGAGGCGATCACCGTCGCGCCGCCGGTGATCGCCAGCGAGCATTCGCCGGCGCGCAGCGAGCGGACGGCCAGATGCAGGGCGCTCAGCGAGGATGAGCACGCCGTATCCACCGTAAGCGCCGGGCCGTTCAGCCCGAGCGCATAGGCAATTCGACCGGAAGCGATGCTGCTCAGGCCGCCTTGCAGACGATAGCCGTCGGCGGCGGGATTGCGCCGTTCAATATCGGCGAGATAGCCATTATGGGTGGTGCCGATAAATACCCCGGTCTGGCTGTTTTTTAGCGAGGCGGGAACAATATCGGCGCGTTCCAGCGTTTCCCAGGCGACTTCCAACAGCAGGCGCTGCTGCGGATCCATCGCCAGCGCCTCCCGATCGGAAATTTTGAAAAAACCGGCGTCGAATCCGGCGACGTCCTCCAGGAAGCCGCCTTTCCACGAATCGGCGATCGATTTAAGCGTCGGATCCTGCTCAAAAAGGGTGTCGATCCGCCATCCGCGATCCGCGGGAAAGGGGCCGATAGCTTCCGCGCCGTCGTCCAGCAACCGCCAAAGCTGCTCGGGAGAACGGATATCGCCGGGCAAGCGGCAGCCCATCGACACGATGGCGATGGGTTCGTGCGCGGCCTGGCTCAGCTTTTGGTTACTGCGTTTTAACTGTTCGTTCAGCAGTAAGCTGCTGCGCAGCGCTTCAGTCAGGCGTGCAGAGGCATCATTTCCGCCTGACGTCGGGGAGGATTCCGCGGGCATTTGAGCACGGTTTGGCTGCTTAGCCGAAGGGTGTCCTGACATGCTAGTCATAATTTTCTTCCTTGGTGGATAACGCGAGGGATACCAGCTCGTCGGTGCTGGCGGATTGGATGCTTTTTACTCGATTGTTTTCCGCATTTTTGGCCGGATTTGCGGCGTCGTCTCCCGCCTGAAGCAGCATATCGAGCAGTCCGGTGTCGCGCAGACGCGAAAGCGGGATCGCGGCGAGGATGTCGCGAATACGCGTTTCCTCTTTTTCTTCCGTCGCCGACGGGTCAGACGCCGTATCCAGTCCGGCAAAAAGCTGTTCGTCGAGGTATTCGGCGAGCGCCGCCGGCGTGGGGTAGTCGTAGGTCAAGGTGGCCGGCAGGCGCAGACCGGAAGCCGTCGCCAGGCGATTGCGCAGTTCCAGCGCCATCAGCGAGTCGATGCCGCTTTCTTTGAAAGACTGCTCGGGCGCAAGGCGTGAAGCGTCATCCAGACCGAGGATGGCGGCGATGTTGACGGCAATCGCGGTTTGCAACTGTTTCAGTCGCGCGGCGGGTTCCAGCGCGGCCAGCGATTGGCGAAGATCCGGCGCTTTTTGATTGTCGGCGGATGTCCTACGCGCGCTTGCCGGCCCGGCCAGACGCTCCAGCAACGGATGCAGGCTTCCCGACCGGCTGTTCTTACGCAGCATTTGCGGATTGAGCGGGGCGGCGGTGAGCGCCGCATAGGGCAGCGTCAGCGCCGCGTCGATCATCGCATGCCCGTGTTCCGGCGTGATGGGAGCCAGACCGGTGCGGGCGATACGCGCGTTATCCGTGTTGCTTAGCTGGCTGGAAAGCCCGGTGACCGGCTGCCACCAGCCCCAGGCGAGGGAGGTGGCGGGCAAGCCCTGGCTACGACGGTTATGGGCCAGCGCATCAAGCGTCCGGTTCGCGGCCGAGTAGTTCCCCTGGCCGGGGCTGCCGAGTGTGCCGGCGCTGGAGGAGTAGAGTACGAAGGCCGCGAGATCCTGATGCCGGGTCTTTTCATGCAGGTGCCAGACCGCATCGACTTTCGGCGTGAAGACCGTGTTGATGTCATCGGCGGTCAGGTTGGCGATGGTGGCGTCGGCCAGTACCCCGGCGGTGTGGAACACCCCGGTGAGTGGATGAGCGGACGGGATGGCGTCGAGCAACGTTTGCAGCGCCTGCGCGTCGGCGGTGTCGCAGGCGGCGAGTTCGACCGTGGCGCCCGCGCTTTCCAGCGCGGCTTTCAACTGATGCGCACCTTCGGCATTCGGGCCGCGGCGGCTGGCCAGAATCAGGCGGCGCACCTGGTGCTCGGTCACCAGATGGCGCGCGAGCAGGCCGCCGAGCGTCCCGGTTCCGCCGGTGATCAGCACCGTTCCTTCGGGGTTTAGCGCGTGCGTAAAGGTCAGCACCACTTTACCGGTGTGACGTCCCTGCTGCATCAGGCGGAAAGCCTGAACCGCCTCCCGGATATCGAAGGCCGTAACGGGCAACGGCGTCAGCGAACCGGCGCGCATCAGTTCAAGCAACTCGCCGAGCATTTTCGCCGTCTGCGCCGGATCTTTGTCGGGGCGATCAAGATAATGATACGCCAGGCCGGCGTGGCTGGCGGCGACCTGGCCGGCGTCGCGGATATCGGTTTTGCCGAGTTCGACAAACCGGCCGTCCGCCGCCATCAACGCCATCGTGGCGTCAATGAATTCGCCGGTCAATGAGTTGAGCGCCACATCGATTCCCCGATCGCCGAGCACGGCGCGGAATTGTTCGGCAAAGCCCAGCGTGCGCGAGCTGGCGATATGGTCGTCGGCAATGCCGAGCTGACGCAGAATCGGCCACTTGTCAGGGTGCGCCGTGGCGAAGATTTCCGCGCCCAGATGACGCGCCAGTTGAATAGCCGCCTGGCCGACCCCGCCGGCCGCCGCATGAATCAAAACTTTTTCGCCGCGGCGCAGAGACGCAAGCTGCGTCAGGGCGTGGAAGGCGGTGAGGAATGCGACGGGAACGCCCGCGGCCTGAGCGAACGACCAGTCTTCCGGGATCGGAACCGTGGTGCGTTGATCGGCAATGACGGTCGGGCCAAAGGCGCCTTCTGTCATGACCATCACCCGGTCTCCGGCTTTGAAACGCTTCACGCCGGGGCCGACTTCCGCAATCACCCCTGCGGCTTCCGTGCCGAACTCATGCTGCGGGGGGATCAGACCCAACGCGCAGACGATATCGTAGAAGTTGACGCCCGCCGCGCGGACGCTCAGTCGTATTTGGCCGCGGCTCAGCGGTGCGGCCGCTTCGGGCGCGGGCTTGAGCGTAAGGTTATCGAGATTGCCCGCGTTTGGAATATCCATGCGCCAGAACGGCGTATCGGCAGGCGGCGTCAGCATTTCGTTTTTCACCAGCCGGGTCAGATGAGGGATAAGCAGTTTGTCTTGACGCACCGCCAACTGCGGGCGGTCGCTGGCCAACGCCGCGCTCAGCAGCGCCGTATCGGCAAGCGGGCGCGCCGTATCGAGCAGGACAATCCGGCCGGGGTTTTCGCTCTGAGCGGAGTGCAGTAGCCCCCACGCCGCGCCGTGGGCGAAATCAACACGTTCATTCGAGGCGGTGACGGTGGCGTGGCGGGCGATGACGAACAGCGTCGTATGCGCCATTTTCTCGTCAGCCAGCCAGGTCTGGAGCAGATGAATCACCTTTTCGCACAGCGCGCGCGTGGCGCTGGGCGCGTCGGCGGCCGGTTCGGTCGGCAACGGCCAGACGATGACATCGGGCGGCGTGGCCGACGTCATCGCCGTTTGCAGCTCGGGCAGCGTCGGGTAACGGGAAAGGGCGCTGAATGCGGCATCGTCGGTCGTGTCGGCGCCGAGCAACGCCCAGGCGGCGAGCGGCGGGGCATCTTTCGCTCTGGACGCGGTGGGCAACGGGCTCCAGGTGGTACGCAGCAGATCGTGTTCGGGTTGGATGCGTAATAGGTCGCGCAGTTTGTCCCGCGTCGTTTCACGCAGATTGAGCGCCTCAATGGAGAGGACAAGCTCGCCCGTTTCGTCGATGGCGACCACGCTGACCGTATCGGGTTTCGCCAAATGCAGCCGCGCGCGCAGTTGTCGCGGTTGGGCGTCGGCAATGGTCACGCCGCTGAATGCAAACGGCAAGCGCAATTCTCCCGCATCCTGGCCGTCGCCGGCAGGCAGCGCGATAGTATGGAGCACGGTATCGAGCAGCGCGGGGTGAAGACGGTGCCCGTTCAGCGACAGGTCGTCGGGCAGGTTTGCCTCGGCATACCAATAATCGCCGCTGCGCCAGGCGGCGGCAAGCCCCTTAAAGGCCGGGCCGTATTCATAACCGGCGGCGGCGAGGTGTTGATAAAGGTCGGCAAGATCCACTTGCTCGGCGTCAACCGGCGGCCAGTCCTGGTTGGAGAAGGGGGATTCGGGCAACGCCGCGTCGCGCAGTAATTGCGCATTGGCGTGCAATGTCCATATCGGGGATTCCTGGTCGTCGTCGGCGTGTCGCCGCGCATGGAGCGTTACCGCGCGTAGCCCACGGTCGTCAGGACGGCCGACGCGGAGTTGTAAATCAAGCTCTCCCTGCTCGGGAAGTACCAGCGGCGCCTGGATGACCAACTCGGCGATGTGGTTGTAGCCCGTCGTCAAGGCGGCGTATTGGATCATATCCAGATAAGCCGTACCGGGAAGCAGCGCCACGCCGGAGGCGGCGTGATCGGCGAGCCAGGCATGGCTGGTCAAGCTGATGCGCCCCGTCAGCAGCACCCCTTCATCGTCCGGCAGGTCAATGATCGCGCTCAGCAGGGCGTGTTCCGCCGAACGTTGCCCGGTTGTGGCGACATCGTTGGAGACCTGCGAGTTCAACCAGTAGTGACGGTGCTCGAAAGGATAGGTGGGAACGTCAACCAGATTGGCCGTGGGGTGCAGGGCGCGCCAGTTGATGTCGTGACCGTGGACGTAAAGCCGCGCCATGGCCTCGGTCAGGCATTGGACGGAGGGCTTATTGCGCTGCATGGAGCCGATGGCGGTTGCGGCGTCGCCGACGGTTTCCTCCAGCGCCGGCAGCAGCACCGAGTGTGGGCTGCACTCCAGAAAGGTCATGGTTCCCGCCTTGCTTAACGCCAGCGCGGTATCGGCGAAGCGCACCGGATGGCACAGGTTATCGCACCAATATTCGGCGTCCAGCATCGTGCCGCCGAGCGGCGTAGCATGGGGGTAGCCGTCCACGGTACTGTAAAAGGCGAGGCGCGTCGCCTGTGGCGTCAGGCCGGAGAATAGCTGCATCAGAACCGGGCGCAGCGCGTCGAGACGGGGAGAATGCCCCGCGACGTCAACGGCAACCCGCTTCGCGCGTATCCGCTCTTTTTTGCAGCGGCGCAGCAAAGCGTCGATCGCCTGGGTATCGCCAGAGACAACGGTTGCGGTCGGGCTGTTGAAAACGGCCAGCGTAATGTCGTCGTCGCCCTGTTCGACGAACGTTTTGGCCTGTTCCTCGGACAGGCCGATCATCGCCATCGCGCCGCTGCCGGCCTGGCTGAGCATCAGTTGTGAGCGCAAGGCGACGATTTTTACCGCATCCTGTAGGGTGAGCGCTCCGGCGATATAGGCGGCGGCGATTTCCCCTTGCGAATGACCCACTACGGCATTCGGCGTAAAGCCAAAAGATTGCCACAGGCGGGCGAGCGCGGTCATCACCGCGAATAGCGCCGGTTGCACGATGTCGACCCGTTCCAACGGCGGCGCGTCCTGGGCGCCGCGCAGCACGTCGATCAGCGACCAATTCACATAGGGACGAAGCGCTTCGTCAACCCGATCGATGGCCTGGCGGTAAACGGAAAACGCGTCATACAGCGCCATTCCCATTTCGGGCCATTGTGAGCCTTGTCCCGGGAAGACGAAGACCAGCTTGCCTGAGTCGCCCGCCGTCAGGGTGTTTGCGATCAGCATCGGGTGATCATGACCGTCGGCAAGCGCCTGCAATCCTTGTAATAGCGCGTCCCGTGACTGTCCCCACACCGCGGCGCGGCAGGCAAACCGGCTACGGGACGCGCCCAGTGAATAGCCGATGCTGACGGGATCAATCGTCGGCTGACTGAGGACATGTTCGCGCAGCCGCGTGGCTTGCTTACGCAGCGCGGCGTCCGTTTTCGCCGCAATCGGCCAGAGCATTTCCTGCGGCGTGCCGTCGGGAAGGCTGGCGGCAATCGGCGACGCCGGCGGCTGTTCCACAATCAGGTGACCGTTGGTGCCTGAAACCCCGAACGAAGAAATGGCGGCGCGACAGGGGCGCTCGTCAACCTGCGGCCACGGTTGCTGTTCCGTGAGTAAGCGAATAGCGCCGTTCGACCAGTCCACTTCGGTCGAGGGGGCGGTGATATGCAAACTGCGCGGCAACACGCCATGCTGGAAAGCCATCACCATTTTGATCACCCCCGCCACCCCCGCGGCGGCCTGGGTATGGCCGATGTTGGATTTGATCGACCCGAGCATCAAGGGGCGTTCCACGGGGCGTTCCCGGCCATAGGTAGCCATCAGCGCGTTGGCTTCTATCGGATCGCCGAGGCGGGTGCCGGTGCCGTGGGCTTCAACCACGTCAATATCCTGAGGCGCTAAACCCGCGTTGACCAGCGCATGGCGGATCACCTGCTGCTGCGCCGTGCCGTTGGGGGCGGTCAGCCCGTTGGAGGCGCCGTCCTGGTTGACCGCGCTGCCGCGAATAACGCCCAGAATCGGGTGGCCGTTGGCCTGGGCCTGCGAAAGCCGTTCCAGCAACAGCATGCCGGCGCCTTCGGACAACCCCACGCCGTCGGCTGAGGCCGAGAACGCTTTGCATCGGCCATCCGGCGCCAGCACGCGCTGTTGAGAAAAGTCGATCAGTACGCCCGGCGTCGGCATGACGGTGACGCCCCCGGCAAGCGCCAGTTTGCAGTCGTTACTGCGTAATGCTTCACATGCCGTATGGATGGCGACCAGAGAAGAAGAGCATGCCGTATCAATGGTGACGGCCGGTCCTTGCAGACCGAGGCTATAGGCGACCCTGCCCGAGGCGACGCAGGTGGCGGTTCCCATGTAGCCGTAACCGGAAACCTCTTCCGGCGCGTATTGAATTTGGGTGCCGTACTCCGTCGACATCACCCCGGCATAGATCCCGGTGAGGGAGCCGTGCAGCGTTGCGGGATCGATCCCCGCCCGCTCGACGGCTTCCCAGGATATTTCCAGTAACAGCCGCTGCTGCGGTTCCAGCGTTAAGGCCTCGCGCGGTGAAATGCCGAAGAATCCGGCGTCGAACAGGGGAGCCTCATACAGAAAGCCGCTGGCGCGGGTGGAGATTTTGCCGAGGCGGCCCGGTTCAGGATCGTACAGGTTTTTGGTATCCCAGCCGCGATCCGACGGGTAGTCGCCGATGGCGTCCCGGCCTTCCAACACCAGATTCCATAGCGCTTCGGGCGTGGTGACGCCGCCGGGATAGCGGCAAGCCATACCGATGATGGCAATAGGGTCGTCGTCGTCGCGGGAGACGCTTTCAAAGGCGTTCTGTTCGCTGTCTGGCGAGACCAGTCCAAGCTCGTGGCGCAGGTATTCGCTGAGCGCCCGCGGCGAGGGATGGTCGTAGACCAGCGTGGACGGTAAATCGATTCCGGTGGCCACCGAAAGCCCGCGCGCGAATTCCACCACGGTAAGCGAGGTGAATCCGATATCCCGGAAAGCCTGGGTATCCGAGGAGAACGCATGTCCCAACAGCGCCTTGGTTTCACGAGCCACCAAATCCAGCAGGATTTCACGCTGTTCGGCTGGGCTGCGCTCGGCCAATGCCGCGCGATCGACGTCGGCGCCTTGCGGCGGCGCGCCGTCATCGCCGGAAACGGCGTTTTCCCTGGCGGGCGGCGTCTTGTCAGCAGGCGTCGCGAGCGACACGGCGTGGTTAAACTGCGCCGCCAGATGTGGGAAGAAATAGCGGAATACGGTATGCCACTCAATCGGCGCACCGTTGATGAATGCGTGGGTCAGCGCATAAATGAAACTTTCCCGGTCGCTTTTTCTGCGGTCGAGGGTGGGTATCGCCGCCCCGCGCACGCCGGCGGCACGCAGGTGTTCGTCTACGATCGCCGTCAGCACGGGATGCGGACTGACCTCGATAAACAGGCGATGACCGTCGTTAATCAGGGCGCGCAGGCTGTTCTCGAACAGAACGGTGTCGCGCAGGATGCGGAACCAATACTCGGGCGTGAAATCGTCGGCGTTGAGTCGGGTTCCGGTCACCGAGGAGTAATAGGCGGCATGCGCGGAGGACAGAACGCGGCGCGGCGCCTGGTCAATAACATCCTCCCGCAGGATGTCCACCTGCGGACAATGGCCGGCGACGTCGCCCCCCGGTACTTTCCACGCCCAGAATCCCTCTTCCGTCAGCGTGGTCAGCAGCGCATTGGTGTCAGCCGTGCTCCCGCTGATGGTCACGCTTTTCGGGCTGTTGATCGCCGCGATAGCCAGCTTGCCGTTCCATTTTTTCAGCAGCGGCGTGAGGGTATCGACAGAGGCGGCGACCGATATCATCGCGCCTTGTCCTTCAATGCGGGTGAGCGCATTGCCCCATAGCGTGACCAGTTTGGCGGCATCCTCGCTGCTTAAATAGCCGGCGGCGTGAGCGGCGGCGGCTTCGCCCACCGAGTGGCCCACCACCGCCGCTTCACGGATGCCGAAAGCGCGCCATGCATCCGCCAGCGCGGAAGCCATGGTGAACTGTATCGGCTGAATCCGCGCCAGGCGCGTGAATTCTTCGCCAGCGGCGAGCGCGTCGGCGGGGTTCCAGTCAAGGTGCGATTGCAGCGCGTTGCCATAATCGTTAACCCGCTGGCGATAGTCGGGAAGCGCGGTGAGCAGTTCGGTGGTCATGCCCGGCCAAAGCGGCCCCTGGCCGGGGAAAATCAGCACCGGGCGCTGCCCAGCGTCGGCGCTGCCGGTCAGCACGTTGCGCGCGATGCGGCCTTGCGCCAGCGCGGCAAGCCCTTTCATGAACCCGGCTTTGTCTGCGGCGAATACCGCGCCGCGCTGCGCGGCGTGGG
This sequence comes from Brenneria sp. L3-3C-1, assembly GCF_016456245.1. Classification (NCBI taxonomy): domain Bacteria; kingdom Pseudomonadati; phylum Pseudomonadota; class Gammaproteobacteria; order Enterobacterales; family Pectobacteriaceae; genus Brenneria; species Brenneria sp. L3-3C-1. Next base: position 535,120 of record NZ_JAEMHF010000002.1, on the reverse strand, counting down.
GCGCGGCGAGATGGCGCAGGCAAACTTCCTGTAACGCCTCATCCGGCATGGATTCGATTTCGGCGCGCAACTGCTCGGCCGTAGCGGCCAGCGCCAGCTCGGATTCGCCCGAGATAATCAAAGGCAAATTAAATGCGTCCATAAGGTGAACTCCTGTTATTTGGTGACGGCGTTTGCGGCGGAGGCGGTTTTCCGCCAGCCGATGTCCGAAGCCGGGTGAATTTCCAGATTTTTCGGCAGTTCGCTACGCAGCAGGACTTTCCCCAACTGCCGCCGAATATCACCTTCGGTGAGCGAGCCGTCATGACAATAGACGTCGAGCGTGAAGGCCACTTCACCGCTATCGCCGTTGTTTTGGTGCACCCAGGCTTCCGCTCGGGAAATTCCGGCGATGGTTTCGGCTATCTCACAGACGGATTTCAGGCAGACCTTTTCACCACGGCTCATGACATAGGTCGGATTGCGATGTTGGAAAAAGAGATAGCCGTCGTCATCAATGATGAAGCGATCGCCGGTGCAGATGACACGCCGGACGCCATTGAGCGCCGTATCCGCTTCATCGTCGCGCCCGTTAATCCGGCGGATCATCCCGCTGCCGGTTTCGACGATGAGTTCGCCGGCGGCATCGTCCGGGTGTTCTTTGCGCAGGTAAGTCTTGACCTCCGGGAAGGGCAAACCGACGGACGCGTATTTATCGGGCGGCTCGCGATGTGCGGCGAGTGTCGCCACGCGCGGGCCAGCCTGCGTCAGACCGTAGGTAAGATAAAGTTCGATCCCCGGATTGCGCGCCAGCATATTTTCCACCGCGCCGGGATTGATCGCGTCTCCGCCGATGGTTAGACGGCGCAACGGCGCCGGAAGCCGTTCGGAACCGCTTTGCAACCAGGCGTCGATCATCATGGGCGTCAGGGATGACTGCGTTATCTGGTACGTTTCTATCGTTTGCTCATAATTGCGCGGCGTGAAAGGCGGCCCGGCGATGATGGCTCTGTTTCCCAGCGCGAAGGTGGAAAGCAACTGCGCTACGAAGGCGTAGGAGTAATACATCGGCAGGTTGATAAGCACCCGATCGGCCGGGGTTTGCTCAACGGCTTGCGCATGGTAGGAGGCATTGAGAAAAAGCGCGTCAATGGTGAATAAACAGCCGCTAAAGATGCCGGAGGTTCCCGATGTGAGAAGAATGATCTCTCCCGGACGATAGCGTCGCGCCTTAACCTGACCCAGCACAGCCAGTTTGGCCGCCTGAGTCAGCGGTCGCGTCGGCTGAGTTTGCGCCAGACCGGAGGCAATGTGCAGCGCGATAAGGACATTGGCGCCAATCACCTGGCCGATTCGCTGAATTCGGGACGGCGGCGCCGACGACGGCAGCAGCACGGGAACCGCGCCGTGGGCCAGCAGGGCGAAGACCACCGCCACGAATTGCACGCTGTTCGGCATGGCGACCATAACCGGCTCACCGGGTTCGATTCCCTGCGCGCGAATATTTTCCAGTATTTCAGCAACGACAATTTGCGGCGCGGCATCCTGCGGCAGGTCGACCTGAACCAACTGGTTGATAAAGCGTTGCGCCGAGTCCGGGGTGATTTTCACGGGCGTTTTCATTGCGGCATCTCCCTGCTGTTGTCGGTCACGACCGTGCTGATGATGCGGTGGCCCGAGGCGTCCATGGCGTGAACGGTGATAATGACGTGGGTCGCTAAATGTTCATGCAGCCATGCCCGGGCCAGCACGGCCGCATAAGGGAGCGCGCTTTCCGGCGGCATCGAGAATACGATGCTTGGGCCGCTGAATTTCAGAAACTGAGAAGGCAGGCTACAGATCATGCCCGGGCAGGCGCCGGAAAAACGCAGCGGCGAGATATGGCCGGAAGGAATGGTTTTGGCGATGGCGCGCATGGTGTGAAGGGTACAGTGATCGCTGATGGCGATATGTCCCACGGACGGGCTTGCCGACAGAATGGCGTCGAGATGTTCGCCGATTGCCTGCTCCACGGCTTCCAGAATGAGCCATGAGAGCGGATCGGCATACAGCGACACTTTCTGCACGGGCTTGAAGGTAGCCAGGTCGGGGGCGACGGACACGCCTTGGCCCAAGGTGATTAGGCCCTGGGGCATCAATATATTGAGTTCTTTCATCGTGCTTCGCTCCCGGCGCTTTGGAAAACCAGGCAGGTGTTGAAACCGCCGAATCCCAACGTGACGCTGAGTCCGGCGGCGGCGTGGCGTATCGCGGTTTGTTGCGTGGCGATCGGCAGGTGGAGATCGGCAAGCGGTTGCCGCAGGCCGTGAATCGGCGGGATCTGTTGCGTATTCAGCGCCTGTAATACGACGATGGCTTCGATCGCTCCGGTCGCGCCGAGTGTGTGTCCGAAAGCGCCTTTGGTGGCGAATAAGATCGGCGGTTGCGGCACAGCGGAAAAGATCTGCGAATAGGCTTTGGCTTCCACGCTATCGTTAACCTGCGTGCCGGTGCCGTGCGCGTTGATTATCCCGATGTTCGCTGGCGTCAGCCCCGCGCTGTCCAACGCCCTTTGCACCGTCAGAATCACGTTTTTACCGGATATGTCGGGAGCGACGGCGCTGGCGGCGTCATTTGCCGACCCCGCTCCCGCTACGATGCCATAAGGCCGCGCCCCCCGGCGCCGCGCCCGTTCCGCCGACTCCAGAACCAGAAAGGCGGCGCCTTCGCCGAGAACGGTCCCGTTGTGGCTGACATCGAAAGCGCGCAGGCCATCGGTCGACAGGGTGCCAAGCCGCGAGTGGCTGAGTCGTTTCCCCACGGTGAGAATATCGGCCCCGCCGCATAGGCAGAGCTCCGCGGCTCCCGAGCGGATGAAGTTCAGCCCGGCCAAAATGGCGTCGGCGCCCGCCGAGCACGCGGTGCTCACCGTTATCGGCTTCGCCACGCAGCCGGCATCCTGTAGCGCCTTGGTCGACCATTCGGACAGCGAGCGCGTGTCGGGCGAATCTAAATGATGGCCGTAGCTGGTGCCCACTATTGGAAGTATGTCTGGATCGTCCGGTGCGATGCCGGCGTCTTTCAGCGCCTTCAGCACGGTGCTTTTCGTCAACGCGTGCTGACGTTGCGGTGCCGGCCACTCCAGGGGCAACGCCGCCAATGGCGCGGCGAGATGACTACGCAGCGGGAAGGGCGCATCGACGTCGGTGATGCCGGAGTGACCCGCGAGCAGCGACTCCCACACCGTCGTTACCTCATCGCCCAGCGCCGTAGACCAGGCCATTCCGGTAACCCAGACCGATGAATGAGCATTCACCATAATTGAACTCCCAGGTCTGATACTTTCTGTCGCACCAGCGAACCTTTGACCATTCCCACGGTGTGGCCGGACACCGCCGCCCGGCAGGAAAACGTCAGGAAGTTGCCGCGCAGACTTTCGCAATGCAGTTCAAAGATGATTTGGTCGCCCGGCACGACAACCCGGGTAAATCTGGATTTGAGCGAACCGATCAGCGTGACTTCGTCATCGGTTAACGGCGCGGTCGAGAGTTGAAACAGAATGATGGCTGACTGGGCGATGGCTTGCATCATGTGGCTGGCGGGGAAAATGGCGCGTTCAGGGAAGTGTCCGGCGATGGCGTCCGTCTGACCCGACACCGCCATCAGGGTTTTAATATAGTCGGCGGGTTCGTAGTCAAGCACGCGGTCAAGGAAAACCATCGGATGGCGATGTCGTAACCACCCTTTGAGTTCGGTGAATCCCATAACCCGCGGCTGACGTTCCTCTGTGGTGTAAGTTTCAGTGTTCATCAATCATTATCTCCGTTGTCGGAAGGGGCGCGAAGGTCGGCGATCAGGCGAGAGAGCGTGCGGATCGAATCGAAGTATTTCGGCGTGAAATACTCGTCTTCAATCTTGACGTTAAAGGCGTATTCGCATTGAGCGCGAAGCTCGCTAAAACCGAGGGAGTCCAGTCCCAGTCCGTCGCGCATATTTTCATCGAGGTCGATTTCCGAACGCGGAGTACTGATAAATAAATCGTCGATTAAGATGCTGACAATGGTGTTTTCTATGTTTTTCAAGGTACGATCTCCAATAGTATTGATGGGTATTCCATAGGGATGTCGGACACGGGCGGTGCACTGAAGAGTTCAGCGCTAATCCGACCGGCATGAACGGCAAAGCGTGTTTCGGGTATCGTTTGTCTAATGCGTGGCTGAGAGAAATTCCGCCGCGATCCGTCGTCGACTGATTTTTCCCGTGGTCATCACCGGGAGTTTTTCAACGAAAATGAATTCGGCAGGGTGTTTATAATTGGCGATATGATCGGACAAGTGTGAACGTAAGGCTTGTGGGTCGGGACGGCGTCCGGGAACGGGTTGAATCATGGCTATAATGCGTTCGCCCGCCACCGCGTCAGGAATGCCAAAGACAATTGCCGCCATGATATCGATATGTTGGACAAGCGCCTTTTCAACCTCTAACGGTGATACCGGATATCCTTCAATCTTTATTTGATCTTTTTGGCGACCGCAGAAAAGCAGGTTGCCGTCGGCTTCTTGCCGGACAGTGTCGCCCGTGGCTATCCATTGTTCCGGCGGAAAAGGATCAACTTCGCTGCCGTTCCAAATCCCTAGCGTTCTGGCCGGAGAACGCAGCAGCAATTGGCCCCTATGCCCAGGACCATCGTCGATTTTGATTTCAACGCCGGGGAGTGGCCAGCCAATGGCAGGCTCGTCAAGAGAACAAAGATCGGGATGATAGATCACCGGACCGCCTAATTCCGTCTGGCCGTAGGAGCTTTGCATGCGGGCGCCAAAATAGGCGAGAAAATTCTGGCTAAGGTCGTGCGGACATGCATCTCCCCCGACCACGCACACCGTGTTGCTAAGATCAAGCGCGATGTTTTGCTGGACAGTCGCATCCATGATTGCTTGAAAATTAGCTGGCGTGCCGATGACCCAGGCAAGTTTGTCATTTTGCAGTTGGTGTAAAATAGCCTGGGTATCGTGGGCGGCGGCCATGAACACCGGGAGACCGCGGCGCAGTGCGGTGAGAGAGGTGAGTATGCTCCAGGGGCTGATGAAATCCACCATGGAGGCGATCGGTAAACGGTTTCCGCTATGCTGGTTGACCTTGGGATTCATGGTCGCGTCGACCTGATTTAGTGAATTAATCAGGGTTTGTTGTGTATAGACAATCCCTCTGGGCTGGTCCGTTGTCCCGGAAGTGTAAAAGATAGAGGCAATTTCTTGCGGCGCTCTATCGGTTGGGGAAAAGGCGGCGTGGCGGGTTAACGTATCCCAGGAACGCGTGCGCGCGGTTTCCTCAGTGCTGGGCAGATCTAAGATCCAGCGTTTTTCCAGCGTCTCACAGGAATCGACAGCTTGCCGCCATGCGTGATATTGTTCCGTGTCACCGATATAGAAGCGTGAGGCGCTATGGGTAATTAACTGCTTTGCCTCACTACCGGATAGCCGAAGGCTGAGTGGAACTAAAATAGCGCCGATACTCAGGCACGCATAGTAAACCGAGATAAGTTCAGGGCGATTGCTAATATGTACGGAAATGCGGTCTCCTGGGAATAAACCAGCCCGTCGCAAACCAGCCGCAATCTTTTCGCTGAGAATAAGTACATCAGAATAAGATATATTACGGTTATTGAAGATAATAGCTGTTGCGTTTGAATGCGTTAGCGAATATTTTTTGAAATCCGAAAAAACAGTCATAACCTAATTCCTTTTACCGGTTAAGAAGGGATATAATCCACCTGATTTAAAATATCGGAAATAAAATTAGTTTTTAAGTTTCTTAGTTAACAATAATTCCGTATTTTGATTTGTTTTATACAGGGTTTATTTTCCCTATGAAAAAGGAAAATTATCATTATGATGATTACTAATTCTCATACTGGTTAATACTTAGCGTGCTTATTTATAATAATGCATGTTTTTGTTTTTTAAGATAAATCCTATAGTGGTTGTTTTGGGGTGGCTTTATCCCTTTAAATGGAATTGTAGTTAAAGGATTTTTACAGTTGGAGTCTTGTGAGGTAAATTTAATGGATTGGATGAAAACCCCACCTCTCTACGCATTAAAGGCTTTCGAGTCTGCTGCGCGTCATCAGTCGTTTACTCATGCCGCTTGTGAGTTATCAATTACACAAAGCGCAATCAGTAAACATATACATACCGTAGAGGATTTTTTTGGTAAGAAATTGTTTGAACGTAATGGACCAAGGATATTCTTAACCTCAGATGGAGAACAGTTGGCGAAAGAACTCCAATATGCATTTGTAATTCTGTGTAGGGCCTGTGAGAATTTTCACTATAATGAAAAGGTATTACGTATTCATTCACCTGCTGCTTTTGCATTGCGCTGGATTATTCCGGTGTTAAGGCTGCTTGGCAAAAAAAGTATGTTACCTTTAGTGACTATTGAAAATAAACGAGATGATTATTATTCGTCAATTCTTGATATGCAGGGATATGATGGCATGATTCTCTATGGGGATGGTTTGTTCCCTAATGATTGGAATAGTACCTTATTAATTTCTGAATGTATAACGCCGGTCATATCACCTGATTTATTACACTCTCTTGGCAACGATATACCGCTTGCTATTGATCTTATTTATACTAAATCGAAAGAGATTGACTGGTTATTATGGCGTAAAGAATACGATTTACAGGATAAGGTTAAAATCATCAATCGATATGAGTTTGAGTCTATGGACTCAGCCATCGCCGCCGCTGTCCAGGGATTGGGGATGGCCATTGTTGATATTAACCTGGTGAAAAAGGAACTTGAAAATAATACCTTGGTTATGCCTTTCAAGTGCGCGGTTTACTCCGGAAAAGGGTATTACTTCGTCAGCAGGGATAACAGAAAAGATAGCGTTCTATCATCATTTTTAGAACGCTTAAAAGGCTATGTGGTAGAGCAACGTGTAGAGGGAGTGAAGTATATTAATCGAGAATTAAGTTAATCCGCGATAATCATGGCCTCCATTCACACTGGATACTGCAATAGGCATTCAGTGTGATAGGCTGATTATCTTCAATCACTCATTCAGGTTTCCACTTAGGGCTACGGCAACGATACCCGTGCACGAAACTCGCCGGAGGTCAGCGGTCAGTATGAAGCGCGGAAAGGTCGTTACGATCTCACGCGCTTCCAGTGAAATAAGGTGAAGGAGCGTTGTCTCCTTTGCCCGTTATCGATCCAACTCCACCGAATACGCGATGTCCTTCTGCGCGTCAAGAGCCGCAAGCCGCTGCCGGAGCGCCGCATGGATACCATCGAAAGCGGATGCTCCGAGCGTCAGACGCAGCGGTGTCGTCCCCGCATCGATCGTTTCGATCATCCGATCTACCACCTTTCCCGCATCGCCGGTGACCGCGAACGCGCCCAAATCAATGCTGCGCCGCACGTCGTCGGCAGGCGTGCCGTCGTAGACCGTCGGCATGACGGGCCGCACTATGCCGTTCTTGAAATTGGTGGCGGTCGGCCCCGGTTCCACGAGGGTGAAGGTGATGCCGAAGGGTTCAAGCTCCCTGGCTATCGCCTCGACGAAGCCTTCGATACCCCATTTGGTGGCATGATAGAGACTGAACCCTGGATAGGCGATCTGCCCCCCTTCCGAGGAGATTTGCAACACGCGTCCTCCCCCTTGACTGCGCAAGTGCGCGATCGCGGCGCGGATGAGGATGATGGAGCCGACGAGGTTAGTATCATAATCTGGCGGACTTGTTCATCAGACACGGCTTCCGCCGGGCCGAGGATGCCATAACCGGCATTGGAGACGATTACATCAATGCGGCCGAGATCGGCAAAGGCACGATCGGTCACGGTGCGCACGCAGCCGCTGTTGCGGTATGTCACACCGGCCTGTGCGTATCCGGCGTGTCTGCGATAATTTGCCGTCTCGTCTGGCTGGCATGCCTGGCCGGCGGCATGCCGAATATCCGCGCATAGTCGCGGCTGAATTGCGAAGGGCTTTCATAGCCGACCAGGAAGCCGGCGCTGGCGGCGTCCGCGGCATCGCTCACCATCAGTCGCCGAGCTTCCTGCATCCGCAGTTGCGTGCGGAACTCAAGAGGGCTCATGGTCGTGACTGCTTTGAAATGAAGGTGAAAGGTCGAGCGGCTCATCCCTGCGACCTCCGCGGCGTGTTCGATGCGGCAAGGGCCGCGGAAGTGTGCCCTGATCCAGACGATGGCTCGGGCGATCTGGTTAAGCCGGCTATCTCCCCGGGCCATATGACGGATCACGCCGCTGCCGTTCCCGGTCAAGAGGCGGTAAAGAATTTCACGAAGGGTGAGCGGGGCGAGGGCCTCGATGTCATGCGGGGTATCCAGCAAACCAACCAGGCGTATCGCTGCATCGAGCAATTGCGGGGTGGTTTTGTTCAGCGTCAACCCGGCGGGGATGGCGCTCTCATCCCCGGACGGCGCCGCCGGATAACGGATCGCAAGATCCGATAGTTCGGCAGAATCCAGGTCGAGCCGTAGACACAGATAGGGGTGGCTCGCACTCGCTTTGATCACCGACCCCATCACCGGCAGCTCAACGGAGGCGACCAGGAAATGCGCGGGGTCGTAGCGATATGTCGTCGCGCCGAGGGCCGCTTGCTTGGTGCCTTGAGCGACCAGACAGAGCGTTGGCGCATAGATCACCGGCATTGGCATGGTTGGGGAAGACGCGCGCAGCAGTGATACTCCGGGAATGGCGCTCACATAAGTGCCATCGGCTGGCGCATGGCGGCTGATGAGGTCGATGAGCGTGTCGAGCGTATTCATTGGTTTCATGTCGCCGCCGTAATTGCAGAACACAAAACTCAACCTATCAGCATTTCGGACGATCGTGCAAGCAAGCCGGACAAAAAGGCTACCTGGTTTTACATCAACCAGACGACGATGGGGCAACCTAGCCACACATCACGTAAACCGAAAGGACTGCAACGCATGACAACGTCAACTTCTCTCGATCAGTACCGTTTGCTCGGACGATCCGGCCTTCGTGTATCGCCCCTGGCGCTGGGCACCATGACCTTCGGCTCCGACTGGGGCTGGGGCGCCGATGCTGCCGAGGCGAGGCGCATCTTCGATGCTTATGTCGATCGCGGCGGCAATTTCATCGATACCGCCGTCAACTACACCAACGGCAGCTCTGAGAAAATCCTGGGCGGCCTCATCAAAAACAAGCGGGAGCGCATCGTCCTCTCCACCAAGTTCACCATGGCGCGTGAGCTGGGCAATCCGAATTCGGGCGGCAATCACCGCTTCAACCTTATACGCTCGGTCGAGGCCAGCCTGCGCCAACTCGATACGGATCGGATCGACCTCCTCCACGTCCATGCCTGGGACTTCACCACCACTCCCGAAGAGGTGATGCGGGCGCTTGATGATCTGGTGCGGGATGGAAAGATCCTGTACCTCGCGATCTGCAATACGCCGGCCTGGCGCGTCGCGCAGATGCAGGCGATGGCCGACCTGCGTGGCTGGTCGCCGTTCGTCGCGCTGCAAATCGAGTACAGCCTGATCGAGCGCTCCGTCGAACACGAGCTGATTCCGATGGCGCAGGCGCTGGGCCTTGCCGTGCTGCCCTGGTCTCCCCTCGGCGGCGGGATCCTCACCGGCAAATACAGCCGTGCCGATCTTTCCGACGAGAATGCGGCCGATGTCTCGCCGACGCGCAAGGGCGTCATCGCATCCACCGGGCATCTGAACGAACGCGCGCTGGATATCGCCGACGTAGTGGGCCATATCGCCGGGGAACTGGGCGCCTCGCGCTCGCAGGTGGCGCTTGCCTGGACGCTGCTCAATTCGGCCGTGGTCTCGCCGATCGTGGGGGCGCGAACGATCGCGCAGGCCGAGGACAATTTCGGCGCCTTGGCCGTCGTCTTCAGCGAAGAGCAGCGTGACCGCCTCGAAAAAGCCAGCGCTCTGGAGCCGATCTTTCCTGAACGCTTTATGGGCCGACCGATGGCGCAGCAATTGATGTTTGGCGGCACGACGGTTGTAGAGCGTAGGCGATGACGGAAGACGTGTCGTTCCTTCGCGCTGTATTTTCCGTTAGCTAGCAACGGAGCGTAAGTAAACCGTAAGTCCGGCGGTTCTACGATTCCCCTATCTGTCGCTGCCATTGGGGAACAATTGTGAGCAAAACGTCAACCTTTACCTGGCCATTACCATTATTTACTGCGGTACTCTTTTTACCGTCAGCAGGCTTATGGGCCGCCGATGAAAAATATCGTGCGGTTGAGAACACCGCTTCGGGTTTTACCCTGTTAAGCGATGAACCCAATGTCACACAATGGGGGCTGGGCGTCGGTGTCGGGTATAAAGAATCACCCTATGAGGGCGTCGGCTCATCATTTTCACCGTTGCCTCTTCTGTACTTTGACGATAAGTGGGTGCATTTTTTTGCGAACAAACTGGATCTGAAAGTTGGCCGCTGGAGCGATGTCAGCGTGACCTTACGCGGCGAGTACGCGCTGGGAGATGGCTATAAAGGCTCGGATTCCTCCGCGCTTAGCGGGATGGAAAAACGTAAGGGGGCTTTCTGGTATGGCCCGACCGTCGCCTGGAATACCGGTTTCGGCACGCTCTCCGGTGAGTTCCTGACCGCGGGGAGCAAGGGGAAAAAGTCAAAAATTCATTTTGGTAAAGATTTTAACTATACCCGTTGGTCGCTTACGCCCTATGTCAGCGCGGAATGGCTGAGCCATAAAAATGTGGATTACTATTACGGCGTCCGGGAGTCAGAAACCAGAGCAGGGCGCGCGGCCTATGATGGCGAATCAACCTATAACTTTTCGCTGGGCAGTCGATTTGACTATCGTCTGGCTGAGCATCAAAAACTTGGGATTGATATTAGCCTTACGCGACTGGGTCGTGGCGTTACCGACAGTCCGTTAGTGGATCATTCGGTGGTTCCTGCCGCAAGCCTTTACTATTTGTATCAATTTTAACTGACGGGCCATTTATGTCACGCATCGCCCTGCTTGAAGACCACCCGCGTTTGGCCGGCATGATCCGACAGGCTCTTGCACAGGTCGGCATTGAGACAGATATCTTTTCCACTATCTCTGAAGCGACCGGTGGCCTGAAGATGGCTGACTATGCCGTGATCATTATTGATCGCGGGCTACCCGATGGCGACGGGCTGATTTTTCTCAATAAGCTACGCGCCTCGGGAGTGAAGACGCCCTGCCTGATTTTGACCGCGAGGGATGCCTTACACGATCGCATCGCCGGCCTGGAAAACGGGGCCGATGATTACGTGACGAAACCCTTCGCTATGGCGGAACTGGTTGCCCGCGTCAGAAGCCAACTACGACGCCCGGCTGACCTGATCCCGTTAACGCCAAACTTTGCCGGGGTGAGTGTCGATCCGCGTGAACATAGATTGCAATCCGGCGACCGTTCGGTGGTGCTGGCGCCGGCGGAGTTGCAAATTATATTGGCGTTGGTCAATGCCAGAGGAAAGGTGGTTGCGCACGCCGCGTTGGAACATGCGGCGTGGGGATTAAGTGAGCCGGTGACCCCCAATGCGCTTGAGGTCACGGTGCACCGGCTGCGAAAGAAAATGAAATCACTGAATGACCGGACGCATATCGTCAATATCCGCGGTATCGGTTTCGCACTGCAAAGCAAGCAATAAGCCTTTCTGCATCAGGGCGAAAAAAGAGGACGCAAGCGCATGATGAAAAACTGGATGAGCAGCCTGACGGCAAGGTTATGGTTGGTAAGCATCGTGTCGCTGACGGCAAGTCTTGCACTGATTGCAACGATGGTGCTGGGTATTTTCAACTATTCGCCCCGACAGATGTGGATAGAGGATGAAAATCTGGAAACGGCGCGGCGAGTAATCGCCGGAATCCATTACGACGCGCAGGGCCAACCTGTGTCGGTGACGTTAGATGAGCCACGCGCAACGCTGTACAAAGAGGCGTCCACCGCGCTGATGTATCGCATTTATGACAGTGACGGCAACCTTATTCTCTCTTCAACCGAAGAAAAACAAGATGGCCGCCTGACCAGATGGGGGCCGGCCGGGAAAGTTGCGGAATCAGAAGGCCAGCGTGAAATCAGCATTAATTATAAACGTTATGTTTTGGCGACACTCAATTTTCACCATCAGGGGCAACGGTTTACGGTACAAAGCGTTGGAAGCTTCGACTTTGGCCGCGCGATTCTGGATATTAAGCTCGATCCGGTGCTGGAAGTGGTTGGCTGGAGTATTTTTATCGTCACCTGCATTTTCGCCCTGATCTTTCCCTTGACCATTCGACATATTCTTCGCCCGCTAAAACAGGCCTCCGACATTTCCGCTTCCATCACGCCGGGTAATTTAAGTCTGCGCCTGGCAGGGGAAAATGTTCCCCTGGAAATTAAGCCGCTTATCGTGGCATTTAATGGCGTGTTGGAACGTTTAGAACAAGGTTTCTATGTACAACAAAATTTTCTCGCCGCGGCGGCGCATGAGCTGCAAACGCCGCTAACGCTTCTCCGGGGTCAAATTGAACTTCAGGATGAAATAAAAAATAAAGAGGTGCTATTTCAGGATATCGATTTTATGGCGCGGCAGGTCAGACAGCTTTTGCACCTTTCCGAGGTCAGTGAACGGCATAACTATAAATTTGAGGATGTGGATCGGGTTGCGGTAATGCTGGACGTTATTACCTACCTCAGCCGTAAAGCAAAGAGCAAAAAGGTGAAGGTGAATCTGGAAGTGTCTAAAGCGCTTCCGTGGATTAAAGCGGATAAAAGCGCGTTATTTATTTTGATAAAAAATCTCCTGGAAAATGCCATTAATGTCACGCCCGTCCATCGGGCAGTAATGATTCTGGTACAGCACGATTTTATACAGATCGCCGATGGCGGGCCGGGAATAAAACCTGAGTATCGCCCGTTTCTGTTTGAACGGTTCTGGCGCCCTGCGGATATGACCAGCGAGGGCGCGGGACTTGGGCTGGCCATCTGTGAGGAGATCATCAAAGCGCACAACTGGAGTATTGCCGTTGAAGAGGGCGATGTGGGTTCCCGGTTTATTATCCACTTCTCGCGCTAAGGCAGCGTGTAAATTCAGCCCGCTTAGTTCAACCCGGTTGAACTTGTCAGCGGTTCAAGATGGCGAACAAACAGGTAGCTGTGACTCCACTGATAATGTTGCAGGTAACTTTGCTGTAGTTGCTCGTAAGGCAAACAATGCAAACCGTATAATGGATCGGCCAACCATACTTGTTCCTCTTCATCAACACCATAAATGACTACCAGATGCCAGCCAATGAAATATCTCATCGCCGCTAATAACGGATGACCCGCCTGTAGCTGGGCTTTGAGCTGCCTTAGTGTCAGCATGCCTTCTCGTTCCTGGTATTCCAATTGCATATGCCGCATCGCCTGTAAGGGGGGACATACCTGATCACAATTGGCGCCCAAAACTTGGTGGGCAAATTCCTGCTGCGTTGGGACAAGCGGTCGTTGATAAAAGCGCCCAAGTGAGATGGCAATCGCTGCCCAGCACTGCAAATGTCCCTGCTGAGCTTCAAGTGTAAAAGGTAATATCGTGTTCATCAGTGCACCTGTATCAGCCGCTGTGCGGTCAATTGATGCAACCAGCTCAGACATTCTTCAGGAGCTATTTGCAGGAATTGACACAGTTGTTCCAGATCACGCCCCTCCTGTACATATTGTAATAAAGCTTGCTGTCGGGAAGACAGTTTTAAAGCAGAGCGGTAGCGTTTAAACACGACCAACCAGCCCTGCGGGCCGTTTTGTACATAACTGATGGCTCTGCTGTGCATCACGCGAAAACTATTGAGCAGTGCCGTATGACTGAGCTGGGATGGATTCGGCGTTTTTGCTGTGGTGCTGTTGTCTTTCAAGGGAACATCATACCGCTGACCGGCAAAAATCAGTTCCGGCACCTGCCATGTTAGGCATGACCATAAAGTTTCTCTGGCTGTAGCGGGTAATTCAACGCCATATTGTTGATCGGTTAGCAAACTGCGGATTCCGCCAAGTTCAAGCTGCGGTAGTAGTATCTGTAATAGTCCCAGCACCCATTGATTAAGTTGCCGGTAGGCAACCCCATCAAAGGGCGCTTGCACCGAATATTCCCTGCTGATTAATAGGCTGACCCCCGGTAATCCAATACATTGTTGCGCCTGGCCTGCGTAGTTAATGCGACCAAAGGCAATACAGCGGTCAGCGCTGCGCACGGGTAAACCCAGTTGTTGGCAACATTGCTGTAGGCTTTGCAACAGGTTGGCGGAAATTTGCTCTGGGCTGGACTCTTTGTTTGACAACGGCCGGTTCAAAATTGCTTGCGCGACTCTGGGAGCCAATGCTTCCGGCATAGGGTTTGACAGCCAATGCAACGCTGCCCGGAGCCAATAATGCAAGGCTTGCTGATGCCGTTCTTGTAACGCTTCTAGTTGAGCCAGACAAAGATTCATATAGAGCAAATCGCTTTCATTACGCAGTTGGTGATTCACCAAAAAGCCCTGGCGATAATAGTGCTCTGCCTTGGGGAAGTTCCGCAGTTTTTTATAAATGCGGGCCAGGTTCAGGCAATTAATATAAATCAGGTGCCAATCTGGAGTGTGTAACAGAGACAATTGCTGCTCAATGTTTTTTTCGATCGTCAACGCTGCTTGAGCATCCCCTAGTCGCAACTGGTTTAGCGCCGAAATATTCAGTAAATAAAGATACAAACGAGGGTCGCGCTGCGGATCCAACAACTGGCGGGCTTTGGCAAAATACTGCTCGGCTTGAACCGGCTGACCGGTCATGACCAGCCCCCAGGCTTTGCTCTGATAGAGTGAGGCCCGTACTTCATCGGGTAGGCTTACATCAGGTAAAGCGCCGGCTGCGGCCCGGGGAAAATCCATTAAAGCGATAGCAATCTTCTGTTTTTGTGCTTCTATTAGCGCCTGCTGCAAAACAGATAACGGCGATTTTTCGATCTGTGCGAGGATTAAATAAGCCAGATCGTAGCCGCCTTCCGCAAAGCGTATCCCGGCTTGTTGTTGTAAAAATTCAATATCCTGCGGCTGTTGCTGTAATGCAAACACAACCTTTAGCTCATCGGGCAGAAGTGATAGGTCGACAGGAATGACGGACTGTGACGGTCGTAAATTAGGTGATAACAGCAGTTGACCGTCAGCAAGCGGTAAGATCTCTGGCGGCAGTTCGAAATCGGGTCGCAGCCAGTCTGCTGATAATAAGCCCGGAATAGAAAATTCCGCACATTGTAACGCAGTCATGCGCTCCGGGTTGGATTGCTGCGCCGGTTGGTTATTGGCTTTGAATTGAAAGCCTGCTAATTCCGGTAAGTTTGCATCTGTGCGTAATAACAAGCCCAGCCGGAAACCATAAGCCGGCGCGGCACTTGCCAATAACCTGAGCAATTGTAGATTCTCACTGCCCCAAAGCTGATGAGCGATAGGGGCGACAACGAGGATAAACTTTCGTTGTTGCTGCGTGAATGCCGCTATCAAGCGGCGGGCAAATTGATACGCGGTAATGAAATTTTTATCCCCTTCATTTTCATTATCAATAAGTTGTCCAATAGTGTCGGCATACTGCCCCTGTAAAGACGTGCTGCCGTGTAACTCGGGCTGTACTTTGGTTGGCGCCGATATACCAAGTTGAGCCGCCAACTGATGCGCCAACCAGTGCCCACGCCAGCTTCCTAAGCTCAGGTCTGCGAACAGGCAATCAGCGCTGGCATCCTGCCAGCCGATTTGAATCTGTAAATCACAAAGTCGGTGCCAGTACCAGACCTCAAGTAAAGGCGGCGCTATTTGACGGACTATCACCGGCAGCTCAGCGGGCATCTGGGGCATCGTTCCCTCCCGCACACAGGCCGTTCATGTAAAGAATGGAATGGTTCAGACCGTCTAGCCCCAACAGGTCATCTATTTTACGGTCATAAAAACCACCAATATTGATTACGCCAAGTTGTAATGCGGTGGCGGCCAGATTAATATTTTGCGCGACGTGCCCGGCTTCCAGCAGGCAGAAACGGTAGCCTTTATTACGGTATTTAAAAATGGAACGTTGAAACATGGCGGTGATAAAGATGACCACGGATAACTGTTCTGCCAGATGGCTCTGAAACTCGACTAAAGCTTGTGCCAACTCTGAATGAAAATTGCCGGGTTTGATAAAATGCAGGGCATTCAGTGCCGGCGAGTAGTGATAAATTCCGGCAGCCAAGCCTTCGACCTGTCCAGAGTGGTAAAAATACAACTCCAGCGGGTACAACGCGCCGCCTGAGGGGGCTGTTCGGAAGGGACGATGAATACCTGGATTGTCTTTGTTATCTCTGGTCTCGCCATAGGCGAAATGCAGAACAGTGCGTAGTTGTGTCAATGTTAGCGGCGCGCTTGTTACCCCGACAGGAGTTTGTCTGGCCTGGATAACGGTGGCGAAATCAGCGTTGATGGGGGACAACGTTTCAGGTAACGGAATGGGTTTGAAGTTTTTATATGGCAGACTGGTATACAGATTATCCATTTCGGCAACAATCTGTTCAGTTGGCAGCGCCAAATCATAACGACTAGTTTTGGAACTTTCATGGAATTGCTCCCAAGCCATGTCGACGGAGTCAGATTCCAGTTCGGTTTTTTTCCATAAAGAATTCAGCATAAATGGCCTTTTGTCGCAGCGATCACGGGAATGGATGAGGAAATGGGTTGTCGGTAGCGCCAGGGGCTAAGCCAGGGAAACCAAGCAATTGCGGCACTTGCCATAAGCGTTTACCGCCCAGAGGTCTGTGGTGGTACCCCATAAACAACGGGTGATAGCCAGGCACTATGGCTCTGAGAACCCAAAAGCCAAGTTCACGGACGTCTGATGACGTAATGTCACAGATCAGCGCCTGATAACCCGTCTGATCCAACTTATTGACCAGATTCCGTAAGCTGATGGCCTGAGTCTGGCCGGTAAAATCAGGCATATCGCGATAATCACGGAAATGGTTTGATGCATGCAGAAAGTCGGCATGTCGGGCATTGGCCGGATCGAGCCAGAAATTGACGTGATCTGCTTGCCCCTGAATGTTGTCGTATTCGGGATCATCTTCAAGTCGCGGTACTTCGCCTTTCATCTGGAAAGCATATCGCTCCGTGTGCGCCAATTCCTCCAATGCCTTACGGATCGCTTCTTCACCATTTAGCGCGACAGATGCCGCCACGACCAGCGGTACATAGTCTGTATTGTGACGTGCAACAGCCATGACCGCCGGAATTTGGCTTTCATTGCTGATATCCATCAGGTACACCTGATAACCGACGGCAGTAAACCGTTGTATTAAATCGCGATTGACCGCAGAAAGGTTATCTTGCCTGATTTGATCGCGGCTCAGTCTTGCTTGCCATGTGATCATAAAGCAATCCCGCTCAATGACTTCACACAATGCCCCTATCGCCGCTTCTTCATAGCTGCAATGACAGGACAGGCCGGTGGAAATTGGCTGGCCGATTGGCGTCTCATCACCATCCTTGTAAAAAAAGTAAGGCACGTAAACCATTGCGGCCGGTACATGAATTTGCAGGTTGGTTTTTAAATTTAATGCAGGGACCCAACGGACAGGCGACGACGGTAAAAACGGATCGAACATGAAGTCGCTGTAGCTGTGTTGTGCTGACGTATACAGCACAAATTGCTCTGGATGCACGCAGGGAAAAGGCGCCTGATCATAACTGGTCAGCGGCATTTGCGTCTTATCGTAAATTGCCGCGCAATAACGTTCTATTGCTTCGCCAATGGTTTTGGCCAGAGCCATTTCACGGCTGGTGGCAGCTCCGCCACCAACCGCGAAATTACGATGCTCACCAAAAGCAGTGGTATTTGCTGCCGTGCAGATGTAGCGGAAAAATCTCGGCGAATCAGCTTCTACTGGATGCTCCTGTACTTGCTCGATAATGCCGACATGGTTGTCTAAAAGATACGGCATCGCGTCCGCCATACGGGATAATGGGCTTTGTAACTCAATTTTCATAATCACCTACCGTTTGCCTAATCTCTTGCCATGCATCATCAGAGGTAATTTGTTGATAAAGGTTGACCTGAGGGGCGTCATGTAAACCACTACAGATGGGGCAACGGGGAGCTTTCAGTAGTTTCCGTCTGGTCATGCTGCCAGCGAGCAAATCAATCTCACACAACGTGCCGACTTCCCACTGAATGTTGCTAATAAATTTCACGAGATCAAATTGAGCAACGGCTGCCAGAGTATGCAGCATCGATTCGTGGTAAGCGGCGACTTTCTGACCAGCAAAGGCGTATTGTTCTGTGGTTCGGCGCTCTGCAAATCCGTTGCTATGCGAGTTTTGTCGTGATTTCAGACAGGTCAAACACGCGCTTTCATGCGGGATAACCAAAGGGCCTGCATAGCCAACCATGTTTTGCAGCAACACGGGATAAAACGTGAGTTTCTGCTTGATCGCATATTCATTCCAACGTTCAAGCAAGAAGAAGCTGCCAAATTCCGAGGCGGCAACCACAAAACCGATTTGCGCATTGTATTTACCTAAAAATAGCTGGTCTTCACTGACGATACGGTCTGTCTGCTGCTGCCAGAAGTCAGCCGACAGTTGGTGGTTATCGTCAAAGAAGTCAATATTTCTCAGCATCGGATCATCAACAATCAGGTAATTCTGCAATCCTTCCCGTTGCATGGCCTGAAGCAACAGCATGTTGAGTTTGTTAATACCGACAAATAACCAATATTTCTGGTTGAGGGTGTTGGCTATCTGTTGCTGATATTGATTAAAATGCCAGTAAAATATTTCCTGAGCAGGATCAACGGATAGCTGTTGATCGGTAGGCCCTTTATCGGTTTGCAATTGTAAAAAACGTTTTTCCAAAAGCTTGTTCAGTAGTTCTTCGACCAGCGGTTGCACCGGCGCGGCAAACAGAGACTTCAGTTCAGCAACAGAATAAGGCTGTTGTAACAACGCTTTTTGGATTACCCGGATAATCAGCAAAATATTTGTATCCGGAATTAATAGCTGTGCCAGACCTCTTTTAAGGATGACCGCATCTTCCGTTTCAATGATCTGTATCGGTAACAGAATTAGTTTATCATTCATGAAGTTTCCTTCTATGCCCGGTTAATGGCTTCAATAACAGGAGTTGCACTGCCATCAGGAGGTCGTGATGGCAGTACAATCATTCAAATTAAGCTGCGTGTACCACAGCTACGGCTGTACAACAGCATGGTGTACAAGAACAACAGCAGCTTGCGCCAACAACCGGGCTAGTCGATGAGCCATAGAGACTATGATTGCTGAATGCTTCTTCGATTGAGTTTAAATCTCGGACATTGAGTTTTTCAGTCCGGACCGTGTGATTTTTCCATGACAGGGCAATTAAATCGCCCTCTAGTAGCTGAAGAGCATTTTCAGTCAGGATTGAAGAATCATTGCCTTCAAGCAAGGAGGTAATCGGATTGTCAAAATCCGGATAATCAGTAATAGAAGCCATATAATAGCTCTCCGTTGAAATATACATTTATCAATGGAAACACTGTATTATCCGAAAGAAAACTTTCAGATAATATCAGTGAGAGAAATAGGTCTCATCGACCTAAAAAAACCATAGTTTAGTTTTTAGAAAAATAATAGAAAAAATTAAAAAATGATACTTTTAGTATTTCTATTGTAAAGAAACTATTAGTTAGGCGGAAATTAATTCAAAAATAATTAGCGGATTATTATTCTGGGTTCGGTATTACATGGGGGGGTTATAGGGCCGTAGCCCCCTTTTTAGAAAACTGAAATATTTTCTAATTAGTTGATATCAATAAACAACTTTTTGAGGTCTTACCATAACATTTTCAAGCGTATTGCTCTTTTTAAGAGGGTTTTTCCTCAGTTAATCAACGATATAACTTCAAAGGGTTGGGTAATCCTCCCGAAAAAGCAGAGTGTTAGTTAGTGGAATTTTCTCGCAATCTGAACGCAGGAGATTCGCTATGACCTGAAGGGCAGCGAAGCTCATAAGTTACGTTTTACTGGCGGGGGAAATG
Source organism: Brenneria sp. L3-3C-1 (assembly GCF_016456245.1). Classification (NCBI taxonomy): domain Bacteria; kingdom Pseudomonadati; phylum Pseudomonadota; class Gammaproteobacteria; order Enterobacterales; family Pectobacteriaceae; genus Brenneria; species Brenneria sp. L3-3C-1. The sequence continues at coordinate 515,113 of NZ_JAEMHF010000002.1, read as the reverse complement.
GCGCTATGTAATTAATGAATATTGTATGGTTTCACTCCTAAATAATACATATGCAATTATTATATTGCATTTTATAATTCTGGTTATTGTTTTTATTAATACTTTTTAAAAGAATTTTATTTCATAAAAAATAGAAAATCATGTGTCGATATATATTGCATGACAAATTTTTTGACGAAAGTTTGCATAATATCTATCTTTAAAAAATAAACCCCATCCATTTCCAACTGAGGGGCGGGGATTTTTAATTATCCAATGAAGTTATATTTTTTATTTACCATCTATTTTAACTGTGAGTGCTGACAAGGCAGCAAGATTACTTCGTATTAGTGTTTGACCTTATTTTCAAGCAAGGAATATTTTCCCTGCCCATTTTATCAGACCAAAGAGAGAAGAAATATGGCACTTTATATGACTCAAAACATGAGTTCGGATAAAACTATTACGATTACTTACTACCGAAAACAAAGCTCTTCGCATGTCACCCACGATGAGTCGAGGCGATTCACGCAGGATGCGATGGCAAACTACGCCAAGTTTAACAATCTACAGACTGACCAGATTAGGCCGGGATCTTATAAAAGTGGGCAGGGCGTGCCTGCCGGGGGTAAAGTTTTCGAGATTTAAGCCCCATCCCTTTCAAGATGTTGAACGCTGTTTCCGCTTCACTTCAGCGATGACTCTGCCAGTCATCGCTGAGCAGGTCGAACATTTGCGTGAGTATTTCCGTCAAGGTGTAACACATTACAGAGAAATGAGTAAACAGTCACCGCGTGACACTGACCCGGCATATCAGCGTATGGCAGAGTCCAACGACAAGAAGTAAATGATACTTAGTATCATAAGAGGTTGCTGACAAAGTCTGGTGAGCGGCGATAATGGATGGATCGTAAAGACGCTGCAAGTACGTCCCTGTAAGCTCGAACCGCGCCATCCCTGGCGCGGACGCTTTACTCTTCCATTCCATTATCACCGTTCGATAAAGGGTGATAGGTTTGTCAACGGTCTGAAATGATACTTGGTATCATAATGTCCCAGTGTTAATAATTGGTTTTCAATGGAAATCGTGCATACTTTATAGTGCCTGGATAATTGTTCACCATGGAACACCGGCATGGCTTGCGGTCGCTCCTTGCGAATATGTGGGGGGATGCTCTGAGTCCACCGTCATTATTTACAATGTTTTCCCCAAGCGGAAGTTATCTCTTCTCCTACTTGATGATTCGTATAAACTCGAAAAACATGACGATGTCGCGCTTCTCACGGGCTTCCGCCAACGTCACCTGCGGGTAAGGACCAAAGGCCAGACGGTTTTACTTACCGCCGAAGCGATAGCGGAAATACCATAGCTTAGCGCCGCTGGCGGATACCGTGAGGTACAGACCTTGCGAATCGGTAAGTTTGTAGGATTTTGCGAGAGGTTTGGCTGCGCGGATTTTGCTGTCATTCAGGGCCATGTGAGGGTCTCCTTCGTTCATCGAACTGAACGACCCGCAATCTGACCCCAAATTTTCCGGATACGAAGGGATAAATCAAAACGCATCGGGAAAGGTTTTTACGCCAACTTATTGAATTACATACACATAGGGATTGATAAGGAGGCATAAAAAAGGAAAGGTGGTGCCCGGACTCGGAATCGAACCAAGGACACGAGGATTTTCAATCCTCTGCTCTACCGACTGAGCTATCCGGGCAACGGGGCGCATTAAACCGTATTGCCTGCGCGTCGTCAACGGGTTTCTGTCACAAACCCGCGTGCTTGCTCTATTTTCGGGCAATTAATGACGCCAGCCGACAGGCCTGATTTATTCTTTCGGCAATCGGTGCGGCGACGGTTTTTATTGGCGGCGGCGTCTTTGGTGCAAATGTTATGTTCTGGCGCTAAATGAGGGGCGCTCGTTTCTTGAATTTGATGAAAAATAATGCCAATATTGCGCGGTTTTTAACTTTACTATTCACCTGAACTCCCTGTTCACCTGTGGTTAAAGAGGGCTGCTGATATGTCGGATTCATTGCTCATGGTGCGAAATTACTGCGCCGGATCTTTGATGACGTCGCAGCATGTTTCCTTTGCCAGCCGCCTCTTTTCGCTTCTTCGATTATCCCTCGCCACCATGCGGTGAGGCGTCCGTACGCTCACTGTTAGGCATGATTAAAAATAGAGTTTTACTCTGATTTTACTGATGTCTATCGGATGGTGCTGACCCCAGTTTATCCATTCTTAACCTACAGTAATAACTGTAGGGATCATGCGCTTGTCGTCAGCGATCGGCATTGTGATTGGTCGGGATTCGTTATCCCTGCGCTGTGTCTTCCGGGCACGTACACTCATCCTTAACCGTTTGGGTTTGGTTACATGAAACAGTTAAAAATTGCGGCTAATGCGGCGGTTGCCGACCGTTTAATCACCGCACGCGAAATTGTTGCGCTGAGTCACACTGATTTTACCGATGTGGCTGCCGTAGTTGTCTCTATTGAGGAAGCTCGCTGCGGGATCCTGTCGCTGTTACACCATACCGGTTTTACTATTCCGGCTTTTGTGGTGCGGAATAATGATGCCGATTCATTGTCTGAAATGTTGCCGACCGGCAGCGAGTGGCTATTGCTGGATGATGCGGGTGCGCATGCCGGGGTGCTGGAGAATGCGGCACAAACATACCAGGATGCCATGCTGCCGCCGTTTTTCGATACGTTGCTCAAGTATGTCGATATGGAAAACACCACTTTCGCCTGTCCGGGACATCAGGGCGGGCAGTTTTTCCGTAAGCATCCGGCCGGCAGGCAGTTTTTTGATTTTTATGGCGAAAACATTTTCCGGTCGGATATTTGCAATGCCGATGTCAAGCTGGGCGATTTGCTGATTCATGAGGGGGCCGCCAAGAGCGCGCAGAAATTCGCCGCCCGGGTGTTCAATGCGGATAAAACCTATTTCGTGCTCAATGGCACTTCCGCAGCCAATAAGGTGGTGACCAATGCGTTGCTGACCCAGGGTGATTTGGTGTTGTTCGATCGCAATAATCATAAGTCCAACCATCATGGCGCGCTGATCCAGGCCGGAGCGACGCCGGTTTATCTGGAAACGGTGCGTAATCCCTTCGGTTTTATCGGCGGGATCGACGCACACTGCTTCGATGAGGCTTATCTGCGCAATCTGGTGCGTGAAGTGGCGCCGGCGCGCGCCGATGAGACGCGTCCGTTCCGTTTGGCGGTGATCCAGCTTGGCACTTATGACGGCACGATTTATAACGCGCGTCAGGTGGTTGATAGCATCGGTCATCTGTGCGACTACATTCTGTTTGATTCTGCCTGGGTGGGCTACGAGCAGTTTATTCCGATGATGGAGCAATGCTCGCCGTTGCTGCTGGAGCTGAATGAGAACGATCCGGGCATTTTTGTCACTCAATCGGTGCATAAGCAGCAGGCGGGATTCTCACAAACCTCGCAGATTCATAAGAAAGACACCCACATCAAAGGGCAGCGGCGTTTTTGCAACCATAAACGCTTTAACAACGCATTTATGCTGCACGCGTCGACCAGTCCTTTCTACCCGCTGTTTGCCGCGCTGGATGTGAACGCCAAAATGCATGAGGGCGTCAGCGGGCGTCGTTTATGGCTGGAGTGCGTGAAAACCGGCATTGAGGCGCGTAAACAGTTGCTGGCGCGCTGTGAGTTGATTCAACCGTTCGTGCCCACAACCGTGGCGGGAATACCGTGGCAGGATCATGATACCGACGTGATGGCGCATGACGTGCGTTTCTTCAATTTTGAGCCGGGTGAAAAGTGGCATGCCTTTGATGGCTATGCCCAGGATCAGTATTTTATCGATCCCTGTAAATTACTGCTGACAACGCCGGGGATCGATGCGGTCAGCGGCGAATACACCGACTTCGGTATTCCGGCGACCATTCTGGCAAACTATCTGCGTGAACATGGCATCATCCCTGAAAAATGCGATCTGAATTCGATTTTGTTCCTGCTGACGCCGGCGGAAGACAGTATCAAAATGCAGCGTCTGGTTGAGGCTATCGTCTATTTCGAGCAGTTGATGGCCCGGGATGCGCCGTTGAGCGAGGTGTTGCCAAGCCTGTATCACAAATATGAACAGCGCTATCACGGCTACACGTTGCGCCGGCTCTGTCAGGAAATGCATGATTTTTATGCCAGCCACAAGGTGAAAGATCTGCAAAAGGCGATGTTCCGTAAAGACGCTTTTCCACCGGCGGTGATGTTGCCGCAGGACGCAAACCGCGCGTTTGTGCGCGGCGACATTGAACTGGTGCCGATTGCTCAGGCCGCCGGCCGCATCGCGGCGGAAGGGGCCTTGCCTTATCCGCCGGGCGTGCTGTGCGTGGTGCCGGGGGAAGTGTGGGGCGGGGCGGTGCAGCGTTATTTTCTGGCGCTGGAAGCCGGCATCAACCTGTTGCCGGGGTTCTCGCCCGAGCTGCAAGGCGTCTACAGCGTGGCCGAGGAAGATGGCGGCAAGCGGCTGTACGGTTATGTCATCGAGCAATAAATCTTGTGCTGTCCTCAGGCCCGGCAGCGGGCCTGAGAGATCGCGCTTTCCGTATCAGTTAGCGGTAGATTCCTGTTCCGGTGCGGTGTGCGGCTGGTTTACTTTTTGCTTCTGTAGCCCTGACCATCCGGCCACCAGCATCAATCCCAGTATGGGGATAGAGGCGATAGTCCAGGTTCCGTTGGGGTAATCAAAAGCCATCAGCACCATGACGCCGAGCAAAAACGCCAGCGTCAGCCACGACGTTACCGGCGCGCCCGGCATTTTAAACGAGACGGGCTGCGCCTTACCCAGACGGATAGCCTTACGCAGCTTCATCTGACAGATAATAATGAATCCCCATGAAGAGATAATGCCGAGTGAGGCGACGTTCAACACAATTTCAAATACCTGAGACGGGACGATGTAGTTCAGGAATACACCGATAACATGAATGCTTACCGTGACAAGAATCCCGGCATAAGGCACTGATTGGGCGCTCATCCGGGACAGAAATTTGGGCGCTGAACCGCCCAATGCCAAAGAGCGCAGAATTCGTCCGGTGGAATACAGGCCGGAGTTCAGACTGGAAAGCGCCGCCGACAGCACGACAATGTTCATGATCGTACCGATATAGGGAACGCCCAGCTTGCTGAAGAAAGTAACGAACGGGCTTTGTCCTGCCTGATAGGCGTTCCAAGGCAGCAAACAGACCAGCAGCGCAATCGAGCCGACATAAAACAGTCCGATGCGCCAGATGACGCTGTTTACCGCTTTCGGCAGCACTTTTTCCGGGTTTTTACATTCGCCGGCGGTAATGCCGATGATTTCAATACCGGCAAAAGCAAAGATAACCCCTTGGATCAGCACCAATGCGGGCAACAGGCCGTGAGGGAAGATGCCGCCGTTATCGGTGATCAGATGGAAGCCCGTCGGGTTGCCGTCCAGCGGCGCGCCGACGCCGAGATAGACCGTACCGACCACCAGAAACAGCGAAATGGCCGCGACTTTAATCAGGGCGAACCAGAACTCCATTTCGGCAAACCATTTCACGCCGATCAGGTTCATCATGGTAACGATCGATAACGCGCCCAGCGCAAACATCCACTGCGGCACATCGGCAAATGTTCCCCAATAGTACATGTAAAGCGCGACCGCCGTGATATCCACGATGCCGGTCATCGCCCAGTTGAGAAAGTACATCCAGCCTGCTACGTAGGAGGCTTTTTCTCCCAGAAATTCACGGGCGTAAGAGACAAAACTGCCGCTGGTCGGGCGGTGGACGATCAACTCGCCCAGCGCGCGCAGAATGAAAAAAGAGAAGATGCCGCAGATCAGGTAGACCAGCGCCAACGCAGGGCCGGCCATTTGTAAACGTGCGCCTGCGCCGAGAAAAAGACCGGTGCCGATTGAGCCGCCGATGGCGATCATCTGAACGTGACGATTGCCCAATCCCTTGTGATAACCTGTTTCATGCGAGTCCAGCCAACGTCTTTGATTTGTATCCTGTCCAATGCCTGTTTTATTGCTTTGCGTCATTACTTACCTGTATCCCTGTCCGTCATTCATGCTGAGATGAATACTTATAGCTATGCGTATTTTGAACCTGAACTGACCATGTCGAGTATAGGGTTATTTTATAAATGTAGGTCACATGGCGTTAAAGAACGGCAGTGATGCTACCTTTTATCGTCACAGGTAGCAAAAAATGCGTTTATGGACTGAGCGGAAAGCGAAACATTCTGACGTGGTTTGGCGGATAATTGCGCAATGGCGCTTGTTGCATTTAATCCTGACTCCAGGCGCAAACCTGACCTGGCCGCGTTGGAGTCATTGATATCATTAATCGATGAATGTCAGCCGATCCCAGGGATCGGCTGCATGGTCAATCGCCGACAGGGTTCAATCGCCAAATAGTGCTTCAATCTGCGTCTGGTTGGCGGCATAGGGCGCGCGCATGCGTAGATTGAATTCACCGTCAGGACTCTGCACGACCACCGCTTTGGCATGGCTGAAGCGGCGGAAGCCATGGATACCGTGGTAGGCGCCGATGCCCGAGGCCCCCACCCCGCCGAAAGGTATGCTCTCGACCAAGGCGTGGGTCATTACGTCATTGATCACCAGCGCGCCGGAGGTGGTGCGTTCGGCAAACTGCCGTTGGCGCTCCGGAGCCTGACCGAAGTAGTAGGCGGCCAGCGGACGCGGATGAGCGTTGATGTAATCCAGTGTATCTTCAATGCGACGGTAGGTTTTGAGCGGCAGGATCGGCCCGAAGATTTCCTCCTGCATCACCAGCATTTCGTCGGTGGCGTCGAGCACCAGCGTCGGCGCCATCTTGCGGGTCGCCGCGTCGGCGTGGGTTTCGCCCTCGGGTTCCAGCCCGATGACCGTGGCGCCTTTGGCGCGCGCATCGTCCAGCAGGCTTTGTAGACGCTGGAAGTGGCGGTCGTTGATGATCGCGGTGTAGTCCGGGTTCTGCTGTAACGTCGGGAAGCTACGGGTGATGAAGCTGCGCGCATGTTCCACGAAGGCGTCACGGGCGCTGTCAGGCAGCATCACGTAATCGGGGGAAATACAGATCTGACCGGCGTTGAAGGTTTTGATCGTCAGCACTCGCTCGGCGGCCATTTGTACATCGGCATCGGTATCGATCACCACCGGCGACTTGCCTCCCAGCTCCAGCGTTACCGGCACCAGATTTTCCGCCGCCGCGCGCATCACATGACGGCCGACGGTGGTGCTGCCGGTGAACACCAGATGATCGAAAGGCTGCGCGCTGAAGGCCGCGCCCATATCGGCGTCGCCGAGCACGGTCGTTAGTTCCAGCGGATCGAAATAGCGACCGATCAGGTCGGCCAGCAGCGCGGCGGTACGCGGAGTCAGCTCTGACGGTTTGATCAGGGCGCGGTTGCCCGCGGCCAGTACGCCCGCCAAGGGGCTGAATGCCAGATTGAGCGGGAAGTTCCACGGGCTGATGATGCCGACCACGCCCAGCGGCTGGTATTGCACCCGTGCCTGCATGCCGGGGGCTGGCGCTGCTTGTTCGTCGGCTTGCATCCATTGTTCCACGTTTTCTGCGGCGTACTGCAACGTGCCGATAGGAGACAGCACGTCAGCCAGCAAGCTCTGGTAGGGACTGCGATGTCCGTAGTCGGCGCCGATAGCCGCCACCAGTTCCTGGCGATGGCGGGTGAGCAGTTGGGCGGCGCGCGCCAGTCGATCACGGCGCAATTCGGCGCTGGCCGGGCCATCCTGCACATGGGCTTGCTTCATTGCGGCTACGGTCGCGGCCAGCGTTGACGCGGTATCGGAAACATTCATCATTGACTCCAGAACGTGTTGAAAGGGGGATGAATCATCAAGCTAGCTGCTTGATAAGGGCTGCGGCCACCGCCTCGGAACTGGCGGGGTTCTGCCCGGTGATCAAATGACCGTCGGTGACGATGTGGGGTTGCCAGTCGGCGCCTTTCTCATACAGACCGCCCTGACGCTTGAATTCGTCTTCAATCAGGAACGGCACCACATGACTCAATTGCACCGCGTCTTCTTCACTATTGGAGAAGCCGGTCACCTTGCGTCCTTTTACCAATGGCTGACCGTCGGCGGCACGCACGTGGCGCAGCGCGCCCGGTGCATGACAGACCAGTCCGAATGGCTTGCCGGCGCGATCGAAGGCTTCAATCAGCGCGATCGAGTCGGCATTCTCGGCCAGATCCCACAGTGGGCCGTGGCCGCCGGGATAGAACACCGCATCAAAATCAGACTCGCGCACATCGGCCAGCTTGCCGGTGTCGGCCAGCGCCTGCTGGGCTTGCGGATCTTTACGGAAACGTTCGGTCGCGGCGGTCTGCGCTTCCGGTTCGTCGCTTTTGGGATCCAGCGGCGGTTGACCGCCCAGCGGCGAAACCAGCGTCAGCTGCGCGCCCGCATCCTTGAACGCATAGTAAGGGGCGGCGAATTCCTCCAGCCAGAAACCGGTTTTCTTGCCTGTATCGCCGAGGCGGTCGTGTGAGGTAAGGACGATTAAGATCTTCATATCAAGAATTCCTTGGTTTGCATTTCAGGGAACCGCGCGCTATTGATGCAATCAGGCGCCGGCCGCGCCACCCATCGGAACGAGCAGCAATTCAGTGGTCGATAAAGCGTGCCGCAATGGCGCCTTGTCTTTATTTAGCTTAGACAGCAGCGCCGCACCCAACCAGAACTGGTATAAAGTTTGGGCGGTGTCCGCCGGCGCCTGAACCGATCGTAGCGAACCGTCACGCTGGCCGTCGGCCACCGCTTCGGCGATGCGGGCCACCAGTCGCGTTACGCCATTGCACAGGATCAGGCGCATCTCTTCGGACAGGTCGGCGATTTCGGCGGCAAGCTTGACCACCAGACAGTGTTCCGCCCAGCCGCCCAGCAGCGGATCGTCGATCCATGCCGCCCAGTAGCGCATCAGGCGCTGGTATCCGCTGCCGGTGTTAGGCGCCAGCAATACGTCGAGACGCTGTTCGTAATCGCTGACGTATTGCTCCAGCAATACGCAACCGAACTGCTCCTTGGAAGGGAAGTAGTAATAGAACGAGCCTTTGGGCACGTTGCAGACGTCGAGTATTTCTTTAAGGCCCACGCCGCTGAATCCCTTGTGCAGCACCAGCTTGCGGCCGGTGTCGAGGATATGTTGGCGGGTGAGTTCCGCTTTATGTGTTTTGCTCATGTAGTCACTATACATATTAATAGACCGGTCGTCTATATAGCGATGATCGGTTTGTTCCCTACCTCGTTAAGGGAGGTTCAGACAAAGATCATCGTGGTAAATAAAAGGAGCTGAATCGCGTTTCAGGTCTCATCGGTTAGGGATTGACGCTAAAAGAGCAGTCTATCTTTAATAGGAGAGGATGTAGGATGAAGAGTGCGATTGTGATTTTAATGTGGAGTTGTTTGTGGAGTTTCCCGGCGCTGGCTTTGCAGAATGTTGGGTTGCGGCATGTGGTTTTAACGAAAGATTTAGCCGATCGGAAACTCGATGTAGCGGTGCTTTACCCGACCTTATCATCACAGCGCGCCACGCTTATCGGGGATAATCCCGCTTTTTTCGGTTTGCCGGCGATCGAAAATGCTGAACCGGAGTCTGGGATACATCCGCTGGTGGTTATTTCTCATGGATATGGCGGCAGTTGGCGCAATCAACTCTGGCTGGCGCACGCGCTGGTGCAAAAAGGCTATATCGTTGCGGCGCCAAACCACCCTGGCACCACCACCGCAGAGATGGACGACGGCATAGCTGCCAGCTTATGGCTGCGCCCTGATGATCTCAGCCGGGTGATAACCGCGGTGCAACAGCGGAGGGATGTCGGAAACGTGGCGCCCGAACACATTGCGGTTGTTGGCCATTCCCTGGGGGGATGGACTTCTGACGGTTTTTCCTGTTCTTTCGTTACCGGGTCGGCATTGCTCGTCCGGCGGGTATCTTTCGTTACGATAAGATACATGAGGATCATAAGCGTGACTATGTGGGCTAACGCAACAATGTACGGCGCCAGTTCTCCCTCGTAAATATCGAGATCCAGTGCAATGGCGGCGTCAGCGATACCCGAAGCGATAAAGTAAAGCCTCGCCCAAAAGAGCCATGTCTTGCTTGACGCCGAACGTTCGGCTGGAGGGCACGATGTATGACGTGAACGGTGACTGCAAAGTTCGCCTCTGGAGATGCGACTCCAGAGGCTATTTCTATATTAGATTAGCGACGATAATTCTTCTGCGCCGAATTCACTTTGTACAGATAACGGCGCGATTCGCCTGACGGATGTTTGCTGGTCAGCGTATCGTAGACTTCGCTTGGCGACATGTTGTTGATCACGTCCACCGCGCGTCCTCTATCGCTGGAGAACACCCGCAGCACGCTGCCCGCGCCGCCGTTGTAGGCGGTGATGACGGCATAGCGCCGCGAGGTCGGGTTATTGATGCCGGCCAGATAGCTGTTCTTCAGAATCGACAGATAAGCGGTGCCGGCATCGATGTTGTTTTCCGGGTCGAACAGATAGCTGCGGCTCGGCTGTCCCCATTTTCCTTTCATTTTGAAGACGTCGCGGCCTGCGCTGTGCTGCACTACCTGCATCAATCCCAGTGCATCGGAGCGACTTACCGCATAAGGGTTGAAGCTGGACTCCGTCTGCATAATGGCGAGGATCAGCGACTCCTCAATACCGTAGCGTTCGGCGGCTTTACGCACCAGCGGCAGGTATTTGTGCGCCCGCTGGTCCAGATGGTTCGGCACCAACTGGATCGTGACGGACCAGATGACATGCAGCCCGGAGTTGCGTTTTTGCAGCCGGTTTTGCAGCAGATAATCAGCAAAGCTGGCGGCACGCCCTTCCCAACGGATGGCCTGGCCGGTATTGTCCAGCACCTGGCCGTAGAGCATGGGTTCCCGGCTGATTTGAATGTCGTTGGCGTCGGAATACAGATCGGTGTTGGTGGCGTCATCCCCCATCAGCAGGGTGGTAATGATCGCCTGACGCAGGCTGGCGGTGGAGTTCGTCGCCGAAATCGTCTCAATAGTGATAGTACCGGCATCAAAGTTGATGTGGCTGCGGGTCTGATATTGATCGGTATATTTTACGTAGTCTTTCGGCCCGGCAATCAGCACTTCGTTCATGCCCCAGATATTCTCGATATTGTGGGCGAATTGCCCCATCAGAATATCAAAGGCGTTGGTGTCCTTGATGAATTCTTCATTGTCGGTACTGCCTTTATTTCCTGAACAGGAAACCAATAACGGTGCAATAACCAGCAGAGCTAAAATTTTCTTCATATATCAAGCCGTGTCGGAGTTAAGGACGCAACAGGGCCATCAGGCCCTGAGATATCAATGACTCGGGGGGGTAAACCCCTCGATATGGACGTCCTTACCTTCAAACAGGAATTTGATCATCTCCTGTTCCAGCAGCTTGCGATCTTCGACGTTCATCATGCTGAGTTTTTTCTCGTTAATCAGCATGGTTTGCTTGGTCTGCCATTGTGCCCAGGCTTCTTTGGATATCTCGTTATAGATACGTTTGCCTAAATCGCCCGGATAGATTTGAAAGTCCTGTCCTTCGGCATCTCGTTGTAAAAATGTACAAAAAATCGTTCTGCTCATGCTTTTTCCTCATCAATGGCACAGGAATTCAATCGTGTCGGCTGCGGTTGGGCTAACTCGCGCAGCAGGCGTTCAACCGGGGCCGCCAGTCCGACGGAAGGCGGCTGCGCTAAGTTATACCAGAGACCCGCGCCTTCATCCATGCAGGTCCTTTTTGGGGCGTCGTCCCGCGGCGATACATCCAGCCAGAGCGGCACGATATCCAAATGGAAATGGCTGAACGTGTGGCGGAAAGCGACGAGCTGTTGCAGTCCGTCAGCGTTCAGACCACGTTGTTGCAGCCAGAGTTCCAATTCGCCGCGTTCGCCGAACTGCGGAAAGCAAAACAGCCCGCCCCACAGGCCAACGGCGGGGCGCTGCTGTAACCATACTTTCGAGCCCTGTTGCAGCAGCAAAAACCAGCCGGTTTTTTCCGGCAGCGTCTGTTTGGGTTTCTTGCCGGGGTACTGCGCCCAACTGTGGTTGGCATAGGCCACGCAGCCGGTATTCAGCGGGCACAGCTCGCATTTGGGGCGGCTGCGGGTACACACCATCGCCCCCAGATCCATCATGGCCTGATTAAACTGACTGACGCCTTCCGCCGGCGTGACATCTTCGCTGATGGCCCATAATTTTTTTTCCACCTCTTTCTTGCCCGGCCAGCCGTCAACCGCGTAGCAGCGGGCGAGTACGCGTTTTACGTTGCCGTCCAGAATCGGATAGCGCTGCCCCAGCGACAGGGACAATATCGCACCGGCGGTGGAGCGCCCCACGCCCGGCAGGTCGGCGACTTCATCGAATGTCGAGGGAAAGACGCCGCCGTGGCGGGCAACAATCGTTTGCGCCGCTTTATGCAGATTGCGGGCGCGGGCGTAATAGCCCAGGCCGGTCCACAGGTGCAGCACTTCATCCAGCGGCGCCGCGGCCAGCGCGGCCACGTCCGGGAAACGGGCCATAAAACGTTGAAAATAGGGGATTACCGTAGCGACCTGCGTTTGTTGCAACATCACTTCGGACAGCCATACTTTATAGGGTGTTTTCTCAAGCTGCCATGGCAGGGTTTTGCGGCCATAACGCTGATACCAGTTCAGCACCTGGTGCGCGAACTGTTGCGCTTGCATCATAAAAGGGATCACTATCCGGCAGGTAGAAAGTCTGACAGCGATTCCAGCACAGAGTTAATGTGCTGTAAACCGGAACTTTCCGAGGCGGCGCTCTTGCTAAACCACGGCATCCTTGCATAATGCGCGTTTCCTTATATGAAATCGGACAGACAGTAAGCACTCTTTATGATTAATAACGTCATCTCACCGGAATTTGATGAAAACGGACGCCCGCTGCGTCGTATACGCAGTTTTGTTCGCCGTCAGGGACGTTTGACCAACGGGCAACAACAGGCGCTGGATAACTTTTGGCCGGTGATGGGTGTCGACTATCAGACTGAAGCGCTGGAATTTACTTCACTCTTCGGGCGCGATGCGCCGGTGGTGCTGGAGATCGGTTTCGGGATGGGCGCATCGCTGGTGACCATGGCGGCGCAGCATCCGCAGCAGAACTTCCTGGGAATTGAAGTGCACCTGCCCGGCGTCGGCGCCTGTCTCTCTTCCGCGCAGGAGAGCGCGGTCGGCAACCTGCGCGTGATGTGTCATGACGCGGTGGAAGTGCTGGAAAATATGATCCCTGACGGTTCCTTGTCGATGGTGCAGCTTTTCTTCCCCGATCCGTGGCATAAGGCGCGCCATAATAAGCGTCGTATTGTGCAGACGCCGTTTGTTGAACTGGTGCTGCGCAAACTGAAAATCGGCGGCGTGTTCCATATGGCGACGGACTGGGAACCTTACGCGCAGCATATGCTCGAAGTGATGAACGCCGTCGCAGGATATCGCAACCTTTCCGATAATAATGACTATGTTGTGCGGCCGGAATCACGTCCGCTGACAAAATTTGAAGTTCGCGGCCAGCGTTTAGGGCATGGTGTTTGGGATCTTATGTTTGAGAGGATGAAATAATGGCACAAGCTCGTAGCCGTCGTTTACGTAAAAAACTACACATTGATGAGTTTCAGGAACTGGGCTTTTCCGTCAGTTGGCGTTTTCCTGAAGGAACCGGCGTTGAAGATATCGACCGGATGATGGACAAGTTTGTTGATGATGTGATTGAACCTAACGGTCTGGCGTTTGAAGGCAGCGGTTATCTGCAATGGCAAGGGCTGGTCTGTTTACAGAAGATCGGTCACTGTACGGACGAACACCGCCAGTTGGTCAGCCGCTGGCTGGAAGAGCAGAAACTGACCGAGGTTAAGGTCAGCGATCTGTTTGATATCTGGTGGGATTTACCCGACGATCTGCTTTAAGTTCCGGGCCGGCCGGGTAACGCCGAGGTTATTCAGTTTTTTCCGCCTGCCGCCGGGCGGATTTCCTCACTTCCGCTGCCTCCGTTGTTTCCCTCAGGAGAAAATATGTTACGTAAAATGACTCTGGGTTTATTGATGTTGCTGTCCTGGCAGGTTCAGGCCGCGTACCAGTGCAACGTTAATCCACAGGACGATATCATCATCAGCCCGCAACATGTGCAGGTGGTGGGCGCCAGCGGGAATTTGCAGATTTCTCCGGATGGAGACATCGTGCGTAACGGGACGCCGCTGACCCTTAATGCCGATCAGCGCCGGCAGTCGAAAGCTTATCAGGCGGATTTACGCCAGCAGCTTCCCTGGATCGATCAGGGAGCGCAGCAGCATCTGGAAAAGGCGCGTGCGGCGTTGGATAAAGTCATCGTGCAGGAGCTGGGCAGCGGCAGTAACGTACGCAACCGGCTGACCACGTTGAATGGTCAGCTCAAACAGCAGATGAACCGTATCATTGAGCATCGCAGCGACGGTTTGACCTTTCACCATCAGGCGGTGAAACAGGTAGAGCAGGATGGCCGGCAGATCGTCGAACAAAGCATGGGCGGCGTATTGCAAGACAGCCTGAATGAAATGGGCGTGAAGCAAATGTCGAACGGCGGCAATCCGCTACAGGCGATGATGGGCAATCTCGGCGGTTTACAGAAAGCCATTCAGACCGAGTGGAATAATCAGGAAATGGCGTTTCAAAATTTCGGCAATGACGTGTGCGGCCGGGTAACCGCGCTGGAAGATCAACGCAAGGCATTACTGCGTTCGCTGAATTGATCTCAGCGGGAAAGATAAACGGTAACGGTCTTTTTCGCTTAAATTAACCATGACTATCCGACAGCGCAGCGTGATATATCACGCTCAAACTGTGACACCGCCTCAGCGGTGTCATTAAAACGCTCTCTGCTCAGGGGGCGGGATAGGTAAAGCGACGGTGGATAGCGTCCAGTTCATCCAGTATTTCACCGTCCAGCGTCAGGTTCTGGCTGTCCAGATTGATCTGCAACTGATCGACTGAGGTTGCGCCCAGCAGCGTCGTGGCGACAAACGGTTGCTGGCGGACGAAGGCCAGCGCCATTTGTGCGGGATCCAGAGCGTGCTTTTGCGCCAGCGCCACATATTCAGCAATCGCCAGTTGGGTATGCTCGGCGGTATAGCGCACAAAGCGGCTGTAAAGCGTGTTACGCGCGCCGGCCGGTCTGGCGCCATTCAGGTATTTCCCGGTCAGCGTACCAAACGCCAGCGCGGAGTAGGCCAACAGCTCGATGCCTTCATGCTGGCTGATTTCCGCCAGGCCGACTTCGAAACTGCGGTTCAGCAGATTGTAGGGATTCTGAATGGAAACGATGCGCGGCAGATCGTGTTTTTCCGCCAGATGCAGATAACGCATCACGCCCCACGGAGTTTCGTTGGAAACGCCGATATAGCGAATTTTACCCGCCCGAACCTGCTCATTCAGCGCTTCCAGCGTTTCCAATAATGTAACCGCGGGCTTTTCATCCGTATATTGATAGCCCAGTTTACCGAAGCAGTTGGTTTGTCGCTGCGGCCAGTGCAGTTGATATAAGTCGATATAGTCGGTGTTCAGGCGGGTCAGGCTGGCGTCCAGCGCATCACGGATATTTTTACGATCCAGCGCCTGCTGAGGACGGATACCGCTATCGTTACCGCGCACCGGCCCGGCGACCTTGCTGGCCAGAATGATTTTTTCGCGTCCACCGCGGGATTTCAGCCAGGAGCCAATATAGCTTTCGGTTAATCCCTGAGTTTCCGGGCGTGGGGGCACCGGATACATTTCTGCTGTATCAATCAGGTTGACCCCTGCGGCAATGGCGAGATCCAATTGGGCATGAGCTTCAGCTTCACTGTTTTGTTCGCCAAAGGTCATCGTGCCGAGGCCCAGCACACTCACTTCTAAAGAACTGTGGGGAATACGGTGATATAGCATTGCCAGCTTCCTTTATGTCTGAAAATAGCCGGGCGCGTATTTACGCGCCAGCATTTGACTATAACGAAGCCGGGTCATGTGGGGAAGCGTCTTTATATATTCGACATGGGCGGCCGGGGCCGCGGGATAAAAGAATCAATTCGAAAATCAACGCTCAATGATCTGCGAAATATCATCACGGTTAATCTGTTTCTTATTGCCTTGTTCATCAACGTAACTGAGCATTCCGGTGTCTTTATCCAATTCCGGCTTGCTTTGCGTCAGCAGCATCTGCCCTTGTTTGGTCGCCATGACATAGTGGCTGGAACAGCCGCTGAGGGTGAACAGCAACGCCAACGCTATCGCTATTTTGATCCGAACTTTCATCATACTTACCCGTCATTACAGCAAAAAAATTGAAGATTCTCGAATGAGTCTAGCAAATAGTCGGTAAGGATTAAGTAAGAATAATGGAAAAAATGAATAATGAAGCGGGCAACGCGATGTAATCCGGGCGGCGGCGATGCCGCCCGGACAGGCTCAATGCGTTTGCGTTGTTTTGGCTTTTTTGCCGCGCAGCAGATTCAGCGCTTCCACCGACATGGAGAAGAACATGGCGAAGTAGATGTAGCCTTTCGGCACATGAATCTCGACGCTTTCCAGAATCAACGTGAAGCCGACCAATATCAGGAACGACAGCGCCAGCATTTTGACCGACGGGTGTCGCTCAACGAATTCGCCGATGGCCCGGGCGGAAAACATCATCACGCCGACCGCGATAATCACCGCCGCCATCATAATAAACAGATGGTCGGACAGGCCGACGGCGGTAATCACCGAATCCAGGCTAAAGATGATATCCAGCAGCATGATTTGCACGATCGCCCCAAAAAATGAATGCACCTGTGAGACGTGATCTTCCGATCCCCCCTCCACCGTTTCGTGAATTTCCTTGCTCGACTTCCAGATCAGGAACAGCCCGCCGAAAAACAGGATCAGATCGCGAGTGGAAATGTCATTGCCGAATACGGTAAACAGCGGGTTGGTCAGGCGGATAACCCAGGCAATCGAGGCCAGCAACCCCAGACGCATCAGCATGGCGCCCATAAGGCCGATCCGACGGGCTTTATTCTGTTGGGCTTTGGGGAGTTTGGCGACCACCAACGACAGGAAAATGATGTTGTCGATACCAAGAACGATTTCCAGAATAGTCAGCGTTCCCAGTGCCAACCAGGCATTCGGATCAACAATCCAATCAAACATTATATCAATGCACCTTAAACGAAATGTAAACGGTATTATACGCTGTCAGACAAGTGAACAGGCAAGAGAAAGCGTGGTTGATTACAGCAGAAAATGGCGCGCCAATAGGGGAGCCGTGAATGTTTTCTTCAGGTAGAATCCACGGGGCAGGGTCAGGATGGGTTGCCCGAATTCACCAATCGCTTCCGTCAGGGCACGGCTATTTGCCGCTTTGGGGCGTAATTGTAGCACTTCACCGTGGCGTGCGGTGATACTTTCCACCTGGCCGAGCACGATCAGATCCATCAACTCTTCCCAGTCGCGGCGCAGCCGATCTTCCTCTTCCCGGCTGGGGCTCCAGATCAGCGGCGCGCCGATGCGCCGCTCGCCCAAAGGGATCGGCCGGGAGCCTTCCACCGGGATCCACAATACCCGCGCCAGCTTGTGCCGAACGTGGCTGCTTTCCCATGTTACGCCGCTATTGCCGGTTAACGGCGCCACGCATACAAACGTGGTTTCCAGCGGCCTGCCTTGCTCATCAATGGGAATGGTCTTCAGTTCAATACCGATATCGGGGAAATCCTGCTCGGGTTTACTGCCCGCGCTGGCGCCCAGAAAACGCTCCAGCAGCGTGCCAATCCAGCCTTTGTCCCGCTTCAGATTCGCCGGCAGCGGCAGTTGCGCGATGTCCGCCAGTTCAGCCAGATTATAACCGGCAAGCGACTGCGCCCGTAGCAACAATTCCTGTTCGCTAAGCGGCGGGGTAGTAAGAACGGAGGGTGAATTCATAAAGTATATCGTCCGATTTTTTCCGCTCAAAAAAAACACAGCGGTAGAAAAACATTAACGCACAGTCAGAAGATCTGTTGAGGAAATCAATAATAGCATGATTCTTAGCGATTTTTTTTGCTGCGATAACCATCCTCGTCTCTTATTTTCATAAACTGTGCACCTGTAGACACCGACAATGAACAGGATCTTACACTAGCTTATCCACAGATTTCTTGGATAACCGGTATAAATACGGATTACTGGTTTGATTTACAGCCTTGACGCGCGCCGGTTTTGCTGTTTTTGCCGGTTTTTTATCTGATTTGCGATGATGTCCTGTGGATAAAATCGGTATAGAGCGATCTTTCGCCAGTATTGTGATGATAATAATTTAATCAGGATCTTTGACGGTGGTTTTACCGCTGATTAATGATTTAATATGATGAAAATAAAGGATTATTTTTTATCTGGTTGAGATGCTCATTACCCATGCGGAAATAGGTTGTGCTCACTTTTTCATGGGTTCTACACAAAGATGTCCACAGAAATAGTGAATAAACCGCGAGTGTGGGACTTAACATGTTTATAACTTCGAGGAGATCTGTGGGTTATCCATACCTTATTATAAAGATAACTGAGCCAAGCAGTAGTTTACCGTCTGCCGGGAGTGTGAAACAATCAGGTCATCTTTGCATTATAAGTCTATCGAGGTAGTCGGTGATCGATGATGATGGCTACCGCCCGAATGTTGGTATTGTAATTTGTAATCGGCAGGGACAGGTCTTGTGGGCCCGTCGTTACGGTCAGCACTCCTGGCAGTTTCCACAGGGGGGAATTAACCCCGGTGAAAGCGCGGAGCAGGCGATGTACCGTGAACTGTTCGAAGAAGTGGGATTAAAGAAAAAAGATGTCCGGATTCTGGCATCTACCCGCAACTGGTTACGTTATAAATTACCAAAACGTTTGGTGCGTTGGGATACAAAACCGGTATGTATCGGCCAAAAGCAAAAATGGTTTCTGCTACAGTTGATGTGTAATGAGTCGGATATCAATATGCAAAGCAGTGGCACGCCTGAGTTTGATGGCTGGCGTTGGGTCAGTTACTGGTATCCGGTACGTCAGGTCGTTTCTTTCAAACGTGATGTTTATCGTCGGGTGATGAAGGAATTTATCAGCCCGGTGATACAACTTCAGGAGAATACTGCTGCCCGGACTGCGCCGCCGTCCGGCTCCCGGCGAAAGAGAGGGTAATTCAGGCACATCATGCTCACGCGCTTGCGAGAAATTGTCGAAAAAGTAGCGGCGGCGGCCCGCCTTGATGATGCGCTGGACATTCTGGTCAATGAAACCTGCCAGGCAATGGACACGGAAGTCTGTTCGATTTATCTGGCCGATCGCGATCACCAATGTTACTACCTGATGGCGACGCGCGGGTTGAAGAAACCACGCGGGCGCACCGTCACGCTGGCATTCGGTCAGGGGGTGGTCGGCCTGGTGGGGCAACGCGCCGAGCCGATTAATCTGGCGGATGCCCGCACCCATCCCAGTTTCAAATATATTCCTGCCGTAAAAGAACAGCACTTCCGCTCTTTCCTGGGCGTGCCGGTTATCCATCGCCGTCAACTGCTGGGGGTTTTGGTGGTGCAGCAGCGCGAACACCGACAGTTTGATAAAAACGAAGAGTCGTTTATGGTGACGCTGGCCACGCAGATGGCGGCCATTCTTTCCCAGGCGCAGATTAAAACGCTGTTCAGTCAATACCGTCAGACGCGAATCAAGGCGCTGGCGGCCTCGCCCGGCGTGGCCATCGCCCCCGGCTGGCAGGATTGCAGCCAACCTTCTCTGGATCAGGTTTTTCCGGCTTCCAGTCTGGATAGCGAGCGCGAGCGCGCCCGGTTAACGCAGGCGTTAGAGGACGCCACGGCGGAGTTTCGGCGCTTCAGTAAACGTTTTAGCGCCAGCGCGCAAAAAGAGAGCGCGGCCATTTTCGACTTGTATTCTCACCTGCTGAATGACGCCCGTCTAAAGCGTGAGCTGTTTCAGGAAGTGGATGCCGGTCACGCGGCGCAATGGGCGGTCAAGCTGGTGATTGAGCGTTTTGCGGCGCAGTTCGCCAATTTGCAGGACACCTATCTGCGCGAGCGCGCCGGCGATTTGCGTGCTTTGGGACAGCGGCTGCTGTTCCATCTTGACGATAATGCGCAAAGTATCGGGCAATGGCCCCATCGGTTCATTCTGGTGGCCGATGAACTCACGGCCACCCTGCTGGCGGAGCTGCCCCCGGAGCGGCTGGCGGGAGTCGTGGTATACGATGGCGCGGCAAATTCCCATGCCGCCATTCTGGTTCGGGCCATGGGGATCCCCACCCTGGTCGGCGCGGATATTCAGCCTGAGCTGCTGCATCAGCGGTTGTTGATTATTGATGGTTATCGCGGCGAACTGTTGGTGGATCCTGAACCGGTATTGGTGCAGGAATATCAACGTCTGTTGATTGAGGAAAATGAGCTAACCCGTTTGGCGGAAGGCGATATGGAGCGCCCGGCCGTCTTGAAAAGCGGTGAGCGTATTCAGGTGATGCTGAATGCCGGCTTGAGCGCAGAACATGAAAAACTTTTTATTAATCAGGTTGATGGCGTAGGTCTGTATCGAACTGAGATCCCTTTTATGCTTCAGAGCGGTTTTCCGTCTGAAGATGAACAAATGGCCCAATATCAACGCATGTTACGGCTCTATCCCTCGCGTCAGGTGATATTGCGTACGTTGGATATCGGCGCCGACAAGCCGTTGCCCTATCTGCCCATCAGTGAAGAGAATCCGTGCCTTGGCTGGCGCGGTATTCGTATTACCCTCGATCAGCCGGAAATATTTTTAATTCAGGTGCGCGCCATGCTGCGGGCGAATGCGCATATCGGCAATCTGAATATTCTGTTGCCGATGGTAAGCAGTGTGGATGAAATTGATGAAGCGCGTCGTTTGATCGACCAGGCCGCTGCTGAAGTTGAGGAACTGCTGGGCTTCCCTCAGCCCAAACCCCGTATCGGCATTATGATCGAAGTGCCGTCGATGATCTTTCTGCTGTCGCATCTGGCTTCACGCGTCGATTTTGTTTCCGTTGGAACCAACGATCTTACCCAGTATTTACTGGCGGTGGATCGTAACAACGCCCATGTCGCTTCTCTGTATGACAGCCTGCATCCGGCGATGCTACAGGCGTTGCATGTGATTGCAAGTGCGTGCCGGCATCACAATATCGAAGCGTCGGTATGCGGCGAGATGGCGGGGGAACCGCTGGGCGCATTAATGCTGATGGGGCTGGGATATCGCACGCTGAGTATGAATGGCCGCAGCGTGGCGAGGATTAAATATCTGCTGCGGCAGATCGATTTATCCGAGGCGCAGGCGCTGGTTGAAACCTTGCTGAAGGCGCAGAGCGCCAGCGAAGTAAGGCAATGGGCATCGATCTTTATTGAAGAGCGCGGGCTGGGGGGGCTGATCCGCGGCGGACGCTGATTGCCGATCTCGCTATTCCCTTGCCGCATAAAATATTTTACAGAACTTTTCCCTGCCGGATAAGCAACCTACCCGGCGCGCTATGCTATGATTCGCCACCGCGGTTTGCAGGAAAAAGATGAGAAATGCGGTGATGACAACCTTAATCGCGTCTGGATCGAAATGCCCGGGCTTAGGCCGCTACCGCTGTATCGGCGACGGTTCCTGATATCGGATGGTGTCATAAGTCAGGGCTGATTCCTGCCTCGGCATATTAATAGCCCCGTAGCCGGGAACAATAAAACAAAATATGTGGTGAACTATGACGACAAGCTATCTGGCGTTTCCTCAGTTTGATCCGGTGATTTTTTCCATCGGCCCGGTGGCCTTGCACTGGTATGGACTGATGTATTTGGTTGGGTTTGTGTTTGCCATGTGGCTGGCGGTGCGTCGCGCCAACAAACCGGGCAGCGGCTGGACCAAAGACGAAGTCGAAAACCTGCTGTATATCGGCTTCCTCGGGGTATTTATCGGCGGCCGCCTGGGCTATGTGCTGTTCTATGCGTTGCCGTCGTTTCTGGATAACCCGCTCTATCTGTTTAAAGTCTGGGATGGCGGAATGTCATTCCATGGTGGTCTGGTCGGCGTGATCTGCGTGATGTTGTGGTTTGCCCGTCGAACCAAACGCCATTTCTTTCAGGTGGCTGACTTTATTGCGCCGCTTATCCCATTCGGTCTGGGGGCCGGGCGTCTGGGTAACTTTATCAACGGCGAACTGTGGGGACGCGTTACCACCGATACGCCGTGGGCGATGTTGTTTCCGGGTTCACGCAGCGAAGATCTGGCGCTGGCGGTCGGTAATCCTCAGTGGCAGGCGATTTTTAATCAGTACGGCATGCTGCCGCGGCATCCTTCTCAGTTATATCAGATGCTGCTTGAGGGCATCGTTCTGTTTATCATACTGAATCTGTTTATCCGTAAACCGCGTCCGATGGGCAGCGTTTCTGGGTTATTCCTGATCGGCTATGGCGTATTCCGTATCATTTCAGAGTTTTTCCGCCAGCCCGATGCGCAACTGGGGTTATTCAGCAATATCTTCAGCATGGGGCAAATTCTGTCGATACCGATGGTGATAGCCGGGGTTGTGTTGATGGTCTGGGCCTATCGTCGGCCGGCACAGCAATAATCAGCCGTAATTCTTTAATATTCGTGGTGAGGTAGTATGAAACAGTATCTGGATCTGATGAAAAAAGTGCTTGAGGAAGGGACGCCGAAAGCCGATCGCACGGGCACCGGTACGCTGTCGATTTTCGGCCATCAGATGCGTTTCAATTTACAGGACGGTTTTCCTCTGGTCACGACCAAGCGCTGCCACCTGCGCTCAATCATTCATGAGCTGCTGTGGTTCCTGAATGGCGACACCAATGTGGCGTATCTGCATGATAACAATGTCAGTATCTGGGACGAATGGGCGGATGAAAACGGCGATCTCGGCCCGGTCTACGGCAAACAATGGCGCGCCTGGGGCGCGGCCGACGGTCGTCAGATCGACCAGTTGAAAAAAGTGCTTACCCAGTTGAAACAGGATCCCGACTCTCGCCGCATTATTGTTTCCGCCTGGAACGTGGGGGAGCTGGACAAGATGGCGCTGGCGCCGTGCCACGCGTTTTTCCAGTTCTACGTTGCCGATGGTAAATTATCCTGCCAGCTTTATCAGCGCTCGTGCGACGTGTTCCTCGGTTTGCCTTTCAACATCGCCAGCTATGCCTTACTGGTGCATATGGTGGCGCAGCAGTGCGACCTGGAAGTCGGAGACTTTGTCTGGACGGGCGGCGATACCCATCTCTACAACAACCATATGGAACAAACGCATCTGCAACTGAGCCGCGAACCGCGGGCCTTGCCGAAGCTGGTGATCAAACGCCGTCCCGATACGCTGTTTGATTACCGTTTTGAAGATTTTGAAATCGAGGGTTACGATCCGCATCCGCCGATTAAAGCGCCGGTGGCTATTTGAGGTCGACGGGTTTGCAGGGCCGCTTCCACGGCCCTTATCGCTTTACTTTTTTCGCGTTTTTCCTTTCTCCTCGCCGCTTTATTTCCCCCGTTTCATCGTTGCAATAAAACATTGCGCGTCTTCTCGTATAACGCCGTTAATCCCCTGTATTGACTCACTAAAATTTCTACACTGTCGGCATGAAAACAGTTAACCGACAACCGCGGGGGTTTACCTTGCTTGAATTATTGATGGTTCTGACCATTGTGGCGCTACTGGCTGGCGGCGGCTTGCATAGCTGGGGCGGTTATCAACAGGCATTGCGTCTGGAGCAGAACGCGCAGCAACTATTGGATTATTTAAACCGGATTCAGGCCAATGCGTATTGGCATAATGAAACCCGGACGGTTCGGCTTGTACGGCAGGATGAATACTGGTGCATAAACGGCGCGGCGGGCGGCAGCGATAAGATGAGCGGTTGCGGCGCGGGCGGCGATGAAAACCATATTTGTTGTGAAAGCGATGGACAGCAGTTTATGCGCGCCAATAATGATATCTCCGTATTGCGATCCACCAGCGATACCTTTGCGTTTTACGGTTTGCGCAATGCCGCCCAGGCCGGACACATTACGCTGACGAATCCGGCCGGGCGGTCGCGGTTGGTGATATCCGTACGCGGCCGTATGCGTTTGTGCAGCGAAGCGCAGCCGGTTCTGGCTATCCCGTTATGCTAAGGGAACAGGGATTCACGCTGGCGGAGGTTCTGCTGGCGCTCAGCCTGAGCAGCCTGATTATGCTGTCTGCGGCACAGCTGTATCCGATATTGCGTGCGCAAAGCCAGAACAGCGCCCAGCATTTCCGGCTGGAGCAGTTGTTCAGTCAGGTTGTCTCCGGCATTGAAAAAGATCTGCGGCGAGCCGGTTTTTGTGCCGGCGAATGCCGGGGGCGCGCGCTCAGCATTGGGCAGTATCCCGGGGAAGCGCCGCAAAGCTGTTTGAATGTATCCTATGATTTAAACCGTAACGGTGTTTGGGACGGGGGAGAGCAGCAGGATGCCGAATCATTTGGCTATCGTCTGCGCGCCGGCGCATTGGAGATTCAAAGCGGGGTTCATCATTGTCAGGGCGACCGCTGGGAAAAACTGTTTGATCCACGGGAAGTGGCGCTCACGCAGTTCCGTCTGCAACGTCTGGCCGAGCGCCCGGGCGTGGTTCTGTATGAGCTGCAACTGGCCGGCTACTGGACGAAACGGCCGGTTGTTCGGCGGAAAATCACCCGTCTGATCGTCGGGCGCAATCAATGAAAAAGGCTTCGCAGTCCGGCGGCGGAACGCTGGCGATGGTGATGCTGATATCCATCGTCGGACTACTGCTCATGTCCGGTTTGCAGCGCCAACTGGATGCGGCAGTACGGATGGGGAATGATGAGCGCCATTATCTGCGCGCCTTTAATCAGGCGCTGTCCTCTTTGAATTGGGCGATGAGTCTGCGTTGGCGCGCAACGGAAGCAGGCTGGCAATGTCAGATACTGGCGACGGAGGATTTGAAGGCCTGCCTGAAAAAGGCCTCTGATGAGGGGCGGTGGCTGTTGCGCGGCGAGGGGAGAATCCCTGCGCAGTCGCGTCCGCTGGTGTTATATCAGAGAGTCGTATTGTTAACCTCGGCGTCGGCGAATGCTACGCTGCGGCCTGTGTCGCATGGCTGGCTGGATTTTTGTCCGGATAAGGATGCGGCTCACTGTGCTGATTCGGAATAGGGCGCGCCGGGGGCGGCCGCTTCAGCAGAATGGCTTTAGCCTGCCGGAAACGCTGGTGGCGGCGTTACTGTTGGCGGTGTCGCTGATTGGGCTGCTGCAATATCATCAGGTATTGCAACAGTCGTTCAATCATCAATGGCAGCAGCGTCAGGCATGGCGGCTGGCCGACCAGCAATTGGCGGCGTATGAAGCAATGAAGTACGATGCATTAGCGACGGGAGGCGGATGGCGATTCACGCTGTCGGAACAGGCGCAGAGTGCGGAATGTCGCAAGGTGACGGCGACGGCAATCACGCCGCGGCATTATCAGGCGCAGCTTACGCGTTGGTTTTGCCGGACGGCGAGCGACTTCGCCGCGCGACATCATCCGTAACGGGCAACAAAGTATAATCAGCGGGACAGGAGCAGGATGTTTACGGTTTATCATTCAAATCAGTTGGATATCTTAAAACGGCTGATGGTTGAGCTGATTAAACGTCAGCCTCTGCAAGATCCCTTTCAGCGGGAAGTTATTCTGGTGCAAAGCCCCGGGATGGCGCAGTGGTTACAGATTGAGCTGGCTGAGCATTTCGGTATTGCGGCCAATATCCATTTTCCGCTGCCCGGCGTTTTTCTGTGGGACATGTGCCGTCATATTCTGCCGGATATCCCGAAAGAAAGCGCGTTCAGTAAAGATTCGATGACCTGGAAATTGATGCACCTGTTGCCTGAACAATTGGAGCAGCCCGCTTTTGCTTCCTTGCGTCATTATCTACATGAGGATGGCGACCAGCGTAAACTGCATCAGCTTGCCGGGCGTATTGCCGACCTTTTCGATCAGTATCTGATTTACCGTCCAGAGTGGATAGACCTGTGGCAACAGGGAAAACAGGTTGACGGTCTGGGGAGCAACCAACAGTGGCAGGCGGCGTCATGGTGTGCGCTGTTGAACTATACCCGTGAACTGGGCCAGCCTGAGTGGCACCATGCCAATCTGTACCAGCGTTTTATCAAAAAACTGGAGCAGGCGAAAACCTGTCCGACCGGGCTGCCGCCGCGGATATTTATCTGCGGTATTTCCGCTTTGCCGCCGGTGTATTTGCAGGCATTGCGGGCGCTGGCCCGGCATAGTGATGTTCACCTGCTGTTCACCAATCCCTGTCGCGATTACTGGAGCGACATTCAGGATTACAAGTTTCTGGCCAGGCTGAAAACCCGCAGCCGACGACTGCATTGCTGGGATAACGCTCAGTCGGCAGATTACCGTCCATTGTTCCGCGATGCGCAACAGGTTGATGCGCTGTTTGATACCGAAGGCGAACAGTGGGTGAATAACCCGCTGCTCGCTTCCTGGGGGAAGTTGGGCCGCGATCATCTTTATCTGCTGGCTGAGCTTGATGATGTGCAGGAAGTGGATGCTTTTGTCGATCTGGATACCGATAATCTGCTGCGAACCATACAGCGTGATATCCTGGAGTTGGAAGATCACAGCGTGGTGGCGCTGAGTAAAGCCTCTCTGGAAACCAGTACTCGAAAACGTCAGTTGGATCCTGGCGATCGAACCATTGATTTGCATGCCTGCCATAGCCCGCAGCGGGAAGTTGAAGTGCTGCACGATCAACTCCTTGCCATGATGGCCGATCACCCGGAGCTGACTCCCCGCGACATTATCGTCATGATGGCGGATATCGATAGCTATACGCCGTTTATTCAGGCCGTGTTTGGCAATGCCGCGGAAGATCGCTATCTGCCTTTCGCCATTTCCGATCAGCGGGTACGGCATGCTCACCCTGCGTTACCGGCGGTGATTAGCCTGCTTGATTTGCCCAACAGCCGCTTTACCGCTGAACAGGTGCTGGCCTTGCTGGAAGTGCCTGCGCTGGCGGCACGTTTTGGCATTCAGGAAGAAGGGCTGCGGCGTTTGCGCCTGTGGGTGGTGGAATCCGGTATTCGCTGGGGGCTGGATGATGACAACGTGCGCGACCTGATGCTGCCGGCAACAGGACAGCATACCTGGCGTTTCGGGTTGACAAGAATGTTGCTGGGCTATGCGATGGACAGCACTACGGGCGACTGGCAAGGCGTGTTGCCCTATGACGAATCCAGCGGCCTGATAGCCGAGCTGGCCGGTCAGTTGGCTGAACTCTTAATGAAGCTTAACCAATGGCGCCACCGTTTGCAGCAGCCCCGAACCCTGACCGAATGGCTGCCTTTATGTCGGCAACTGATTGATACTTTTTTTTACGCGGACAGTGATACCGAAGCCGCCTTGACGCTGATTGAAAAACAGTGGCAGCACATTATCAGTATGGGAACGGCGGCCCGCTATCCACAGCTGGTGCCGGTTTCGCTGTTGCGAGACGAACTTTCCCGCAGGCTCGATCAGGAGCGGCTCAGCCAGCGCTTTCTGGCCGGCGCCATCAACTTTTGTACGCTGATGCCGATGCGTTCCATCCCATTTAAAGTGGTATGCCTGCTGGGAATGAACGACGGCGTATACCCACGGACGTTGCCGCCGCTTGGTTTTGATCTGATGGGGAGGAAATTTAAGCGTGGCGATCGCAGCCGGCGTGATGACGACCGCTATCTGTTTCTGGAAGCGTTGCTCTCGGCGCAGCACAAACTGTATATCAGCTATATAGGCCGCTCGATACAGGACAATACCCGTCGCTATCCATCCGTATTGGTCAGTGAACTGATGGAATACATTGCGCAAAGTTATTATCTGCCGCAAGACAAGGATTGCGATATTGATACCAGCGCGGAACGCGTCGCACGCCATTTGTGTCATGAGCACAGCCGTATGCCGTTCGATGCGCAAAATTTTCTTCCTCCTGCGCCGCTGAGTTTTGCTGCGGAATGGCTGGCGGCGGCAAACAGACAGGGGCAATCGCAACCTGATTTCGATCGGGAACTGCCCCTGGAACGTTATACCGACATCAGTCTGGATGACCTGAAGCGTTTTTATCGTCATCCGATCCGGGCTTTCTTCCAACTGCGGCTGGGGGTGAATTTCATGCTGCAAAATGATGATCTGCTTGATGAAGAGCCCTTTACCGTGGATAACCTAAGCCGCTATCAGTTGAATACCGAATTGCTTAATACCCTGATAGCACAGGGCGATCCTGAGCGATTATATCGTCGTATCCGCGCGGCGGGCGGGCTGCCGTATGGCGCTTTTGGCGAACTATACTGGCAGGCTCAGCAACAGGAAATGTCAGGCCTGGCTGAACGCATATGCGCAGAGCTGACGCCGGGCAAGGCAGACAGTCTGGAGGTGGATATCAGGCTTGACGGCGTGCGTGTCAGCGGTTGGCTGGCTCAGGTGCAGCACGATGGGCTGATACGCTGGCGGCCGGGTAAATTGTCAATGACGGACGGCATTACCTTATGGCTGGAACATCTGGTCTGGTGCCTGGCTGGCGGTCAGGGAGAAAGCCGGATGTTCGGGCGTGAGAAAACCCTCTGGCGTTTTGCCTCCATACCGGTCGGGCAGGCAAGGGAATATCTGCAACTGATGCTGGAGGGGTATCAGCAAGGGATGAATAAGCCGTTATTGCTGCTGAATAAGTCGGGCAGCGCGTGGTTAACCCAATGCTATGACCGTGACGGCGACAGGATCCTCTGGGATGAAGAAACGCAAGGTAAGGCGCGAGCCAAGCTTCTACAGGCCTGGCAGGGCAATATGGGTATGATGGGCGAGAGCGAGGATTATTACCTACAGCGGATTGTTCGTGAGTTGGATGAAAGGCGTATGGATGAGGTTATTGAAGCGGCGCAAACCTGGTTGCTGCCGCCAATCCGTTCTAATCTGGTTTGATTTATATAAAAAGTTGGTTGACGTGAAGGCTATGGAGAAATGCATGCGTAAGCAGTTTATCTGGATGACCGGATTGTTTTTTTTACTCACTTTCTGGCTTCCGTTAAGTTGGGCGGAAACCGGTTGGCAGCCGCTGGCGCAAACGATTCGTAAAAGTGAGAAAGATCCACGCCAGTATCAGGCGATAAAACTGGATAACGGAATGACCGTACTGTTGGTTTCCGATCCGCAGGCGACAAAATCCCTGGCCTCACTGGCATTGCCGGTCGGATCGCTGGAAGATCCGGATAATCAGTTAGGGCTGGCTCATTATCTCGAACATATGGTTTTGATGGGTTCCAAGCGCTATCCACAGCCGGAAGCGTTGTCTGAGTTCCTGAAAAAACACGGCGGCAGCCACAATGCCAGCACGGCGTCGTACCGCACGGCGTTCTACCTGGAAGTGGAAAATGACGCGCTGCAACCGGCGGTCGATCGTCTGGCGGATGCCATCGCTGAACCCTTGCTTGATCCGGTTAACGCCGATCGCGAACGCAATGCGGTGAATGCGGAACTGACCATGGCGCGCTCCCGCGATGGTCATCGCATGGCGCAGGTGGGGGCGGAGACATTGAATCCGGCGCATCCCGGTTCGCGATTCTCCGGCGGCAACCTCGACACCTTGAGCGATAAGCCAGGCAGCAAGCTGCATGACGAACTGGTGAAGTTTTATCAGCGTTATTACTCGGCCAATCTGATGAAAGGCGTGATTTACAGTAATCAGCCTTTACCGGCGCTGGCAAAACTGGCCGCGGAGACCTTTGGCCGTATTGCCAATCATGATGCCGGCATTGCGCCGATTACCGTACCGGTAACCACCGAAAAACAGCGCGGCATCATGATCCACTATGTCCCGGCCCAGCCACGCAAACAGCTGCGGATTGAGTTCCGGGTGGAAAACAACAGCCAGGCGTTTCGCAGCAAAACGGACACCTATATCGGTTATTTGATCGGTAACCGCAGCCAGAACACGCTATCGGACTGGTTGCAAAAAGAAGGATTGGTTGAATCGATTGGCGCAGGGGCGGACCCGGTTATCGATCGCAACGGCGGCATCTTTGCGATTTCCGCATCGTTAACGGATAAAGGGCTGGCGCAGCGCGATGACGTCATTGCGGCAATCTTCAATTACCTGCAACTGGTGCGTCGGGAAGGCATCCAGCAGCGCTATTTTGATGAGATAGCCAATGTGCTGGATCTGGATTTCCGCTATCCCTCTATCAGCCGCGATATGGATTATATTGAATGGCTGGTGGACACCATGTTGCGGGTGCCGGTAGAGCATACGCTGGATGCCATGTATCTGGCCGATCGCTACGATCCGCAAGCCATCGCCGAACGGCTGGATTATATGACGCCGCAGAATGCCCGCATCTGGCTGATCGGCCCGGATGAACCCCACAACAAAGTGGCCTATTTTGTTGACGCGCCTTATCAGGTCGACAAAGTCTCCGAGGCGACGTTCGCCAAATGGCAAAAACTGGGGCGGAACATCTCACTGGCCTTACCCGCCATCAATCCCTACATCCCGGACGACTTTTCCCTGATCGAGGCGGATACCGGCATTACGCATCCGAAAATGTTGCTGCAACAGCCCGGGTTGCGGGTGATGTATATGCCCAGCCGCTATTTCGCCGACGAACCCAAGGCGGATATCACGCTGCTGTTGCGCAATAAAGAAGCCCGCAGCTCGGCGCGCAATCAGGTTCTGTTCGCGCTGAATGATTATCTGGCCGGTCTGGCGTTGGATGAGCTGAGCTATCAGGCGTCAGTGGGCGGCATCAGCTTTTCCACCTCCAGCAATGATGGTTTGGTGATCAACGCCAATGGCTATACCCAGCGGCTGCCCCAGCTTTTACTGGCGCTGGTGGAGGGCTATTCCTCTTTCGCCTCGACGGAAGAACAGCTTCAGCAGGCTAAATCCTGGTATTTGCAACAGTTGGACTCGGCGGAAAAAGCGAAAGCGTTTGAACAAGCCATACAGCCAATACAGGCGCTGTCGCAGGTGCCTTATACTGAACGTTCTGAACGCCGTAATTTGCTGAAAGATATCCGCTTGCAAGATATTGTTGATTATCGAAACGCGTTGTTGCAAAAGGCCACGCCGGAAATGCTGGTGGTGGGTAACTTGCGGCCTGAGCAGGTTACGGAACTGGCGCAGACGTTAAAAGAACGCCTGAACTGTGGCGGAGAAACCCTGTGGCGTAGCGCTGAGGTGCAGATCCGTAAAACGCAGCGGGCCAATTTGCAGCGTCCGGGCAGCAGCACCGACTCCGCGCTGGCGGCGGTGTACATTCCGACTGGATATAGTGAAATTCAAAGCATGGCCTATAGCGCCGTGCTGGGGCAGATTATTCAGCCCTGGTTTTACAGTCAGCTAAGAACGGAAGAGCAGTTGGGGTATGCGGTGTTTGCTTTCCCGATGTCCGTCGGGCGGCAATGGGGGATGGGTTTCCTGCTGCAAAGCAACAGTAAACAGCCTGCCTATCTGTATCCGCGCTATCAGGATTTCTACCAAAAAGCGCAAAACCGGCTGCGGGCGATGAAGGCTGAAGATTTTGCGCAGTACAAACAGGGCGTGATTAATGAACTCAGCCAGCGTCCGCAAACGCTCAGTGAAGAAGTCGGACGCTTTACCAACGATCTGGATCGGGAGAATTTTGCGTTTGATACCCGTGAGAAGCTGATTGCCGAAATTAAGCCGCTGACGGTGACGCAACTGGCTGATTTCTTCCGGCAGACGCTGAAGCCTGAAGGGCTGGCGGTATTGTCGCAAATCTCCGGCAGCCATCATGGTCAGGCGGAGTATGCTGCGCCACAGGGTTGGCATACCTATCCTGACACCTCTTCGTTGCAGAAAACGCTGCCATTACAGCAAGCGCCGGCGATGAGCGCCACGAGCGGGTTGCAGAGCGAGTCTACCCTGAATAGCGGCGCATCGGTCGGCAAGGGTACGCAAAAATGAAGCATGCCGCGCCGCAATCATTGAACGTCCTGACGTTGCCGCTTCTGGGGGAGCGGCTGATTGAGGCGTCGGCAGGGACGGGGAAAACTTACACGCTGGCTGCGCTTTATTTACGTTTACTGCTGGGGTTGGGGCGGCAGTCCGCTTACCCGCGTCCGTTGCTGGTGGAAGAAATTCTGGTGGTGACCTTTACTGAGGCAGCCACGGAAGAACTGCGTGAGCGTATCCGTGAGAAGATCCACGCGCTGCGTATTGCCTGTATTCGTGGGGGCAGTCAGGATCCGCTGCTTACCTTGCTGCTGGATGAGCTCCAGGATCATGGCGGCGCGGCCGACATACTGCTTGGCGCCGAACGCCAGATGGATGAAGCCGCCATCTACACCATTCATGGATTTTGTCAGCGAATGTTAAGCACTAATGCCTTTGAGTCCGGCGTTTTGTTTGAGCAGGAACTGATAGAGGATGAACAGCCGTTGCGTCGTCAGGCCTGTGCCGATTTCTGGCGTCGCTATTGTTATCCGCTGCCGGTGGAGGTGGCGCGAGTGGTGGGGCTGGAATGGAATGGGCCGGAGAGTTTACTGGCTGACCTGATGCCATACTTGCAGGGCGAAAGTCCGGTTTTTCGTCATCCCCCGGAGGAGGATGAGACGCTGCTGAGCCGGCACCAGAAGATTACTGCCGCTATTGATGATTTCAAGCGGCAGTGGCTGGCCGCCTCAGCGGATCTGGGGGCGCTGATCGGCGCATCTGGTGTGGATAAACGCAGCTACAGCAGTAAAAATCTGCCCAACTGGTTGCAGAAAGTGACGCTGTGGGCCGAACAGCAAACGCAGGATTATCAGTTGCCGAAAGAGCTGGACAGGTTCAGTCAACAGACGCTGGCGGAGAAAACCAAAAAAGGCGAACCGCCGGTACATGCCGTATTTGAGGCAACCGACAGATTGCTCAGCGCCTCTCTCTCGCTGCGTGATTTAGTGATGGTGCGGGCGTTGAGCGAGATTCGCCGATCGGTGCGGGAAGAAAAACGCCAGCGGGCGGAGTTAGGGTTTGATGACTTACTGAGCCGACTGGATGAAGCGTTGCAGCAGCCTGGAAGTGAACTGCTGGCGGGTTCAATTCGTGAACGCTATCCCGTCGCGATGATCGACGAATTTCAGGATACCGATCCCCAGCAGTACCGGATTTTCCGCACGCTGTATCTCGGCCAGCTGCAGTGTGGCCTGCTGTTGATCGGCGATCCGAAACAGGCGATTTATGCATTCCGCGGGGCGGATATTTTCACCTATATGCGCGCCCGTTCTGAGGTAAGCGCCCACTATACGCTGGACACCAACTGGCGTTCGTCGCATCAGATGGTTCGGGGCGTGAACCGTTTATTTCAGCGAATTGACCATCCTTTTATTTTTAAGGACATCCCTTTTCTTGCCGTCGAACCCGCCGCGCCGAAACGCGATCTGGTTTTTAATGTGGCAGGCGAGCCGCAGCCTGCGCTTCAGTTGTGGCTGACGGGCGCAGAGTCCATTGGCGTTGGCGACTATCAGCAGTTAATGGCCCGGCAGTGCGCCGCGCAGATCCGCGACTGGCTGGCCGCCAGCCAGCGAAATGAGGCTTGGCTGGAAACCGGTAAAGCGAGGCGTCTGGTTCAGGCCTCTGATATGAGCGTTTTGGTGCGCAGCCGTCATGAAGCTGCGCTGGTGCGCGATGCGCTCAGCAGGCTGGCGATCCCATCGGTTTATCTTTCTAACCGTGACAGCGTTTTCACCACGCCGGAAGCCCGTGACCTGTTGTGGCTGTTGCAGGCGGTACTGACGCCGGAGCAGGAAAGAACGCTACGTAGCGCAATGGCGACCTCTCTGATGGGGTTGGACGCGCGGGCGGTAGATGCATTAAGCCGCAGCGAAGCGGCGTGGGATGCCCTGGTTGATGAATTCGCTGGTTATCGCGCGCTCTGGCGTCAACGCGGCGTATTGCCGATGCTGCGGGCGATCATGAACCGCCACCAACTGGCGGAGAATCTGCTCGCCAGCGTCGATGGCGAGCGACGGTTGACGGATATTCTGCACATCGGTGAGTTATTGCAGGATGCTTCATCGGCGCTGGACAGCGAGCACGCATTAGTGCGCTGGCTATCGCAGCAGATCACCCAGCCCAATCCGCAGGCGGAGAACCAGCAGCTCCGCCTGGAAAGCGATCGTCATCTGGTACAGATCGTGACTATTCATAAATCAAAAGGACTGGAATATCCGCTGGTCTGGCTGCCGTTTATCAGCAATTTTCGGGTGCAGTCACAAGGGGTTTACCACGACAGAAGCAGTTATCAGGCTTTTCTGGATCTCCATAACGGTGAGGAAAGCCAGTCATTGGCTGAAGAAGAACGTCTGGCGGAGGATTTGCGCTTATTGTACGTGGCGCTTACCCGTTCCATCTATCACTGTAGCGTCGGGGTCGCGCCACTTCAGCGCACACGCAAGAAAGATGCAAGCAGCGACATGCACCTGAGTGCGCTTGGATATTTGCTCCAACGCGGCAAAGAGATGGATGCGGCGGCGCTGGTGACCGAGCTTGAAGGAATGGCGGGGGACGGTGTGGCATTAACTCCGGTACAGCCTGGCGATGAAATCGCCTGGCAACCCGGCGTGTCTGACCGGCCTGAACTACTGGCGCGGCGCAGCGTTCGAATGCTGCGTGATGGCTGGCGGGTGACCAGTTATTCCGGTTTGCAGCAGCATGGTTCTTCCGCCGTACAGGAACTGATGCCGCGTCTGGATATTGAAGCGATGGGGGAGCGTCAGGGGGAGCGGGAAACGCTGTTCACCCCGCATACTTTCCCGCGAGGCGCGAGTCCCGGTACGTTTTTACATAGTCTGTTTGAAACGCTGGATTTTACGCAACCGGTCGATGAAACATGGCTGGCGGAACAACTGCAAGCGCAGGGGCTGGAAGATCTCTGGCATCCGACACTGCGCCAATGGATGGACACCGTGTTGACCACGCCGTTGAATGATGAAGGTATAACATTGTCGGCGTTGGATGCCCGGCATAAGCAGGCGGAACTACAGTTTTATTTGCCGATTCAGGCGCCGATGCAGGCGGTACAGTTCGATCGTCTGGCGAAGCGATATGATCCTTTGTCCGCGCAATGTCCGCCCCTGTCGTTTCAGCAGGTTCAGGGTATGCTGAAGGGGTTTATCGATTTGGTGTTCTGCTGGGAAGGACGCTATTACCTGCTGGATTATAAGTCCAACTGGCTGGGGGCCGATGCCAGCGCCTACACGCAGCCTGCCATGATGCAGGCAATGGCCGCGCACCGTTATGACTTGCAGTATCAGCTTTATAGTCTGGCGCTGCACCGCTACCTGCGTCACCGCATCGCGGACTATGATTATGAACGCCATTTTGGCGGTGTATTTTACCTGTTTCTGCGTGGTGTCGATGACCGTTACCCCGGTAACGGGGTGTTTTATTTCCGTCCGCCGGAAGCGTTTATCACCGGGTTGGATCAACTGTTTGACGGAACGCCGGTACAGGATGCCAGTCATGCTTGAATTACTCGAAACGGCATTGCAGCGTCGGCTTCTGCGCCCATTGGATATTCAGTTCGCCAGAATGCTGGCAGACGATGACCACCCTCATTTACTGTTGGCCGCGGCCTGTCTGAGTGCTCAGTCAGGTGCCGGGAATGTTTGCCTGCCGCTGGATACGTTACAGTCTGCGCTGCTGTTTGATGGGCGCGATCGCGAACTGGCGCAGTTACTGTTGGCGGCCGCCGGTCAGCCGGATATCGCCGGCTGGCGACAACATTTACTCGGCTCCCCGGCGGTCGGCGATGGCAGCCGTCCGACGCCGCTGGTGTTACGGCGGGAAAAGCTCTATTTGCAGCGCAGCTGGCAGAGCGAAGGGCAGGTGGCGCGGTTTATTGCCCGTCAAGATCACCATTTCCCGGTCGATGAACCCGCTATCCGTGCGGTGCTTGATACGCTGTTCCCCGCTATCGGCAACGAGATTGACTGGCAGAAAGTTGCCGCCGCGGTGGCCTTGACCCGGCGCATCGCTATCATCTCTGGTGGCCCTGGCACCGGGAAGACCACCACGGTCGCCAAACTGCTGGCCGCTTTGATTCAGCTTAATACGGAGGGGGCGTTGCGTATTCAACTGGCTGCGCCGACGGGCAAAGCTGCCGCGCGTTTGACGGAGTCGCTGGGCGCGGCGTTGAATAACCTCTCGTTGAGCCAGGTTCATCGCGGTTGTTTTCCACAGGAAGCAACAACGCTTCACCGCTTATTGGGGGCGGTGCCGGACAGCCAGCGTTTGCGTCATCATCAGGGGAACCCGCTGCATCTTGATGTGCTGGTGGTGGATGAAGCCTCGATGGTGGATCTGCCGATGATGGCTAACCTGATTGCCGCGCTGCCTGGGCAGGCTAGAGTTATCTTGCTGGGCGATCGCGATCAACTGGCGTCGGTCGAGGCGGGGGCGGTGCTGGGGGATATCTGTCGTTTTGCCGAAGCGGGGTATAGCAGCGCCAGAGCGCAACAGCTACAGCGGTTGACCGGTTGCCGGTTGGACGATAATGGAGCGGAAAGCCCGGCGAGCGTGGGAGACGGCATTTGTCTGCTGCGCAGGAGCTATCGCTTTGATCGGCATTCTGGTATTGGGCAACTGGCGCTGGCGGTAAATAACGGTGACGAGCGGCGTGTTCTTGCTGTTTTGAACGGTACGTTTACGG
Organism: Brenneria sp. L3-3C-1; assembly: GCF_016456245.1. Taxonomy (NCBI): domain Bacteria; kingdom Pseudomonadati; phylum Pseudomonadota; class Gammaproteobacteria; order Enterobacterales; family Pectobacteriaceae; genus Brenneria; species Brenneria sp. L3-3C-1. The sequence continues at coordinate 478,412 of NZ_JAEMHF010000002.1, read as the reverse complement.
ATATCGCCCGTCACCCGCTGGAGGAAACGGAAGATTACCGACGGATGCTGGCTCAGGGGGTTGAAGGCTACCGTGATTATCTACAACTTCTTGCCTCCGGCGCCAGTCCGGAAGCGGTTCTGCTGGCTTTCCAGCGTTATCGTCAACTGTGTGCCCTGCGCGAGGGGCCATTTGGCGTCGCGGGGCTTAATCAGCGAATCGAACAGGCGTTGCATAAAACCGGGCTGATTCAGCGTAGCCGCAATCCACTCAATCGCTGGTATGTCGGCCGCCCGGTAATGATCGAACGTAATGATGCGGTGTTGGGATTATTTAATGGTGATATCGGTATTGCCATGTTGAGTGAACATGCTGAACTGCGGGTCTATTTCCAGTTACCGAATGGAAAAACCAAGGCGGTGGCCCCCAGCCGTTTGCCGCCGCATGACACCGCTTATGCCATGACGGTACATAAATCGCAAGGGTCGGAGTTTGAGCATACCGCACTGGTATTGCCGAATCAGTACCTGCCGGTGTTGACGCGGGAGCTGGTTTATACCGCCATCACCCGGGCCCGTCAGCGCCTTTCGTTATATGGCGATACGAAGATTTTGTGTCGGGCGGTGAAAACGCCGACCCAGCGACACAGCGGGCTGGTGGAGCGAATAAACCTGATTGTATCCGGCGAGAATGATTAGGCTTATATACCCATCATACTTCAAGCTGCATGTGCGTTGGCTGCGTTGCTCAGCCTATCCGTGGGCTTCGTCGCGGCGGGGGTAATCCGGATAGCGTTTATCAGGCGGATTCACGTTCAATCAGTGAAAAACCAATATCCACGATGGGTTCCGTAACGTTTTTCCCCTCGATTTTTTCTGCCAGCATCGCGGCGGCGTCTTTACCTATTTTCCAGCGATCAATTCTGATTGTGGTGATCGAAGGCGTATTGTGCGACGCAAAATCAAGGTCGCCAAATCCAATCACCGCCAGTTTATCCGGCACGCTCAATCCTCTTACGCCGGCTTCCATAATGGCGCCTTGCGCCAGAGTATCGGAACTACAGATGATGGCATCGAATCTGCCGCCATCGGCAAGAAGATTGCTTAATCCGCGACGTCCCAGGGCTAAGGTCGCGGGTAAAGGGACTGATGTTTCGCTGATATGGCAGCCTGGCTGCGCTTGCATAATCTCATGAATTCCTTTCTTACGCTGTCCGGCTCGTCTGTCTTCTGTCCAGAGCAGGCCGAGTCGCAAGTAGCCTTTGATCAGTAAATACTGAGCGATGGAATTGCCTATTCTTTCATGAGAAAAACCGACCAGCATATCAAGCGGTGTCGGGGTCAGATCCCAGATTTCCACCACCGGAATACTGGCGTTGAGGATAATTTTCTTTAACTCCGAAGAGTGGTGAATTCCGGTGAGGACAATGCCGTCCGGACGACGAGAAAGAATGGTCGCCACAATATCGGTTTCAGATTCGTGCGTGTATCCTGCGACGCACAACAACATGTGATAACCACGTACCGCAAGCTCGTCGCTAATCGCCTGCACGGTATCAACGAACATGTTGTTATTTATCTGAGGGACGACGACAGCAATAAGCTTGCTGCGTTTGGACGCTAAACCACCCGCTAACATATTGGGTATATAGCCAGTGGCTCGAACGGCTTCCATCACTTTGCCTATGGTTTCCGGCCGGACAATTTGGGGATTGTTCAGCGCTCTGCTGACTGTCATTGGCGACAGTCCTGCCGCACGAGCCACGTCTTCCAGCGTCGGGGGGCGTTGCTGGCTATTGCCGGTATTTTTACCGCTTTTCAATCAAGGCTCCCTTTTGTAAGACATCTGACCTCATGTCCGTCGGATTATCGTTGATGGTGCGCTTATTTTCCAGTCATCTATCCATTGGACAGAGACTTACCGTATCAGGATCACTCTCTTCGTCTGTCCCGTCATTTCCTGCTGAAGCTCGGAGGATAGGCTCTCTGAAAAAATATTTCCCTTAATGATTGCGCAAACATATTTTATTTTTTCATGGGCGATTTTTTGTTTTTATCGATTATTTTGTGATCTATTTTGCAAGATTAAGCACTTTTCATGGTCATGTCTTTATATCGGGTTTATTAATGATTGCGCAATCATTTTATTGGAGATGAAAGATGACCATCAGTGCTAACTCAGATGCCGTAAGCTACGCCAACGTCACCAATGCCAGAACCGCTGCTGATTCAGGGGATCGGATCGTATGGGTGAAAATCTCGTTGGCCTTTTTACCTCTGGCAACGCCCGTCAGCGATGCAAAAGTGCTTACTGGCCGACAAAAGCCGCTCACCGAAGTCGCGATTATTTTTGCTGAAATTCGCAGTCGGGATGGTTTTGAAGGGGTGGGGTTCAGTTACTCAAAACGTGCCGGAGGGCAAGGTATCTATGCCCATGCCAAAGAAATCGCTGATAACCTGATTGGCGAAGATCCCAGCGATATTGACAAAATCTATACCAAACTGCTGTGGGCCGGGGCCTCTGTTGGACGTAGCGGCATGGCTGTGCAGGCTATTTCCCCAATCGATATTGCGCTGTGGGATATGAAATCCAAACGCGCCGGTTTGCCGCTGGCGAAACTGCTGGGATCGCATCGTGATTCCGTGCAGTGCTATAACACCTCCGGCGGGTTCCTGCATACGCCGCTGGAGCAGGTTTTAAAAAATGTGGTTATTTCACGTGAAAGCGGCATTGGCGGAATAAAACTGAAGGTGGGGCAGCCCAACACTGAAGAAGACATTCGCCGCCTCACTGCGGTGCGTGAGGCCTTGGGGGATGAATTCCCGCTGATGGTGGATGCCAATCAACAATGGGATCGTGAAACGGCAATTCGCATGGGGCGCAAGATGGAAGCATTCAATCTTGTCTGGATTGAAGAACCTCTTGATGCCTACGATGTGGAAGGGCACGCCGCACTGACTTCAGCCCTTGATACACCTATTGCAACCGGTGAGATGTTGACCAGTTTTCGGGAGCATGAACAGCTGATCCTCGGCAACGCCAGCGATTTTGTACAGCCCGATGCCCCGCGTGTTGGCGGGATTTCGCCTTTTTTGAAAATCATGGATCTGGCTGCGAAGCATGGTCGTAAACTGGCCCCCCATTTTGCGATGGAAGTCCATTTGCATTTGGCTGCCGCCTATCCTATCGAACCCTGGCTTGAACATTTCGAATGGCTAAACCCGCTCTTTAACGAACAGCTTGAGCTGCGTGATGGCCGTATGTGGGTTTCTGAACGCCTTGGGCTTGGATTTACCCTCAGTGAACAAGCTCGAAAATGGACCACGCTGGCGTGCGAGTTTGGTAAACGTCCCTGATGAACGCCGTGACTGATCTTTATGCCATCAGTCACGGTTTTTATCTGTATCCCTACAAATCCAATTAAATGCAACCCTTATTAACAGGAGTTGTCTGTCATGAATACATTAAAAAAGCGGACGAATGTCCGGTATGTAATTCTATTATTTCTTTTTCTGGCAACTGTTTTTAATTATGCAGACCGGGCGACGCTTTCAGTTGTTGCTCCATTTATGAGTAAAGAGTTAGGTTTTGATCCGGAAGTCATGGGGCTGGCTTTTTCCGCTTTTGGCATTTCCTACGTTATTATGCAAATTCCAGGGGGATTATTACTGGATAAATTTGGATCGCGCTTAGTGTATGGTTGTGCGTTAATCGCCTGGTCCATTGTCACGATGTTTCAGGGAACCATTTATCTTTTTGCATCCCCGCTTATCGTTTTGATTATACTGCGGTTAATGATGGGGGCTATCGAGGCTCCGGCGTTCCCGGCCAATAGTCGCCTTAGCGTACAATGGTTTCCCAATAACGAAAGGGGATTCGTTACCTCTGTTTATCAAGCTGCACAATATATTTCTTTAGGTATCGTTACGCCATTGATGACGGTTATTTTACATAACCTGAGCTGGCACTATGTATTTTATTATATTGGCGCTATCGGGGTTGTATTGGGCGGCTTTTGGTTTATCTACGTTCAGGAACCCTTCAGGCATAAACGCATTAATCAGGAGGAAATTGACTATATTCGTTCTGGCGGCGGAGAACCTCATTTAGGCAGCAGTGCTAAGAAAAACAAAATCAGTTTCTCACAAATTAAAGTGGTTTGCGTTAATCGCATGATGATTGGCGTTTATATCGGCCAGTTTTGTGTTACTTCAATAACCTGGTTTTTTCTTACCTGGTTTCCGACTTATTTATATCAGGCGAAAGGGATGTCGATACTGAAAGTCGGTCTGGTTGCCTCTGTGCCCGCTATCGCCGGATTTATTGGCGGACTCATGGGCGGTGTTTTTTCAGATTATCTGCTTCGGCGCGGCTATAGTCTGACAATATCACGCAAACTCCCGATTATCTGCGGCATGTTGCTCTCTTGCTCTATCGTCGCCGCTAATTACACCGGGTCGGAGGTGGTGGTTATTGCGGCAATGAGCCTGGCTTTCTTTGCCAAAGGTTTCGGCAATCTGGGGTGGTGTGTATTAAGCGACACCTCACCTAAAGAAATTCTGGGAATAGCCGGCGGGGTTTTTAACATGTGCGGCAATCTGGCCAGCATCGTTACGCCGTTAGTGATTGGCTTTATTTTGTCCGCCACTCAATCGTTTGATTATGCCATTTTGTATGTGGGATCGATGGGCGTAATTGGGCTTATTTCTTATGTATTTATCGTCGGGCCATTGGAGCGTATCCGGATTGAGCCTCCCAGGGGGGAATAACGCAGATATTGGGTAATTTGGCTACACTTTTTGCTGTTCCGGAATATTTAACCCCTTCCCGGAACAGCATTTTTTTATATTGTCGAAAGTAGACTTACCCTATCGTAATAGCCAGGCCGCTACGTATTCCGACCGTTCTCGCATCGCCAGGGCTCAGGCCAGATCCAGAACCAGGATTTTTGAACGGCGATGATAGTTGTACAGCTCCTGCTTTCTCTTCGGCAGCATTTCCACTTCAGCGAGTAAAAATCCGCGCTCCTGGAACCAGTGAATACTGTGGGTGGTCAGGACGAACAGTTTTTTCAGTCCTTGCTGGCGAGCCTGGGCCGCGATTCGCTGTAGCAGCATGTCGCCGCGCGAGGAGCTACGATAGTCCGGATGCACCGCGACGCAGGCCATCTCACCGATGTTCTCTTCCGGGAAAGGATAAAGCGCCGCGCAGGCAATGGTCAGATTATCCCGCACCACCACGGTAAACTTATCGATTTCCATTTCCAACTGTTCACGGGAACGCCTGACCAGAATGCCCTGCTGTTCCAGCGGGCGGATCAGCTCCAGAATGCCGCCGATGTCGTTAATCGTCGCCCTGCGTACCTGTTCGGCGCTTTCCATTACGATTTGCGTGCCAATCCCGTCGCGGGAGAACAGTTCCTGAAGCAGCGCGCCATCATCCTGATAGCTGATCAAATGGCTGCGGCGTACGCCGCTGCGGCAGGCTTTCACTGCTCCGCGCAGGAATCTGACCGTACCGGATTGGTAATCGCCCTGTTCTTCCAGCGTTTCGATGCGCCGTTGGGCGTCGTCCGGAAACAGCTCGGAAATGATGTTGCCTTCTTCGTTGATCACGCCCTGTGAAGAGCAGAAACCGATCATTTTCTCGGCTTTCAGCTTGATCGCCAACTGGGTGGCGACTTCTTCCGAGGTCAGGTTGAAGCTTTCCCCGGTGACGGAAACCGCGACCGGCCCCAGCAGGACAATCGCGCCGCTATTCAACTGGCGGTGCAAGGCTTCTTCGTCGATACGACGAATGCGTCCGCTGTGGCAGTAGTCCACGCCGTCATCCACGCCAAGCGGCTGGGCGATAATAAAGTTGCCGCTGACGACGTTGATGTGCGCGCCCTGTAGCGGCGTATTATTCAAACTCATCGACAACCGGGCGGTGATATCCAACTGCAACATCCCGGCGGCTTGTTTAACCAGCTCCAGCGTGGTTCTGTCCGTGATGCGGATATTTTTGTGGTAATGCGGCTCGTAGTGATGGGTGGTCAGGTTGCTGTCAATCTGCGGGCGGGCGCCATAAACCACCACCAGCTTAATCCCCAGGCTGTGCAGCAGCCCGATATCGTTAATGATGCTGGCGAAGTTTTCATGCTCAATGGCTTCGCCGCCCAGCATGATGACAAAGGTTTTGCCGCGATGGGCATTGATATAGGGAACCGAGTGGCGGAAGCCTTCCACCAGTTCTGTACTACGCTCCTTCACTGGGACTCCTGTTTGAATTTTTATTCGTAATTTTTGTATTTTTATTCTTTATGGGGAAAAACGCAAGGGGTAAGTCATCGCTGAAAGACCGGAAGGGTAAATTAAGAATTTATCCCTTTTGTGCCTGAAAGATACCGTCGGTAAAGCATAAAAATGATTTTTGCATGACACGGGAGAGGAGATTGGTTAAAGTTTTTGAAAATTTTCTTATCCCTACGCTCAGTGCCTGGCAATAACACAGTAATCAGACCGGAGTTGCATGTCTCATTCGAATCACAATCTGACTCGGCGGCGCCTGTTACAAAGCGCTGCGGCAACCTGGCTGTTAAGTGTGAGCGGTGTCGGGATGGCCGCGGTCGCGCAGGTGATTGCCGTGCGCGTCTGGCCTTCTTCTTCTTATACCCGCGTCACGCTGGAATCAAATCATTCGCTTAAGTACAAGCAGTTCACCCTTAGCAATCCGGATCGCATCGTGGTGGACATTGAAAATATCCACCTTAATAACGTCCTGAAGAATATTTCCAGTCAGTTTCAGCAAAACGATCCGCTGATTAAAAATGCCAGAATCGGCCAGTTTGATAAAAATACGGTGCGTTTGGTGTTGGAATTAAAGCAGGGAACGGATGCCAAGCTGTTTACGCTGAGCCCGGTCGCGGAATTCAAACACCGTCTGGTGATGGATCTCTATCCGCTGCCAGGACGTTATGACAACGAAGACGACCCGTTGCTGGCGCTGTTGGAGGATTACAATAAGGGCGATCTGGAGCGCACGCTGCCGGCGGAGGCGCCGCAAGCCGGGAAAGCCGGGCGCGATCGTCCGCTGGTCATTATGCTTGATCCCGGCCACGGCGGTGAAGATCCCGGCGCGATTGGTAAAAACAAAACGCGCGAGAAAGATATTGTGTTGCAGATAGCCCGCCGCCTGCGCGCCTTGATCGATCGTGAACCCAATATGAAAGCGTATATGACCCGCAATGAAGATGTATTTATCCCGTTGCGCGTGCGGGTGGCGAAAGCGCGCAAGCAGCGGGCCGACCTGTTTATCTCTATTCATGCGGATGCGTTTACCAATCGCGCGGCAAGGGGATCGTCGGTATTCGCGCTGTCCAAAAAAGGCGCGACCAGCACCGCGGCAAGCTTTCTGGCGCAGACGCAGAACGAATCGGATTTAATCGGCGGGGTGAGCATGAGCGGCGATCGCTATCTCGACCATACCATGTTTGACCTGGTGCAGACCGTTACCATTAACGACAGTCTGAAGTTCGGCAAGGAAATATTGACCCGGCTGGGCAAGGTGAATCGTCTGCATAAAAATAGCGTCGATCAGGCCGGGTTTGCGGTGCTGAAAGCCCCTGATATCCCCTCTGTTCTGGTGGAAACGGCATTTATCAGTAATCTGGAAGAAGAACGCAAATTACGCACCAGTCAGTTCCAGCAACAGATAGCCGAATCTATTCTTACCGGTATCAAGGCCTATTTTGCCGCGCATTCGGGGCGCTAACTAAGGCAGCGTTGGCTGTAGCAAATGAATGTTGATCGGAATGGGGTATCTCAGAAAGCAAAAAACACCCGTTAAGGGTGTTCAGCTATTGATTATCAATTGGTTGCGGGGGCCGGATTTGAACCGACGACCTTCGGGTTATGAGCCCGACGAGCTACCGGGCTGCTCCACCCCGCGTCCGTCTTGATATCGTACTTCTTTTGATGGTTTACACACATCAAATTGGTTGCGGGGGCCGGATTTGAACCGACGACCTTCGGGTTATGAGCCCGACGAGCTACCAGGCTGCTCCACCCCGCGTCCGTGGATGCGCACTATACTCCCCATGAACTTCTATGCAACCTATTTCTGTAAAAAATACGGGATAACCCGCACGGGTGCTGAATTTACCACCCAATAGATTGTTTTTTATACACAATGTCATGGGGTTTCATGTGGATAAACGACGTTCGCCGTCCTGAATGGCATGGCTGTGCTATTTTTTATCCGGGGTCGTTTCTTTCTATATAGGTGTTTGTTATCGTTCGACGGTGAATCCGTCGATGTCAAAAGAGAGCGCAACGAAGATGAAAGGATGTTGGGGAAAATATGTGCTGACCGGCGTGGTGATCGCCATTTTGGCTGGGTGTCAGTCCAGGCCGACCGATCGGGGCCAGCAGTATAAAGACGGACACCTCAATCAGCCTCTGGAACTGGTGAATGAGCCGAGCGCCAAGGGGAAACCGGTCAATGCGCGCGACTTTGTCACCCAGGTCTCTGAAATCAGGGCGGCATCTCCGGGGCTATACTCCCGCAACACCAATACCTTTCAGGCGATAGAAAACTGGATGATATCCGGCGCCGATACCCGCGAGCTAAGCAAATTCGGCTTGAGCGCCTGGCAGATGGAAGGCGTGGATAACTTCGGCAACGTCCAATTCACCGGTTATTACACGCCGGTGCTGCAAGCCCGCTATACCCGTCAGGGAGAGTTTCGCCATCCGCTCTACGCCATGCCGTCACGGGGCAAGAAAAACCGCCGCTTGCCGGATCGCGCCGCTATCTATTCCGGGGCGTTGGATGACAGCCTGATTCTGGCCTGGTCGAATTCACTGGTGGATAACTTTATGATGGAGGTGCAGGGCAGCGCCTACATCGATTTTGGCGACGGTCGCCCGCTGACTTTCTTTGGTTATGCCGGTAAAAACGGTCATGCCTATCGCAGTATCGGTAAGGTGCTGATCGACCGTGGCGAGGTGGCGCGTGAAGAGATGTCTATGCAGGCTATCCGCAAGTGGGCGGAACAGCGCAGCGAATATGAAGTGCGGGAGTTGCTGGAACAGAATCCGTCTTTTGTATTCTTTAAACCGATGATGTCCGCGCCAGTCAAAGGCGCCAGCGCGGTGCCGCTGGTGGCTAAAGCGTCCGTGGCGTCGGATCGTTCGCTGATCCCGCCGGGTACGGCACTGCTGGCGGAGGTGCCTTTGCTGGATAATGAAGGGAAATTCACCGGTAAGTATGAAATGCGCGTGATGATTGCGCTGGATGTCGGCGGCGCGATTAAAGGCCAGCACTTCGATATTTATCAGGGCATCGGGCATGAGGCGGGTCATGCGGCGGGGTTCTATAACCACTATGGGCGGGTATGGGTACTGAAAAACACCCAAACTGATAATACTTTGTTCAGTGCTTCTCAGGGCAATCCGGCAATGAAGACCCCTGGTTCAGGCTCGTTGTTGGTTAATAATCCACTGAATTAATTCGTGTTCCACAGGTTGAAATACGCATAAGCAATTTCGAATTACGCATAAATCATTGGCGATTTCGGCGATTGGGTAAGGTGCGGAACCACGCTATTATATAGTCCGCTAACTACTTACCACGAGGTCGTCATGTCGATTAAGCGTTATCCACACCTTGCACACTGGGGCGCGTTTACCGCGGTTGTTGAGGGCGGAAAATTGATCCGCTGTGAGCCGTTTGCGGACGATCCGGCTCCCTCCGCCATGCTCGACTCCATTGTGCCGTTGGTCTATTCGGAACGCCGCATCCGCCGTCCCGCAGTACGCCGTTCGTGGCTGCAAAAACGCGAGAACAGCGATCGCACGCTGCGGGGTAAGGAAGCGTTTGTTGAGGTTGACTGGGATGTGGCGCTGGATCTGGTGGCCGCGGAGAACCGCCGCGTGCGCGATCGGTATGGCGCCGACGGGCTGTTTGCCGGCTCTTACGGCTGGTCTTCCGCCGGGCGTTTTCATCATGCGCGCTCGCAGGTGCGTCGTTTCTATTTCTCCGGCGGCGGGGCGGTCGACCAACTGGGCAACTACAGCTGGGGAGCGGCGCAGTTTTTCCTGCCTTATGTGATCGGCACGTTTCATCCCCTGACCGGAAAAGTGACCGAGTGGCGCAGCGTTGCCGAACACTGCGATATTTTCCTCGCTTTCGGCGGTTTGGCGCTGAAAAACGCCCAGGTCGCCTCCGGCGGCGCCGGGCATCATACGCTTAAGCCCGCGCTGGAAAAGCTGGTGGAAAAAGGCATTCCGGTGATTAACATCAGCCCGATGCGTGACGACTGCCCTGAGTTTGTCAACGCCGAGTGGATCCCTATCCGCCCGAATACCGACGTGGCGCTGATGCTGGCGCTGGGCTATGAAATCCAGCGGCTGAACGCCGACGATAAGGATTTTCTGCAACGCTACTGCGTGGGCTACGATCAACTGACGGATTACCTGCACGGGCGCGGCGACGGGGTTGCCAAAACTCCGGAATGGGCCAGCGCCATCACCGGTATTCCGGCGCAACGTATCCAGCGCCTGGCGCGGCAGTTGATCGGGGTGCGCAGCTTTATCACCTGTTCCTATTCCGTCCAGCGCGCGCACCGCGGCGAGCAGCCTTATTGGATGATGATCGCGCTCTCATCCATGCTGGGGCAGGTCGGTTTACCGGGCGGCGGTTTTTCGTTCGGACATGGTTCGATGAACAGCGTGGGCAACGAACGTATTTCGACGCCCGCCCCGGCTTCTCCCTCCTGTGCGAATGCCGGACGGGCGATCCCTGTCGCGCGTATCGCCGATATGTTGCTGAATCCGGGGCAGCCGTACACCTTTCAGGGGGAAACTCACACCTATCCTGATATCCATTTGATTCACTGGGCCGGGGGCAATCCTTTCCACCACCACCAGCAGTTGAACCGGCTGGTTGAAGGCTGGCGCCGGCCGGATACGGTCATCGTTCAGGATATCGTCTGGACGCCGGCGGCGCAGATGGCGGATATCGTGCTGCCGGTGACCACGACGCTGGAGCGTAATGATATTGGCGGCTCTTCCCGCGACCGTTTTATTTTTGCCATGCATCAGGCGATTGCCCCGCAGCACCAGGCGCGTCATGACTTCGATATTTTCAGCGAACTGGCCGAACGGCTGGGCTATCAGGAGACGTTCACCCAAAACCGTAATGAGCGGCAATGGCTGGAAACCCTGTATGCGGATTGCCGAGCCAGACAGAACGACGCCGGGCAATTGTGGCCGTCATTCGATGAATTCTGGCGCCATGGGCATGTCGAGATCCCGATGGATGAAAAGCCGTTCGTATTCTTTGAAGATTTCCGCCGCGACCCGCAGCAACATGCGCTGCAAACGCCAAGCGGCAAAATAGAGCTATTCAGTTCGACCATTGCCGGCTACGACTACCCCGACTTTGCGCCGCATCCTGAATGGCGGCCGCCGGTTGAATGGCTGGGTGCGCCCGCCAGCAAAACATGGCCGCTGCACTTTATTTCCATTCAGCCTTCCGATCGGCTGCACAGCCAACTGGCGGCGACGCCGCAGGTTGAGGCCAATAAAACGGCAGGTAAAGAAACGCTCTATATGCATCCGCAGGATGCGGCGGCGCGTGAGATTACCGACCGCTCACAGGTGGAAGTCAGAAACGATCGCGGCCGTATTTTGGCCGGCGTGCGGATCACCGACGGCGTGACGCCGGGCGTGGTGATTATGTCCACCGGCGCCTGGTTTGAACCGGGGTTTGGGCGCAAAGAGTGGCACCCGGTCGAACAATCGGGCAACGCGAACGTCCTGACGCTGGATATCGGCACCTCTTCACTCACTCAGGGGCCGAACGCCATGAGCTGTCTGGTGGATGTGGTACGGGTTTAGCGCTATCCTGAGGCGTTTTTATTTTCCCTGAGTCAAAGGTCGGTTGTTAATGAGTACGCAATTTTCCGAAGCCTATTTACAGCGCTTCGGCGGCACCGCGCGGTTATATGGTCAGCAGGCGCTGGCGCTGTTTTCTCAGGCTCATATCTGTGTGATTGGCATCGGCGGCGTGGGCAGTTGGGCGGCGGAAGCGCTGGCCCGCACCGGTATTGGCGCCATCACGCTGATTGATATGGATGACGTGTGCGTCAGCAATACCAACCGGCAGATCCATGCGTTGCGCCAGCATACCGGGCAGGCGAAAACCGAGGTGATGGCGGAACGTATTCTGGCCATTAACCCGGAATGCAAGGTCACCTGCGTGGACGATTTCATCAGCGCAGAGAATGTGGCGGAGTTACTTGACCGCAATTTCAGCTATGTGATTGACGCCATTGATAGCGTTCGTCCGAAAGCGGCCCTGCTGTCGTACTGCCGCCGCTATAAAATCCCGGTGGTCACCACCGGCGGGGCGGGCGGGCAAATTGACCCGACGCGTATTGACGTGGCCGATCTGGCCAGAACCATTCAGGATCCGCTGGCGGCCAAACTGCGTGAACGGCTGAAACATGATTTTAACGTGGTGAAAAACAGCAAAGGGAAACTGGGCATTGACTGCGTATTTTCCAGCGAACCGCTGGTGTATCCGCAGCCGGACGGCTCCGTCTGCGCCTCGCGCCGCACCGCCGAAGGCGCAATGCGCATGGACTGCGCTTCTGGTTTCGGCGCGGCAACCATGGTGACGGCGACCTTTGGTTTTGTCGCCGTTTCCCATGTGTTGAAGAAGATGATGGCGAAAGCGACGCGCCAGTCACAGGGTTAACCTCACGCGGTGCGGCAGGCCGTTTCGGTTATTGCGCGCAAACGTGTTCCGCTATCTCCCGAATTCTGGCGGCCAGCGCCGCTAAGCCGCTGGAGCGAGAGGCGCTGAGTTGGGCGCGTAGCCCCAGCCGATCGAAAAGCGCCAGCGGATCGTCCTGAAGCAGTTCGCCCGCGGTTTTTCCTTCCGCGGCGGTGAGTAACACCGCCAGCAGGCCACGCACGATGCGGCCGTCGCTGTCGCCATAAAAATGCAATGTGCCGTCTTCCCGCCGCTGATAGCCCAGCCAGACGCGGTTTTCACAGCCAGACAGCGAAATGGCGTCGTCTTTCAGCGCTTCCGGCAGCGAAGGGAGCTGTTTGGCTAATAAAATCAGCTGCCGGTAGCGCTCTTCCCATGAACGACAGGCATCAAAACGGATTTGCAGATCGTCAGCGTTAATCTGAGATCCGAAAGGGTGGGGAGTATCGGCAATATCAGTCATGGTTTTTCATATCGATTAATCGGTCAGTAATTCAAGTGAATTACCGATGGCCGTGACCAGCGAGGCAACGTCCTGCTCATTATTATACGGCGCAAACGAGGCGCGCAGCGTGCCGTTGACTCCCAGCGCCGCCATCAGCGGCTGTGCGCAATGGTGTCCGGCACGTAAGGCAATGCCGCTTTCGGCCAGCAGCGTGACCAGATCGTTATGGTGCACGCCGGAAAACGTGAAAGAAAGCAGGCTGGAATCAGAACGGCGGAAACTGCGAAATCCCGGGAATTGCGCCAATTGAGATTCTGCCTGGCGGGCCAGATCCCGGCTATACTGCTCCGCGCCATGCCAATCCTGCGGGGACAGCCAATCCAGCGCCGCGGAAAGGCCAAGTACCCCGGCGATGTGCGGCGTACCGGCTTCAAACCGGTAAGGGATCGCCTGCGGGGTAAAGCCGTCAAAGGAAACCTGGCTCATCATTTTGCCGCCGCCCTGCCACGGAAGCATCCTTTCCAGCAACGCCGGTTTGCCGTACAACACGCCGAGCCCGGTGGGGGCATACAGCTTGTGTGCGGAAAAAGCGTAAAAATCGATATCCAACGCCTGAACATCGGGCGGACAGTGCGCCATTCCCTGCGCGCCATCGACCATCACCACGGCGCCGTACTGATGAGCAAGCTGAATGGCTGTCGCCAAATCGGGCAGACCGCCGGTGACGTTGGACATGTGGCCCAGCGCCAGCAATCGGGATCGTGGCGTCAGTAAATCGGCAAGCCGCCCGATATCCGGCAACCCATCCGCGCCGACCGGCAGTTTCACCACCCGCGCGCCAGTCTGTTCCGCCGCCATCAGCCAGGGGATTAAATTGGCGTGGTGTTCCGCTTCGCTGACGACGATTTCGTCGCCGGGTTGCAGACGCGGACGGGCATAGCTTTGAGCGACCAGATTGATCGCTTCCGTCGTGCCTTTAGTCCAGACGATGGTGCGGGGATCTTCCGCATTAAGCAGCGTCGCCACCTGTTCCCGTGTCTGTTCGAAATGGTGCGTCAGCGCCTGAGCCGCCCGATGTTGGCTGCGGTGAACCGTACCGTTTCCCATGCTGTAAAACTGCTGCACGGCGTCGATCACGGTCTGTGGCTTCAGGGCCGTTGCCGCGCTGTCCAGATACACGGCGCCATCCCTGAGCGCGGGAAACTGCTGGCGAAACGTTGTGGCGTTAAACGGTGTCATGGTCATCCTCTTTTGGGGAGTCAGATCCTGTCCCATTTTCCCGGGTGAAACAAGTTTAGGACTATACTTAACGTTACTTTGTGGAAAAACCAACAAACCTTGCTACGCTTTAAAGTGTTAAGTTTTAGAGTTTACTTGTGTATAAGGCTAATTAAAGAACATTTAAATTCAATTGGAGTTGATTATGAAGAATAAAATTTCTATTTTGGCGGCGATTGTTATGGCATTTTCTCTGGCGGCCTGTTCGAGCAATTACGTCCTGCATACCAACGACGGGCGCACGATTGTAGCCGATGGCAAACCGAAAGTTGATACGGATACCGGTATGATCAGTTATACCGACGCATACGGGCAGAATCAGCAGATTAACCGCGCTGACGTGAAGGAAATGGTGGAAGCGAAGTAGTTATGGTCGGCGGCTTGATATTGCAGATAAAAAAAAGCACCGCGATTTGCGGTGCTATATATAAAATCACTATGGACAGACAGGGTAAATGTACAGGAAGTGAAATAAGGTAGACTCGCTACCGCGTCTGAAAAGGCAGACAATAAACAGCAAACACAACATCACAACCACAAGCCAAAAGCACCTCAGGTCACCCCTCCGCACTTTTCGTTCCGGCTCAGGAAGTCGCGCTAATATAGGTATTTGCTGGTACATCCTCAACGGACAAATTATAATGGCTCGGATTATAAAAACTAATAGATAAATCCGCGCGTCGAAGGCGTTATTTATCGGTAAATAAAAGAATTTTATTTATGTCAAAACGTCTACCTCCGCTCAATTCTTTGCGTGTATTTGATGCGGCAGCCCGTCACCTGAGCTTCACCAAAGCGGCGGAAGAGTTGTTCGTTACGCAGGCGGCGGTGAGTCATCAAATTAAGTCACTGGAGGATTTCCTGGGGCTTAAACTGTTTCGCCGCCGTAACCGCTCCTTGCTGCTGACGGAAGAAGGTCAAAGTTATTATCTTGATATTAAAGAAATTTTCTCTTCACTTAATGAAGCGACCCGTAAATTGCAGTCGCGCAGCGCCAAGGGCGCGCTGACGGTCAGTCTGCTGCCCAGCTTTGCCATTCACTGGCTGGTTCCCCGTTTGTCGAGCTTTAACTCTGAATATCCCGGTATCGATGTGCGCATTCAGGCCGTCGATCGGGATGAAGATCGCCTGTCGGACGATGTGGATGTGGCTATTTTTTACGGCCGTGGCAATTGGCCCGGGCTGCGGGTGGAAAAGTTGTACGCCGAATATCTGTTGCCGGTCTGTTCGCCGGTATTGTTGACCGGCAACCATCCGTTGAAAACGCCGGACGATCTAGCGGCGCACACGTTGCTGCATGACGCCTCGCGCCGTGACTGGCTGACCTACACGCGTCAGCTTGGCGTGCAGATCAATGTGCAGCAGGGGCCGATTTTCAGCCATAGCGCGATGGTGCTTCAGGCGGCAATTCACGGGCAGGGCGTGGCGCTGGCAAATAATGTTATGGCGCAGACGGAAATCGAGGCCGGTCGGCTGGTGTGTCCGTTTAATGACGTTTTGGTCAGCAAAAATGCTTTTTATCTGGTATGTCATGACAGTCAGGCAGAACTGGGTAAAATAGCCGCTTTCCGACACTGGATCCTGGCTCGGGCGGCCAATGAGCAGGAAAAGTTTCGTTTTCGTTATGATAACGGTACGCGCTGAGGCGAAGCGCATCGTCTCGGATTTACACACGACGCTATTGGATAAAACGATGAATGGTCGATTCATGCTGGTGTTTGCCGCCGTCAGCGGTTTTGTTTTTGTCGCGCTGGGGGCATTCGGCAGCCATGTGTTAAGCAAAACGCTGGGCCAGAACGAACTCGCCTGGCTGCATACCGGGCTGGAGTATCAGGCGTTTCATACGCTGGCTATTCTGGCGTTGTCTATCGTCATGTATCAGCGCAGCAGTCTGTGGTTCTACTGGAGCAGTGTTTTTCTGGCCCTGGGGACGGTGTTGTTCTGCGGTAGCCTGTACTGTTTGGCCCTGTCGCCTCTGAGGCTTTGGGTTTATGTCACGCCGATTGGTGGATTCTGTTTTCTGGTTGGGTGGTTATTAATGTTGGTTGGCGCACTGCGTCTGAAGAGAAAGGCTGAACGCCATGAATAAAGTGATTCTGTACTGTCGCCCGGGATTTGAGAAAGAGTGTGCGGCGGAAATAACGGAAAAAGCCACGCACCATAACGCCTATGGTTTTGCCAGAGTAAAAGAGAACAGCGGCTATGTGATCTTTGAATGCTATCAGCATGAAGATGCGGAGCGACTAATAAAAGAGCTGCCGTTTCATGAGTTGATTTTTGCCCGGCAGATGTTCATCAGCGGCGAACTGCTGCGCGATCTGCCGCCGGAAGATCGCATTACGCCGATTGTCGGGATGCTGACGGGGGCTATCGAGCGCGCGGGTGAATTGCGTGTTGAAGTGCCGGACACCAATGAAAGTAAGGAACTGATGAAATTCTGCCGCAAATTTACCGTGCCTCTACGTGCGGCGTTGCGTGAGAACAAGATTTTATTGGGATATGAGAAAGCCGACCGACCGGTGCTGCATGTGCTGTTTATCGCGCCCGGTTGCTGTTATGTCGGTTACTCTTACAGTAGCAACAACTCTCCGTTTTACATGGGGATCCCGCGCCTGAAGTTCCCGTCGGATGCGCCCAGCCGCTCGACGTTGAAGCTGGAAGAGGCTTTCCACGTGTTTATCCCGGCGGATGAGTGGGATGAACGGCTCGGCAGCGGTATGTATGCGGTTGATCTGGGCGCGTGTCCCGGCGGCTGGACTTATCAACTGGTGAAACGCAGCATGATGGTTCACGCCGTGGATAATGGCCCGATGGCGCCAAGTCTGATGGACACCGGGCAGGTGATGCATCATCAGGCCGATGGTTTCCGCTTTGAACCGCCGCGTAATAACGTTTACTGGCTGGTGTGCGACATGGTGGAAAAACCGGCCAAGGTAACCAGTCTGATTGCCAACTGGCTGGTAAAAGGCTGGTGCCGCGAAGCAATATTCAATCTGAAATTGCCGATGAAAAAGCGTTATGAGGAAGTCTCGCAGAATCTGGCTTTGCTTAACGCGCGTCTGGCTGAGAACGGTATTAATGCCGAGGTGCATGCCAAACAGTTGTATCACGATCGTGAAGAGGTGACGGTACACGCACGGCGATTCTGGGCCGCCGTGCCGGGTCGGCGCGACGAGCGATAGTTTTTCACCGCCTTTCCATCATTATCATTTCCTATACGTGCAGCGGCAAAGCGCTGTATGTATAGGCGACGGGTTAAAGATAGAAAG
Organism: Brenneria sp. L3-3C-1; assembly: GCF_016456245.1. Taxonomy (NCBI): domain Bacteria; kingdom Pseudomonadati; phylum Pseudomonadota; class Gammaproteobacteria; order Enterobacterales; family Pectobacteriaceae; genus Brenneria; species Brenneria sp. L3-3C-1. Next base: position 460,679 of record NZ_JAEMHF010000002.1, on the reverse strand, counting down.
AAGGCGAGAGAGCCGGGCTTAATGATGCTGCGGCGATAATCTCAACTGTTGCAGATTGCCGTTCAGCGTCAGCTCGGTACTGAGCGTTGCCACCTTTCGGCTGATAAACGCCATTTCCCGCTGTTGCTCAAGCTTGTTCCGCCATTTTTCCGGCACATTCGTCAGATCCTGATAAAGCGCATCCAGACTGCCGGCCTGTTGCAACAACTGCACGGCGCTTTTGGGGCCGATGCCGCTGACGCCGGGGATCTTACTGCTGCCGATGCCGGCCAATCCCCAGTAATCGGCAAGCTGTTGCGGCAAGACGCCAAACTCCTGCTGCACAAAAGGCAAATCGAGCCAGCGTTTCTGAAAGTAATCACGGATCTGGATCGTCGGCGCCAATAGCTGGCAATAGCCTTTATCGGTTGAAACAATGGTTGCCTGATATCCGGAGGCCGCCACTTTGGTCGCCAGCGTGGCGGCCAGATCGTCGGCTTCGTTGCCCGGTGAATGCCAACTGGCAACGCCCATTGAGGCAAAAGCCGCTTTAATCTGCGGCAGTTCCCCTTTGAGATCGTCCGGCATCGGCGTTCGTCCGGCTTTGTAATCCGGTAAAATCTGATGACGCCAACTGGTGCTTCGGTCTTCGTCGTCAAATACCGCGACAGCATGCGTTGGCTGGCTATGTTGCAGCAGTTGATTTAATGCATGCTGACAGGCGGTGACGCAGGGCGAGCCTTGTACCGCATGAATCCGACGTATCAGGTTAAGCGCATCGACAATCAGCAAATGTACAGGCATAGGCAGTTTCCTGATAGGGTCATCCGTGTGTGCGGGGAAGGGTTACTTCCCCGTGAGGTCTGTATCGAATCGCCTAATCGAATAGCGTTTAACCGATTCGATGCGCGGTAATATCAAGCATCGCGTAATAGCCGGTATGCATAACATCAGGCACAGATTTCGTAGCATGGAATGTAAGCGCTGCCAGGGAGTTTCATGCGCTGCTGTGCAACGAAACCCTGTAGCAATATATCCATACTTTTCATCATCCGCGGATCCCCATGCAGCTTATAAGGCCCTTCCTGCTCGATGGCCTGGATACCGATTTCCTTAACGTTGCCGGCAACTATACCGGAGAAAGCGCGACGTAGCGCGGCGGCAAGCTTTTCCGCGGGCTGCTCGGGATGCAGGTTAAGGTTGGCCATATTTTCATGGCTGGGGTTGAACGGCATTTGCAGGTCTGGCGCGATGCGCAACGACCAGTTAAAGCTATACGCATCCCCGGTATGACGACGGCTTTCCTTCACCAACGGCATCGATTTCTTCATCTGGCGCGCCACTTCCGCCGCGTCATTAATAATGATGGAATAGTAGCGGCGAGCCTGACGTCCTAAAGTGCCGATAATAAATTCATCCAGCACGCGGAAATAATCGGCGCTTTCTTCCGGCCCGGTGAGGATGATCGGCAATACTTGCTCGCTGTTTTCCGGGTTCATCATAATACCCAGCAGGTACAGGAACTCTTCCGCCGTTCCTACTCCGCCGGGGAAAATGATGATGCCATGACCGATGCGTACAAAGGCCTCCAGACGTTTTTCAATGTCCGGCATGATGATCAATTCATTCACCAGCGGGTTAGGCGGTTCAGCGGCAATGATGGACGGTTCGGTCATGCCGATGAAGCGCCCGTCTTTATAGCGCTGCTGGGCATGTCCGACCGCGGCGCCTTTCATCGGCGCTTCCATCGCGCCGGGGCCGCAGCCGGTACAGATGTTCAGCTCGCGCAGGCCAAGCTGGCTGCCGACTTTCCGCGCGTAGAGATATTCGGTTTCATTGATTGAGTGACCGCCCCAACACACCACCATATTAGGCTCTTCCCCCACGTGCAGCGCTCTGGCGTTACGTAAAATAGAAAAAACCATATTGGTAATGTGCGCGGAATTTTCCAGATCCAGATTCTGGTAATGGCCCGCGCTGGTGATTTGCCCATTCACAAACAGGATATCGCGCAGCACGGCAAACAGGTTGGCCTGAAGCGAACGGATAATATAACCGTCAACAAATGCTTCTTCAGGAGGGTTAACCAACTCCAGTTTGACGCCGCGTTCACGGCGCAGCACGTTAATATCGAAGTTTTCATAACGGGAAAGCAGCTCTTTGCTGTTATCCGTCTGGCTACCGGAATTTAATACGGCGAGGGAACAGTTACGAAACAAACGGTAAAGATCGCTGCTGGCGGTGCTTTTCAGCATGTCCACTTCCAACTGTGACAACAAATCCATTGACCCTAACGGGCTGATATGTGTAATCAATTTTGCTCCTTTAATCGCAGTAAAATCCGTCGATTCAGCGCTTATTTTCATCTGTGTCCACCTTAGCGCGCTCCCATCATTTTTTCCAATCATGATGGCGATGGGCAACCGAAGTTGCGTAGCGCTACGCATTTATTGACGCGGCAATCGTCCGTCAGGCGCGGTGAAAGGATAGTTACTGCGCCATGGATTAATATCCAGCCCGCCGCGGCGAGTGTAACGGGCGTACACGCTGAGTTTTTCCGGCTGGTAATAACGCATCAGATCGTTAAAAATTCGCTCTACGCACTGTTCATGGAACTCATTATGATGGCGGAATGACACGATATAGCGCAGCAGCGACTCCCGATTAATGCGTTTTCCGCGGTAGTGGATCTGCACCGAGCCCCAGTCCGGCTGATGGGTGATCAGACAGTTAGACTTAAGCAAGTGGCTGACCAGCGTTTCTTCCGTCCATGTCTGGTCTTGATTGCCCGCGGCCAGATAGTCGGCGCTGAAGGTGTAGTCGTCGATCCGGATATCCTGATCGTCGATACATTCGCCGCTGAATGCGGCAATGGGTTGTCCCTCAAGTTCGCTGAGTTTAAACAGTGTTATGCTGACCTGTCCTTGCGCGCACCGGGCGAGATCGTTTATTAACGTGGCGCGTACATCGTCCCAACTATCAAATACGGTTTGATTGAAGCTGTTCAGGTAAAGTTTGAAACTTTTGGACTCAACCAGGTTCAGGCTGTCGGCGTCCAGACGCATTTCACCGACAGCGACTTGCGGAACGCCATTTCTGTTCAGCCAGGAAAGCTCATAAAGCGTCCAGATATCCGCGCCATGAAACGGCAGATCTGGCGGAAAGATGCCAAGCGGTTCGCGGTTCAGGCTACGGGGAACCGGCTGCAATAAACCGGCATCGTAGCGATCGTGATAAGGAGTGGGTTTCCCCAGCGTCAGCCCGCTCAGGGCTTGATGCTTGTCGTAAGCGGACATGCTGTTGCCTTGATAGAAGAAGATACAATAATGACTAGTGTAACCCGACTAATAGAATGATGAGAAAAATTATGGATCATGAGGTAACTCAGGCGTTGACGGCATTTACCCGGCGTTATGTCGAGTTCTGGCGGCAGGAAACCGGGCGCGCGCCAGCCAGCGAGGCTTTATACGGCGTGCCTTCCCCTTGTATTACAGACACTAAGGATGATGCGGTTTACTGGTTGCCGCAGCCATTTTTACCCGCTGCGACGCTGGATGGCGTGGAGCGCGCGCTGGATATTAGCTTGCACCCGGATATCCATGCTTTTTATACCATGCAATATGCCGGCGATATGGCGGCGCAATTTGGCTCGGTTTCCTGTGTTGTGCTCCAGGTCTGGAGCGAAGAGGATTTTTCCCGCATGCAGGAAAATCTGATCGGCCATCTGCTGACGCAGAAACGGCTTAAATTGCCTCCGACGCTGTTTTTAGCCACGACCGATTCTGAAATGACGATGATTTCACTGTGTAATGTCTCCGGCCAGATCATTCTTGAAGAATTTGGGACGAAAAAACATCAAGTTTTGGCGCCGACGCTGGCAGTGTTTCTTTCCCAGCTTCGTCCGTTACTGTCCTAATGATTAATCATGTTTCACTTTTCGTGATGTGAGAGATCTCTTACACTTGCTGTAAGAGATCTCGTATCTTTCATATTGAGCTTGGTTTTTATTTTAATTTTTCTATTATTAATTAGTGTGTTAATGTTTTTTTCTCTCTTTTGCCATAAAGGCAGCGGATAAACTATGTCGCTTGCCTCTTGCTGAATTCGAACAATTAATACATCTTATTACTTAAATTAGTAACCGGTTGTATTGGATGTAGCGGTAATCGTCGGTAAAGATGATGGCGGGTTCATCAAGGTTTATTTGACGAATGAACGACGTTTTCAGGAAGAAGCGAGGGACACCTCCAGGAAGGAGACTGAGAACCGATCGGGAATGTCGGTGGGGCTGGAGCCTAAAGGAATTTAGTCATGGATGATACAGGATGGATCAGTCAGGACGAAAGTAGGACGCCAGCAGGGATAGTCGGTTAGGAAGACCACTCAGGAAAAGTTTTCACGGATGAGCAGGGACGCAAAGGTGTAGCGGGATGGCTATAAAACGAACCGGGGGTACTGAGCAATCAGTGCCCCCATTTTTTTGCCGAATTGTTTACCGAAACGCGAATATTGGGCGAGACTAATATCAATGGTATGCTTCGCCGCCTACTGCAACAGGCTTAAGCCGTGAGAAATCGCATGAGTTTAGAGAATCAGGTGCGTCAGTCTTTGTTGGATATCGAACGTGTATTACGAGACAGCCCTTTCTGGCAGGAATTACCGCCGGAGGCCGCCGCTTTTGCCAGCGTAGAACCTTTCTGCATTGACACCATGACGGCGGAGCAATGGTTACAGTGGGTGCTGTTGCCGCGTATGCATGCGCTGCTTGACGGCGGTGCGCCGCTACCCGCTGAATTATCTTTGTTGCCGTATTTCGAAGAGGCGCTGGAAGGCGCCTCGTCTGATAGAGAACCGGTTCTGATGGTTATTGCGCAGCTTGATGCCTTGTTTGACAAAGATGAGCCGGGTCACCGTCTATCGGATGAAAACCGCCATGCTTGAGATCATTTATCAAGATGAGCATCTGGTGGCGGTAAATAAGCCTGCCGGGTGGCTGGTGCATCGTAGCTGGCTGGATCGCAAAGAAAAAGTTGTTGTTATGCAGACGGTGCGCGATCAAATCGGTCGGCATGTCTATACCGTTCATCGTCTTGATCGACCAACCTCCGGCGTGCTTTTACTGGCGCTTTCCAGCGAAATCGCCCGCCGGTTGTCCAGGCAGCTTGAACAGCATCAGATGCAGAAGCTCTATCATGCCGTGGTGCGAGGCTATGTTTTGGATGACGGCGTGGTTGATTACGCGTTGACGGAAGAGCTGGACAAAATCGCGGATAAATTTGCCAATCCGGATAAAGCGCCTCAACCGGCGGTAAGCCATTATCGGACGTTGGCACAGGCTGAAATGCCGGTGGCTATCGGTCGTTACCCCACATCACGCTATAGTTTACTGGAGCTGACGCCGCAAACCGGTCGCAAGCACCAGTTGCGGCGTCATATGTCGCATATTCGCCATCCGATTATTGGCGACAGTACGCATGGCGACCTGCGGCAAAATCGGGGGATGCATGCACATTTTTCCTGTGACCGACTCATGCTGCATGCCAGCCGACTAAGCTTGCCTCACCCGGTAAGCGGCCGGATGCTGACGCTGCAAGCGCGTTGGGATGCGGCCTGGCAGGGGGTGATGTCGCAGTTTGGCTGGCAGGGGATTCTCCCTGACTTTGAAAGGGTTGAGTTTCCTGCTGCGTCGGGTCAGGATAGCGGGTATTTCATCGGGTATTAAATAAAAAGGGAGTCAGAATCATGGCGCAGATTGGTATTTTTGTTGGCACGGTCTACGGAAATGCATTGCTGGTAGCCGAAGAAGCAGAAAATATCCTCAAAGAACGCGGGCATGAGGTCAGGGTTTATGAGGATGCGTCACTGGAGTCATGGCTGAACTACCGTGAACATTATGTGCTGGTGGTGACATCAACGACGGGGCAGGGGCAGTTGCCTGACTCCATTGCTCCCTTGTACGCGGCCTTGCGGGAGCAGGGTGGCTATCAACCGGAACTGCGCTATGGATTGATTGTTCTGGGTGACAGCAGCTACGAGAATTTCTGCGGCGGCGGTCATCAGTTTGATGCGTTGTTGCAGGAAATCGGCGCAAAACGTATTGGCGACGTACTGGATATTGACGCCATTGAACACCCTGAACCGGAAGTGATTTCCTGCCCGTGGGTGGAACAGTGGGCGGATTCCATAGAACAGTAAGATGTGAATACAACACGGGAGCGCCAAGGCTCCCGTTATACTGTGTGGTGATTGCAGAGGAGGTCAGCGATTTTTGGTCAGCTTTTCTAAATCGGCTTCGATCTCGGCGATCTTGTTGGAGACCACGCCTTCCAGATGGCGCAGATCGTCAAGAATTTTGCGTTTTAAATCGACTTCCACCTGCTCGTGCTGACAGATTTGGTCAAGCTCATCAATAACATAACGTAGGTTAGGGCTGATTTCATTGATCTCTTTGTATCCCTGACCGGAATTGTCCGCCATGATGGTTTTACGCTGACGCGGATATTTGAACTTCACGCTTTTGGCGAAAAACTCGCCCTTGTCCTTGCGAAAGTATATTTTCAGGATGTCGTTACTGGCTTCCTGGCGCAGGCTATAGCGATCAATATCATCCGGATTGGTAATACCCAGGCTTTTCAGATTGTCATACATAATGCCACCTTTGATGTTAAAATAGTTCAATTATCATACTGATAAGCAGCCTGCTTTATCTGTGACATACCCCACTTACCTGACGCCGGGGTGTTCCTGGCGCGATTCAATATGATGGGTACAGCAATACGCTGGGGAGAGTCGGCGATAAAAATGGCGGGTTGGATAACCCGCCAGATTCAGTTTAGTCGATGGTGCGTAATAACTCATTAATACCCACTTTCCCGCGGGTTTTCGCATCCACTTTCTTGACAATAACGGCGCAGTACAGGCTATGGCTGCCATCTTTGGACGGCAGGTTGCCGGACACCACCACCGAACCCGCAGGTACGCGTCCATAGTGGCTTTCACCGGTTTCACGGTCGTAGATTCGGGTGCTTTGGCTGATGAATACGCCCATTGAGATGACCGAACCTTCCTCAACGATCACGCCTTCAACCACTTCGGAGCGTGCGCCGATAAAGCAGTTGTCTTCGATGATGGTGGGGTTGGCCTGCAAGGGTTCCAGTACGCCGCCGATGCCGACGCCGCCGGACAGGTGGACGTTTTTACCAATCTGCGCACAGGAGCCGACTGTCACCCAGGTGTCTACCATGGTGCCTTCGTCGACGTAGGCGCCGATGTTGACATAAGAGGGCATAAGCACGGTATTGCGGGCGATAAATGCGCCTTTACGTACGCTGGCCGGCGGCGCGACGCGGAAACCTTCGCGCTGGAAACGTTCAGCATCATAATCGGCGAATTTCATCGGCACTTTGTCGTAATAGCGCGTTTCCGCGCCTTCAATAAGCTGGTTATCGTTAATGCGGAAAGAGAGCAGCACGGCTTTTTTCAGCCATTGATGAGTGACCCACTGACCGTCGATTTTTTCCGCGACGCGCAGCGCGCCGCTGTCCAGCAGGCTGATGGCCTGATTGACGGCCTCGCGCGTGACGCTGTCCGCGTTGGCCGGGGTAATCTCGGCGCGGCGTTCGAAGGCGGTTTCGATAACGTTCTGTAATTGTTGATGCATCCTGTTTTCTCTTTCCTGATTGTGAAAATTAACTCAATGGTACTTTATCGTTTGGGTTAAGGGCTTCTGTCAACCGTTCTTGCAATTTAAGACGCAATTCCGGCTTCAGCGCTCGCCTGTCGCTGTCCGCCAGAATAAATAAATCTTCCACCCGTTCGCCGATAGTGGAAATGCGGGCGCCATGCAGCGATAAATTGAGATCGGCGAAGATTTCGCCGATGCGGGCCAGCAGCCCGGGCTGATCGAGGGCGCTAAGTTCCATATAGCTGCGTCGGTCCGTATGGGTCGGCAGAAAACTGACCTCGGTCGGTACGCTGAAGTGGCGTAATTTCGGCGACGGGCGGCGCGCGCGCGGATGCTGATAGTCACGCTGCGTCAGCGCCTGCTCAAGTGCGTAACGCGTCATTTCGTGACGATCCTGCGCCAGCGGGCTGCCGTCCGGTTCCAGCACGATGAACGTGTCCATGGCCATCCCGTCACGGCTGGTAAAGATCTGCGCATCGTGAACGCTGAGGTTACGACGATCCAGTTCACCGGCCACGGCGGCAAACAGATACGGCCGGTCCGGGCACCAGATGAAAATTTCCGTTCCACCCCGGCTGGCCTGATGACTGATTAATACCAAAGGCTTGTTGGTATCGTGTTCCAGCAGGTGGCGGGCGTGCCAGGCCAGTTGGTTGGGGGAATGCCGCAGGAAATAGTCGGCCCGGCAACGGCCCCAGATATTGTGCAGCGCTTCTTCGTCGATATTGTCCATGCGCAACAGAGCCAGCGCCTGTAAACGATGGTGGCGTACGCGTTCGCGCAGGTCCGGGGTATTTTGCATCCCGCGGCGAAGCTGCTTTTCGGTCGCAAAATAGAGTTCGCGCAACAGACTTTGTTTCCAACTGTTCCATAAGGTTTCATTGGTGGCGCAGATATCGGCGACGGTCAGGCTGACCAGATAGCGCAAACGGGTTTCGCTCTGCATTTCCGTGGCAAACTGCTGAATGACCGCCGGATCCTGAATATCGCGGCGCTGCGCGGTAACGGACATCAGCAGATGGCGACGCACCAGCCAGGACACAAGCTGCGCCTCACGGGAATTCAACCCATGCAGGGCGGCGAACTCCAGCACATCCTGTGCGCCGAGTTCCGAATGATCGCCGCCGCGGCCTTTGGCGATGTCATGGAACAGCGCCGCGAGCAACAGCAGCTCAGGCTGGGGAAGACGCGGGTACAGTTCCACGCATAGCGGATGGCGCGAGCGGGTATCCTCATTCGCAAAGCTTTCCAGCTTCAGCAGCACCCGAATGGTATGCTCGTCGACCGTATAAGCATGAAACAAATCAAACTGCATTTGCCCGACGATATTGCTCCACTGCGGCATATAGGCCGATAACACGCTGTGATGGTGCATGGGGAGCAGAGCGCGGCTGACGGCATGCGGGTGATGCAGTATGTTCATAAACAGCTGCCGCGCTTCTGGAATGGTGCACAACGGACTGGCGAGGTGACGCCGCGCATGGCGCAATTGGCGCAGGGTGGTGGAGTAGATGCCGGCGATATCGCGGTTGCGCACCATCAGGTAAAACATGCGCATGATGGCTTCCGGCTTACGGATGAACAAGGTTTCATCCCGCAGATCAATCAGATTGCCGCGCAGTTGGAATTCGTCATCGATCGGGCGCGGTTTTTCGCTGGTATCCAGCGCCAGAATGGCTTCATCAAACAGTTGCAACAGCATATGGTTCAGTTCGCTGACGCGGCGAGTCACCCGATAGAAGTCTTTCATCATGCGCTCTACCGGCGCATTCCCCTCTCCCTGATATTGCAGAAGCTGGGCGACGTTGAGCTGACGGTCGAATAACAGGCGGTTATCGTAGCGCGGCAGCATAAGATGCAAGGCAAAGCGGATACGCCATAGAAAGCTCTGGCACTCATTCAGCTCTTTGCGCTCGGCTTCCGTCAGAAAACCAAAACCGACCATTTCGTCCAGCGAGGTGGCGCCGAAATGGCGGCGGGCGACCCACAACAGGGTGTGAATGTCGCGTAATCCGCCGGGGCTGCTTTTGATATCGGGTTCGAGATTGTAGCTGGTGCTGTGGTAACGCTGATGGCGTTCCTGTTGTTCGACGATTTTAGCCGGGAAAAACGCCGAAGAAGGCCAGAACGTTTCGCTGAATACCTGTTTTTGCAAATTGAGAAACAGGGCGACATCACCGCATATCATGCGGGATTCAATCAGGTTGGTGGCGACGGAAATATCGGCCCGCCCTTCTTGTAAGCATTGTTCCAGCGTTCTTACGCTATGGCCGACTTCAAGTTTCAGATCCCACAGCAACGTAATAAAAGCGCCCACGCGTTGTGAGCGCTTTTCGTCGAGTTTGTCCTGGCTAAGCACCAGAACGTCAATATCCGACAGCGGGTGCAGTTCGCCGCGACCGTAGCCGCCGACGGCAACCAGGGCCGTTTGCGCGGTGTTTTCAAAACCGTAAAAAGACCACAGCCGCTGGAGTAAACGATCGATGAACTCGGTTCGGGCCGCAATCAGCGTTTCGGCGCTGACGCCTGATTTAAATTCCGTTCCCAGCCAGAGCTGAAATTGTTCCAGTCGCTGTTTCAACGTCTGGCAATTCAGCATGTCGTCACGATAAGTCAGCGGCGAATCAGGAGGCTGTGCGGCCGTGTGGGTTTCAACAGGAATCGCTGGTGAAAGGTTTTTGTTGGTCATATGCGCAACCTATAAAAATCGCCGGGAGTGATTTTAAACGTCGCTTGCGACAGCCCACGGGGTGGCCGGCTATCCCTGCCTGCCATAATAAAAGCCGGCGTTCGCCGGCTCAATATCACTGTTGATGCGTGATGATGTTGGGGATGGTGTCATCCTTGCGCAACGTCATTATCTCGCAGCCGTTTTCGGTTACCACGATAGTATGCTCGTACTGCGCTGACAAGCCGCGATCTTTGGTTTTTACCGTCCAACCGTCTTTCATGGTGCGGATACGATAATCACCGGTGTTGACCATCGGTTCAATGGTAAAGGCCATACCGGCCTGCAAAACCACACCGCCGTCGTCCGCATCGTAATGCAGCACCTGCGGCTCTTCATGGAATCCTTCACCGATGCCATGACCGCAATACTCACGGACAACAGAAAAGTTGTTCGCTTCGACGAATTTCTGAATGGCTTTACCCAGAGAACGCAAGCGGATACCGGGCTTAACCATGTTCAACGCCAGATACAGGCTTTCCTGCGTAATGCGGCACAGGCGTTCGCCAAGAATGGTGGGTTTGCCGGCGATGAACATCTTCGACGTGTCGCCGTGAAAACCGTCTTTGATCACGGTGACGTCAATATTGACGATGTCGCCATCTTTCAGGATTTTCTCTTCGCTCGGAATACCGTGACACACCACTTCATTGACGGAGATGCACACGGATTTAGGAAATCCGTGATAGCCCAGACTGGCGGAGATCGCATGTTGTTTGTTGGTGATGTGATCGTGACAGATTCTGTCGAGTTCGCCGGTGCTGACGCCGGGTACGACGTAAGGTTCGATGATTTCCAGTACTTCGGCCGCCAAACGACCGGCTACGCGCATTTTTTCTATATCTTCAGCAGTTTTGATTGATATTGCCATTAATGTTGTCCGCAGGTGTCGTGTTAAGACACGAAAAATTAAGGTCGTTAAATAACTAGTAACGTATGTTATCAGCCCTATCGCCGGCTTGCCAAATTATCATTCTGCCGCTATGGCACGAAAAGCAACAAAAGTTGGTGTCTGTGGGGGATTTATGATATAAAGCGCGCCGACGATCCGGCTAGATGTTTTTGCATGATATTTGGCCGCATCGACTAAACTCACTTTGTGTATATAACACACACGTGTCGGCACGTTCGCCGGGGTGCTCCAACGGTATTTCACCTGAGGAGTCGGCGCAATGGGACACGTGGAGGCTTAACCCCATACTTAATTAATAGAGGTAATCATGGCAACTGTTTCCATGCGCGATATGCTCAAGGCTGGCGCACACTTCGGTCACCAGACCCGTTACTGGAACCCGAAAATGAAGCCGTTCATCTTCGGCGCTCGTAATAAAGTGCACATCATCAACCTTGAGAAAACCGTACCGATGTTCAACGATGCGCTGGCTGAGCTGAGCAAAATTGCTTCTCGCAAGGGCAAAATTCTGTTCGTTGGTACTAAACGCGCAGCAAGCGAAGCGGTAAAAGACGCTGCCAACAGCTGCGATCAGTTCTTTGTGAACCATCGCTGGCTGGGCGGGATGCTGACTAACTGGAAAACCGTTCGTCAGTCCATCAAACGTTTGAAAGATCTGGAAACGCAGTCTCAGGATGGGACTTTCGACAAACTGACCAAGAAAGAAGCGCTGATGCGCACCCGTGAACTGGACAAGCTGGAAAACAGCCTGGGCGGTATCAAGGATATGGGCGGTTTGCCAGACGCATTGTTCGTTGTTGATGCCGATCACGAACACATCGCAATCAAAGAAGCCAACAACCTGGGTATCCCGGTATTCGCTATCGTTGATACCAACTCCGATCCGGATGGCGTTGACTTCATCATCCCTGGTAACGATGACGCCATCCGTGCAGTTAGCCTGTACCTGAGCGCTGTTGCGACCGCCGTTCGTGAAGGCCGTTCTCAGGATCTGGCTGAACAAGCGGAAGAAGGCTTAGTAGAAGCTGAATAATAAGACTGGCTCTGTCGAGCCCTTATTAACCAGGTATTGAGATATGTTGGTTAGGGGGCCTGTTAAGGCCCCTTTTTTACTTATCTCCCCGCGAGATAACCGAGGAAAAGATAATGGCTGAAATTACCGCTGCCCTGGTAAAAGAACTGCGTGAGCGTACTGGCGCAGGCATGATGGAATGTAAGAAAGCGCTGGTTGAAGCGAATGGCGACATCGAGCTGGCTATCGACAACATGCGTAAATCCGGCCAGGCGAAAGCTGCCAAGAAAGCAGGCCGTGTTGCCGCTGAAGGTATCATCCTGACTAAAATCGCCGCCGATGGAAAATATGGCGTCATCGTTGAACTGAACTGCGAAACCGATTTCGTGGCTAAAGACGCCGGCTTTAAGGCTTTCGGTGAAGATGTGGTTGCCGCAGCGCTGAACGAGCGCATCACCGATGTTGAAGTCCTGAAAGCGAAGTTCGAAGAACAGCGTACGGCGCTGGTGGCTAAAATTGGTGAAAACATCAATATCCGCCGTATCGCGATTCAGGAAGGCGACGCGCTGGGTTCATACCTGCACGGCGCGCGTATCGGCGTAATGGTTGCAGCAACCGGCGCCGATGAAGAGCTGATCAAGCACATCGCCATGCATATCGCCGCCAGCAAGCCGGAATATGTTAAAGCTGAAGAAGTTCCTGCCGATGTGGTCGCCCGTGAGCACCAGATTCAGTTGGATATCGCGATGCAATCCGGCAAGCCGCGTGAAATCGCAGAAAAAATGGTTGAAGGCCGTATGCGCAAATTCACCGGTGAAATCTCCCTGACCGGTCAGCATTTCGTTATGGAACCGAGCAAAACCGTAGGCGATCTGCTGAAAGAGCATAAAGCCGACGTAACCAGCTTCATCCGTTTTGAAGTGGGTGAAGGCATTGAGAAAGCTGAAGTTGACTTTGCTGCTGAAGTTGCCGCAATGAGTAAGCAATCTTAATCATAAAAAAAGGGCCGCCAGTTGGCGGTTCCTTTTTATCCAGCCAAAATAAATTCAGCGCATTTATTCGCGGTTCGCATTCTGATGAATAGCGGTAAGTGTGACAAACAACTCCCAATACGATGACAGCCTGTAGGACAAGAACACCATGGCAACCAATGCAAAACCCGTATATCAACGAATTCTGCTCAAGCTGAGTGGCGAAGCTTTGCAGGGAACCGAAGGTTTTGGTATCGATGCGAGCATTCTGGATCGCATGGCGCAGGAAGTAAAAGAACTGGTTGAGTTGGGCATTCAGGTCGGCGTGGTTATCGGCGGCGGCAACCTGTTTCGCGGCGCTGGTCTGGCTAAAGCAGGGATGAACCGTGTTGTGGGCGATCACATGGGGATGCTGGCGACGGTCATGAATGGTCTGGCGATGCGTGACGCGTTGCATCGCGCCTACGTAAACGCACGCCTGATGTCCGCCATCCCGCTGAATGGCGTGTGTGATAATTACAGCTGGGCGGAAGCCATTAGTCTGTTGCGCAATAATCGCGTAGTGATTTTCTCCGCAGGGACGGGTAATCCTTTCTTTACGACCGATTCGGCTGCCTGTCTGCGCGGTATCGAAATCGAAGCCGACGTGGTGCTGAAGGCGACAAAAGTGGATGGCGTTTATTCCGCTGACCCGGTACAGGATCCCGCTGCGGTATTGCATGAAACACTGAGCTATCAGGAAGTGTTGGAGCGTGAGTTAAAAGTGATGGATTTAGCCGCTTTTACTCTGGCGCGCGACCACAACTTGCCTATCCGGGTTTTCAACATGAACAAACCCGGCGCGTTGCGTCGCGTGGTCATGGGCGAGAAAGAAGGGACGTTGATCAGTAATAACGGATAATCCTGAAAATGGGGTAAGATATCCGTCATTAAATGGTTATATATCGCCAGCTATATGTTGGTATAAATTATTCACCGGGCCGTGCTTGATGTATGGCCTGTCAGGCAACCAGTTTTCAAGGGTTCACAACGTGATTAATGAAATCAGAAAAGATGCTGAAACGCGCATGGAAAAATGCGTAGAGGTTTTCAAAAATCAGATCAGCAAAATTCGTACTGGCCGCGCTTCACCCAGCATTCTTGACGGTATTCAGGTCGAATATTACGGCAGCGCCACGCCGCTGCGCCAACTGGCTAACGTGGTGGTGGAAGACTCCCGCACGCTGGCGATTACGGTATTCGATCGTTCCCTCGGCCCGGCGGTTGAAAAAGCGATCATGTCGTCCGATCTGGGGCTGAATCCTTCGTCTGCGGGTTCTGTCATTCGTGTTCCGCTGCCTCCGCTGACGGAAGAACGTCGTAAGGATCTGATTAAGGTCGTGCGTGGCGAAGCGGAGCAGGGGCGTGTGTCCGTGCGCAACGTGCGTCGTGACGCCAACGATAAGCTGAAAGCACAGCTTAAAGATAAAGCGATCAGCGAAGATGAAGAACGCCGCGCTCAGGAGGATGTGCAGAAACTGACTGATAGCTATATCAAAAAAGTCGATGCCGCGCTGGTAGAGAAAGAAGCGGAGCTGATGGATTTTTAATCCACCTCGTTTTGATAGCGTCGCCGGAGAGTGGGGTGCGTTTCGCATTCCGCTGTCCGGCGGCGCTTTGTTTTTAATGAACCCACTGTTGCGGGCCAGCTCCGTGTTGGCCGGTGAACTCGTTTGTTATGAATGTCGTAGACATATCACGGCAATCGTCTCAGACTAGTCTCTATAATCAAATCCAGTTATTCAGAGCATTGTAATGAAGCGACTGACAATTCTTGGCTCGACCGGTTCGATTGGCGTCAGTTCGCTGGCGGTGATTAAGGCAAACCCAGACCAATTTGCGGTGAAAGCATTATCGGCGGGGCATAACGTCGAGCGAATGCTGGAGCAGTGCTTAACCTTTCGACCGGCCTATGCGTCAATGGCGGATGAAGCTTCCGCCAAATTATTACGTCAACAGCTAGCGCAATACGGCTGCCGGACTGACGTATTATCCGGTGAGCAGGCGGCATGCGAGCTGGCCGCACTGGATGATGTCGATCAGGTGATGGCGGCCATCGTCGGCGCCGCCGGTCTGCTGCCGACGCTGGCCGCCATCCGCGCCGGCAAACAGGTGTTGCTGGCGAATAAAGAGTCGCTGGTAACCTGCGGGCGCCTGTTTATGGATGCGGTGGCCCAAAGCAGCGCCCAACTGTTGCCTATCGACAGTGAGCATAATGCGATTTTTCAGAGTTTACCTGAGCAAATTCAGCGCCAGTTAGGCTACTCTTCTTTAGAACAGTATGGCGTCGAGCGTATTATTCTCACCGGATCCGGTGGGCCGTTTCGCGAAACGCCGCTAGAAACGCTGACGGGCATGACGCCCGATCAGGCTTGCGCGCACCCTAACTGGTCGATGGGACGTAAGATTTCAGTGGATTCCGCCACTATGATGAATAAAGGGCTGGAATACATTGAGGCGCGCTGGCTGTTCAACGCATCCGCTGAGCAGATGGAAGTGATCGTCCATCCTCAGTCAGTGATCCATTCCATGGTGCGTTATGTTGACGGCAGCGTGCTGGCTCAGTTGGGATCGCCGGATATGCGTACGCCGATTGCTCATGCAATGGCTTACCCCAATCGGGTGGTGTCAGGCGTGAAAACCCTGGATTTTTGCCAGTTGGGCGCCTTGACCTTTTCTGCGCCGGACTATCAGCGATATCCTTGTTTACAATTGGCGATTGATGCCTGTAATCACGGTCAGGCGGCGACCACGGCGTTGAATGCCGCCAATGAAATCGCGGTCGCTGCATTTTTACAGTCACGAATTCGTTTCACAGACATTGCCGCTGTTAATCAGCGCGTGGTTGAGCAACTCGCATTGCCGGAGCCGGTAAGCGTGGATGAAGTTCTGTCTATCGATCTATGGGCCAGGCAGACCGCGACACAGACGCTAATGCGTTATAGCTAATGTATTCCGTGGCGCAATTTGTTCATGGGGGGTTGAGATGGTATAGTCTGCGCCGCTCAACAACTGGCTTAGCGATGTTTTTTGCGCCGGTGGTGAAGTTAAGCCGTGATCGTTCACGGCTTTTTTGCGCTGACAGCGTCTGATGTTACGGAAGGACTGTTGTATTTCTTGTTTGAGGAAATAAGTACGCGTTATGCCGTCCGATAATCAAAAAAGTGCTAATAATCTGTCATTCGCTGGGCCTCGGCATGTCGCCATCATCATGGATGGAAATGGCCGCTGGGCTAAAAACCGGGGAAAACTGCGGATTTTCGGCCATCAGGCCGGCGTGAAATCCGTACGCCGGGCGGTCAGTTTTGCCGTCAGCCATGAACTTGATGCGTTAACGCTTTATGCGTTCAGCAGCGAAAACTGGAATCGTCCCGCGCAGGAAGTCACCGCCTTGATGGAACTGTTTGTCCGGGCGCTGGACAGTGAAGTGAAAAGCCTGCATAAACACAACATTCGCTTACGCATCATCGGTGATATCAGCCGTTTTAGCCTGCGTTTACAAGAGCGTATCCGTCGCTCGGAAGCGCTGACACAAAATAATCAGGGGCTGACGCTGAATATTGCTGCGAATTATGGCGGCCGTTGGGATATCATTCAGGGCGTACGACGGCTTGCTGAGCAGGTACAAGAGGGAACATTGCGTCCTGACAGTATTGATGAAGATTCATTATGCCAATATGTTTGCCTGAATGAACTGGCTCCGGTTGATCTGGTGATCAGAACCGGTGGCGAACATCGGATAAGTAATTTCCTGCTATGGCAAATTGCGTATGCCGAGCTTTATTTTACCGATGTCCTTTGGCCTGATTTTGATGAACATGTCTTTGAAGGTGCGCTGAATGCATTTGCACAACGCGAGCGTCGCTTCGGGGGAACAACACCTATCGATGCGGATGCATCCTAGGGGGAACTTTTGCTGAAGTATCGCCTGATTACAGCTTTAATTTTAATTCCGATTGTTATCGCAGCACTGTTTTTGTTGCCCCCGGTGGGCTTTACGCTGGTGACGCTGGCTGTTTGCATGTTGGCCGCCTGGGAATGGGGACAACTTGCCGGGTTCGCCTCCTATGGTCAGCGGCTTTGGTTGGCTATTCTGTGCGGTTTTTTGCTGGCGCTGATGTTGTTGACGCTTCCGGCGTACCATTATTCGATACATGTACCGCAAGTCAGCGCCGCGCTCTGGGTTTCTCTCGCCTGGTGGCTGATCGCGCTGTTTCTGGTTCTGTTCTATCCCGCTTCCGCAGCCTTATGGCGCCATTCGCGTGTTCTGCGTGTGGTCTTCGGGGTCGTCACGATCGTTCCTTTTTTCTGGGGGATGGTCGCCCTTCGTCAATATAATTATGATGTGAATTCTTTTATCGGCGCCTGGTGGCTGTTGTATGTCATGCTGCTGGTGTGGGGAGCGGACAGTGGCGCCTATATGTTTGGAAAATTGTTTGGCAAGCGTAAACTGGCGCCGAAAGTTTCTCCGGGGAAAACCTGGGAAGGTCTAATCGGCGGGCTGATCACCTCAGCCGTGATTTCCCTGCTGTTCAGCCGTTATGCTCCTTTGACCGTTGCGTCATCGACGCTGCTGGTCTGTTCCATTGTGGCGGTGTTGGCGTCGGTGCTGGGTGATTTGACCGAAAGCATGTTCAAACGCGAAGCCGGCATTAAAGACAGCAGTCATTTGATCCCCGGACACGGCGGCGTATTGGACCGTATTGATAGCCTGACAGCAGCCGTACCGGTGTTTTCCTGCCTGATGCTGTTGATATTTAAAGCCGTTTAGCATGAGACGTTAGAGACTATTTATGATGAATTTCCTCTGGAGCCTGGCCGCATTTATCATCGCATTGGGGATATTGATCACCGTGCATGAGTTTGGCCACTTCTGGGTAGCTCGTCGTTGCGGCGTTAAAGTCGAGCGTTTTTCCGTCGGTTTCGGTCGGGCATTGTGGCGCCGCCGCGACCGGCTCGGCACTGAATATGTTATCGCCCTGATTCCGCTTGGCGGTTATGTCAAAATGCTTGATGAGCGCGTCGATAGCGTCGCGCCGGAATTTCGTCATCAATCATTTAATAGCAAAACCGTCTGGCAGCGCGCCGCTATCGTCAGCGCGGGGCCTATCGCCAATTTCCTGTTTGCCATCGTCGCGTATTGGCTGGTGTTTATTATCGGGGTGCCGGGCGTTCGTCCCGTGGTTGGTGAAATATTGCCCAACTCTATCGCATCGCAGGCTGAAATGTCGGCAGGAATTGAACTAAAGTCGGTTGACGGCATCGAAACGCCTGACTGGGATACGGCGCGTCTGGCCCTGATCGGCAAAATCGGCGACAGTGAAGTTGTGATTGGCGCTGCGCCTTTAGGCTCCAATCAGGTAGTGCGCAAAACGCTGGATCTGCGTGACTGGCAGTTTGAGCCGGACAAACAGGACCCGGCGACCTCGCTGGGGATGGTTCCCCGGGGGCCGCAGATTGAAGCCGTGCTTGCTCAGGTACAACCCGGGTCGGCGGCAGAAAAAGCGGGTTTACAAGTCGGGGACAGGATCGTTAAAGTCGGCGGGCAGGTTTTAACGCACTGGCGGTCTTTTGTTACGGCGGTTCGCGACAATCCCGGTCAAAATATTGCGCTGGATATTGAGCGAGGCGGTGTAACATTGCCCCTGACCTTGACACCCGACAGCAAGTCGGTAGGTAATGGCGGGACGGAGGGGTTTGCCGGCGTAATGCCGACGGTGACGCCGCTGCCTGAGGAATACAGAACGGTACGTCAGTATGGGCCGTTTAGCGCCATCTATCAGGCAACAGATAAAACCTGGCAATTGATGAAGTTGACCGTCAGTATGTTAGGCAAACTGGTAACGGGTGATGTTAAGCTGAATAACCTGAGCGGTCCGATCTCGATTGCTCAGGGCGCAGGAATGTCAGCGGATTACGGATTGATTTACTACCTGATGTTTTTGGCCTTAATCAGCGTCAATCTGGGGATCATCAATTTGTTCCCGCTGCCGGTATTGGATGGTGGACACCTGCTCTTTCTTGCGGTTGAAAAACTGAAGGGCAGGCCGGTTTCTGAGCGTGTGCAGGACTTTAGCTACCGCATCGGTACGGTGTTGCTGATGTTGTTAATGGGACTCGCACTTTTCAATGATTTCTCTCGCCTTTAGGCGTGAGATTAGGTTAGGAAAAACGCATAACAACGATGGCGATGAAAAAGTTGCTCATAGCGTCGCTGCTGTTTAGCAGCGCCACCGTATACGGTGCAGACGGGTTCGTAGTGAAGGACATTCATTTCGAGGGCCTGCAACGGGTTGCCGTCGGGGCGGCACTACTCAGTATGCCAGTGCGTGTTGGTGATACCGTCAGTGATGATGATATCGGTAATACCATCCGCGCTTTGTTCGCTACCGGAAATTTTGAAGATGTCCGTGTCCTGCGCGATGGCGAAACGCTGATCGTGCAGGTCAAGGAGCGTCCGACAATCGCCAGCGTGACCTTTTCCGGCAACAAGTCGGTAAAAGACGACATGCTGAAGGAGAATCTGGAGGCATCCGGCGTGCGGGTCGGTGAAGCGCTGGACCGTACCGCGCTTTCCAGCATTGAGAAAGGGCTGGAAGATTTCTATTACAGCGTCGGCAAGTACAGCGCGTCGGTCAAAGCGGTCGTCACGCCGTTGCCCCGTAACCGCGTCGATCTGAAGCTGGTGTTCACCGAAGGGGTGTCCGCCAAGATCCAGCAGATCAATATCGTCGGCAATAAAGCATTCAGTTCCGATGAGCTGATCTCCCGTTTCCAACTGCGCGACGAAGTGCCGTGGTGGAACGTGGTCGGCGATCGCAAATATCAGAAACAGAAACTGTCCGGCGACCTCGAAACGTTGCGCAGCTTTTATCTGGATCGCGGTTACGCGCGGTTCAACATTGATTCCACTCAGGTTAGCCTGACGCCCGATAAAAAGGGCATCTACATTACGATTAACCTGACCGAAGGCGATCAATATAAACTGTCCGGCGTAGCCGTTAAGGGCAACCTGGCCGGCCATTCCGCGGAAATCGAAGGGTTGACGAAAATTGAGCCGGGTGAACTGTATAACGGCGCGAAAGTCACCCGCATGGAAGAAGACATCAAAAAGCTGTTGGGCCGTTATGGTTATGCCTATCCGCGCGTGGTGACTCAGCCTGAGATCAACGACGCGGATAAGAGCGTGAGGCTGAATATCAACGTTGATGCCGGCAACCGCTTCTATGTCCGCCGCATCCGTTTTGATGGCAACGACACCTCCAAAGACTCGGTGCTGCGGCGTGAAATGCGCCAGATGGAAGGCGGCTGGTTAGGCAACGATTTAGTCGAGCAGGGCAAAGAGCGGCTGAATCGACTGGGCTACTTTGAAAGCGTCGATGTAGAAACCCAACGCGTTCCCGGTACGGCCGATCAGGTGGATGTGACTTATAAAGTCAAAGAGCGCAACACCGGGACGTTTAACTTCGGCGTGGGCTTTGGTACGGAAAGCGGCGTCAGCTTCCAGGCCGGGGTTCAGCAGGATAACTGGCTGGGAACCGGTAATTCCGTGGGCATCAGCGGGACGAAAAACGACTACCAGACCTATGTCGAGCTGTCGCTGACCGATCCGTACTTCACGGTGGACGGCGTCAGCCTCGGCGGCCGTATCTTCTACAACAAGTTTGAAGCCTACGATGCGGATCTGTCTGACTACACCAATACCAGCTACGGTATCGGCAGTACGTTAGGCTTCCCGATCAACGAGAACAACTCGCTGCGTTTAGGCGTGGATTACGTCCATAACGACCTGTCGGATATGTTGCCGCAGGTGGCGATGTGGCGCTATCTGGATTCCGTCGGTGTGAATCCGGAAGTGGTCGCGGAAGGGAACAAATCCAGCGCCGATTTCAGCGCCGATGATTTCTTCCTGAATACCGGCTGGACTTACAACAATCTGGATCGCGGCTATTTCCCGACCTCGGGCACCCGCGCTTCCGCCAACGCCAAAGTCACCATTCCCGGTTCGGATAACGAATACTACAAGCTGACGTTTGATTCCGCGACTTACGTTCCGCTGAGCGAAAATCGTAACTGGGTGCTGATGGGGCGCGCCCGGGCCGGCTATGCCGATGGTCTGGGCAGCAAAGAAGTGCCGTTCTACGATAACTTCTATGCCGGCGGTTCGAGTACGGTGCGTGGCTTCCAGTCAAATACCATCGGGCCTAAAGCGGCATATTATAAATGTTCGACTCCGCTGCCAGGTTCCTATGCAAACTGTCCTATAGATTCAACTAATCTGGACGATGCGGTCGGCGGTAACGCCATGGCGGTGTTGAGCGCGGAATTGATTGTGCCGACGCCGTTTATCAGCGAGAAGTACGCCAACTCGGTGCGTACGTCGTTCTTCGTTGATGGCGGTACGGTTTGGGATACCAACTGGGAAAACACCACGGAAACCATCGCCGCGGGCGTTCCTGATTACAGCAAGCCGGGTAATTTCCGTATTTCCAGCGGTATCGCCCTGCAATGGATGTCTCCGCTTGGGCCATTGGTATTCTCTTATGCCCAGCCGGTTAAAAAATACGATGGAGACAAGTCGGAGCAGTTCCAGTTTAATATTGGCAAAACCTGGTAATGTAACGTCGGCAGATCGTATGCAAGACAAATCGCATAGCGGATATAGGCTGAGAGGCTGATAATGCTATGCACATTGAATGTGTATAAGACACAAATTAGGTTAGGTTGAGGAGTTTATAGTGAAAAAGTGGTTGTGTGCCGCAGGCCTCGGTTTAGCATTGGCTGCTTCAGCCAGCGTTCAAGCTGCTGACAAGATTGCCGTTGTTAACGTATCCAGCATTTTCCAACAGTTGCCGCAGCGCGAAACGGTCGCTAAGCAGTTGGAAAATGAATTCAAAGGCCGTGCTTCCGAACTGCAAACGATGGAAACCAGTTTGCAGACCAAAATGCAAAAGTTGCAGCGTGACGGTTCTACCATGAAAGCGAGCGAGCGCAGCAAGATGGAAAAAGACGTTATGGCGCAGCGCGAGCAGTTCTCCACCAAAGCGCAGGCTTTTGAGCAAGACAATCGCCGTCGCCAGATGGAAGAACGTAACAAAATCCTGACCCGTATTCAGGATGCAGTGAAATCTGTTGCCAGCAAAGAAGGTTATGATGTGGTGATCGACGCTAACGCCGTCGCTTATTCCGCCAATGCCAAAGACATTACTGCCGACGTGCTGAAACAGGTTAAATAATTCATGTATTCGATTCGACTGGATGCGTTAGCACAACAGTTGGATGCGCAATTACACGGTGATGGCAGTCTTGTCATCACCGGTATTGCTTCTATGCATTCAGCGAAATCAGGGCAGATTACCTTTCTGTCCGACAGTCGCTATCGTGAGCAACTGGCGCAGACGCAGGCCTCCGCCGTCGTACTGACGGAAGCGGATTTACCTTACTGTCAGGTTGCGGCGCTGGTGGTGAAAAACCCCTATCTGATCTATGCGCGTATGGCGCAACTGATGGATACCACGCCGGCTCCCGCTACGGATATCGCGCCCAGCGCGGTTATTGCTTCTGATGCGACGTTGGGGCAACAGATTTCCGTCGGGGCGAATGCCGTCATTGAATCCGGTGCGCAACTGGGCGATGGCGTAATCATCGGCCCGGGCTGTTTTATCGGCAAGAATGCCCGTATTGGCGCCGGCACCCGGCTGTGGGCCAATGTAACGGTTTACCACAGCGTTGAAATTGGCGAACAGTGCCTGATTCAATCGGGAACGGTTATCGGTTCCGACGGCTTTGGCTATGCCAACGATCGCGGCAACTGGATCAAGATCCCGCAGTTGGGCACGGTCAGAATCGGCGACCGGGTCGAAATCGGCGCAAGCACCACCATCGACCGCGGCGCATTGGATGACACCGTCATCGGCAACGGGGTGATCATTGATAATCAATGCCAGATTGCGCACAACGTGGTGATTGGCGACAATACGGCCGTGGCCGGCGGCGTCATTATGGCCGGCAGCCTGAAAATCGGTCGTTATTGCATGATCGGTGGAGCCAGTGTGATCAACGGTCACATGGAGATCTGCGATAAAGTCACGGTGACTGGAATGGGCATGGTAATGAGGCCGATCACCGAACCTGGGGTATACTCTTCGGGCATTCCTTTGCAACCCAATAAAGTTTGGCGTAAGACCGCCGCGCTGGTGATGAATATTGATGATATAAGCAAACGGTTAAAAGCCGTTGAACGAAAAGTCGATAATAGCTAATCACTGGGGTTTCCTTATTTGCGGCCTGCCTGAAGATCCCCTTTTTTAGGATCTGAGCAGGCCGTGTTGTTGATGGCATCAGTTTTTATGGACAGGAAGAGTATTTTGACTACTGACACTCATACTCTGCATATTGAAGAGATTTTAGAATTATTACCGCACCGTTTTCCGTTTTTACTGGTTGATCGTGTCCTGGATTTTCAAGAAGGCAAATTTTTGCGGGCGGTTAAAAACGTCTCTTTCAATGAGCCTTTCTTTCAGGGGCATTTCCCGGGCAAACCTATCTTCCCTGGGGTGCTGATCCTGGAAGCAATGGCGCAGGCAACGGGTATTCTGGCGTTTAAAAGCGTCGGCAGGCTGGAGCCTGGCGAACTGTATTATTTTGCGGCAATTGATGAGGCGCGTTTTAAGCGCCCTGTACAGCCAGGGGATCAAATGATCCTGGAGGTTGAATTCATTAAAGAGCGTCGCGGCGTTGCCCGCTTTAAAGGTGTCGCCAAGGTTGATGGCGAAATCGCCTGCGAAGCGTCAATGATGTGCGCTCGTCGTCGGGAGGCCTGATAACGTGATTGATCAAACCGCCTTTGTTCATCCCAGCTCCATTGTTGAAGATGGCGCTATCATTGGTGCCGGTGTCCATATCGGCCCATTCTGCCATATCGGTTCTCAGGTTGAGATCGGTGCAGGTACTGTGCTGAAGTCGCATATTGTGGTTAATGGCATCACCAGGATTGGCCGCGATAACGAAATCTATCAATTCGCCTCGATTGGCGAAGTGAATCAGGATCTGAAATATGCAGGAGAGCCGACTCGCGTGGAAGTCGGCGATCGTAACCGTATACGCGAGAGCGTCACGATTCATCGTGGCACGGAGCAGGGCGGTGGGTTGACTAAAGTCGGCAGCGATAATTTGCTGATGATCAACACGCATATCGCGCATGACTGTGTAATTGGCGACCGCTGTATTCTTGCCAATAATGCGACGTTGGGCGGACACGTGTCCGTGGATGATTTTGCGATCATCGGCGGCATGACGGCGGTGCATCAATTTTGCATCATCGGCGCGCATGTGATGGTCGGCGGATGCTCTGGCGTGGCGCAGGATGTGCCGCCATTCGTGATTGCGCAGGGCAACCATGCCACGCCGTTTGGCCTGAACATTGAAGGGCTGAAGCGCCGTGGTTTTGAGAAAGAAACCCAGCATGCTATCCGCAATGTGTACAAGCTGATTTACCGCAGCGGCAAAACGCTGGATGAGGTAAAACCGGAAATTGAGGCGCTGGCGGTGGAACACCCGGCCGTACAGGCGTTTATCGATTTCTTCGCCCGTTCGACCCGCGGCATCATTCGTTAATCCATGCCGCCGCGTCCTTTGGTTATTGGATTGATCGCCGGAGAAACCTCCGGCGATATTCTGGGCGCCGGATTGATTCGCGCGTTGAAAGCGAAAGCGCCTGATGCGCGTTTTGTTGGCGTCGCCGGGCCGCGCATGCAGGCGGAAGGTTGTGAAGCCTGGTACGAGATGGAAGAACTGGCGGTTATGGGCATCGTCGAGGTGCTCGAACGTTTACCGCGCTTGCTTAAAATTCGTCGGGACTTGACGCAGCGTTTCACCGCGCTTAAGCCCGACGTTTTTGTCGGTATCGATGCCCCGGATTTTAATATCACGCTGGAAGGCAGCCTGAAGCAGCGTGGGATCAACACCATTCATTATGTCAGCCCCTCCGTGTGGGCCTGGCGTCAAAAGCGCGTTTTTAAAATCGGCAAGGCCACCAATCTGGTGCTGGCGTTTTTGCCTTTTGAAAAAGCGTTTTACGATCGTTTCAACGTTCCCTGTCGTTTTATCGGCCATACCATGGCGGACGCCATGCCCTTGCAGCCGGACAAACAGGCCGCCAGGGCAACGCTTGGGATCCCGGCCGACAGTCTCTGTCTGGCGTTGTTGCCCGGCAGCCGCGGCGCTGAAGTGGAGATGCTCAGCGCCGACTTTTTGAATACCGCCCGGTTATTGCGTCAGCGCTTTCCTGCGCTGGAAATTGTCGTTCCGCTGGTGAATGACAAGCGTCGCGAACAGTTTGAGCGGATAAAAAACGCCGTAGCGCCTGATCTGCCGGTTCATATACTGGATGGGCAAGCGCGGGAGGCGATGGTCGCCAGCGACGCAACCTTACTGGCTTCGGGAACCGCGGCGTTGGAGTGTATGCTGGCGAAATGCCCGATGGTGGTGGGCTATCGGATGAAACCGTTCACTTTCTGGCTGGCGCAGAAGCTGGTGAAGACGCCGTGGGTTTCTCTGCCGAATCTGCTGGCCGGACGCGAGCTGGTGACGGAACTGCTACAGACCGATTGTACGCCGGATAAACTGGCGGCGGCATTGATGCCGTGGCTGGCCGATAAAAACCAAACGGCCGCTTTGCAGGCGACGTTTTTGGATTTGCATCAGCAGATTCGATGTAATGCCGACGAGCAGGCGGCACAAGCCGTACTGGAATTAGTAAAATCATGAGTGAGATGTTTATCTACCCGCCGGCTTACTGTTGTATTGCGGGGGTTGACGAAGTGGGGCGCGGGCCGCTGGTTGGGGCCGTCGTCACCGCCGCCGTTATTCTCGATCCTTCCCGGCCTATCGTCGGGTTGGCGGATTCAAAGCAACTGAGTGAAAAACGCCGGCTGGCGCTTTATGATGAGATAAAAGAAAAAGCGCTGTCCTGGAGCCTCGGACGGGCGGAGCCGGAAGAGATAGATCGGTTGAATATTCTGCATGCCACCATGTTGGCAATGCAGCGGGCCGTGGCCGGACTGGCGTTGACGCCGGATTTTGTCTTGATCGACGGTAATCGCTGTCCTGTTTTGCCCATGCCGGCGCAAGCGGTGGTGAAAGGCGATAGCCGTGTGGCGGAGATCAGCGCGGCCTCCATCATGGCCAAGGTTACACGCGACCGTGAAATGGTGGCGCTGGATAAACTTTTTCCGGCATACGGTTTTGCGCAGCACAAAGGTTATCCGACCGCTTTCCATTTAGAGAAACTGGCGGTGCTGGGCGCCACCGCGTTCCATCGCCGGAGTTTCGCCCCGGTTAAACGGGCGTTGGGACTGGCTTAATCATCATTAACTCTTGGCTCGGTGGTGGCTTATCGCCGTGCTGACTAATCGATAAATTCTGGGATCTGGAGATGGCCGAACCACGTTTTGTTCACCTGCGTGTGCACAGTGACTATTCCATGATCGATGGGCTGGCTAAGGTCGGGCCGCTGGTAAAGAAAGCGGCGGCGATGGGCATGCCGGCTTTGGCGATTACCGACTTCACCAACCTGTGCGGACTGGTGAAGTTCTATGGCGGCGCGCATGGCGCTGGCATCAAGCCCATAATCGGCGCCGATGTGTTTGTCGCAAGTGAAGAATTAGGCGATGAACTGGCTCACCTCACCATACTGGCGATGGATAACGAAGGCTACCAGAATCTCACGCTGTTGATTTCCCACGCTTATCAGCGCGGCTACGGGGCCGAAGGCCCAACGATAGATCGCGACTGGCTGATTAAGCGCAATAACGGACTACTGCTGTTATCCGGCGGCCGCCACGGCGACGTCGGCAAGTTTATACTGCGCGGCAACCAGACGCAGGCCGAGCAGTGTCTGGCATTTTATCAGCAATATTTCCCCGATCGTTATTACCTGGAACTGATCCGCACCAGCCGTCCCGACGAAGAAAGCTATCTGCATGCCGCCGTTGAACTGGCGACCAAACATGGGCTGCCGGTTGTGGCGACCAACGATGTGCGTTTTATTAGTGAAGATGATTTTGATGCGCACGAAATCCGCGTGGCGATCCACGACGGTTATACGCTCGACGACCCCAAGCGGCCGCGAAATTACAGTCCGCAGCAATATATGCGTACTGAAGAGGAAATGTGCGAGCTGTTCGCCGATATCCCCGAAGCTTTGGCTAACAGCGTAGAGATTGCCAAACGCTGTAACGTGACCATTCGGTTGGGCGAATACTTCCTGCCGCAGTTCCCGACCGGGGATATGACTACCGAGGATTATCTGGTCAAGCGGGCCAAAGAGGGGCTGGAGGAGCGTCTCGAATTTCTGTTCCCCGATCCGCAAGAACGGGCGCAAAAGCGCCCTGAATATGATGAACGTCTGGATATTGAACTTAAAGTCATCAACCAGATGGGATTCCCCGGTTACTTTCTGATCGTGATGGAGTTTATTCAGTGGTCCAAAGACAACGACGTGCCGGTGGGGCCGGGGCGTGGCTCGGGCGCCGGTTCTCTGGTGGCGTATTCGCTGAAAATCACCGATCTGGATCCGCTGGAGTTTGACCTACTGTTCGAACGTTTTCTGAACCCCGAGCGTGTCTCCATGCCTGACTTTGACGTCGATTTCTGCATGGAAAAACGCGATCTGGTGATCGATCACGTGGCCGATATGTATGGCCGCGATGCGGTATCGCAGATAATTACCTTCGGCACCATGGCCGCGAAAGCGGTCATCCGCGACGTTGGGCGGGTGCTGGGCCATCCTTATGGTTTTGTCGATCGCATTTCCAAACTGGTTCCTCCCGATCCGGGGATGACGCTGGAAAAAGCGTTCGCGGCGGAACCGCAATTACCTGAAATTTACGAAGCGGATGAGGAGGTCAAAGCCCTCATCGATATGGCGCGCAAGCTGGAAGGGGTGACGCGCAACGCCGGGAAACACGCCGGCGGGGTGGTGATTTCGCCAACCAAGATCACCGACTTCGCCCCGCTGTACTGCGATGCGGAAGGCAACCATCCGGTTACCCAGTTTGATAAAAGCGATGTCGAATATGCCGGACTGGTGAAGTTTGACTTCCTTGGCTTGCGCACGCTGACCATCATCGACTGGGCGCTGGAGATGATCAACGCCCGACGATCCAAGCAGGGGCTGGAGCCGATAGACATTGCGGCTATCCCGCTCGACGATAAAAAGAGTTTTGACATGCTGCAACGCTCGGAAACCACCGCGGTCTTCCAGCTTGAATCGCGCGGCATGAAGGATTTGATCAAACGGCTGAAGCCCGACTGTTTCGAAGATATGATCGCACTGGTGGCGCTGTTTCGCCCCGGGCCGCTACAGTCCGGCATGGTGGATAACTTTATCGACCGCAAGCACGGCCGTGAAGCGATTTCCTACCCGGACATCGAGTGGCAGCATGAGTCGCTGAAGCCGGTGCTGGAACCGACCTACGGCATTATCCTGTATCAGGAACAGGTGATGCAGATTGCGCAGGTGCTGGCCGGTTATACGCTGGGCGGCGCGGACATGCTGCGTCGGGCGATGGGGAAAAAGAACCCGGTCGAAATGGCCAAACAGCGCGGCGGCTTTGAAGAAGGCGCCAAGTCTCGCGGCGTTGACGGCGAACTGGCGGTTAAAATCTTCGATCTGGTGGAAAAATTTGCCGGTTATGGTTTTAACAAATCCCACTCGGCGGCCTACGCGCTGGTTTCCTATCAAACCCTGTGGTTGAAAGCGCATTATCCGGCCGAGTTCATGGCGGCGGTGATGACCGCCGATATGGACAACACCGATAAAGTGGTCGGGCTGGTTGACGAATGCTGGCGTATGGGGTTAAAAATCCTGCCGCCGGATATCAACAGCGGGCTTTATCATTTTCACGTCAACGATGACGGTGAAATCGTTTACGGCATCGGCGCGATTAAAGGCGTAGGCGAAGGGCCTATTGAGGCGATTATCGAGGCGCGCAATCAGGACGGCTATTTCAAAGAGCTGTTTGACCTTTGCGCCCGTACCGATATCAAGAAACTGAACCGCCGGGTGCTGGAAAAGTTGATTATGTCCGGGGCGTTTGACCGCCTGGGGCCGCATCGCGCCGCGCTGATGAATTCGCTGGGCGATGCGTTGAAAGCGGCCGATCAGCATGCAAAAGCAGAAGCCATCGGGCAGGTGGATATGTTCGGCGTGCTGGCCGACGCCCCTGAACAGGTCGAGCAGTCTTACAGCACGGTGCCGCCGTGGCCGGAGCAGGTGGTGCTGGACGGCGAGCGCGAGACGCTGGGGCTATATCTGACGGGCCACCCGATCACCCAATATCTTAAGGAGATCGAACGCTATGCCGGCGGCTTGCGTTTGAAAGATATGCACCCGACCGAGCGGGGCAAAATGACCACGGCCGTGGGGCTGGTGTTAGCCGCCCGGGTCATGGTCACCAAGCGGGGAAACCGCATTGGCGTTTGTACGCTGGACGACCGCTCCGGACGTCTGGAAATCATGCTGTTCACCGATGCGTTGGAAAAATATCAGCATTTGTTGGAAAAAGACCGTATCCTTATCGCCAGTGGACAGGTCAGCTTTGATGACTTCAGCGGCGGGCTTAAAATGACCGTCCGCGAGTTAATGGATATCAGCGAAGCACGGGAAAAATACGCGCGCGGGCTTGCTATCTCGCTGACTGACAGGCAAATTGATGACCAGCTATTAAACCGTCTCCGCCAATCGTTGGAACCCCATCGATCGGGGACGATCCCAGTGCATCTCTATTACCAACGCGAAGATGCGCGCGCGCGGTTGCGTTTCGGCGCCGCATGGCGGATAACGCCGACCGATACGCTGCTGAACGATCTGCGCACATTAGTGGGTAATGAGCAGGTGGAACTGGAATTTGACTAATATAGGAATACTATGAGTCTGAATTTTCTTGATTTTGAGCAGCCGATTGCAGAGTTGGAAGCGAAAATTGACTCGCTGACCGCAGTCAGCCGTCAAGACGAAAAATTGGATATTAATCTGGACGAAGAAGTCCAGCGCCTGCGTGAGAAAAGCGTTGAACTGACGCGTAAAATTTTCTCCGATCTTGGCGCCTGGCAGGTCGCGCAGTTGGCGCGTCACCCGCAGCGTCCGTATACGCTTGACTACATCAAGCACATCTTTACCGACTTTGATGAACTGGCCGGCGATCGCGCCTATGCCGATGATAAAGCCATAGTCGGCGGGATTGCGCGTCTGGACGGGCGTCCGGTGATGATCATCGGTCATCAGAAAGGACGTGAGACCAAAGAAAAAATTCGCCGCAACTTTGGTATGCCGGCGCCGGAAGGCTATCGCAAAGCGTTGCGCCTGATGGAAATGGCCGAACGCTTTAAAATGCCGATCATTACCTTTATTGATACGCCGGGCGCTTATCCGGGCGTGGGCGCCGAAGAGCGTGGTCAGTCGGAAGCCATTGCGCGCAACCTGCGTGAAATGTCCGGCCTGAGCGTGCCTATCGTCTGTACGGTTATCGGTGAAGGCGGTTCCGGCGGCGCGCTGGCGATTGGCGTGGGCGACAAAGTCAACATGCTGCAATACAGCACCTATTCCGTGATCTCACCGGAAGGCTGCGCCTCTATCCTGTGGAAAAGTGCGGATAAAGCGCCGCTGGCTGCGGAAGCGATGGGCATCACGGCGCCGCGTCTGAAAGAGCTTAAGCTGATTGATAGCGTGATCCCTGAACCGTTGGGATCGGCGCACCGTAATGTGCCGGCGATGGCTGAATCGCTGAAAGCTCAACTGCTGGCCGATCTCCAGGATTTGGACGCGCTGAGTGAAGAAGAACTGCTGAACCGCCGCTATCAACGTCTGATGAATTACGGCTACTGCTGATACCCGCAGCTGCCGCGGCAACGATTAAACAGACCCGCCATCCAACAGGATGGCGGGTTTTTTTATCGGCATCAGCAGTCTTCAATAATCAGATACACCGCATTCACCGGCCCGTGTACCCCGACGACCTTAATCAATTCAATGTCGGCGGTGGAGCTGGGGCCGGCGATCAGATTGATACAGGCTGGGATAGGTTCGCCGTTTTGCGCCATATGATGCAACCGTTGCGCCAACTGCGCCACGCGCGGCAGGATGGCGCTTTTGCGCAGCACAAAAATGGACGTTTCGGGCAGCAGGCTGATTGAGCAGCCGCGCTCCGGCGCGGAAAACAGCACCACGCCCGCGGACTCCGTCAGTCCCGCCTCGGCATAGACCACGCCGATTTTTGCCCGTTCGGCCAGCCGAATATTCTCCTGCCGCGCCGCCGGTCGCCAGACATGGGCGTGGTAATGCCGTTGCAAGGTCTGCGTAATGCCCAGTTCTTCCAGACGCGCGTCGCCGCTGACCACCACCGGCGTTCGGCCATACTCTTCGCACAGCGCCAGCAAATTTCCCTGTAGCGCCTCCGCTGATGTCAGCACACAATGGGCTTTAAGGATGTCGCGGGCGAAATCGACAAAGGCCTGACAGCGCTGATCCCGCGACAGATCCGTCAGGCGCGTTTGCGCCAGCAGTTCGACCTCCGACACGGCGCCAACCGGCGTATGGCGTACCTCCCGGCCAAGCTGTCGGGCAATTTCCGCTAAAAAGTCGTCACGGTTTTGTTGATTAAGCATTATTTTTCCCCTCGGACTGGTGGCGTTTGAACCAACTGCGGAAGCTTTCGCCGTCTGCTGCCGGTAAGTCGCGCGCCTGCGTCCAGGCGCCCAGCGCGCCGAGCGTCAATGGCGCCTTGCCATCCTTGATCAGCCATTTGGCGGCTTTGGCGCCCGCCACCATCCCCACTTTCCATAAGCCGGGATGCGCGTTGGCATAGTTGAACAGTTTGATAACCCGTTGTTCCGTTTTGGGCGTCAATCCCTGTTCCGCCATCACCCGGCGATGTTTGAGCAACAATTGCGCCAGCGGGATTTTTACCGGACAGACCTGATTACAGGCGGTACACAGCGAGCAGGCGTAAGGCAGATCTTTAAAATCTTTGTAGCCGCCCAACAGCGGCGACAGCACGGAGCCGATAGGGCCGGGGTAGATTGAGCCGTAAGCGTGTCCGCCGATATGACGATAGGCCGGACAGGTATTGATGCAGGCGCCGCAGCGGATACAGCGCAGGACCGAGCGGAATTCGGAACCCAGCACCCGGGAGCGTCCGTTATCGATAATCACCAGATGGAATTCCTCCGGTCCGTCAATATCGCCTTGCCGGCGCGGGCCGGTCAGCCAGGTATTGTAGCTGGTGAGTCTGGCGCCCACCGCGCTGCGGCATAGCATGGTGATCAATACGTCGACTTCGGCAAAGGTCGGCGCGATACGCTCCATGCCCATCACCGCGATATGGGTTTTCGGCAGCGTGGTGCAAAGCCGTCCGTTGCCTTCGTTGGTCACCAGGCACACCGAGCCGGTTTCGGCGACGGCAAAATTACAGCCGGTAATGCCGATATCGGCGGTTAGAAAATCCTGACGGATCTTTTGACGGATAAATAAGGTCATGGCTTCCGGCGTTTCCGGGCCGTTGTAGCCCAAACGCTCGCTCAGTATGCGTCTAATCTGATGACGGTCTTTATGGATCGCCGGCACCACGATATGCGACGGCGGATCCCCATCCAACTGGAGAATAAATTCGCCCAGATCGGTTTCCACCACCTCAATTCCCGCCTGCTGGAGCTTGGGGTTCATGCCGATCTCTTCCGTGACCATCGATTTGGACTTCACGATTTTTTTGGCCTGTTTGGCCTGCGCCACCTTCAGAATATAGTCGGTGGCCTGTTCGTGGGTGCGGGCGAAAAAGACATGTCCTCCGTTGTCATGCACTTTCTCCGTCAACTGGTGCAGATAGGCGTCAAGGTTTTCCAATACGTGATTACGGATGTGTTCCGCCTGCTCGCGCCATTGTTCCCAGTTCCCCAACTCTTCCACCATCTTTTGCCGGTTGGCGCCGATGCGTTCCTGCGCCATTGAAACGTTACGCCGCATGATAGCGTCCTGCATTTCGGCGTTGATCCGCGGTCTGAAATCGATTTTGCTGGTTTTCAAAGACATACGCGGCCCCCTTATCGGCTCATCAACACTTCGGCGATATGCATTACTTTGACGGGATGTTTTTCCCGGCTGAGTCTGCCGCCGATATTGAGTAGGCAACTGACGTCGGCGCTAATCAGATAGTCCGGCTGCGCGGCTATCAGATGCCGCACTTTTTCCTTGACCATTTCACCGGAGATTTCGGCCATCTTGACCGAAAAAGTGCCGCCGAAACCGCAGCAGGTTTCCTGGTGTTCGAAAGGTATCAGCTCAAGTCCTTTCACATGGCGTAACAGCGTGAGCGGGGCATCGGTGATGCCCAGTTTGCGGGACAGGCTACAGGAGGGGTGATAGACCGCCCTACCGGGCAGAGAGGCGCCGACGTTGACCACGCCCAGAATATCGACGATAAACGAAGTGAGATCCTGCATTCGATCGGCCACGGCCTGCGCGCGCCGCGCCCAATCCGGTTCGTTGCTCAGATACCCGGCATAGCTTTTGATGGCATAGGTGCAGGAGCCGGCCGGGGAAACTATCGGATAATCATTTTCTTCCAACGCCATGATTAGCGACTTCATGGCGGGTTTGGCGTCTTCGACATAGCCGCTGTTCAGCGCCGGCTGGCCGCAACAGCCTTGTTTTTCTGGAAAAAAAACCTTACAGCCCAATTTCTCAAGCAGTAACACCGTGTCACGCGCCATCCCGGCTTTTAAGGCATCGCCCAGGCAGGTGACATAAAAATTAATGTTCATTGACGTTTGCTCCATTGCTAACGATTAAAACAGCCGGACTGATAAATTTATTTTTAATATTATTTTATGATTCAAATGGTTATTTTTTTGGTGCCGCCTAATCACTTCAGCAGCGTCAGTCCGCTGCTTAGCACCAACAAAGGAAACTGACTGGAAATCAGGCCGACGATTCATTGCAATGCAGGAAACAGCGGAGAGCACAGCAGGATAAAAATAAAGGTTAGCAGATATCTTGCGCCTGGGCGTAACATCTGCCCCGGCGATATATCGTGTTTGGTATCGGCTTTCCGTGTCAGATTGTCGCTGTAGATTGCGCCAGGCATCACGATTACAATCGGTCGGCGTCTTTTGATTATGCCGATCATCATGAGCAAGACAATTCGCGGGAGGGAACAGGATAGCGCTATGCTAAAACTACAGGGTATTCACCATATTGCTATCATCGCTGCCGATTATGCGCGGAGTAAAAGATTCTATTGCGATATTCTGGGTTTTACCCTGATGAATGAGATCTATCGCGCGGAGCGGGACTCCTGGAAGGGCGATTTGGCGTTAAATGGATGTTATCTGGTAGAGCTATTTTCTTTCCCTTCGCCGCCGCCGCGCGTCAGCCAGCCGGAAGCCTGCGGTTTGCGGCATCTGGCTTTTGCGGTTGAGGATGTCGAGCAGGCTATCATTACGCTCGCCCGGGCCAGGGTGAGTTGCGAGCCGGTGCGCATTGACGCTGACACGCGGCGACGGTTTACTTTCTTTAGCGATCCCGATGGGTTGCCTTTAGAGCTGTATGAGAGTTGAAACCGTGAGCGAACCTGAAGATATTTTGCTTGCCTCCCTCGCGTCACAGACGGCGGGACATCGGCAGATTCTGGTGGCTTACAGCGGCGGGCTGGATTCCAGCGTCTTGTTGCATCTGCTGGTCACGCTGCGCCAGCGTAATCATGTCGTTGTCCGCGCCGCCTATGTTAATCACGGTCTAAATCCGTTGGCGGATAGTTGGGCTGAGCACTGTCGCCGGCAATGTCGGCAATGGCAGGTGTCTTTCGCGGAGCTGAAAGTGAATGTCGATGCGCAAAACGGCGGTATTGAGGCGGCGGCGCGTGAGGCGCGCTACCGGGCTTTAAACGCGCATTTACTGGATGATGAGGCGCTTTTGACGGCACAGCATCTGGACGATCAAAGCGAAACGTTTTTGCTGGCGCTCAAGCGTGGCAGCGGGCCGGCCGGGCTTTCCGCGATGGCCGCCAGCACCCTATGCGATAACCATACCCTGCTGCGTCCATTGCTGGGTTTTTCTCGTCAACAGTTGGAGCAGTATGCGCGGCGGCATCAACTGCGCTGGATTGAAGATGACAGCAATCAGGATGAGCGCTTCGACCGCAACTTTTTGCGCCGCAAGGTGCTTCCTTTATTAACCGGGCGCTGGCCGCATTTTCCCGCGGCGGTGGCCCGTAGCGCGCAGCTCTGCGCCGAGCAGGAACAACTGCTTGATGAACTTTTGGCCGAGTCGTTACGGGAACTGTGTCGGCCGGATGGCTCCCTGAGCATTGAAGGCATGTCGTCGTTGAGCCCGGTCAGGCGCTTTGCTTTATTGCGGCGCTGGCTGGCTGAGCAGGGGGCGTCGATGCCTGCGCGCGATCAGTTGCAACGGTTATGGCATGAAGTTGCCGTCAGCCGTCAGGATGCCGATCCGGTGTTACGGCTAAACCAACGGCAAATCCGGCGTTTTCGCCAGCGCCTTTATGTGCTGCCGCTGATGCACTCGCTGAAAGACCGCATATTGCCGTGGCCGCCGGGATCCGGCGGCTTAACGTTACCTGATGGCCTGGGGGATCTCTCGCTGGCGGATGAAGGGGGAACCGCCGTTCGCGCGCCGCGCGCCGGCGAGCAGGTAAGCATACGTTTCACCACCGGCGGCACGGTACGCATTGTGGGGCGGGCTGGCGGGCGGCAAATCAAGAAACTCTGGCAGGAGCTGGCTGTGCCGCCGTGGTTGCGGGATCGCACCCCGCTGGTTTTTTACGATGACCGATTGATCGCCGCGCTCGGGCGGTTTGTTACGCTGGAAGGACAGGCGCGGGACAATGAGCCGTGCTGGCATATTGTCTGGCGTAACTGAAATGAAAACGGACAACCGAAGTTGTCCGTTTTAGAGAAAAGTATGCCGGTTAAGCCTCGCTGACGACGACTTTTCCTATTTCCGGATGGCTAAAACTGACGATGTGATCGAGGCGCAATTCCCGCTTTGAACCGGACTCTTCGATCACCAAATATTCAACATGCTTACGTGAGATCATGTCACTGGCTTTACCGGTAACGATTTCACCATTACGCAGCTCCAGCGTCAGCGTCAAATTCTGCTGACAGGTGGCTTCCAGATTGTCGTAATCATCACAGTTGATGGGTTGATATTCGTTACTCATTGACATAATCGCTCACCAATAAGTTAGCGGCGGCATAAGCCGCCTGTTCCCTGACAGAGGATGGCAATTCGCCGTTAGCGGCAATGTCATCCAGGGTTTTCAATACACAACCCAGCGCGTCGGGTATATAGCCCAGATCGCCGCTGGCGATCTCTGCGTATAAGCGGCGTACTAATTCACCGTATTTTTGCACTATATCCTCCCTTGAAAGCTTAACCCGGTAGACATTCATGCACCTTGATTATGACTGTGGCCGATGTTGTAAGCCTACGGAGATAAACTCTACTTATCAAATCGACTATAGCATAGGCATTGGCAGGATATCAGTATTCCTCAAACACCTAATCGTTCGGTTATGTAGCAGATATCACCTTTACTGTGAGGATAGCGCTAACTCAAGTACACTGTCGCTGGATAAACGTGAGGTTACAGATGGCATTAAAAGCAACGGTTTACAAGGCAGCGATTAATATTGCGGACATGGATCGTCATTTTTTCCATGACGCCAACCTGACTATCGCCCAGCATCCTTCAGAAACGGAACAGCGGATGATGCTGCGTTTGCTGGCCTGGATTTGTCATGCGGATGAAAATTTACGTTTTACCAAAGGGTTAAGCGCTGACGATGAGCCGGAAATCTGGCGGCGTAATGACACGCTGGAGTTGGAACTGTGGATTGAGCTGGGTTTACCCGATGAGAAGAGGCTGAAAAAAGCCTGCAACCAATCCCGTTCGGTGGTGCTGTACGCCTATGGCGAGCGCGCTGCGCAGGTATGGTGGCAAAACATCGCGGACAAGGTGGCAGGGTATAAGAACCTGACCATATATTTTCTGGACGATCGCCAGTTGGCGCAGCTTGCCGCGTTGGCAAAGCGCAATATGACGCTACAGGCCACCTTGCAGGAAGGAACTATCTGGCTGTCAGACAGTGAGAATAGTCTGGAAATGACGTTCGCAGACTGGCAAATAGCCCCGAGACAGGGATGATTGTTCGCTATGTTGATGAACGGTATAAGAAATCACCAATAAAATGAATAACGGTAACAGGACAACCCCAGCGGGAGAATAATGGTGAGAAAACTGGCGATTGGCGTGTTGTTGACTGCGGTAATATCGGCGTTGATTGGGTGTCATACACGTTCACGGATGCAGGAAGAACCGCTTCAACCGATGGCGCAAAGCTATCGTGGAACACTGCCCTGTGCTGACTGTGAGGGGATCGATACGTCGCTGTTTCTGGAAAAAGACGGCACGTTTGTCTTACGTCAGCATTATCAGACGACGCGCGAGGGAACGTCGGTCTTTGCTGAATATGGTCAGTGGCGGCGGACGGCGGACAAATTGGTGTTAACCAACAGTGAGGGGGAAAAGCGTTATTTTCGCCCGCTGGGAAAAGATTTGGAGATGCTGGATCAACAGGGCGTGCCTATTCCGTCTTCTCACGCCTATCGGCTGATTGCCACAGAACTGGCTTTACCCGATACGCCGATGGCGATGAAAGGCATGTATCGCTATATGGCGGATGCGGCGACCTTTACCGATTGCGCGACGGGAAAAACCTTTGTGGTGGATAATACGCTGGCGTTGGAAAAACAGTATATGAACGCCCGAAGCGCAGCAGGTGAACCGGTGTTTACGATATTGACGGCGCATTTCGCCATCGTTCCCTCAATGGAGGAGGGACAGATGACCAAAGCGCTGGTGCCGGACAGCGATGAGGTGCAGATGAAAGCGCGCCAACGGTGTGACCCACCCGTTGAATAGCATCGGCGTATAATGAAAAAGCGCTGAAAAATCAGCGCTTTTCAGACTGTTGACAAAGCCCGTTATTAGGGAGAACGTGGCGAGGGGCCGGAGCGCCCCTCGGTACGCTAGGCCCGGGTATCTCAGGCTTACAAACGACTTTGTCGGCAATCAGCGCTTTTTTAGGTGCATGATAAAAACGCGCCGCTTACAGCATCTTCTTCAACTGATACAGCCAATCCAGCGCCTGACGGGGCGTTAACGCATCCGGATCGATCGATTCCAGGGCTTCCATCGCCGGTGACGGCTCCTCATTACCCAGCAACGCCAGCTGTGCGCCATCAATATGGCTGGCGGTGGCGTTATTGGACAGCGTCTCCAGCTCTTTCAGTTTTTGGCGCGCCCGCTTAATGACGTCTTTCGGCACCCCCGCCAATGCGGCCACCGCCAGTCCGTAGCTTTTGCTGGCGGCGCCGTCCTGCACGCTGTGCATAAAGGCGATGGTATCGCCATGCTCAAGAGCGTCCAGATGGACGTTTACCACGCCTTCCATTTTTTCCGGCAGATTGGTCAGTTCGAAATAGTGAGTCGCAAACAGCGTCATGGCTTTGATGCGGTTAGCCAGATTTTCAGCGCAGGCCCAGGCTAGCGATAATCCATCGTAGGTCGAGGTTCCCCGGCCGATTTCATCCATCAGCACCAGACTGTTTTCCGTCGCGTTGTGCAGGATGTTGGCGGTTTCCGTCATTTCCACCATAAAGGTCGAGCGGCCGGAAGCCAGATCGTCCGCCGCGCCCACGCGGGTGAAAATACGATCCACCGGGCCGATAACCGCCTGATCGGCAGGAACGAAGCAGCCAATATGCGCCATCAGCACGATCAGCGCC
The DNA here is from genome assembly GCF_016456245.1 of Brenneria sp. L3-3C-1. Classification (NCBI taxonomy): domain Bacteria; kingdom Pseudomonadati; phylum Pseudomonadota; class Gammaproteobacteria; order Enterobacterales; family Pectobacteriaceae; genus Brenneria; species Brenneria sp. L3-3C-1. Next base: position 421,486 of record NZ_JAEMHF010000002.1, on the reverse strand, counting down.
GCCTGACGCATATAGGTACTCTTTCCGCCCATATTCGGGCCGGTAACGATCAGCATACGGCGCTGGGGGGAGAGAGACAGCGGATTCGAGATAAAGGGTTCGCTGAGAACCTGTTCCACTACCGGGTGACGTCCGCCGGCGATCTTTATACCGGGCTTATCGCTTAGCGTCGGGCACACATAGTTCAGCGTATCCGCGCGCTCCGCCAGATTCGCCAGTACATCCAGTTCGGCGAGCGCCGCCGCGCTTTGCTGGAGTTCCGCCAGATGCGGCAGCAGCAGATCGAACAGTTCGTCATAGAGGGCTTTTTCCAATGCCAGCGCTTTGCCTTTGGAGGTCAGCACCTTATCTTCGTATTCTTTCAGCTCCGGGATGATATAGCGTTCGGCGTTTTTCAGCGTCTGGCGGCGAACGTAATGTATCGGCACCAGATGGCTTTGGCCGCGGCTGACCTGAATATAATAGCCATGTACGCCGTTAAAACCGACCTTGAGCGTATCCAGCCCCAGTTTTTCGCGCTCGCGAATTTCCAGCCTGTCCAGATAATCACTGGCGCCGTCGGCCAGCGCCCGCCATTCATCCAGTTCGGCGTTGTAGCCCGTTGCAATCACGCCGCCGTCGCGCACCAGCACCGGCGGGGCCTCGACGATGGCGCGTTCAAGCAGATCCAGCAGCTCGTCGAATTGCCCAATCTGGCCGACTAGCTGGCGGACGGCGTCCGTTTCCAACGGCGCCAACTGCGCACGAATCTCGGGGAATTGCTGAAAGGCGTGGCGCATACGCGCTAAATCGCGCGGGCGGGCGGTACGCAGCGCCAGCCGCGCCAGAATACGTTCCAAATCGCCTACCTGCCGTAGATAAGGCTGCAATTCCGCTGTGATATCCTGCAACGCGCTGATGGCCTGTTGGCGCTGCGTCAGCGCGGCGATATCGCGGCTGGGCATGTGGATCCAACGTTTCAACATCCGGCTGCCCATGGGCGTCACCGTACAGTCGAGCACCGCGGCCAGCGTATTTTCCGTACCGCCGGCCAGATTCTGCGTCAGTTCCAGATTACGCCGCGTGGCGGCATCCATAATGATGCCGTCCTGCTGACGTTCCATCGTGATGCCGCGGATATGCGGCAGGGAAGTGCGCTGAGTATCTTTGGCATATTGCAGCAGACAGCCCGCCGCCCGCAGCGCCAGCTTCGCCTGATCAACGCCAAATCCCGTGAGATCGCGCGTACCGAATTGCAGATTGAGCTGCTGACGGGCGGTGTCCAGTTCAAATTCCCACAGCGGACGGCGGCGCAACCCGTGGCGGTGTTCAATCAATGACATGGATTCAAACGACTCGGGGTAGAGCAATTCCGCCGGATTGGTACGCTGTAATTCTGCGGCCATGGTTTCCCGATCGGCCGGTTCGGTGACCCGGAAACGGCCGGAGCTGATATCCAGCGTGGCATAGCCAAAGCCCCGCCCGTCCTGCCAGATGGCGGCGAGCAGGTTATCTTGTTTTTCCTGCAACAACGCTTCGTCACTGATGGTGCCGGGCGTCACGATACGCACGACTTTGCGCTCCACCGGCCCCTTACTGGTGGCGGGATCGCCGATCTGTTCGCAGATAGCGACCGACTCGCCCAACAGCACCAGCTTGGCAAGATAGTTTTCGACGGAATGATGGGGAACGCCGGCCATGGGAATCGGCTCCCCGGCGGATGCTCCGCGTTTGGTCAGTGAGATATCCAAAAGCTGCGATGCCCGTTTGGCATCGTCATAAAACAGCTCGTAAAAGTCACCCATACGGTAGAACAACAGAATTTCCGGATGCTCCGCCTTGAGCTTGAAATACTGTTTCATCATTGGCGTATGGCTGGAAAGGTCCTTGTCAATAGACTCATTCATATTGATTTTACTCGGTTTTTACTCTGTCTGTTAGCTCAGGCGGCCGCTGATAAAAGCGCCAAAAACCTACCTAAACCCATTAATTTGTCGCCTGGGAGTATGCCAGAAAAGGTGTATCTTGTTAGAAATCTTATCTTATCACCGACATGCCGCGTGATTCACCTGTGGGGTTCAGGGGGAAATCAGAACCTCTAAAAACCCTACATTATTCATTCAGAGACAGGGTGCTCCCGTCAGGCGTAGCGCTAATACTGGTAAAGCATTACAGGAAGTTATCAGAGCAACGATGGTAAATGTATCTGATTTTACGAGTATCGGTTATGCCTGCGAAACGGCTCGCAACTTTGCCCGCTACTGCGATGATTTTTCTCGTTCTAACGGTGTGTCATCAAGCATAATGCGCCCCGCTATCAATCGCAGGAACAGGTTAAAACCTCCCGCGTTAACATGCTGAAAATGCTGATCTTCATGAAGGGAGCTTCTGGATTTGTCGATAGCCATATTGTTAGTTTGCTTAACAGGGGGAGTCTTTGTCTGGTAGACCAATACCTTTCGGATAGGGATCTCACCTGAGCTACTACGAACAGTTTGATAAAGTCGTGGCAAAATAAGGTGTCAGCTTGGGAAACGGGTTAAAAGAACCGGCGTGTAAAGCGCTTCGTAAGCAGGGGATTGAGCCGAAAGGCTAAAATTTAGCTGATTAGCAGAACGGATAACCAAGGGAATGAGTAATGGATAAAAGAAATCATAACCTCAGGATTGAATGTCAGGGAACGACTTCGTCTGAAAAATAACTACGTGGACACCCAAAAAAGCCTTACAGCAAAGATGCAAAAATAAAAGACATTGAACCTTTTGCTGATATATCTTGTTTATATCACGTTTATCTTGGAAAGGGATGTTAATCCCTTTCCTTTTGCCACTCTGTTTCGCCGTTTATGATTATCGTATTATAAATAGTATTAAATTTTTTGTATTTATTTATGGAATCATGTTGCTATGCGTATTAAAAAAAGATTATTTTGAGTTGGCTGTTTTTAATTGATTTCTACATTTTTTGGGTGGATGAGTCAATAGTATTTATTGGGCAGTTCTTTTTGTACCCGGTCTTTTTTGAATCATAATTAGCCAGATTATTATTATAAAGGTAATAATGGCGAGAGAAGATGGAAGTGTAGCATCGTCATTAAATGATATACGCCTTGCCTGCCGTCGGAAACTTGTAATAAATCGTTTGAATTGCCGCGCTTTTTACCGGCGAGGCCTTGTTCCGGATGCGCAGGAATTCGATGCGTGAGGGCGGTTTTCCTGAAAAATACAGCAGGGCTGCTGATTTTCATCTATATACATCATGGTTGGAAGCGGTTGTGCTGGCTGGATAAACAGCATGAGGTTTTTTCAGTGACGGCCTAGAAGGCGCCTTGGCGCGGCTTTTTGATTGGCGGTTTGGTAAACGAGTGGGACAGAGGATATATGGGATATTACGGCTTAGTATTAATAAAGTTCATCATTGGATTTTTTATTGTAATCATGCACCTGAATCTTTCAGGGAAAACGCAGCTTTCTCAGATGACGCCAGTTGATTTTATTGGGAATTTTGTTCTAGGGGGGATAATCGGCGGGGTGATATACAGTGATAGCATACCGCTTCAGCAATATGTGCTGGTGTTATTTATTGGCGTCGGGCTGATATCGCTGCTCAATGCCATCACTAAGCATGTTAATTTTTTCCGTGCAATAGCCATCGGTAATCCGCTGCCTATCGTTAAGAAGGGGCGCTTTATCATGGACAATATTCTGCGTAAGAAAAATAAAATAGATATTTTGAATATCGCTTCTCAATTACATTCGCAGGGAATCAATTCGTTCCAGCAGGTCACCTATGCTCAAATAGAACCCAGCGGTCAACTGACGGTTGTTTGTGATAACGCGAAAATGCCCTCGGTTATTATTATGAAAGACGGTAAAGTCAGACAGGAAGAGTTGGAACAAATAGAAAAAGATCAAGAGTGGCTAAAAGGCGAACTGAATGAGCGTAGTCTCAAGGATGAAGATATTTTTATCGCTGAGTTCTGGGATGGGAAAGTGATGTTTATTCTGCGGGACGGCAAGATAGTGAGATGATTCAGGTATCGCCAATCGATGACTACTCAGGATGCGCATAACGCGCTAAAATATCGGTAGCTGGTAACACAATCTTTGATTTTATTGGCTTTTTTCATAAACTTTATTATTTTCAGGAATTTTATAATGCAACAGCTACCGAATTGCCCTAAATGTCACTCTGAATATACCTGGCAGGATAATGAATTACTGAACTGCCCTGAGTGTGGGCATGTATGGGCAATGGATGGTGATTCGGCTGCTCAGGAAGAGGGGCCGATCGTCAAAGATGCCAACGGCAACTTGCTGGCGGATGGCGATACCGTTACCGTGATTAAGGATCTCAAAGTAAAAGGCAGTTCTTCGCCATTGAAAATGGGTACGCGGGTGAAAGGTATTCGTTTGGTTGAAGGCGACCATAATATCGATTGCAAGATTGACGGTTTTGGCGCCATGAAGCTGAAATCCGAGTTTGTGAAGAAAAACTGATCATAAAGCACCCTGGCTTTCAGCGGAAAACAGGGTGCATTTTGTGGTTTTTTCACGTCAGGCGATGCTTTACCATGGCAACGACTCTTTTTTCATCTGTTTAGACGGACATCCAATGCGTCATTTGGCTATTCTTGTTTCACTGCTTGCCTTGCTTTCCGCCTGTAGCAGTAAGCCGACGCCGTCAGCCGAAGCGCCTCAGGGCAATCCCTTTAAAGGCGGTTTTCTGCTCGAGCCTGCGCATACCGGTCATTTGCAGAGCGGCGATTTTGCTTTTAATCCGGCGACGAACCGCTTTATCGACAAAATGGTGAGTGAACACGGTTTTGACCGCCAGCAACTGCACGATGTATTGGCTCAGACGCAGCGGCTGGATTGGGTGATTCGTCTGATGGATAGACAGGCGCCAACGCCGCCGCCAACCGTGCCTCGCCCGCCGTCCGGGCCGAACGGGGCCTGGACGCGTTACCGTAATCAGTTCATCACCCCGGATAACGTACAAAACGGCGTGGTTTTCTGGAATCAGCATCAAGACGCGCTGCAACGCGCCTGGGAAATATACGGCGTTCCCCCGGAGATCATTGTCGGGATTATCGGTGTGGAAACCCGCTGGGGCCGGATAATGGGGAAAACCCGCATTATTGATGCCCTGGCAACCCTGTCTTTCGACTACCCGCGCCGCGCCGCGTACTTCACCGGCGAGTTGGAAACGTTTCTGCTGATGACCCGCAACGAGGGGAATGATCCGCTCAGCTTGCGGGGTTCCTATGCGGGCGCTATGGGCTATGGTCAATTTATGCCGTCGTCGTTTAAAAACTATGCGGTTGATTTTGATGGCAATGGGCATATCAATCTATGGGATCCGGTGGATGCCATCGGCAGCGTAGCCAATTACTTTAAAGCGCACGGCTGGCGCAAAGGGGGCGTTGTGGCTGTACCGGCGATCGGTCAGGCGCCATCGCTGGCCCATGGCTTCAATACGCGCTATTCCCTCTCGACGTTACAGGCCGCCGGGCTAAGGCCGCAGAGTACGCTGGGTGGCTATGAAGAGGCCAGTCTGCTGCGTCTCGACATCGGCAGCGGATACCAGTATTGGTATGGTTTGCCTAACTTCTACACCATTACCCGTTACAACCATAGTACCCATTACGCAATGGCGGTGTGGCAACTGGGTGAGGCGGTTGGCCGGGCGCGGCAGGGGTATTAATCAATATTGGTGATATCGGCGACAAATCAACGGTTCTGTCGCCGGTTCTTGCCGGCATCTATACGTTTCCTCCTGCTGTTCACGTCTGTTTTTCCTTTAGTCAGCCTCAGGTAAATCCGCATATACCCCGCAAGACCGTTTCGTGACAATGAGGCCATTGTTTACCTTATTTTCAGGACATGGTCATGGCGGTAATTCTTATCGTTTTTTTACTGGCGGGGATGGTCAAAGGCATCATTGGCGTGGGGCTGCCGACGATTGCCATGGGATTATTAACGCTCACCATGTCGCCGACGACAGCGGCAGGGGTGTTGATTATCCCCTCTCTGGTCACCAATATCTGGCAATTGATTTGCGGCCCGGCGTTCCTAAGCCTGGTTAAGCGATTTTGGTCGTTATTTGCCGGCATCATCATCGGCACGTTGTGGGGAGGATTACCGACCTTAACGTCCTCATCTTCCTGGACGGGGGCGGCTATCGGACTGATTCTGGTTCTGTATGGCATATGGGGAATACTGGCAAAAAAACTGCCTCAGCCCGGCCGCCACGAAGTCTGGCTATCGCCGCTGGCGGGGTACGTTACCGGCGCGATTGCCGCCGCGACGGGGGTTTTTGTTATCCCGGCCGTGCCTTACCTGCAATGTCTGGGGCTGAATAAACACGACCTGGTGCAGTCATTAGGGCTGGCTTTTACGGTTTCAACCATCGGACTGGCGATACAGTTGGCTCAGGGAATAGGGCTGAGCGGCATCGATCTTGGGATATCGTGTTTCGCGCTTCTTCCCGCTATCCTCGGTATGGTGATTGGGCAACGTCTGCGCCACCGTATTAGTGAGAAAACCTTTCGGCAGTGTTTTTTTGCGGGGTTAATGACGCTGGGCGGGTATATGTTTATCCCTTTTGCCGCAGGGTAATAAACTCAACGAATTCCTGAAAATAACCGGGCAACGCTGAAAACCGGCGGGCGCAGATAACCAGATTTCTTTTTGCCCAAACGTCAGACAACCCGATGCAGTGGATATCAAGCGAATGCATCATACGATTTGCCGCATGTCGGGGGAGAATACCCACGCCGATACCGCGCTGAATGACATGCATAACCGCGTCGAAGCTGGCTAACCGTACGCGATAATTTAAACGTCGGCCCAGCTTTCTGGCGTGTTCGTCAATATGTTCCTGCAAGGCGTAACCGGCGCTCAGCCCTATAAATTCCGCCCCGACGATGGCTTCAAACGCTATCATGTCATGTTGCGCCCACCGGCTGTCGCCGGGCACCACCGCCACCAGTTCGTCCTGGCGGAAAGGGCGGGTTTCCAATCCGTTTAGCTGCACGGTGTCCGCCACAATGCCTAAATCCGCGGTTTGATTTTTAATCTCGTTAACAATGTCGCGGCTGAGCTGTTCATTCACCGCGATCGATATATTGGGACGTATGAGTAAATACTGCCCCAGCAGTTCAGGTAAATACTCACTCAGCGCGGCGGAATTGCACAGCAAGGGAATATGGCCGCGTAGTCCTTTACTGTATTGATGTAACTCGCTGCGCATATGTTCGACCTGATGCAGGATGATCGTGGCATGATGAACCAGTGAATAGCCCGCCTCGGTCAGCGTGACGCCGTTTTTTGAACGTAATAATAACGGCACGCCGAGTTCATTTTCCATGCCCCTGACGCGCTCACTGGCTGCTTGCAGCGTCAGATTGGACGTCACGGCGCCCCCGGTAATGCTGCCTGCTTTCTGGATATGCAAAAACAGACGAAGATCCGTTAAATCAAATCTCATGCCATCAACCTGCGATTATGGTGATAGTGATGTTATGGCAGATGATCCCCTGATATTCAATGCGCTCCCGATCCTGATTTTAAAGCTGAAAAGCGACGTGCTGCATTATCCCCGAATCACACCCGGCGGATTAGTCGCCAGCCAATACCGCGTTCATCACCTGAGTCTGCCAGTCGAAATAGGGATTGAAGGTTAAACGGACGTGGGTTTTTCCCTCTTCCTGATAGCCCCAGTCGGAATACCATAGCCTGTTTCTGTCCTGACAGACCTGCTGGCTGACCGGCGTTTGTCCGTTGGCGCAGACGATCACCGAGCCTTCCTTGCCATACTCTTTATTGTCTGGCGAAAACAGAATCGACATATGCGAGAACTGACTGATCCGCCACTCGGGTAAATAGTCGCGGCGGATCAGCACGCGCGATGGGGAAGAGCCTGCGGGCGGGTTGCCGTACCAGATCAGCCTGCTGCGCGAGTGGGTGAATTTGCGATCGAACAGCTCAAGCAGATAAGGCGTGTCCAGCACCGAATCATGCTCGGTAAGCACCATCAACACCGGTTTGTCGTAGGTGGTTTTTGCCAACTGCGTTCGCACGGCGCGGCTGGAATAATAAAACTGGGCGAAACCGTTGGTCGGCACCACCATATAACGCGTCATTAACTGTTGCGGGTTGCCGGGCCGGGGTTTTAGTATCCAGTCGGTAAAGACGGAAAGCAGCGGCGTCAGAAAATCATAACGCTCGTTGGATTTTATCGCCGGAGAGAACAGCGCCAATCCTTTAATTTCCGGGTGGCTAAGGGCATATTCCAGCACCAGATTGCCTCCGGTGGAAAAACCGCCCAGATAGACGTCATCCACCTCATGGCTGAGAATGGCCGCCTGTTCGGCGACGACTCTGCGCCAGTCATCCACGGTAATATGCAGCATATCGGCGGGGCGGGTGCCATGCCCCGGCAGCAGCACGGTTCTGACCAGAAAGCCTTGTTCCGCCAGCCGCGTCATGATGTCGTTGAATGAACCGGGGGAGTCGCCCAGACCGTGAACCAGTAAAATGCCCTTGGTTGGCTTACCTGCCGGACGCATTTCCTGCGGCGTATTCCAGACCAGTTCGAGATTTTTATCGGTAGTCTGGAAAGCGCGGTGTTGTTCTACCCATTGTGCGGTTTCCTGTTGATAGCGGGCAAATGAGGTTTGTCCCAGCGGCATGATATCCTGCTGTGCGCCCGTACAGCCGGAAATCAACAGCAGGAAAACGCCGATGACCATGCTGGAGAATACTGCCATGGCTTTTATCGGAAAGCGGGGCCAAAAAGCCCGCTTTCCCATTGATGATCTTTGAAGCATCCGTATGCGCCTGTTTTCATAGACCGCAGTGAATCGTATTGAGCATGAACCGGTGCGGAAATCATTCGTGCATAATATAGAGCGTGTGCGTATCCAGCAACGTGCTTTTTTGGGGGGGTACAGGGTATTTATGCATTGACATTTTGACGTGCGAAATATTTTCGTCGTTGCAGATTCCGCTTTCTGCAAAGCTTTTAATAGAGTGATGGGGATATCACCGCCTTAAATAAGAAGCAAATAGGCCGGCTTCTTGAATATACCGGATGAATATTGCGAAATGACTAAAATAAAATCAATTTATTGATATAATTTACTTTGTTATTGTTTGCTGCTTATTACTTTTTATTAATGATTATAAGTTGAGGTAAGTTAATGTTATTTGAAACTGCGGGAGCCGTTTACGGTTTCAATTTTGTGTTGTAATTATATTTCAATGTAATATGATGACCCGCCCTGATATAAATTCAGATGTCTTCTGTTGTCGATCGTTTTTATATGGTTGACTGCGTCCAGTTGCGTTTTATTACTGCAAAAAGCAGAAATAAGATATTGCATGGAAAGTATCCTGATAGAAAATCTATTAATAGGAATGATTATCAATTTAATGCATCTGGCGGATTTTATACAAATGGATTTTTACTTAATATCAAGCGCTATGCCTAATAAATTTAAAGATACAGAGCGGCGGCCGTCGAACGCATATTTACTCCAGTCAGTAACGGAGAGGATCGAGGCGAGGGCCGCTACTCTATTTGCAGTGTGAAAGATGATAGGTATTAAAATGAGGTTTGGAAATGGAATATAAATTAGACGGAATTTCTTTATCATTGTTCTTTGGTTTTATCGGGATGGCCAGTTTCTCTTCACATGCCGCCGATACCCGCGTTGTCAAAATGCCAACGACGCCGGCCGCCTGTGCTGTCTTACAGTCTCAGGGCAGCATTGCGACTAAGGATATTCAGAAAGCGCTAAATTCTTGCTCTCAAGGCAAGGCGGTGAAATTGGCCGCCGGGGGTAAGTCTGCGGTCTTTCTCAGTGGTTCGATAACGATCCCTTCCGGCGTGAGCCTGTGGATAGATAAAGGCGTTACGTTACGGGCGGTTAATAATGCGGCGGCTTTTAATGCAGGGTCTGGGACTTGCGGGACGTTGGACAATAGCGGCAAAGGTTGTTTGCCATTGATTAAAGTCAACGCTGCGCAAAACAGCGGCATTTATGGGCCGGGAACGATTGATGGGCAAGGGGGCGTCGCGCTTCAGGATAAAAAGGTCAGTTGGTGGGCGTTAGCGGCTAGTGCCAAAGTGAAAAAAATGAAGCAGAATGCTCCGCGTCTGATTCAGATTAACAAGAGTAAAAATTTTACGCTTTACAACGTTACACTGACTAATTCACCTAATTTCCATGTCGTATTCAGCGATAGCGATGGATTGACCGCCTGGAAAACCACGATTAAAACCCCCGCCACCGCAAGAAACACCGATGGTATCGATCCGATATCGTCGCAAAACATCACCATTGCCTACAGCAATATTTCAACTGGCGACGATAACGTGGCGATAAAGGCGTACAGCGGAAGAGCGTCGGCGCAAAATATTTCTATCATTCATAACCAGTTTGGCTCGGGACACGGGATGTCGATCGGCAGTGAAACCATGGGGGTATATGGCGTTCTGGTAGATGATTTAATCATGAATGGAACCACCAACGGTTTACGGATAAAAAGCGATAAATCCGCTGCCGGCATAGTCAACGGCGTAACTTACAAAAACGTCACTATGACTAATGTGGCTAAGCCGATTGTCATTGATACCGTATATGAGCAAAAAAGCGGCAATACCGTTCCTGACTGGAGCGGAATAACCTTTACGAATGTCACATCTAAAACCAGTGGCGTGGTGGTGATTAATGGCGAGAATGCTAAAAAACCCATCGTGGTGACGATGAAGAATGTCACCTTGACCACGGACACCAAGTGGCAGGTCAAGAATGCCAAGGTAAATAAAATATAAGTTAAACATAAAGTTGCTGTCTTTCGGCGCAGCCATGTTTTTATTGATGTATTAATAACAAGGTTCCTTTCCTGCCTCCGTCGGGGAGGGAACCGTCGGTCGATGTGTGATTCAACGATTGGCGATTAACTCTACCCCGGGCCGCATACGGCGCGCGCCTCATTCATTTTCCCGTGTATCTCACTCTGACAACAGCGATGTCGTCGTCTGCCGAACCTTTATCCGCAGTACAACCGTGCCTTTATATGAGAATTATTCTTGATATCAACCCCCGGCATATTACACTGCGTGCGATTCCCATCATTATAGAGAACAGAATGTCATGGAGTTGCTTCGTATCGTTTATCAACAATACCGTTGGCCTTTTCTGGCCGTTATCTTATTAAGCATTGTCAGCGCCGCTCTGGGAATCGGCCTGATCGCGTTTATCAACGTGCAGTTGATTGAAACCGCCAACCAGTCTCTGGCCGTGCTGCCTCAGTTCCTGGGATTGCTGATATTGCTGATGGCGGTGACGTTGGCTTCTCAATTGGCATTGACGGCGCTGGGGCACCATTTTGTCTATCAACTGCGCGGGCAGTTTATTAAACGTATTCTGGATACCAATATTGCGCGCATCGAACAGTTAGGGAATGCGCAATTGCTTGCCAGCCTTTCCAGCGACATTCGTAATATCACGCTTGCTTTTGTCCGCCTGCCGGAGTTGATTCAGGGGATAGTGTTAACGCTTGGCTCTGCGGTTTATCTGGCCTGGTTGTCGCCGAAAATGCTGGCCGTGACATCGCTGTGGATTACGATCACCATTTGGGGCGGTTTTATCCTGGTTTCTCGCGTATACCATCATCTTACCCACGTGCGCGAAGCGGAAGATCGCCTCCAGAAAGATTATCAGATGGCGATTGAAGGACGTAAAGAGCTGGCGCTGAACCGTGAGCGGGCGCAAAAGCTGTATGAAGAGATTTATCAGGTCAACGCCCAGGACTACCGCCGGAATATCATCCGGGCGGATACTTTCCATCTTAGCGCGGTGAACTGGTCCAACATCATGATGCTGGGCGCGATCGGCGCGGTGTTTTTTATGGCGAATAATCTGGGATGGTCGGATACCAATGTCGCCGCGACCTATTCATTAACCCTGTTGTTTTTGCGTACCCCTTTGCTTCAGGCCGTCGGGGCATTACCCACGTTGATCAGCGCTCAGGTCGCGTTCAATAAATTAAACGGACTCAAGCTGGCCGACTACCGGCCTGAATTTCCTCCGGCAACCGCGCCAACTGGCTGGCAAACGCTGGAACTGCGCGATGTGGTGTTTCGTTACGCCGGCGCGGAATTTGAAGTCGGGCCAATAAATATGACCATCCGGCGCGGGGAGCTGGTTTATCTGATCGGCGGGAACGGCAGCGGCAAATCGACGCTGGCGATGCTGTTGACCGGCTTATACACTCCGGTATCCGGCGCTTTATTATTGGATAACCGGCCGATAACCGCAGCGACATTGCCCGATTATCAAAAACTGTTTTCCGCCGTCTTTACCGACTTCCATCTCTTCGGGCAAATGATCGGCCCGCAGGGGGCTACGCCTGATAGGGCGCTGATGGATGACTGGCTGGAACGGCTCAATATGCGCCAGAAACTCGAGCTGGATAATTATCGCGTGACGAATCTACAGCTCTCTCAGGGGCAGCGCAAACGCATCGCGCTGCTGCTGGCCGTGGTGGAACAGCGGGATATTCTGTTGCTGGACGAATGGGCCGCCGATCAGGATCCGCAATTTCGGCGGGTATTTTATCTCGAATTGCTGCCTCAGCTTCAGGCGCTGGGCAAAACGATTATCGCGATCAGTCATGACGATCGCTATTTTGAACACGCCGACCGCCTGCTTGAAATGCACAACGGCCAGCTATCGGAATTGACCGGCACCGCGCGCGCGCTGGCAAGTCAGGATGCCGTGGCGCAGATCAATCGATGAGCCGATAGAGCAAAAATATAATCTATGCCAATGATATTATACGCAAAGCTATACAGTCAGCGAACGCTGGGGCATGATAAGCGCCAATGTCGGCCGTCTGCTGGCAGAAAGGATCGTTCCATCACTCACAGGCGGCGTTCGGGTGCGGATCAAGTCGTGTCGAAATGGCTGCCGTTTAACATATTGGGTTGGTATAGGTTATGAAAAGGATATTTAATTCACTGTTTGTGGTGATTGTTGTTTGTTTTTCTACTCTGTCGTCTGCGGCGGAAAACCTGCCTAACATTGTGATCCTGGCAACCGGCGGGACAATAGCGGGTTCTGCGGCAGCCAATACACAAACGACAGGTTATAAAGCGGGGGCGTTGGGCGTGGATACGCTGATCAATGCCGTGCCGGAACTGAAAACGCTTGCCAATATTTCAGGTGAGCAAATCTCCAATATCGGCAGTGAAAACATGACCAGCGACGTTTTGCTGAAGCTGAGTAAAAGAGTCAATGAACTGCTGGCGCGCAGCGATGTGGATGGCGTGGTTATCACTCATGGTACGGATACGCTTGATGAATCCCCCTATTTTCTGAACCTGACGGTAAAAAGCGACAAACCGGTGGTGTTCGCCGCGGCGATGCGTCCGGCGACGTCAATCAGCGCTGATGGCCCGATGAATCTGTACGGCGCGGTTAAAGTGGCGGCGGATAAAAACGCGCGTAGCCGTGGCGTTATGGTGGTGCTGAACGATCGTATCGGTTCTGCCCGCTTTATCACCAAAACCAATGCTTCCACGCTGGATACCTTTAAGGCGCCGGAAGAAGGCTACCTGGGGGTGATTATCGGTAACAAGGTCTATTTCCAGAATCGTCTGGATAAAATTCATACCACCCGTTCCGTCTTCGATGTCGCCAACCTGGAAAAACTGCCGGCAGTAGATATTATTTACGGATATCAGGATGATCCTGAATATATGTATGATGCGGCGCTGGCGCATGGCGTGAAGGGCATTGTCTATGCCGGTATGGGGGCGGGTACGGTGTCTAAACGCAGCGACGCGGGTATCCGCAAAGCAGAGAGTAAAGGCGTGGTCGTGGTTCGCGCCAGCCGTACCGGCAGCGGCATTGTCCCGCCGGATGCTTCCCAGCCAGGGCTGGTCGCCGATTCGCTGAATCCGGCTAAATCTCGTATTCTGTTGATGCTGGCGCTGACGAAAACCACGAATCCGGCAGTGATTCAGGAATATTTCCACACATACTGATATCGATGTCGGTGAAAAATGATAGCCCCGTTATATCGATTACGGGGCTTTTTCTTTGCGAAGCGGCTTTCATATCCGTGAATTTTATCGGTATGATTCATCCCTCGACAGAGTGGGTAATCCCGGCGGCGGTATCATGATGTTCAGAACGGGCTTGGTGAAAATAAGGATACGTCATTAGATGACACAACCCATTTTTATGGTTGGCGCCAGAGGCTGTGGTAAAACCACCGTAGGAAACCGACTGGCTCAGGCGTTGAGATATGATTTTGTCGATACCGACCTGTTTATGCAGCAGAGCAGTCAGATGACGGTTGCCGACGTTGTGGCGCAGGAGGGATGGCACGGTTTTCGTCAACGGGAAAGCCGGGCATTGCAGGATGTGACCGCCCGACGTCGCGTGGTCGCCACCGGCGGTGGAATGGTGCTGTCCGAGTCGAACCGACGCTTTATGAGCGGCAAAGGTTCGGTCATTTATCTCCATGCCCCCGCCGAATTACTGGCCCGGCGCCTGGAAGCCAGCCCGCAGGATCATCAGCGGCCTACCCTGACCGGGCGCCCCATCGCGGAAGAAATGGCGGACGTACTGGCCGCCCGCGAGGCGCTCTACCGCGAAGTCGCTCATCATGTCATTGATGCGACGCAAGATCCGACCGCTATCGTGGCGAATGTGATGCGAATTCTGCGATTGTCGGCGGCCTAGTCCAGGCATTTTCCTGAATGGCTAAAATAATCGCCAGTCGATGCTACCGGCAACGCACTTTCGTTGAATAGATAGTGACAACGGCGCTGTTCTCCTTTTAAGATGAATTTTCTAGGTTTTTTCGACTATAGGTGCCGCGCTATGCTGAAGGTAAACGAGTATTTTGCAGGGAAAGTGAAATCTATTGGTTTTGACAGCGGCAGTATCGGCCGTGCCAGTGTCGGGGTCATGGAAGAGGGAACATATACGTTCGGTACGGGTCAAGCCGAAGAGATGACGGTGATTACCGGTGCTTTGAAGGTTTTGTTGCCGGGGGCGCCTGACTGGCAGGTTTTTATGCCGGGCGATTCGTTTTTTGTTCCGGCGCAGAGTGAATTCAACTTACAGGTCGCCGAAGACACGTCTTATTTGTGTAAATACCTGTAGTCATCCACGTTTAATTTAGTTTCTTATTCAAGGCTGCTTTTCGTGCTTCAGGGGAGCAGCTTTCCTTGTTATGAGCAATAAGTTTTATATACCGCGAGTATTAAAACTTTTGATGAAATCAGCTGACTTTCGGCCGTCGCTTGAACCTTAATGACCCATATTTGTTTTAAATCCGGCAGAACATACTAGCGTTTTCTTATTCGTTTCCTGATAAATTCCCGCTCATGTTTGTGAGCCACCTCAAGTTTTATTTCCTTGTGCCGTTATGATTTGCATAACCTTTCCATGCTAAGAGCTTGCTATGCTGAAAACGACACGAGCCAGAATTCTAACGGCCTGTACGGCAATTGTTGTACTTTCTCTCGCCATTAACACTTTTCTTAATTACACCATAGCCAATAATTCTAATGAGGAATCCATCGACAACATGCTGCATGCGATTGCGGCCAGCCACAGCATGGCGATCGGCGAGTGGGTGGAATCTAAAACCCAGATGGTAACCGCCCTCAACGACAGCGTACTGACCGATGATGATCCGGTTCCTGTGTTTAAGCAGATCGCCGCCTCAGGCGGGTTCATCAATGTTTACATGGGATACGAGGATAAAACGGCGAAGTTTTCCGACTCCGTCGGGATCCCCGCTGATTACGATCCGACCATCCGTCCCTGGTATCAGCAGGCGGTAAGGGAAAGAAAACCGATTGTCACCGCGCCTTATGTTGATGTGTCGACCAAAGAACTGATCGTTTCTTTCGCGGCTCCGGTTATGGATGGCGGCACGGTCAAGGGGGTGCTGGGCAGCGATCTGACGATGCAGAATGTGATCGAAAACGTGAAGTCAATTCATCCGACGCCGTCGAGTTTTGGCGTATTGATTGCCCGCGACGGCACCATCATCGCCCACCCGGATGAAAAACTGACGTTGAAGAATATTACTGATATCGCATCGGGTATCGATCTGAGTACGGTGCAGGCGTCAAAAGATCCGCTTGATGTTGATTTTGGCGGCGCCACGAAGATGGTTCTCGCCCAGCCTATTCGCGGCACCGACTGGACTATGCTGGTGGCGCTGGATAAAACCGAAGCCACCGCAGGCATGCGTTCTTTGCTGTTTACCTCTGTCGGGACGCTGCTGTTGATTGCTTTACTCGGGTCATTGGTGATTGGGGTCATGATTACGTCCACGCTGAAGCGTTTGCTGCTGATTCGTGATGCGATGGACGACATCAGCAACGGCAACAACGATCTGACCCAGCGCCTGCCGGATGAAGGGCAGGATGAGGTGGCGCAGATCGCCCGTTCGTTTAATACCTTTATCGACAAGCTCAGTGTGGTGATGATTCAGATCCGTGATATCAGCTCCTCGCTACAGCTGGCGGCGGATGAAATATCAGCCGGCAATAATGACCTGTCGTCGCGCACCGAGTCTGCGGCTTCCAGCATTCAGCAAACGGCCGCGGCGTTAGAGCAGATTTCCGCAACGGTGACGCAGTCCGCCAGCTCGGCGCAGCAGGTTAATCAGCAAGCGCTGCTGCTGTCGAAGGATGCGAGCAGCGGCGGGAAAGTGGTGTCTGATGTGATTGTGACGATGGACGATATCGTGGTCGCGTCGGGTAAAATCGGCGATATCATCGGCGTAATTGACGGCATTGCCTTCCAGACCAATATTCTGGCGCTGAATGCGGCGGTGGAAGCGGCTCGCGCGGGCGAGCAGGGGCGCGGTTTCGCGGTGGTGGCGGGGGAGGTGCGCAGTCTGGCGCAGCGTAGCGCCCAGGCGGCGAAAGAGATTAAAGGCCTGATCGAGTCGACCGTCGACAGCGTCGCCTCCGGCTCGTCCCAGGTTCGTCAGGCCAGCAATACCATGAACGAAATTGTGGGCGGCGTATCAACGGTAACGACGGTGATGTCTGAAATCACCCATGCGGCGGATGAGCAAATGCGCGGCATCCATGAAATCAATCAGGCGGTGGCGCAGTTGGATTCAATGGTGCAGCAGAACGCGGCGTTGGTTCAGGAGTCAGCCGCGGCGTCGGCGGCCTTACAGTCGCAGGCGGAAGATTTGAACGCGGTGATCGGGCACTTCAAAGTGTAATCAGGCGGCCCCCCGCCGCCGTCGCGGCGGGGGGCGCAATGGCGTAAACGCTGAAATCAGCGTTGCGCTTCCCCGCCCAGGGCCTCGATCAGATTGCTGATTAGCGCCGCCAGTTCGCTGGTCATCAAAATAAAATCGGCATCGAAGCGCTGCGCGAAATCATCCCGATCGATATCGTCGTTCTGGTCGCGCAACGTATCCGCAAACTTCAGTCGTTTTAGCGAACCATCGTCCGACAGCACCAGTTGAATGCGTTCCTGCCAGTCCAGCGCCAGTTTGGTGACCAGCTTGCCCGCCTCAATGTGCACGGCAATTTCGTCACTGACCAGATCCTGTTTTTTGCAACGGATCACGCCGCCATCTTCCAGAATCGCTTTCAGCTCGGCTTCATCCTGTAAAGCGAAACCCGCGGGCGGTTCGCCGGCGCGCACCCATTCGGTCATTGTCAGTTCGATCGGGTTTTCCATGGTCAGTGGAACCACCGGCAGCGAGCCCAGCGTTTTACGCAATAATGCCAGCGTGTCTTCCGCTTTTTTGGCGCTGGCGGCATCGACCATGATCAAACCGTTGACGGTATCGATCCACAACCAGACTTGGCTGAAACGGCTGAATGCGCGCGGCAGCAGGCTATGCAGCACTTCGTCTTTCAGGGCGTCTTTTTCGGTTTTCTTCAGCTTGCGGTGTTGTTCCGCCTCCAGCCGCTCGATTTTGGCCTGCAATGTCTGCTTGATAACCGGCGAGGGCAGGATTTTCTCTTCTTTACGGGCGCAGATAACGATCTGCCCGTTAACCACGTGCGTTAAGGCATCGCTGTGGGAACCCATTGGCGACACCCAACCCGTCTTCATCATGTCCTGACTGCCGCACGGCGTAAAAGCAAAGGCGCTTAACTGGTTTTCCATCTCATCCGCAGATAAAACGTTTTCCCGATTTAAGCGGTAAATCATTAAATTTTTAAACCACAGCATGGCGTTATCCCTGACTGGGCGTGCAAGCTTGCACGCAGGTTCATTGATGCAGCGCGCATGATAACGAATTCAGCCGGATCATGTTGCATAAAATAAGATTGATCGGCGGCCAGAACGTCGGCTACACCGCAAATTCCGGCGCTAACCGGCTGATGCCTAAGCCATTAACCTTGGCGACCTTGATCTGCACCGGAATGCGCTCTTTCATGGCCTCGACGTGGCTGATTACCCCGATGGTTTTACCGGCGGCGTTGAGGTTATCCAGCGCGTCCAGTGCGGTATCCAGCGTTTCGGCGTCCAGCGTGCCGAAGCCTTCATCCAGAAACAGCGAGTCGATACTGGTTTTATTACTCACCAGGTCGGAGAGCGCCAACGCCAGCGCCAGACTGACCAGAAAGCTTTCTCCGCCGGAAAGCGTGCGGGTATCCCTTAGCGCATCGGCCTGCCAGGTATCCACGATCTGTAACTTCAACTCGTCATTGGCCTGACGTTGCAACAGATAGCGCCCGTGCAGACGGGCGAGTTGCAGGTTGGCCAGATACACCAGATGATCCAGCGTCAGTCCTTGCGCGAATTTGCGGAACTTATCGCCTTTCTGCGAGCCGATAAGTTCGTTCAGACAGCTCCAGTCGTCATAGTGCTGCTGGCTATGGGCGATTTCGGCCAGCAGCGCCTGCTGATTCTGGCGGTGGCGTTGGTCGGTGGTGAGCTGCTGACGGATTTCCCCCTGCTGCTGAAGGTTGGTTTTCAGTCTTTCGCTCAATTCGAGCAGTCTTTGTTGCAGAGCGAGCGGGGTTTCCTCTGCCGCCAGCGTTTCCGGGCGCTGTTGTTGGTGCCGGTTCAGGAGCTGCTCCGCCTGTTGATAAAGGGCGGCGGCCTGTTGCCATTCCCGGTGCAGTTTTTCCTTCCGGTCGCGCAGTTCGTCGCGCTCTTGTTCATTCAGTAAGGCGCGTTTAAACGCCGGTTCATCGGCAAAAATACTGTCCTGTAACGCCTGAGCGAAGCTCAGCGCGGCTTGCTGATGCAATGCCGCCACGCGGGTCTGCTGCTGCTGTATCCCGGTCAACTCGCCGGTTAAGCGGCTGAGCGCCGACTCCGCCTGCTGACGTTGCGCCTGAGTCTGTTGACTGGTTTGCTCGTGCTGTTGGCTTTGCAGCCGCAACTGATTGCCGACCTCGGCCGTCTGCCGATCGCCGAACAACTGTCGCCGCTGCCGCTGACATTCCTCCAGCGTTTTGAGATGCGCCGCCTGTTGTTGTCGTAAGGCCGATAGCTGTTGTTCGGTCTCGGCAATGGATTTCGTGAGATGCTGCCGTTCCGCTTCCAATGCCGTCTGGCTATTGATTAACCGCTGTTGTTCCTGCTCGACGTCTTTCCATACCTGCCACTCTTCAGCGCGTTGCTTCAGCCAGGCTGATTGCTCCGCCGGATCCGGTACGGCCAGGTCAAACCCGGCCAGCGTGTTTTCCATCTCCTGCTGATGCTGTGTTTGCTGTTGCTGCGTCTCTTGCAGTGCTCGTTGGAGGTCATCCTGGGCATTTTTCAGCGTTTGCCGCTGTTGGGTATTGAGCGCTATCTGCTGTAGGGTGCGTTGCAGCAGTGCATCCGCATGGGTCAGTGAATCCTTACTTTCCTGCCATTGCCGCTGTGCCTGCTCACGCACTGAAATCTGTTGCTGGATCTGCTGTTCCGATGCTTCACGTTGCGTCAGCCAATCGGCCACCTCGGCGGTCTGTTGCGGCGCGTAATCTACTTGTAAGCGCTTACTGACATCCTGCCACTGTTGCAGCAAGGTCTGGTATTCCTCGTCCTGCTGGGTGCGTTCGCTCAGCAACCGTTGATGCTGTTGCCGTAATGCAACCAAGGTGGCGTCAGTCTGCGTCAGCTCGCTTTCCAGGCGGCTGACTTCCTGGCTCAACTGTAATAGGCGTTGTTCGGTTTCCGATGGTTGCAGCGCCTGATAGCGTTCAATCGCCGGATGGTGGGTGGAGCCGCAGAGGGGGCAGGCTTCACCCGCCTGTAGCCGGGTTCTTTCTGCTTCCAGCCGAACGATGCGCATTTCCAACTGATGGTTTTTATCCACTTCGGCTAGGTATTCACGGCGCTGCTCGCAGGTTTTACGCTGTTGCCGTTGTTGCGCTTCCTGTTGTCCGATCTGTTCCCGTATCTGGTCGCACTGCGTGTCCAGTTGCCGCCTGCGGGCGTCAACGCCATGAAACAATGCGCTGATGGTGGACAACTGCTGGCGCGCGGGGCGTTGCGTAATCGACTGGCTAAGCTGCTGATGTAAAACAGTGATGGGCTGTTGCGCTTCCTGTTCCTGCATTGCTTGCTGATGTTGCGCGAACTGCCGCTGGGCGTTATCGACGTCCGTCTGCTGTCGGGTTCGCTGCGTGGCTGACTGAGCCGCGTTATTCTCCAGCGTTTCAGCTTGCAAAGCGTACTGCGACTGCTTTTGCGTCAGGTTTATGCCGTCTTCCCCAAGCTGTTGCAGCCGCTGAAACTGCGTGCGCCACAGGGAAAGATATTCCCCCCAGCGCTGATGATGCGGGTGCTGCTGGCGATAGTCCCGTAACTGCTCAAGCCGTTGCTGGGCAAGCCGGTACTGCTGTTCCGTCTGCGTCAGCTTAAGCTGGTCGGCCTGCTGGCGCGTTTGCGATTGATCCAGATCGCGCTGCTGTTTCTCTGTCTGCTGTTGCAGGGTTTGGATCTGGTGATCCAGCGGCATGACGCGTTCACCGATCAGCGTCTCCTGCTGCTGACGGTAATCCGCGTGCTGACGCAGGGCTTGTATGGCGTGTTCTTCCTGCTGGCGGAATGTCTCCACGGCGTTTAGCTGCGTTTGCTGCTGTTCCTTCAGGCGGGCAATGTGCTGTAGCAGCGAGTCGGATTCCAACTGGTAACGCTCTCTCTCCTGCTGGAGCGGCCTGAGTTTTTCCGCCGGTTCATTTTGCGCCAGCCGTTCGAGCGCAGGCTGCGCCTGCCGGATGGCCGTTTCCGCCGCCGTACGTTGCTCCTGGCTGGTGGTCAGCGATTGTTGGTACTGCTCCCGCTGTTCAAACCAGCGTTGATGAGTTAGCGCTTGCTCACGCTCGGCAATCAGCGCCTGCTCCTGTTGCGTCAATGACGACAGTTGCCCTTCCAACTGCTGACGCTGTTCGTCGTTCAGCAGCTCAATGCCTGAAGCCCGCGCCTGCAAATTTTCTAACGTTGCCCGCGCCTGTTTGTGGCGATCGAAAACGCGCTCGGAAATAAGCCCGTAAATATCCGTGCCGGTCAGTTCTTCCAGCAGTTCGGCGCGTTCATTGGCATCCGCATTGAGAAAAGCGGCGAACTGCCCCTGCGACAGCATCATGGAGCGGGTGAAACGGTCAAAATTCAGCCCGGTGAGTTCGGCGGTCATCTCCAGCTTTTCGGTCAGTTTTTCACACAGGATTTTGCCGTCATCAATCCGCGCCAGTTCGGCTTTCGGGGTTTGCAGATTGCCGTCAGGCGAGTTTCTGGCCCGGCGTTGGCTCCAGAAGGCGCGATAACCGATGCCTTTGACCTCGAACTCCACTTCCGCCAGACATTCCGCGGTGTTGCGGGTCATCAGCTCATTCTGGCTGGCGGAAATATTTTTTAACCGTGGCGTCGCGTGATACAGCGCCAGGCAAATGGCGTCAAGCAGCGTGGTTTTCCCCGCGCCGGTGGGGCCGGTAATGGCGAACAGGCCATTGCTGGAAAAAGGTTGCTGCCTGAAATCAATTTTCCATTCGCCTTTTAGAGCATTGAGATTTTTTAAGCGCAGGCTAAGTATTTTCATTCGACGTGCTCACCGTTTTCCAATTCATCAATAACCTGATCGAACAGCATCCGCACGCGCTGCTGGCGGCTTTCTTCCAGATCGGTCGCCGCGGCCAGCCGCCGTTCGAAAACATCCTGCACCGTCAGCTCATTCAGCGTTTCCTTCTCTTGCCGGACAATCGCCTGTAGATGTTGTTCGCGCGCGCGGCGCAACAGCAGAACCTCGACGGGTAAAGCGTCGGTCAGCGTCTGAATGCGTTTCTGGATGTCGCTCAAATAATCCTGCGTGGTGATTTCAATATCCAGCCACACCGGTTTTTCACCCTGATAATCGTTAAAGGCCGCGAGCCGGCGTTCGATGTCGTCCAGATCGCCTTTGATAAGCTGCATCGGCTGGGTCATCGGAACAGGCAGCGTCTCCACCGTTGGCGGGCTGTCGGCGGCGAAGGTGACCAGACAAATCGATTTCTCACTGCTTAATTCATCAAAACTGAGCGGGATAGGGGAACCGCTGTAGCGAATATGCGCGCTTTTCGTCACCCGCTGCGGCCGGTGAATATGGCCGAGGGCGATATAGTCCGCCGGAGGAAACGCCTGCGCCGGAAACGCATCCAGCGTACCGATGTAAATATCGCGCACGGAATCGGAGGCGGTGACGCCGACGGTGGTCAGGTGTCCGGTGGCAATAATGGGCAACGGCAACCCCAGCCTGTCGCGTTTCCGACAGGCCAACTGGTAACACTGCCGGTAGTGCGTGGTGATGGCATCCAGCAGGGCCTGCTGTTTCTCATCGCCGGATTGCCCAGCCTGGCTGGTTATCAGGTCGCGCGGCCGTAAAAAAGGAATGGCGCACAGTATGGCGCCGGGCTGCCCCTGACGGTTTTTCAGCACGTACACTTGCTTGTCGAGATCGCCGTCGGTGCTGGCGACGACCTGTGTATTCAGGCAGGCCAGAAGATCGCGGGACTCATTCAGCGTGGCGACCGAGTCGTGGTTGCCGCCTAATACCGCTAACCGGCAGCCGGTACGTTGCAGTTCAACCACGAAACGGTAATACATTTCCCGCGCATAGCTGGGCGGCGAACCGTTATCAAAGATATCGCCCGCGACGATTACCGCATCCACCTGATGCTGCTCGACCTGGGCGATAAGCCAGTGCAGGAAAGCCTGATGCTCGGCCGCGCGGCTCTTGGTATAAAAATACTGCCCCAGATGCCAGTCGGCGGTATGAATAATGCGCATGGAACTCCCTGAGTGGCGTGTAATAGCAATGCCATTGATTATAAACAGCCGTAGGGGCAACTGTCGTTGCGAAAACATGAGTTTGGAAAGCGGCTCGAAAATATGCGGGTCATTACTACTTGACGTTGAAAATCGCTCCCGGCGCTTTTTCTACTCGCGCCATCCCTGAGGCTCGCTCTATAGGCTGACGAGTCTTCAGAAAAATATCTTGTTTGTGTTTTTATATATAACACTATGATATTAATATAAATTTAGTGTTTAAGCCGTTCACCCCCACGGCGTAAGAAATTACGCTGAGGTGGGTGCCCCCGCGAATGCGCCGCATGGAGGCGGCGCAAGCCAGTGCCGCGTCGGGAACGCGTCACTGGCGGTTCGGAAAAGGGGGCGACCGCCGAAGGAACCGCGCTAGCGGCGTGATTTCAGCCACAAGCCCGGGTTCGTAGGGTGGTGGCGTTTGAACCACCCTGCGTCGGGCGCGTGCTACGACATAGCAGAGAAACGGCGGCTTTATCGCGCACGAAAGATTCTCCGATGTGGCATATTCCAATTTGTGGGGATTTCTAGCACTACGTGACGTTGAAAAATGCTCCTGCATTTTTTTATGGCGGGCTATCCCTGCCCGCCACCCTACGGGCCAATGCTGCGCATTGTTGAAAAATGCTCCTGCATTTTTTTCATAAATATGTCACAAAACTGACGCATAATGCTTTCCGTATGCTAACGGCGACGATGATTAACGGCGGATTAATGATGGCAAGACGCATATTGGTCGTGGAAGATGAAGCACCGATTCGTGAAATGGTATGCTTTGTACTGGAGCAGAATGGTTATCAACCAGTCGAAGCCGAAGATTATGACGGCGCAGTCGCACTATTGGCGGAACCTTTCCCTGAGTTGGTGTTGCTGGACTGGATGTTGCCGGGCGGATCGGGCTTGCAATTCATTAGGCATATGAAGCGCGAGGCGCTTACCCGCGATATACCGGTCATGATGTTGACCGCCCGCGGTGAAGAAGAGGATCGCGTGCGCGGGCTTGAGGTCGGGGCGGATGATTACATCATTAAACCGTTTTCGCCTAAAGAGTTGGTGGCGCGCATTAAGGCGGTAATGCGCCGTATCTCGCCGATGGCGGTTGAAGACGTCATAGAAATGCGCGGCCTGAACCTCGATCCTTCCTCGCACCGGGTGACGACGGGCGAGCTGGCGCTGGATATGGGGCCAACGGAATTTAAACTGTTGCACTTCTTTATGACGCATCCTGAGCGGGTTTACAGCCGTGAACAGTTGCTGAATCATGTATGGGGCACTAACGTTTATGTTGAAGATCGGACAGTTGATGTTCATATCCGCCGGTTGCGTAAAGCGCTGGAAACCAGCGGTCATGACAAAATGGTGCAGACCGTTCGCGGAACGGGATACCGTTTTTCAACACGTTACTGAAGGCTGGCATAGCGGAGAAACATTAACGTGCTAGAACGTCTCTCATGGAAAAGGCTGGCGCTGGAGCTGGTTTTTTTTTGCCTGCCCGCGCTGTTGCTGGGTTTGATCTTCGGCTATCTACCCTGGTTTCTGTTGGCCGCCGTTCTGGCGGCGCTAGGCTGGAATTTTTATAACCAACTTAAACTTTCCCACTGGCTGTGGGTCGATCGCAGCATGACGCCGCCTCCCGGCCGCTGGAGCTGGGAGCCGCTGTTTTACGGCCTTTATCAGATGCAATTGCGTAATCGTCGGCGTCGGCGCGAGCTGGCGTTATTGATTAAGCGTTTCCGCAGCGGCGCGGAGTCCCTGCCGGATGCACTGGTAACTATTACCGAAGAGGGCACCATCTTTTGGTGTAACCATCTGGCCCAGCATCTGCTCGGCCTACGCTGGCCGGAAGATAACGGCCAGAATATCCTCAACTTGCTGCGCCACCCTGAATTCGCCGGCTATATGAAAAAACAGGATTTCAGCCGTCCGTTAACGCTGCAACTGAGTCATGCCCGCCACCTCGAATTTCGGGTGATGCCTTATTCCGAAGGACAACAGCTGATGGTGGTGCGTGATATTACGCAAATGCACCAGTTGGAAGGGGCCAGACGTAACTTCTTCGCCAATGTCAGTCATGAGCTGCGCACGCCGCTGACCGTATTGCAGGGATATCTGGAGATGATGCAGGATGACTCGCTGGATGATGCTCTGCGCAATAAAGCCCTGAATACCATGCAGGAGCAGACCCGGCGCATGGACGGACTGGTGCAACAGCTTTTAACCCTGTCGCGTATCGAAGCGGCGGCGGTAATCGATCTGCATGAGAAAGTCGATATACCGCTAATGTTGCGCGTAGTTGAGCGTGAAGCCCAGACGTTAAGCCAGGGGCGGCATGAGATCGTGTTTCGCATAAATGAAGACCTTCAGATTTTCGGTAATGAGGAACAACTGCGCAGTGCGGTTTCCAATCTGGTGTATAACGCGATTAATCATACGCCGGCAGGTACGCGCATTGAGGTTGGCTGGCAGAACGTTCCACAGGGCGCGCGCTTTCAGGTCAGTGACGACGGGCCGGGGATCGCAGCGGAACATTTGCCTCGTTTGACCGAGCGCTTTTATCGCGTCGATAAAGCCCGTTCGCGGCAGACCGGGGGGAGCGGGCTGGGGTTGGCGATTGTTAAGCATGCGCTCAGCCACCATGATTCCCGTTTGGAGATCGTGAGCGAGGATGGCGTCGGCTCCCGTTTTATGTTTACGCTGCCGAATCGGTTGATTGTGCCTGCCGCGCTGATTGATTCCCAACGCCAGCCCGTTGCAAGATGAATTTATTTCACGTTATGTGAAAATTATTCCATTGCTCTGCATCAATGCGCATGACAGGATAAATGCCAGCTTTAGACGTCCAGATGGCTGATTTTGCTTTCAAGGTGACTATCCCGTCAGTTACTACGCCATAATGGAATATCTCACAACGAAACTATTTGCCGCTCATCCTCTGTTGATGCACCGGCGGCTTGTCAGGAGCAACAATGGCTAAATCACTTCCCCCTTTTCGTGCCGATGTGGTCGGCAGTTTGCTGCGTCCCGCGGCAATCAAACAGGCTCGCTTACAGTATCAGTCCGGTGAGATTGATGGGGCGCAGCTGCGCGAAATAGAAGATCGGGAAATTCTCCGGCTGGTCGAGCGGCAGCGTGAAACGGGCTTGCAGGTCGTCACGGATGGTGAATTGCGCCGCGCCTGGTGGCATTTTGATTTCTTTGCCGAACTGAACGGGGTTGAACGTTATGAGGCGGAGCAAGGCATTCAATTTAACGGGATTCAGACTAAGTCACATGCTATTCGGGTGACGAAGAAAGTAAGCTTCAATCACCAGCACCCTATGTTGGAGGATTTTCGTTATCTGAATAGTATTTCAGGCGATGCGGTGGCGAAAATGACCATCCCCAGCCCCAGCGTGCTGCATTTCCGCGGCGGTCGTAAAGCCATTGACAGCACGGTGTACCCCGATCTGTCCGCCTATTTTGACGATCTGGCGCAAACCTGGCGTGACGCGATCCACGCCTTTTACGCGGCGGGCTGTCGCTACCTGCAACTGGATGACACCGTATGGGCGTACTTGTGTTCCGACGATCAGAAACGACAGATCCGCGAGCGGGGTGAGGATCCCGAACAGCTGGCGCGTATTTATGCCGATGTGTTGAATAAGGCGCTGGCGGATAAACCCGCCGATCTGGTGATTGGTCTGCATGTGTGCCGCGGCAACTTCCGCTCTACCTGGATTTCCGAGGGCGGCTATGAGCCAGTGGCGAAAATATTGTTCGGTGAAGTCAACGCGGATGCCTTTTTCCTTGAATACGACACCGAACGGGCTGGGGGCTTCGAGCCTTTGCGCTTTATAAAACCGGGCCACCAGCAGGTGGTGCTGGGGTTGATTACCAGCAAAAACGGCGATCTGGAAAGCGTGGAAAGCGTACAGGCGCGTATTGCCGAAGCGGCGAAATACGTCGATATCAACCAGCTTTGTCTCAGCCCGCAGTGCGGTTTTGCTTCCACCGAAGAGGGCAATAGTCTGACGGAAGAGCAGCAGTGGAATAAGTTGAAGCGGGTTGTCGATATTGCCCGTCAGGTGTGGTGATGGTCAGTTAGCCGGTCTTTTTCGCTGTTATAGGCCGCAGCCGGATCGTGAGATCCGGCTTTTTTTAAGTAAATAAGATTTATTTATGGCTTAAGCGCGCATTTATAGTGATTATTTTTCGGTTTTATTGCACTGAGCCGTCAATAAATGCACAAATCATGTAGCAAGCAATAAGCGATAAGTAATTTTATCTACCAAATAATTGTCTTGATTTAGTCAAAAACTCTGCTTTTTAGATTGTGTCTTGTCTTTTTCCGCTATAAACGTTTTACTTACCCCCCAATATGGCTGTGCGCCAAAATATAATTCCAATAAATCTGCTTATGAGCATGCGAACGCCCGTCGTGACGAACGGCGATCAGCAGCACAGTTCTCCTTTTCTATCGATTGATACAGGCAACACGACATAACTATGAGTCATCGTTTAACGTCCAAAGATATCGTGGCATTAGGTTTTATGACCTTTGCCTTGTTTGTCGGCGCGGGGAATATCATTTTTCCGCCGATGGTGGGGTTACAGGCGGGTGAACACGTCTGGGTAGCCGCGTTTGGCTTTCTGCTTACCGCCGTCGGTTTGCCGGTGCTTACTATTGTTGCGCTGGCGCGGGTTGGCGGGGGAATTGATGCATTAAGCTCCCCGATTGGCAAGAAAGCGGGCGTGGTATTGGCGACGGTTTGTTATCTGGCCGTAGGCCCGCTGTTTGCGACGCCGCGTACCGCTACCGTATCGTTCGAGGTAGGCATTGCCCCGCTGGTGGGAAATGGCGCTGCTCCGTTATTAATCTATAGCCTGATCTATTTTGCGATTGTTATCGCAATCTCGCTGTATCCCGGGCGTTTGTTGGATACGGTGGGGCATGTGCTGGCGCCGTTGAAAATAGCCGCGCTGGCCGTGCTGGGTATTGCCGCGGTCATGTGGCCGGCGGGTTCGCCCCTTCCGGCGATTGATACCTATCAGCATGTGCCGTTTTCCAACGGGTTTGTGAATGGCTATCTCACCATGGATACGCTGGGTGCGATGGTGTTCGGCATTGTTATCGTTAATGCGGCGCGCTCACGCGGGGTCGAAAGCGCTAAACTGCTTACCCGCTATACCGTGTGGGCCGGGTTGATTGCGGGCATCGGTTTGGCGCTGGTGTACCTGAGTCTGTTCCAATTAGGTTCTGTCAGCGGCGTGCTGGTGCCGGAAGCGCAAAATGGGGCTGAAATTCTGCATGCCTACGTTCAGCATACGTCCGGGAATGTGGGAAGCAGCTTCCTGTCTCTGTTGATCTTTATCGCCTGCATGGTCACGGCGGTTGGCCTGACGTGCGCCTGCGCCGAGTTTTTCGCCCAGTATCTGCCGTTTTCATACCGCACGCTGGTATTTATACTGGGCGGCTTCTCCATGGTGGTGTCAAACCTGGGTTTAAGCCATCTGATTCAGCTTTCCATCCCGGTGCTGACGGCGATCTATCCGCCTTGTATCGTCCTGGTTTTACTGAGTTTTACGCGGCAATGGTGGAATAATTATTCGCGTATTGTGGCGCCGGTGATGTTAATCAGTCTGTTGTTCGGCATGATTGATGGTATAAAATCGTCGACTTTCAAATCGTTGCTGCCCGAGTGGAGTCTGAACCTGCCGCTGAGTGAGCAGGGCCTGGCCTGGTTGCCGCCTTCATTAGTGATTTTGCTGGCAGCGGTGATTTACGATCGGCTGTGTAGCCGTCAGGAAGTCACAGTACATCAATAATACGGTGAGTTTTTGATCTAGCACCACAGGCCATTGCCTGTGGTTTTTTCTTTTGTAAAACAGGGTTGCTTATTTATGGAACAACAATCCACTAAGCTCAAGCGTGGGTTAAGTACGCGGCATATCCGTTTTATCGCCTTGGGTTCGGCGATCGGTACCGGTCTTTTTTATGGTTCAGCCAGCGCCATCCAGATGGCGGGGCCCAGCGTTTTGCTGGCTTATCTGATTGGCGGACTCGTCGCTTACATTATTATGCGGGCGCTGGGTGAAATGTCGGTCAACAACCCGCAATCCAGCTCTTTTTCCCGCTACGCGCAGGATTATCTCGGGCCTTTGGCGGGCTATATCACCGGCTGGACTTACTGCTTTGAGATGCTGATTGTCGCCATCGCCGATGTCACGGCATTTGGTATTTACATGGGCGTCTGGTTTCCGGCCGTTCCCCACTGGGTTTGGGTACTCAGCGTGGTGCTGATCATCGGGGCGATTAACCTGATGAACGTAAAAGTGTTCGGCGAACTGGAGTTCTGGCTGTCCTTTTTCAAAGTCGCCACCATTATTATCATGATCGTCGCCGGGATTGGCATCATCGTCTGGGGCATTGGCAACGGCGGCGAGCCGACGGGCATTCATAACCTGTGGACCAACGGCGGGTTTTTCAGTAACGGCGTGATGGGCATGATCCTGTCGCTGCAACTGGTGATGTTCGCCTATGGCGGGGTGGAAATCATCGGTATCACCGCCGGTGAGGCCAAAGATCCGCAAAAATCTATCCCACGCGCCATCAATTCCGTGCCCTGGCGCATTCTGGTGTTCTATGTGGGTACGCTGTTTGTGATCATGTCGATTTATCCGTGGGATCAGGTGGGCACCAACGGCAGCCCGTTTGTGCTGACGTTCCAGCATATGGGGATTACTGCGGCGGCCGGTATCCTGAATTTTGTGGTGATCACCGCCTCGCTGTCGGCGATCAACAGCGATGTGTTTGGCGTTGGGCGTATGCTGCACGGCATGGCGGGACAAGGCCATGCGCCAAAAGCCTTCACCCGGGTGTCTAAACGAGGTATTCCGTGGGTAACGGTCGTGGTGATGATGTCGGCGCTGCTGGTGGCGGTCTATCTGAACTACATTATGCCGGGCAAAGTCTTTCTGGTTATCGCTTCGCTGGCAACCTTCGCCACCGTCTGGGTGTGGATCATGATCCTGTGCTCCCAAATCGCTTTCCGCCGCAGTTTAAGCCGCGAAGCGGTGAAGTCGCTGGCCTTTCCGCTGCGCGGCGGTGTGGCGACCTCGGTGTTCGGCATCGTTTTCCTGTTGTTTATCATCGGTCTGATCGGTTATTTCCCTGCGACCCGCGTTTCCCTGTATGTCGGCCTGATCTGGATTGCGCTGCTGCTGGCGGGCTATGTGATTAAGATAAAACGTCAGCAAAAGTAAGATAAAAAGCGGGCGTTCATGCCCGCTGCGCCATGACCTGCATATCATTGCCAGTTGGGGTTTGATGCACGCGCAGATCGAACTCGGGCAGGATGGCGAAAATGTGATCGAAGATATCCGACTGGATGCTTTCATATTCCACCCAGGCGGTGGTATTGGTAAAGGCGTAGATCTCCAGCGGCAGCCCTTCCGGCGTGGGAGCCAACTGGCGCACCATCAGCGTCATCCCCTTGTGGATCCCCGGATGTGCGCGTAGATAGGCCTGAAGATAGGCGCGGAATGTCCCAAGGTTAGTCAGCCGGCGGCCGTTCAGCGGTGAAGCAAGGTCGGCATCCGTTTGCGCATTATGGCGTTCCAGTTCACTGGTTTTATTCTGGATATACGGCGACAGCAGCTTGCTGCGTATCAGCCGCGCCTGTTCTTCCTCCGTCATGAAATGCACGCTGGTGGTGTCGATATTTACGCTGCGCTTGATGCGTCGTCCGCCGGATTCAGACATGGAACGCCAGTTTTTGAATGAGTCGGAAATCAGCGCGTAGGTGGGAATGGTGGTGATGGTATTGTCCCAGTTTTTGACTTTGACCGTGGTCAGACCGATGTCCGTCACCGCGCCGTCGGCCCCGTATTTCGGCATCTCCAGCCAGTCGCCCAGCGATAGCATATCATTGGCTGAAAGCTGGATCCCCGCGACCAGCCCCATGATGGGATCTTTGAAGACCAACATCAAAACGGCGGTCATGGCGCCCAACCCGCTGATCAGCAGCAGCGGCGATTTTCCTATCAGTAACGAAACCACCATAATGCCAATCACTATCGTGGCGATCAGTTTCAGACTTTGAAACAGCCCCCGCAGCGGCAGTTGTGTGGCGATTTTGGCGCGTGAAGAGACCGCGAGCAAGATATCCAGCAGGGAAAACAGCACCAGCAAAGCAAAAACCATAATCCAGACTTGAGAAGCGATCACCAGCGCTTCACGCGTTTCGCTTTGCGCCGGTAACCACAGCACGACCTGAATGTTAAGGATGATCCCCTGTAACAGGAAAGCGAAGCGGTTAAACAGACCGTGCTGCGTGAGTGCCGACTTCCAGCCGGATGGGGCGCCGGTTCCGGGTTTATTCAGCGAGCGTACGATGATCCGTTTTAGCACCACCTGATGCAAAATAAGATGAATGACCGCAGAGACCAGAAGTATCAGCCCCAGAACAATCAGTAGCGCAATCATGCCGGCGTATTGCACTCCCGCATTTTCCAGCCACAGCGTCAGATTCTGTTGCATGTCTTCTCCTTTTGTTTTGACTGAACGTGTATCAAGGGATAATAGCGTTGAATAAAAAAGCAATGGATATAAAAAAGCCAGTCGCGTTGGCGACTGGCTTTTATGATCGATAAACCACCGACCGGTGAAATATTACAGTTTGTCGGCGTTTTCAGACAGGTATTTCGCGACGCCGTCCGGAGATGCGCCCATACCGGATTTGCCTTTTTCCCACTGAGCCGGGCACACTTCGCCGTGTTCTTCGTGGAATTGCAGCGCGTCGACCATACGCAGCATTTCATCAACGTTACGACCCAGCGGCAGATCGTTCACCACCTGATGACGAACAATGCCTTCTTTGTCGATCAGGAACGATCCGCGCAGCGCCACGCCGGCATCCGGGTGCTCGATACCGTAAGCTTTCTGGATCTCACGTTTAACATCGGCAACCATGGCATATTTCACTTCGCCGATGCCGCCTTTATCGACCGGGGTGTTACGCCACGCGTTATGCACGAATTCTGAGTCGAAAGAAACACCAACCACTTCAACGCCGCGTTTCTGGAACTCCGCGTAACGGTGATCGAACGCAATCAGTTCTGACGGACAAACAAAGGTGAAATCCATCGGCCAGAAGAAGATCACCGCCGGCTTACCGCTGATGTGTTTTTTCAGGTTGAAATTTTCAACGATTTCGCCACTGCCGAGAACGGCTGCGGCGGTGAAGTCAGGGGCTTGACGAGTTACCAGGACCATAATTACTCCTGTAAATAATTGTTTATATTGGATTGATGTGAAAAACATCAATAAGTATAGGGATTTCGCCGGTATGAATACAGTCAAACAGACCAATCGATAAGATAGGTTTCAGCTATTAAACCAATAGGCAATATATATCAAAGTCTTATATTGTCCTTTGCCTTTAAAAGGGTAAATACCGTCGGGCAACGTGATAATCAACCCGCCGTTTTATAGCTGCCGTGTCTTCGCCAGCAGCATCATCCGTGGATAGAACTGCCAGAAAAGTGTTTCAAATTGAGGGTAATGCCGCTCGATATCGCTAAATGAACCGGAAAGCGCCGCCAGTTTGGGGCGACGCACCGACATTCTGTGCAGCACATCGGCAATAAACGGCAATTCGGCATAACGTTCCAGCCAGCGTTCCGGCCAGAGGTAATGATTCAGATGCTGAAAGCGTTCGGGCGTTTGCGCCAGATGCGGCGTAATGCACGATTGCGCCTGACGGACAAATAAAGACAACGACATGCCGGGTTCCAACTGTCGCCAATGTCTCGCCAGAAAGTGATCCCACAGCACATCAAGGGTAATTGGCGCCACCCGCCGATAATCATCGCTGAAATACTGACGCGCCTGTTTGACTTCCGACAGGCTATCGGTCAGGACATCAACCCGCCGGTGTAAACGAATGCCGGCGACGATATCGTCGGCATAGCTGTCCTGAGGATTGCCGCGAACGAAATCCGCCATCAGGTTGCCTAGCAACGAACTGTCGGCCAGCGTGGCTAAATGGAGATGAGCAAGAAAATTCATCGCGACAGTATAATGCATTCTACGACTTGGGTGCTTATTTCTTGCAGCCATGCGCTTGCGGCTCTAGACTAGGCCGCCCTTTTTTAATGTGTTGACCAGCTAAGTGAATTGTCATGCGTGTTGCCGATTTTTCGTTTGAACTTCCTGAATCATTAATCGCCCATTATCCACAGGCTCAGCGCAGCGGTTGTCGCCTGTTGTCGCTGGACGGGCCGACGGGAAATCTGACGCACGGCGTGTTTACCGATTTGTTGGATAAGCTGGATGCCGGCGATCTGCTGGTGTTTAACAATACGCGGGTGATCCCGGCCCGCTTGTTTGGTCGCAAAGCCAGCGGCGGCAAGCTGGAGGTGCTGGTCGAGCGTGTGCTGGATGAGCATCGGGTTTTGGCCCATGTCCGCGCGTCCAAAGCGCCAAAACCCGGGGCCGAGCTGTTGCTGGGCGATGACGAGAGCGTCAGGGCGACGATGGCCGTCCGTCACGACGCCTTGTTTGAACTGCATTTTGGCGATGACCGCGACGTGTTGACGATCCTGAATGATATCGGACATATCCCGCTGCCGCCCTACATCGATCGGCCGGACGAAGCGGCCGATCGCGAGCTTTATCAGACGGTTTACAGCCAGCGGCCGGGTGCGGTGGCGGCGCCCACCGCCGGCCTGCATTTTGATGAACCGATGCTGGCGGCTTTGCGCGACAAAGGCGTGGAAATGGCGTTTGTCACCCTGCACGTCGGCGCCGGAACGTTTCAGCCGGTACGCGTCGAGACCATCGAAGATCACGTTATGCATGCCGAATACGCCGAAGTGCCGCAGGCGGTGGTGGAGGCGGTTCTGGCCTGCAAAGCGCGGGGCAATCGCGTGATTGCCGTGGGCACCACCTCGGTTCGTTCGCTGGAGAGCGCCGCCCAGGCCAGTAAGGATGCGCTTATCGCGCCTTTTTTCGGCGATACCCGTATTTTTATCTATCCTGGTTATCACTACCGGATTATCGACGCGCTGGTCACCAATTTCCATCTGCCGGAATCGACATTGATCATGCTGGTGTCGGCTTTTGCCGGCTACCGACACACGATGGCGGCCTACCGGCAGGCGGTGGCCGAGCAATACCGGTTTTTCAGCTACGGCGACGCCATGTTTATCACGCGCAATCCTGCCGCTGAGCAAGAGAATGTGGCGTCACCGCCCGATCTCTGATTTATATCCGCGCCGCAGACCAGGTTCTGTCAGGCGTTCGACAGGCATTATCAATAGCAACATCAGACTGTTTTTCTGATGCTGGAGGTGAAGTGAAATACGAATTACAAAAAACCGATGGCCGGGCGCGTCGCGGCAGATTGATTTTTGAGCGCGGCGTGGTGGAAACCCCGGCATTTATGCCGGTGGGCACGTACGGTACGGTCAAAGGCATGACGCCGGAAGAAGTCAAAGACACCGGCGCGCAGATTCTGCTGGGAAACACTTTCCACCTGTGGCTGCGCCCCGGGCAGGAAATCATGAAGCTGCACGGCGATTTACATGACTTTATGCAGTGGCATGGCCCGATCCTCACGGACTCCGGCGGTTTTCAGGTATTTAGCCTGGGCGATATCCGCAAGATCACCGAAGAAGGCGTGCATTTCCGCAACCCCATCAACGGCGATTCAATTTTCCTCAGCCCGGAAAAGTCGATGGAAATCCAGTACGATCTGGGTTCTGACGTGGTGATGATCTTTGACGAATGTACCCCTTATCCCGCCGACTGGGATTACGCCAAGCGCTCGATGGAAATGTCCCTGCGCTGGGCTAAACGCTGCCGTCAGCGTTTTGACGAACTGAATAACAAGAATGCGTTGTTCGGTATTATTCAGGGCAGCGTTTACGAAGATTTACGTGACGTATCGGTAAAAGGACTGGTAGACATTGGCTTTGATGGGTACGCTGTGGGCGGTTTGGCAGTGGGTGAACCGAAAGCGGATATGCACCGTATTTTGGAGCATGTTTGCCCGCAGATCCCGGCCGACAAGCCGCGTTATCTGATGGGCGTCGGCAAACCGGAAGATTTGGTGGAAGGCGTCCGTCGCGGTATTGATATGTTTGACTGCGTCATGCCGACGCGCAACGCGCGCAACGGTCATTTGTTCGTCACTGACGGCGTGGTGAAAATCCGTAATGCGAAGCATAAGGATGATGTTCGCCCGCTTGATGACCACTGTGATTGCTATACGTGTCGCAATTATAGCCGCGCTTACTTGCATCATCTCGACCGTTGCAACGAAATACTCGGCGCAAGACTCAATACCATTCATAATTTGCGTTATTATCAACGTCTGATGGCGGGTTTACGTCAGGCCATCGAAGAGGGTAAATTAGAACGCTTTGTGGTGGAT
The DNA here is from genome assembly GCF_016456245.1 of Brenneria sp. L3-3C-1. Lineage (NCBI taxonomy): Bacteria > Pseudomonadati > Pseudomonadota > Gammaproteobacteria > Enterobacterales > Pectobacteriaceae > Brenneria > Brenneria sp. L3-3C-1. Next base: position 385,780 of record NZ_JAEMHF010000002.1, on the reverse strand, counting down.
TTTTACCAACGGATAGGCAAACCGATTCCACCGCTTGTTGAAGATGTGTCTAATAGCAACTGACAATCAGCCTTAGTGTGATTTTTATATTATTCACTTTTGTAATATTGATAACTTATCTTTTTGATAACAAAGAGGAAATTTAAATGAGTCTTTTTATCTCCGATGCTGTAGCAGCGACTGGCGCTCCGGCTCAGGGAAGCCCGTACTCTCTGGTTATTATGCTGGCCGTTTTTGGTCTGATTTTCTACTTTATGATCCTGCGTCCGCAGCAAAAGCGCGCCAAGGAGCATAAAAAGTTAATGGATTCCATCAGCAAGGGTGATGAAGTCTTGACCACCGGCGGTCTGGTCGGGCGCGTAACCAAAGTGTCTGAGACTGGCTACATCGCCATTGCGTTGAATGATACCAACGAAGTGGTTATCAAACGTGATTTCGTGGCTGCCGTGCTGCCGAAGGGCACTATTAAAGCCCTGTAATTTTTGATTTTCCCGAAGGGAACTGCCGTGTTAAACCGTTATCCTTTGTGGAAGTACCTGATGCTGATCGTGGCTTTGGTCATTGGTCTGCTCTATGCGCTTCCTAACCTGTATGGTGAGGATCCGGCGGTACAAGTTACTGGCGCGCGGGGAACCGCCGCCAGCGAAACGACGCTGATCCAAGTCCAGAATGTATTACAAGAGCAAAATATCGCCAGTAAGTCGATTGCATTGGAAGATGGTGCGATTTTGGCTCGCTTCTCCAATCCGGACATTCAGATCCGTGCCCGTGAAGCCCTCCTGAGTGAACTGGGCGATAAATTTGTTGTAGCGCTCAATCTGGCGCCGGCCACCCCGACATGGTTGCGTGTCCTGGGGGCGGAGCCGATGAAGCTCGGCCTCGATCTGCGCGGCGGCGTTCACTTTCTGATGGAAGTGGATATGGACACCGCGTTGGGCAAGCTGCAAGAACAATCGATGGATTCCCTGCGCAGCGATTTGCGCGAGCAAAACATTCCTTACGCCGCGATACGTAAAATCGATAATTACGGCGTTGAAGTTCGTTTCCGCGATGCGCAAACGCGTGATAGCGGGGTGAGTCACCTGAGCTCTCGTCACCGAGATCTGGTCATCAGCGCCAGCGGCAGCAATCTGTTGCGGGCGGTAATGAGCGATGAGCGCCTGCGTGAATCGCGTGAATATGCGGTTCAGCAAAATATCAATATCTTGCGTAACCGTGTCAACCAGCTTGGCGTTGCGGAACCGTTGGTGCAGCGTCAGGGCGCCGACCGCATCGTGGTTGAATTGCCTGGTATTCAGGACACCGCCCGGGCGAAAGAGATTCTGGGCGCCACGGCGACGCTGGAATTCCGTCTGGTGAACAGCGACGCCGATGCGACCGCCGCCGCCAATGGCCGCGTGCCGGGCGATTCCGAAGTGAAACACATGCGCGATGGTGCGCCGGTGGTGCTGTTTAAGCGCGTGATCCTGACCGGCGATCACATCACCGATTCCACTTCAAGCAACGACGAGTACAATCGACCGCAGGTGAACATTTCGCTGGACAGCGCGGGCGGCAACACCATGTCCAACTTCACCAAAGACAGTATCGGCAAGCTGATGGCGACGCTGTTTGTTGAATATAAAGACAGCGGCAAGAAAGACGCCAACGGCCGGGCGATTCTGGAGAAACAGGAAGAGGTGATCAACGTGGCGACCATTCAGTCACGTCTGGGCAACAGCTTCCGTATTACCGGCATTGATAACCCCAACGAAGCGCGTCAGCTGTCTTTGTTACTGCGCGCCGGCGCGTTGATCGCCCCGATCCAGATTGTGGAAGAACGCACCATCGGGCCGACGCTGGGGATGCAGAACATTACCCAGGGGCTGGAGGCCTGTCTGTGGGGGCTGGTCGCATCAATCGTCTTTATGGTGGTTTACTACCGTAAATTCGGCGTGATTGCGACAACCGCGCTGGTGGCGAACCTGGTGTTGATCGTCGGCGTCATGTCTCTGCTGCCGGGGGCGACGCTAACCATGCCGGGGATTGCCGGTATCGTATTGACGCTGGCGGTGGCCGTTGACGCCAACGTGCTGATCAATGAACGTATCAAGGAAGAACTGAGAAACGGACGCAGCGTCCAGCAGGCGATTCATGAGGGTTATAAGGGCGCATTCTCCAGTATCGTGGATGCCAACCTGACCACCCTGATCACCGCCATCATCCTTTACGCTGTGGGAACGGGTTCGATCAAAGGTTTTGCCATCACGACGGCAATCGGGGTAGCTACCTCGATGTTTACGGCGATCGTCGGTACTCGTGCCATCGTTAACCTGCTTTACGGCGGCAAACGCATTAACAAGCTGTCTATCTGAGGAGTGCGTTGTGGCACAGGATTATACTGTTGAACAACTGAACTACGGACGCCGGGTTCATGACTTTATGCGTTGGGACAACGTCGCGTTTTTGATTTCAGGAACGCTGTTGATCCTTTCGTTAATTGTGATGGGCGTACGGGGTTTTAACTGGGGATTGGATTTCACCGGCGGTACGGTGATTGAGATCAATCTCGAAAAGCCAGCCGATCTGGATCTGATCCGTGATTCGCTGGAGCAAGCCGGGTTTCACGATCCGCTGATCCAGAACTTTGGCAGCAGCCGCGACGTGATGGTGCGGATGCCGCCGAGTATCGGCACCTCCGGTCAGGAGCTTGGCAACCGCGTATTGAGCGTGATCAATCAGGGCACTGAACAGCACGCGACGGTAAAACGGATTGAGTTCGTCGGTCCCAGCGTGGGGAGCGATTTAGCCCAGGCGGGGGGGATGGCGTTGCTGAGCGCGCTGATCTGTATCCTGATTTATGTCGGCTTCCGTTTTGAATGGCGGCTGGCGTTAGGGGCGGTGATAGCGCTGGCGCATGACGTCATTATCACCATGGGTGTGCTGTCGCTCTTCAAGATAGAGATCGACCTGACGATTGTCGCATCGCTGATGTCGGTCATCGGTTACTCGCTGAACGACAGTATTGTGGTCTCTGACCGTATCCGTGAGAATTTCCGTAAAATTCGCCGCGGTACGCCGTATGAGATTATGAACGTCTCTCTGACGCAAACGCTGAGCCGTACCATTATGACGTCGGCAACCACCCTGGTGGTGGTGCTGATGCTGTACATTTTCGGCGGCGCGATGCTGGAAGGGTTCTCGCTGGCGATGCTGATCGGCGTCTCGATCGGTACGGTATCCTCGATCTATGTGGCTTCCGCGCTAGCGCTGAAGCTGGGGATGAAGCGCGAACACCTGCTGGTGCAGAAGGTGGAAAAAGAGGGCGCCGATCAACCCTCATTACTGCCGTAAGCGTTCGGTATAGCCTAATAAAAAACCCCATTTTGGGGTTTTTTTTCGTCGGAAGAATGCCTGTCGGCGCTAAAAATCAAGGTGCGTCAATGCTGGCGACCGGGGGCGAGGTCTGTTCTTCCCGCAGGATGTTATGCAACCGAATAAATCCCAGTTGTTCCGGCGATACTCCGCTGAGCCGCAGTTCAATCGCCGCCTCGGGTTTTGGCAACAGCGACGGTGAAAAAATCAAAGCCTGTGTCTGCATATCGCTGGTTAACGGCTTGCCGCTGACGGGATCGAGTTGGCCCCAATCGAGCTGAGCGCTGAACGCGGGCAACAGACCGTTGTCGATAAGACGGATATGCAGCAGCGCGCGGGTGCCGTTGGCCTCGGTTTCGACATTGCTGAGCGATACGCCAAGTTGGCCGATACTGCTTTGCACGATTGCGCCGTCTTGCGCGGCAGGCAGCAAATAAACGCCGGAGGTTGATTGCGCATTCAGCGCATTTTGCTGTTCCAGCAGCGTTGCCCGATCGGTCAATGTTCGTAACTGCTGATTTAACTGACCCAACTGATTCTGTAACTGTGGCAAAGGGCGTTGTTGCGCGCAGCCAGCCAGGAAAACCATTGCCGGCAACATAGCCAGCATGCGGTATCGGGTTATCATTTCTGTTTTTCCCCTTCGAGGTTTTACTTACTAATCCTTCGGTTGCCTTTATTGATAGTGTAGTCGTGATTACGGGCAAGTTATAGACCCGTCATCTTTCAAATCGCCGGCGTATGGGTTTCCCGCATCTTGCAATCTATTGGGTATAGACGCGCGGGCTTTTTTCAGGCCGACGCCTGAGCGTGCGAGGCTGTTCGCAACAATGTTCAGGAGTTTTGGTTAGTCTATTAATTCAGGGTAAACTGTCTTTCTGTGAAGGATTAGTGGTCAGGAGACATCATGCATTGCCCGTTTTGTTCCGCTGTTGATACCAAAGTCATTGATTCCCGCCTGGTCGGCGAAGGTTCGCAGGTTCGCCGCCGCCGGCAGTGTCTGGTTTGCAATGAACGTTTTACCACCTTTGAAGTCGCGGAGCTGGTTATGCCCCGAGTGGTGAAAAGCAACGATGTGCGCGAACCTTTTAATGAAGATAAATTGCGCAGCGGTATGCTTAAAGCGTTGGAGAAAAGGCCGGTCAGTTCTGATGATGTTGAAATGGCGATTAATCATATTAAATCCCAACTGCGAGCGACCGGCGAGCGTGAGGTGATGGCGAAAATGATCGGCGGCCTGGTGATGGATGCGCTGAAAAAGCTGGATAAAGTGGCTTATATCCGCTTTGCCTCGGTGTATCGCAGCTTTGAGGATATTCGGGAATTCGGCGAAGAGATCGCTCGCCTACAGGATAAGGCATGATACGGCCGGGGCGTCAGAGATGAGAAGCGCGGGAATGGTGAGTCCACAAGACGAATTCTATATGGCGCGGGCGCTTGAACTGGCGCGGCGCGGCAGTTTTACGACGGCGCCTAACCCCAATGTCGGTTGCGTGATAGTCAGGGAGGGGCGGATCGTCGGCGAGGGTTACCATGTACTGGCCGGCGAGCCTCATGCGGAAGTTCACGCATTGCGGATGGCCGGCGAGTTGGCTCGCGGCGCAACCGCGTATGTCACGCTGGAACCATGCAGTCACCACGGTAGAACCCCCCCTTGCGCCGACGCGCTGATCGCGGCGGGGATCTCGCGCGTGGTCGCCGCCATGCAGGATCCCAATCCGCAGGTGGCCGGTCGCGGGCTACATCGCCTGCAACAGGCGGGGATTACCGTCAGCCATGGTTTGATGATGTCCGAGGCGGAGAACATCAACCTCGGCTTTCTGAAGCGCATGCGCACCGGGTTTCCCTATGTGCGGCTAAAAATGGCCGCGTCGCTGGACGGGCGAACGGCAATGGCCTCGGGGGAAAGCCAGTGGATCACCTCTGCTCAGGCCCGACAGGACGTACAGCGGTTTCGGGCGGAAAGCGCCGCCATTCTGAGCAGCAGCGCCACGGTATTGGCGGATGACCCGTCGCTAACGGTGCGCTGGCAAGAACTGGATGCCGATACGCAGCGGAAGTATAGCGAAGCGGATGTAAGACAGCCCGTGCGTATTATTGTCGATAGCCGGCAACGCGTTACGCCTCATCATCGCCTCATTGCGCAGCCGGGGCGAACCTGGCTGGCGCGCTCGCAAACGGATGAGCAGGCATGGCCGGAAACGGTCGAGCAACTGAGACTGCCGCAGCACAATGGCGGCATCGATCTGGTTGCGCTGATGATGGTGCTGGGGAAACGGCAGATTAATTCGGTATGGGTGGAAGCGGGCGCGAGTCTGGCTGGCGCGTTATTAGCGGCGGGCGTGGTCGACGAACTGATTGTCTACCTTGCCCCAAAACTGTTGGGGGAGAAAGCGCGCGCGCTTTGCGTGCTGCCGGGATTAAGCCGGCTATCGCAAGCGCCCGAATTTGAAATACGTGATGTCCGCCAAATAGGACCGGATTTGCGGCTGCGCTTAAAGCCGAAAAATTAATCGTTTATTATTCTTTCGCTCATGATGTCCGATACGCCCTTTAAATGCGCAAGCGGGGGCCGACAAAACCGGATACGTGGCCGGAAGAATATGATAGAATCCGCCCCCCTGCGGGGTATAAAAACCAGATAAAGGAATGTTATGAACGTTATCGAAGGTGTTGTCGCGACTCCTGATGCCCGCGTGGCGATTGCCATTGCCCGTTTTAACCACTTCATTAACGACAGCCTGTTGGAAGGCGCGATTGATGCCTTAAAGCGCATCGGCCAGGTTAAAGACGAGAATATTACCGTCGTTTGGGTTCCCGGCGCCTATGAACTGCCATTGGCCGTGCGTGCGCTGACCAAGAGCACCCAAAACGGGGGGTATGACGCCGTGGTTGCGCTGGGAACGGTTATCCGTGGCGGAACCGCCCATTTTGAATTTGTTGCCGGCGAATGCAGTTCCGGTTTGTCTCATGTCGCCATGACGAGTGAAGTCCCCGTTGCCTTTGGGGTACTGACCACTGAAAGCATTGAGCAGGCGATAGAGCGTGCCGGCACCAAAGCGGGTAATAAAGGCGCTGAAGCCGCCCTGACCGCGCTAGAAATGATTAACGTATTGAAAGCTATCAAGTAAGCCTGATTAAGTAAGGGGAATTCCGTGAAACCTGCTGCTCGTCGCCGCGCCCGTGAATGTGCGGTTCAAGCGCTTTATTCCTGGCAGTTGTCTAAAAACGATATTGCCGATATTGAACTCCAATTCCTGAGCGAGCAGGATGTCAAAGATGTCGACATCACCTATTTCCGTGAGCTGCTGGCGGGGGTTGCCTCCCAGGCTGAAAAGCTGGATCAACTGATGGCGCCCTTCCTGTCCCGTCAACTCGATGAACTGGGTCAGGTGGAAAGAGCCATTCTGCGTTTGGCGATATTTGAACTCAGCAAACGTGAGGATGTTCCTTACAAAGTGGCTATCAACGAGGCCATTGAACTGGCGAAAGTATTTGGTGCAGAGGATAGCCATAAATTTGTGAATGGCGTACTTGATAAAGCCGCGCCCACCGTGCGCAAAGGCAAGAAATAAGTGAGTCAGGGCCGGATATCCGGCCCTGATCTTTTGAATTATCCCCAATAGATTTCAAGATGCGGGAAACCCATACGCCGGCAACTTGAAAGATGACGGGTATAAACGCTGGCTGGAAAGGTTATGGTTAAAGGTGAGTTTGACCTTATTGCCCGCTATTTCAATCGGGTCAGAAGTTCACGCCGGGATGTTGAGTTGGGCATCGGTGACGATTGCGCGTTACTGACGGTCGCAGAGAAACAATTACTGGCGGTAAGTACCGATACATTGGTATCTGGCGTTCATTTTCTGCCTGATATCTCCCCCTCCGATCTGGGTTATAAATCACTGGCGGTGAACTTAAGCGATCTCGCGGCAATGGGCGCCGATCCCGCCTGGCTATCCCTGGCGATTACCCTGCCTGAAAGCAACAGTGACTGGTTGTCGGCCTATAGCGACGGCCTGTTTGAGCTGCTCGATTATTATGGTATGCAGCTCATCGGCGGCGATACCACCCGCGGTCCGCTTAGCCTGACGCTGACGATTTATGGCTTGGTTCCGGCTGGCCGAGCGTTGACCCGCGCCGGCGCCCGAATCGGCGACTGGATTTATGTCACCGGAGCGTTGGGCGACAGCGCCGCCGGCTTGGCGATCTTGCAGAATAAATTGCAGGTTAGCGAGAAGGACGCCCGTCAGGCGCTGATCCGGCGTCATCTGCGCCCGCAGCCCCGAATATTGCAGGGACAGGCGCTGCGGGATTTGGCGAGTTCGGCGATTGATATTTCCGACGGACTGATTTCTGATTTACAACATGTGCTGAAAGCCAGTGAATGCGGCGCGCGGATTAATCTGGACGCAATCCCTTATTCTGCTTATTTGCGCGATCGCGTGGATGAGGAGCAGGCGCTGCGTTGGGCGCTGTCAGGCGGTGAAGACTATGAACTGTGCTTTACCGTGCCGGAAATCAATCGTGGCGCACTGGATATCGCATTAGGGCATCTGGGCGCAGATTATACCTGTATTGGGCAAATCGGCCCTTCGTCGGAAGGGTTGCGCTTTTTCCGGGATGAGAAAGAGATTACGTTGAACTGGAAAGGATATGACCATTTTAGCGAACAAAACTAAAGGGTCGCAAACGGCGAAAAGCCGACTGCGTTTACGCAACCCGTGGCACTTGTTGGCGACCGGGTTCGGCAGCGGTTTGTCGCCCTGGATGCCGGGTACGGTAGGGTCGTTGGCGGCGATCCCGCTGTGGTATGTGATGTCGTTTCTTCCGCTTGAGCTGTATTCGCTGGTGGTGATGTTCAGCATCTGTATCGGCGTATATCTGTGCCATCAGACGGCTAAAGACATGGGCGTTCACGATCATGGCAGTATCGTCTGGGACGAGTTTGTCGGCATGTGGATAACGTTGATGGCGTTGCCGGCGGATAAATGGCAATGGGTTGCCGCGGGTTTTGTGGTGTTTCGCTGCCTGGATATCTGGAAACCCTGGCCAATCCGCTGGTTTGATCGCAATGTGCACGGCGGGATGGGGATTATGATCGACGACATCGTCGCAGGCGTTATTTCCGCGGGGATTATTTACGGGTTGGGGTATCACTGGCCCGTTTTTTGATCCTCTTTCCCGTCCTGTATCAGGCCGCCGTCGCCATTAATCACGCGTCATGGCGCGCATCTCGTCCCAGGCGCGTTGCGCGGCCTTTTGGTGATCAACCGTGGTTTTTGCAATGCTATCCATTGATGCGGCATTGAAAAAGTGGCTGGAATAGCGCGTACTTGGATCTTTAGCGACGTTTTTCTCATCGAGTAATTCAGCTTCGCTTGCATCAGCCCCTTCCGGGATCTCGGGATTGAGGATCCATGCAAGAAACTCGGGGCCGATTTGGGGCATGTGCTCTTCTCTTATGAATTGGGCTACTTCCGCGCTCGTCACGTGTTTGATGTTATGTAATGCCAGCGCCGCCGGTGCGGGTTCCGCATTTCGCTCTCTTTGAGATTGTGCGTGTGACTCTGGATTTCTGTTGCTGGTTTGCGCCAGGGTTGCCGCCGTGGGGAGTCTAACCCAGGGATCAACCACCACGGTTTTTTGTTCACCCCACGTCTGGTCGCGCGGATCGCCAATCAACACGTATTCATGCTCCCAGTTTTTATCGTCGACGATTTGTACCGGGGCATCGACTTTTTTCCCGGCCAGCAGCGTGTAGGCCAAATCGGCATGTTCATGGCAGTTGCCTGCCTGATAGCGGGCGGCTTCTCTGGCATTTACCATCGGAAAAGGGGAATCGGATTTTTCCCTATGCATCAACACGCGTACCGCGCTTTCCCCCTGCGTCGCGATAATATCGGCTTTTTGATTACCCGCGCCATAAGGCAGCATCATTTTTACTTGGCGCAGGGTTTCCTGCGCCAGGTTCAGATTTTCCATGGTAGACGAGTCAACCCGAATGTTTTTGCCTTCGAAACGGCTGATGCCGAGAAAATCCGCACTCACCGCATCATGCAGTTTCACCACGGATTCCCGATTGAAATTCGCCAGAGGATCGACGGCCCTCTCGCCGCTAAAATATCGGTTTTGCAATGGGTTTAACATGGTGACTTCCTTGTTTATCTGTTGCTTTATTGGTCTGTAATAGGCCCGGTTTCCAACCGGAAACGAACGTTATGCTTTCCGCGCGTCTTTCGCCTACCGGCGTAGCCATGTCTGAAGTGTTAATACCGTTTCAATAAAAGTGCGAACCAGCTTGTGCGTTTCGCTGTCATTCAGTTCTGCGAGCGCCTGCCGACACGAAAGTATTATTTTCATCTTGTGAATATCAACGCCAAGCGTAAACATGGGATGGCGGGGGCTCCAGGCATTGATCGCCAGAAGTGACAACAGGGTGCCGCTGGCCGTGTTTATCCCTTGTTCCAGACTGGCAAAGGGACTCATGATGTTCAGGTACTCCTGCTGGTTGCCCATTAAAAAGATTGAGGTGCCGTCTTCCAGCGTCATGATATAGACGTCATGTCCGCTCTGAGCCGCTTTTGTGGTATCAATATCGTATGATTTCATCAGCCGGGACATGACAATATGAAAAGCGCGTTTGTTCATTCCATCCCCTCCATTTTCCCATCTTAGTGGCGAGTGATGCGCGGTGGTTCCCGTTGCCGGATAAAAAAAAACGCTAGAATGCCGGGTCTGTGTAGACATGGGCTGGTAGGGCGGGACGGATATTGAGCGCCTGAACTGAGCGTGGCGCGCGAGAGGATATTCAGGCCAGATGTGCTGTCCGGCCTGTTTCTGCGTTATCTACTTCAACCACTGGGTTATTCTGCGCTCAATGCCTGCGGCGTCTAAATCGATATCGGCACGGATCTCTTCCTGACCGCCTTGTGGGATAAATTTATCCGGCAGGCCGAGGTTGAGTACCGCAACCGTAATACGTTTTGCCATCAGCAGCTCATTTACGCCGCTGCCGGCGCCGCCCATAACGGCATTCTCTTCCACGGTCACAAACGTGCCGTGTGTTTTAGCCAGTTCTACTATTAGCGCTTCATCCAATGGCTTAACGAAACGCATGTCGACCAGCGTGGCGTTCAGTTTATCTGCCGCTTTTTGCGCTTCCGGCAATAGCGTGCCGAAGTTAAGGATGGCGATCTCTTCACCCTGACGGCGAACCACGCCTTTACCCATCGGTATTTCAGCCAGCGGCGCCAGTGCGGCCCCTGTGCCGTTGCCGCGCGGGTAACGCACCGCCGTCGGGCCTTGCTGATAGTGATAGCCGGTATACAGCATCTGACGGCACTCGTTTTCGTCGCTGGGCGTCATGATGATCATGTTCGGTATGCAGCGTAAAAATGACAGATCGAATGCGCCCTGATGGGTTTGTCCGTCGGCGCCGACGATGCCGCCGCGGTCGATGGCGAACAGCACCGGTAAATTCTGAATCGCCACGTCATGGATAACCTGATCGTAGGCGCGCTGTAAAAAGGTCGAGTAAATCGCCACCACCGGATGATAACCACCGATGGCCAATCCGGCGGCGAACGTCACCGCGTGTTGTTCGGCAATCGCCACATCAAAATATTGCTGCGGGTAATCACGGGAGAATTGCACCATGCCTGAGCCTTCGCGCATGGCGGGGGTGATGGCCATCAGTTTGCTGTCTTTGGCTGCGGTTTCCTGTAGCCATTGACCGAAAATTTTGGAGTAGGTCGGCAACGCGCCGTCTTTGCTTTTCGGTAACGTGCCGCTGGCGGGGTCGAACCTGGGCACGGCGTGCCAGCTAATCGGATCCTGCTCGGCCGGCGCGTAGCCTTTGCCCTTTTTGGTCATGATATGCAGCAACTGCGGGCCTTTGAGGCTGCGCATATTTTTCAGCGTCTGCGCCAACGCTTGCACATCGTGGCCGTCCACCGGGCCGATATAATTAAAGCCCAGCTCTTCAAATAGGGTGCCGGGAACCACCATCCCTTTAATATGCTCTTCCGTGCGTTTGACCAGCTCTTTGATCGGCGGCAGACCGGATAACACTTTTTTTCCGCCTTCGCGCAGGCTGGCGTAGAGCTTGCCGGACAGTAATTGCGCCAGATGGTTATTCAGCGCGCCGACGTTTTCTGAAATCGACATTTCATTGTCGTTCAGCACCACCAGCAGGTCTGATTTAATGTCGCCGGCGTGGTTCATGGCTTCAAACGCCATACCGGCGGTAATGGCGCCGTCGCCAATCACGCAAACGGTGCGGCGGCCTTTTCCTTCGCGTTCGGCGGCCACCGCCATACCCAACCCGGCGCTGATGGAGGTCGAGGAATGACCGACGCTCAATACGTCGTATTCACTTTCATCCCGCCACGGGAAAGGGTGCAAACCGCCTTTCTGCCGGATGGTTGAAATGCGGTCGCGGCGGCCGGTCAGGATCTTGTGCGGATAGGCCTGATGCCCGACATCCCAGACCAGATGATCGAACGGCGTGTTGTAGACATAGTGCAACGCCACCGTCAGTTCGACCGTGCCCAACCCTGAGGCAAAATGGCCGCTTGAACGGCTGACGCTGTCCAGCAGATATTGACGAAGTTCATCACACAGCTTCGGCAGGCTTTCTTTCGGTAGCAGACGTAGTTCATCGGGTGTTTCCACTAACGATAATGTCGGGTATTTCGCTGTATCAAAACTCATTAGAGACTCATTCAGAGATTTTATTTATTGCGCTCAACGATAAAATTCGCCAGCGCTTGTAATGGCGCAATATTCAGTGGTGCCTGGCTGAAAGTGGCTAAATCATCCAACGATGCCAGTGATTCCTGATAAAGCTCCCGAGCTTTTTTCCGGGCGTTTTCCAGCCCCAGTAATCCGGGGTAGGTGCTCTTGCCCAGTTGTTGATCGGCGCCCTGACGTTTGCCCGTCGTGGCGCTGTCGCCAACCACATCCAGAATATCGTCCTGCACCTGGAACGCCAGCCCGATAGCGTCGGCGTAGCGATCGAGATAAGGCAGCGCCGCGCGACCTTGATCGCCGGCCGCCAATGCGCCAAGTCTTACCGCTGCGCGGATCAGCGCGCCGGTTTTATGACGATGGATCTGTTCCAGCGCGGCGAGATCCACCTGATGGCCTTCCGCCGCCAAATCCAGCGCCTGACCGCCGCACATGCCGGCAACGCCGCTGGCCAGCGCCAGTTCAGACAACATCGCCAGCCGGGAGCGGTCGGTGACCTGCGGCATCGGCGCGTCGGCCAAAATTGAGAATGCCAACGTTTGCAGGGCATCGCCGGCCAAAATGGCGCCTGCCTCGCCGAACTTGATATGACAGGTCGGCTGACCGCGGCGCAGATCATCATTGTCCATTGCCGGAAGATCGTCATGGATTAATGAATAGGCATGAATGCATTCTATCGCGGCGGCGGGCGCATCCAGACTTTCCAACGGCATAGCGAACAGTTCACCAGTAGTATAAACCAGGAACGGACGGAGTCGCTTGCCGCCTAACAGTGAACCATACTCCATGGCATTGACCAGTGGACTCCTCTGAAAGGGAAGTGCGGCGATAAAATGACGTAACACACGATTGGTCCGCTGGGAGTGAGCATTCAATTGCTCAGTGAAGTCTGTCATAACGATTCACTGTCCGGGGTAAAGGGGGATAATGCCGCATCAGGTTCGTCGCTCAGCAGAATCTGTACCCGCTGCTCCGCCTGTTGCAGCTTTTGCTGTCCCTGACGCGCAAGCTGTATTCCCTGCTCAAACGCATTTAGCGCCTCTTCCAACGGCAATTCGCCGGATTCAAGACGGGTAACGATTTTTTCCAGCTCGTTCAGTGAGCTTTCAAAGCTGGCTGGCTGCTCGGTTTTCTTGGGCATAGTCTTTCAGGATCCTGGTTTTATACGCCGTAGCCTTGTCGCTGCATAGCGTTGTTTCGTGTGATCGCCAACGTATAACGACGCCATTATACGCGTTATCCGGCAAGTCGCAGACGCTGTCTCTCCCTGGCCTGGGCGGCGGATTATCCGGCGAGGGGGGCGTTTACCGCCGGGATGCAACGCCAATTACTTTGAGTATATATAATGATATACTCCGCGCCCTGGATGCTATGGGTAAAATCATCCTTGTCCGGCCGATTTTACCGATAACGTGATTTTAGCGCTCGGGGTAAATTTTTTTACGCCGTTCTGACCAAGTAACGACAGCCACCATGAAGTTTATCATTAAATTGTTCCCGGAAATCACCATCAAGAGCCAATCTGTGCGGTTGCGCTTTATCAAGATTCTGACCGGAAACATTCGCAACGTATTAAAACATTATGATGACGCGCTGGCGGTTGTCCGTCACTGGGATCATATCGAAGTTCGCGCAAAAGACGAGAGCCGGCGCGAGATTATTCGCGACGCTCTGACGCGCATTCCCGGCATTCACCATATTCTTGACGTTGAAGATCGCGAATATACCGACGTTCATGACATCTTCGAGCAAACGCTGGCGCTGTACCGTGAACAACTGGAAGGGAAAACCTTCTGCGTTCGCGCAAAACGTCGCGGTAAACATGAGTTTAGCTCGCAGGACGTGGAACGCTATGTCGGCGGCGGTCTGAATCAACATATTGAAACCGCCCGGGTCAATCTTACCTCGCCGCAGGTTACCGTTCATCTGGAAATCGATCAGGATCGTTTACTGCTGATTAATGCCCGCTACGAAGGTATCGGCGGTTTTCCTATCGGGACGCAGGAAGATGTGCTGTCGCTGATTTCGGGCGGTTTTGATTCCGGCGTATCGAGTTACATGCTGATGCGTCGCGGCTGCCGCGTACACTACTGCTTTTTTAATCTGGGCGGCGCCGCGCATGAGATCGGCGTAAAGCAGGTGGCTCACTATTTGTGGAATCGTTACGGCAGCTCGCATCGGGTGCGTTTTATCGCCATCGATTTTGAGCCGGTGGTCGGCGAGATCCTGGAAAAAATCGACGATGGTCAGATGGGCGTGGTGCTTAAGCGTATGATGGTGCGCGCGGCTTCCCAAATGGCGGAGCGCTACGGCGTGCAGGCATTGGTGACCGGGGAAGCGCTGGGCCAGGTTTCCAGCCAGACGCTCACCAATTTACGTTTGATTGACAACGCCTCCGACACCTTGATTTTGCGTCCGCTGATTTCTCATGACAAAGAGCACATTATCAAGCAGGCGCGTGAACTGGGCACGGAAGACTTTGCCAAGACCATGCCGGAATACTGCGGGGTTATCTCCAAAAGCCCCACGGTGAAAGCGGTAAAAGCGAAAATCGAGCACGAAGAGAGCCATTTCGATTTCACTATTCTGGATCGGGTGGTCAGCGAAGCCCGCAATATTGATATTCGCGAAATTGCCGAGCAAACCCGTCAGGAAGTGGTTGAGGTGGAAACGGTGGTGGCTTTCGCGCCTACCGATGTGTTGCTGGATATCCGCGCGCCGGACGAGCAGGAAGATAAGCCGCTGGCGCTGGAGCAGATTGAGATCCGGCTGCTGCCGTTCTATAAATTGGGCACCCAGTTCGGCGACCTGGATCAGAGCAAAACCTATCTGCTGTATTGCGAGCGTGGCGTGATGAGCCGTTTACAGGCGCTTTACCTGCATGAGCAAGGGTTCACCAACGTAAAAGTCTACCGTCCCTGATCGTCGCCGCGCCGCCGTCGGTTTCCGGCGGCGGCGCGGGTGCCGGTTAAAAGCGATAATCCTTTTTATCAATGCCGTATTTCTTCATTCTTAAATAGAGCTTCTTGCGCGGCACCTGAAGGTATTCCGCCACATCGTTAATCCGTCCCTGATGAATATCCAGCGCTTCCGTAATGATCTGGCATTCGTATTGTTCGATGCGGTCGTCGAGCGGGGTGGGGGTGGCGCTCTGGCTGACCCACTCCTTTTCGTCGCTGGCGATAGGCATTACCCCAACGGCGAATAATTCGGCCGCGTTGCGTAACTCTTTGATGTTGCCGCTCCAACTGCGGCGATACAGGCTTTTGCTAAATGTATCGCTCAGCGTGGGATATTCCCGGTTGAGCCGTTGGCAGGCCAGCTTGAGATAGTGGCGAAACAGCGGTTCGATATCGCCCGGGCGTTTGGATAACGGCACGCATTCTATCTGGGTCATGGAAAACTGATAATAAAGTTCAGGTAGGATTTTTTGCTGCGTCGCCGACCGGGTTGCGCACTGCTGGCCGATCGCCAGCAGCCTGAACGCGCGCTCCTCATCGCTTTGCTGTTGAGCCAAAAAATACTGCTGCTGATGGTTGAGCTGTTCAATATTGCGAACGATCAGGGTTCCCTGCCGTACCCGCGCGCAGTGTTCTTCAAACGTTTCCGCCCGGTCGCTGGCGGCGTCAAAGACGACCAGCGGCAAGTGGCGGTTCATACTGAGCTGGTGCAGATGGCGTGCCGCTAGCGTCCGGCCCGTGCCCAGTTCGCCATAGAAAAAAGCCGGCATACGGGTTTCCGCCAGCATTTGCAGCCGCTCGCGTAATTGCTTGCTCCACCCGCTGACGCCGATAAGATTTTCCGCCAACTGACTGCGCTGCCAGCGGCGGCGTTGGATCAACTGTCGACGTTCTTTTAGCGCCTGCTGCAAACAGCGCAGCAGTTTTTCCGGCATGACGGGTTTTTCAAGAAAATCATACGCCCCCTTTTTGACCGCCTCGACGGCCATAGGAACATCGCCATGGCCGGTTATCAGCAACACCGGCAGTTGCTTATCCCGGTTTAATAAATATTCCAGTAACGACAGACCGGAGAGTTGCGGCATATAAACATCGCTGATGACCGCGCCAGGCCATTCGTCCGGGATCATCTCAACGGCGAGCTGGGGATTATTACAGGGAACGACCTGATAGCCCGCCTGCTTGAGCATCTGATAGTAGGCGTCGAGCACATCGTTATCATCATCAATTAAAAGGACGTGTTGTTCTTCAGTTAACGTCATCTGATTTCCTGAACTGTAGAATGACCAGAGCATGCCGATCCAACGTTGATGCCAGATACAGTTCTCCTCCGCATTGTCGCATGATGGACTGACTGATGGACAGGCCGATTCCCAGGCCGATATCTTTACTGGTGGTAAAAGGTTTCAACAGCCGGGGAGCCAATATCAGCGGCCAGCCGGGGCCGTTATCTTCGATCAGCAACAGACACTCGCCGCCCTGCATGATTTGACTGATGGTGATGCGCGGCGCCGCCTCGCTCGTCGCTTCCAGCGCGTTGGTCAGCAAGTTGACCAGTACCTGTTGCACCCTGATATCTTCGCCAATCACCCGAACCAGCGTTTCCGGCAGGATGAGTTGGGCGTTAAGCGGGCGGTGACGCAGGGCCAATAGCTCCCAGGACGCGAGAAGGCCGTGACGTAAATCGATGGGGCCGAGCGGGGCATCGCTGTCGCTGCGGCGTGAAAACTGCCGCAGTTGGCGAATAATGCTGTCAATGCGTTGTAATAAGCCGCGCATTTTCGTGAGGTTAGCGGCGACAGTGTCCCGATCGCGCCGATTCACGGCCTGTTCGCTGGTAAACAGATACAGAGAAAGGGCATTGAGCGGCTGGTTGATTTCATGCGCCAGGGTGGTCATGGTTTGCCCGACCGTGGCCAGTTTGGCCGCCTGAATCAATTCATCCTGGGCGGTGCGCAGGTTATTTTCAATGGCTTTACGCTCGGTAATTTCCTGCTCAAGCTGCGAACGTTGGCGCTTGATCTGATGCAGGGTGTTGCGCAGCAAACCGGCAATACGCCCCAGTTCATCGCGCCCATACACCGGAATCGAGGTATTCAGATCGCCGTACCCCAGCCTGGCGACCGCCTGATTAAGTTGGGTGAAACGTTTGATAAGCTTCGAGCGGATATAGACATGATTGAGGATAAAAGCGAATAGCAACGCCAGCAGCGTTGCTATCACCATCACCATGCCGCTGATATTCATAATATGTTCAAGGCGCTGGTTAAAGGTTTGCAGTTGCTGGTGGTTATTACCCAACTGCTGTTCAATCTGATGGCGAAATTGGCTCAGCGCCTGTTCCTTGCTACGGGTCGTTTGTCGGAGGGAAGCCTGAATCCGGCTTCGATCGCGCAACATTGCCGGTAATTTGTTTTCTTCCAGTCCCAGCGCCAAGAGTTCGTCGATGGTTTGCCGCAGCGTGACGGTGCTGGGATGACGGGACAACGACTGAATAAGGTCGTCGACGGATTGTCTCAGGTAGTTCAGATAGCGTATATGGCTGTCCAGATTTTCACTATGCCGATCGGCCAGCTGTTCCCGTAAATCGTCGACGATCTGGTTTTCGATATGGGCTAAGGTGTAAATCAGTTGCAGCTCATCCTGAATATTCCGCAACGTATCCTGCAAGCGCGGGTTTTTATTTTGCCCGGCGCTTTGGGTGAATTGATCCAGCAACGAGCTTTGCTGCCAACTGATATCCTGTGAGAGCGAGGTTAATTCAAGATTAAAATCATCATGCAGCCAGTTGATGCGGGTGGTCATTTCATTGGCTTTTTCCCGCATAACCAGGTTGGCCGCCAATATGCCGTCGAGCTGGGTCAACAGGCTGCGCATCTGCCGGATCGTCTCTTCCAGCAGATGGCGATCGTCAAAGGTTAACTGCCGGCTGGCTTTGTGAATAATATTCAGCCGGGAAAGAATTTGTTCCCGTCGCTGTAGCCTGAGGCTGGTGCTCTCCGCCGTCAGAAATTCATTCAGCTCTTTAATCAGAATATTAAGATTATCCTCAAGCTGAAAAGACGCCTGGATTTTGGGAAAATACTCGTTTAGCGCATAGCGGATCTGCGAGCTTTGTTCACGCCATGAATACAGACTGATGGCGCTGACGGAGAGCGTCAATACGGCGCCGAAAGCAAACGCCCAGCGTAAGCTGTTGCTGATGGTCATGGTTTTAAAAAATTTAATCACCCACCGCCTCCAGTTGTTGGAGCGCCTGCTGATGTTGATGCTGAAAAAACCGTTGCCATTCAATCAAGCGTGATTCAAGCGGAATGCTATTGTTTGCCGACTGATTGAATTGCCGCAGATAGTCAGGGTCGTCGGCCTGTTGCGCGCTGACGGGCATGGCGGTCAGTTGCGCGCGAATGTCGGGCAACGGGCGATGCAGACGCGTTTCCGCATTATGCAGCGCTTTCCATATATCTTGAGACTGGTTCAGGCGGAAGGTAATCGCGGTGTCGAACAGCCGCTGAACCAATTTTTGGCGCAGTAAAACGCGGCGGTAATCGGGCGGCGATGATTGCAGCAGAATAAATTGTTGCTGGGCGCGCGGGTTATGCGCGGGCAGAGGGAAAACCGGGAATTTGCCGGTATCGTTATCCGCCAGAATGTCCTGCCCCTGTTTACTGAGCAAAAAATGAATAAAACGTATCGCCAGATCTTTATTGGCGCTGTTACGGGCAATGGCGATAAACGTAGGAGCGGCGCCGGCCTGGGGAATATAACGGAATGTCAGATGCGGATCTTTTAGCAACGGCGTGGCGTAATTATCGATGATCGGCCCGGCCACGCCCAGCCCGGTTTTTATTTTGCTGGCCACGCCAAAACTGCGCGAGGAAATGGTCGCCAGATTACCGGAAATTTCCATCAGCGTCGCCCAGCCTTGCCGCCACCCCTGTTGTTGCAGCAGCATTTCAATCATCAGGTGGCTGGTATCCGAGCGGGAAGGGCTGCTCATCAAAATCAACGACTGATAGCGAGGATCTTTTAGCTGATCCCAGCTAGCCGGCGGCGGCAGATTTTTCTCTTGCAGCGCCGCGGAATTCGCCAGAATGCCAAACCCGGAAATCGCGATGGCGGCGGCGCTGCCGCGAATGGAATCGGGAACCAGACGCTGGCTTTCCAGCGGAAGAACAGGGATTGGCGACAGCAGTTGGCGATCCTGCAAATGTTGCATCAGCATAGGGGATGAGGTCAGGATCAGATCGATGCCGTCATTTAATGGCGTATCCATCAGGCGTTCCAGCGAAGAACTGGTACGGTTCAGGGTGCGCACAGGCAGGGATGACGATTGCCTGTGCCAGTGAGACATCATCTTCGCCGTTGCCTCGGGCGAGAAGGTGGTGGCGATAACCAATTCATTGGCCCACAGCGGCGACAACATCAGAAAGTTTATAAGCCAGATCGTGACCAGCCTGAACGAACGCATTCTTACACCTGTTTTGTGTGACTCGCATCAAAAAAATAAAAAATAGAGAATAAAGTGTTTAATGATAATTTGTTCCGTTTTTTACCATTTTAACCGGCCTAAAGGGAAATAAAAAATAAAATAATTAAATTGAGATAATATTGACTCGTAATTTTTATTTTTTTGAGTCAGTTTTGACTCAAAACCAGGCGGTTGCATCCTGCTTTCAATCTATTCATGCTGTGTTCATACCGCAGTGAAATAGAGTGAAACATCCAGTCATGTCATAGTGATATATCGTTTTTTATTCCGTCAATACATCATTCGAGTATTTTATTCGGGTTGATGGGGATGATTATTAATTATTTATAACACCAGGGTAAAATTATGTTTTCATTTATTAAACCCAGAATCGCAACGCACAAAGTTCCTGATAATGAAATTATGGTGGTTTATCAGCGTAATCGAATTCAGGCGCTTTTAGGCGTTTTTCTGGGTTATTTGTCTTATTATATTGTTCGTAATAACTTCACGCTTTCCACGCCGTATTTAAAGGAACAGTTACATTTAAGCGCGACGGAGATCGGCCTGCTCAGCAGCTGTATGCTGATGACCTATGGCATCAGTAAAGGTCTTATGAGCACCCTGGCGGATAAGGCGAATCCCAAAATGTATATGGCGATCGGCCTGTTGCTGTGCGCGCTGGTTAATATCGGCATGGGTTTCAGCGGCGCTTTCTGGCTATTTGCCCTGTTGGTGGTCTGTAATGGTTTTTTCCAGGGAATGGGAGTAGGGCCATCCTTTATCACCATTGCCAACTGGTTTCCCCGGCACGAACGGGGACGCGTCGGCGCGGTATGGAATATTTCTCATAATGTGGGCGGCGGTATTGTCGCGCCGATAGTCGGCACCGCCTTCGCTTTTCTGGGAAGCCAACACTGGCAGACCGCCAGTTATATCGTGCCGGCTCTTATCGCTATTTTAATGGCGGGCGTAGTGATGATGATTGGGAAAGGTTCTCCCGTTAGTGAAGGCCTGCCCCCTCTCCACCGGATCATCAAGGATGAAATTGTCATTGATACCGCCGGGCAGTCGCATGCCGCGCCGGAAAATATGACCACCTGGCAGATATTTTGTACCTATGTGCTGAAAAATAAACATGCCTGGTACATTTCTTTCGTCGATGTTTTTGTCTATATGGTGCGCTTCGGGATAATTAGCTGGTTGCCTATCTACCTGTTAAGCGAAAAGCATTTCACCAAGAGTGAAATGAGCGTTGCGTTTTTATTTTTTGAATGGGCGGCGATCCCGTCAACCTTATTTGCCGGATGGTTGTCGGATAAGTTGTTCCGCGGGCGTCGTATGCCGCTGGCGATGATTTGTATGGCATTGATTTTCATTTGCCTGATCGGATACTGGAAATCGGATTCACTGCTGGTGGTCACCTTCTTTGCCGCGATTGTGGGTTGCCTGATCTATGTGCCGCAATTTTTGGCTTCCGTGCAAACTATGGAGATTGTTCCCAGTTTTGCCGTCGGCTCCGCGGTCGGTCTGCGCGGCTTTATGAGCTATATTCTGGGCGCCAGCCTGGGAACCAGCCTATTTGGTTTTATCGTTGATAAATCAGGCTGGCATGGCGGTTTTTACCTGCTGATGGGCGGCATCATTTGCTGCATTATTTTCTGCTATCTGTCTCATCGGGGCGCGCTGGAACTGGAACGCCAACGCACCCAATTGAGTACCAATAAAACCGTGAACGCGTAATATAAACGCTTGAACCATGCCGTCTCACCTGTGGGACGGCATTTTCACGCCGGATTGATCAATCAGTCTATTAATTAATCCGCATAGTTATAGATACCGGGCGGCAGAATTAATTGCGCCGCCACCTCGGCGGCTTTTTCCTTACCCAGCAGCAGGTCAATCAATTTCAGGGCAAAATCCATACTGGTTCCCGGCCCCTGCGTGGTCAGCAGGCTGACGCGCGGATCGTAAACCACGCGTTTTTCCATCCATTTTTCGGGCGCGATTTTATCTTTCAGCGCCGGGTAGCCCGTCATATTCCCGATCGGGAAAAGCTGATGGTGTTCAAGCACCAAGGCCGGGGTGGCGCACATCGCCGCCACGATTTTCCCTTCCTGATGCGCCTGACGAATACACTCCACCAACACGGGGCTATCGCGGAAACATTCGGCGCCTTGCAGCCCGCCGGGGAGCACCAGGGCATCGAAGTGCCGATCCGCCACCGCCACCAGCGGGGCATCGGCTAAAAGCCTCACGCCGCGGGAGCAGGTGATTTCCAGGTTGCCGTCGCTGGCGACGCTGGCAAGCGTCACCTGAATGCCGGCTCTGACCAGCAGATCTATCGTGGTGACGGCCTCCGTTTCTTCACTGCCAGGAGCCAGACACACCAGTACCGATGCGTTCATATTCATTTTCCTTTCGCTTGATTTGTTCAAACAGACGGCTGTTTTCCGGGACGCTCAGGCCGTGGGCGCGCGCGCGCCGCAGCAGGTAACCGGTGATATAGTCAATCTCGGTGTGACGTTGAGCCTGAATATCCTGCAACATGGAAGAGGTATTGGCCGCCGTGTTTTGAATGATTTGGTTAACATAGAGTAGCAGGCTATCCGCCGAGGTATGAAAACCTTCCCGCTCCATTACCTCGGCAATTTCCCGGCAAAGCGACTTAAGCTGTTGCGGGTAAGCCTGCAATTCTCCGTTGGTGCATTGATAGAGCGCCGTTAACGGATTGATGACGCAGTTGGCCGCCAGCTTCAGCCAGCAGGTCGCGGTAATATTGTTATGCCAGGCAACGTCGGGTAAAGCCTGATGCAGCACTTCAGCAAGGTAGCCGTGCGTGTCCGCATCATTAACCGAGCCGATATG
This sequence comes from Brenneria sp. L3-3C-1, assembly GCF_016456245.1. NCBI lineage: Bacteria > Pseudomonadati > Pseudomonadota > Gammaproteobacteria > Enterobacterales > Pectobacteriaceae > Brenneria > Brenneria sp. L3-3C-1. The sequence continues at coordinate 363,379 of NZ_JAEMHF010000002.1, read as the reverse complement.
TGTCGTGCCTGCGGCGACATGCACCACGGTGGTCGCATCACGGCGAGCGGCATGGGTCGTGATGCCGAAAATCAACGGTTGCCTGAGAGGCGGTAACTCCTCGCGCGTGCCCATGCCGTTGTGCAATAACAAGATGGTGCAATGCGGGCTGAGTCGCGGCAGTAATGCGGCGACGGCATTGGAAACCTGCCAGGCCTTTAACGTCACTAACAATAACTCGCTGTGCGCCAGATGGTCGGGGTCGTTAGCCGTCAGGTTAAGGTTACAGTGCTGGCCGTTTAACCGGATCACATTGACCGGACAAAAAGGCTGCGGAATACGCAGCCATCCCTGGACATCATGGCCTTGCTGATGCAGAGCCGCGAGCCATAGTTGCCCGATCGCGCCGCAACCAAGAACGGTTATTTTCATTTTATTCTCCCTTTATTGATACGGGAACAGACGTTCTTGTCCAGGCCCAACATAGGCCATTATTGTTATCGGCAGTTTGCATATCAGGCTAATGAGTCTGCGTCGAAGAGTAAAGTCTGACGATGATAAGCTCGCTATCGGCTCGTATTTTATTTATGACAAAGGAGCGGTTATGATGCTCGCCAGCCAAACTTGTCAGGAGAACAAATTATGCCGTCTTTCGATATTGTTTCGGAAATTGATATGCAGGAAGTCCGTAATGCGGTGGAAAACGCGACGCGGGAACTGAGCACCCGTTGGGACTTCCGCAATGTTCCGGCCAGCTTTGAACTGAATGAAAAATCACAAAGCATCAAAGCGGCCAGCGAGTCGGATTTTCAGGTACAGCAATTGATCGATATCCTACGAGAAAAATTGCTGAAGCGCGGTATTGAAGGCGGTTCGCTGGAGATCCCCGAAGAGATAGAACACAGCGGTAAAACCTACAGCGTCGAGGCCAAACTGAAGCAGGGGATTGAAAGTACGCTGGCGAAAAAAATCGTTAAGCTGATTAAAGACAGCAAACTGAAAGTACAGGCGCAGATTCAGGGCGAGCAGGTGCGGGTGACGGGGAAATCGCGCGACGATTTACAAGGCGCCATGGCGTTGGTGCGCGGCGCCGACCTGGGGCAACCGTTCCAGTTCACGAACTTCCGTGATTAATCGGTAACAGGTCAGCGCGGCCGGTCTGTTTTTCACGGCTGGCTGACCAACTGCTCTAACTGCTGTCTGCTGATTTTCTGGTTATCGATTTTGACGTAGGCGCTGAACTCATCGGGTACGATAATCACTTCCGCGACGCCGGGCTGAGTGCGCATTTTTTGCTCCAGATCGCCGTTGCGTAAGGCGAAATCGGAGAGCGTAATTCTCAGGCTGCTGAGGTAGGGCGGTTCTTGCATGGTCAGGCTGACCATCAGCCAGATAACCGCAATCGCCGCGCCGGCGATGAAAACAAACGCCGCGCCGTACAATTCGAATACCCCTCCGCCAAGACTGCCGCCAATCGCGACCCCGAGGAACTGCGTCGTAGAGTAGACGCCCATCGCCGTGCCCTTGTATCCGGCCGGCGCTTCTTTGCTGATCAGCGAAGGCAACAGGGCTTCCATCACGTTGAATGCCAGAAAGAAAAGCTGTACGCCGAGGATAAGGTATCCGAGTTGATTTCCTGCCGACCACAGCACCAGCTCGGCGGCGATAAGCACCACGACACAGCCGACGAACACCTGCTTCATCCGTCGTTTCAATTCGGCATAAATAATAAAGGGCACTACGCCGGCGAATGAAATCAGCATGGTCGCCAGATAGACTTTCCAGTGGTCCTGCGGCGCCAGCCCGGCTTGTTCCAGCACCCTTGGCAATGCAACGAAGCTCGACATAAGCAGAATGTGTAAGCACATGATGCCCACGTTCAGCTTCAGTAACCGGCTATTGCCCAAGACCTTATGAAAACTGCCGCGCACCATCGCCGATTCGCGGTTCAGTATATGGGCCGGGGCGGCGGGGATCAGGGTAAGGGTAATCACAATGCCGATCAGCGTCAGCAGGGTAATGCCCCAGAAAAGCGCCTGTAATCCAAACGCATGGGTGACGATGGGGCCTAAAACCATGGCGATGGCGAAGGTAACGCCGAAACTGACGCCGATAAACGCCATGGCTTTGGTGCGGTTCTGCTCGCGGGTGAGATCGGAAAGCAAGGCCATGACGGCGGCGGAGATAGCGCCCGATCCTTGCAAGGCGCGGCCAAGAATGATGCCCCAGATTGAATCGCTGAGGGCGGCAATCACGCTTCCCAGCGCAAAAATCAGCAATCCGCCGACGATTAACGGTTTTCGGCCAACGCGATCTGACAACAGTCCGAATGGGATTTGAAAAATGGCCTGCATCAGGCCATAGATGCCGATAGCAATACCGATAAGGGCTTCGCTGGCGCCTTGCAACGCCATACCGTAGGTGGTCAGAACGGGCAGCACCATAAACATGCCGAGCATACGCAGAGAAAATACCGTGCCTAAGCACCATGTCGCACGGAGCTCGCCTGGGGTCATTTTGTTATCGTTCATTGATACCTCGGGAAAACAGTCGGCGCTATTCTAGTTGGTTATCCATCATTGCGTAAACGACAGGTTTGTTACGTTATTTGGCGGGCGGAGTCGAAGAGGGCGGTATAAAAAAACAACAGGCGGATAAATCCGCCTGAGTTTTCGAATGCGGCTTTTGTCAGCGCAGGTAGGTCAGCAACACGTCCTGCGTCGGAGCGATGGAGTCGACGGACATCATCACGCTCAGCGAGGTAATGGCGACAATGGAAAACACAAACAGTTTTTTGGCCCATACCCGGTCGTCATTGGCGTTTTTATAGCCCGACAGCGCCATGCCCAACCACCATACGCTGACGGCGGCGGCCACCACCAGATATTTGTAACCGGCATAACCGCCTAAAGAGAGCATCAGGGTCGCAACCATAAACGCCAGAATATACAGCGTGATATGGTTTTTCGCCACGGAAATGCCTTTCACTACCGGCAACACCGGGATATTGGCCGCCTGATAATCCTTGAGTCGGAAAATGGCGATGGCGTAGGAGTGGGGCATCTGCCACAGGCTGAAAATCAGCAGCAGAATCAGGGCGCCGGCGTCAAACTGGTTACTGACGGCGCAATAGCCGATAACCGGCGGCGCGGCGCCTGACAGGCTGCCAATCAACGTGCCGTAAACAGAATGGCGTTTCATGTACAGGCTATAGACGCCGACATAAACCACGAAGCCCATCACGGCCAGCCACATGGCTAACGGATTGGCGGCGATATACAGCAACGCAAAGCCCGCAATACCCAGCACCGCCGCATAAACCAGCGTGACTTTCAGTGAAATCAGTCCCTTTACCAGAACCCGATTCTTGGTTCTCTCCATTTTTTTGTCGATATCGCGATCGATGACGTTGTTGAACACGCAACCGGACGCAACAACCAGCGATACCCCAACGAGGGTGGCGAGAAACAGGACATAATCAATGCTGCCCTGGGCAGCAAGGAGAAATCCGCCGATAACAGAAATTAGATTACCGAAAATAATTCCTGGTTTAGTGACTTGCAGGTATTGCTTAATCATCTTTTACGGCTCTGTTACTGGATCATCATGTTGTGGTGCGCGCTCATCATAATCCAGATGGAGCCGACAACGACAATTGCGATAATCAGGACGGTAAACACAAGGGCCACCACATTCCAACGCTCTTCAGAGGACGAATTCAGATGCAGAAAGTACACCAGGTGCACCAGAATCTGAATCACCGCACATCCCAGGACCGTCAGAAGAATGACGTTATGTGAAGCGGAGCCGGCCATGACCAGGCCGAAAGGAATCACTGTCAGAATAACCGACAGCACAAAACCTATCAGGTAGGATTTGACGCTGCCGTGGCTGGCGCCTGCATGATCGGTGGTAGAATGACTCATTACATCGCCCCCATCAGATAAACAACGGTGAAGACACAAATCCATACCACGTCAAGGAAGTGCCAGAACAGGCTCAGGCACATCAGACGCGTTTTATTCGTCGCGGTCAAACCACGGCTGGAAACCTGAACCATCATGATGATGATCCAGATCAGGCCGGCGGTAACGTGGATACCGTGCGTCCCCACCAGCGCAAAAAACGCCGACAGAAACGCGCTGCGATCCGGGCCAAAGCCTTCGGCGATCAGGTGATGGAATTCATAGATTTCCATCGCGATAAACGCCAGACCAAACAGGAAGGTCATCGCCAGCCAGGCGTTAACCTGCGACTTGTTACCCTTGTTCATGGCGATCATCGCCATGCCGTAGGTGATACTGCTGAACAACAGGACGAAAGTTTCGACCAGCACGAAAGGCAGTTCGAAAATGTCCTGCCCTGTCGGACCGCCGGCGGTACCGTTAACCAGCACTGCATAGGTTGCGAACAAAGACGCAAACAAAATACAGTCGCTCATCAGGTAGATCCAAAAGCCGAATACTTTGGTGGCTCCTGCATCGTGGTGCCCATGCTCGGCATGGGCTGCGCTATGGTTGGTCAGAGTTTCAGTTGACATGTTTCAGACCTGCTTTGCTGATTTGATCAAAATTCTGATTCTCAATTTGCTCGATTTCCTTAACCGGAACGTAGTAATCAACATCCTGGTTAAAGCTATGCACGATCCAGGTCACGATCATTCCGGCAAAGCCGATAATCGCCATCCACCAGATATGCCAGATCATGGCAAAACCGAACACCAGGCTGAAGGCGGAAATAATGACGCCCGCGCCGGTGTTTTTCGGCATATGGATCTCTTCATAGCCGGCCGGTTTCCGGTAGGCTTCGCCTTTCTCTTTCGCATCCCAGAACGCATCGCGTTCATGAACGTGCGGCACGGTGGCGAAGTTATAGAACGGCGCCGGAGAGGAGGTTGACCATTCCAGCGTGCGGCCGTCCCAGGGGTCGCCCGTCAAATCGCGGTTCTGGTGGCGATCGCGAATACTGACGTAGAATTGCATCACTTGGCACAGTACGCCGATACCGATCAGCACCGCCCCTACCGAAGCAACCACCAGCCATGCATGGAACTCAGGATTAATCTGCTGACTCAAACGGCGGGTCATGCCCATGAAGCCCAGCACATACAGCGGCATAAAGGCGACGAAGAAGCCGATGATCCAGAACCAGAAAGCGCGTTTACCCCAGGTTTCGTTCAGGGTGAAGCCGAATGCTTTCGGGAACCAGTAAGTAATACCGGCAAAGCACCCGAATACCACACCGCCGATGATCACGTTATGGAAGTGAGCAATCAGGAACAGGCTGTTATGCAGGACGAAGTTGGCTCCCGGTACAGCCAGCAGAACCCCCGTCATCCCGCCGATGGAGAAGGTGATAATGAAGCCGATGGTCCATAGCATGGCGGAGTGGGACTGAATGCGGCCCTGATACATGGTGAACAGCCAGTTGAAGATTTTAACCCCGGTCGGGATTGAAATAATCATGGTGGCGATACCAAAGAAGGCGTTGACGTTCGCCCCGGACCCCATGGTGAAAAAGTGGTGCAGCCAAACGATAAACGACAATACGGTAATCGCGATGGTCGCCCACACCAGCGAGGTGTAGCCGAACAGGCGTTTTTTACAGAATGTGGCCACGATTTCGGAATAGATGCCGAATACCGGCAGCACCAGAATGTACACCTCGGGATGGCCCCAGGCCCAAATCAGGTTGATGTACATCATCATGTTGCCGCCCATATCATTGGTAAAGAAATGGGTGCCGAGGTAACGGTCAAGCGTCAGCAACGCGATAGTCACCGTCAAGATCGGGAATGCGGCAATAATCAGGACGTTGGTGCATAGGGCCGTCCAGGTAAAGACCGGCATTTTCATCAGCGTCATGCCCGGCGCGCGCATTTTCATGATGGTGGCGAAGAAATTGACCCCGGTCAGCGTGGTGCCCAGACCGGATATCTGTAAACTCCATATCCAGTAATCGACCCCGACGCCGGGACTGTACTCCTTGCCGGAAAGCGGTGGATAAGCCACCCAGCCGGTTTGGGCAAACTCGCCGATTCCCAGCGATATGTTGATCAGAATGACGCCGACCACAAATAACCAGAAACTCAGCGAGTTCAGGAAAGGAAAGGCCACGTCGCGGGCGCCGATTTGCAGAGGAACCGCCAGGTTCATCAAACCGACGACGAACGGGGTCGCCACGAAGAAGATCATGATCACGCCGTGAGCGGTGAAGATCTGATCGTAGTGGTGCGCGTTGAGGAAGCCGGCTTCACCGGCGGAGGACAGCGCCTGTTGACCGCGCATCATAATGGCGTCGGCAAAACCGCGAACCATCATCACCAACGCGACGATGACATACATGATGCCGATCTTTTTATGGTCTACAGAGGTAAACCATTCTGTCCATAACCATTTCCACTTGCCGAAATAGGTAAGTGCCGCCAGCAGCGCCAGGCCGCCGACAATGATCGCCGCCACGGTGACCATGATAATAGGTTCATGATACGGAACCGCATCAAGTGTAAGTTTTCCGAACATCGTATTATCCCTCGGCTCCTTGGTGCGAGCCATGCTCGCCCATGTTCATACTCTCATCGTGGCGCATGTTTTCATCGTGCTTCATGCCTTCGCCATGATGCTGCATGTTCATGTTGTTGCCTGTGAATTTGAGAATAATATTCCTGAATAAATCCGGTTGAACACTGGAGAAGTATTCCACGGGATGAAATTCACTTGGCTGGGCCAGTTGGTTGAATTCATCCATGCTGTTGAGTGTCTTGGAAGACGCACGAACGTTGGCAACCCATTGGTCAAACTCCTGCTGGGTAGGCGTGGCGATAGCCGTGAACTTCATTCCCGAGAAGCCTCTTCCGCTGTAACCGCCGGAAATACCATCATATTTACCCGCTTCGTTGGCAATCAGATGCAGCTTGGTTTGCATGCCGGCCATTGCATAGATTTGTCCGCCGAGACGAGGAATGAAAAACGAGTTCATCACTGAGTCAGAGGTGAGTTTGAATGCAACAGGCGTGTCGGCAGGGAAAGCGAGTTCATTGACGCTGGCAATCCCCAGATCCGGGTAAATGAACAGCCATTTCCAGTCAAGGGAAACCACTTCGACATTAATGGGTTTAACGTCGGATTCCAAAGGCTTATAAGGATCAAGCGAATGGGTGGTTTTCCAGGTAATCGCTGCAAGAATAACGATAATGATAATGGGCACTGTCCAGACAACAGCTTCGATCTTGTTGGAGTGGGACCAATCGGGAGTATATTTCGCCTTCTCATTGGAAGCTCTGAACTTCCAGGCAAAGGCAATGGCCATAATGATGACGGGAACGACAACGATCAACATCAGCCCGATGGCGGTCAGTATTAACGATCGTTGTTCTAACCCGACTTGTCCTTTGGGGTTCATCAATGCCATATCGCAGCCGCTGAGCAGTGCTGTGGCTGCAAATAAAGACAACATCCCAAAAATTTTATTGTATTTCCTGAGTCTCATCTAGCGACCTCAATTACAAGGGCTCTATTGTCATTTCACGCGAGCGGGCATTTTACGGGAAGGTTACTGTACTGTAAACATGATTAGGGTTATGTCAGCCAGTTGTTGCTGCTTTTTGCACGAATTGTCACAAAGACAGCAGTAAATAAAAAATGGTATTTAAAAACAGGTAATTAACGTTTTACCCAGGCAAAAGTATGGATTGATAATAAAAAATTACAACCCATAGCGACTTTTATTTTCAAGAGAGTAGATATTTTGGGTATGGCAAGCATTTTCGTCAAAAAAACAAAATAGGTTTACGAAAAAGGTTGCCGTATGAAATAAATTTTTCCCCTTACCCGATTATTTACAAAAAAATAATTTAATAAGGGGATAAAACCACAGAATAAGGCGCTTTTATCCCTTTGACGCCGCTCAGCCGTAACGTTTCGACGGCGCCCGCAGTGAAAGATAGTCCAGCAGGCTGCCGAGTAGAATGCCCAGCAGCGCCAGTCCGCCGCCCGCCATCAACACGTAATCGGCCAGCCATGGCAGGGCAGTCCACCCCATGGCATTGGTTATCAGCAGCACTAACCACAAGCCCAACAGACTCGAACCGATAGCCAGCGTACGCAATGCCGCGCTGTAATAACCGGGAAACGAGTGACGCAACAGGAAAGCGTCGGTTTTTTGCATGTATTCCAATGTTCTTCGGCACACCATTAAAAGAAACAGACCTGGCAAGGCCGCGACGATCGAAAACAGATAAAACCATGCCCAGCCGTGGGCCTCGACAAACCAGCCGGCAATCGGGCCGACATACACCCGTCCCACGGCGGAAAGGGCCGACAGCAAGGCAAACTGCGTCGCGGAAAAAGATTTGTGGCACAGCGTCATTAATAGCGCGACAAACGCCGCGGTTCCCATTCCGCCGCACAGGTTTTCCAGAAAAACGGCGCTGGCCATGCTGAACAGGTTTTTATCGGTGATCGCCAGCAACCAGTAGCCGGCATTGGATACCGCCTGCAAAATACCAAACAGCATCAATGCCCTGAACAACGTCAGCCGTTGCATCAGCAATCCGCCGTAAACCGCGCCGACAATCGTGGCAAACAGGCCCAGCGTTTTGTTTACCAGACCGACATCCCCGGCGTTAAAACCGACGCCGCGGATCAGGAACGTGGTCGTCAGGCTCATGGCGAAGGCATCGCCTAATTTGTACAACACGATCAACAGTAAGATCAGCCAGGCATTGTTGCGGCCGAAAAAGTCACGCAGCGGCGCAACGATGGCCTGTTCCATCGTCCGCGGCGCGGGCTGGCTGTTATCCGGTTCGGGGGCCAGCAGGGTGGCAAGCACCCCGATGAGCATTAATCCCGCCATCAGCCAGTAAGTCGCCTGCCAGCCCAATAGCCTGTCCGCTATCCACAACGCCAGTCCGCCGGAGACCAGCATCGCCAGTCGATACCCCAATACTGAAACGGCGGCGCCGGTTCCGCGCTCCGCCGGCGGCAGCAGGTCGGTTTTATAGGCATCAAACACGATATCCTGTGACGCCGAGCAAAACGCAACCAGTACCGCCAGCGCGGCCAGCCACCAGAGATCGCGAGCGGGATTCATAAAGCCCATGCAGACAATCGCCACGATCAGCAACAGTTGGCTCAGCAGCAGCCATCCCCGTCTGCGCCCGAGAAAAGGCGGGGTGTAGCGATCCATCAAGGGCGACCACAGAAATTTGAAGACGTACGCCTGACCGACCAGAGAGAAAAATCCGATGGTTTTCAGATCGACATTTTCTACCGTCATCCAGGCTTGCAAGGTGCCGGAGGTAAGCGCCAGCGGTAGGCCGGAAGCAAACCCGAGCAGCAGCAGGAAAAGCGAATTACGCTGACTAAACAGATTGATGATACGACTAAGCATGGGAAGTCCTTTCCCTTGCTCCGCAGGGGAAGTTGCAGAGCAAAGGAAGCGGATTGAAGTAATTAACGGGCGTTCTCTTTAATAAATGTGCTGACGCTGGTGTCTTGCGCCATATCGTTAATGACATCGCTTAACACGGTATTAACGGCATTGGTGATGTTCTGATTGTTAGCGGTAAAAGCGCCCTGGACGCTATAGGTCGCCCGGTAGTTTTTAACCTGCTTGTTGCCGTTGTTCGCCTGGGAAATAATCGAAATATCCGCTTTGGTGGTGATGTTGTAACGCAGATTGCCTTCGGATACATCGGCATAAAGATGATTCACCACGATCTGCAACGCGACCGGGCCGCCGGTGCCGATCATATAGCCGCGAGCGGCCATTTGTTTTTCCAGCGCCTCCTGCAACAGGAAACGCAGGTCGCGTGACGGAGTCAGGGTCAGCAATTGCCCGTCGCGGTTAACTTTAGCCAGCGCCTGATCGGCACGCTGGTCCGCGCCGTTAATACTGATCGTAATGCCCATCAGCGTCGGATCCTGTGAGGGAAGGCTGATGCTGGGCGTAATATTGAGGGTATTGCTTCTGTTTGCGCAACCCGCAAGTATCAGTACGGCCAGAAGAGGGAAAAATAATTTTTTTAACATTGGTATTTTCTCAGTAATGATTAGGGTGGTGAGCTGATAAAAATTCCCGATATCATATCATTGCCGCCGACAGGGGAAAGAGCGGAGAGTGGGTAATTTCTCCTGAAATTTATCTTTTCTCTCCCTTACCTCTGGCAAAATCGTTTTTATCACATCGAGACCGCTGAATAAATGTCGGCCGGTTGCTATTTTTCCCTTAATAGTTATGTTACAGAGCCATAGCGCTGTGCAAAGCAGCTAAAATGGATGTGGGACAGCGAACTTTTTTAAAGCCGAAGGGGTAGCCGTATGATACGTGAAGTCATAGAAGAAAAATTGCGTGTGGAATTCGAGCCGCTCCACCTGGAGGTGATCGATGAAAGCTATCGTCATAACGTGCCCGCGGGATCTGAAAGCCATTTCAAGGTGGTGATAGTCAGCGAACGTTTTTCCGGGGAACGGGTGTTGGGCCGCCATCGGGCTATCTATGCGTTATTGGCCGCGGAATTAGCCAGTACGGTGCACGCGCTGGCGCTGCATACCTATACGCGAAAAGAATGGGAGAGTTTGCAGAATAGCGTTCCTTCATCACCCCCCTGCGGCGGCGCCGGCATCATGTCATAATTCTTGATATAACCCGTTTGCGAACGGGTTATTCATCAAAGTGTGAATGTCCTGTTGTAATAGTCTGCCCGCCGTCCTCGACTCATCCTATCTATACCGCTATAATGCCGCGTCTATTTTTCCGGAATGTATTCGGGACGCTTCTGACTACAGGGAATCGGGTCTGGTAACGACATGGTGGCCGTCCCGGTTCCGTAAGGCCTTTTCGACGTGCCGGTTGGCGCTTGTTCGAAACGGGTTTTGCTGTTGTGAGAATAGTTTTGGGGTTGACCGAGCACTGTGATTTTTTGAGGTAACAAGATGCAAGTTTCTGTTGAAACCACTCAAGGCCTTGGGCGCCGTGTAACGATTACCGTTGCTGCTGACAGCATTGAGAGTGCAGTTAAGAGCGAACTGGTCAACGTGGCCAAAAAAGTACGTATTGACGGCTTTCGCAAAGGCAAAGTGCCGATGAACGTTGTCGCTCAGCGTTATGGTGCATCCGTGCGTCAGGACGTGCTGGGCGATTTGATGCAGCGTAATTTCGTTGACGCCATCATCAAAGAAAAGATTAACCCAGTTGGTGCGCCGAACTATGTTCCGGGTGAGTATCAGGTGGGCGGCGACTTCACATACTCTGTGGAGTTCGAAGTTTATCCGGAAGTCGAATTGAAAGATCTGGAAGCCATCGAAGTTGAAAAACCGGTGGTTGAAGTCACTGACGCCGACGTGGATACCATGCTGGAAACGCTGCGTAAGCAACAGGCGACCTGGAAAGAAACCGATCGCGCGGCGGCGGCTGAAGATCGCGTTACTCTCGACTTCAGCGGTTCTATCGATGGCGAAGAGTTTGAAGGCGGCAAAGCCTCCGATTTCGTACTGGCTATGGGCCAGAACCGTATGATCCCCGGTTTTGAAGATGGCGTTGTGGGTCACAAAGCCGGCGAAGAGTTCACCATTGATGTGAATTTCCCTGAAGACTACCACGCTGAAAACCTGAAAGGTAAGGCGGCTAAATTCGCTATCGTTCTGAAGAAAGTGGAAGAGCGCGAGTTGCCTGAACTGACTGAAGAATTCATTAAGCGTTTCGGCGTGGAAGATGGCTCTCAGGAAGGTCTGCGCGCCGAAGTTCGCAAGAATATGGAACGTGAGTTGAAAGGCGCGGTGCGTAACCGTGTGAAAACCCAGGTTCTCGACGGTCTGGTCAAGGCGAATGAAATCGATGTGCCTGCCGCGCTGATCGACGGTGAAATTGACGTTCTGCGCCGTCAGGCCGCGCAACGTTTTGGCGGCAATGAAAAACAGGCGCTGGAACTGCCGCGCGAACTGTTCGAAGAACAAGCCAAGCGTCGCGTTATTGTCGGCCTGTTGCTGGGCGAAGTCATCAGCAGCAATGAACTGAAAGCCGACGACGCGCGCGTCAACGCACTGATCGAAGAGATGGCTTCCGCCTATGAAGATCCGCAGGAAGTTATCGAGTTCTACAGCAAAAACAAAGAACTGATGAACAACATGCGTAACGTTGCATTGGAAGAACAAGCGGTTGAAACACTGCTTGCCAAAGCAAAAGTGGTTGAGAAATCCGTCAGCTTTAATGAACTGATGAATCAGACTGCGCCTGCTACCGCATAAGCATCATTCCGCTGCTGCGTCAGGGGAGATGTTTCCCTGTCAATAAAAGCCCGTAGCCTTATGGCGCGGGTTTTTTCTATTTGAATGATAGCCGTATCCTCTGTTTGTTGTTAAACGGCGAACCTTAAATTGCACTATTATGTAACAGAGGGGAAAGCTAACCAGCCGGGGGGCGAGGCTGATTACGCTTTAATATAAAACAATGGATAGTGTAAGCTTGAAAAACGCTATGAATGCCCCACATAAGTGAAGAGAAAAGTCCGGTATCATTAGGGACGTCCGCTAACCGTGTTGTCCCACGGATACGCGCGCCGAATGCATGAGCATGGTCATCATCGTTTATCTCAAGTAGAATCGGGCGATAATGGTGCAGGACGTATTTTATCTAGGAGACGTGAATGTCATACAGTGGCGAACAAGAAACACAAGCACCCCACATGGCCCTGGTGCCGATGGTGGTTGAGCAAACCTCTCGTGGGGAGCGTTCTTACGATATCTATTCCCGTCTGCTGAAAGAACGGATAATCTTCCTGACCGGTCAGGTCGAAGACTATATGGCGAACCTGATTGTGGCGCAGATGTTGTTTCTGGAAGCTGAAAACCCGGAAAAGGACATTTTCCTGTACATCAACTCTCCCGGGGGCGTCATTACTGCCGGCATGTCCATTTACGATACCATGCAGTTTATCAAGCCGGATGTCAGTACGATTTGTATGGGGCAGGCATGTTCCATGGGATCGTTCCTGCTGGCGGCGGGCGCGAAAGGCAAACGTATCTGCCTGCCCAACTCACGGGTAATGATTCATCAGCCGCTGGGCGGATTCCAGGGGCAGGCGACGGATATTGAAATCCATGCCAAAGAAATATTGAAAGTAAAAGCCAGAATGAATGAATTGATGGCTAAACATACGGGCCAGTCTCTTGACGTGATAGAAAGAGACACGGAACGTGACCGTTTCCTCTCTGCCAATGAGGCAGTAGACTACGGCTTGGTGGATTCTGTATTTACTCACCGTGAGTGATAATCTGCTATGTTGATAGTTTAATCAGTGTTCGACCGATGGTCTGTTTGCGATGTTTTTGGCGCGTATCGGCTATGAATATCGGCGTTCGCTGTAGCGATATCGCTGTGATTGGCCTGCGGGCAAAAGACTAAGAAGAGGTTTTACTCATGACAGATAAGCGCAAAGACGGTTCAGGAAAGTTGCTGTACTGTTCTTTTTGCGGCAAAAGCCAGCATGAAGTACGCAAGCTGATTGCCGGGCCGTCAGTGTATATCTGCGATGAATGTGTTGACTTGTGTAACGACATTATTCGCGAAGAAATTAAAGAAGTGGCGCCGCATCGTGAACGCAGCGCACTGCCGACGCCACACGAAATTCGTCACCATCTTGATGATTATGTTATCGGTCAGGAACAGGCTAAGAAAGTGCTGGCTGTTGCGGTGTACAACCACTACAAGCGGTTACGCAACGGCGACAGCAGTAACGGCATCGAACTGGGCAAAAGCAATATTTTGCTGATTGGTCCGACCGGTAGCGGTAAAACCTTGCTGGCCGAAACGCTGGCGCGTTTCCTTGATGTACCGTTCACCATGGCGGATGCGACAACCTTGACCGAAGCGGGCTATGTCGGTGAAGACGTTGAAAACATCATCCAGAAATTGTTGCAGAAATGCGACTATGACGTGCAGAAAGCGCAGCGTGGTATCGTCTATATCGATGAAATCGACAAGATTTCACGTAAGTCCGATAACCCGTCGATTACCCGCGACGTGTCCGGCGAAGGGGTTCAGCAGGCGTTGCTGAAGCTGATTGAAGGCACTATCGCCGCCGTTCCGCCGCAGGGCGGGCGCAAGCATCCGCAGCAAGAGTTTTTGCAGGTCGATACCTCCAAGATCCTCTTCATCTGCGGCGGCGCTTTTGCCGGGCTGGATAAGGTTATCGAGCAGCGTACCGACACCGGGCGCGGTATCGGTTTCGGCGCGACGGTAAAAGGCACGGCTGAAAAGGCGACGGAAGGCGAACTGTTGGGTCAGGTCGAACCCGGCGATTTAATCAAGTTTGGTTTGATCCCTGAATTTATCGGTCGTCTGCCGGTGGTCGCCACGCTGAAAGAGTTGAGCGAAGACGCGCTGATCCAGATCCTGCGCGAACCGAAAAACGCCCTGACGAAACAGTATCAGGCGTTGTTTAACCTGGAAGGCGTTGAACTGGAGTTCCGTGATGACGCTCTGACGGCTATCGCCAAGAAAGCGATGGCGCGTAAAACGGGCGCTCGCGGTCTGCGCTCCATCGTTGAGGCCGCATTGCTGGAGACCATGTACGATCTTCCGTCGCTGGAAAGCGTCGATAAAGTGGTGATTGACGAGTCCGTCATCGCCGGCCAGTCCGAGCCTTTGCTGATTTATGGCAAACACGAAGCGCAGCAGGCATCCGGCGAATAATTAGCCGATTACACCGTTCTGCAAGACAAAAATGGGGGATTTTATCCCCCATTCGCTTTTACACGCGTTCTGGTCGTTGAATGTGAGATATTTATCCCCATATACTCGAATACCTATTTGGTGAAACCCGTGAAGATCGCGTTTCACGAGATTCCCTTAACCTGGCGGAAACGAAACTAAGAGAGAGCTCTATGAACCCTGAGCGTTCCGAACGCATAGAAATCCCCGTATTGCCGCTGCGCGATGTGGTGGTTTATCCGCACATGGTGATTCCGTTGTTTGTTGGTCGTGAGAAGTCAATTCGGTGCCTTGAAGCTGCAATGGATCATGATAAAAAGATCATGTTGGTGGCGCAGAAAGAGGCCTCAACGGATGAGCCAAGTATTAACGATCTTTTCTCGGTAGGGACGGTAGCCTCAATTCTTCAAATGCTGAAACTGCCGGACGGCACGGTGAAAGTGCTGGTTGAAGGGTTGCAGCGCGCGCGGATCACGACACTTTCCGACAGCGGCGAGCATTTCGCCGCGCAGGCCGAATATCTGGACTCCCCGGCGATTGATGAGCGCGAGCAGGAAGTATTAATGCGCACGGCGATCAATCAGTTTGAGGGATATATCAAGCTGAATAAAAAGATCCCGCCGGAAGTTCTGACCTCGCTGAACAGCATTGACGATGCCGCGCGTCTGGCCGATACCATCGCGGCGCATATGCCGTTGAAACTGGCGGATAAGCAGTCGGTGCTCGAAATGTCCGACATCACCGAGCGTTTAGAGTACCTGATGGCGATGATGGAATCCGAGATTGACCTGTTGCAGGTTGAGAAGCGGATCCGCAGTCGGGTTAAAAAACAGATGGAGAAGAGCCAGCGCGAGTACTATCTGAATGAGCAAATGAAGGCGATTCAGAAAGAACTTGGCGAAATGGACGATGCGCCGGATGAACATGAAGCGCTGAAGCGCAAGATCGACGCGGCGAAAATGCCGAAGGAAGCGCGGGAAAAAACCGAAGCGGAATTGCAAAAGCTGAAGATGATGTCGCCGATGTCCGCCGAGGCGACCGTGGTGCGCAGCTACATCGACTGGATGGTGCAGGTTCCCTGGAATGCCCGCAGCAAAGTGAAGAAAGACTTGCTCAAGGCGCAGGAAATGCTGGATACCGACCATTATGGTCTTGAGCGGGTAAAAGAACGCATTCTGGAATACCTGGCGGTGCAGAGCCGCGTCAGCAAAATCAGAGGGCCGATTCTGTGTCTGGTCGGGCCGCCGGGGGTAGGTAAAACCTCGCTGGGGCAGTCCATCGCCAAGGCGACCGGGCGTCAGTATGTGCGTATGGCGCTGGGCGGCGTGCGCGATGAAGCGGAAATCCGCGGCCACCGGCGCACCTACATCGGTTCCATGCCGGGCAAACTGATTCAGAAGATGGCGAAAGTCGGGGTGAAAAACCCGCTGTTCCTGTTGGACGAGATCGACAAAATGTCTTCCGACATGCGCGGCGATCCCGCGTCCGCCTTGCTGGAAGTCCTCGATCCGGAACAGAACGTGGCGTTTAACGATCACTATCTGGAAGTGGATTACGATCTGTCGGACGTGATGTTTGTCGCCACGTCCAACTCAATGAACATTCCGGCGCCGCTGCTTGACCGTATGGAAGTGATCCGTCTTTCCGGTTATACCGAAGACGAGAAATTAAACATCGCCAAACAGCATCTTTTGCCGAAGCAGATAGAGCGCAATGCGCTGAAGAAAAACGAGCTGTCCGTGGAAGATAGCGCGATTGTCGGCATTATCCGCTACTACACCCGTGAAGCCGGCGTGCGTAATCTGGAGCGTGAAATCTCCAAGCTGTGCCGGAAAGCGGTAAAAATGCTGCTGATGGATAAAACAGTTAAACATATCCAGATAACGGGCGATAATCTTAAGGATTTCCTTGGCGTACAGCGTTTCGACTATGGCCGGGCGGACGAAGAAAACCGCGTTGGTCAGGTAACCGGTCTGGCGTGGACGGAGGTCGGCGGCGATTTGCTGACCATTGAAACCGCCTGTGTTCCCGGTAAAGGCAAGCTGACTTATACCGGGTCATTGGGCGAGGTCATGCAGGAGTCGATTCAGGCCGCGCTTACCGTGGTGCGCGCCAGAGCGGAAAAACTGGGCATCAATGCGGATTTCTATGAGAAGCGCGATATCCATGTTCACGTTCCTGAAGGCGCGACGCCAAAAGACGGGCCGAGCGCGGGGATTGCGATGTGCACCGCGCTGGTGTCGTGTTTGACGGGGAATCCGGTGCGGGCAGATGTGGCGATGACGGGTGAAATTACCTTGCGTGGTCTGGTGCTGCCGATCGGCGGCCTGAAAGAGAAACTGCTGGCCGCTCACCGTGGCGGCATCAAAACGGTATTGATACCGGATGATAACAAGCGCGATCTTGAAGACATCCCGCAAAATGTCATTGCCGATCTGGATATCCATCCGGTGAAACGCATCGAGGAAGTATTAGCGCTGGCGTTGCTGAATGCGCCTTATGGCATGCAGGTGGTTAGCTCCAACTCCACCGCCAAGGCAAAATAGTGACCTATCGCAAAAACCCTTGATAAAATCAGGGCTGGTAAGTTAAATCGTGCTTGCCAGCCTTTTTTTGTACCGCTAAGTTAGAGCACTGTTGGTTTTAGCTGTAACTTGCTAAGGTCTGACAGGATTGATATAAAGTTACGTGTCGTGTTTTAGGAAATTTCAGCGCGACAGTTGAATTCCAGAGGGGATGAGAGAGTGAACAAGTCACAATTGATCGACAAAATTGCCGCAGATGCTGACATTTCCAAAGCGGCGGCAGGGCGTGTGTTAGATGCAATTATTGGTTCCGTTACCGAGTCTCTGAAAGATGGGGATGATGTTGCTTTGGTTGGTTTCGGTACTTTCTCAGTGCGTGAACGCGCTGCTCGTACCGGCCGCAATCCGCAAACGGGTAAAGAGATCAGTATCCCGGCAGCAAAAGTTCCCGGCTTCCGTGCGGGTAAAACATTGAAAGACGCCGTTAACTGATTATTACGTCACAGGTTTGGCGGATAACACGCTGTGTTGCCAAACATTATCTGACGCAAAGATATTGGTAAGGTAAGATATGAGGCGCATCATTTTATGATGTGCCTTTTTTTATGACGGGCCGCCGCAAGCGACGTTGAAAATCGCTTTGCGATTTTTTATGACGGGCGGAGATACCTGTCACCCTGCGGGCTGTCGCTAAAGATGTTGAAAAACATGCCTGATGTTTTTTTACTGGCAATTCAGGTTACTATTGTCAGACAGAGCTTAAACGCCCCAGGCCTTGTTTGCAGTCCATAGTAATACAAGGACGCACGGTTCAGGCCGGCGCAGGGCGTGTTATCCATACTACAGCGGAGTGTTGTCACACATGATGGACAATTTACGCGCGGCCGCTAATAACGTCGTGCTCAAAATTATTCTTGCCTTGATTATTGCGTCATTCGTTTTAACCGGCGTTGGCGATTATCTTATCGGTGGTTCCGGAGACTATGCGGCGAAGGTTAATGGGCAGGAGATTACCCGGGCTCAGCTTGAACAGGCGGTACAAAACGAACGTAGCCGCCAGCAGGAAGCGCTGGGTGAGAATTTTTCTATTTTGGCGAGTAATGACGGTTATATGCAGCAACTGCGCAGGCAGTCCCTTGCACAGTTGATTGATGAAGTGCTGCTGGATCAGTACGCTGATAAGTTAGGGTTGAATATCAGCGATGATCAAATCAAACAGGCGATCTTCGCTGTCCCTGCGTTTCAAACCAATAACCGCTTTGATAATGAAAAATACCTGGCTCAGGTTCGTCGTCTGGGCATGACGCCCGATATGTACGCCGAGCTGTTGCGTAAGCAGTTGACCTCACAGCAACTTATTCGCGGATTTGGCAATACGGCGTTCATTCTGCCGCAGGAAATCGACAATCTGGTTAAGCAGGCTGCTCAGGATCGGGTTATTCGTCTGGCGACCATCGACGTTGAGGCCAACGCCAAGACGCAAAACGTTTCCGATGATGAAGTCCAGAGCTATTACGATCAGAACCAGGCGCGTTTCCTGGCGCCGGAAGCCTTTAAGGTGAGCTATATCACGCTGGATGCGGCGAGCATCATGGATAAAATCACGGTCGATAATGCCGCAATCGCCGATTTTTATGAAAAAAATCAAAGTGACTACGCCCAGCCTGAGCGCAGGAAATTCAGCGTTATTCAGGTGAAAACCGAAGCCGATGCGCAGTCTGTGCTGGATAGCCTTGAGCAAGGCGCCGATTTCGCCGCGCTGGCGAAAGAAAAGTCTACCGATGTGATCTCGCGCCGCAATGGCGGAGATTTGGGATGGATGGATGAAAACTCCACCATTGATGAGCTCAAGCAAGCCAATCTGACGGAAAAGGGGCAGGTTTCTGCGGCGATAAAATCCTCCGTTGGGTATTTGATCGTCCGTCTTGATGATATCCAACCTCGGCAGGTCAAACCGTTGAGTGAAGTCCGTGACGACATCGCCGCCAAAGTGAAGCATGAAAAGGCGCTCGATGAGTATTATGCATTGCAGCAAAAAGTCAGCGAAGCCGCCAGCAACGACAACGAGTCTTTGGCCTCCGCCGAAGAAGCCGCGGGCGTGAAAGCCACGCAAACCGACTGGTTTACCCGCGAGCAAGTGCCTGCGGCATTGAATTTCCAACCGGTCACCCAGGCGATTTTCGATGGCGGACTGGCGGGCGAGAATGGTGGGCCGGGCAGTAACTCCGATGTGATTAATGTCGATGGCGATCGCGCTTTTGTGATCCGGATTACTGAGCATAAAGCGGAAAGCACGCGTCCGTTGGATCAGGTGCGCGAACAGGTCATACAGACGGTTAAGCGTCAGAAGGCGGAACAGCAGGCGCGGGTTGAAGCTGAAAAAATGCTGGCTGAGCTGAAACAAGGTAAGGATGACGCGCTTAAAGCCGCCAATCTGAGCTTTAGCGAGCCAAAAACCCTCTCTTCCATCTCCCAGGGGGATGCAATGGCGGAGTCTATTTTTGCTCTGCCGCTGCCGGTCAACGATCGACCTTCTTATGGTATTTCTCAGGATCAGGCCGGCAATGTGGTATTGGTGGCGCTGGACAGCGTTACGCCGCATCAACTGACCGACCAACAGAAAGAGCAGTTTGCCAATCAAATACAGCAAAGTTCGGTGGGGTCGCTATTTGATGCCTTGCTGACCAGTTTGCGCAGCGAAGCCAAAATTAAAATGGGTGCGGCGGCGCAGGAACAGCAATAAGCTCCGCATAAATTTGCAAATCGTTGCAACAGGAAAAGGCCGCTTTCGCGGCCTTTTCCATATTCAGAGAATGCCATTTGCGATGAAATCACGCCTGCGGCAAGGTAGCCATGCTGTCAAACACACGGAGGAAACAGCATGAAAAAGTCAGGAGTAAAAGCGCTTTGCTTGATCGTCGGCATGAGTCTGTCTGGGTTACCTTTAATCGTTCAGGCCGCGCCGAGCACCGAAAGTACCGGAAACGCAGCGAAGTCTGCGCCCAGCGTTCAACAATCGGAAAAAACGTTATTGCCCGCCACTGATGAGGACGAGGTAAGCATTAATATGGGAACGGCGGAAGATCTGGCCGCGGTGATGAACGGCGTCGGCCTTAAAAAAGCGGAGGCAATCGTCAATTATCGCGAACAGAACGGTCCTTTCACGCAGCTAGAACAATTGCAGGAAGTCCCCGGGATTGGCGCCGCCTTGGTTGAGCGCAATCTGTCACGCTTAAAATTGTGATGATTTTCGCAACCGCGTGGCGAAGTGGCCGCCGGTTGCGAACCGCTCTGCTAGGCTGGATAACAGTGATACGGGTTATCCGGATCTTTTGCCGCAGGAGCAGGGTTTTATGCAGACTTTCATCACCGTTCGTGGTTACCACATTGATGTTTACCAACATGTGAATAACGCCCGTTATCTGGAGTTTTTAGAAGAGGCGCGTTGGCAGTGGCTGGAAAAGTCAGCGGTTTTCGGCTGGATGAAAAGCAAGCATGTTGCTTTTGTCGTGGTGAATATCAATATCAACTATCGCAAACCCGCGGTATTGGGGGATGAATTGCGTATTGACAGCGCATTGCTGGAGCTTGGCGCCAGAAGCGGCGTGATGAGTCAGTCTGTTACCCGCCTGTCCGATAACACTATTGTTGCGGACGCAACGCTGACATTTGTTTGCATCGATCTTGTCGGGCAAAAAACGTTGCCGCTGGAGGGCGAGTTATTGGCGTACTTGAACGCCATTCGTCGGGCTTGAGATGCGGTGGCTTCCTTGTCTTTGGCCTGCGGCGGTTTGTTTAAAGTGTTATCGCGCATCAGGGAAATCATCAAGCGCAGGCAAGCTCGGCTGGTATTTGGGCCTGCCTGACATTTGTTACGCGCGCTATTTTAGGCCGTTTTTTTGTGGCGTGCCATTCTTGGCCGCCACCCTTGCGGGCTGCCGTGGCGATGTCAAAAACTACTCCCGGAAGTTTTTTGTTTCAGCGCCGTCATCACGCCAACGGGATCGCGCCGATACTGTTCCAGTCCTTTGGCGCGTAAATGGCAGGCGGCGCAATGGCCGCAGCCATCGCCTTTAATGCCGTTATAGCAGGTCAACGTGTGGTGACGGACGGTGTCCAACTGTTGGTAATAGTCCGCCAGCGCCCAGGTTTCCGCTTTATTGAGCCACATCAGCGGCGTGACGAAACGGATATCGCGGGCAATACCCAAGGTGACCGCCTGATTCAATGCCTTGACGAATTCATCGCGGCAGTCGGGGTAGCCGGAGAAGTCGGTTTCACACACGCCGGTGATTACGGCTTGCGCGCCGACCTGATAGGCATAGATGGAGGCCAGCGTCAGAAAAAGGATGTTTCGGCCCGGGACAAACGTGCTGGGAAGCCCCTGCGTATCGGCGTCATAGTCAGGGACGGGGATGTTTTCGCGCGTCAGGCTGCTGGCGGCCAGTTCATTCAGTAGTCCGACGTCCAGCACCTTGTGTGCCGTAGCGCCGAGTTGCTGCGCGAGTTCTCTGGCTATCTCGATTTCCGCCCGGTGACGTTGGCCGTAATCGAACGTTATACAGTGGACGTCATCATAGTGTTTCAGAGCCTGAATCAGGCAGGTTGTGGAGTCTTGTCCACCGCTAAAAACGACAACAGCGCGCTTCATTTTTCATTCACCTTGACGCATTGAGCCTCAAGGCGAACGGGCGGCCCTGAGGGGGAAAACCGCTATGTTACCTGAAAAAGCGTCGCCGTTCAGCGATGCGGCGCTTTCTCTTGCACAGGCGTCAGGCCATGTCCAGCGCCGCCGCGGAGTTGGATTCTGCTTTGGCGTTCAGCATATTGAGATAGGGCGTAAGGTCGCCGATATTTTTTTCAACCCAGGCGCTGTTGTAGTAGGTGTCCAGATAGCGTTCTCCGCTATCGCATAGCAGGGTAACAATCGCGCCCTGTTTACCCTGCGCCATCATTTGCCGGGCCAAATGCAGCATTCCCCAGACATTGGTGCCGGTGGACGCGCCAACCTTGCGGCCCAGAATGCCTTCCAGCCAGTAGAGCGTGGCAATGCTGGCCGCGTCAGGAACGCGTATCATGCTGTCGATAACCTCGGGAATAAATGACGGCTCCGCCCGTGGGCGGCCAATGCCTTCGATTCGACTGCCGCATTTGCCGATAAGGGCGCGATCGCGCTGTTGATAGCAGTCGTAGAAAACGGAGTTTTCAGGATCGACCACCACCAGTTGCGTATTCAGCCCCTGATAGCGGATGTAGCGTCCCAGTGTCGCTGAGGTGCCGCCAGTACCGGCGCTCATGACAATATAGTCGGGGACTGCGTAGGGTTCGCGTGACATCTGGCGATAGATGCTGTCGGCGATATTATTATTGCCTCGCCAGTCGGTCGCCCGCTCGGCGTAGGTAAACTGATCCATATAATGGCCGTTCAGTTGTCGGGCTAATTGCTCCGAGGCCGCATAGATTTGTCCGGCCTGTTCGACGAAATGGCATTGTCCGCCATAAAAAGCGATTTGCTCGATTTTCCGTTTGGCGGTGCAGGCGGGCATAACGGCGATAAACGGCAGCCCCAGCAGGCGGGCGAAATACGCTTCGGAGACGGCCGTGCTGCCGGATGAGGCTTCGATGATCGGCGTTCCTTGTTTTATCCAGCCGTTACACAGGCCATACAGGAATAAAGAGCGGGCCAGCCGGTGTTTTAGGCTGCCGCTGGGATGCGTGCTTTCGTCTTTTAAATAGAAATAAATACCGGGGTAATCCGGTAAGGTTAGTCGGATCAGGTGCGTATCAGCTGAACGTTGGAAATCAGCTTCTATGGCATGGATAGCGTTTTTTACCCAGGTGTTGGTCATGATGTCGGTCCGTTCAGCATTGATGATGAGTAGATTACCGAGTTTTCAGGAAAAAAAGGTTGCCTTTTTATCTTCAAATGGGGCAGTTTAGAGGAAAGTTTTCTACGGAATGGCGTTATGTTAGATAAAATAGACCGTGCTTTATTGGGCTTATTGCAACAGGACTGTACGCTTTCGCTGCAAACGCTGGCTGAGTCGGTGAATCTGACCTCGACGCCCTGCTGGAAAAGGCTGAAGAAGCTGGAAGAAGAGGGCTATATCCGGGCGCGCGTCGCATTACTGGATAACGAACGATTGGGGTTGGGGCTAACGGCGTTCGTATTGCTCAAGACTCAGCAACACAATAGCGAGTGGTATCAAACGTTCACCCGCGTGGTGTCGGAAATGCCTGAAGTATTGTCTTTCTATCGGATGGCCGGAGAGTATGATTATCTTATGCAGGTGCAGGTCGCTGATATGAAAAGCTATGATGATTTTTATAAGCGCTTGGTGAACGGCATTCCCGGGCTGGTGGATGTGACATCCAGTTTTGCCATGGAGCGCATCAAATACACTACGGCACTGCCATTATCGCTGTAATTCATCAGCCATCGGTTTCTGTATAATCATTTTTCCGGGTTCATACCAACTCCTCTGAATATTGGAATCAAAACTGCGTGAGACTGTTTGCTCAACTAAGCTGGTATTTCCGTCGAGAATGGCGGCGCTATTTAGGCGCGGTGGCCTTGTTGATTATGATCGCCATTCTGCAATTGCTGCCCCCCAGGCTGGTCGGCGTGGTGGTTGATGGCGTCACGCAACACAATATGCCCGCGGCCGAGATCATGAAGTGGATCGGCGTTATGCTGCTGACCGCGGCGATGGTCTATCTGCTGCGTTGTGTCTGGCGCGTTTTGCTGTTCGGCGCATCCTATCAATTGGCGGTTGAGTTACGTGAAGATTTTTACCGTCAACTCAGTCGCCAGCATCCTGCTTTCTATTTCCGCCACCGCACCGGCGACTTGATGGCTCGCGCCACCAATGATGTTGACCGCGTGGTCTTTGCCGCCGGCGAGGGGGTGCTGACGCTGGTCGATTCGATGGTGATGGGGTGCGCGGTTCTGGTTGTCATGTGCACCCAGATAAGCTGGCAACTGACATTGCTGGCGCTGTTGCCGATGCCGATCATGGCGCTGATTATCAAACACTACGGCACACAGTTGCATCACCGTTTTAAATCGGCTCAGGCGGCATTTTCCTCGCTTAACGATCAGGCGCAGGAAAGTCTGACCAGCATTCGCATGATTAAATCGTTTGGTCTGGAAGACTATCAGTCGGCGCGTTTTGCTCAGGTCGCCGCGGATGCGGGGGCCAAGAACATGTATGTCGCACGGGTAGATGCGCGTTTCGATCCCACTATTTACATTGCTATCGGGCTGTCGCATCTGCTGGCTATCGGCGGCGGCAGTTGGATGGTGATCAATGGCTCATTGACGCTGGGGCTATTGACCAGTTTTGTTATGTATCTCGGTTTGATGATCTGGCCGATGTTGGCGCTGGCGTGGATGTTCAATATCGTTGAACGCGGCAGCGCGGCCTATAGCCGTATTCGCCAGCTACTGTCGGAAGATCTGGTCGTCACGGACGGCACGCAATCCCTGCCGGCTGAGCGTGGCGCGCTTGAGGTTAATATTCATGCGTTTCATTATCCTGATAGCCCCCGAGGGGTGCTGAAAGATGTCAGCTTTACGCTGAAGCCGGGAAAGGTGCTCGGGCTGTGCGGCCCTACCGGCTCAGGCAAAAGTACCTTGCTGGCGCTTATTCTTCGCCACTTTAATATTGAGTCAGGCGATATTCGCTATCATAACGTTCCCTTGTCGAGCATTCGGCTGGATGAATTGCGTCACCGTTTTGCCGTCGTGGGGCAAACACCGTTCCTGTTTTCTGATTCGGTGGCGAACAATATTGCGTTGGGACGCCCTGACGCCACCCGGCAACATATCGAACAAGCCGCCCGCCTGGCCAGCGTGCATGATGACATTCTGCGGCTTCCGCAAGGGTATGACACCGAAGTGGGGGAGCGCGGCGTCATGTTGTCCGGCGGTCAGAAACAGCGCATCGCGATTGCCCGGGCGTTATTGCTGGAAGCGGAAATTCTGATCCTGGATGACGCCTTGTCCGCGGTTGACGGGCGGACGGAACATCAGATCCTGCAAAATCTTAAACAGTGGGGCGAGCAGCGGACATTGATTATCAGCGCGCACCGACTCTCTGCTTTAACGGAGGCGAATGAGATCCTGGTGCTCCAGCACGGGCAGACCATTCAACGAGGCAGTCATCGTCAGCTTGTCGCCCAGGCCGGCTGGTATCGCGATATGTACCGCTATCAGCAATTAGAAGCCGCACTGGATGATGTGCCGCTGGCGGAAGGGGAAAACAATGAATAGTCCTCGACAGCTTTGGCCGACATTAAAACGGTTGCTGGCCTACGGCTCGCCGTGGCGTAAGCCGTTGGCGGTGGGGATAGTGATGTTGTGGGTGGCCGCCGCCGCTGAGGTTTCCGGCCCGGTTCTGGTGAGTTACTTTATTGACCATCTTGTGGCGAAAGGCGAGTTTCCGTATGCGTTGGCCGCTGGATTGGCCGCCGCCTATCTCCTGTTGCAGATTCTGGCCGCCGTGCTGCACTATTTCCAGACACTGTTATTTAACCGGGTGGCCGTCGGGGTTGTGCAACAGCTGCGCACTGACGTCATGGACGCGGCACTGCGTCAGCCGCTCAGCACTTTCGATACTCAACCGGTCGGGCAGCTGATATCGCGTGTAACCAACGACACGGAGGTGGTGAAAGATCTGTATGTCATGGTGGTGTCAACGGCATTGCGCAGCGCAGCGCTGATTGGCGCCATGCTGGTGGCGATGTTTAGCCTGGATTGGCGGATGGCGCTGGTCGCGCTGACGATTTTCCCGGCGGTGTTGACCGTCATGATGATCTATCAGCGTTACAGTACGCCCATCGTGCGCCGGGTGCGTAGTTATCTGGCGGACATTAACGACGGCTTCAATGAAGTTATCAACGGCATGGGCGTTATTCAGCAATTTCGCCAGCAGGCGCGCTTTGGTGAAAAGCTGGGCAACGCCAGCCGCGAGCATTATCGGGCGCGTATGCAGACGCTGCGGTTGGATGGGTTTCTGTTGCGTCCGTTGCTCAGCCTGTTTTCGGCGCTGGTGCTGTGCGGGCTGTTGATGCAATTTGGCTTTAGTTCCGTAGGCACGGTCGGGGTTGGCGTGCTGTATGCGTTTATTAATTATCTCGGGCGCCTAAACGAGCCATTAATTGAGTTGACCACCCAGCAGTCGATGTTGCAACAGGCGGTGGTCGCCGGTGAACGGATCTTCGAACTGATGGACGGGGCGAAGCAAGGCTATGGCGGCGACGCGCGGCCGCTTACCCAGGGGCGCGTCGAGATTAATGATGTTTCCTTTTCTTACGGTACGGACAAAAACGTCCTGCAACATATCTCACTGACTATACCGGCCCGGGGGTTTGTTGCGCTGGTCGGGCATACCGGCAGCGGCAAAAGTACGCTGGCCAGCCTGTTGATGGGATATTACTCGCCGGATAAAGGTGAAATTCTTCTGGATGGGCGTCCGTTGCCGACCTTATCGCATCAGGCGTTACGCCAGAGCATCGCGATGGTGCAGCAGGATCCCGTGGTGCTGGCTGAGTCTATGTATACCAATGTTACGTTGGGCCGTGATATCAGTGAAGACGACGTATGGCGAGTGCTCGATATTGTGCAGCTATCCGATCTGGTGCGTTCGTTTCCTGACGGGCTCCATACTCACGTTGGGGAGCAGGGGAACAATTTGTCCACCGGGCAGAAACAGCTGTTGGCGATCGCCAGGGTGCTGGTGCAAACCCCCAAGATCCTGATCCTGGATGAAGCAACCGCGAACATTGATTCCGGAACGGAACAGGCGGTGCAAAAGGCGTTAAACATCATACGGGCGCAAACCACGCTGATTGTTATCGCTCATCGCTTATCGACGATTGTCGAGGCCGACACGATTATGGTGCTCCATCATGGACAAACCGTCGAACAAGGCACGCACGAGCAGTTGTTGCGCCAGCAGGGACGTTATTACCAGATGTATCAGTTGCAACTGGCGGGAGAGGAACTGGCGGCGGCGGTTACCCATGAGTCTGCTCCGGTGTCGTGATCGGGATGCACCTATAAGTACAACCACAGGCCGCGGGCTGTTCGTTGCTTCGCACCATCACTAAGCATATTCATTCTGTTTTTAGCCGCCATGCACTAAAATTACGCGTATTGCACCTAAGTGGTGCGATGCGTGCGCCGCTTTATTTGATTTTTTTTCTCCGGAGAGTCTTTTCTCGCCATCAACAGACCTGAACCACGTTCGGTTCCTTGATATCCGTAAGATAAATCATTTATGGCACACCCTTTGCTTTAATCATTGCGTGAAGATAATTCGAAACGATCGTAATCCGAGATAGCAGCGGACGTAAGTCTGAACTTAACGGTTAGGGGGATGATGAATGAAACTGGTTACTGTGGTGATAAAACCATTCAAGCTGGAAGATGTGCGCGAAGCCTTATCTTCCGTCGGCATTCAGGGACTCACGGTCACTGAAGTGAAAGGATTTGGACGTCAGAAAGGGCACGCTGAGTTGTATCGTGGCGCGGAATACAGCGTTAACTTTTTGCCAAAAGTAAAAATTGATATCGCGATTGCTGATGATCAACTGGATGAGGTTATTGATGTGATCAGTAAAGCGGCCTATACCGGAAAAATTGGCGATGGTAAGATTTTTGTCGCTGAATTACAAAGAGTTATTCGTATTCGTACCGGCGAAACCGACGAAGCCGCACTTTAACGCCTGACTTAGATTCGTAAATAGGGATGGATGAAAATGAAAAAACTTGTCTCCTCATTAGGTCTTGGTGTGGCTGCTTTGCTCCCGTCCTGGGCGATGGCTGCCGCACCAACGATCGATAAAGCAGATAATGCGTTTATTATGATTTGTACCGCGTTGGTACTGTTTATGACTATACCTGGAATTGCCCTGTTTTATGGCGGTCTGATTCGTTCCAAGAACGTGCTTTCCATGCTGTCTCAGGTGATAATTTCTTTTGCGCTGGTTTGTATTCTATGGGTCGTCTACGGCTATAGCCTGGCTTTCAGTGAAGGTAACGCTTTCTTTGGCGGTTTTTCCAACTTCATGTTGAACGGTATTACCATTGATTCGATCACCGGAACATTTTATCAGTATGTTCATGTGGCTTATCAGGCTTCTTTCGCCTGTATCACTGTGGCGCTGATTGTGGGAGCCATTGCTGAGCGTATCCGTTTCTCTGCGGTGCTGATCTTTGTTGCGCTGTGGCTGACTTTCTCCTACCTGCCGATGACCCATATGGTATGGGGTGGCGGTTATCTGGCGGCCGATGGCGCTCTGGACTTTGCAGGCGGCACCGTCGTGCATATTAACGCCGCTGTCGCGGGTCTGGTCGGCGCTTATCTGCTGGGCAAACGCGCCGGTTTCGGTAAAGAAGCCTTTAAACCCCACAATCTGCCGATGGTGTTTATTGGTACGGCGATTCTGTACATCGGTTGGTTTGGCTTTAACGCCGGTTCTGCGGGTGCGGCGAATGGCGTTGCGGGTCTGGCTTTCCTGAATACGGTTGTCGCAACCGCCGCTGCGATTCTGGCATGGGTCGTCGGTGAGTGGATGGCGCGCGGTAAGCCTTCACTGTTGGGCGCGTGCTCGGGTTGTATCGCCGGTCTGGTGGCGATTACGCCTGCTGCGGGTACGGTTGGAGTCGGCGGCGCGTTGATCATCGGTCTGGCGGGTGGTTTTGCCGGTCTGTGGGGCGTCACCGTACTGAAAAGATGGCTGCGCGTGGATGACCCATGCGATGTGTTCGGTGTCCATGGCATCTGCGGTATCGTGGGTTGTATTCTGACCGGCGTATTCACTTCCGCATCCCTGGGCGGCGTCGGCTATGCCGAAGGCGTGACTATGGCTCAGCAGGTTTGGGTGCAGTTGTTCAGCGTTATCGTCTGCTTCGTATGGTCTGGCGTGGCGGCTTTCATCGCGTTCAAAGTGGCCGATATGATTGTAGGTCTGCGCGTACCGGAAGAGCAGGAGCGCGAAGGTCTGGACGTCAACAGCCATGGCGAGAATGCATACAACCAGTAAGTAGTATGAACAGAGGTTGATGAACAGGGCGCCGGACGATCTCCGCGCCCTGTTTTTTTATGGCTTCTTAATGTGGGAGTCGGCGCATAACGCCTTCTTGTATGCTGGAGGCCACCAGCACACCGTCGCGGGTATAAAATTGTCCGCGTACAAAACCTCTGGCGCCAGAGGCGGATGTGCTTTCTACGGTATACAGCAGCCAGTCATCCAGACGAAAATTACGGTGGAACCACATCGAGTGGTCGATAGTGGCGACCTGCATGCCAGGCTCCAGAAAACCGACGCCGTGCGGCTGTAACGCCGTTAACAAAAAATTACAGTCGGATGTATAGCCAAGCAGGTACTGATGGATATGTTCATCATCCGGCAATGATCCGTTGGCGCGGCACCAGACGTGTCGTATCGGCTCTTCCACTTTTCCTTTCAGCGGGTTATGAAACTTTACCGGACGCATCTCAATGGGCCGTGGACGGGTGAACTTATCGCGAAATTGTGGCGGTAATAGGTGCGCCATACTTTGCGCAATATCCTGCTCCGACTTGAGATCTTCCGGCGGAGTAACCACCGGCATCACATTCTGATGTTCAAAACCCACCTCATGAGATTGGAATGACGCCGTCATATAGAAAATCGGTTTCCCGTTCTGAATGGCGCTGACCCGACGGGCGCTGAAGCTATGGCCGTCACGCAGATTTTCCACATCATAAATAATGGGTTTCTGACTATCGCCAGGTAACAGAAAGTAGCTGTGAAATGAATGGACGCCGCGGTCTGTTGGAACAGTCTGTTTGGCGGCTGACAGCGCCTGCCCTACCACTTGACCGCCGAATACCTGACGCAGTCCTAAATCATCGCTTTGTCCCCGAAATAATCCTTCCTCAATTTTCTCCAGATTAAGGAGGTCGAGGAGATTTTGTAATGCCTGGCTCATGCTATCGGCCTCATTGATTGAGAATCATTTTGAAAGTAACACGATGTGGAATTCTTCCATAACTAATTTAGTTACGGAGCTAACGGGTTGAAATTAGTGATTTAAATCATTTATCAAAAAATATCAGAATTTTGCACCATAATTATTCTATTAAGTGACTCATACTCTTTAAAGAACGCTGGTTTCTCTGAAATCGGCAGACTGACAATAATAAAAGGAGATAGACCGAATGAAATTATGGCATATTTTAGGTGGTATCACGTTATCGATGACGTTGGCGGCCTGTGCTGAGAAGAGCGACTATGGTGTTTCTCCTCATACCGGCGCGCCGGTAACCAGCGTCTCTAGCCAGCATCCGGCGGTAGCAATGCCGGCGGTCAGCGGGACGGTCAATATTCGTCAACGTATTGCCTTACCGCCTAATGCGGTCGTGACGGTAACGGTATCCGATGCAACGTTGGCAGATGCGCCTTCAAAAGTGATTACCCAGCGCGTAACCCGCACTGAAGGGAAACAGGCGCCGTTCCAGTTTGTGTTGCCGTATAACCCGGCGGACATTCAACCTAATGCCCGCATTTTACTCAGCGCCGCTATTGCGATAGATAACAGAATCGTGATGGTGACGGAAAATGTCTTACCGGTTATCACCAATGGTGTGAATAATGCCGATCTGGTTATGGTGCCGGTCGCATCCGTTCCTTTACCAGCAAAAAGCACCGGTTCATTGACATCAGCGCCTTCGTCAATAACGCCATCGGCCCCCGTATCATCCAGTTGGTAACCAGCCAAAACGGTACGCGTCAGCGTGTTATGACGCGTACCGCCAGCGGAACTTATCAAGATCGATTCTCCCCTGACGATTAAACATAACTCCCTCGGCCCGTAACGCTGACTTTTGGCGCTGGCGATCGGCACCGATAAGCGATATCTCACCTTTGCGATTAATAACCCGATGCCAGGGGAGTTTACTGCCTTCAGGCAAACGTTTTAATACACCGCCAACTTGTCTGGAAGCGCGGGGGGATCCCGCAAGAAGAGCGACATCGCCATAGGTTGCAATTTTTCCGTAAGGGATGGCGGCCACGATTTGAAAAACACGTTGGCGAAAACTGTCATGTTCTGCTGTCATCAAAGGATCTCGGTATTTCCAGCGCTAAATGGTGAAGAACCTATAGTGGCATAGTGTATTGGGCAAGAAAACACCGGTTAGACGGCGTCAGCTTGCAATTGAATCGTCCATCACCCATAATGCCCACCGCTCTATAGTAACCCATGTGTTAGTAGAAGAGCTGTCAATGGAGGCCCTGTCGGTTCTCCCGCAACACTAACCTGTGGACTCGGTCAGGTCCGGAAGGAAGCAGCCGCAGCAGGAGACGTGTGTGCCGGGATGTAGCTGGCAGGGCCTCCACCAATTCTCCCCCAGTGTTTATTCCCTGCGCTTTGTCGGGTGCCATACTCGTTACGCCATTATGGAAACTGCTTTTAGGTATGCTCGCGCGCTGGTCTACATAATGTAGCGGCAATAGCCGACGCGTAACGCGCTTTTATTGGCACAATCTATTTGGTTATCAAACGATGTGTTTTTAATAACAAACTATCCGCAGCGATTTATCTGTACGAGTTATGTTTACTTAAATGGGTACTGAATAATCAGGGTTATTAGACCTGGTGCGGTCAGCCGTTGGATTGATGATTAAGTATAAAACATGGTGTTCTCATGGCTTTTATAAAAGTCACTATTCTAATTATTTCTTTTATCTGGAATACACTTTTTTACACGTCTTGCTTTATTACAAAGACAGCAGAAACAAAGGCCGATAATGTTATCGGCGCAATGTATTTTATATCGATACTTATGTGCTTTACGTCAAAGAATTAACGGACGTATTTCCATACTGCGGTGGGGACTTTGTCATAGAGTTTGTTCATCGTCAGTTCTGCCAGACGATGATCCGCAGCGGAATAGAACATCTCCAGTTCATCATTGGAGAGTTCGTACTTGTTTTTCTCAATAACGCGTTCTAGCGTGTCAATGGTTGTGCATTTACGTAAACGCATCAAATAATCGATTTTTTTCATGTTGGCCTTTATGCGAACAGTACCTGGTGGTTAATTAATATAAGATAAATTATTGCTTAAGTTTTAGCCGGCGTACAGATGTTCCCTTCTGAGAACATTCCGAATAATCTTTCTTTAGATTTCTGCCATCCGCGCAACTCCGCATCATTGATGCCGTAGTTGCTAAACAGTACATAGGTATCATCTAAATACTTTTCAACTCGCTGAGAAAGCTCGCTTTCATCAGGGTATTTTATTTTATATGTAAGAATAAATGTAGCGATATGTTCAATAAGTTCATTTAATTGGAGATTGATCGCAGATGTCGGGTCATTGACCCAGCCGTGGCTGCTATCGCCTAACGTTGCAATGCTTTCGTCGCACAGATTTTCACATAAGAATCTGAGTTGGGCAATATCATAATGTTTGGGTGTGTACTCATCCATATCAATCCCTCCGTTAAGCCGTTATTCAGTGTGACTGAGACTGACATAACTCATAAGAGAATAGCCTTACCATGTTTCTACAATCAATCATGGTGTCTACAAGCGAGATTTCAACGTCATGGATTTCGACAACCACAATTTAGCCTGCAATGGTTTTTACACCTCCCGATATCGGCAGCCTATTTTCGTTTTAATGGACGCGGGCATGCTGATGCTATCTTGATACGTATCATACCGCCCTGTATATAACTATAGCAAAAGAGTCGGTAAGATTCTCGAACATTAGATAAGGTTTTTCGTGCTATTTGTCGTGATTAAATCACTGAACTTTAAGGCAGCGGAATGGTGATGGAATTATCCTAATATTAGCTTATTAAATTAATTTGTGTTTAGACTCCGGCCCTATGGCATAAGAAGTGGCGGGGTAGTCGTATATGTAAAGAAAAGACGTCACGGGCCATTTTTATCCTATTGTTTTGTCTGTTTTTATTCAATTGTTAAAAAAGCTCTGTTACATATATAACAGAGCTGTAGTGAATTGTTACAGGTAAATGATTAGCCTTTTTTCTTTTTTCTGCCCTGTACGGCTTTAAACCGAGGGTTGGTTTTGCATATCACGTAGATACGTCCGCGACGGCGTACTACGATACAGTCTTTATGGCGGTTTTTCGCGGAGCGCAGCGAACTAAGCACCTGCATCTGAATAATTCCTCTCTATTTACTGAAGAAACGCCCAAAACGCTGCTGGAAGCGCGCAGTGCTGCCCTCTTTGGCGTACTCTTTCTGCTTCCCGGTATAGTAAGGATGGGATGCGGAAGAAACATCAATGGTGACATAAGGATAGCTAACGCCTTCCAGTTCGATAGTACGCTCGGTTTGGATGGTTGAACCGACCCTATAATACGCATCGGCACTGGTATCATGAAACACCACTGTCCGGTAGTCAGGATGAATGCCTGTTTTCATATCGCCTCTATTGTTATGTTATAACATAACTTAATATTGCGCTTTTTTGCCATGCGGATCAACCTTGATATTTATAAGGTCATGGTTCGTTCAGCGCCTGCGATGCGTTGAAGGGGAGGGGGCAATAAAAAAGGCCGCGGAGGCGGCCTTTTGAAATCAGAGAGAGGATTAGTGATGATCTGTCTGCTGATTATGTGGTTCTAAATCTTCGTTTTTCTTTCCGAAGCGGCGGCGAACCACCACAAAGAATACCGGAACGAAGAAGATCGCCAACACGGTAGCAGTAATCATCCCGCCCATTACGCCAGTACCCACGGCGTTCTGAGCGCCGGAACCCGCTCCGGAGCTGATAACCAGCGGGACAACCCCGAGGATAAAGGCGAGGGAGGTCATCAGGATCGGACGCAAACGCATACGTACCGCATCCAGCGTCGCCTCAACAAGCCCTTTGCCTTCTTTTTCCATCAGGTCTTTGGCAAACTCGACGATCAGTATGGCGTTCTTTGCCGACAGCCCAATGGTTGTCAGCATGCCCACCTTGAAGTAAACGTCGTTCTCAAGGCCGCGCATGGATGCGGCGATAACCGCACCCAGAATCCCCAAAGGTACGACCAGCATAACCGAGAAGGGAATCGACCAGCTTTCGTACAGGGCCGCCAGACACAGGAACACGACAATCAGGGAGATGGTATACAGCGCCGGGGCCTGGCTACCAGACAATCGTTCCTGGTAGGACATGCCTGTCCATTCATACCCAATGCCTTGCGGCAGCTTGGTGACGAACTCTTCCATCAGCGCCATGGCTTCACCGGTACTTTTACCTGGCGTCGCTTCACCCTGAATCTGCATGGATGGCTGGCCGTTGTAACGTTCCAGACGCGGAGAACCATATTCCCAGTGGCTTTGTGAGAACGAGGAGAAAGGAACCATTTGCCCATTGCTGCCGCGTACATACCAGTTTTTGATATCATCCGGCAGCATACGGAACGGCGCGTCCCCCTGCACATAGACTTTCTTCACCCGGCCGCGATCGATAAAGTCGTTAACATAACTTCCACCCAGCGCCGTTGCCAGCGTGGCATTGACATCCGACAGGGAAACGCCAAGGGCGAGGACTTTTTCCTGATCGATATCGAGCCGGAACTGCGGCGTATCTTCCATGCCGTTAGGACGAACCTGCACCAGCGTATCTGGTCGTTGCGCGGCCATGCCCAACAGTTGATTACGCGCCTGGGTTAGCTGTTCATGACCCAGGTTGGCCTGATCGACCAACTGGAAGTCAAAACCGGTGGCCGTTCCCAGTTCGACAATCGCGGGAACGTTCGCGGCGATGGCAATTGCTTCTTTAATCTGACTGAACGCGGCGTTGGCCCTGGCGGCGATAGCCGGAACCTTATTCTCTGCGCCTGAACGCTCACCCCAGTCTTTCAAACTGACGAAGGCCAGGCCGGCATTCTGACCACGGCCGGAGAAGCCGAAACCGTTAACCGAAAAGACTGAGTTGACGGTGTCTTTTTCATTATCCAGATAGTGCCTGGTTATCTTGTCCAGCACTTTCTGGGTATTTTCCTGTGTGGCCCCGGCCGGTAACTGCACGATGTTGAGCAGTACGCCCTGATCTTCTTCAGGCAGGAAGGAACTGGGCAAACGCAGGAACAGGAACGCCAGCCCGACGACAATCAGCAGATAAAGCAGCAGATAGCGGCCGGTGCTGCGAAGAATGTTGCCAACGCTATCGGTGTAATGGTGCGTGCTCTTTTCAAACAGGTTGTTGAACCAGCCGAAGAAGCCTGTTTTCGTTCCGTGATCGCCTTTGGCGATCGGTTTCAACAACGTGGCGCAAAGCGCCGGGGTTAAAATCAGCGCGACTAACACCGAGAGCACCATCGCGGAAACGATGGTAATGGAGAACTGGCGGTAGATAGCGCCGGTAGAGCCGCCGGTAAAGGCCATTGGAACAAATACCGCGGAGAGCACCAGTGCGATCCCAACCAGCGCCCCTTGTATCTGCCCCATTGATTTCTTGGTCGCTTCTTTCGGCGGCAAACCTTCTTCCGCCATCACGCGTTCAACGTTTTCCACCACCACGATGGCGTCATCCACCAAAAGCCCGATCGCCAGCACCATGGCGAACATGGTCAGGGTATTGATGGAATAACCGAGCGCGGAAAGAATGGCGAATGTGCCCAACAGAACCACGGGTACGGCAATCGTCGGGATCAGCGTAGCGCGAAAGTTTTGCAGGAACAGATACATCACCAGGAACACCAGCACGATGGCTTCTACCAGTGTTTTCACCACTTCGTTGATGGAGATTTGAACGAAAGGCGTCGTATCGTAGGGATAAACCACACTTAATCCGGTCGGGAAGAATTCCTGTAGCCGGGATAATTCGGCTTTCACCGCTGATGCCGTATTCAGGGCGTTGGCGCCTGTGGCCAGTTTAATCCCGATACCGGCGGCCGGCTGGCCGTTGTAGCGGGCGATAACGTCATAACCTTCCGCACCAAGCTCAACGCGCGCCACATCTTTCAGGCGTACCTGTGAGCCGTCCGTATTCACCTTCAGCAGAATTTCGGAAAACTCTTCAGCTGATTTCAACCGCGTTTGCGCAATGATCGATGCGTTCAATTGTTGACCCGCAACCGGCGGCGATCCCCCCAACTGACCTGCGGCGATTTGGTTGTTTTGTACCGTAATGGCGGAAGTGACGTCACTGACTGTTAACTGGTAATTGTTCAGTTTGTTCGGATCCAGCCAGATTCGCATGGCATATTGTGCGCCAAATAGCTGAACATCGCCGACCCCGTTGGTACGGCTGATCGGATCCTGCACATTGGCCGCCACGTAGTCGGCTATGTCCTGTTGCGTCATTTCGCCATTATTATTGATAAAGGCGGCGACCATCAGGAAGCTGCTGCTGGATTTCTGGACGTTAACCCCTTGCTGCTGAACTTCCTGCGGCAGCAGGGGCATTGCCAACTGGAGTTTGTTTTGCACCTGAACCTGTGCGATGTCCGGGTCGGTGCCGGCTTCAAAGGTTAGAGTAATCTGCGCGGTGCCTGATGAATCACTGCTGGATGACATATACATCAGGTGATCGATGCCGTTCATATTCTGTTCGATAACCTGCGTCACCGAATCTTGCAGCGTTGAGGCATCCGCTCCCGGATAGCTTGCCGTAACTTCAATTGCCGGCGGGGCAATAGTCGGATATTGAGCGATGGGTAACTTTACAATCGCCAGTGCCCCGGCCAACATCACCACGATGGCGATTACCCACGCAAAAATGGGGCGATCAATAAAAAACTTAGCCATGAATTACCGGCTCCTGTTAAGACTTCGCGGATTCAGCCTGCGACGATTGCGACTGATCATTCTCTTGAGCGACTTCCTTTCCTGTCACCTGTAAACCGGGCTGAATTTTTTGCAAGCCGGTAACAATGACGCGGTCACCCTCTTTTAAACCATCGGTGACGAGCCATGTATTACCGATTGCTTTTGACGTTACCACATTGCGGAGTTCGACTTTATCGCCTTCACCTATAACCATTACCGTCGCCTCGCCTCGCGGGGTACGGCTAACGCCCATCTGCGGAACCAACAATGCGTTGTCCTGCACGCCGGAATCCAGACGTGCGCGAACGAACATACCGGGTAACAGATCGTGTTGCGGGTTGGGGAAGATCGCCCGCAGGGTGATCGAACCGGTCGTTTCATCCACGGTGACATCGGAAAATTCCAACGTACCCGGCTGAGCGTATTCAGCACCATTTTCCAACAGCAGACGAACGTTGGCTTTGCCTTCGCTTTGTTTTAGCTTGCCTTCTTCCAGTTCTTTTTTCAGACGCAGGAAGTCATTGCTTGATTGGGTCACGTCGACGTAAATGGGATCGAGTTGCTGCACGGTGGTTAAGGCGACCGTTTGGCCGCTGGAAACCAGCGCGCCTTCCGTCACCGTCGATTTACCCACCCGGCCTGATATCGGGGCGTTGACCTTGGTATAGGCAAGATTGATTTCGGCATTATCTACCGCGGCCTTGGCTGCCTGCACGCTGGCATCCGCCTGGCGTGACGTCGCGACGGCCTGATCGTAATCCTGCTTACTGATGTAGCTGGTTCCCAGCAAGGGTTTATAACGGTTGACGGTCAGGCGGGCGATTTCAGCGCTTGCCTGGGCCTGAGCCAATGAACCTTTGGCGCTATTGTAATCAGCCTGATAAGGCGCAGGATCGATTTGATATAGCGATGAACCCGCCTGAATATCGCTACCTTCAACAAAATTGCGTTTCAGGATAATCCCACCGACCTGAGGGCGAACTTCGGCGATGCGATAGGCATTGGTTCGGCCCGGCAAATCGGTAGTGACATTCAGCGCTTGCGCTTTCAGCGTCACTATTCCGACTTCAGGCGCCTGTTGCGCACCGGCCTGCTGCTGTTCACTATTATCACATCCTGCGAGAATTAAGCCGCCAGAAAGCATCAGAACTGCCGCCAGAGGCGTTAGCCCTCTGTTTTTGTTCATAGATAAACCTCAAGTGTCCGATTTGAATTGACCAATGGATCACGCGCTTTAAAACCCATTGCTGCGATAATTTTATGTTCATGCTATGTTACATACATACTCGAATGTATGTAAATCACACTTTCTTTCAAATACAGCGATATGGCACGAAAAACCAAACAGCAGGCTCTGGAAACCAGACAACAGATATTAGATGCGGCGTTGAGAATATTCTCCGAGCATGGCGTATCGGCTACCTCCCTCACCGACGTTGCGACGGCCGCTGGCGTGACCCGCGGTGCCATTTACTGGCACTTTAAAAATAAAACTGAGCTGTTTGACGAAATATGGACGCTGGCTGAATCAAAAATCAGTGATTTTGAAATAGAGTATCAGACAAAATTTCCTGATAATCCACTCTATGTGATGCGTGAATTATTGATTTATATGCTTCGTTTAACCGTCAGTGACCCACAATGGCGCTCGATGGTCGAGATTATCTTTCACAAGTGTGAGTTTGTCGGTGAATTATTGCAGTCTTATAACACCCGTAAAGCGATTTATCTCGGCTGCTATGACGATATTGAGAATAATTTGGCACGCTGTATTCGTATGCGAATGTTGCCGGCGGATATCCATCTCCGGCGCGCGGCCATCGCAATGCGCGCCTATTTCTCCGGCATCATGGAAAACTGGCTGTTTATGCCGGAGAGTTTCGATCTCGAGCAGGAAGCTCCGGCGCTGGTCGACTCCTTTATTGATATGCTTCGCTTCAGCGCCGCGTTGCGCCAGCCGGTCTGAGGCAGAGAGCGGCGGTCGCGCCATTAGCCCAATAGATGGCGAGCGATGGCTATTGCGTACCTGTCCATGCCTTTTTCTACTTTGGGGCGAACTTACTTTAACGCCGTATTTTTTTCCTGCTGCGCTTTTTTCTGAAAGTCGTTGCGCACAATATCGAGGGCGGCCAGGACAACTTGCGGTTCGATCTGGTTATCTTCCAGCAGCATAATCAAATCGACGGCCAGCTTGATTTCCGGGGCGGCATTTTCCAGTGACATAATGAATCCACCTTAGTTGTGCTCAGCATAGGCCTTTCAGATATAGCAGAGATTTAAGGGGGGATCGCCAGAATTTACAACCCCTGTTCCCTGCGTTCAATTAATCGTTCCAGTCGCGTGAGTGCTTGTCGGCAGCGCGATAACCGTCCTTCGAGCGCCGCCAGCTCTTTTTGCAGTCGTTGTTGTTCGCTGAAGTTGGTCTGAACGTTCAGCAGGCTTTCTCTGTCCTGAATCATGGACAGCAGGCGCCGCTCGTAGTCCTGATGTTCGGCCAGCTTATGGTAAAGATCCTGCGGCAGCGTTTCCGCCGCCAATTCCTGACGTCGTAACGGCTGGGTCGCCAGTTCACGTTGCAGCGCCGTGATTTGCCTCACCAGCTTTTCGGCCATAAACGCGACGCGATCGGAACGTTGTTCGGCCACTAACTGCCGGATGGCGTGCAGATTTTGGTTAACCTCATTGAAATAATCTTTCAGCCGGGTGCCATAGCTGCTGAATAGCTGGCGATCGAAGCGCGACCGAGGGACCGGTTTATCCGCCAGCGGCTCGATCGCTTTCGCCAGCGTATCAATTTGTTGTTCAAGCGCCAGCAGCAGTTTGTGAGTATTCACGCTGTTCCTTAATTCGATTAGCAAGCGGCGGGTCGGTAGCTCAGCTTGCCCGTGAATACCCGTTGATACAACCTCTTTGCCAGGTATCGCGTCAATGATTGCCGATTAACAGGAGGCCGATGTTGGTGGTAGAGTGAGGCTGTAGGGTAGCGTTTCACTTACCCGTCAACAGTCAACGGATTAAAGGTGAATATGTATCGCGCGGTGCTGATTGTCATAGGGTGGATGGCCGTCGTTCTGGCGACGTTAGGCGTGGTGCTGCCCTTGTTGCCGACGACACCGTTTTTATTGTTGGCCGCCTGGTGCTTTGCCCGTTCGTCGCCGCGTTTTCATTACTGGCTGTTGTACCGTTCCTGGTTTGGCGGATATTTGCGCCACTGGCAGCAATATCGGGCTTTGCCGCCCGGCGCGAAATGGAAAGCGGTTAGCGTCATTTTATTGACGTTTGCTCTCTCGCTCTGGCTGGTTAAAATCAGTTGGGTGCGCGTCTTGTTGTTGGTTATTCTGGCGATTTTGCTGACGTTTATGCTTCGTCTGCCGGTTGTTGCTTCAGAACAACAAAAAATTTCCAACGAACCATAGGGATAGGGATGCGGCAAACTCTAAAAAATACGCTGAGATGGCCGGGAGTGTTGCATTTACCGGGCAGTTTGACTAGATTTGAGCGTTTTCGTGCGCGGATCGCTATTCACTTTTAACGAAAGTCGTCGGGCCATCAATATCATGGCGGCGCGGCGGGCAATAACGGCCGGCATTGGTATGATCAGAACGTTTTATCAGGCACACATATAATGACCGCAACAGCGCAACAATCAGAATTAATTAAAAACAGCATTAAAAGCGTCCCCGACTATCCGAAAGCGGGCATTCTGTTTCGTGACATCACCAGTCTGCTGGAAGATCCGGTAGCCTATGCCGCCAGCATTGATATGCTGGCGAACCGTTACCGTAATACGGGGATCACCAAGGTCGTCGGCACGGAGGCGCGTGGCTTTTTGTTCGGCGCGCCGGTGGCGCTGGCGCTGGGCGTCGGGTTTGTTCCGGTGCGTAAACCGGGTAAATTGCCGCGTCCGACCATCAGCGAAAGCTACGAGCTGGAATATGGCACCGATAGCCTGGAAATTCACTCGGATGCGATTGGCGCCGATGACAAGGTGCTGGTCATCGACGATCTGTTGGCAACGGGCGGAACGGTGGAGGCGACGGTAAAACTGATCCGTCGTTTAGGCGGTGCGGTAAATGATGCGGCCTTTGTGATTAATCTGTTCGATCTGGGAGGCGCACAGCGTCTGGAAACGATGGGCGTCACCTGCTTTAGTCTGGTTGACTTCCCCGGACATTGATCACAACAGTCTCGCCGATAGCCGGGCGGCTGTGTTAGCATGACCTCTTCAATAACTCGACTGTTGCGGTATTGATGAGCTATCAGGTTCTTGCCCGTAAGTGGCGTCCCCAAACCTTTGCTGATGTCGTCGGTCAGGAGCATGTCCTGACCGCCTTAGCCAATGGCCTTTCTTTAGGCAGGATCCATCACGCCTATTTGTTTTCCGGCACGCGCGGCGTAGGAAAAACCACCATCGCCCGTTTGCTGGCGAAAGGGCTAAACTGCGAAAACGGCGTAACGGCGACGCCCTGCGGCCAGTGTGATAACTGCCGTGAAATCGAGCAAGGCCGGTTCGTGGATTTAATTGAAATCGATGCGGCCTCGCGCACCAAGGTCGAGGATACCCGCGATCTGCTGGATAACGTGCAGTACGCGCCGGCGCGCGGGCGTTTTAAAGTGTACCTGATCGATGAAGTGCACATGCTGTCGCGTCACAGTTTTAATGCATTGCTGAAAACGCTGGAAGAACCGCCGCCGCACGTAAAATTTCTGCTGGCAACCACCGATCCGCAAAAGTTGCCGGTGACGATCCTGTCGCGCTGTCTGCAATTTCATCTCAAGGCGCTGGATGTCGAGCAAATCCGGGCGCATCTGGAGAGCGTGTTGCAAGCGGAACATCTGGCGAGCGAACCCCGGGCGTTGCAGTTGCTGGCCCGGGCC
The DNA here is from genome assembly GCF_016456245.1 of Brenneria sp. L3-3C-1. Classification (NCBI taxonomy): domain Bacteria; kingdom Pseudomonadati; phylum Pseudomonadota; class Gammaproteobacteria; order Enterobacterales; family Pectobacteriaceae; genus Brenneria; species Brenneria sp. L3-3C-1. The sequence goes on along the minus strand of NZ_JAEMHF010000002.1, from coordinate 321,497 downwards.
GCCGACGGCAGCCTGCGTGACGCGCTCAGTCTCACCGATCAGGCGATCGCCATGGGGCAAGGGCAGGTGACGACCGAATCGGTCAGTCAGATGTTGGGCACGCTGGATGACGAGCAGCCGCTGGCGATCATCGAAGCGTTAGTGAAAGCCGACGGCGCGCGCGTGATGTCTTTGCTCGATCAGGCGGCGTCGCGGGGCGTCGACTGGGAGTCGCTATTGGTTGAAACCCTGACGTTATTGCACCGCATTGCCATGGTTCAGCTACTGCCGGCCGCCCTCAGTCATGATTATGCGGCGGTCGAAGCCCGGCTGCGGGATTTGGCCCGCGCCATACCGCCTGCCGATGTCCAACTCTACTACCAGACATTGCTGATCGGCCGCAAAGAACTGTCGTATGCGCCGGATCGCCGTATGGGAGTCGAAATGACGCTGCTGCGCGCGCTGGCTTTTCATCCTAAACAGATCATCGAAGCGCCGGCGTCGCCGGTTTCCGGCGTCGCTCAGACGAATATCGCACCGCAATCCACGCCGGTTTCCTCCCCGCCATCAACAACCGCGCCGCCATTAGAAACCTCGCGGCAGGAGAGTGCGCCGCCGCCGTCTGAGCCGGCGGCGTCGTTCGCGGCTCCCTCTGATTTTCAGCCTGCGGCTTTCGCCCCCCCCGGGGCGGAACAGCCGACGGATATAAATGCCGATAACGGGCTTTCTGATGCCACGTCACAGCTCTTGCAGGCGCGCAGCCAACTGTTGCGTAAGCAGGGGGCAACCCCGCCAAAAAAAACTGAGCCGGCGGCGTTAAGTAAAACGCGGCCGGCGAACTCGGCGCTTGAGCGTTTAGCCTCGGTGACCGAGCGCAGTATGCAGCGGCAAAATGCCAAAGACGGCGCGTCGTCAGAACCCAAAAAACAAGAAGCGTATCGCTGGCGGGCGCAGAAAAAAACCGAAGTCGTCAAAGCCGACGTGACCACGCCAAAGGCGTTGCGCTCGGCGCTGGAGCATGAAAAAACGCCCGAGCTGGCCGCCCGCCTGGCGGAGGAAGCGCAGGAACGTGATGAGTGGGCGGCGGAAATTCATCGCCTGTCGTTACCAAAACTGGTACAACAGCTGGCGTTAAATGCATTCAGGGAACGCCCGGAGGCGGGTAAAATACATCTGCATCTGCGTTCATCCCAGCGTCACCTCAATTCGCCGGCGGCGCAAAAAGCGCTGACCGACGCCTTGAGCGCGCACTATGGCCACCCCATCGCGTTGTCGGTGACGGAAGACGATAACCCGGCGGTGCTGACGCCGCTGGAGTGGCGTCAGGCGATTTACGAAGAAAAGCTGGCGCAGGCGCGCCAGTCGATTATGGCCGATAATACGATCCAAACGCTGCGGCGTTTTTTTGATGCGGAACTGGACGAAGAAAGTATCCGCCCTGTTTAACCGCTGCGTGTACGCAGCCCGAAGTGATAGAGAGAAAACTATGTTTGGTAAAGGTGGAATTGGCAATCTGATGAAGCAAGCCCAGCAGATGCAGGAAAAAATGCAGCAGATGCAGGAAGAGATTGCAAATCTGGAAGTCACTGGCGAATCGGGCGCGGGGCTGGTCAAAATCACCATCAATGGCGCGCACAACTGCCGCCGGGTGGAGATCGATCCCAGCCTGATGGAAGACGATAAAGATATGTTGGAAGACTTGATCGCCGCCGCATTCAATGATGCCGCCCGTCGCGTTGCTGAAACGCAGAAAGAAAAAATGGCCTCGGTCTCCAGCGGTATGCAATTGCCGCCAGGCTTCAAGATGCCGTTCTGATGCAAACCAGTCCGCTTCTTGAATCGTTGATGGAGGCGCTGCGCTGTTTACCGGGCGTGGGGCCGAAGTCAGCCCAACGCATGGCGTTTCACCTGTTGCAGCGCAATCGCAGCGGGGGAATGCGCCTGGCGCAGTCGTTGACCCGGGCGATGTCTGAAATCGGTCACTGCGAAGATTGCCGCACCTTTACCGAACAGGATGTGTGTTCGATTTGTTCGAATCCCCGGCGCCAGCAGAATGGTCAAATCTGCGTGGTGGAAAGCCCGGCGGATATCCATGCCATCGAGCAGACCGGGCAGTTCGCCGGGCGTTATTTTGTGTTGATGGGGCACCTGTCGCCGCTGGATGGCATCGGCCCGGATGATATCGGTCTGGGGCGGCTGGAGGAGCGGCTGCAAAGCGAATCCATCAGCGAGGTCATTCTGGCGACCAATCCGACGGTGGAAGGCGACGCGACGGCGAATTATATCGCCGAACTGTGCGCGCAGCATGGCGTGATGGCCAGCCGCATTGCACACGGCGTCCCGGTCGGCGGCGAGCTGGAAATGGTGGATGGCACCACGCTTTCTCATTCGCTGGCCGGTCGTCAGCCTTTCCGGTTTTAAATCCCCTGGCTGTCGGGCCTTCGCCTGATAGCCAGGCTATTGCTTCATTTCTTAGCTCTTTTCTCTACGCTGAATTTTCCGCCGCCCTTGAAATCTTCTCTGATGATCCCCATCTGCTGCTTATCGTTAATTTAATCAGCCTGAATAATATTAGGATTGAGGTAAGCAACAATGAGTATGAAAGGCCAAGAAACCCGCGGATTCCAGTCTGAAGTAAAGCAACTGCTGCACTTGATGATCCATTCACTGTATTCCAACAAAGAAATCTTTCTGCGTGAACTGATCTCCAATGCCTCCGATGCGGCAGATAAATTACGTTTTCGCGCGCTGTCCTCGCCTGAATTATACGAAGGGGACGGCGAGTTGCGCGTACGCGTTTCCACCGATAAGGAAAAACGCACGCTGACGATTTCCGACAACGGCATCGGTATGAGCCGCGATGAGGTGATTGACAACCTGGGGACGATCGCCAAATCCGGGACCAAGGCGTTTCTGGAATCCATGGGTTCCGATCAGGTAAAAGACAGCCAACTGATTGGTCAGTTCGGCGTGGGATTCTACTCCGCCTTTATCGTGGCCGATAAAGTCACCGTGCGTACCCGTGCGGCGGGCGCCGCCGCCGATCAAGGCGTGTATTGGGAATCCGCCGGCGAAGGCGATTACACCATTGCGGATATCACCAAAGAAGATCGCGGGACTGAAATTACCCTGCACCTGCGTGAAGGGGAAGATGAATTTCTGGATGACTGGCGCGTACGTTCCATCATCAGCAAATATTCCGACCATATCGCTCTGCCGGTGGAAATCGAGTCCCGTCAGGAGAGTGAAGAAGAGGGCGGCGAAGCAACGGTAAGTTGGGAAAAGATCAATAAAGCCCAGGCGCTGTGGACCCGCAGTAAATCCGACATCAGCGATGAAGAATATACTGAATTCTACAAGCATATTGCCCATGACTTTACCGATCCGCTGAGCTGGAGCCACAACCGGGTTGAAGGGAAGCAGGAATATACCAGCCTGCTTTATATTCCTTCCCAGGCGCCGTGGGACATGTGGAACCGCGACCATAAGCACGGCCTGAAACTTTACGTACAGCGTGTATTCATTATGGATGACGCGGAACAGTTTATGCCGAACTACCTGCGCTTTGTCCGCGGCCTGATTGATTCCAATGACCTGCCGCTGAACGTTTCCCGTGAAATTCTGCAAGACAGCCGCGTCACTCAGAACCTGCGCAACGCGCTGACCAAACGCGTATTGCAGATGCTGGAAAAGCTGGCGAAGGACGACGCGGAAAAATATCAGACATTCTGGCAACAGTTTGGTCTGGTGCTGAAAGAAGGTCCGGCCGAAGATGGCGGCAACCGCGAAGCGATTGCCAAGCTGCTGCGGTTCGCCAGTACCCACAATGACAATTCGGCGCAGACGGTATCGCTGGAAGACTATGTCGGCCGGATGGTGGAAGGTCAGGATAAGATTTACTACATCACCGCGGACAGCTACGCCGCGGCGAAGAGCAGCCCGCATCTGGAACTGTTCCGCAAGAAAGGCATTGAGGTGCTGTTGCTCTCCGATCGTATCGACGAATGGATGATGAGCTACCTGACCGAGTTCGACGGCAAACCGTTCCAGTCGGTCAGCAAAGCCGATGACGCGCTGGATAAGCTGGCCGATGAAGAAAACGATGCGCAGAAAGAAGCGGAAAAAGCGCTGGAGCCTTTCGTTGAGCGAGTGAAAACGCTGCTGGGCGATCGGGTGAAAGACGTGCGCCTGACGCACCGCTTGACGGATACGCCGGCGATTGTCACCACTGACGCCAATGAAATGAGCACCCAGATGGCGAAACTGTTTGCCGCCGCGGGGCAACAGGCGCCGGAAGTGAAGTATCTTTTTGAACTGAATCCGGAACATGCGCTGGTCAAGCGCGCGGCTGAGGTGAGCGACGACGCGCAGTTCGCCGAGTGGGTGGAATTGCTGCTGGATCAGGCTTTACTGGCTGAACGTGGTACGCTGGACGATCCGAACCAGTTTATCCGTCGGATGAATCAGCTGCTGAGTGCCTGATGTCTCTCTGATTGGTTTATACCGGTCTCTTTCAAACCCATCCCCCCGAGTTTATCGGGGGATTTTTTTTGCTTCAATATTCACCAATGGAACAACTGATACGCCGTTCGGTGTTTTACAACATTATGATTTAAATTGATTTTTATAGCGGAATGCAAAAAAATAACATAATTCACAAAGAGAAATAATTAACGCGGTAAGAGATAAAATAACCAGAATCTGATCAAGCAATGCTTTCGCTATCGATGAATCGCGGTAATACTCGGCAGAGGTTACATGATTTGAATCACACTTTGATTATTCTTTATAACATCGGGCTGTAATTAACCCGCAATCAGGCACAAGATGTAATGGATGCTAACGGCGAAAAATATTGTATCGGTTTACAGTATTTTCTTTTTTTAACATGAGAAATAACATTTTCTCAACGAGGAGAGTGCGGAATGTCATTAAAAATGAAAGCACTGTTTTGTCTGCCTTTACTATTGCCATTTTCAACGGAAACTCTGGCCAGCGGCGATAATTTTGCGTTGGAGCAGGTGGTGGTATTTAGCCGCCACGGTTTGCGGGCGCCATTGGCAAGCCCCAGCAGTACCCTCGGTAAAATGACGCCGGACGCCTGGCCGCAATGGGACACCCCCAGCAGCTATCTGACCACGCGGGGAGGCGCATTAGAAGCTTTCTTCGGCCACTATTTCAGCGAATGGCTGGTAGATAACCACCTGTTAGCCGCTGATACCTGCCCGACGGAAAAAGACGTGCGTTTTTACGCCAACAGTCTGCAACGCACGATTGCGACCGCGCAATACTTCTCCATCGGCGCATTCCCGGGCTGCATCGTACCGGTGGAACATAAAGAAAAATTAGGCACCATGGATGCGACGTTTAACCCGATTATTCGCGACGGCAGCGCTGACTTTAAGCAGCGGGCCATTGATTCAATTAATAAAACGGCAGGTGAAAAAGGCCTGGATGGTCTGAATGAGAGCCTGAAACCAACCTATCAGCAGATGGCGCAGGTGATCCGTTATGCTGAATCGGCAAATTGTAAAAACGACAAGCAGTGCGATCTCACGGCCCAGCCAACCACAGTGAAAATTGTGGCGGATCAGGAACCCGGCGTCTCCGGCCCGCTAAGAACGGGAACTTCAATTTCGGATGCCTTTATTTTGCAATATTATGAAGGCGCGCCGATCGAGAATGTCGGCTGGGGCAGAATCAAAGACAACGCGCAGTTCGAGTCGTTGGTGTCGATCAAAGAGTACTACAACAGCGTGGTGTTCAGCGCCCCGGTCGTCGCCAAAGAAGTCTCCGTGAATCTGGTCAAAGAACTGGAACGTTCATTCGGCGGGAACATGCCGAAATTTACTTTCCTGGTGGGCCACGACTCAAACGTCGCATCGCTGTTTTCGGCATTAGGCGTTAAACCCTACAAACTGCCAAATCAGTTTGAAACCACGCCGATCGGCGGCAAAGTGGTATTTGAGCGTTGGAAAGATAAAACCAGCGGCGCGTCGCTGTTGAAAATGGAGTATGTCTATCAATCCACCGATCAGATCAGAACCCTGGCGCAGCTTAATCGGGCCAATCCGCCGCAACGCGTCACGCTTGAGCTGAAAGACTGCCCGGTCAATGCCGATGGCTTCTGTTCGTTTAATGATTTTGAGAAAATACTGTCTGGATTAACCGGAAAATAATCGGCGCCGTAGAGGCTGAAACGTGCCCGTTCCTTGAGGATAAGCGCCCGGGATGGTATGGTTTAGCGTTTTTCAAATTTATTTTATAAATACTCTATAGCAAGGGGATTTACGCAATGCGTATTATTCTGCTGGGCGCTCCGGGCGCAGGCAAAGGTACTCAGGCTCAGTTCATCATGGAAAAATACGGTATTCCGCAGATTTCCACCGGTGACATGCTGCGTGCAGCGGTAAAAGCCGGTACTGAATTGGGCAAACAGGCTAAAGAAATCATGGATGCAGGTAAACTGGTCACTGATGAATTGGTTATTGCCCTGGTAAAAGAACGTATCGCCCAGAACGATTGTCGTAACGGTTTTCTGCTGGATGGCTTCCCGCGGACAATTCCCCAGGCTGATGCCATGAAAGAGGCGGGCATCAACGTGGATTACGTTATCGAGTTTGCGGTTCCTGACGAACTGATTGTCGATCGTATCGTCGGGCGTCGCGTACACCCGGCTTCCGGCCGCGTCTACCATGTGAAATTTAATCCGCCGCAGGTGGAGGGCAAAGACGACGTTACCGGTGAAGAGTTGGTCACCCGTAAAGACGATCAGGAAGAGACGGTGCGCAAACGTCTGGTGGAATACCATCAACAGACGGCGCCGCTGGTGGCTTACTACCAGAAAGAAGCGGATGCCGGCAATACGCGCTACTTCAAAGTGGAAGGCACGCGCAAAGTTGCCGAAGTGCGCGCTGAACTGGAAACCATTCTGGGTTAATTCTCCGCTCAGCCGTGCCAGTGATGCCAGGCCGTTGCCTGGCATTTTTTTTGGCATGGCATCACATCACTTCTCTCTATTGATGGCATCGGTTTTATCCCCACTATCTTGCCATCTTTATTCGCTGTTTTTAGCTACAATAGAAGCCTGATATTTAGCACGGATAGGCTGGCGTTAACCGGCTTGTCTATAAGAGGAAGTCAGTGATGACGCAACAGAAGTACGGCGTGCTGATGGTGAATTTAGGCACCCCCGACGCACCAACTCCGCAGGCGGTGAAACGCTATCTGGCCGAATTCCTGAGCGACCGGCGAGTGGTTGATACCTCGCGTCTGCTATGGTGGCCTCTGCTGCGCGGCGTGATCCTGCCTACCCGCGCCCCGCGAGTGGCGAAGCTCTATCAGTCGGTCTGGATGGCGGAAGGCTCGCCATTGCTGGTGTTCAGCCGTCGGCAGCAACAGGCGCTGGCAAGCCGTATGCCGGACGTCCCGGTAGAGCTGGGGATGAGCTATGGTTCTCCCAGCCTGCACTCGGCGCTGGACAAGCTGTTGGCGCAAGGGGTCACTCAACTGGTGGTGCTGCCGATGTATCCGCAGTATTCCTGTTCGACGACCGCCGCCGTGTGGGACGGGCTAGCGAAGCTGTTGCGCCAATACCGCCGCTTGCCCGCTATCCGCTTTATTCGCGACTATGCCGAACATCCTGCCTATATTGCCGCGTTGAAATCCCGCGTTGAACAGGCGTTTGCGCAACAGGGGGAACCAGACCGGCTGGTACTCTCGTATCACGGTATCCCGGTACGCTATGCCAGCGAGGGGGATGATTACCCGCAGCGCTGTATGGCGACCAGCAGGGCGCTGATCGCGGCGTTGGGATTACCTGAGGAGAAAGTGCTGGTGACCTTTCAATCGCGTTTTGGACGTGAACCCTGGCTGACGCCGTATACGGATGAAACGCTGAAAGGGCTGCCGGCGCAGGGAGTTAAACATATTCAGATCATGTGTCCGGGCTTTGCCGCGGACTGTCTGGAAACACTGGAAGAGATTCAGGAGCAAAACAGAGAGATATTTCTGCATGCGGGGGGTGAAAAATTCAGCTACATTCCGGCATTAAACGACGATCCCCTGCATATTGACCTACTGGAACAACTGGTGACAAAAACAGAGTAGGCGGAAAGCAAAGGCGGGCATAGCCCGCCGGCAAGATGTCAGATCGGACATTCCTGAGGAGTGTTGGCAATGTCTTCCAGCTTCAGTAAGGTAATCATGCTGTTAGCGATTTCTCGCTCGCCCATAACCACTTCATTGGCGCCATGTTCGGTGATGTAGCTGACTTCATCATCGTAATGAGCACGGGCAATAATTTCTAAATCAGGCCGTTTTTCTCGTGCCGCCGCCACAATCTCACCCGCTTCATAGCCGTTGGGGATGGTCAGCAGCAACCAGCGGGCGCAGTCCAGACGGGCGATTTCCATAATCTCCGGTTTGGTGGCGTTGCCGAGTACGGCCTTGATGCCCTGTTCCCGTAAGGCATCGACGCGCGCGCGGGAGTTTTCCACCACCACCACCGGAATGCCCTCCTGATGGAGCTTGGCGCCTATCAGGCTACCCACTCGTCCATAGCCGACCAGCAGGGCGTGGTTGCACAAATCGACCGGGATCTGTTTCTCTTCTTCGATCGCTTCTTCCACTATCTGTTCTTCAATGGTTTCATTTTTAGCCAGATAGCGTTCGAGCAGGGTAAAGAGCACCGGATTGAGCATGATGGACAGGATAGCCCCCGCCAACACCAGGCTGCGCCCCTCTTCGGACAGCAGCCCCAGCGCAATGCCCAGTCCGGCGAGAATAAAGGCGAATTCGCCGATTTGCGCCAGACTGGCGGAAATGGTCAACGCGGTACGTTTCGAGTGGCCGAACAGCCGAACCAGCATGAAAGCCGCCGCTGACTTGCCAAAGACGATAATCGCCAGGGTAACCAGAACCGCAACCGGATCGTTAAGCAGAATCATCGGGTCGAACAGCATGCCGACGGAAACAAAGAACAGCACCGCAAAAGCATCGCGCAGCGGCAGCGTATCATGCGCGGCGCGCTGACTTAACTCCGACTCGTTCAACACCACGCCGGCAAAGAACGCGCCCAGCGCAAAGGAAACATCAAACAGTTTCACGGCGCCAAAGGCGATGCCCAGCGCCATGGCAAGCACCGCCAGCGTGAATAGCTCGCGGGAGCCGGTACTGGCGCTTTTGGCCAGTACCCAGGGCACCAGACGACGCCCGACGACAACCATCAAGGTGATGAAAGCGATGACTTTACCGATGGTCCAGGCCAGATCGCGCAGCAGCTTGCCGGTATCGGCATGTTCCGCGCCAACCATGTCGCCAAAAGCAGGCAGCAGAACCAGCGTCAGCACCATCGCCAAATCTTCGACAATCAGCCAGCCGATGGCGATTTGGCCGCGCTGGCTGTCAATCAACTGACGTTCTTCCAGCGCGCGCAATAATACGACGGTACTGGCGGTTGAAAGGCAGAGACCGAATACCAGACCGTTTGCCAGACTCCAGCCCAGCATGGCGGAAAGCCCCATCCCCAGCAGCGTGGCTACCGCGATCTGCGCAATGGCGCCGGGAATGGCGATCGATTTAACCGCCATCAGATCTTTCAGAGAGAAGTGCAAACCCACACCAAACATCAACAGAATAACGCCAAGTTCGGCCAATTCCGACGCCAGAGAGGTGTCAGCGACAAATCCCGGGGTAAACGGCCCGACAAGCACACCGGCAGCCAGATAACCGACAAGTGGGGAGATGCGCAGGCGGTTTGCCAGAATACCGAGAAGGAAGGCAAGAACCAGCCCTCCGGCGATAGTTGAAATTAGAGGTGTTGCAGCATGCATCCCGACTCCTTTTGCCATGTTTGAAACGTGAATGAGCGGACTTCTTACATAAATTCTATTGCATATAGAGAAATGTTGCTTGGGTAAAACAAGTATTCTGTTAAAAATGTTAGCTTACCAGCATTTTTACATGGTAACACATATTTAAGCACGGTTTCTTCAGATAAGCGTTGATAAACATGCGTAATTATCACTGTTAAGCCTGCTTCTTAGTGATTATACCTTACGATTTCTCCGCTTATTCAGTAAAAAAATGCTATCCGTCAGTAATAAAGCATAGAAAATAGGGAATAAAAGGCATAACAACGGATTACTCCGATGAACTCTCCATATTATGAAGAATTCATTACGATGCGAAGACAACGGGCGGACAGACCGATGCTGTGTTCTTTATGATATATGTCTATCATAGAGAGCCGATCGTTAGGAGAATGGCGACAGCGCACGCAGCGTATCGCCGCTTTTCCCGTTTTCTCTGACCGTTCTTTCTATTCGGGTATCTAAAATAAACGGAGATTTTTCATGCGTTTTTCAACAAAAACATTGGGTTGCGCTGTAGCGATATCGCTGGCGCTGGCGCCGTTCGGGGCGATAGCCTGGGAAAAGGATAAAACGTATGCCATCACCATACTGCATACCAACGATCACCACGGTCATTTTTGGCACAACGATCATGGTGAGTATGGGCTGGCGGCGCAGAAAACCTTGGTTGATCAGATCCGCCAGGAGGTCGCCGGCAAAGGCGGCAGTTTATTATTGTTGTCCGGCGGGGATATTAATACCGGGGTTCCCGAATCGGACTTACAGGACGCCGAACCCGATTTTCGCGGCATGAATATGGTGGGTTACGATGCGATGGCGTTGGGTAATCATGAATTTGATAATCCGCTCTCCGTCTTGAGACAGCAGGAAAAATGGGCCAGTTTCCCTTTGTTGTCAGCCAATATTTATCAGAAAAGCACCAATGAACGGTTATTCAAGCCGTACGCCCTGTTTGATAAACAAGGTGTGAAAATTGCCGTGATCGGCCTGACCACCGATGACACCGCCAAATTAGGCAATCCTGAATATTTCACCGATATCGAATTTCGTCAGCCCGCCGCGGAAGCGAAGCAGGTTGTCGAGTCATTGCGTAAAAATGAAAAACCCGATGTCATCATTGCCGCGACCCATATGGGGCATTATGACGACGGCAGACACGGTTCGAACGCGCCGGGCGATGTGGAAATGGCGCGCAGCCTGCCGGCGGGGTATCTGGATATGATTGTCGGCGGCCATTCGCAGGATCCGGTGTGCATGGCCGGCGAGAATAAAAAGCAGGTGGACTACGTACCGGGTACGCCTTGCGCTCCCGATCGTCAGAACGGTATCTGGATCGTTCAGGCGCATGAGTGGGGCAAATATGTCGGTCGGGCGGATTTCACCTTCCGTAATGGAGAACTGAAGCTGGAGCACTATCAGCTGATCCCGGTCAACCTTAAGAAAAAAGTTGAGACGGCGGACGGTAAAGCAGAGCGGGTTTTCTATACGCATGAAATCCAGCAGGATGCGTCGGTGCTGAAAATGCTGACCCCGTTCCAGGAAAAAGGGCAGGCGCAGTTGGATGTCAAAATAGGGAGCGTCAAGGGCAAGCTGGAAGGCGATCGCAATCAGGTACGATTCCACCAGACCAATCTGGCGCGGCTATTGCTGTCAGCCCAGCGTGAGCGCGCGAATGCTGATTTTGCGGTAATGAGCGGCGGCGGCGTACGTGATTCGATTGAGTCCGGTGACATCACCTATAAAAATGTGCTGAAAGTGCAGCCGTTTTCCAACACGCTGGTCTATGTGGATATGAAAGGCAGCGAGGTGGCAAAATACCTGGCGGTGGCGGCGAATAAAGAGGTCGATTCCGGCGCCTATGCTCAATTCCTTAACGTCAGCCTGACGGCGGATGGCGAAAACGTGCGCGATATAAAAATCAACGGCGAGCCATTGCAGTCAGATAAAGTCTACCGTATGGCGACGCTGAATTTTAACGCCATGGGCGGCGACGGATATCCGCGGATCGATAACTTGCCCGGCTATGTTAATACCGGCTTTATTGATGCCGAGGTGCTGAAACAGTACATCGAGAAGCACTCGCCGCTGGACGCGGCGGCCTATGAGCCGCAAGGCGAGATTGTTTATAAGTAAACTGTTGGGGAGGCGGACCGCGGAGCGCGTAGTCCGCCTATTTGCTTTCGGTCAGACGTGCGCTGTTTGTCGACGCGGCCAGAAGCGATACAACAGTAGAGCAATCGCGAATGTCGTCGGCGCGGAAAACGATTGCAGCGCCGCGCTGCCGTGCATCAGCGCAATGCCGGCGCTCACGCTTAAAAACCAGGCGCTGAGCCCGCGCAGGCTAAAGGTTTGTTCCGTATGCCGCTCGACTGTCGGGGCGTCGGAAAAAATATGTCCCAGTGCTACGCCGACCCAGGCCACCACGAATACGCCCTGATAAGCCAATGCTTGCAGAATGTAGGAAAAAATGTCCGCCAGCATCAGGACATAGACCACCGCGCCGACAATGCACGCCCAGACGATTTTACGTCCGCGCAGGCGGAACAGGCGGTCGAAAAATACCTGCATATTAACCGTTGCCAGATAATAATTGGCGGTGTTGATCCGCGTCTGGGTGATCCAGACGAATAGCAATCCCCATAACCCCAGTAAGTTCAGGATGGCGACCACCACCGAGATTTCACTCACGCCCCCTTGCTGCTCAAAGGTGCTGACCAGATAAATGCCGGCTACGCCGTTCAGCAAAAAGGTGATCAGGTAGAATGGCATGCCGAAGTTAAACCGCGCATGTTAATCGCTGTCTTCCCGTTTGCCGAAACGGGCGTAGTCGAAGGTATACATCATCAGGATCCATACCCCCATATAGTAAGTGAAGCAGTTCCACCAGCCATAAGCGGGCGGCGATCCCGGCCCCAAATCCAGCCATTGCGACTGATAGCCATAGTGGTTAATCGAAACCAGCACGGTGATTAGCAAACCGAACAGGTAGAACGGCAGCAAAACGCCGTTAAACTTATCCAGCCAGTTTTGTACGCTGCCGAAAATCAGCGGCACGCTGTATAACACCACAATCAGCGCCGCCCAGTAATAGGCCAGTTGTGGAAAGAGATGATGGATCGCATAGGCGATTACCGCCCCTTCAAATACCGCGTAATAGATAGCGGTCGAAAAGAAAATCAGCGTAGCCAGCGCCGAACCGAGACGCCCGAACAGCAAATTGGAAAACAGCGCGACGGATAAACCGCTGCGGATGGCAAAACGGCTAATCGCCGCATTAACCAGCCCATAGCCGATCACCGAAAGAATCATGCCGATAATGGCGTTTTTAGCACCGTAGCTCAGCGCCAGCGAAGCCCCGACCACGATATAGAAAATAGCGCTGCATACTGCCCACCAGGCCATCGTCAGGGAAAATTTTCCCATTCGTTCCGCGTCTGTGACCGTTTTGGCGGATGTGGCGTCATACGAATCTTCAACTTGCGATAAATCAGCCATGGTAAATCTCCAGAAAGCAGGCAATACCTTGCCAGATAGCAGTGGGCCTGATTGTGATTGACGCCGTCGATTAAAGGCGAACAGACCCGCGGTTTTAGCCAGACCAAAACCGACAGGCGAGACGTCCGGTGTAGACGGGTTTAGTTCACAAACAGATGTTCAAGCCGCTCCAGACGTTGACGATATTGCTGTCGTGCTAGCAGGGCTTCTTCCAGGGTGATCGGTATAAAACGTGCGCGATGATTGGGTTGCAACTGCCCGATGATATCCAGATCGGCGGCGATCACCGTTCCCAGCGTCATATATCCCCCGCCGGACACGGCATCGCGCAGCAGGACAATCGGTTCCAAACCTCCCGGCACCTGTATCGAACCAATCGGATAGCAGGCATCCACGATATTGGATGGATCCGATCCCGCGCCAAACGGCGGCGTACGCGGCAGGAACGCCAGCGGGCTTCCGCCTTTCAGCCGATAGCCGATGCGGTCCGCCTCGGTGCCCACCGACCAACTATCGGCGAAAAACTGCGTCGCCGCCTCCGGTGTCAGACGATGGATGTACAGACCGGGCACCATGCGCAGCGAGACGTCTTTGCCGAATACCGGCAGGTAGTCGGCGGGTACGGTGACGCCGGGGCGGGCTGTTGTTTCCGCCACGCCGACGGGCAACACATCATTGGCGGCCAGGCGACGCCCCTGATATCCGCCCAGCGCCCCCAACGTATAAGTGGAGCGGCTTCCCAGAGCGACGGGCACGTCAATACCGCCCGCCACGGCCAGATAACTGCGGCAACCTGACGCGGCGTAACCAAAACGCAGTATCTGCCCGGCCTTGACGCTAAAGGCGGTATGCATCGGCATTTCCGCGCCATCCAACTGCGGTTTCATGCTCGCTCCGCAAAGGGCCACCACGCCTGCGCCGGTAAATTCCAGCTCCGGCCCCAATAGCGTGATTTCAAGCACTGCGGCGGAGTCGGGGTTACCGACCAGCAGATTCGCCATGCGCAGCGAATACTGATCCAGACCGCCGGAAGGCGGGATGCCGAGGTGGTAATACCCTTCACGGCCCGTATCCTGCACCGAGGTCGCCAGTCCGGGTTTGAGGACATTAATCTGCATACAGCACCTCCTGAAGATAGTGTTTGTAGCCGGCGGGATCGGCGATGAATTGATCCAGTTCGAACGTCACGGGCCGGATACGCAGATCAAAGGTTCCCGCTTCAACCGCCTGCACCGCCTGGTCATAGCGCGACGGGTCAATGGGTTTGAACTGCACGATGTCGCCGGTTCGGAAAAACACCAGCGATTCCCGCAAATAGTCCAGATGCTGCTGCGGGTCATAAATGGGGGCGGGGGTGACGCCAAATAGCTGATAACCCCCGGCGCCGCGCACCGAATAAATACAGCCGAAACACCCGCCGTGTCCCAGCGACAGGCGCGGCGTGTCGGTGCGGGGACGCAGATATTTGGGAACCTGAATCTGTTTTTCCTGTTCGGCCATCTGGAACATAAACGGCAGACCGGCGACAAACCCGACCATCGACACAAACCACGGCGTTCCGCTGTGGGCGGCGATAAATTCGTCGATATCCTGATAACCATTGATGCGGGCGGCGTATTCCAGATCGGTGGCGGCGGGGTCCTGATGACGATCGCGAAAGCGCATCAGCGTTTCATGCGTCCATGGATCGTTGTATAACACCGGAATTTCAATGATGCGCGTCTCAAGCCGGTTGACCGTTTGCGCCTGGCTTTCCGCCTGTCGCACGGCGTCCAGCAGCGCCTGCGGCGCAACGATATCCGGATTGAAACGGATCTGAAAAGAGGCATTAGCCAGACAGATATCCAGAATGCCGGGGATCGCCTGTTGCTCCACGGCGCGGGTGATCGCCAGGCCGCGAAAGAATGCGGACAGCGACATGGCTTCATCAATTTCAGCGAAAAGATGCTCATCGCCGCCAAAACTGTAACGAATTGCGGTGTTCTTCATATCAGGCCTCCCGGGACGCCGGCGTCTTGGTTTGCGCGCGCGCTTGCAGCCAGCTTTCCAACGCAGTGGTATCAAATTGTCCGGCCCGCAGGCGCGGATCGGCGATCAGCCACTGATGCAGCGATTGCGTGGTGGCGATCCCCGTCAGGCGCAGTTGGCGCAGCGCCTGTTCCGAGCGCGCCAACATTTGCTGACGATCGCCGCCATGAACCACCAGTTTCGCCAACAGGGAGTCGTAATAGGGCGGGATGCGGTAACCGCTGAACAGATGGCTATCAATCCGGATCCCCGGGCCCTGCGGCCATACCAGTTTTTCCACCACGCCGGGGCAGGGGAAAAAATTGCGATCCGGATCTTCGGCATTGATACGCATCTCGCAGGCGTGGCCGCTGAGGGTGATATCCTGCTGACGCAGACTGAGCCTTTCGCCCTGGGCGATACGCAGCATCCACTGCACCAGATCGACGCCGGTGACCATCTCGGTCACCGGGTGTTCCACCTGAATCCGGGTATTCATTTCAATGAAATAGAATTCATCGCTCTGCTCATCAAACAGGTATTCCAGCGTCCCCGCGCCGCGATAACCCAACTGCAACGCCAGTTGCAGGGCGCTGCGGCAAATGGCTTCACGCTGAACAGGGGAGAGCGCCGGCGAGGGCGCCTCTTCAAATATTTTTTGCCGCCGCCGTTGTAATGAGCACTCGCGTTCATAGAGATGTACGACCTGCTCGCCGTCACCGAGTATTTGCACCTCGATGTGGCGGGCGCGCTGAATAAAACGTTCCAGGTAGACGTCCCCGCAGCCAAACGCGCTGTTGGACTCGTTCTGAGCGATGGGAAACTCACGCGCCAGCTCCGCAGCATTGGCGACGGTGCGTATACCGCGGCCTCCGCCGCCGGCCGCCGCTTTAATCAGCAGCGGATAACCAATCTCTTCCGCGCAGCGCAAGGCGTCCTCAATATTGCCCAGCGCGGCGGCGGAACCGGGCACCACCGGAACGCCGGCCGCCTGTGCGGTGCGTCTGGCAACGGCTTTGTCTCCCATCATGCGGATGGTTTGCGGCGTAGGGCCGATAAACAGCAATCCGGCCTGTTCAACCGCCTGTGCGAAGTCGGCATTTTCAGACAGAAAACCATATCCCGGATGAATGGCATTGGCGCCGCAGTGGCGGGCTCCCTGGAGCAGCGCATCAAAATTCAAATAGCTTTGGTCGGCGCGGGCCGGACCAAGAACATAAACCTCATCGGCAAGACGGGCGGGCAGAGAATCCACATCCGCTTCACTGCATGCCGCCACCGTGAGGATCCCGAGGCTTTTGGCCGAGTGGATGATTCGTACTGCTATTTCGCCGCGATTGGCGATCAGTAGTTTTGTTATTGGTATTCCCATTTCCACCTCCTCGGAAAAATATTCTTGTGGTACTTATGTATTGGTTTTTATGATGGCTATGACCTGTCCCGGTTCAACGGCATCGCCGTTGTTGACGTTAAACGAAATTAATTCTCCGGCTTGTTCCGCATAAACTTCGCTGAATTGTTTCATCACTTCAATTAAGCCAATCACGGTGTTTTCAGTAACAATATCTTTTTCTTCAATAAAAACGGCGGCATCCGGTGCGGGTCGTCGATAAAAAATGCCGGGTAAGGGAGAACATACCTCGTATTCTTTCATCTCAAATGCTCCTTACTTATTAAGATGTGGGATAAGAAATTATTCTGGCTGGCGGTTTAACATGAATATCTGCATCATTAAGCCGTTCGCGTGTGGCTTTAATTAATGTCAGCGCCCCCGGCGTATCGCTGTGAATACAAACTGAATCGAATACGATGGGAATATCATCGCCTTCAACGGTACGGACTTTTCCTTCCTGACAGGCGCGCAACACTTTCTGCGCCACCTGCTCGGGATCGAGTTGACCGACCCGGCGGGTAAATACGATCGACCCGCTGCGGTCATAATCCCTGTCGGCATAAAATTCACAAATAACAGGATGTTGTAATTTTTTCGCCGCCTGCCAGATCGCAGATCCCTGCATGCAGAACAACAATAAATCAGGAGCCAGCGTATGCAGCGTTTCCATAAATAATTGTGCGGCGGATTGTTCCCTGGCGAGGTGCATATACAGTGCGCCGTGCGGTTTTATATGTTGCAACGGTAGTTGATGAAGCGTGGCGAATTCACGCAGCGCGCCTAACTGGTAAATAATGTCATTAACGATCTCTTGCGGCTGAATATTGATATGCCGCCGCCCAAATCCGACTAAATCAGGAAAGCCGGGATGAGCGCCGATGGCGACGCCATGATATTTCGCCAGTTCAATAGTCTGGCTCATGGTATTGGGATCGCCGGCGTGAAACCCGGTGGCGATATTGGCGGAGCTGATATAAGGCATAATCTCTTTATCGACGTTATCGCCAATTACCCACGGGCCGAAGTTCTCGCCCATATCGGAATTCAGATCGATTTCATATTTCATAATTATTTCTTATTTGTAATTACTATGTTTAAAAATAATATAAAGTGAATTTTTTCCATTCGGAAAGACGTATTTTTAGATAGCAGAATATCTGAAAAACAGAACGCCCCCATCAATAAGAGAACGATATGATCACACTGCGTCAAATCCGCTATTTCGTCGCTACCGCCGAGATGGGGCAAATATCCCAGGCGGCGATTCATCTGAATATTTCACAGTCGGCGGTGACCACCGCGATTCAGGAGCTGGAAAACATCGTGGGCAAACCGTTGTTCCTGCGGTCGGTTCACGGTATGACGCTGACCGAAAACGGCAGCTACTTTCTTAATCATGCCTATTCCATTCTGCGCAGCGTCGATGATGCGATGACGGTGCCGCTTACCGATAATCACACTCAGGGATCGCTGAATGTCGCGGCCAGCTATACGGTCATGGGGTATTTTTTACCGTTTCACCTGCAACGTCTGTCCTACGGTTTCCCGCATATCACCATCAATCTGAATGAACGGGAACGCAGCGACATCGAGCAGGGGCTGATCAACCGCTCTTTTGATATTTCGTTGGTTCTGACCGCGAATCTGACTCACCCGGAAATTACCGCGGAAAAGCTGTTTAACTCCGAGCGCCGTCTATGGCTGCCCAGCCGCCACCCGTTATGCGACAAAGCGGACGTGAGTCTGGCCGATGTGGCGAAAGAACCGTTTATTATGCTGACGGTCGATGAGGCGGATCACAGCGCGATGCGCTATTGGGATCAGAGCGGATATCGTCCGCGCATTATGCTGCGCACCAGCTCGGTCGAAGCGGTACGCAGCATGGTGGCGAACGGACTCGGGGTGGCGATTTTATCCGACCTGGTTTACCGGCCGTGGTCGCTGGAAGGGCGGCGCATCGAAACCCGCTCGCTGAAAGATACCGTGCACCCGATGAGCGTCGGGCTGGCTTGGCATCGTGACGCTGAATTTACTCCGCCGATGCAGGCTATTCGCGAATATTTTCGTCATGCCTTTCTGACGCCGCAGCTTAATTTTGCCCGACGGTAATCGTTTTCATTGCAAAGCATTTTCCCGCCAACCGCTCACCGGACGATTCTAACCGCTTAGTACGCTATTTTACCGGCTAGCGAAATACCGATAGTTCGCCTACTTACGCTGCCGTAATGTCCCGTCACCAGCGGTGCTTCGGTAGAACACGATGACGGTTTCCTTGTTACTTGCACTTATCCGCAACCCTGCCTTGAGCCGGGTCGGGCTGTTACCGCCGCTGCATCCGCATTATTCCCTATTTGTCCGAGCCCAATACGCGATGGATTTATTATCGCATTGATTTTTTTAATAAAACTTAGAATTAAATAATGACGATTTATATTTTAATGAAGGATGTCTTATGAAGAACAGCACCATTCTTAAACACATCCCCTGGCTGATCTTAGGGATCATAGGGGCTGCCTGTCTCGGCGTGGTCGCGCTACGCCGTGGCGAGCATGTCAGCGCATTGTGGATTATTGTCGCCTCCGTCGCCGTTTATCTGGTGGCGTACCGATACTACAGTCTGTATATCGCCCAGAAGGTGATGAAACTGGATCCGTCGCGGGCCACGCCGGCCGTGGTCAACAATGACGGACTGAACTTTGTGCCGACTAACCGCAATGTGCTGTTCGGCCACCACTTTGCCGCCATCGCCGGCGCCGGGCCGCTGGTCGGGCCGGTATTGGCCGCTCAGGTCGGCTATCTGCCGGGCACGCTGTGGCTGTTGGCCGGGGTGGTGCTGGCCGGGGCGGTGCAGGACTTTATGGTGCTGTTTATCTCTTCGCGTCGTAACGGCGCTTCGCTGGGTGAAATCATCAAGGAAGAAATGGGGCCGGTGCCGGGAACCATCGCGCTGTTTGGCTGCTTCCTGATTATGATCATCATTCTGGCCGTACTGGCGTTGATCGTGGTGAAAGCGCTGGCGGAAAGCCCGTGGGGCGTGTTTACCGTCTGTTCGACGGTGCCGATTGCCCTGTTTATGGGGATCTACATGCGATTTATTCGCCCCGGACGCGTGGGCGAAGTGTCGGTCATCGGTGTGGTGCTGCTGCTGTTGGCGATCTGGTTCGGCGGTGTGATCGCCCACGACCCGTACTGGGGCCCGGCGTTGACCTTTAAAGACACCACCATCACCTATACGCTGATTGGCTATGCCTTTGTATCGGCGCTGTTGCCGGTGTGGTTGATTCTGGCGCCGCGCGATTATCTGGCGACATTCCTGAAAATCGGGGTGATTGTCGGTCTGGCTATCGGCATCGTGATCCTGAATCCGGATCTGAAAATGCCGGCGGTGACGCAATTTGTCGACGGCACCGGGCCGGTCTGGAAAGGCACGCTGTTTCCTTTCCTGTTTATTACCATTGCCTGCGGCGCCGTGTCGGGCTTCCACGCGCTGATCGCCTCCGGCACTACGCCGAAGCTATTGGCCAGCGAAAACGACGCGCGCTTTATTGGTTACGGCGCCATGCTGATGGAGTCTTTCGTCGCGATTATGGCGCTGGTGGCGGCTTCCATTATCGAACCCGGTCTGTATTTTGCGATGAATACCCCGCCGGCCGCGTTAGGGATCACCATGCCCAACCTGCATCAACTGGGCACCGCTGACGCGCCGATGATCATGGCGCAATTGCAGGATGTTTCGGCGCATGCCGCGGCGGCGGTCAGTTCCTGGGGATTTGTGATTTCGCCGGAGCAGATCCTGCAAACCGCCAAAGACATCGGCGAGCCTTCCGTGCTGAACCGTGCCGGCGGCGCGCCGACGCTGGCGGTGGGGATTGCCCACGTATTCCACCAAATCATTCCTGGCGCGAACATGGGCTTCTGGTATCACTTCGGTATCCTGTTTGAAGCGCTGTTTATTCTGACGGCGTTGGATGCGGGCACCCGTTCCGGTCGCTTTATGTTGCAGGATTTGCTGGGCAACTTTGTGCCGTTCCTGAAGAAAACCGATTCGCTGGTCGCGGGGATTATCGGCACCGCCGGGTGCGTCGGCCTGTGGGGCTACCTGCTCTATCAGGGCGTGGTGGATCCGCTGGGCGGCGTGAAGAGCCTGTGGCCGTTGTTCGGCATCTCCAACCAAATGCTGGCGGCCGTTGCGCTGGTGCTGGGTACGGTGGTGTTAATCAAGATGAAACGTACCCAATACATTTGGGTGACATTGGTTCCTGCGGTGTGGTTGCTGATTTGCACCACCTGGGCGCTTGGTCTCAAGTTGTTCAGCGACAATCCGCAGCTTGAAGGCTTCTTCTATCAGGCCAACGTGTACAAGCAGAAGATTGCGGAAAGCGGCGCCGAGGTGACGGCCCAACAAATCAGCGATATGAACCATATCGTGATCAATAACTACACCAATGCCGGCCTGAGCATTCTGTTCCTGATTGTGGTCTACAGCATCATCGCCTACGGTATTAAAACGGCGCTGAAGGCACGTAAGGATCCGAACAGTTCGGATAATGAAACGCCATACGTACCGGTTCCGGAAGGCGGCGTGCAGATCTCATCCAGCCACTAATCGGGTGATACCATAAATACCCCGCATAATGTATAAACGTTATGTGGGGTATTTTTATCGTGGCCATCGCAAGCGGCGTTAAACAGGAGGCAACTATGTTTGGCAATCTGGGACAGGCAGGTAAATATTTAGGTCAGGCGGCCCGAATGTTGGTGGGGATGCCAGACTATGAAACCTATGTCCAGCATATGCAGACCAACCATCCTGATAAGCCTTTTATGACCTATAAAGAATTTTTCCGCGAACGCCAGCAGGCGCGTTATGGCGGAGATGGAAAAGGCGGGATGCGTTGCTGTTAGTCTATCGGGAGCAGTTATGACTCAACCTCTTTATGTCACCATTCTGACCGGCTTTTTGGGCGCGGGTAAAACCACCCTGTTGCGGCACATTCTCAATGCCGATCATGGCTATAAGATTGCGGTGATTGAAAACGAATTCGGCGAAGTGCCGATTGATAATGCGTTGATCGGCGAACGGGCAAGCAAAATCACCACGCTGAGCAACGGCTGCATCTGCTGTAGTCAGGCGAACGAACTGGCCGACGCGCTGCTGGATTTACTGGACGGCATTGACGACGGTTCGCTGGACTTCGATCACGTGGTGATCGAGTGTACCGGCATGGCCGACCCCGGCCCGGTGGCGCAGACGTTCTTCTCCCATGAAATCATCTGCGAACGTTTCGTTCTGGACGGCATTATTACGCTGGTGGATGCGGTACACGCCCAGCAGCAGCTCGATCAGTTTACAATTGCGCAGTCGCAGATTGGTTATGCCGATCGAATTCTGCTGACGAAAACCGATATTGCCGGCGAAGACCACGCGCTGATCTCGCGCTTGCAGCGTATTAATGCCCGAGCGCCGGTTTATCCGGTGGTGAACGGGGACATTGACTTAAGCGTTTTATTCAATATTGAAGGCTTTATTCTTAACGACCGGCTGGCGCTGAATACGCCGGTATTCCGCTTTGTGGCGCCGGCGCAAAATGATATTCAGTCTATCGTGATTTATTTCGATGCGCCGTTGGAACTCGCCGCCGTGTCCGATCTGATGGAAGGTTTCCTGGTGAACTACGCGGATAATTTATTGCGTTATAAAGGCATTCTGGCGATTAAAGACGACGCGCGCCGTCTGCTGTTTCAGGGCGTACAACGTCTGTACAGCGCCGATTGGGACAGAGAATGGCGGGATGACGAAGCAAGACAAAGCGTATTGGTGTTTATCGGCCGGGAACTGCCCGAACAGGAAATACGGGACGGCTTTGCCCGTCTGACGGCCTGAGTATATTGACTCCGCCGTCCGACGGGGATATTGGGTTATTTACCCGTCATGCTTGGCGATATCCGCGAAGGTCGCCCGTAACAGACGGCCGAGGTCTTCCGCCGCCAGTTCGATATCCAGCCCTCGTTTGCCGCCGGAAATATAAATGGTATCGAATTGCCGCGCGGGCTGGTCAATAACCGTCGGCAATAACTTCTTCTGCCCTAATGGACTGATGCCGCCCACCAGATAACCGGTTACCCGTTGAGCGATGGCGGGATCGGCCATATCGGCTTTTTTGGCCGATAGCGCCCGGGCCACTTTCTTCAAGTCCAACATGCCGGCGACCGGCGTAACGGCGACGGCAAGATTTTTTGCATCGCCGTTCAGCGCGACCAGCAGCGTTTTATAAACCCGATCTTTGTTCAGCCCCAGTTTTCTGGCCGCTTCCTCGCCAAAATTGGTCTCATCGCTGTCGTGATGATAGCTGTGTAACGTAAAGGCGATGTTGTTTTTCTCAAGCAGTTTGACTGCGGGTGTCATGGTTCAAATATCCTTAGATGATGTTTTGCTCAATTTGCCTGTAATAACGCGGGTAGGTTGTCATCACCATATAAATGCAGAGCGCCGACGGCAACCACATAGTTTCCGGCAGGCAGCGCCTGAAGCTGTTGTTGCCAGCGTCGGTTACGCTGGTTCATCAGCAGATCGGTCATTTCATTGCCGAACGTTGCGGGGAGGGCGGACGTCAGCCTGTCGGGTTTGCTGTCCAGCCACCAGCCCACCATGGTTTGCAACAGGCGGGCGTTGGCATGCCAGTGAGTAAGGGTATCTTCCAGCAGCAGCAACCCGCCATGCGGCAACTGCTGGAGTAAATCAACCTGTGTTTGCTGTCCCTCAAGCTCAATGATATGCAGGCCTTGAGATTTCGCGGCATTAATCAATTGATAATCAATGCCGTAATCCGGGCGCAGTCCCAGCAGCTGCGCCTGTCTGGCCTGTAGCATCAGCGCCGCCTGCCAGGCGGGAAGTCGATCGATACTGCTTTCGCTGAAAGCCAGCGTTTCGCAGATCTGTTGCAACTGACGATAGTTGTCAGGGCTCAGACGTTGCGCGAGCGGCGGTTCCGTTTCGTTATGTTCAAACGGCGAACCGGGATCCGAGATATCCGCCTCGATAATCAGCGCGGTCGCGCTCTTCAACTGTTTTAGCAGTGCATCAGGCAGGGGCGCCATATCCATGCTGCCCATATGAATACTGCCGACCAGATGAAACTGGCGCCGATCCGCCAGTTGAATGTCCACCGCCGGGTAGGCGTAAGCCAGCGGCGAAATAAACCCAAGGAAAGTCGCGATTCGACGCAGCAGTGGCCCCATAGATCCTGTCTCCTTATCAACACGTCTATGCTAAACGCTAAACGGGATAAGTTGTACCGGTAATCGGCTGAAAAAGCGCAGATGACGGTATATTGCCGGCCGTCGTCTATTATCCTTTCGGTTTAAAGCGCAGCAGCCGGTTGGCGTTGCTGACCACCGTAATGGAGGACAACGCCATCGCTGCCCCGGCCACCACCGGGCTTAACAGCGTACCGGTCAGGGGATAAAGCACGCCGGCGGCGATCGGAATACCCAATGTGTTATAGATAAACGCGCCCAGCAGGTTCTGCTTCATATTGCGCAGCGTGGCGTTGGACAGCGCCAGCGCATCGGCCACGCCGTGCAGGCTGTGGCGCATCAGCGTAATGGCCGCGGTTTCGATGGCGATATCGCTGCCGCCGCCCATGGCGATCCCCACGTCGGCCTGCGCCAGCGCCGGCGCATCGTTGATGCCGTCGCCAATCATCGCCACGCGTTTTCCCTGCGCCTGAAGCTTTTTGATGGCGTCCGCCTTGCCGTCCGGCAGTACGCCGGCAATCACCTGGTCGATCCCGGCCTGCTTGGCGATGGCGTTGGCGGTCACTGGGTTGTCGCCGGTCAACATTACCAACTGGTAACCTTGCCGGTGCAGGCGTTGCAGGGCGGCGGCGCTGTCTTGCCGCAGGGGATCGCGAATGGAGAACATGGCGACAATTTGACCGTCCGCCGCCAGTAAAACCGGCGTGACGCCGCGCTGCGCCTGTTCGTCGATCGGCACATCGTCTTGCCGGGCGGTAATCTGATGCTGCTTAAGCAGCGCCGGATTGCCCAGCAGCAACGATACCCCGTCGGCCTGTCCGCTGACGCCCAGCCCGCGCAGGGTGCGAAACCGGTTAACCTCGGTGAGCGTCAGCCCTTTCGCCCGCTCGACAATGGCTTTCGCCAGCGGGTGACTGGAGCCTTGCTCCAGCGACGCCGCCCAGCTTAACGCCTGTTGTTCCGTCACCGCGCCAAAGGTGTGAATCTCGACCACCCGTGGCTGACCTTCGGTTAAGGTGCCGGTTTTATCGAACACCAGAATATCCAGTTTGCTGGCCTGCTGAAGCGCATCCGCGTCCCGCACCAGCACCCCCAGTTCGGCGGCGCGTCCGACGCCGGAAATAATCGACATCGGCGTCGCTAGCCCGAGCGCGCAGGGGCAGGCGATGATCAGCACCGTGGTGGCAATCACCAGCGTATAGACGATTTGCGGCTGCGGCCCGACAAAGAACCAAATCGCGCCGCTGATCACGGCGATAGCCACCACCACCGGGACGAACACGGCGGAAATCCGATCCGCCAACTGGCCGATGGCGGGTTTGCTGCTCTGCGCCTGCCTGACCAAGCGGATAATGCGTGACAGCGTGGTTTGATTGCCGATCGCGTCGGCGCGAAAGAGCGCGCCGCCATCCTGCACCAACGTCCCGGCATGTACGGCGTCGCCGGGGGTTTTTTGCCGCGGGATCGGTTCGCCGGTCAGCATTGCTTCATCGACCCACAGTTCCCCTTGCAGGATTTCACCGTCCACCGGAATGCGATCGCCGGTGGTCAGACGCAGCGTCACCCCGGATTGCACCTCGGACAGGGGGATCTGTCGCTCGCCTTCGGCCGTGACGACGCGCGCGGTCGGCGGCGTTAAGTCCAACAGCCTTTCCAGCGCGTGAGAAGAACGCTGACGGGCGCGCTGCTCCAGCGCATGGCCGAGATTAATCAGGCCGATAATCATCGCGCTGGCTTCATAGTAAAGGTGACGCGCCGCCATAGGGAAAATATCGGGCCACAGGTTAACGGTGATGGAATACAGCCAGGCGGCGCCGGTGCCGAGCGCGACCAGCGTATCCATCGTGGCCGCGCCGTTTTTCAGGCTGCGCCAGGCATTACGGTAAAAGTGTCCCCCGGCGAAAACCATCACCGCCAGCGTCAGTACGCCAATCGCCAGCCACGGCGTGCGGCTTTCCGGCGTCAGGGTCATGCTGCCGCCCAGTACGCCCCAGAGCATCAGGGGAATACCAAGCAGTAAACCCAGCGCGGCCTGCCACTGAAACCGGCGGATATTTTGTTGTGCGGTTTGCTGCTGACGTGCGCGGCGCTGATCCTCATCCTGAATGATTTCCGCCCCGTAGCCCGCCTGTTCGACGGCGGCAATCAGCGCCGCCTGCGTTGCGTGCCCGCTGACCAGCGCGCTGCGTTCGGCCAGATTAACCCGCGCCTGCGTGACGCCCGCCACGCTCTGCAACGCATTTTGCACCCGATTGACGCAGCTGGCGCAGCTCATCCCCTGAAGCAGAAGCTGCACGCTATCATCGTCAATCCGTGCTGCCGGAACATCACTCTGGGCCGCTGGCAGCGTTTCCGGCGTGGTCGCTACCTGTGCCAGCGGCTCAGTTTTTGGGGGCGCGGCTTCCTGTACGCTGGCCTGATAGCCCGCCTGTTCGATACTGTCGATGAGCGTCTGGGCATCGGCATCGCCGGTGATCCTGGCAACATCGAGCGTGACCTCTGCCTGTTCAACATCCGGCAGCGCCTCCAGCGTTTTTTTAACCCGCTGGACGCAATGTCCGCAGGTTAATCCCTGCAATGACAACACGGTGGTTTGCGACATAATTATCTTCTCCTGAGATCGCAATCGATGGTCAAATACATTGACCGGCTGACTGATTTACACTAGTTATTAAGCAGGGTAAACCCTCCAGCAAGGGGAGAGTCAAGGGGGAAACAATGAACATCAGCGATGTGGCGAAAAAAACCGGCCTTACCAGTAAAACCATTCGCTTCTATGAAGAGAAAGCGTTGCTGACCGCGCCGTTACGCTCTGAAAATGGCTATCGTAGCTATAACGCGCATCATGTCGAAGAGCTGACGCTATTGCGTCAGGCGCGTCAGGTCGGGTTTAACCTGGACGAGTGCCGCGAACTGGTGGCGTTGTTTAACGATCCTTTGCGCCACAGTGCGGATGTGAAAGCCCGCACGTTGCAAAAAGTACATGAAATAGAAGAACATATCGAGGCGCTAAAAGTGATGCGCGAGCGTTTACTCTCGCTGGCGGAACAGTGCCCGGGAGACAGCGGCGCCGACTGTCCGATTATTAATCATCTTGCCGGATGTTGTCATTCGGGGCCAAAATCGCGCCCCGAATGACCGGTTGTGTTATGGCGTAACCGGACGCACGTGCAGCGTAATGCCTTCAACGGCGATCACTTCAATCTGCGTACCGGCAACCAAATCCTGTTCGGATTTTATCCGCCAGGCGCCGTCGCCGATTCTGACGCGGCCAAAGCCGTCCACCACCGGTTCCGTCAGCGTGGCCCGCAGTCCCACTAACTGTTGACCGCGCCGGTTGAGCGTCGATGCCGGACGAGTAAGCGTTCGCTTACGCAGCCAGTACCACCACAGCAGGGCGGTGACAATGGTTAGAATGGCGAACGTAACGCCCTGCCACGGCCATCCCACCGGCGCCAGCCAGACCAGTAAGCCGACCAGTATCGCGGAGATCCCGCTCCATAACAGATAACCGCTGGCGCCCAGCATCTCGGCCGCCAGCAGCAGGCCACCGAGTGACAGCCAGAACCAGTGCGCATTTTCCATCACCAGTTCAATCCCCATTATTTACTCCGACTGTCCTGACTATCTTTTATCAGCTCGGTAATCCCGCCAATCGCGCCCATCAGATTACTGGCTTCCAGCGGCATCATGATCACTTTGCTGTTGTTGGATGAGCCGATTTGTTGCAGCGCATCGGTATATTTCTGGGCCACGAAATAGTTGATTGCCTGAATGTTGCCCGCGGCGATGGCCTCAGACACCATTTTGGTGGCTTGCGCTTCGGCTTCCGCCGCACGTTCACGCGCTTCCGCTTCTAAAAAGGCCGACTGACGCTGCCCTTCGGCTTTCAGGATCTGCGATTGTTTTTCCCCCTCGGCGCGCAGAATCGCCGCCTGGCGCACCCCTTCGGCCTCAAGAATATCGGCGCGTTTGTTACGCTCCGCTTTCATCTGCGCGTTCATCGCCGCAATCAATTCGGCTGGCGGGCGCACATCGCGGATTTCAATACGGGTGATTTTAACGCCCCACGGGTTGGTGGCTTCATCGACGATATGCAGTAACCGGCTGTTAATGCTGTCGCGCTGGGAAAGCATTTCATCCAGTTCCATCGAACCCAACACCGTACGGAAGTTGGTCATGGTCAGGTTGACGATGGCCTGTTCCAGATTGCTGACTTCATACGCCGCGCGCGCCGGGTCGATCACCTGAATAAAGCACACGGCATCGATCGCCACATTGGCGTTGTCGCGCGAGATGACTTCCTGGGACGGAATATCCAGTACCTGTTCCATCATGTTGATTTTCCGGCCGACGCGATCCATGAAAGGAACGACCAGATTAAGCCCCGGCATCAGCGTTTTGGTGTAGCGGCCGAAGCGTTCGACAGTCCATTGATAACCCTGCGGGACGATTTTGATGCCTGACCAGACAAGAATGAGCGCAACAAAGATCAAAATAGGAATGACGGTAAGCATGGTCTAAAACCTCCTGATTGTTTTATCTGCCGTTAGTGTAACCCAAGCGTAGCCGGGATCCGT
Organism: Brenneria sp. L3-3C-1; assembly: GCF_016456245.1. Taxonomy (NCBI): domain Bacteria; kingdom Pseudomonadati; phylum Pseudomonadota; class Gammaproteobacteria; order Enterobacterales; family Pectobacteriaceae; genus Brenneria; species Brenneria sp. L3-3C-1. The sequence goes on along the minus strand of NZ_JAEMHF010000002.1, from coordinate 292,911 downwards.
TGTTCTGTGGTTATTTTCCCCCGTTTTGTCGCCTTCGGCATTCTTTCTCTCTCTCGATCTTGCCGCGTGAGTAAAATCGGACGAGTGAAAAATACGACAAGTTTGATAAGTTTGTCGTATTAGACAAGTTTGGAAAGTTTTTGCTACGGTGATTTTGCGCAATCGATTTGCTTGATTCTTGATCTATATCCGGCGATGCACCCGTGCTACGGCAATGGCGTCTCTGGGAATGCTGTTAATCAGGAGTATGTGATGAGCCTTTCACCTGCAATAAACAAGACACCGACAACCGCTTCCGCGTCGCCTCCGGTTGCAATCTCGATGCGAGGAGTAAAAAAGCAGTTTCTTGATCACGATGAAAACGTGGTGGACGTGATTAAAGACATCTCGATTGATATTTATCACCGCGAATTTATCAGTATTGTCGGCCCCAGCGGATGCGGCAAGAGCACCATGTTCAACATGATCGCCGGACTGTTGGCGCCCTCCGCCGGTGAAATTCAGGTCTTTGACCAATATTACGCCATGCCCAAGAAAGGCCGGGTGGGCTACATGCTGCAAAAGGATCTGCTGTTTCCCTGGCGCACCATCCTCGATAACGTCTGCCTGGGTCTGGAAATCAGCGAAGTGCCGAAGAAAGAACGCCATGAACGGGCCATGGCCTATCTGCTGAAATATGGTCTGGGGGATTTCGCCCATGCCTATCCCGCCACGCTTTCCGGCGGCATGCGCCAAAGAGCGGCGCTGATCCGCACGCTGGTCATCGATCCGGACATCATTCTGCTTGATGAGCCTTTCTCCGCGCTGGATTACCAAACCCGGCTGGTGCTGGAAGAGGAGATCCTGTCGATTCTCAATGAATATGGCAAGACGGTGGTGCTGATCACCCACGATATTGGCGAGGCCATTTCCATGTCCGATCGCATCGTGGTGATGTCGCAGCGACCGACGTGGAATAAAAAAACCTATGAAGTGGGCCTGGCCAAGCAACACGGTTCCGCTATGGGCGCCCGAAAAGATCCGCGTTTTCAGCAGTTTTTCGATGATATATGGGCTGATATGGATATTCAGTTGGGAGGACGGCCATGAATATGCCAGCGACCGCTACGGATAAAAATCGTTCCGCGCTGTCGGCTCTGAACCGCCGACGCAGAAAGAAATTGTTGCGGCTATTGAAAGATAATAGCTGGCGCGCGCTGATCCTCATCTCGATGGTCGGGCTGTGGCAATACGGCGTGGATACCGGCATGGTCAATGCCTTTTTGATGGGCTCTCCGGCAGGGATCTGGCATGAGTTTGTCCGCCTGTCGGCTAACGGCGAACTGCTGACCAATACCTATGTCACGGTCTACGCCACGGTGATCGGCTTTGTGCTCGGCAGCCTGCTCGGCTCGTTGTCCGGGCTGTTGTTGTGGTATTCGCCGGCGCTGGCGCGCATCCTCGATCCGTTTTTTATCGCCTTGAACGGGCTGCCGAAAATCGCGCTGGCTCCCATCATTATTATCTGGTTCGGGTCCGGCATGTTTTCCAAAATCGCTCTGGCTTTCATCGCCACCTATATCGTGGCGCTGCTGTCGGCGTGGCAGGGAACGCACCAGATCGATGACAACCAGGTGAATTTGATGCGCTCGCTCGGCGCCAACAAGAACCAGATTTTCCGCAAAGTGGTGATCCCGTCCACGCTGCCATGGATCATCTCCGCCTTCCGCCTGAATATCGGTTTCGCGCTGATTGCCGATATCGGGGGCGAATTTATCTCCTCGGATTATGGCCTGGGCAAAATGATTTTCGTCGCCGGCAACCTGTTCAATCTTAACGTGGTCTGGGTCGGCGTCTTTACCCTGCTGTTTGTCGCTATCGTACTTTATCTGCTGGTTATCCAGCTACAGCGCTGGCTGCTGCCCTGGGAACGCCAGTCCGCCAATCGTTAGTCATGTCGTTTGCTTGTTCCGTAACCCATTAATCGAAGGAGTTCGACGATGAATAAATTGGTTTCATGGCTGTGTGCCGCTGTCTTTACTCTGGGCTCCGCCGGCAGCTTCGCCGCTGACGGCAAGGCCGATCGCGTGCTGGTAACCGAAGCGTTTCATTCGCTGCTGTATCTGCCGGTCTATGTGGCGAAACATCAGGGGATATTCGCTCAGAATCAGATTGATGTGGCGACCATTCGGTCGGCGGGGTCCGGCCCTACCGCGCTGGCGGCCGTGTTGTCCGGCGAGGCGCAGTTCTCGGTTCACGGTCCTGAGCATGTGGGATTCGCTCAGCAGAAAGGCGGCACCGCCAAGGCGGTCAGCGCCGTCGCTAACAGCGCGCCGGTATGGATACTGGCCAAGCCGGACTTTACCTTTAATTCGCCGGCCGACCTGAAGGGGAAACGCCTGGTTTCCGGGCTGGCTCCCGGTACGTCCAACACGCTGCTGCTGCGTTTGCTGCAACAACATGGTTTGGATCCCAAGAAAGACGTCACGATTAACGAAGTCCAGAATGGCTCGGAACTGGGGCCGTTGCTGGCCGGCAGAGCAGACGTGGCGGTGGTCTATGAACCGCAGGCCGATCAGGGGGTAGGGCAGGGGCTGAAGGTGATTTACGACTTTACCCGCGACTACCCTGAGTACGCTTTTTCCACCATCAATACCTCGGAGAAAATCATCACCGACAATCCTCAACTGGTCGCCCGTTTCGTCAAATCTATCAACGAGTCGCTGGCTTTTATACGCCAACACCCGGATGAAGCGAAAAAAGTGGCCCGTCTGGAGTTCTCCTCCCTGGACGCCAAAGTGGTGGATGCGGCGGTACAGCGGATGATCGACAGCAATGTCTATCCCGCTGACGCGGTGATTTCTCCTTTGGCGTTTACCACCGCTATCGATATCCAGAAATTCGTCGGCAATATCACGCAGGATATGCCTTATGAACAGATTGTTGATGGTCAGTTCGCCAGCAAACCCTGATAAGGAGCGGCTTTATGAAAAACATGTTGGACCATTCGCCTTTTGCCACTATCGCCGCCACCCGGCGGATGCTGGCGCAGCGTCAAGTGTCTCCAGGCGAGTTGCTGAGTCATTTTCTGGCGCGTATCGATGAGCGTGATGGTCAGATCAAAGCCTGGCGCTATCTCGATCGGGACGGCGCCAAACGGCGGGCGGTGGAGCTGGATCGGCAGATGGCGGCGATTGCCTGTAAGCCTGCGCTATTCGGCATTCCCTATGGCGCCAAGGATATCTTCCATACGCGCGGGCTGCCCACCGAAGGCGGTTCCAAAGTTTGTCAGGGGATGATCTCCGGCGAAAATGCCAGCGTAGTCGATAGGCTCGATGAGATGGGCGCGCTGTTGCTGGGCAAGCTGACGACGACGGAGTTCGCCAATTGGGGCACGCCGCCCGAAACGGGCAACGCCTGGAATCCGCAACATACGCCCGGCGGCTCCAGCAGCGGCTCTGCCGCCGCGCTTGGCGCGCGCATGGCGCTGATGACGTTGGGAACGCAGACCGCCGGGTCGTTGTCCCGTCCGGCGGCGTTTAACGGGGTCACGGTGCTGAAAGCGACCTATGGGCGCATCAGTAAAGCCGGGGTTATCCCCGCCAGTTGGTCGCTGGATCATGTCGGCGCCTTTACTCACACGGTTGAGGATGCGGTGCTGGTGTATAACGCGCTGTCTGGCCCGGACTCGAAAGATGAAGCCACCCATTCGCTGCCTTATATGCCGCTGCAATTAAGGGAGAAGCACGATTATACTGTCGGTATCGTGGAACATCCGTGGTTTGCCAATGTGGATGATGAGATAGGCGCGGCCTGTCGGCGGGCGATGGATCAACTGGCCGGACACGGCGTTCGGCTGAGACGTATCGGGCTGCCGGAAAGCTTTGACGCGGCCTGTCAGGCGCATCAGATTGTGATGCAGGCTGAATGCGCCGCCTATCATCGCCCCAATTTCCTGAAAACGCCGGGGTTATTCGGCGTTTATTTACAGGAATTCCTGCAACAGGGGCTGGAGATTTCCGCCCATGAGTATCTGCAAGCCCAGCAGACCCGGGCGCGTTACCGTGCGGAGCTGGCGGCGTTGTTTGATGGGGTGGATATCCTGATGACGCCCGCCACGCCGACGCTGGCGCCGTATAGCCTGGAGCTTACCGGTTCGCCGGCGTTTAATATGCCGTTTACCAACGCCGGCGTGCCGACGCTGACGCTGCCGGTCGGTTTTTCCCGTTCGGGATTGCCTATTGGTATGCAGTGGGTCGCCCGGCACGGTAATGAACAGGCGCTGGCGGATTTGGGGTTGTACTACCAGCAGATGACCGACTGGCATGCCTATTTACCTCCGGTCTGCCAGCAATGAAAATAAATTGCCCGCCGGTCAATTCAGCGGGCGTTGAAAAATGCTCCTGGCATTTTTTTATGACGGGCTATCCCTGCCCGTCACCCTACGGGCCGCCGCAAGCGGCGTTGAAAAATGCTCCTGGCATTTTTTTGTGTACGGACTGTGCGTGGTGGTTTTTCCGGTTAACCAGGATGGCGTGTTATGTACGATAAATTATTGACGGTTTCTGATGCGGCGAAAATGCTGGGGATCTCCGCCAGCACTTTGAGGCGCTTGGAGGAGAATGGCGAGGTGAAAACCTATGGCCTTAAGGTGGTTTACACCCCCGGCGGCCAGCGTCGCTACCTGGCCGATGAAATCCAGCGCATTTATTCACAGACCGGGTTTGCCAGTAAAATTGGTTTTGGCTCGAAGGCGGCCGTTCTGATACGGGACGTGACCTATGCCTTTATGGATTCGGGATCCACGCTGGCGATCAATACGTCGTTTAATAAAACCGCGCTGCGTCAGTTGCTGGAACTGGCCCGGCAACATCAATTGCCGACGGTATTCAGCCGCACGATTTATCAGCAAGATCACCACTTTTCCCGCATGTGGGGGAAAAAATTCTCCTCAATCACGGCGCTGACGGAGGATGCCTACCTTAATCAGATCGATGCGGCGTTGGAAGACATCGCGTTCGATCGGATGCAATCCACCTGCTATATCTCCGATTTGCACGGCCACGATCTGACGGCGTGGCTGAAGCGGCAGGGGGTGGATACGGTCATTCTGGGGGGGGTGACCGCCAGCGGCAGTTTGCGCGCCACGGCGATTGAAGCATTCCAGGATGGGTTCCACGTGGTATTGCCGCGCGAGATTGCCGGCGATAGAAGTCAGTCAGTATTGGATTTTACGCTGTTGGATCTTAACGCCCGTTATGCGGATGTGCTTGGCATTGACGAAGTTTTCGGCTGGCTGGCCGAGCAGCCGGTTGCGGCGGAACCGGCGCAGGCCTGACGCCCGGCGTCACATATCCAGTTCAATATCGTCCAGCGGCATACAGCAGCAGGGCAGAATTTCATCCTGTTGAATACAGGCCAGCGGTGTCTGGCGGTAGGCGACTTTGCCCTTGAGCAGACGCACGCGACATGAGCCGCAATAACCGGAGCGGCACTGATATTCGACGCTGACCCGGTTGGATTCCAGCACATCCAGTAAGGAGCGTCTCTCGTCGGAACAGCATAACTGCGCACCGGACGTGCGCAGCGTGATGGTCGAGGTAGTCATACTTTTCCGGCACCCATCAAAGCTGGAAATCGCTCAGATCATCGGCGTTCATTTCAGAGTCGATCTGACCCACCAGATAGGAGCTGACCTCCACTTCCTGCGGCGCGACCTGAACGTTATCGGAAACCAGCCAGGCGTTAATCCACGGGATCGGGTTGGTGCGGGTTTCAAACGGCAGCGCCAGACCCACCGCCTGCATACGTATATTGGTAATATATTCCACATACTGGCAGAGAATTTCTTTGTTCAGCCCAATCATCGAGCCGTCGCGGAACAGGTATTCCGCCCACTCTTTTTCCTGCTGGGCGGCGAGCACGAACAGGTCATAACACTCCTGCTGGCACTCTTCGGCGATTTGCGCCATATCCGGATCGTCATGGCCGCCGCGCATCAGGTTCAGCATATGCTGCGTCCCTGTCAGATGCAGCGCTTCGTCGCGGGCAATCAGCTTGATGATTTTGGCGTTGCCTTCCATCAACTCACGTTCGGCAAATGCGAACGAACAGGCAAAGCTCACGTAGAAGCGGATCGCTTCCAGCGCGTTAACGCTCATCAGACACAGATACAGTTTCTTTTTCAGTTCATACAGGTTAACGGTAACGGTTTTGCCGTTGACCTGATGCGTGCCTTCGCCCAGCAGATGATAGTAGCTGGTCATTTCGATCAGCGTGTCGTAGTAAGCGGAAATGTCCTTGGCGCGTTTGAGAATTTCCTCATTGGTGACGATGTCGTCAAACACCAGCGACGGATCGTTGACGATGTTGCGGATAATGTGGGTGTAGGAGCGCGAATGGATGGTTTCCGAAAATGCCCAGGTTTCCACCCAGGTTTCCAATTCGGGGATGGAAATCAACGGCAGCAAGGCGACGTTCGGGCTGCGCCCCTGAATGGAATCCAGCAATGTCTGGTATTTCAGGTTGCTGATAAAAATGTGTTTTTCATGATCTGGCAATGCCTGATAGTCGATGCGATCGCGGGAAACGTCGACTTCCTCCGGGCGCCAGAAGAAAGAAAGTTGTTTCTCAATTAGTTTCTCAAATATTTCATATTTCTGCTGATCGAAACGGGCGACGTTAACCGATTGACCGAAGAACATCGGTTCAAGCAGTTGGTCATTTTTATTCTGCGAAAAAGTGGTGTAGGCCATTGATATCTCCAAAAGAACGCGAGGTTGCCGACAAACCCTCCCGGCTTCTCCCTGGGACAAAAGGGGGAAGTGGAGCGTTCGTCGGCAGCCTATGTCCGTAGCTTAAATCTTGCAGGCGCCGCCTTCGCAACCATCGTCCTGCGGCTCCGCCAGCAGATCGTCCTGCGCATCTTCGGCGCCGTCACGGGTGTTTTGATAGTAGAGCGTTTTGACGCCGAATTTATAGGCGGTCAGCAAATCTTTCAGCAACTGCTTCATCGGCACTTTCCCCGACGGGAAGCGTGACGGGTCATAGTTGGTATTGGACGAAATCGCCTGATCGACAAATTTCTGCATTACTCCGACTAGTTGCAGATAGCCGTCGTTATTGGGCATTTCCCACAGCAGTTCGTAAGCGTCTTTCAGCGTTTCATATTCAGGCACCACCTGACGCAGGATCCCGTCTTTCGACGCCTTAACGCTGATATGGCCGCGCGGCGGTTCAATGCCGTTGGTGGCGTTGGAAATCTGCGAAGAGGTTTCCGATGGCATCAGGGCCGACAACGTCGAGTTGCGCAGACCGTATTCTTTAATGTCGTTACGCAGCGATTCCCAGTCGTAATGCAGCGGTTCGTTACAAATCGCGTCGAGATCGCGCTTGTAGGTGTCGATCGGCAAGATACCCTGCGAGTAGGTGGTTTCGTTGAACCACGGGCAGGCGCCTTGCTCGCGCGCCAGCACGTTGGACGCTTTCAACAGATAATATTGAATCGCTTCAAAGGTGCGGTGCGTCAGATTGTTGGCGCTGCCGTCGGAATAGCGCACGCCGTTTTTCGCCAGATAGTAAGCGAAGTTGATGACGCCGATGCCCAGCGTACGACGCCCCATCGCGCCGCGTTCGGCCGCCGGGATCGGGTAGTCCTGATAGTCCAGCAGGGCATCCAGCGCGCGTACCGCCAGCGTCGCCAGCTCTTCCAGATCGTCCAGGCTGTCGATGGCGCCGAGGTTAAAGGCGGACAGCGTACACAGCGCGATTTCGCCGTTTTCGTCATTGACGTCATACAACGGCTTGGTCGGCAGCGCGATTTCCAGACACAGGTTGGACTGGCGCACCGGCGCGATGTGCGCGTCAAACGGGCTGTGGGTATTACAGTGATCCACGTTCTGGATATAAATACGACCGGTTGACGCGCGTTCCTGCATCATCAGCGAGAACAGATCCACCGCTTTGATGCGCTGCTTACGGATGCTGTCGTCATTTTCGTATTGCACGTACAGACGTTCAAATTCGTTCTGATCGGCAAAAAAGGCGTCATACAGCCCCGGCACGTCAGAGGGGCTGAACAGCGTAATGTCGCCGCCTTTCACCAGACGTTGGTACATCAGCTTGTTAAGCTGTACGCCGTAGTCGAGATGACGGACGCGGTTGCCTTCCACGCCGCGGTTGTTTTTCAGCACCAGCAGACTTTCCACTTCCAGATGCCACAGCGGATAGAACAACGTTGCCGCTCCGCCGCGCACGCCGCCCTGAGAGCAGGACTTAACCGCGGTCTGGAAGTGCTTATAGAACGGGATACAGCCGGTATGAAAAGCTTCGCCGCCGCGGATCGGGCTGCCCAGCGCGCGAATGCGGCCGGCGTTGATGCCGATGCCGGCGCGCTGGGAGACGTATTTGACGATGGCGCTGGAGGTGGCGTTGATGGAGTCCAGGCTGTCGCCGCACTCGATCAGCACGCAGGAGCTGAACTGGCGGGTCGGGGTGCGCACGCCGGACATAATCGGCGTCGGCAGGGAAATTTTAAAGGTCGAGATCGCATCGTAGAAACGCTTTACGTAATCCAGGCGGGTTTCACGCGGATAGCCGGAGAACAGGCAGGCGGCCACCAGGATATACAGGAACTGCGCGCTTTCGTAGATGTCGCCGGTGACGCGGTTCTGCACCAGATATTTCCCTTCGAGCTGCTTGACCGCCGCATAAGAGAAATTCATATCGCGCCAGTGGTCGATAAAACCGTCCATGACGGCGAACTCTTCCGCGCTATAGTCTTCCAGCAGATGTTTGTCGTATTTTCCCATCTCGACCATTTTGCCGACGTGATCCAGCAAGGCGGGCGGCTCAAACCGGCCGTAGGCTTTTTTACGCAGATGGAAGATCGCCAGACGCGCGGCCAGATACTGGTAATCGGGACTTTCACGCGAGATCAGGTCGGCCGCCGCTTTAATGATGGTTTCATGAATATCGGCGGTTTTGATGCCGTCATAAAACTGAATGTGGGAGCGCAGTTCCACTTGAGAAACAGAGACGTTATGTAATCCTTCCGCGGCCCAGGTAATGACTCGGTGGATTTTATCCAGATTGATTCTTTCTTTACTGCCATCGCGTTTGGTTACTAGCAGGCTCTGGTTCATGGGATGTAACACCTATCCGTTTTTTTAACCCTACATTGGTTGCGTCATACAAAATAAAGCGCCAGGCACAGTCGTACCTTTTCGCCGGATGCAAACACTATATATAGGGGGGTGAGTTTAGTTTGATAACAAGATAGTGAGAAAAACGGGTTATTGCAAGTGAACAAAATCAGGCTAAATTGTGGATAACTTGGGTAGTAAATGTTATTGATTTGCTAAATGCCGGTTCGCTCGCGGCCTCTGCTCATGTCAATACATCGGGATAAAAAAACTAAATAATTGATCGGTTGCCGCTTTCTTGTTCGCGATGCGAATTATCGCCTTGCGCAATGCATAAAACCGCCGCTGAAGCTCGGAATCGTCTGATTCATGTTGTGTCTTTGTAGGGGGCAGGGGATGCCCGTCTGCGAGTTGAGAGTCCCCAGAAATTTGGGGAAGCGTTCCTGTCCGGCGCGGCGCTGGCTTTCGCGGCGTCCATGCCGCTTACCTCAGCGCTTGCACGGGTATAACGCGTTTTACGCTTCGTGCCGGGTGTGCAGCATATAATTGACCTCCACATTCGGGCAGAGCTTGAAGTGGTCGGTCAGCGGGTTATAGCTTAAGCCGGTGATATGTTTTTCGCGCAGCGGCGTGGCGTCGATCCAGCCGATCAGTTCGGCGGGGCGGATGAACTTTTTAATATCGTGCGTGCCGTGCGGCAGCATATTCAGGATGTATTCGGCGCCGACCACCACCATCAGCCAGGCTTTGGCGTTGCGGTTAATGGTGGAGAAGAACACGTGACCGCCCGGTTTGACCAGACTGGCGCAGGCCTGAACCACCGACTGCGGATCGGGAACGTGTTCCAGCATTTCCATGCAGGTCACGACGTCGTATTCGCCGCGGTGCGCCTCGGCATGCGCTTCCACGGTTTCCTGAATGTAATTTACCGCCATGCCGCTTTCCAGCGCATGCAGACGGGCCACCTGCAACGGCTCCGCGCCCATGTCCAACCCCGTGACCTCCGCGCCTTCGCGCGCCATGCTTTCGGCCAGAATGCCGCCGCCGCAGCCTACATCCAGCACTTTTTTGCCAAACAGCCCTTCGGCATGCTGTGAAATGTAGCCCAGACGCAGCGGGTTGATGCGGTGCAACGGTTTGAACTCGCCTTCCAGATCCCACCAGCGTGAAGCAATGGCTTCAAATTTGGCGATTTCCTGATGGTCGACATTCGGGGTTTGCTGTTCTGCATTCATATGCAATCACGACCTTTGGTTATCTTCATTGGCTGCGAGTATATCGCCAGCGCCGGTAATGTTGTAGTTATCATCGATTTTCCTACGGCGTGACCGGGCGGATATCCTTTGTCGCTTGCCGGGGAGTTTTCCCCAAAACGGCGGTTTGTGATATACTTTTTCACCTTTTGAACTCGGGTAGATGCATAAATAGAGGGATAGCGGCTCCATGAGCGACCTTGCCAGAGAAATCACACCGGTCAACATTGAAGAAGAGCTGAAAAGCTCGTATCTGGACTATGCCATGTCCGTTATTGTCGGGCGTGCGTTACCAGATGTTCGTGATGGACTAAAACCGGTACACCGTCGCGTACTATACGCGATGAGCGTATTGGGGAACGACTGGAATAAGCCTTACAAAAAATCCGCCCGTGTGGTCGGGGATGTGATCGGTAAATATCACCCGCACGGTGATACGGCCGTTTACGATACGATTGTGCGTATGGCGCAGCCATTTTCACTGCGTTATATGCTGGTCGACGGCCAGGGCAACTTCGGTTCCATTGACGGCGACTCCGCGGCGGCAATGCGTTATACCGAAGTTCGCATGTCGAAGATCGCCCATGAACTGTTGGCCGATCTGGAAAAAGACACCGTTGATTTTGTGCCGAACTATGACGGCACGGAACAAATTCCCGACGTCATGCCGACCCGGATCCCTAACCTGCTGGTCAACGGCTCTTCCGGTATTGCGGTCGGGATGGCGACCAATATTCCGCCTCATAACCTGACGGAAGTGGTTAACGGCTGTCTGGCGTATATCGACGACGAAAATATCAGCCTTGAAGGCTTGATGGAGCACATTACCGGGCCTGATTTCCCGACGGCCGCCATCATTAACGGTAAGCGCGGTATCGAAGAAGCCTACCGTACCGGACGCGGCAAGATTTATATCCGTGCCCGCGCCGAAGTGGAAGCGGACGCTAAAACCGGGCGTGAAACCATCATCGTGCATGAAATTCCTTATCAGGTGAACAAAGCGCGCCTGATTGAAAAAATCGCCGAGCTGGTGAAAGACAAGCGTATTGAAGGGATTAGCGCGCTGCGCGACGAGTCTGACAAAGACGGTATGCGTATCGTCATTGAGATTAAACGCGACGCGGTCGGCGAAGTGGTGCTGAACAATCTGTATTCTCAGACGCAGCTTCAGACCTCTTTCGGCATTAATATGGTGGCGCTGCATCAGGGCCAGCCGAAGATCATGCCGCTGAAAGATATTATTTCCGCGTTTATTCGCCACCGCCGCGAGGTGGTTACCCGGCGGACGATTTTTGAACTGCGTAAAGCCCGCGATCGCGCGCACATTTTGGAAGGTCTGGCGATTGCGCTGGCGAATATCGATCCGATTATCGAATTGATCCGCCGCGCCCAATCCCCGGCGGAAGCAAAAGCCGGATTGATCGCCCAATCGTGGGAGCTGGGTACGGTTTCCGCGATGTTGGAACGGGCGGGCGATGACGCCGCGCGTCCTGACTGGCTGGAGCCGGAGTTCGGTATCCGCGAGGGTCGTTATTATCTGACCGAGCAACAGGCCCAGGCGATTCTGGATCTGCGTTTGCAGAAACTGACCGGCCTGGAGCATGAAAAACTGCTGGATGAGTACAAAGAGCTGCTGGCGCAGATTGCCGAGTTGCTGCACATCCTGGCAAGCCCGGAACGCCTGATGGAAGTGATCCGCGAAGAGCTGGAAGCCATCCGGGATCAATACAGCGATAAACGCCGTACTGAAATCACCGTCAATACCGCGGACATCAACATCGAAGATCTGATTAATCAGGAAGATGTCGTCGTGACCTTGTCGCATCAGGGTTACGTCAAGTATCAGCCGCTGAGCGATTATGAAGCGCAGCGTCGCGGCGGACGCGGTAAATCCGCCGCCCGGATTAAAGAAGAGGATTTCATCGATCGTCTGCTGGTGGCCAACACCCACGATACGATCCTGTGCTTCTCCAGCCGCGGTCGTCTGTACTGGATGAAGGTCTATCAGTTGCCGGAAGCCAGCCGCGGCGCGCGCGGCCGCCCGATCGTCAACCTGCTGCCGCTTGAGCCGGATGAACGTATCACCGCCATTCTGCCGGTGCGTGAATATGAAGAAGGTCGCCACGTCTTTATGGCTACCGCCAGCGGTACGGTGAAGAAAACCGCGCTGACTGAATTCAGCCGTCCGCGCAGCGCCGGGATTATTGCCGTTAACCTGCACGATGGCGATGAGCTGATTGGCGTCGACCTGACCGACGGCAACGACGAAGCGATGTTGTTCTCGGCGGACGGGAAAGTGGTTCGCTTCAGTGAGAGCGCTGTTCGTTCCATGGGCCGTACGGCAACCGGGGTTCGCGGTATCAATCTGCAAGGCGAAGATCGCGTCGTTTCCCTGATCATTCCGCGCGGCGAAGGGGATATCCTGACCGTGACGCAGAATGGTTTCGGTAAACGTACCGCTGTGGGCGAGTACCCGACCAAATCGCGCGCCACGAAGGGCGTTATCTCCATCAAGGTCAGCGAGCGTAACGGTAAAGTGGTTGGCGCAGTGCAGGTTGACGCCGCCGATCAGATCATGATGATCACCGATGCCGGTACGCTGGTTCGTACCCGCGTGTCTGAAGTCAGTATTGTCGGGCGCAACACCCAGGGTGTTACGCTGATCCGTACGGCGGAAGATGAAAAAGTCGTTGGTCTGCAACGTGTGGCGGAACCGGTGGAAGATGAAGAGTTGGATGGCGTGGTCAGCGTTGACGGTGAAATTGCCGAAGACGACGATGCCGTCGACGACATTGATGCCGATGACGACATCGCGGAAGACGACGAAGAATAAGCCGTCGTTTTAGCCGCAATAACCCTGAGCCAGCGTGTGATGCGCTGGCTTTTTTTATGCAGGATCGGTAGTGTATCGACAGGTTTATGGCGCTCGTTAATCTTTTTCTTAATCCAACGGTATCCACTTGAAATATCTCGCCTCGTTCCATACGACATTGAAAGTCTCCCGCTATTTGTTTCGGGTGGTGGCCGTTATGCTGTGGGTGCTTGGCGCGCTGATATCTGTGTTTTATATCAGTAAGACGCTGGATAAAAAAGAATCAGAACTGCGCCAGGAATATAACCTGAGCTTCGATCAAGCTCAGGGATATATTCGTCACGCGGCCGATGTGGTGCGCGAGCTTAAATATTTGGCGGCAAACCGCCTGATGAACGCCGCCGCCGGCAATCAACACCCGCCGGCGGATGAGAGCTCGACGTTATCGATTTATCCCTTATATCCCGGGGCGAGTTGCGCGGTTAATGGTGGGGGAAATAATAGCCCCCTGGCGTCGTTAAGTGATTTTTTTACCGGCTGGCGAGAAAATTTTTCGGCGGTGTACGATCTGAACCGGGTATTTTTTGTCGGCGGCGATCGGCGCTGTATGGTGGATTTCGGTATCCGCAACCCGTCGCTTGATCGCGATAACCTGCTTAAAAACGTTCAGGATCGTTTTCTGGAGCAGAAAAACACCATTCCTTCCGTCGCCCGGGATGAAACCGTCTACTGGATTACCCCGGCCTCAATACCGGACGTCGGTTATCTGTATGCGCTGACGCCGATTTATATCGGTAATAAGCTGGAAGTGATCATGGGGATCGAGCAGACGATCCGCCTGGACGATTTCGTCTCTTTGGGGAAATTCCCGATAAATGTCAAACTGATCAATCAATATAATCAGACGGTTTTGCAGTTTGCCGAGGGCGTGGGCCGTTACACCTCTTCGGTGAGCAATTATCCGATAGAGCATAATTACTTTGGCTACGTGAATGGCTATGATGAAATTATCCTGAAAAAAAATCTGTCGCCCACGTCTTTCAGCATCATTTATTCGTTGCCGTTAAAAGTATTACTGTCTCATATCGGCACGTTGATAATTAATATGGCGGCGCTGAATGCGCTATCGGCTTTATTGCTGTTTGCGCTGGCGTGGATCTTTGAGCGGAAAATGCTGTTGCCTGCCGAAGTCAATGCGTTCCAGTTGGAAGAAAACGAACAGTTTAACCGTAAAATTGTGGCATCCGCCCCGGTGGGGATTTGCATCCTGCGCATTAACGACGGCACCAATATTCTCAGTAATGAGCTGGCGCATAATTACCTGAACTTGCTGACGCATGAAGATCGCCTGCGCATTACCCGCATTATCTGCGAGCAGCAATCCAAGTTCGTCGATGTGATGACCAGCCGAAACCATCATCTGCAAATCAGCTTCGTGCATTCGCGCTATCGTAATGAAAACGTGGCGATTTGCGTGCTGCTGGATGTCAGCGCCCGGGTGAAAATGGAAGAGTCGTTGCAGGAAATGGCCAATGCCGCGGAACAGGCGAGCCAGTCCAAATCGATGTTCCTGGCCACGGTGAGTCACGAATTGCGCACACCGCTGTATGGCATTATCGGTAATCTGGACTTATTACAAACCAAAGCCCTGCCCAAGGATGCGAATCGTCTGGTCGCGGCGATGAATAATTCATCCTCGCTGTTGTTGAAAATCATCAGCGATATCCTCGATTTTTCCAAGATTGAATCTGAACAGTTGAAAATCGAACCCTGTGAGTTCGCGCCTCATGAGGTGATCAGCCACATCACCAGCAATTATTTACCGCTGGTGGTGAAAAAACGTCTTTCGCTGTACTGCTTTATCGATCCGAATGTGCCGGTGAGCCTGTCCGGCGATCCGGTGCGTTTGCAGCAGGTGTTGTCCAACCTGTTGAGCAACGCCATTAAATTCACCGATACGGGATGCATTATTTTCCAGGTGGGCTGCCGTGACGGTTATCTGGAATTTCAGGTGCGCGATACCGGGGTCGGGATCCCGTCCCGTGAAACCGTGAAGCTGTTTGATCCGTTCTTTCAGGCCGGCAGCGGCGTGCAGCGTCATTTCCAGGGCACCGGGCTGGGGCTGGCGATCTGTGAGAAACTGGTCAACCTGATGGACGGCGATATCACCATTGAGTCGGAGCCGGGGTTGGGCAGTCAGTTCGGCATAAGGCTTCCTCTCTATAAGGCGCGCTATGTCCCGGTGGCGATTAATGCCGGTTTGCAGGGGAAAAAGTGCTGGCTTATGGTGCGTAATGCGCGGCTGGAGTCTTACCTGCTGGCTTTTCTACAGGCGCACGGGCTACAGGCTTGCCGCTATCAGCGCCAGACGATCGCCGCTGATGATGTGATCGTCAGCGATTATGCGCTGTCGCAGACGTTTGAGGCGCGGGCGCATATTGAAATTAGCGGTTCGCATACCGGTTCGGCGCAGGAAATCAGCCCCGGTCATTGGCTGCACAGTACCTCTACGCCACAGTATCTCCCAGATTTACTGGAGAAAATTTACCGTGCGGATATAAACGATAGCTCGCATTCCGCACTTTCGACGCCGTTGACCCGCTATGGCCGTATCGAGAATGGTGACATCATGATTCTGGTGGTCGATGATCATCCGATTAACCGGCGCTTGCTGGCCGATCAGCTTGGATCGTTGGGGTATAAGGCGATGACGGCAAACGACGGCGTAGACGCGTTGAGCGTATTAAGTAAAAACAACATCGATCTTGTGCTGACCGACGTCAATATGCCGAATATGGATGGTTACCGATTAACCCAGCGTTTACGTGAATCAGGGCGGACGTTCCCGGTTATTGGCGTCACGGCGAATGCGCTGGCTGAAGAAAGACAGCGCTGTTTACAGTCGGGCATGGATAATTGTTTATCAAAACCGGTAACGCTGGATACCTTGCAGCAGACACTGACGTATTACAGCAACGTTGTGCGTCAGGTGAAAGAAACCTGAGTAAAAAAATCGCCTTACGCCCTCCTCTGTGAAGGGGAGGGCCGGGGGATTAAATAGAAAGGATGCGAAACTCAGGCAACGTTATCCGCTGCCTGTTGCCGTGCCGGTCGGCGCTTTGCTTACTCTTTTTCTGCTTGCGGCGTATGGCCGTTCACCGAAGAAAGGTAATTCAGCAGCGCAATATCGTTATCCACGCCTAATTTTGTCATGGCTGATTTTTTCTGGCTGCTGATGGTTTTAATACTGCGGTTCAGTTTCTTGGCAATTTCGGTTACCAGAAAACCTTCGGCGAATAACCGCAATACTTCGCTTTCTTTCGGCGACAGACGCTTGTCGCCGTAACCGCTGGCGCTGATCTTTTCCAGCACTTTGGAGACGCTGTCCGGCGTGAATTTTTTCCCTTTCTGCAATGCCGCCAGGGCTTTGGGTAAGTCCGTCGGCGCGCCTTGTTTGAGTACGATGCCTTCAATATCCAAATCCAGCACGGCGCTCAGAATAGCCGGGTTATTGTTCATGGTCAGAACAATAATAGAGAGATGGGGAAAATGGCGTTTAATGTATTTAATTAACGTTATGCCGTCGCCGTATTTATCTCCCGGCATGGACAAATCGGTAATTAAAACGTTGGCGTCCAGTTTTGGCAGGTTATTGATCAAGGCCGTCGAATCTTCAAATTCGCCCACCACATTGACCCATTCAATTTGTTCAAGCGACTTTCTGATGCCGAAAAGGACAATAGGATGGTCGTCGGCAATAATTACGTTTAGGTTACTCATCGTTTTGGTTACTCATAGGTTGGCTACCTTGCTGTAGTAATGCACTGACGAATCCTCCAATTTCATGAAGGTTATTTTCAATCCGTACACTATCGCGCGCGGTAATATGCTGTTCAAGCTGCTCACACAGCTGTTTGCCGGGATGCAGATTTAACATGGCAAACACGCCTTTCAGCCGATGTGCCGTTTGCGCAAGTGATGAAAAATCGCCCTGTTGCGTCTCAGTATACAGCCTCTTTAAATCATCCGGTACTGTCTCGACAAACAGAGAATAATAATCACTTGACGCCAATTGACGGGCGTAGGCATCAGTATCATGGTTATCCTCCGCCGACGCCGTATCCACCGGTATTTCCAGCTGTTGCTCAATCAATTTCAGCAGCGCTTCCAGCAAGAGCTGGCTGATATTATAATTCGCCCGCAGCCGATGCGATCCCAGAGAAACCAACTCGGTATCATCGCCGCTGAGCAATATGGAATAATTCGCGTTTCTTTCCGGATCGTCGGTGACGCACAGATCGGCCTGCTGATTGACCTGACGATCGTCGACCAGCAGATAATTGGCGCCCCAGCCGGTAAGCATATGGCTAACGATATGCCGTACCTCATCTGAGGTGATATCCAGTAAGACATTAATGCCGTCCAGCAGCTTCTCTTCCTCGACCGGCAAGGCTTCCGGCTCCGCGGTTACCGTCAAAATATAGTGTGTGCCCAGCCCCGGTTTACTGTTGATATGCAACTCGCCGCCCAGTTTATGGCACAGTTGATTGCACAGGAATAGGGTCAATCCTGAATTTTGACTGAAGCGATCCGCCGTCGTCGGATTTAAAAAGGGGTAGTCAAGATTATCCTGCTCGTTTCCCGAGATCCCGGCGCCGGTATCGCTGACCTGAACGATCAGTTTTTTCGGCTCATTGGCGTCACGATCGACAGAAACCGTAATCTTGCCGTAGTCAGTATTGGTGATGGCGTAATTCAGCAGCAACGACAGGGTTTTCTTCAGCAGTTCGCTATCGCCCAGATAGGTTTGGTTAATATCCAGTTTGTAATGGTTAAACAGGCCGAGCCCTTTTTGGTTAATCTTCGGCAATAATTCCAGCAATAAATTATCCACGACGGTCAGCGGAGAAAAACGCGCATGGGCGGGCTGCCATTGCTGCGTCTCCAGTTTTTCCTGCAAGGCGATGTTTTCCAGCAATTCGATGGCGCAGCCGGCCTCGGTCAAAAGCTGTCGGACGATCTGCCGCTGTTCCGCAATATCATCGGTGCGGCGCAGGGAAAGGATACTCTGCCGTAGGGAAAGCAACGGTTGTTTGAATTCGTTCAATAGATTTTTGAACAGATGCCTTCTGGCCTGAACGTTTTTCTCATATTCACGCTGCGCCAACTGTAGCTTTTTATTAACCAGAATTTCTCTGTCCTGTTCGCGCAGCAGAAACAGACAATAGTCGGGCGAATATTGACTACGTAACTGGCGTATTTCATACATTTCATTATTCACCGTGACCTGAACGACCCCCTGATGTTCGTCGGCCATATTGGTGATTTTTTGCAGACTGAGGTGCGGCAACAAGTTCTCCGCCAGTTCATTCTGCATGATGACTTTGTTGCTGCTGAAGTCATAAATCAGTATGCCCATCGGAATATTGCCGATGGTTTCATTATAGATATTCAACTGCTTTCTCAGACGTTGCGACAGGTCTTCGCCGGGGTGCGCATTTTTTTTGCGAAACGAATACAGTCCGGAAAACGCCAGCAGCAGCAAGACCAGATTCAGCAACAGCAGCCACACATTGTTGCGCAGCATATCGGTGACCAGCACTTTTATCGGGACCTGGAAAACGATTTTTACCGGCGCATTGACCAGCAGAGAGGATATCTCCAGGAATGAACCGTTCAATTGAGCGGTCGTCATATCCTCGCTGCCGCTGTTGGCGTCAAAACTGCTTGGTATGTCTTGCCGCAGCATAAAATTCTCGCGCGACATATTGGCCGGGATCAAATCGTTAATCGGTAAGTCGAAGGCAATGATGGTCGCCAGATGGCCGGGCTGATTGAAAGTGGTTCGCAGTGTGAAATAGTAATTGTTGTAAAATCGCAGTTTGCGAATGGGAGAGAAGCTTTCGCGCTCATCCAATGCGTTGGCCTGTTGCAGCATTTCCGTGCGGCGCGCTTCGGCGATCGCGGTGATATAGTTTCCCCGGAACTGGGATGAGATGTCTTTCAAGGTCTGGGTTGAAATCATCGTCAGGCTGTTATCGATGCCGTTAAGATAATACATGGTATAAACATCGCTTTCCGCGCCCCACAGGATGTCCAGATAGCGCGATATCCGGCGTACGGAAACCAAGGTGCTTTCATCATGCTGACCGAATATCAACGCATCGGTTTTTTGGCCGTTTTTCTCCACGTAAAACACATTCGGCATCAGATTGATGGAGTTGATCGGGGCGTCGGCGAGCGGTGGCTCGTTGTTCAGGCCGCCATATATCTGATAGGTAAAGAAACGATAAGTATCAATGCGCTTTTGGACGCCTTGCGCGATGTCCGTCAATGCGTGCTTTTTCTCGGTCAGCCAGCTACTGAGGTAGTTATAGCTAAACAAGCCGGTCACCAGCAGCAAAAGCACGATGAACAAAGCAAAATAGCGCATTATTATTGCGGGCATTGATTAACGCTCCTGATTAACGGATAACGGCGCGCGCGCTGGCGCTGACGATCAATAACAACAGCGCGACGCTGCCAAATGCCACCGCCAGACTGCTTAGCTGAGCGATAAACCCCAGCAGCGTCGGGCCGATTAGAATACCAGCGTAACCGACAGTCGTAATCGAGGCGATAGCCAGATTCGCCGGCATAATTTTTTGATTACCCGCCGCGCTGAAAAGGATCGGAACCACGTTTGATGCGCCAATCCCCACCATGACGAAACCGAGGACGGCTATCGCCGCATTGTCGATGCTGATGGCCAACAGCAGGCCCAATGCCGCGCAAAGGCTTCCTCCCATCAGGACGGCGTAACGCCCCAGCGCATTGACGATACGATCGCCCTTCAGTCTGCCCAACGTCATCGCCACGGAAAACGCGGCATAGCCGATGCCTCCCTGGGCGCTGCTCAGGTTACGCTCCACGGTTAAAAACAACGCGCTCCAGTCGAGTATCGCTCCCTCGGTCAGAAACATAATAAAGCACAGCAGGCCGATAAACATCACCCAACCCCGCGGGATCACAAATAGCGGGCCGCCCTCGGCGTGGCGGGTGGCGCGCAGCAGATGGCTTTGCGCCACAGACAGCAAGATAAGGAACACCACGACAATCGTCAGAATCGCCATCAGGGGAGACAAGCCCAGCCACAGCAACATGCTGACCCCGCCCGCGCCGGCGATCCCGCCAATGCTGAAAAAGCCGTGAAAGCCGGACATCATCGCCCGCCCGCCGGCCTGTTCGACAATGATCGCCTGAATATTCATGGATACGTCGATCATGCCGATGGCCGCGCCGAAAAACAGCAGCGTAATCGCCATCAGCGGCAGCGTATCTGCCTGCGTCAGCAGCGGCAGCACCAGACAAAGCGCGGCGCCAGCCAGCAATATAACGGTTCTGCATCCCAGTTTGCCGGTCAGCAATCCGGTGAATGGCATCGCCAGCAGCGAACCGATGCCGAGGGAAAGCAACAACATTCCCAAAGAGGCGTCGCTGATTGCCAGACGATTTTTAACCAGAGGCACTAACGGCGCCCAGGAGGCCATCGCCAAACCGGCTACAAAAAAAGTGATACGCGTGGCGACCTGCGCTTTTTTGCCCGGCTGTTTTTGACTGATACAGGACGCGTCGGAACTCAGTGTGGTGCTCATAAATGGAACGATACTACCTAAATGGACGAAATAAGGGCTTCTTTCTACCATAATTACCTAGCTGAATCGAAGAGTTCATCGCCTCCCGCTCAAGGAGGGCGTAATAATCAGATAAGTTAACCTCGGTGGCGTGAAAGATAAGCCGCGGACTCTCTGCATAACCTCTCACCCACGGCGCCATTTTTTCCGTATAATCCCGTCCTTTACGTTAGGATACCGGGGTTACGTTGAAACAACTTTCCGACTTGTTGCGATACATGCAGCAGGATTTGCGCGAACCACAGCCCGCAAGCGCGGGGTTCAGACAGATAACGCGTTCATTGACCCTCAGTGAACCGTCTGAATTATTGTCGTGGCTGGCGACGCAGCCCGCGTATCCGCAGTTTTACTGGCAGCATCGACAGGAAAACGAAGAGGCGGCGGTTTGCGGGCGCGTCTGCGGCTTTCAGCGGATTCAGGATGCGGAAGCGTTCCTTGTGCAACAAGATTGTGACCAGAACGTGCGGATCTGGGGGCTGAACGCTTTTGACCAGACCTCCGCCGAGAGGGAACGGGGCGTATCCCCCGGCTATCTCTTCTTGCCGCGCGTCGAGTTATTACGGCAGGGAAATACGCTGAGCCTGCGCATAAACTTATTCAGTGAAACCTCATTGCAACTGGATGCCGAGGAAGCGTCGGCATTCATCAATTTTCTGTTGCCGATGCGTCCGTTGCCGCCCTTGCAGGCCGAGATCAACGCGGTTGAGCATCAGCCGGATCGCCGGGACTGGGACAATCTGCTGCGGCGGGCGTTGCGGGATATCGCCGCCGGAGAAATGAAGAAAGTGGTTCTGGCAAGAGCGACGACGCTAACGCTGGCGCGGCCTTTGCGGGCCACGACCTTTATCGCGGCCAGCCGCGCGGTCAATCACCGCTGTTTCCATTTCATGCTGGCCCATGACCCCGGTCAGGCGTTTCTCGGCTCCAGTCCCGAGCGGCTTTATCGTCGCCGTGATTTGCTGCTCGAAACCGAGGCGCTGGCCGGCACGGTGGCGAGCGATAAAGATGAGCGTAAGCGCGCGGCCCTTGCCGATTGGCTGATGACGGATAGCAAAAATCAGTACGAAAATATGCTGGTGGTGGATGATATTTGCCGGCAGTTGCAACCGTCGGCGCTGACGCTGGATGTGATGCCGCCGGAAATCGTCGGTTTGCGCAAAGTACAGCATCTGCGTCGCGCCATTCAGGCTGAGTTGCGGGAGCGGTCGGACGCCGTTTGTCTCCATGATTTGCAGCCCACCGCGGCGGTGGCCGGTATTCCCAGAGGCGTCGCGCGACGCTTCATCGCCGAGCATGAGCCGTTCGAGCGCGGTTGGTATGCCGGTTCCGCGGGCTATCTGTCCCGTCGGCAGGCGGAGTTTTGCGTCGCATTGCGTTCGGCCGAAATCAGCGACAATATTTTGAAGCTGTACGCCGGCGCCGGCATTGTGGCGGGTTCTGATCCGGAACAGGAATGGCTGGAGCTGGAAAACAAAGCCGCCGGGTTAAAATCCCTGCTAGAGGGCGATGTGTCATAGTTTTGTTTTATGTCTGTTGTGTCCCGTACGGGTTTATATCAAAGTCGGCGGAACGGAAAAAATTATAATTATTGTCAGAAACCGCAACCTGGATTGTTGAGTAAAACATGTCGACAAGTGTATTTAATCGTCGCTGGGCAACGTTGCTGCTTGAGGCGCTGACCCGTCATGGCGTCCGCCATATCTGCATTGCGCCCGGCTCCCGTTCTACGCCGCTGACGCTGGCCGCCGCCGAGCATGGCGCATTGATTTGCCACACCCATTTTGACGAGCGGGGATTAGGGCATTTGGCTTTGGGGTTGGCGAAAGCCGCCGACGAACCGGTAGCGATTGTGGTGACGTCAGGCACGGCGGCCGCGAATCTTTATCCGGCGATTATCGAGGCGGGGCTGACCGGCGAGCGTCTGGTGGTGCTGACCGCCGATCGCCCGCCTGAATTGATCGACTGCGGCGCCAATCAGGCTATTCGCCAGCACGGGCTCTATGCCGCTCACCCAACGTTGGCGCTGAATCTGCCGCGCCCGACGCCCGATATTCCGGCCCGCTGGCTGGTATCCGCGCTGGACAGCGTCATGGCTCAACTTACTCACGGCGCGTTACACATTAATTGTCCGTTTGCCGAACCCTTATATGGCGCCGATGATGACGCCGCATACCGCGACTGGTTAATGGCGCTGGGCGACTGGTGGCGGCACGACGACCCCTGGCTGCGTGAAATGCGGCGCGCAGCGTTGGCGGTTCAGCGTGACTGGGATGAATGGCGGCAAAAGCGCGGGGTGGCGATTGTCGGGCAGGTCAGCCCGGCGCAGGGCGCGCAGATCGCGCAGTGGGCCGCCGCGCTTGGCTGGCCGCTGATTGGCGATGTGCTGTCGCAAAGCGGTCAGCCGTTGCCTTGCGCGGATCTCTGGCTGGCGCATCCGGCGGCGGCCGCATGTTTGCGGCAGGCCGACATTGTGGTGCAGTTCGGCGCGAATCTGACTGGGAAACGGCTGTTACAGTGGCAGGAACACTGCCAGCCGCAGACGTTTTGGCTGGTGGATGCGCTGCCCGGCCGTCTGGATCCGGCGCACCATCGCGGTCGCCGCCTGATTGCCGATATCAGCGACTGGCTTGCGGCGCATCCGGCTTTGACGCGGGCGCCCTGGGCTGACGAACTGAGCGCTTACGCTTTGCGGGCGCAACGGCATGCCGCCGCCTATTTGGCCGATCGGTTTGGCGAAGCCCAACTGGCGCACCGCCTACCGGAATTGTTACCCGCGGAGGGGCAACTGTTTGTCGGCAACAGTCTGGTGGTTCGCCTTATCGATGCGCTGGCGCAGTTACCGCAGGCGTACCCGGTGTACGGCAATCGGGGAGCCAGCGGCATCGACGGCTTGATCTCGACCCTGGCGGGCGTCCAGCGGGCGAATGGCAAGGCGACGCTGGGGATCGTCGGCGATCTGTCCGCGTTGTACGATCTCAATGCGCTGGCTTTGCTGCGCCACGCTCCGGCGCCGCTGGTGCTTATCGTGGTAAACAATAACGGCGGGCAGATATTTTCGCTGCTGCCGACGCCGGCGGCGCAGCGGGAGGCATTTTACTGTATGCCGCAAAACGTGGAGTTCAGTCATGCCGCCGCCATGTTCGGGCTGAATTATGTCCGGGCGGATAACTGGACCCAGCTTTCCCAATCCGTTGCGAAGGGCTGGGAGCAGGGCGGCGTAACGCTGTTGGAGGTGGTCGTCCCGCCGAAAGACGGCGCGGAAACCCTCAACGCTTTAGTCTCGCAGGTCGCCGCTTGGTAATGCACAGCCAGAAAGTCGTCGGCTGCGATCCCGCGCCCTCGCAGCCGTGGCTGGTATGTCTGCACGGTCTGTTGGGCAGTGCCGAAGACTGGCGGCCGATAGCGCCGTTTTTCACCCACTGGCCGTTGCTGCTGGTGGATTTGCCGGGGCATGGCGGATCGCGCGGCGTGACGCCCGGCGGTTTTGCGCAGATGAGTCAGCGGTTGAACGCCACCTTGCAGCGGCAAGGCATTGAGCGTTATTGGCTGCTGGGGTATTCGCTGGGCGGCCGCATCGCCATGTATCATGCCTGTTGCGGACAGCATCATGGTCTGCAAGGGTTATTGGTCGAGGGAGGAAACCCGGGGCTGCCGGTGCGGTCATTACGCGAAGAGCGCGTCTTGCATGATGCGCGCTGGGCGCGGCGTTTTCGCCATGAACCGCTGGAAACCGTATTGCATGACTGGTATCAGCAGGCGGTTTTTGCTGATTTAACCGCCGAACAGCGCGCCAATCTCGTCTCCCTGCGCCGCCACAATCATGGCGCGGCGGTGGCGGATATGCTGGAGGCCACCTCGCTGGGGCGTCAGCCCTGGCTGGGAGAAAAACTCCGGCGGTTGGCGGTTCCTTTTGCTTATCTGTGCGGCGCCAGAGACGCTAAGTTTCAGGCGCTGGCGCAGCAGTATGCTTTGCCGTTGTTGAGCGTGGCGCAGGCCGGCCATAATGCGCATCAGGCCAATCCGGCGGCGTATGCCGCACGGATACTTTCTTTTATTTCGCATCCCGTTAAGGACTAATTACTATGCTCTATCCCAGTGAAGAACTGCTTTACGCCCCGGTGGAATGGCACGATTGCAGCGGTGATTTCGTCGATATTCTCTATCACAAATCCGCTGACGGCATCGCCAAAATCACCATTAATCGTCCTCAGGTGCGTAATGCTTTTCGCCCGCAAACGGTGAAAGAGATGATCCAGGCGCTGGATAATGCCCGTCATGATGACGGCATCGGCGTGATTATTCTGACCGGCGCGGGCGACAAAGCCTTCTGCTCCGGCGGCGACCAGAAAGTCCGTGGCGACTACGGCGGCTATCAGGACGACAGCGGCGTGCATCATCTGAACGTGCTGGACTTCCAGCGCCAAATCCGCACCTGCCCGAAACCGGTGGTGGCGATGGTGGCGGGTTACTCCATCGGCGGCGGACATGTGCTGCATATGATGTGCGATCTGACGATCGCGGCGGAGAACGCCATTTTCGGTCAGACCGGCCCGCGCGTCGGATCCTTTGACGGCGGCTGGGGCGCGTCTTATATGGCGCGGATCGTCGGTCAGAAAAAAGCCCGCGAAATCTGGTTCCTGTGCCGCCAGTACGATGCCGCGCAAGCGCTGGATATGGGGCTGGTCAACACCGTGGTGCCGCTGGCCGAGCTGGAAAAAGAGACCGTACGCTGGTGCCGTGAAATGTTGCAAAACAGTCCGATGGCCTTGCGTTGCCTGAAAGCGGCGTTGAATGCCGACTGCGACGGGCAGGCCGGTTTGCAGGAATTGGCGGGTAACGCCACCATGCTGTTCTATATGACTGACGAAGGGCAGGAGGGCCGTAATGCCTTTAATGAAAAACGTCAGCCCGATTTCAGTAAATTCAAACGGAATCCGTAATGCGTCAGGTTAACGTCTATCGCTACCGTGTGCCGATGGAGGCCGGGGTGGTGTTGCGCAATCAGCGCCTGAAAACCCGCGACGGGCTGATCGTTTGTTTGCAGCAGGGCGAGCGGCAGGGCTGGGGCGAGATTGCGCCGCTGCCTGAGTTCAGCGTGGAAACGCTGGCGGAGGCCGAAGCGGCGACGCTTGCGCAGCTACGGCGCTGGGCGGCCGGCGACGAACTGACGGATGATGTCCCGCCGTCGGTGGCCTTTGGTCTGAGCGCGGCGCTGGCTGAGCTGAATCAGGAGCTGCCTGTGACGGCGGATTACCGTAAGGCGCCGCTGTGCAATGGCGATCCGGATGAGCTATTCGCCATGCTTCAGGCGTTGCCGGGCGAGAAAGTCGCCAAAGTTAAAGTCGGTCTGTATGAGGCGGTGCGTGACGGCATGATCGTCAACGTGCTGCTGGAGGCGTTGCCGGATCTGAAACTGCGTCTGGACGCCAACCGCGGCTGGACGCGGGCCAAAGCGGATGGGTTCGCCCGTTATGTGGCGCCGCAGTTGCGTTCGCGCATCGCTTTTCTGGAAGAGCCTTGCAAAACCCGTCAGGAATCCCGCGAGTTTGCGCGGGACACCGGCATCAATATCGCCTGGGATGAAAGCGTGCGCGAAGCCGACTTTCGGGTCGAGGCCGAGCCGGGCGTCAGCGCCATCGTCATCAAACCGACGCTGGTCGGCAGCCTGACGCGCTGTCGGCAACTGGTGCGGGAAGCGCATCAGGCGGGGCTGACCGCGGTCATCAGCTCCAGTATTGAGTCCAGTTTGGGATTAAGCCAACTGGCGCGTCTGGCGCACTGGCTGACGCCGGATACCATTCCCGGGCTGGATACGCTGGATTTGATGCAGTCGCAGGTGATACGGCCCTGGCCGGAAAGCGAATTACCGCTGCTGGCGGTCGACCAACTGGAACGGGTATGGCAATCCTGAACGACTGGCCCTGGCGTCACTGGGCCGGCCATGCCTCCCGGTCAGACGCGCTGATCGACGGCGAGCGATGCTGGAGCTGGCGGCAGCTTGCGCAGCGGGTCGATCAACTGGCCTGCGGTTTTCAGCGGCAGGGCGTCGCGCCCGGTTGCGGCGTGGTGCTGCGCGGTAAGAACAGTCCCGCCATGCTGTTCTGTTATCTGGCGCTGTTACGGTGCGGCGCGCGGCTGTTGCCGCTCAATCCGCAACTGCCTGAATCATTAACCGACACCCTGCTGTATTCACTGGACGTCCGCTACGGGCTATGCCTGAATGGGCGGCCGTGGCCGTCAGGGATGGCGGCGTTACGGCATGACCCTGTCGATGCGCCTTCTTCCCCACCGGCGCTGCCCTGGCAAGCGGAGCGGCTGGCGACGCTGACGTTAACCTCGGGATCCAGCGGCTTGCCCAAGGCCGCCGCGCATACCTTTGCCGCCCACCTTGCCAGCGCCGGGGGCGTGTTGCAGATGATGGCGTTCTCCCATGGAGATAGCTGGCTGCTGTCGTTGCCGCTGTTTCATGTGTCCGGGCAGGGCATCGTGTGGCGCTGGTTGGCCGCCGGCGCCACGCTGGTGGTACGCGCCGATCGGCCGTTGGATACGGCGTTGCAGGGGTGTACGCATGCCTCATTGGTGCCGACCCAGCTATGGCGGCTGTTAACGCAAAATAGGCTGCCCCCGACGCTGAAAGCGGTGTTGCTGGGCGGGGCGACGATCCCGGCGGCGTTAACCCGGCAGGCGGAGGCCCACGGCGTGACGTGCTGGTGCGGATACGGTTTAACCGAGCTGGCTTCGACGGTGTGCGCCAAACGCGCCGACGGCCGTGCCGGCGTCGGGCTTCCGCTTAGCGGGCGGGAGATCCGTCTGGCGGGCGAGGAAATTTTGCTGCGCGGCAGTACGCTGGCTTCGGGCTATTGGCGCGACGGACGGCTAGTTCCGCTGGTCGACGAACAGGGTTGGTTCCATACGCGGGATCGCGGCTGTTTCGATAAGGGCGAGTGGCGCATTCTGGGCCGCCTGGATAATCAGTTTTTCAGCGGCGGCGAGGGGATTCAGCCGGAAAATATCGAGTCGCTGCTGCTTACGCACCCGGATGTTCAGCAAGCCTGCGTGGTGCCGATTGATGACGTGGAGTTCGGTCAGCGTCCGGTGGCGGTGGTGGAAATAAGCGGCGCGACAACGCCGGATGAGATCCGTGACTGGCTGCTGCCGCAGTTGCCGGGGTTTCAGCGTCCGGTCGCCTATTATCTGTTGCCCGAGGCGTTGAAAAGTGGCGGGATTAAACTCTCCCGCCAGCAGGTAAAATTGTGGGTCGATGGCCTGAACGACAGGAAAAAAGCGTGAGGATGACCTCACGCCTGCCGATTATTTCCCTAACGCTTTCGCCACCCCGGCGCCATAGGCCGGATCAACGCGGTTAAACAGCGCAATCTGACGATCCTGAATAAACTCCGGCACCTGCGACAGTTCACCGGCGATACGCTGGAACATGCGCTGGTGTTCTTCTTCGCTCAGCAGATTAAACAACGCCCGCGGCTGACTGAAATAGTCTTCATCTTCACGGTGATTCCAATGATCGGCGGCGCCATCCAGCGTGAGCGGCGGTTCGCTGAAGTCTGGCTGCTCCTGAAAGACGCCAAAGCTGTTCGGTTCATAGGTCGCCCCGTTGCCGCTGTTGCCGTCGACGCGCAGCGCGCCGTCGCGGTGGTAGTTGTGGAACGGACATTGGGGGGCGTTGACTGGGATCTGATGATGGTTGACCCCCAGGCGATAGCGTGCGGCATCGCCATAAGAGAACAGACGGCCTTGCAGCATTTTATCCGGTGAGAAACCGATGCCGGGAATGATGTGTGCCGGATTAAAGGCGGCCTGTTCCACTTCGGAAAAGTAGTTATCCGGGTTGCGGTTCAACTCAAAAAAACCGACATCGATCAGCGGATAATCGCCGTGCGGCCAGACTTTGGTCAGATCAAACGGATTATAGGGAACCTGCGAGGCTTCCGCTTCCGGCATGATTTGGATTTTCAGGTTCCAGCGGGGAAAATCGCCGTTTTCAATGGCGGTGAATAAATCCCGCTGCGCGCTTTCACGATCTTTACCAACCAGCGCCTCTGCTTCATCGTCCATCAGATTTTCAATCCCCTGCTGGCAGATAAAGTGGAATTTAACCCAGAAACGTTCATTGGCCGCATTGATGAAGCTGTAGGTGTGGCTGCCGAAACCGTGAATATGACGAAATGACTTGGGTAAACCGCGGTCGCTGAAATCAATCGTCAACTGGTGCAGCGATTCCGGCAGTTGGGAAAAGAAATCCCATTTGTAGACCGGGTTACGCAGGTTGGTGCGTGGATCGCGTTTAACGATGTGATTGAGGTCGGGAAACTTCAGTGGATCGCGCAAATAGAATACCGGGGTATTGTTGCCCACCAGATCCCAGTTGCCTTCTTCGGTATAGAATTTCATGGCGAAACCGCGGATATCGCGCTCTGCGTCGGCGGCGCCGCGCTCGCCCGCCACGGTGGAAAGGCGTATAAACATCTCGGTTTGTTTACCGATTTCAGAGAAGATTTTCGCACGGGTATAACGGGTGATATCGTGGGTGACGGTGAACGTGCCGTGTGCGCCGGAACCTTTGGCGTGCATCCGTCGTTCGGGGATCACTTCACGATCGAAATGCGCCAGTTTTTCCAGAAACCAGACATCCTGCATTAACATCGGGCCGCGCCGTCCGGCGGTAATGACATTGTTGTTATCCACAACGGGAGCGCCGGCGACCGTCGTCAGCTTTTTCTTGCTCATCATGTGTTCCTTATATTTATTACTCTACGTTTTTGAGTCTTTGCCCTAAATACTATTATTCATTATGGGGTTTTTAGCCAAATAAGCGACGCTAATCATTTTTTATGCTTCCGGGAGCGCCGCTGAAATTTTCCGGCGCGTTTTAACGGCGTAAATACCGCTTTAACACAATATCGTGCTGGAGTAGCGGCCCGATTCGGGTAGAATCGGCGACGATATCGACATATTTTGCACGTGCGTTTAACAACGGTTTTAAGGATATTAACAATGAAAAAGTTTGTGATTGCTTGTGCAGGAAGTTTGCTGCTGGCGACGTCTTCCGTTTACGCCATTGGCATCTCCGGGGAAGCCGGACGTGACTATGTGGGCGCAAACGCCGGGTTTGGCCTGCTGGTGCCCGGGTTGTCCGGTAATGTGAGCTATGCTCATGGCGACAACGATAACGATGTTTACGGCTTCGGACTGGGCTACACCCTGCCGGTCGGCCCGCTGAAAGTCACGCTTGGCGGCAAGGCGCTGTATCTGAATCAGGATCGCGGCTCTGACGGACATGCGCTGGCGCTGGGCGGCGGCGTACAGTGGCCGATCAACCGTTACTTCTCTGTGTACGGCGAGGGTTATTATTCGCCGGACGCCTTCTCCAGCCACGTTGATCACTACGTTGAAGGTAAAGCGGGGGTTCGCTGGCATGTCGTCGGGCCGCTCAATGTGGATGTGGGGTATCGTTATATCAACATGGCCGGCGAGAGCGGCCGCTCAGATAACACGCTGGCCGATTCCGCCTATATCGGCGTTGGTCTGAATTTCTGATAACCCGCCTTACCCTCCACAGGTATCGGAAGTTATGACGGGCGCGAGCGATCGCGCCCGTTTGCCATAAACAGGAGTAAAACATGCTTAGGGTCGAGATGTTATGTACCGGCGATGAAGTGTTGCATGGTCAGATTATTGATACCAATGCGGCCTGGCTGGCGGACTACCTGTTCCAACAGGGGCTGCCGATGACCAGTCGTATGACGGTGGGGGATGATCTCGACGCGTTGGTCGCCGCGATTACCCAGCGTAGCCGGATTGCCGATATCCTGATTGTAAACGGCGGGTTGGGGCCAACCAGCGATGACTTGAGCGCGCTGGCCGCGGCGACCGCGGCCGGTGAAGGATTGGTCGAACACGCCGACTGGCTGGCGCGGATGGAGGTTTTTTTTGCCGAGCGCGGCCGGGTGATGGCGCCGAGCAACCGTAAGCAGGCGCAGATCCCGGCCAGCGCCGAAATGGTCGACAATCCAGTCGGCACGGCATGCGGTTTCGCCTTGCGGTTGAACCAATGCCTGATGTTTTTTACGCCGGGGGTTCCCTCGGAATTCAAGGTCATGGTGGATCAGCAAATCATGCCGCGTCTGCGCGAGCGCTTTACGATTGCTCCGCCGCCGCTGTGTTTGCGTTTAACCACCTTTGGCCGTTCCGAAAGCGATCTTGCCAGCCAGTTGGATGGATTGGCGCTTCCGCCGGGCGTGGTGCTGGGATATCGCTCCGCCATGCCGATTATTGAGTTGAAGCTGACCGGGCCGGCCGCGCAACGGGCGGCGATGGAGCGGTTATGGGAACAGGTGCGCGCCGTCGCCGGGGAAAACGCCCTATTCGAAGGGACGGAAGGCTTACCCGCTCAGTTGGCCCGGCGCCTGGTTGAACGGCATCTTCAACTGGCGGTAAGCGAACATTTTACCGCCGGCTTGCTGAACTGGCAGCTACAGTCGGCAAACGTCCCTCTGGCCGGGGGAGAATTGCCGGCAAAAGCGGATTCGCAGGATTTAGCGCGGCTGGCCGACGATACCCGTCAACTGGCCGAACGCCATCAGTCGGCGCTGGCGCTGAGCGTGGGCGAGCGGCAAAACGATCGGCTGGCGATTGCGCTGCACACGCCGCAAGGGACGTTTGCCCAGGCGATACAGTTCAACGTGCAGCGTTATAGCCTGAAGACGCATCAGGAAGTGGTGGCGATGCTGGCAATGAATATGTTGCGCCGTTGGCTTAATGGCTGGCCGGTCTACGGCGGCCACGGTTGGATCACGGTGTTGGAAACGCTGGACTGAGTATGCGATTCTTAATTGGCTAACTTGTTAAAATTATTGGGTTTTAATCTTCCTTGAAAGGTGAGGGATCCCCACAAATTTGGGGAATCGTTTCTGTCGGTGCAGTGAGGTTTCGTGCGCACTAACCAATGCGGATTTCTGCAACCGTTGCAGCACGCGCCCGACATGGGGCGGCTCAAGCGCCGCCGCCCCATGGCCCCGCCCACCTCAGCGCAATTTTTACGCGAAGAGAACCCCTAAATAACAACCTTTTGTTATTTAACGTGATTGATCAAATAATACTTAATCACTTTCTGGGGATTCCTCCCCGGGAAAGGGGAGGCCGGGTGGAATTAACCGCGATTAATACAGCAGCGAATAGAGCTGGCGACGATAGCGGGCGGCGAGGGCGTCGCCGGTGCCGAGCGCGGCCATGATATCCATCAGCGTTTTACGCGCGGCCCCTTGCGCCGCACCCAGATCTTTTCTCAGGAAGCCCATCAGCAGCTCCAGCGCTTCTTCGTTACGTCCGACCTGATGCATCTGCAACGCCAACTGTACCGCCAGCTCCGCGTTCTGCGGGTCGGTCTCCAACTGCTGTTGCAATTGCTGGATTTCCGGGGTGTCGGCCGCCTGCTTCAGCAATTCAATCTGCGCCACCAGACCGTGATAACGGGTATCCTGATCCTGTAGCGGGATGGTCGCCAGCACGGCTTCGGCGTCTTCGCTGCGGTTGAGCTGGATCTGAATCTCCGCCAGCATCAGGCCGATGTCGCTGCGCTGCTGGCTAAGCTGCCAGGCGTCTTTCAGCAACACCATCGCTTCCGGCAGTTTATCTTCCTGAATCAGTTGCTGCGCCTCGGCGACCTTCAGTTCTTCTTCTTTCGGCAATGCGCGAGTCAACAGTTCACGGATGGCTTCTTCCGGCTGCGGCCCCTGAAAACCATCCAGCGGCTGGCCGTCTTTGAACAGATAGACGGTCGGGATCGCGCGCAGGCCGAATTGCGCCGCGACGTGCTGTTCGGCGTCGCAATCGACTTTGGCCAGAATAAATTGCCCGGCGTATTCCTGCGCCAGCTTATTCAGCACCGGTTCCAGTTGCTGACAGTGCTGGCTGCGTTCCGACCAGAAATAGAACAGAACCGGCAGGGTCGCGGACTGTTCCAGCACCTGATGCAGGTTGGATTCGTTGATATCAATAATCGTTGCTTGTTGTTCTAGCATTGGAGTTCTCTCTCAGCCATTTTGGCTATAAATGGGGGCAAAATGCGCCGCTTCAAGCCAATATCAGGAGCGGGTGCGTAATACGTTGTCCAGACAGCGTCCGGGCAACAGACGACGCAACCACGATAAGCCGTGCGCAACCAGCGTGACGGGATAACGCAGCCTGGGGCGCGGGCTTTCCAGCGCGTGATGCAGTTTGGGCAATACCGCTTCGGGCGACAGCGTAAAGCGTTTGGCGATGCCGGGATTGGTCACCGGTTTATCGGTCTGCGTCTGATCGACATTGGCGCTAAAGCGGGTCGCCAGCGGGCCGGGTTCGATCAGGCTGACGTGCAAACCGCTGCCGTGCAGCTCCATCCGTAACGTGTCCGACCAGGCTTCAAGGGCGAATTTACTGGCGGCGTAGGCGCCGCGTCCGGGCGTGGCGACCAATCCCATCACCGAACTGGTCTGAATAATGCGGCCTTCGCCGTGCGGCAACATCGCCGGCAGCAATAATTGCGTCAGTTGATGCGTGCCAAACAGATTGCTGGAAAACTGCTGTTCCAACTGCCGACGCGAAATGCTGTTCAATGCGCCGTATAAACCATATCCGGCGTTATTAAACAGGGCGTACAGACGGTTCCCGGTCAGTCCAATGACGTCGGCGGCGGCGCGCTCAACGCTGGCGCCGTCGTCCAGATCCAACTCGATTCCTTCCAGACCCAGCGCCGCCATTCGCGCGACATCTTCAGCGCGCCGGCAGGCGGCGATCACGCGGTAGCCGCGTTTTTGCAGATCCTGCGCGGCAATCAGGCCGATTCCGCTGGAACATCCGGTAATTAAAACCGTTTTTTGCATAACTTTACCTAATTGAAAAGCCCTATTTATCAAGACTCATGCTTAACTAAGGGTTCCAACTGTTGCGCCATCCAGTCGGCAATAAACGGTTGGGCGTCACGGGTTGGATGGATCCCATCCTCCAGTATCCACTCTGGTTTAAGATACACCTGCTCCATAAAGAACGGCACCAGAGGAATATCAAACTGTTTTGCCAGGCGGGGATACACCTCGCTGAATGAATCCGTGTAGCGTCGGCCATAGTTGGTCGGCAGGCGGATTTGCATAAGCAGCGGTTGGGCGTTTGCCTGTTTGACCAGGGTAATGATTTTGCTCAGATCCTGTTCGATGTTTTGCGGCGGAAACCCCCGCAGCCCATCGTTGCCGCCAAGCTCAATCAGTACCCAGCGCGGCTGATGCTGTTCCAGCAACGCCGGAAGACGCGCCAGACCTTGCGTGGCGGTATCGCCGCTGATGCTGGCATTAATAACGGCGGCGCCTTCCGGCAGCGTCTGCCATTTCTGATTCAGCAAGGCCGGCCAGGCGTTGGCCGCCGGCATTCGATAGCCCGCACTGAGGCTATCGCCCAGTATCAATAAAGTATCCGCCGCGAAAGCGCGTACACTGAATAATCCCAGAAGCAAAAGGACGAAAACATGTTTGCGAAGACCAGTCCAGCGAGCGTTATGCCAACCAAAACCGGGCCCGCGGAAAACATTCTTGAAGTTCATCATCTTAGTAAGCACGTTGGTCAAGGGGAACATCGGCTTTCCATCCTTACCGGAGTTGAGCTGATTGTCAAACCCGCGCAGACAATCGCCCTGATCGGCGAGTCGGGATCGGGCAAGTCTACCTTGCTGGGGATCCTGGCCGGACTGGATGACGGCAGTGAAGGCGACGTCAGCCTGATGGGCGAAACGCTGTCCAAATTGGACGAAGAGGGGCGCGCGGCGCTGCGCGCCCGTGATGTGGGTTTTGTGTTTCAGTCGTTTATGCTGGTGCCGACGCTGAATGCGTTGGAAAACGTGCAGTTGCCCGCGCTGCTGCGCGGGGAGAGCGATAGCCACAGCCGCGGGCAGGCCGAACAGCTTTTGCAGCAGTTGGGGCTGGGGGAGCGTCTGCATCACCTTCCCGCCCAGCTTTCAGGGGGCGAGCAGCAGCGTGTCGCGCTGGCCCGCGCCTTTAGCGGTCATCCCAAAGTGCTGTTCGCCGACGAACCGACCGGCAATCTGGATCGCAAAACCGGCGAGCGTATCGTCGATTTGCTGTTTTCTTTGAACCGGGATTACGCCACCACGCTGATTCTGGTGACGCATGATGAGCAACTGGCGGCACGCTGCGAACGGCGGCTGCGTCTGGTGGACGGCAAACTGAGGGAAGACCTATGATCTGGCGCTGGTTCTGGCGCGAATGGCGCTCCCCCTCATTATTGATTGTCTGGCTGGCGTTGACGCTGGCGGTGGCCTGTGTGCTGGCGCTGGGCAATATCAGCGACCGGATGGAAAAAGGGCTGAGTCAGCAAAGCCGCGATTTTCTGGCCGGCGATCGGGTATTGCGCGCCTCGCGTCCGGTGGATGAGGCGTGGCTTCAGACGGCGCAGCAGCAAGGGCTGACGCTGAGCCGGCAGATTTCGTTTATGACCATGACCTTCGCCGGCGATACGCCGCAGCTGGCGCGGGTGAAAGCCACCGATCAACGCTATCCGCTATACGGCGAGTTGTTGACGCGCCCGAGCGGGCTGCGGGTGGAGCCCGGAACCGTACTGGTTGAGCCGCGTCTGCTGGCGCTGTTGGGGTTAGCGGTCGGCGACAGTCTGGATGTGGGCGATACCTCTCTGCGCGTTGCCGGCGAGCTGATTCAGGAACCGGATTCCGGCTTTAATCCGTTTGAGACCGCGCCGCGTATTTTGATGAACCTGGCCGATGTGGAAAAAACCGGCGCCATCCAGCCCGGCGGTCGGATTACCTGGCGCTATATGTTTGCCGGGGATGCGCGGCAGATCGACGGCTTTAGCGATTTTATCAAGCCGCTGCTCAAGCCCGATCAGCGCTGGTACGGTATGGAAGATTCCGAGGGCGCGCTGAGTCAGTCGCTGAAACGCTCGCAGCAATTCCTGTTGCTCTCGGCGCTGTTGACGCTGCTGCTGTCTATCGCGGCGGTGGCGGTGTCCATGGGGCACTATTGCCGCAGCCGTTACGATCTGGTGGCGGTATTAAAAACGCTGGGCGCCGGACGGCAGGCGCTGCGGCGGCTGATTGTCGGGCAGTGGCTGTCGGTGTTGGGGTTGGCGGCCCTGTGCGGCAGCCTTGTCGGCCTCGGTTTTGAGGCGCTGCTGATGAAAATGCTGGCGCCGGTGTTGCCTGCGGCGCTGCCGGCCTCGGGTCTGTGGCCGTGGGTGTGGGCGTTGGGCTCGCTGGTGCTGATCTCGCTGTTGGTGGGGCTGCGGCCGTATCGTTTATTGCTGGCGACGCAACCGCTGCGCGTACTGCGTCAGGATGTGGTGGCCAATGTCTGGCCGCTGCGCTATTACCTGCCGGCGGTGGCGCTGATCGTTATCGGGATGCTTGCCATATTGTCCGGCGGCGGTACGCTGCTGTGGTCATTGCTGGGCGGTATGGCGGTGCTGTCGCTGTTATTGGGCGTGATTGGCTGGGGCGGGTTGCTGTTGCTGCGGCGTTTGACGGTTAAGCGGCTGGCGCTGCGCCTGGCGATTAACCGTCTGCTGCGTCAGCCGTGGTCGACGCTGAGTCAACTGGCCGCTTTTTCGCTGTCGTTTATGCTGCTGGCGCTGTTGCTGGTGATGCGGGGCGATTTGCTGGAACGCTGGCAGCAGCAGTTGCCGCCGGGCAGTCCGAATTACTTCCTGCTGAATATGACCGCCGAGCAGGTGCCGCAGGTAAGAACCTTCCTTGAGCAGCATCAGGTTAAGCCGGAGCTGTTTTATCCGATTATCCGCGCGCGTCTGACGGAAATTAATCAGCAGGTAGCCACGGAAATCATCCATGAAGACGATCCCGGCGGCAACACGGTCAATCGCGAACTGAACCTGACCTGGCTGGACGGCATCCCCGAGCACAATGTGCTGGTGGAAGGGCAGGCGCCGCAAGCCGGTGAAGTCTCAATGGAAGAGAACGAAGCCAAAGAGATGGGGATTAAGATCGGCGATACGCTGACTTTTACCGGCGATACGCAGCCATTCAGCGCCAAAGTGACCAGCTTCCGTCAGGTGGACTGGGAAAGTCTGCGCCCGAACTTCTTCTTTATTTTTCCTGCCGGGGCATTGGATAGTCAGCCGCAGTCGTGGCTGACCAGCTTCCGCTATGAGGGCGATGAAAAAATGATCGCCCAGCTAAACCGTCAATTCCCGACGCTGAGCGTACTGGATATCGGCAGTATCCTGCGTCAGGTCGGGCAGGTGTTGCAGCAGGTTAGCCGGGCGTTGGAAATCATGGTGATTCTGGTGCTGTTCTGCGGCGTGCTGTTGCTGATGGCGCAAATTCAGGTGGGCATGCGTCAGCGGCGGCAGGAGTTGATGGTGTACCGCACCTTGGGGGCCGGGCTGCGTTTGTTGCGCACAACGCTATGGTGTGAGTTTGCCGTGCTGGGGCTGGTGGCGGGCATCGCCGCCGCCATTGGCGCGGAAGCCGCATTATGGTTATTGCAACGTAAGGTATTCAACTTCCCCTGGGAGCCGAACGTGGCGATGTGGGTGGCGCTGCCGCTGTCGGCGGCGTTGCTGCTGTCGCTGTGCGGCGGTTGGCTGGGATTGCGATTGCTGCGCGGTAAGGCGTTATTCCGGCAGTTTGCCGGGTAGCGATACAGAACGGCGGGAGGGGCGACCGAATCCACGCCCCATTCCGCGGTGAAACGGAATGGGGCGGATACGGTTTAGAAATCCACGCTGGCGCGCAGCACCACCTGACGCGGTTCGCCGATGGCGACGCGCAGGTTGTTGCCGCTGGACGGGTAGTAGGTTTTATCAAACAGGTTCTTTACGTTGAGCTGCCATTTCACCTTATAGCCATTCAGCGGCAGGCTATACGCCAGGAAGGCGTCCGCGACCGTGTAATCGTCCAGATAGAAACTGTTTGCCGCATCCCCCGCCCGGCGGCCGACATAGCGCGCCCCGGCGCCGACGCGCAGGTTATCCCCCGACTGTAAGCCGGTGGCGCCGAAATCCTGGGTCAGAAACAGCGACGCGGTATGACGGGCCGCATTGGTCATTTCATTGCCGTTATTTTCCGGGTCAGCCGTCACTTTGGCATCGGTATAGGCATAGGAGCCGATCAGTCTGAGCGAATCGGTGAGCTTACCCGCCAGATCCAATTCAACTCCCTGCGAGCGGACTTTACCGGCGGTGCGGGTCACGCTATCGCCATTGCCGTCGAGTTCGCTGACCATCACATTGCGTTTTTCAATATCGAACAACGCCAGATTCGCGGTGATCCGGTTTGGCAGATCCAGCTTGGCGCCGATCTCGTAGGCGGTGCCGATTTCAGGCGGCAGCGCGCCGATTTGCGTGGCAATGGAAACGTTCGGCTTAAACGACTCGCTGTAGCTGGCATAGAGCGACGAATACGAGGTCAGGTTGTAAACCACCCCTGCGCGCGGCACCAGCCGGCTGTAGGAACTGTCGGTGCGGGTGACGAACGGACGGCCTTTACCGGCCATGACGTCAAAGCTGTCGTAGCGCAGCCCGGCCAGCAACAACCAGCGGTCGTTAAGGCGAATGGCATCCTGCATAAAGAAACCGGTGCTGTCGATATTTTCCCGCTGATCGCTGTCTGACGCGATGGCGTTGGTCGATGCGGCCAACTGACCGTACACCGGATTGTAGATGTTAAAGTCTGTTCTGTTATTTGTTCCGCGGATCATATCGCCGCGGAAAGTGCGGTCGGCTTCGTAGTCAAAGCCGAACAGCAACTGGTGATTGATGCGTCCCCAGTCAACATCGCCGTTCAGGGTAAACTGCGCCATCTGGGTTTGGGCGTGGGCGTACCCCGTGGCGTCGGGACGGCGGGTCAATATGCCGGTGTCGGGGTTATAGCTCATGGCCCGCGCCTGATTATCGCTATAACGGTTGCGGTTATAGGAATAGGTTAGGCTGCTTTTCCAGCGATCGGTCAGATTGCGGTCCACCTGTAGCGTGATGCTGTCCTGATCGCCGCGGGTGGTATTGTAATGTTCGTCGAAACGACGATCGCGCGGGGTGTTCACCGGTTTACCGGTATTGGGATCGATAATGGTGCCGCGATCGAATGGCGTCAGATATTCCATGTGCTCGTATGCCACGCGCACCGTGGTGTCCTCGCCGTACCACATCAGGGACGGCGCAATGGTGGTCTGGCGGTTGCGGCCAAAGTTACGCCAGTAATCGGTTTCATCGTGATCGATCACCATACGGTAAGCCAGCCCCGAGGCGCCCAGCGGCCCGGTTACATCCAACTGGCCGCCGCCGCCGTTAAAGCTGCTGCCCCAGCCTTCAATATGGGTTTTTTGCACTAACTCCGGTTTTTTGCTGATGATATTGATCACGCCGCCGGGTTCGCCCATGCCATACAACATGGAGGCCGGGCCTTTCAGCACTTCCACCCGTTGGCTGCTCGGGGTGAAGTTACGCGCCTGAATAGAACGGATGCCATCACGCAGAATGGAGCCATCCCGGTTGTCGCCAAAGCCGCGTTTGATGAGCGCATCCTGCGTGCCGCCGAGCGTATTGGCTTGCGTGATGCCGCTGACGTTGTACAACGCTTCATCAATATTGCGTACCGCGCGATCTTCAAGCACCTGCGTCGGCACCACGTTGACCGCCTGCGGCACATCCAGCAGACGACTTTCAGTGCGCGTTCCGGTGACCGTGTTATGCGGCTGGTAGCCGGTTTCTGCTTCCGCCTGCGTCGCCGTTGTCGCGCTGACCACCAGCGTATCGTCTTTGGATTGTGTTGCGGCCTGAATACTGAACGGCAACAGCGCCAGCAACGGCCAGCCGTTACGCCATGTCTTATTATTCATGAGTGAGATGACTCCAATAGGTCCCTGAAAAATCAATAGGTAAAAACTGCTGATAAAGCGCTTGTAGCGTGTGTTGCGGATCGATATCGGTGAACAAATCGGGATAGAGCGCTTTGGCAAACATTTCGACCATCACCACGTGATACGGACTGAGGTAAAAGTTGTGCCACATACTCCATGCCCGACCGTTTCGCACCGCGTCGAGATGAGACAAAATCGGTTCCTGACGGATCAAATCGCGGAAGCTGCTGTCGGCCTGTTGTTCCGCGACCTGCGGCCCAAGCATCAGGCTGGAAAAGCGTTTGCCTTGCGGCCCCGCCATGCCGGTGGCGATGTAGACATCCGGTTTGGCGGCCAGCGCCCGTTCCGGACTCAGTTCGCCATAGACGCTGCTGATGACGCCGGCGGCGATGTTTTCACCGCCGGCAAACCTCAGCAGGTCGCCCAGATTTCCGCCCACCGCGGTGGTGCAGCAGGTATCGCGGCGACCAAGATGCAGATGCAGCATCACGGTGGTTTTTTTACCGTGATATTGCTCGATGCGCTGACGGACCCTATCCATATGCCGTTGATAGAAGGCGCTGAATGCCGCCGCGCGTTCCGGCTGATTCAATGCCTCCCCCAACAGCCGGATACTGGGTAAGGTGTGATTGAGTAAGTCGACGCGTAAATCGACATAAATGACCGGGACGCCGGCGTTGGTCAGCGTCTGAAGCAGCCGGTCTTCGTTGGCGGCGGTTTTTGCCAGCCGCGGCAAAATAACCAGATCGGGTTTGAGCGGCAGAAGCGACTCCGCATTCATGGTTTGCAGGCTGCCGTTGCCTAATTGCGGGATTTGGGCGATCTGCGGAAATTTTTGCGTATAGCGTTGCCAACTCTGCGCGTCATAACGCGGCATATCGCCCGGCCAGCCCACCACATTTTTTGCCGGGTTGCCCGGTTCAAGCAAAGCCAGCGTATACAGCATGCGGCTCTCACCGAGGATAATGCGCTGCGGATTGTCCGGGATCTCGACTTGGCGACCGAGCATATCCGTGACGGTTTTAGCCGGCGATAACGGGCTTAGTAGGGATAAAAAAACCAGGATGGCGATACGCATGATTAACTCTGCATAAAAGTGGGCGGCGAAAGATAATCATTGTCATTCTTGTTTTCAACACGTGGCGAGTAGGGTTAATCCGCGCCGGCGGAAAATACCGTTACAGATCTGAAAATTACGCAGAATTAAGTAAATAATTAAAGTGCCGGACGGCGACGAAAAGCGGCGGGCGAAAGTCGAGTTACCGTTTGTTCTAATATCAGAAAATTCCTATGGTTAGTGAAAATTTTATGGTGATGCGATACGATGTTACCCGTAAAACTTGCTGTGCAAGGAGAAAGAGAATGGGGGCGTACCGCCAGACCGGGGATCAGCGCCAGAAACTTATAAAATCCGCTATCGCTCAACCTCCTGGCCGACTGATTGTGCTCGGTCGGTGCGGTGATGGGGTGGATCTGTCGGAATTCTCATTGTCTTCACTAAAATTGTCTTCGCTAACATTGGTGCAGTGCGCCACGCTGGAACACGTGCCGCAACCCGTCGGCGATGGCGATATATTGCTTACCTCGCTGGACTGGATGGACGAGCTTGCGTCGGCGCGGCACGATGAGTTATCGCGCTACGGGCGCCGCGTTGCCCTCTGGATCGCCTTTACTGATGGTTCCACCCGTATCGCCAGGCAGATCTACTGGCAAAAGCAAGGCGTCGATTATTTTTCCCCCGCCTTGCGGGACGGGCAAGAGTTGGCGTTGCTGCTTGACGCGGTGTGCCCGCAGGACTCGGGCAGCCTGTGGCAATTAATCCTCGATCGCCTGCCGGCCGGCGTGTTCTGGAAAGATCTCTCTTTGCGCTATCTTGGCGCCAATCGCTATTTTACTCATGATGCCGGACGAAACGATCCCGGCGAGATCGTCGGGCGCGATGATTTTGAACTGTTTGAACCGGCGCTGGCCGAGAAATATCGTCAGGATGATCTGGCGGTGCTGAACGGCGGGCAGCCAAGAATGAATGCCGTTGAGTCTGTCGAACGGCAAACGGGCGGGCAACGCTGGCTGAGCGTGAATAAGGTTCCGCTGCGCGATGCGCGGGGCGAACTGGTCGGGCTGCTGTGTTTGTATCTTGATATCACTCGCTTCAAAGAGACGGAGCGGGAGTTGATCGAGAGCGAAGCGCGTTTTCGTTTCTTTCTGGATAATGTCGACGAAGGGGTGGTGGTATTCGACCCGCAGGGCATTATCGTTGACGTCAGCTCGCGCTGGCTTGAGCTGTTCCGTTGTCGGCGCGAGGACGCCATCGGTCAGCCGGTGCTCTCTTATACCAGTCCGACGGCGGTGCCGATGGCGACGCAGCTGATCGGTGAAAAATGGTCCGAGTCCTATGAGTCCGAGATGCTGAGAAAGGACGGCACCACTTTTCCCGCCATTGTGCGCGGCAGGGAGCAGGATTTTGGCGGCCGCGGGCTGCGTCTGACCACCATTCTTGATATCACCCGGCAAAAAGAGGGCGAGCGGGCGCTGAAGGTCGCCAAGATTGAAGCGGAACGCGCCAACCGGGCCAAATCTGAATTTCTCTCCAGCATGAGTCACGAGTTGCGCACGCCGATGAATGCCATTCTGGGGTTTTCCCAGATCCTGGCGTTCGATGAGCAACTGAACGATGATCAGTTAGACAATGTGACGGAAATCCTCAAGGCGGGGCGACATTTGCTGGAGTTGATCAATGATGTTCTCGATCTTGCCAAGATCGAATCCGGCGTCGTGTCTCTGTCGATAGAAGCGGTGGATCTGTCCGCGTTGATGCGCGACTGCCGGCAACTGATC
Organism: Brenneria sp. L3-3C-1; assembly: GCF_016456245.1. Lineage (NCBI taxonomy): Bacteria > Pseudomonadati > Pseudomonadota > Gammaproteobacteria > Enterobacterales > Pectobacteriaceae > Brenneria > Brenneria sp. L3-3C-1. The sequence goes on along the minus strand of NZ_JAEMHF010000002.1, from coordinate 250,323 downwards.
CAACCGCTGGCCGCGGACAGGCAAATAACCCTGTGTCTGGATGTTCCCGAACAGCTGACGGTCAGCGCCGATCCGGTTCGTTTCAAGCAGGTGTTGCTGAATCTGTTGTCCAACGCCATCAAATACAATAACGCCGGGGGCGAAGTGCGTATCGCGTTGGAAACGCGGCAAAACGGGCTGCGTATCGCCGTTGTCGATACCGGAAACGGTATTGCCCGCGAGCGTATGGGGGAGTTGTTCCAGCCCTTTAACCGGCTTGATGAGGAGCGTGGCGCTATCGAGGGAAGCGGCATCGGTCTGGTGATCACCCGCAGGCTGATCGACGCCATGGGCGGCAGAATCGGCGTGGAAAGCGTGCCTGGCAAGGGGAGTCGTTTCTGGGTGGAGCTGCCGCTGGCCGATCCGCGGCTGCCGCCGACGGAAGCGAGGCCGGCGGCGGCCCGGCCCAGGCCGTTTATCGACGGACAGCGGCGGCATTGCATTCTATATATTGACGATAACCCGGTGAATCTCAAGCTGGTGGCGCAGATCCTGGATAAATTGCGTCATATCCAACTTGTCGCGATGCATACTCCGGAAGAGGGGATCGAGTATGCCGTGACGCATCAGCCTGATTTGATTCTGCTTGATATCAACCTGCCGGGCATGGATGGCTATGAAGTGCTGGCGCTGTTTAAGTCTCATGTCCGGCTACGGCATGTACCGGTATTTGCCGTCTCGGCCAATGTTATGCCGCAGGATATTGAGCGCGGTATGGCGGCGGGTTTTGCCGATTACCTGACCAAGCCGTTGGATATCGGTCGGTTCCTGGCCAGTATTGACGCTCATCTGTACGATGATAGGGGGAATTTACGCCATGATGAACAAGCATAATGATGCTCGTATCCTCATTGTTGATGACGAAGCGGCGAACCTCAAGGTGCTGGAAAAGCTGTTGTCCAGCGAAGGCTATTGCCGTCTGGTCAGCGTTCAGGATCCGCGCCTGGTGCTACGTACCTATTTGGAAGCCCGCCCTGATCTGATCCTGCTGGACATTAATATGCCGCATATCGACGGCTACCAACTGATGCAGCAGTTGAAAATGTTGCACGATCCGCTGTTGCCGCCGATCATGGTGCTGACGGCGGAGCACGGGCGTGAGCGGTTGTTGAAAGCGCTGAGCGCCGGGGCGCGGGATTATGTCAATAAACCTTTCGATCGCACCGAACTGCTGATGCGGGTGCGTAACCTGCTTGATGCCCATCTGGCTCATCGGCTGATATACGAACAGAACGATGTATTGGAAAAGATGGTTCGCCTGCGCACCCGGGAACTGCTTGACACCCGTCTACAGGTGGTGCGTCGCCTTGCCCGGGCGGCGGAATACCGTGACAGCGAAACCGGCCGCCATATTATGCGCATGAGCCATACCTGCGCATTGCTGGCGCGCCAATTGGGATGGAGCGAAAGCGACGTCGAGCTGATTCTGCATTCCAGCCCAATGCATGATGTGGGGAAAATCGGTATTCCGGATGCGATCCTGCTCAAGCCTGACAAACTTAACGCCGCCGAATGGGAAGTCATGCGGCAGCACACGGTTATCGGCGCCGAAATATTGGCCGGCGACGATTCCCAGCTTATGGTGATGTCTCGCAATATCGCGCTGACGCACCATGAAAAATGGAATGGCGATGGTTATCCCGGCGGTTTGTCGGGGAAGGATATTCCGTTGCCGGGACGTATTGTCGCCGTGGCGGATGTGTTCGATGCGCTGGTTTCAGAACGCCCTTATAAGCCGGCCTGGCCGCATGAGCAGGCTATTGATTATATCAAGGCGCAATCAGGCTCTCATTTCGATCCTGAGGTGGTCAGCGCTTTTATGGATATTCTGGATGGTGCCATCAGAATCCAGGAGATTTATCGTGAAGCCGTGTGAGGATTAAAAATCAGGCGCACCCGGGCGGGTGTGCGCCTGACCGTATACGCTATTCGGCGGCATAACCCTGCGGGGGAATGCGCACGCCATCCAGCCAGGCCTCGTTTTCCCGCATGATCAGCCGACCGGAAAGGAACCAGCCAACCACCATCGGGTAAATAGTATGCTCCTGCGTCTGGACGCGTTCCTTCAGGCTTTCTTCCGTATCATCGCTGAAAACCGGGACTTTGGCCTGGAGAATTAACGGCCCGCCGTCCAGCTCATCCGTTACGAAATGCACGGAAGCGCCGTGTACGCCATCGCTATTTTCCAGCGCCTTGCGGTGCGTGTGCAGCCCCGGATATTTCGGCAACAGCGAGGGGTGGATATTGAGCATTTTACCCGCGAACCGCGCGACAAAAGCGGGGCTGAGGATCCGCATATAGCCCGCCAGCACGATGAGCTCCGGTTCATACTGCTCGATTTCCTGCGCCATGGCGGCATCATAGGCGTCCCGATCGGCAAATTCTTCCGGGCTGACGACATGCGTCGGTATGCCCGCATCCTGCGCTCGCTGTAAGCCCGGGGCTTCAGGATTATTGCTGAACACTGCCGCTATCTTTCCTTTAATGCGTCCGCGCTTGCCGGCGTCAATCAACGCCTGCAAGTTGCTTCCCTGACCTGATAGCAAGATAACGATGTTTTTCATCAGTTAATGACCACTGTGTCTCCGGCGTCGGTTTGCGTAATGACGCCGATTTTCCATGCGCTTTCGCCACTGTCGTTCAACAACGCAACGGCCTCATCTGCCTGCTCGGCCGGCAGTGCGATAATCATACCCACACCGCAGTTAAAAGTGCGATACATTTCGTGACGGCTGACATTACCGGCCTGTTGCAGCCAGTTAAATACCGCCGGCCACTGCCAGCTTGATTCGTCAATCGCAGCCTGCATGCCTTCCGGCAATACGCGTGGGATATTCTCCCAGAAACCGCCGCCCGTCAGATGAGAAATAGCGTGAATATCCACCTTTTCAATCAGCGACAGAATGGATTTCACATAGATTTTCGTCGGCGCCAGCAGATGGTCGGCCAGTGATTTGCCTTCCAGCGTCACCTGCTCCGGATCGGCTTTGCTGACTTCGAGAATTTTGCGTACCAGCGAGTAGCCGTTTGAATGCGGGCCGCTGGACGCCAGAGCGACCAGCGCGTCGCCTGAGCGCACTTTACTGCCGTCGATGATTTCCGATTTCTCGACCACGCCCACGCAGAAACCGGCGACGTCATAATCTTCGCCGTGGTACATGCCCGGCATTTCCGCCGTTTCGCCGCCCACCAGCGCACAACCGGATTGCTTACAGCCTTCTGCGATACCGGTAATCACGCTGGCCGCGGTGTCGACATCCAACTTGCCCGTTGCGTAGTAATCGAGGAAGAATAAGGGCTCTGCGCCTTGAACGATCAGATCGTTAACGCACATGGCGACCAGATCGATACCAATGGTATCGTGACGTTTAAGGTCCATCGCCAGACGCAGCTTGGTGCCGACTCCGTCAGTGCCGGAAACCAGAATCGGTTCGCGGTATTTTTGCGGTAAGGCGCACAAGGCGCCGAAACCACCCAGGCCTCCCATGACTTCCGGGCGACGGGTCTGTTTCACTACACCTTTGATACGATCCACCAATGCGTTGCCAGCATCAATATCCACGCCTGCGTCTTTATAGCTGAGAGAGGTTTTGTCGGTCACTGCGGAGTCCCCACGGAGGTTACAATTTGTGGTTAAAAACAAGTTATGGTTAACACAATCTGTAGTTCAAAACGATGGTGGTTCAACCATGAAGCGCGCTAATTCTAACAGCGTGAGCAAACGTTTGCGAGCGATGTGTCGCCGGGTTTCCATTTTTCCTTATCGTTGGTAATTTCCCTTGCCGGTTGATCTGGATCAGGCTTAAATCGTATGCGGCTCAGTCAAAAAGCGGTATAATCCGGCGATTTTTTTATGCCGGGCGTCCTGCCTCCACCCTGCGGGCCGCCGCAAGCGGCGTTTTTTTGTCCGTCCACTGCTTAGGGGAGAATAATGATGAAGATCGTCGAGGTGAAACACCCGCTCGTCAAACATAAACTGGGCCTGATGCGTGAGAACGAGATTAGTACAAAACGTTTCCGTGAGTTGGCCTCCGAAGTGGGGAGTTTATTGACCTATGAAGCCACGGCCGATTTAGCCACCGAGAAAGTGACCATTGACGGTTGGTGCGGCCCGGTTGAAGTCGATCAAATCAAGGGCAAAAAAATTACCGTGGTGCCGATCCTGCGCGCCGGTTTGGGAATGATGGACGGCGTGCTGGAAAATGTGCCCAGCGCCCGTATCAGCGTTGTCGGCATCTACCGTAATGAAGAGACGCTGGAGCCGGTGCCGTATTTCCAAAAGCTGGTTTCTAATATTGAAGAACGTATGGCGCTGGTGGTCGACCCGATGCTGGCGACCGGCGGCTCGATGATTGCCACCATCGATCTGCTGAAAAAAGCGGGTTGCCGGAGCATTAAGGTGCTGGTGTTGGTTGCCGCGCCTGAAGGGATTGCGGCGCTGGAAAAAGCCCATCCGGACATAGAACTGTACACGGCGTCGATTGATAAAGGTCTAAATGAGCATGGTTACATCATGCCGGGCCTGGGCGATGCGGGCGATAAAATATTTGGTACGAAATAATAAGCAGCCGACTTAATTAGTCGGCTTTTTTTTTGCGGCGGGCCTTCAGACTCGCCGCTCTGCGGTTCGGCGGAGCCGCATCTGAATAACAACGACACCATGCAGCACGGAACAATGCTGCGCCGCTACCGCGGTGCGGGATAAGTCTGGCTGTAATAACCGGCGCGGGAGTTTGCCCGCAGACCACAAATAGCCATGTTACAGAGGATACAAAGATGACTCGTCGCGCCATCGGGGTAAGTGAACGGCCACCCTTGTTACAAACCATACCGCTGAGCTTCCAACATCTGTTTGCGATGTTTGGCGCCACCGTGCTGGTGCCGATCCTGTTCAAAATCAACCCGGCGACCGTATTGTTGTTTAACGGTATCGGGACGTTGCTCTATTTGTTTATCTGTAAAGGGAAAATCCCGGCCTATCTGGGATCCAGTTTTGCCTTTATCTCGCCGGTACTGCTGCTGTTGCCGCTGGGCTACGAGGTCGCGCTGGGCGGTTTTATTATGTGCGGCGTGCTGTTCTGTCTGGTGGCGCTGATTGTCAAGAAAGCCGGGACAGGCTGGCTGGACGTGCTGTTTCCGCCGGCGGCGATGGGCGCTATTGTTGCCGTTATCGGCCTGGAGCTGGCTGGCGTGGCCGCCGGCATGGCCGGATTATTGCCCGCCGACGGCGCCTCTGTGGATACCACGGCCGTCACCATCTCATTGACCACGTTGGCGGTAACGATCCTCGGATCGGTGCTGTTTCGCGGTTTTCTGGCGATTATCCCAATTTTGATTGGCGTACTGGCGGGTTATGCGCTGTCGTTTGCCATGGGCGTAGTGGATTTTACCCCCATCAGCCAGGCGCACTGGTTTGCGCTGCCGACCTTCTACACCCCGCGTTTCGAGTGGTTCGCCATTCTGACTATCTTGCCGGCGGCGCTGGTCGTCATTGCCGAGCATGTCGGGCATCTGGTGGTCACGGCCAACATCGTGAAGAAAGACTTAATGCGCGAGCCGGGGCTGCACCGTTCGATGTTCGCCAACGGTATTTCCACCGTGCTGTCGGGCTTCTTTGGTTCAACGCCCAATACCACCTACGGTGAAAATATCGGCGTACTGGCTATCACCAAGGTATACAGCACCTGGGTTATCGGCGGCGCGGCGATTCTGGCGATCCTGCTGTCCTGCGTCGGGAAACTGGCGGCGGCGATCCAGGCGGTGCCTGTGCCGGTAATGGGCGGGGTGTCGTTGCTGCTGTACGGGGTCATTGGCGCTTCCGGTATCCGTGTGCTGATCGAATCCAAAGTAGACTACAACAAGGCGCAAAACCTGATTCTAACTTCGGTTATCCTGATCATCGGCGTCAGCGGCGCGAAAGTTCATCTGGGGGCGACCGAGCTGAAAGGCATGGCGCTGGCGACGATTGTCGGTATCGGCATGAGTCTGCTGTTCAAGGTCATTAGCCTGTTCCGCAAAGAAGAAGTGATTCTTGATGCGCCGGATGAAGAAGAAACGGCGCAGCGTTAAGGTGATTTCTACCGATGGCGGATTTTACTCTCCGCGCCGTTTTATCCTGTTGCGGGGCGTTTGCGACGCCCTCAACAGGGCTGGGTTTCTGTGATAGACTCAGTTCGTTTTCCTGCCAGTCTTGCTTGAGGTGATTCTGAACACGCCGGCACAGCTTTCATTGCCACTCTATTTACCGGATGACGAAACGTTTGCCAGTTTCTATCCGGGAGAAAATGCGTCTCTCCTTGCCGCGCTTACCACGGCTTTGCATCAGGAGCACGGCAGTTATATCTATTTCTGGTCACGGGAAGGGGGCGGGCGCAGTCATCTGTTGCACGCGGCCTGCGCTGATTTATCCCGTCATGGTCAGGCTGTCGGCTATGTGCCGCTGGATAAACGGGCCTATTTCGTGCCGGAAGTGCTGGATGGCATGGAACAACTGGCGTTGGTCTGCATCGATAATATCGAGTCAATCGCCGGTGATGAAGCCTGGGAAATGGCGATGTTCGATCTCTATAACCGCATTCAGGAAGCCGGACATACCCGCTTGTTGATCACCGGCGATCGTCCTCCCCGTCAGCTTAATCTGCATTTGCCCGATCTTTCCTCACGGCTCGACTGGGGGCAGATTTATAAGCTCCAGCCGTTGTCGGATGAAGAAAAAGGCGAAGCGTTGCAACTGAGGGCGAAACTGCGAGGATTCGAACTGCCCGAAGACGTCAGCCGTTTTCTGCTTAAGCGTCTGGATCGTGAAATGCGCACGTTATTTATGACGCTGGATCAGCTTGATCACGCGTCAATCACCGCCCAACGCAAACTCACCATTCCGTTTGTAAAAGAGATCCTCGGGTTGTAATCGGAACGTCTTGTTTACAGAATTTCCAATACCTGTTCGGGCGGACGGCCAATCCGCGCCTGTTGATCGACAACCACGATAGGGCGTTCAATCAATTTGGGGTGATCGACCATGGCTTGAATAAGCTGTGTTTCGGTCAGTGTGCTCCGGGCAAGATTCAACTGCCGATAAATCTCCTCCTTCTGCCGCATCAGTTGGCGTGCGCTGGTCAAACCAAGCTGATGAATCAAACGCGTCAGCGTTTCGGCATCGGGCGGCGTTTCCAGATACAACACCACCCGGGGCCGGATGCCGCGCTGTTCCAGCAGCGCCAGCGTTTCCCGGCTTTTGGAGCAACGCGGGTTATGGTAAATGGTTACGTGTTCGGTCACGGTCAATCATCCTCAATTATCTGGCGTTAGGTTTTCTGGTACTGCTGGAAACGCTGCTGAAGCTGGCGTAGCTGATCGATTCGGGCGTCATAGCGCGCCTGCTCCAGACTGCCGAGTTTTACCAGTGAACTGGCATTGCTCAGCAAACGAATGGACTGATCAAGCTGTCCGTTTAGCGCCAGACTTTCCGCCCTGGCGGATAACTCTTCCGCCCGCGATCCCTGTGCGGCGGACGCCTGCGCCAGTAAATCCCAGCCGTTGGGATCGTCAGGGTGGGCGTAAGTATAGCGATAGAGAATTCTGCTCGCCGCCGCAGGCTGTTTTCCCTCAACGTAGGCGTTCGCCAGATTGAGCTGGAGTACGGGATTCGTCTGTGCGCCCGGCGTGTTTTGCAGCCGGGCGATCGCCTGCGCGGCGCGGTTTTGCCCCAGATCGATGTCGGTCATCAAATCCAGAAACCACGGATTGTCGGACGCCTGATTCAACAGCGGTTGCAACACATTCCGCGCTTCATCGTATTTTTTGGCCTGATAAAAACGGATCGCCTGACCGTATTTGGCCGCCAATTGTTCACGTACGTTGCCTTTCGCCCAGGCGTCCAGCAAGTCATCGCTTAACGGCCTGTTCGCCGAACCATACATGCCGAAAGTACGTACTTTGGCAAACAGAAAATCCTGGGATGATTGCATCGGGCTGGAGCGCATCTGGTTGGCCCGGTTACGCGCATCGGACAACCGGCTTTCCGGCAAGGGGTGAGTGAGCAAAATTTCCGGCGGTTTCGATGTATATCGTGATTGATCGGCTAATTTTTGCAGGAAATTCGGCATGGCCTGCGGGTCGAAGCCGGCGCGCTGCAACACCTGAATGCCAATGCGATCCGCTTCCTGTTCATTACCCTGGGTAAAGGTAATCATCCCCTGTTGCGCGCCGGCCATGGTGCCGCTCAGCGCGGCCATACCCAATTGCGGGTTGGCCATCGCCAGCAGAATGGAACCCAGCGCGCCTACCCAGGTCAGCGGCGCGCTGCGCTGTTGCGACTCCATAGCTCGGGCCAGATGGCGTTGCGTCACGTGCGAAATTTCATGCGCCAGAACGGAAGCCAGCTCGCTTTCGTTATCCGCATAGTGAAATAAAGCCGAATGGAGCACCACGTTGCCGCCAAAAAAGGCGAAGGCGTTGATGTCATCATTGCGGATCAGGAAAAAATGAAAAGGCGTGCGTACGGAATCGGCCTGCTTTACCAGACGATTTCCGAGTTGGTTGATGTAATTGGACAGCAGGGGATCGTTAATCAGCGGCGCGCCTGAGCGTAGCTGACGGACATAAAAATCGCCCATGGCCAGTTCCTGATTGATACTGAGTGTGCCGCCGGCGGTGGTGCCGATATCCGGCAGCCGATCCTGGATCTCGGCCTGAACGGGAAGCGTATTACCGGTCAGCATCGTCCCTAACAGAACGGCAATGACCGTTTTTCTTAACCGACTAGACATAACGGAAGCCAACCTTTATCAACAACCAACATTGAAGCGCTTTGATAAGCATCTTAGACAGCAGCGGCGCACAAAGAAATATTTATACAGGAAAATCGTGGAGCAGACCGGGAATATCCTTTGTCCGGCGCGCAGGAAGGACAATGAGGCAACCGGTACTTTACTAGGCAAAGCACCGGCGATATCGCCAAAACGAAACAACTCAGGCGGTTTTCAGGTAGTCCAGAACGATGTCATGGTGGTTGCTGGTTTTGAAATCATCAAACACCTTTTCCACTTTGCCATTTTCATCAATCAGGAAGCTGATGCGGTGAATACCGTCATAGGTTTTCCCCATAAACGTCTTTTCGCCCCAGACGCCGAATCCTTCTGCGACCTGATGGTTTTCGTCAGATAACAGCGTGAAATTCAACAACTCTTTTTCGGCAAAGCGGGACAGTTTTTCTGGTTTATCGGTGCTGATCCCGATAACCTCGACGCCATATTTTTTCAGATCGTCCATATTGTCACGCAGACCGCAGGCCTGAACGGTACACCCCGGCGTCATGGCTTTGGGGTAAAAATACACCAAGACTTTCTGTCCCTGGAAGTCGGTTAAATTTACTTGTTCGCCATCCTGGTCGGGCAAGCTAAATTTCGGTGCCATATCACCGGCTTTCAGTGTGTTCATCACTACTCTCCGTCTTTTTCTTCATGCTGTGGATAGTTCACAACGCTAATACTGCCTTGCGCGTGCAGTTCTGTACATAGCTGATAAAAGGCTGGCTCAATAATTGAACCATCCAACGTGGCAGGGCTGTGCGCGGTGATCTGAATATACAACTGCGGCGGTTGTTCCCCCTTGGCCGGTTGAGTTTTAGAGACTAATTCAGCAATGTTCATTTGATGAGAGTCAAACAGATCGGTAAAACGCTCAATAATGTGCGGTGAGTCCGCCACATCCACTTTGACCCAAACGGTGGACGGCATTGGCGGCCGGGCCTGCGATTCCGTTCGTTTCATCACGATCAATAAATCCATCTCCGCCCCTTTTAGCGGCAGGGTGGATTCGATCAGCGTAATGGCGTTCCAACTCCCGGAAAGCAACATGATAAAGGTAAATTCTTCACCCAACATGGCAAGACGGCTATCTTCTATATTACAGCCGCAACTGCTGACGTGGCGGGTAATCGCGTTAACGATTCCTGAGCGATCGGCTCCCACGGCGGTGATAACCAGATAGTGTTCTTGTGAGCTAGGCAAAATAATGCTTCCTGTACGTCTTCCCAAAGCCACATGGTAAACATAAAAAATTGCCGGGAGCAATTTTTAACGCCGCAACGCGGCGGCCCGCAGGGCTGAGGTATTTCTACAATAATTAGTCGTTATTTGATAAATCATCTTAGATAACAGGATATTGTTTTTTAGGGAGTTCTTTCGCGTAAAAAATCGCGCTGAGGTGGATGTGACCGCCGGGTGAGCGACAGGACGTCGCGAAAGCCAGTGCCGCGCGGGGAGCGCGTCACTGGCGGCCCGAACAGCGGTCACAAACGCCGAAGGCATCGCGTAGCGATGCGATTTCCGCGAAAAGCCCCCCGTGTCGGGCGCGTGCTGCGACGGTCGCAGAAATCGACTGAGATTAGTGCGCACGAAACCCTCACTACACTTACAGAAATTCTTTTCCCAGATTTGTGGGGGAGCCTTCTGCTCGGAATAAAAACCTCAGAAGAGTTTTTAATGCCGCCCGCGGTATCATAAAAAAACGTGTGTCAGATACCTACAACGTCCTTGCGCGCTTGCTTTTGCATAGAGGTCAAAAGTACCATGAAGCACTTGTTTGTGGAGGGGATGGCCAATGTTTACGGGAAGTATTGTTGCGCTGGTTACGCCGATGGACGCCAAAGGCGCCGTCGACCGCGTCAGCCTGAAAAAACTGATTGATTATCATGTCGCTAGCGGTACATCGGCGATTGTCTCTGTGGGAACAACCGGCGAATCCGCCACGCTGAGCCACGAGGAACATGGCGATGTGGTGATGACCACGCTGGAATTGAGCGATGGCCGCATCCCGGTGATCGCCGGAACCGGCGCCAATGCCACCGCCGAAGCCATTTCGCTGACCAAGCGGTTTCACGGCACCGGCGTCGTCGGCTGCCTGTCGGTCACGCCATACTACAATCGGCCGACGCAGGAAGGGCTGTTTCAGCATTTTAAAGCGATTGCCGAACATACCGACCTGCCGCAAATCCTGTATAACGTACCCTCCCGTACCGGTTGCGACCTGCTGCCGGAAACCGTGGCGCGTTTGTCCGAAATTAAAAATATTGTCGCGATTAAAGAAGCGACAGGGAACTTAAGTCGGGTAAGTCAGATCCAAGAGCTGGTTAGTGAAGACTTCAGTCTGCTGAGCGGCAATGACGATATCGGGCTGGACTTCATGCAACTCGGCGGTCAAGGGGTGATTTCCGTCACGGCGAACATTGCCGCGCGAGAAATGGCCGAGCTTTGCAGACTGGCGGCGCAGGGCAATTTTGTCGAGGCGCGCCGGTTAAATCAGCGCCTGATGCCGTTGCATCAGAAATTATTTGTTGAACCCAATCCGATCCCGGTGAAGTGGGCCTGTAAGGAGTTGGGACTCATGGCGACCGATACGCTTCGCCTGCCCATGACGCCACTGACCGACTCCGGTCGGACGGTGGTGGCGCGCGCATTGAAGCAGGCAGGTTTGCTGTAATCGTTAGGGAGATTTAATGACTGATTCATTACAAAAGTCGATGGTGGCAAAAGTAGTCGGCATATCGTTAGTGATGTTGCTAACTGCCTGTTCCAGCGATCAGCGCTATAAACGTCAGGTAAGCGGCGATGAATCCTATCTGGAGACGCCGACGCAGAAAGCGCTGAACACGCCGGCCGGGATGATTTTACCGGTGCAGAATGGGGATTATGATATACCGCCAGTTACCCTGAATGGCGCGGTAGGCAAAGAACTGGACATTCGTCCGCCGTTGCAGCCATTGGCTTTGTTGAATGGTTCCCGTACCCAAATCTCGGGCGGCACGGCGACACTGTTATTGGAAAACAGTGCGCAAAACAGCCGGCTTTGGTCTCAGGTCGTTGGTATCCTGCAAGATAAAGGCTTCACCATCGCCAGCCGTCAGGATGCCGAGCAGACCTTGACGACGGATTGGATCACCTGGGCGCGTCAGGATGAAGATCTTCAATATCAGGGCCGTTATCAGATAGCCGTGCAGCAGCAAGGGTATCAGGTCGCGCTGGTGGTGAAACTGTTGGCATTACAGCAGCAGAATAATCCGGTCACTGAGCCTGCTCAAATCCAACGTTACACGGGGTTGATGCTGAATACGCTCAGCGAGGCCCTGGATAATCAGGCGACCGCGCGTGAAAGCGCGCTGGCAAACCGCGCCAACGGTGCGTTGGATGTGCAGAGCGGGGCGGATGATACGGGTCTGCCGCTGTTGGTGGTGCGCGGGCCTTATTCCCTGGTATGGGAACGTTTGCCGACGGCGTTGAATAAAATCGGTATGACGGTTACCGATCGCAGCCGTCCGCAGGGTTCGGTTTCCGTCACCTACAAGGAGCCGGGCAGCAGCGTATGGGATGGGCTAGGCGCGAAAAATCCTGAGCTTCCCAACGGGGATTACAAATTGCAGGTGGGCGATCTTGATAACCGCAGCAGTCTGCAATTTATTGACTCCAAAGGACATACGCTAAGTCAGTCGCAAAACGATGCGCTGGTATCGGTATTCCAGGCGGCATTCAGTCAGTAACTCGAAAGGGTCGGATTATCCGGCCCTTCTTCATTAAGCAATCTAGGCGTTAAATTCTCGGGCCGTATGCGGTTGGCCCTCACTGTGTGGAGTAATAAAGATGCAAAAGCTAGCTGAGTTGTATCGTGGAAAGGCGAAAACCGTCTACACCACCGAAGATCCTGACCTGCTGGTGCTGGAGTTTCGCAATGATACGTCAGCATTGGATGGTCAGCGCATTGAGCAGTTCGATCGTAAAGGGATGGTGAACAACAAGTTCAACCATTTCATCATGAGCAAACTGGAAGAAGCCGGAATCCCTACGCAAATGGTGAGCCTGCTGTCTGATAACGAAGTGCTGGTGAAAAAACTGGATATGGTGCCGGTAGAATGCGTTGTGCGTAACCGCGCCGCAGGTTCGCTGGTAAAACGCCTGGGGGTTGAAGAAGGGATTGCGCTCAATCCGCCGCTGTTTGACCTGTTCCTGAAAAATGACGCCATGCACGACCCAATGGTGAACGAGTCTTACTGCAAAACGTTCGGCTGGGTGAGTGAAGAGAATCTCGCGCGCATGAAAGAACTGAGCTATAAAGCGAATGACGTCCTGAGCAAACTGTTTGATGACGCCGGCCTGATCCTGGTGGACTTCAAACTGGAGTTCGGTTTATTTAAAGGCGAAGTGGTATTGGGCGATGAATTCTCGCCGGACGGCAGCCGCCTGTGGGATAAGGCCACGCTGAACAAAATGGACAAAGATCGCTTCCGCCAGAGCCTCGGGGGAGTAATTGAAGCGTACGAAGAAGTCGCACAGCGTATCGGCGTAAAATTAGACTAACTGCGCAATCGTTTTCGTTTCAGGTTGTCAGATGCTGAACAGGTCTGGCAACTTATTCCCCGTTTCAATAAACGGCCTCTCCGTGATTGATGGATTGATGTCCGATATCCTCCTGCGCCGACTGCTTATTTAGTGCTATTATTGCCCGCCTTGGCGAAAGCCGCGAACATCGCTATTTTCTTTTTTCTTCTCTGCTATTCGGGCAAGGATTTTTCATGGCCTATTTTGATCCGACGCTGTTAATTTTACTGGTGCTGGCCGGACTGGGAATCATCAGCCATAACATGACCGTTACGCTGGCGATTCTGATTTTACTGGCTGTACGTATTACGCCGCTGAATAACTATTTTCCGTGGGTGGAAAAATACGGTCTAAGCATCGGTATTGTGATTCTAACTATCGGGGTGATGGCGCCCATTGCCAGTGGAAAAATTACCGCCGGCGAGGTGATGAATTCGTTCCTGAGCTGGAAATCGATACTGGCGATTGTGATCGGCGTGGCGGTTTCCTGGTTGGGCGGGCGCGGCGTTTCGCTAATGAGTAGCCAGCCGTCGGTGGTTGCGGGGCTGCTGGTCGGCACCGTCATGGGCGTGGCGCTGTTTCGCGGCGTTCCCGTCGGGCCGCTGATCGCCGCGGGTCTGCTTTCTCTGTTGATCGGAAAAACCTGATCGTCTCCGCCGCCGATGAACGTTTTCTGTTCCGATTTTGCCAACGGCCAGCGCCAACAGCAGCGTGCCGGCGTTCGTCGCCTGATGGTGCTCAGCGGGGATGCCGACTGGTGCGGCAAACAGGCGTTAACTCTGCGTAGTCAACTTGACGGCGACGGTCTGTGGATCGGTTCCTGCGAGCCGAACGGCCTGACGGCATTGCCCGCGGGCAAAGTGCGCACATTGCTCGGGCGGGAATTCACCCATGCGGTATTTGATGCCCGGCAGGGGCTGGATGTGGAAGCCTGGGCGATGTTGGCGGGCGCGTTGCGGGCGGGGAGCTGGTTGATCCTGCTGGCGCCTGAGTGGCGCTCATGGTCGGCGCAGCCTGATGAAGACAGCCTGCGCTGGAGTGAGCAGCCCCGGCCTATCGCCACTCCGCATTTTGTGCGGCATTTTCAGCGCCATTTGCTGGCGGATGATGATGTCGTCATCTGGCGTCAGGGGAGTGAGGCGGCTATCCGTCCATTGGCTCCCCGGCCTGACTGGCGGCCCGCCGATGGTCAACCAACCGCTCAACAACTGTCCGTTCTGCAAACGCTGAGTGCGGCATCGCCGGGAGTTTATATCGTCACCGCCCCGCGAGGACGGGGGAAATCAGCGCTGGCGGGGATGTTGACGCACCGTTGTCCGGCAACCTGTTGGATCACCGCGCCTTCTCGTTCGGCGACGGATGTATTACAACATTATGCTCGGGAGGACGCCCGGTTTTGGGCGCCGGATGCCTTGCTGGCGTATTGCCGTCTCAATCCTTTCCCCCCTGTTGACTGGCTGCTGATTGATGAAGCCGCCGCGATCCCATCGCCGTTGCTCGCCGAACTGGTGAGCTATTTCCCGCGAGTTTTGCTCACGACCACCGTACAGGGATATGAAGGCACCGGGCGCGGGTTCCTGTTGAAGTTCTGCGCCTCACTGCCGCAATGGCAGGCGTTCGCTCTGGATGAACCGTTACGCTGGGCTAAAAACGATCCGCTGGAGCGCATCGTGGATAATGCGCTGCTGTTCACCGAGTCATGCCGGTCTGAAGATGCCGGAGCACCTGTTGCGCCGCGAGCTGCACCGGCGCTCAGCGAGGAGAGCGCGCAAAGTTGGCTCTTGCATCCGCAGCGTTTACAGCAGTGTTATGCTTTGTTGTGCAGCGCTCACTACCGTACCTCTCCCCTTGATTTACGTCGCCTGTTGGATGCGCCGGGTATGCAGGTGTGCAGCGCCAGCGTGGCCGGCTCGCTTAGCGGCATACTGTGGATGGTGGAGGAAGGCGGCTTAACCGGCGAACTGGCGCACGAGGTGTGGGCCGGACGGCGACGGCCGCGCGGTAATCTGGTGGCCCAGTCGTTGGCCGCGCACGGCGGGCAATGGATGGCGCCGATGCTTCGTTCACGCAGAGTCAGCCGCATCGCGATAGCCGCGGCTTACCGGCGACAGGGCATCGGGCGGGCTTTAATCGCATTTCAACAGCGGGCGGCAGATGAACAAGGATTGGATTTTCTGTCGGTCAGTTTTGGCTATCAACCGGATCTGTGGGCATTCTGGCGGTCATGCGGTTTTCAACTGGTGCGCATCGGCAGCCATCGTGAAGCCAGCAGCGGCTGTTACAACGCGATGGCGATATTGCCCTTGAGTTCGAAAGGCCGCTCGCTGGCGGCGCAGGGCGTGCGGCAATTGGCGCGGGATTGGTTCTGGCTGCGACGCCTTATTCCGCTGGATTTATCATTGCCGCTGGACGAAACGACGGAACTGGAGCAGGAGGACTGGCGCACGCTGGCCGGTTTTGCGTTTGCCCACCGGCCAATGGAAGCCTGTTACGCGGCGCTATCGCGGCTGGTTTTCAGCTCAGAACTTCCTCTTCCCGCATTACGTTTGCTGATCGAAGAACCCATGCAGGGGGAACGGATTGTCAGCGTACTTGGCCTATCGGGGAAAAAAACCATGCTGCGGCAGTGGCGTGAGGAAACGGCTGGCGCGCTGCGTGAGTACGATTTGACTGCCAGTCTGTATTGGCGCAACTGGGCGCGGAGTGGCGATGTGGTTTCCGGCCGAGAGTGATCCTCTTCCCTGAGAAGCCACAAGCCATTCAGCGGTGCCAACCACGGTAGGTGCATGGCTCAGAAAGAGTGGACATAGCTGCGTATCCGTGTGAGGAAAGATGATATGAGCTATATGTAACGTAGTAGGATATTGCTCAGGGTTTTTTCTTCGGCCAGTCATCGTCTTCTTCATCCCATTTATCGTTGTTGTCCCGATGCGGGGGAAGTTTCGGCTTATGCAGCAGAAAACGTTTATGGTCGACATTGCGCAGTTCTTTAATGCCGTTCAACAACATTCCGAACAGGATAATCAGGATTATCCACCAGTAATCAGCCAGCCATGCCATGATTAAGCCTCGTCGACGTTGTGTATAAAACGGGTAAACAACTGCGGCAGGTGTTCGCATAGCCAGTCATAACCGGCGATATCCTCACCTCGCCAGGCGGACAAAATAATGCCCGACGTGAGTTGTTTTTCCGCATGCTGTGCTAATGGATAATAGCTGATATGCCAGAGTTCGGCGGCGACGCCGCCGAGATCGTGTTCATAAGGGCGATAAAAGCCGAATTCATGCATATGCCGGCTGAGCCAGTCGTTCAGGTCGGCGAAATAACCGCCGGATTCGTATTCCCAGGGTTCCAACTGTAGCCTTTGCCCTTTCGGGAGGCGGTCCGGATCGTAGATATCCAGATCGCTGCCCCAGTGGTGACGGCTGGCGCCCGGCATTGCCGACCACCTTAAAATGGCTTCACAGCGTTCGCCGTCATCCAGCGATAATACGTCCAGCGGCTGACCCTGTTCACCCATTACCGGGCGTTCTCCGCGGAATTTACCGTTCCAGATCAAACGCTGGCGATCGAAATCACGAAAGGTGCTGGCAGGTTGTACGTTAAATCCGTCTTTTTCCGCTGCGCGCTGTAAAGCCTGAAACGCGATAGCCGCTTCAGGCTGAAGGCGATGGTGTCCGCTGAGCGTAACCAGATGACTGTCGTTTTTCCCGGTTAGCATGGCATGAGTAATCATGCGATCAATTGCTCCATAATCCGCTGATACATCCGGCTGAGCAGTTGCAAGTCCGCAGCGCTGACGCACTCGTCCACTTTATGAATAGTGGCGTTTACCGGCCCAAGCTCCACCACCTGAGCGCCCATACGGGCGATAAAACGCCCATCGGATGTGCCGCCGTTGGTCAACAACTGCGGCGTGACTTCATTATAATGCTCTACGGCGTTAACCACCGCGTCGACCAGTTCCCCGCGTGCGGTCAGGAACGGCTGGCCGGAAAGCTGCCAGTCAATAGTGTAGCGCAGTTGATGACGGTCCAGCAGTTCTGCAACGCGTTGTTTAATGAGTTCGTCCGTCAGTTCGGTGCTGAACCGGAAATTGAATTGTACCAACAGCTCGCCGGGAATGACGTTATTACTTCCGGTGCCGGCCTGAACGTTGGCGATTTGCATGCTGGTGGGGGGAAAAAATTCATTACCCTGATCCCATTGCGTCTCAACCAGCTCATTGAGCGCCGGTATTGCCCGGTGTACCGGGTTGTCGGCCAGATGCGGATAGGCGACGTGGCCTTGAACGCCCTGTACGCGCAGATTGGCGGTAATGGAGCCACGGCGGCCGTTTTTCACCACGTCGCCGACGATAGCGGTGCTCGACGGTTCGCCCACCAGGCAATAATCCAATCGCTCATTACGCGCCATCAGGGTTTCAACCACTTTTACCGTACCATTAACGGCGCTGGCTTCCTCATCCGAGGTGATCAAAAAAGCCAGCCGTCCCTGATGGTCGGGGTTGGCGGCGACGAAACGCTCGGCGGCAACCACCATGGCCGCCAGTGAGCCTTTCATATCCGCCGCGCCGCGGCCGTATAACATGCCGTCACGAATGGTGGGTTCAAAAGGCGGATGCTGCCAGCGGCTTTCGTCACCGCTTGGCACGATATCGGTGTGCCCGGCGAATGCTAGCGTTTTCCCGGTGCCGCGCCAGGCCCAGACGTTTTGCGTATCGCCGAAATTCATCGGTTCAATGGTGAAGCCAATGGCTTTCAGGCGTTCGGTCATGAGTTCCTGGCAGCCTTCATCATTCGGGCTGAGGGAAGGGCGTTTAATCAACTGTTGAGCGAGTTCGATAACCGGACAAGACACGTTATTTGTTCTCCGCGATAAATTTCTGGTAGCTGTCGTCGCTGAAACCAAGCAGCGCTTTTCCAGCGTATGTCACTAACAGCGGCCGTTTAATCAACGCGGGCTGCGCCAGCATGAGCGTTTTTGCCGTGGTTTCGCTGCCGGCGGCGTTGCTATTAATGATGTTGCGCTGTTCTTCGCTTAGTTTACGCCAGGTCGTGCCGCGCGTGTTGATTAATGACTGCCAGCCCAGTAGCTCGATAAAATGCTGAAGTCGCTGCTCGTCCAGGCCGTCGGCGCGATAATCATGAAAGCGGTAATCAACCTGTTGCTGTTCCAGCCAGCGGCGGGCTTTTTTTATGGTGTCGCAGTTTTTGATACCGTACATGGTCAGCGTCATTGTTATTAATGTCCTTTCTGCTTAATGGATTGAATGAGGGTTGTCGAGCGGCACAGCGAGGGGAACAGCCCTGACATCGTGGTGATCCAGCATGCCGAAAAAAAACGGCGAGATCCACAGTGAACTGAGAAACGAAAATGAGCGGCAGTATACTTTTTATACTTACAGAACTATTTCACCTGGTTAAAAAGTGTGCGTATAATACGTCGCCGTTAATTACCAAGAGGTTCCCATGATAGAAGTAGAAGTGAGTCATTGGAAAGATTTTATTGAAGCAATGTTACGCAAATAATAATTAAACGTTACACCTGCCATTGCATACCAGGAAGATCGAGCAAATAAAGCAGTTACCCACCGGGAGCTGCTTTTTTTTGCGTAAAATGAGGAAACCTGAGTAAATAAAAGAGGCTATTATTTTTTCGCAAGGAATTTTAATTTAACTGTTTGTTATTAAATGGCTAATGCATATTTGGCCGCGGCCAGCGCATGTAAAACTCCGGAGTCGAAAAGAGGAACATTGGCATCCTCTGCGCTCAATAATAATGGTATTTCCGTACAACCGAGAATCACGCCGCCGGCGCCTTGTTGCTCAAGCCGCTGGATGATTTCCCGGTATTTCCGGCGCGATCCGGGATCAATTTTTCCCTGGCACAACTCTTCGAAAATAATGCGGTTTATCGTCTCTCTTGCCGGTTTGTCAGGGGTGATAACCTCGATACCATAGCGGTCATGGATTCTTTGCCGGTAAAAATCCTGCTCCATGGTGTAGCGGGTTCCCAGCAAACCGACTTTTCTTATCCCCTGCTTATCTATGTATTCTCCGGTTGCGTCGGCAATGTGTAAAAGAGGAAGCCGGCTGACCGTCTCTACGGTATCAGCAACCTTATGCATGGTGTTGGTGCAGATGACGATAGCCTCTGCGCCCGCATTGCCTAAGCCAATGGCGATATCTGACAACACCTGGGCGGCCTGTTTCCAATCCCCCCGCGACTGAAGCTGTTCGATATCGTGAAAATCGACGCTGTGCAGAATGAGTTTGGCCGAGTGCAGTCCGCCGAGCTGATTTTTGACGTATTCATTGATGGTGCGGTAGTAAGGGATCGTCGATTCCCAACTCATTCCCCCGATAAGCCCTAATGTTTTCATCACCGTTCTCCTTGAGCAAGGGATACCATAAAAAGTAATGGGTTAGGGCTCAACGTACCAGACTGAGATATGGATCGCGTTAAAATTTGTCTGCTCAGCATTCAGACACCTTTTTTTAGCGATTTTTATCACTTTTTACCCATCTTAAACTGGACAAACGGCCAATCTATTGCTGTACTGTACCTGACACAGATTTTGTGTCTTTCATTCATGTAAAGGTAAGTTTGATGTCTAAGATTAAAGGTAGCGTTAAGTGGTTTAACGAGTCCAAAGGATTCGGTTTCATTACTCCTGAAGATGGTAGCAAAGACGTATTTGTACATTTCTCTGCCATCCAGAGCAATGGATTCAAAACTCTGGCTGAAGGTCAGCGCGTAGAGTTTGAAATCACCAGCGGTGCGAAAGGGCCGTCTGCTGCTAACGTTATCGCTATTTAATTATACCGATTTCTTGAAAAACCCACCTTATGGTGGGTTTTTTTTATGGGAGCAGGAACCACTCTATGGGCCGCTTTCAGTGATGTTCAAGATCGTTCCCGGCATTTTTTCTCCCGGTCAGTTATCCTGACTTCCCCCGTTTTTCATCATACCTAATGCGTTGCCGCCCAGGCGACCAGCATGAAGGCGAGTGCGGTCATTAATAAAGACCCGGCCAGGTTGAGCAATATGTGAATGCCTGCGGCAGCAAAATGCCCGCTTTGCAGAAACATGACCACTTCAGCTGAAAAGGTCGAAAACGTGGTTAAACCGCCGCATAGCCCGGTAGTAATCAGCATTTTCCAGTGTTGGTCGAGAGGATGGCGCAGGAAAAAAGCCAGGGCACCGCCGATAATAAATGCACCCAGCAAGTTGGCTAATAGCGTTCCTATCGGCAGGGCGGGGTAAACACCATTCAATCGCATGCCTAGCTGCCAGCGAGCAACGCTGCCGACGCCACCGCCAATAAATACCGCGAGTAACGTACTAAACATAGACACCTTTTGTTAACAGTGAATCGGAGTAACTCGGAGAGAGGGAACCACAACGCTACGCCTCCTTCGAGGATGCGCAGACATCATTAGCCAAATGGCGGTTATGGAGGAATATCATCTCCTTTGTTGGCAGGGAAAAGTTTACGCCTTTAGCCGATCTTTTTACAGTTTATCTCGCTGTGAAAGTTGTCAGACGATTTTAAGTAAACACGAAAACTCAGGTGCGGCTTGTGCCGGCGTCTTAAATTGTTACAGATGGCGATTGTATTGTTGTCGGTAAGGTTTTACATAGAGAATATTATTTGTTCGCTGGCTTATCCGGCATCTGTAATCAGGTAGGTAAGTATGGAAGGTATCAGTATCGCCAAACTGTTGGTCATCGGCGCCTTGATCGTTTTGCTGTTCGGCACCAATAAATTACGCAGCCTGGGAGGCGATCTAGGCGCCGCCATCAAAGGTTTCAAGAAAGCGATGAATGATGACCCAGCCTCCAAGCCCTCTGCCGCTGACGATTCCGCGGCGATGAATGATACACACCGCAAAGAGCCATAATCCGCGGCTGAAAAGCAAACGGACGGTTAATGCCGTCCGTTTGCGATTACCCACGCCCAATATGTAACTAATTATAAGCGCTTATTTGACCTCAATGCCCTTTGCCTGCAAATCCGCATGATAGGAAGAGCGAACAAACGGGCCGCAGGCCGCGTGGGTGAAGCCCATCGCCATGGCTTCGGCTTTCATTTCGTCAAATTCGTCCGGGCTGACATAGCGCTGCACCGGCAGGTGATGGCGGCTTGGTTGCAGATATTGCCCCAGCGTCAGCATGGTCACGCCGTGGCGGCGCAGATCGCGCATCACCTCGACAATCTCGGCGTTGGTTTCACCCAGACCGACCATAAGTCCGGATTTTGTCGGGATAGTGGGATGCGCGTTCTTGAAGTTTTCCAGCAGCTTCAACGACCATTCGTAATTGGCGCCGGGGCGAACCTGACGATAAACGCGCGGTACGTTTTCGAGGTTGTGATTGAATACGTCCGGCGGCGTCGCCGTCAAAATATCCAATGCCCGATCCATTCGGCCGCGGAAGTCCGGCACCAGCGTTTCAATGCGAATTTGCGGATTCTTACGGCGAATGGCGCTGATACAGTCGGCAAAATGCTGGGCGCCGCCGTCACGCAGGTCATCACGGTCGACCGAGGTGATCACCACATAGCGCAGCCCCATATCATGGATGGTTTGCGCCAGCTTTTCCGGCTCGTTGGCGTCCGGCGTGAGCGGCCGGCCGTGGGCGACGTCGCAAAACGGGCAACGCCGGGTGCAAATGGCGCCCAGAATCATAAATGTGGCTGTGCCGTGGTTAAAACATTCCGCCAGATTCGGGCAGGAGGCTTCTTCGCAAACCGAGTGCAGCCCGTTTTTACGCATCGCGGCTTTAATGCCCTGAATACGGCTGGAGTCCGCCGGGAGTTTGATTCTCATCCATTCAGGTTTGCGCAGTATCTCCTGACGTTCAGTCACCACGGTACGCACCGGAATTAGCGCCATTTTATCGGCATCGCGGTATTTTACGCCGCGTTCGATCTGAATCGGTTTACTCATGTTTGCGTAAGTTCCAGTTCTGACTCGTTTTTTGAATAAAACTCAAAGGGTTATATTTTTAGTTAAACTTTTTTTTAATAAACTCTCAAAATTATATCATCTTGCCTAACCACAATCAGCTGTTGAGCAATCAAAATGAAGAAATTATGTAAATAAAATGTGAGTAGTGATCGCTACGGCGATATTCCGTACCGGGGAGCAACAAGACATGCCTTCATTGCGGGCGCGGGTCGCCGTTTGCGGCCATATCCCAGTTAAGCCAATCATGCTGTTGATAACCCAGTAATTGCAGGAACATGTTAACCAGCACCGGTGCGGTGTCTTCAAGGGTGACGCCGGGAACCAGGTCGCTTATCTGGGTCATCTGCATTCCGGCATAACCACAGGGATTGATGCGCTGGAAAGGCGACAAATCCATGGCGATATTCAGCGCCAAACCGTGAAAAGAACAGCCTTTACGAATGCGCAGGCCCAGCGAGCAGATTTTACGTTCGCCGACATAAACCCCCGGTGCGTCGGTTCGGGCGTGAGCGTCGATTTGAAAATGGGCCAGCGTGTTGACGACTGTCTCTTCTATCGCGGTCACTAACTGCCGGACGCCCAGCTTACGTCGTTTTAAATCGACCAGAACGTACATCACCTGCTGACCCGGCCCGTGATAGGTGACCTGACCGCCCCGGTCGCTCTGTATGACGGGAATATCTCCGGGCATCAAAACATGTTCCGATTTGCCTGCCTGACCTTGGGTGAATACCGGATGATGTTGAACCAGCCAGATTTCATCCAACGTTTTATCATCGCGCAGATCGGTGAATTTATGCATCGCCAGCGAAACCGGCTCATAAGGTTGTACGCTGAATTGGCGTACGACGATCTTATCCTGTAGCAAGCGTGTCATCTTCAGGTTAAGGAAAGATGCGGAAAATTATAACACCATCCGTACGATTTCAATATTGCCAAGCTCTTCATACAATGTTTCCACCTGCTCAATATGGGTAGCATTAATGGTGATGGAAACGGAATGATAATTGCCTTTGCTGCTGGGTTTGATCTGCGGCGTGTAATCGCCGGGCGCGTGACGCTGCACCACTTCAACCACCAGATCGGCCAACTCGGGTTTTGCTAATCCCATAACCTTGTAAGTAAAAGGGCAGGGGAATTCGAGCAGTTCGTTTAATTTGGTTTTCATCTGCGCTCCAGAGTGAAAATAGAATGGTATAAATTAAACTCCCGCCTGAAAGAGCGGGAGTGGATGTCTTCCTATCTTATATGGGGGCCGTTCGTCCCCATACAAGGGGATTAGCCGAACCAGTGGTGGAACATCAGCTTGATGTAGTCAACCATGCGGCTGAAAATACCGCCTTCTTTGACTTCATTCATCACTACCAATGGCCGCTGGTCAATGGTTTTGCCGTCCAACTGGAAGTTGATCGCGCCAACCACCTGATTTTTGCTCAGCGGCGCGTGCAGTTCGGTGGTGGTCAGTACATAGCTGGCTTTCAGATCTTTCATTCGGCCACGGGGAATGGTCAGATACACATCTTTTTCCACACCGAGTGCAACGCGGTCGCTGTCGCCAAACCAGACGGGTTCCGAGGCGAACTCTTTACCGGTTTTCAGCGGTGCGACGGTTTCGAAGAAACGGAAACCCCAGGTGAGCAATTTCTTGCTTTCGGTTTCGCGCCCCTTAAAGGTACGCCCGCCCATGACCGTTGAAATCAGCCGCATCTGGCCTTCAGTCGCGGAGGCGACCAGGTTATAACCGGCAGATGAGGTATGACCGGTTTTAATGCCGTCAACATTCAGACTGCTGTCCCACAGCAAACCATTGCGGTTGGTCTGGCGGATATTGTTGAAGGTAAATTCCTTTTCTTTATAGGTCGCGTATTCTTCCGGCACGTCACGGATTAATGCCTGGCCGATCAGCGCCATATCACGCGCCGAACTGAACTGCCCCGGCGCATCCAAGCCATGTACGGTTTCAAAATGCGTATTTTGCAGGCCAAGCGCTTTTACGTAGCCGTTCATCAAATTAACGAACGTATCCTGACTGCCGGCCACATAGTCGGCCATCGCCACGCAGGCATCATTACCGGACTGTAGAATGATGCCGCGGTTCAGCTGCGAAACCGGCACGCGATCGCCCGGCTTCAGAAACATCAGCGACGAACCCTGAAAAACCGGGTTGCCGGTGGCCCAGGCATCCTTGCCGACGGTAACAATATCGTTGGGCGTGATTTTCCCTGACTTTATCGCCTGACCGATGACGTAGCTGGTCATCATTTTGGTCAGGCTGGCCGGATCGCGGCGTGCGTCGGCGTTCATTTCAGCCAGCACTTTCCCGGAGTTGTAATCAATCAGGATGTAGGATTCCGCATCAATTTGCGGCACGCCGGGGATCATCGTTTTAAGATTGATGTCGTCGGCATAAACAAAGGAAGACGCACTAACGGCGAGCAAAGCGCCAAACGCAGTGCGTTTAGTAAAACGAGACGTGTTTACAGTATTCATGATTGGAACAACAACATCCGTGGGTATGAGTTAAAAACGAGCCACACTATAGCAGATGAGAAATAGGCCGGCACCAGACATTACGTTACGCGATTTTGCAAAAAGGTCGCTGTGCTTGATATCACAGCGTCCCTTTGTACCCGTGATGACTTATGGCGACGTTACCGATGATCGGGGCCATCGCCATTCGGCGCAAGGAGCATGCTTATCAGGGGGGATCTCCCCTGGCTATAACGTGCCGGGCGCCGCGGTAATAAAGGATTGCTGCTGAGCTTCGACTGACAAACGTTGTTGAAGTTCAACCGCTTGCTGACGATTCTGGAATGGCCCCAGTTGGATGCGATATAACCCGTTATTGCTGGTGACGTTGCCCGTTACGTGAAAGCGTTCGCGCAGACTGCGCAACCACTCCTGCGCCCGCTGTTGATCGCTGAGCGCGCCAACCTGCACCACATAGCGTCCATCGGCCGTTGAGGCGGCGGGCGTCGACGCAGGCGAGTCAGTCGCGGTCGATGGCGCCGCAACGGGTGACGGCGTGGTTTCGATCACGCCGGCGGGAAGCGCGGAGGGGGCGCCCAGGAAACCGCCGCTGCGGGGTGAGGGACTGCTCTGCGGCAGCGTGTCGTCGGCCGGCGCGCTCAAGGTACTGTTGCTGACGGGCTGGATCGCGCCCGCCGCAGGCATGGTGCTTTCCATCATCGGCGTGCCGAGGCCGCTGGCGCCGAAGCTGGGGCGTTCGGGCAACGCGAAGCTTTGCTTGGCGACGGTAGTGCCGATGGTGCCGGGGCCGGACAGCGTACCGTCCGGCGCAACGTTGATGAAATCAACCTTAACTTTGGTATTGTTGGAAATGTTCAAGCGATCGCCGGCGGCTTTAGACAGATCGATGATCCTGCCCGGCGTATACGGCCCGCGATCGTTCACTCTGACCACCAGACGGCGGCCGTTGCTGAGGTTGGTGACGCGAACATAGCTGGGCAAAGGCAACGTAGGATGGGCGGCCGTGATGGCGTTGGGATCGAACACTTCGCCAATAGCCGTCTGATTACCGCTGGCCTCTTCGCCATACCAGGTCGCCAGACCGGTTTCACTGAAGTTTTGCGGATTTTTTATGACCTTATAAGTCCTGCCCTTGACGGTGTAATCTTGCAATGTGCCTTGATTATAGGGTTCATAACGCGGCTCGGCGCCGCCGATTTCTTCAACGGGGCCGCTGTATACGTCACTGACAGGGGGCGTCGTCCGCTGTTCCGTGACGGTACAGGCCGAGAGCGTCAGGGTTACGACGCCAATCCAAAGCCAATCCTTACGCATTGCTCACCTCGGTTTATAAGTTCTTGGATAGCATTTTGCGGTGAGTATGTATCGACATCACGATACCAAATCCCGCCATTAAGACGACAAGCGCCGAACCGCCGTAGCTGACCAGCGGCAAGGGTACGCCAACAACCGGCAGAATACCGCTGACCATCCCGATATTGACGAAAACATAGACGAACAGAATCAGCATCAGTCCGCCAACCATCACCCGACCGAATGAGGTCTGGGCGTTAGCCGCAATAACCAAACCGCGCATAATCAGAAACAGGTACATCGCCAATAGGATCAGTACGCCGATTAACCCTAACTCTTCCGCCAGCACGGCGAAGATAAAGTCGGTATGGCGCTCCGGTAGAAACTCCAACTGCGATTGTGTGCCATGCAGCCAGCCTTTGCCAGACAAACCGCCGGAACCAATCGCGATCTTCGACTGTATAATATGATAGCCCGCTCCCAGCGGATCGCTCTCCGGATCCAGCAGCATCATCACTCGTGCTTGCTGGTAGTCGTGCATCAGGAAGAACCACAGGATAGGAATAAAAGCGGCAAGCAACAGAACCGCGATGCCGATTAACCGCCAGCTCATCCCGGCGAGGAACAGAACAAACAGCCCCGAGGCGGCGATGAGAATGGAGGTGCCTAAATCCGGCTGCGCCGCGACCAGCAGCGTCGGGGTAAAAATAATCACCAGCGCGATGCCGGTATTTCTGAGCGAGGGCGGACACATATCGCGGTTGATAAAGCGGGCGACCATCAGCGGAACCGCAATTTTGGCGATTTCCGAAGGCTGAAAACGCACAAATCCCAGATCCAGCCAGCGTTGGGCCCCTTTACTGATTTGACCGAAAATATCCACCAGCAACAACAGGATAACGCAGACGACGTACAGGTAAGGCGCCCACCCTTCATAAACCCGCGGCGGGATTTGCGCCATGATCGCCATGACAATCAACCCCAGCACGATCTGAACAATTTTGCGCTCCATCATGTCGACATCCTGACCGCTGGCGCTCCACATAACAAATAGGCTATAGCCCAGCAATGCCAGGATGCAGAGGAGGAAAGGAAAGTCGATATGGATTTTCGTCCAGATCGAGCCTTTTTGTTGGTTATCCGTCATGAATGTCTGTTACTCGCTCTCGCTGCCCGGCGGCGCCGGAGGCGCGGTCGGTAATTCGGTATTGTTATCGCCTAACAGAATATGGTCAAGGATCTGTCGGGTGATGGTGCCGACCGTGGGGCCGGCGCCGCCGTTTTCCAGGATGATCGATACCGCGACCTTTGGACTGTCATAGGGCGCGAAAGCCACCATCAGCTTATGGTCGCGCAAGTGTTCGGCAATCTTGTGCGCATTGTAGGTTTCATTTTCTTTCAGGCCGAAAACCTGCGCGGTGCCGGACTTGGCCGCAATCTTGTAAGGCGCGCTGTCAAAACTTTTATGCGCCGTGCCATTCGGGCGGTTAGCCACGCCGTACATGCCGTCTTTGGCGATTTCCCAGAAACCGGAATGGATATCGCCAATCTGTTGATGCTCAGGCTGACGGTAAGGAATAATCGTCCCGTTTTCTCTGGTGCTGTGAAGCAGGTGCGGCGTTTTCACCTGTCCGTCATTAATCAGGGTGGTCAGCGATTTGTTCATCTGCATCGGCGTCGCCGTCCAGTACCCTTGCCCAATTCCCACCGGGATCGTATCGCCCTGATACCAGGGCTTCTTGAAGCGTCGAAGTTTCCATTCGCGCGTCGGCATGTTGCCGGCGCTTTCTTCAGAGATATCAATACCGGTTTTTTCACCGTAACCGAATTTATTCATCCATTCCGACAGACGATCGATACCCATGTCATAGGCGACCTGATAGAAATAGGTATCCGCCGATTCTTCCAGCGCCTTGGTCAGATTAAGCCGCCCGTGGCCCCATTTTTTCCAGTCACGAAAACGCTTTTCCGAACCCGGCAATTGCCACCAGCCCGGATCGAACAGCGTGGTGTTGGGGGTGATAACCCCGGCGGTTAAGGCTGAAACGGCAATATAGGGTTTTACCGTGGAGGCCGGCGGATACACCCCTTGCGTCGCCCGGTTGATCAGCGGGCGGTTAGGATCGTTGCGCAACTGGTTATAGTCTTTGCTGGATATGCCGTCCACGAACAGGTTGGGATCATAGCTGGGCGTGGAAACCAGCGCGAGAATACCGCCGTCGCGCGGATCGGTGACGATGACGGCGGCGCGGCTGCCTTCCAGCAGTTTTTCGATATAAATTTGCAGGTTCAGGTCGAGCGTCAGATAAATATCTCTTCCCGCCTGCGGCGGCTGTTCATGCAACTGGCGAATCACCCGGCCGCGGTTATTGACCTCGACTTCTTCATAGCCGGGTTTGCCGTGCAGCAAATCTTCGTAATGACGCTCGATGCCCAATTTGCCGATATCGTGGGTGGCGGCGTAATCAGCGATTTTTTCTTCTTTATTCAGCCGTTCGACGTCTTTATCGTTAATTTTCGAAACATAGCCGATAACATGGGTCAGCGCGGAGCCATAGGGGTAATAGCGGCGCTGATAGCCTTTGATTTCCACGCCGGGAAAGCGGTATTGATTAACCGCAAAGCGGGCGACCTGAATATCATCCAGACCGGTTTTAACCGGAATTGAGGTAAAGCGGCGCGAACGCTTGCGTTCTTTTTCAAAGCTCTCCAGATCCTCATCGCTCAGATCGATGATAGGTTTCAGCGCCGCCAGCGTTTCCTGAAGGTTATCCACCTTTTCCGGCACCAGTTCTAACTGGTAGATCGTTCGGTTCAGCGCCAGCGGAATGCCGTTGCGGTCGTGGATAATGCCGCGACTGGGCGCGATCGGCACCAGTTTGATACGGTTTTCATTGGATCGGGTACGGTAGTCATCGACGCGTAAAACTTGCAGATGATAGAGATTGGCGAGCAATACGCCGGAAAGCAGCAAAATGCCCAGAAACGCCACCAGCGCGCGGCGCACGAATAGGGCGGACTCCGCCGTATAATCACGAAAGGGTTTGCGTTCTATTTTCATCCCGCGGTTTATTTCACGTGTTTCATCGTAGCGCCTTACTCCCGATGGTAAGGATGATTGGTGGTAATGCTCCAGGCCCGATACAGACTTTCCGCCACCAGTACGCGTACCAGCGGATGAGGCAACGTCAAGGGCGACAGCGACCAGCTTTGTTCCGCCGCCGCTTTGCATTCAGGCGCCAGCCCTTCAGGGCCGCCGATTAACAGACTGACGTCGCGCCCGTCCTGTTTCCAGCGTTCCAGTTGCTGGGCCAACTGCGGGGTTTCCCACGGTGTGCCGGGGATATCCAGCGTCACAATACGGTTGCCTTTACCCACGGCCGCCAGCATTTGTTCACCTTCGCGTTCCAGAATGCGTTTGATGTCCGCATTCTTGCCCCGTTTGCCGGCCGGAATTTCGGTCAGTTCGAATGGCATATCTTTGGGAAAGCGGCGGAGATAATCGGTGAAGCCTGTCTGCACCCAATCCGGCATTTTGGTGCCGACGGCGACCAGTTGCAGTTTCATGCTAGCCCCAAAGCTTTTCCAGTTCGTATAACTGACGGCTCTCTTCCTGCATCACATGAACCATCACGTCACCCAGATCGACCACCACCCAGTCGGCGACATTTTCGCCTTCCACGCCAAACGGGATCAATCCGGCCGCTCGCGACGCCTGCACCACATGGTCGGCAATGGACGCGACGTGGCGGGTGGAGGTGCCGGTACAGATGATCATATAGTCGGTGATACTGGATTTACCCTGCACGTTCAGTGCAACGATATCCTGACCTTTTAAATCGTCTATCTTATCAATAACGAAATCTTGGAGTGCTTGGCCTTGCAAAGGTTCCCCCTCGATGGCTGCCCATCAACGTTGATGGACGCTTATTGCGCTGAATTAGGTATAGAAAGACCATTTTTCGCCGCATAATTGCAGATATTAACGGTTTTTCCCGTGATTGAAACCAGCGGCGGAGTATATCACGCAGTTCTGATGAGTGGTATAAAGCTGTGGCTACCGGTATAGCCCGTGCTCATTGATGTAGCGTAACACCGCCGGGGGCAACAGATCGCCGCAGTCGAGG
Organism: Brenneria sp. L3-3C-1; assembly: GCF_016456245.1. Lineage (NCBI taxonomy): Bacteria > Pseudomonadati > Pseudomonadota > Gammaproteobacteria > Enterobacterales > Pectobacteriaceae > Brenneria > Brenneria sp. L3-3C-1. The sequence goes on along the minus strand of NZ_JAEMHF010000002.1, from coordinate 220,028 downwards.
CCTTGCTGTCGTCGCTGGCGTATTTCTGTGGCGGAAATAGCCACCAATGGCGTGTCGGCTAAAAAGATCAGTCCGTGGGGGCGTTGGTGCAGGGCGCGGGTGTCCTGCGTCAGGTGGGCTTCCAGCCATTGCTGTAACGCTGGCGTCGCCAGTTCCGAACGGTAGCCCGGACGGGCGCAAACCAGCAGATGGCAAACGTTGAGGATATCTTGCCAGCGGTGCCATTGATGCAGCGTCTGTAACGAATCCTGTCCGATGATAAACGCCAACGGCACGGCATTTCCTTGCTCGGCGCGCAGCGCTTCCAGCGTATCGATGGTGTATGACGGCTGCTGGCGCTGTAACTCCCGGTCGTCCACGCTGAACAGCGGATTGGCTTCAACCGCCAGTTCAACCATGCGTTGCCGTTGTTGCGGGCTGGCTTCGGGTTGCGGCCGGTGAGGCGGCACATTGTTCGGCAGCAAAACGATCTGGTTCAGCCCGACAATTTTCGCCAGCGCGCTAACCGGTTGAAGGTGTCCGTAATGAATGGGATCGAACGTTCCCCCGAAAAATGCGGTCAGAGAAGCGGGACCGGCTTGTTTACCTAAATCATTTGGGGTGGTCAAACGCGTTAACATCCAACAGGCTCTCCGGTAAGTCTTTTCCGCACAATATCATGGAGAGCGTTTCCAGCTCAGGCCAGACAGACTGACCATAGTTCTGTTTCAAAGTAATTTCCAGTTTAGCCAGCAGGCCGATGGCCTGCTGCAACTGCGCCATGCTTAACCGTTGCAGCGCCTGAGTTAATAAATCTCTGCGGTTTTGCCAGACTTTGTGCTGATCGAACAGCGCCCGCAGCGGCGCGTTCGTCATTTTCCTTTTTAGCGTAAGCAGCAACAGCAGTTCCCGCTGTATCGTTCGCAGCAGGATAACCGGTTCGCAGTCTTCTTGCCTGAGCTGATGCAAAATGTGCCAGGCGCGCTTGGCTTTGCCCGCCAGCAACGCATCGAGCCAGTGATAAGGGGTAAAGTGCGCCGCGTCGTTGACCGCGTGCTCCACGCGGGGCAGGGTGAGCTTGCCGTCGGGATAAAGCAGCGCCAGACGCTCCAGCGCTTGCGTCAACGCCAGAAGATTACCCTCATAGCAATAACAGATGAGCTGGCTTGCCGGTTCGTCCAGATCCAGCTTCATGGATTTGGCGCGGTTAGCCACCCAGCGCGGCAACTGCGCCTGCTCCGGAGTAAGGCAGTTCACATAAACGCAGTCCTGCGACAAGGCTTTGAACCAGGCGCTGTTTTCCTGCGCCTTGGTCAGCTTGTGACCGCGCAGCATCAGTAAGATATCCTGATGCAATAAACCAGACAGTTTGATCAGATTTTCAGCCATCGCGGCGTTAGGGCCGTTTTCAGGCAATGTCAGCAACAGCGTCTGACGGGTGGCGAACAGGCTAAGGGCCTGACAGGCGCTGAAGATCGCTTCCCAGTCGGTGTGAACGTCCAGCGTGAAACTAAAGTGTTCGCTGAACGCCTGCTGCTGAGCCGCTCGCCGAATGCCGTCCAGGCTTTCCTGCAACAAAAGGGGGTCGTTGCCGCAGATCAGATAACACGCGCGCAACCCCTCATGGAGTTGCGCGGCGAGCTGTTCCGGGTAAAGCCGAATCATGGACGCGCGGATGGCGGGGTGACGGCTGCCGCCGTGTGCGACTGCCGGTTTTTGATTTCTTCGCTGCCGTTAATAGTCAGCAGCTTGCGCACCAACTGGGTTGCCGCCTGCTCACGCATTTCCTGCCGGATAATATCCTGCTCGGCGTCTTTCGCCAGTGCGGTTAACGGGTTATCGAAGAATGTACGGAATACCGTTACGCTGAGCGGATAGATATCCTCATCCGGCATCAGCACCTGCGCTCTGAGCACCAATACCATTTGGTATTCCGCCGTTTTGCCATCCTGGAAAATCGAGACGGTGTCTTTGTTTTCCGAGGCGTTCAGGATCCGTAACGAAGGAATATCCTGCCGTGCGGCATCCGCAACGATGGTCACGTCGTTGAGACGCAACTGTTCACGCACCGCGCGGGTTAACGGGCCGTACGGGTCGCTGCTGTCCAGCACCAGCGTTTGTAGCTGCGCAGGCACTTGTGTCGTGCCGCGCAGATGGAAACCGCAACCAGCGGTGGCTAACACCGCCAGCCCCAGCAACAACGTGAATAGACGATGTCGCACAGCTCCTCCTTGCCTTAACCCACAACCAGGTTAAGCAGTTTGCCAGGGACATAGATCACTTTACGCACAGTGACGCCGTCCAGATATTTCGCTACCAGAGGTTCCTGGGCAGCGCGCTCACGCACCTGATCCTGAGTGGCATCGGCGGCAACGGTGATTTTACCACGTACCTTACCGTTGACCTGAATAACCACCAGTTTGGAATCTTCCACCATCGCGCTTTCATCCGCGACCGGCCAGGGCGCGGTATCAATGTCGCCCTCACCCTGCAATGCCTGCCACAGCGCAAAGCAAATGTGCGGGGTGAACGGATAAAGCATACGAACAACCGCCAGCAGGATTTCCTGAGTCAGAGCGCGATCCTGTACGCTGTCCTGCGGCGCTTTGGCCAGCTTGTTCATCAGCTCCATAATGGCGGCGATGGCGGTGTTAAAGGTCTGGCGGCGACCGATATCATCGGTCACTTTGGCAATGGTTTTATGCAGATCGCGGCGCAGTGATTTCTGATCTTCGGTTAACGTCGCCACATCCAGCGCCTGAGCCGGGCCTTTGGCCGTATGCTCGAAAGCCTGCTTCCAGACGCGTTTCAGGAAGCGGTTCGCCCCTTCAACCCCGGATTCCTGCCATTCGAGCGTCATTTCCGCCGGCGAGGCGAACATCATAAACAGACGAACGGTGTCCGCACCATATTTTTCGACCATCACCTGCGGGTCGATGCCGTTGTTTTTAGACTTCGACATTTTGCTCATACCCGCGTAGACGACTTCCCGGCCCTGGTTGTCGACAGCCTTGACGATACGGCCTTTCTCATCACGCTCAAGGGTGACGTCGATAGGGGAAACCCAGTTACGCTCGCCATTATCGCCCAGGTAATAGAACGCGTCTGCCAGCACCATGCCCTGGCACAGCAGGCGTTTGGCCGGTTCATCCGAGGTGACCAGCCCGGCGTCACGCATCAGCTTGTGGAAAAAGCGGAAATACATCAGGTGCATGATGGCATGTTCGATGCCGCCGACATACTGATCGACGGGCAGCCAGTAGTTGGCCGCCGCCGGATCCAGCATGCCCTGATCATACTGTGGACAGGTGTAACGCGCGTAATACCAGGACGACTCCATAAAGGTGTCGAAGGTATCGGTTTCACGCAGCGCCGGCTGACCGTTAACCGTGGTTTTGGCCCACTCCGGATCGGATTTCAGCGGGCTGGTGATGCCGTCCATCACCACATCTTCCGGCAATACCACCGGCAGTTGATCTTCCGGCGTGGGGATCACGGTGCCGTCTTCCAGCGTCACCATCGGGATTGGCGCTCCCCAGTAACGCTGGCGGGAAACCCCCCAGTCGCGCAGGCGGTAATTGACTTTACGCTCGCCGATCCCCAATGCCACCAGTTTGTCGGCAATGGCGTTAAAGGCGGCTTCAAAATCCAAACCATCAAACTCGCCGGAATTAAACAAACGGCCTTTTTCCGTCATCGCTTGAGCGGACAAATCCGGCTCGCTGCCATCGCTGTTCAGGATCACCGGTTTGATCGTCAGGCCGTACTTGGCGGCGAATTCCCAATCGCGCTGATCGTGTCCCGGCACCGCCATAACGGCGCCGGTGCCGTAATCCATCAGCACAAAGTTGGCGGCCCAGATAGCGACTTTTTCTCCGTTCAGCGGATGAATGGCATACAGGCCGGTAGCCATGCCTTTCTTCTCCATGGTGGCCATATCCGCTTCCGCCACTTTGGTATTGCGGCATTCGTCAATAAAGTCAGCCAGCGCCGGGTTATTAACGGCGGCCTGCTGCGCCAGCGGGTGGCCGGCGGCGACGGCGACATAGGTCACCCCCATAAAGGTATCCGGGCGGGTGGTATAGACGCTCAGTTTCTCCTGACTGCCTGCCACCTCAAAGGCGATCTCAACGCCTTCGGAACGGCCAATCCAATTGCGCTGCATGGTTTTGACCTGTTCGGGCCAGCTTTCCAGCGTATCCAGATCGTTGAGCAGTTGATCGGCGTAATCGGTGATTTTGATAAACCACTGGGGGATTTCTTTGCGTTCGACTTTGGTATCGCAGCGCCAGCAGCAGCCGTCAATAACCTGTTCATTGGCCAGAACGGTCTGGTCGTTCGGACACCAGTTCACCGCGGAGGTTTTTTTATAAACCAGACCTTTTTCATACAGTTTGGTGAAGAACCATTGTTCCCAGCGATAGTAATCGGGTTTGCAGGTGGCGACTTCGCGATCCCAGTCGTAGCCGAAACCCAGCAGCTTGAGCTGGTTTTTCATGTACTCAATATTGGAGTACGTCCACGGCGCGGGCGCGGTGTTGTTTTTTACCGCGGCGCCTTCAGCCGGCAGGCCGAACGCATCCCAGCCAATCGGCTGTAGGACGTTTTTCCCCAGCATGCGCTGATAGCGAGAGATCACATCGCCGATGGTGTAGTTACGAACGTGTCCCATGTGTAGACGGCCAGAAGGGTAGGGCAACATGGAAAGGCAGTAGTACTTTTCCTTGCCAGGTTCTTCGGTCACTTTGAATGTCTGCTTCTCTTGCCAATGAAGCTGGACGTGCGCTTCTATCTCTTCTGGGCGGTATTGCTCTTGCATGGCTGCCAGGGGTCCTATTAAGTAAAGAATGGCTACGGCAGTAGCGTGTTCTGATTCATAACTAAAGATCCGCATAGCATAGCTGATAAGCGACTGAGGCAACAACACCCTGTTCCCGCCTGAGGAATATTTCTGATCTGTGAAGCGAAAACGGATAAAAATCATTCAAATATAGGGGGAGTACCGGTTGTGAAAAGAAAATAGGCTAAAATAGAGGGGAATCGGTCAGACGCCAGGAATGGTTGCGCAACGTATTTCAACCGGTATATTCAGGAGGAAGCATGAGTAAAGTTGCCCGCTACTATCGCGAATTAATGGCTTCAGTGACGGCCCGGCTGAATAATGGCGAACGGGATATTGATGGTCTGGTACAAAGCGCCCGGGAGAAATTGCAGGAAAGCTCGGCGTTGACGCAAAAAGAAATCGAGCAGGTGATTCAGGCGGTACAGCGGGATCTGGAGGAGTTCGCACGTAGCTACGGCGAGAGTCAGGAAGAATTTACCGATAGCGTTTTTATGCGGGTCATCAAGGAGAGTCTATGGCAGGAACTGGTGGATATTACGGATAAAACGCAGCTGGAATGGCGTGAAATCTTTAAGGATGTCAGCCATCACGGCGTCTATCACAGCGGTGAAGTCGTGGGATTAGGCAATCTGGTGTGTGAAAAATGCCACCATCATATCGCGTTTTATACGCCGGAAATTTTGCCGCTTTGCCCGAAATGTTCACACGATCTTTTTCACCGGCAGCCTTTCCAGCCGTAATGGTTTGATGAAAAAGCGTGCCCTGAGGCACGCTTTCTGTACATCAGTGCAGGATTTTCGCCAGAAAATCCTTGGCTCGGTCGGACTGCGGATTATTGAAGAAATCGTCTTTCGCCGTATCTTCAATAATTTTTCCTTCATCCATAAAAATGACCCGGTGCGCCACCTTGCGGGCAAAACCCATTTCGTGCGTCACCACCATCATGGTCATCCCTTCCTGTGCCAGTTCAACCATAACGTCCAGCACCTCGTTGATCATTTCCGGATCCAGCGCCGACGTGGGTTCGTCAAACAGCATCGCGATGGGATCCATGCACAGCGCGCGGGCAATCGCCACACGCTGTTGCTGCCCGCCGGACAACTGACCGGGATATTTGTTCGCCTGAACCGACAGCCCGACGCGCTCCAGCAGTTTTTGCGCTTTGACCCTCGCTTCTTCGCGATTCCGTTTCAGCACTTTTATCTGCGCCAGCGTCAGGTTTTCGATGATGGACAGATGTGGAAACAGTTCAAAGTGTTGGAAAACCATGCCTACTTTCGAGCGTAGCTGAGCCAGATTGGTTTTTTTATCGTTAACGATGATACCGTTGACTTCAATCTCGCCTTTTTGGATCGGCTCCAGGCCATTAACGGTTTTGATTAAGGTAGACTTACCGGAGCCGGAAGGCCCGCAAACCACCACCACCTCGCCTTTCTTCACTTCCGTGGAGCAGTCGGTTAGCACCTGAAATTGGCCATACCATTTAGAAATATTTCTCAGGAAAATCATCAAACCGTCCTTTTTTTCAGGTAACTGACCAGCATTGATGCGCTAATGCTGATAATGAAATAGATAAATCCGGCAAACAGGATCATTTCAACTTGCGTGCCGTCACGTTCGCCGATGCTGGAGGCCGTACGGAAGAAATCAGCCAGGCTGAGCACGTAAACCAGCGATGTATCCTGAAACAGCACAATACCTTGCGTCAGCAGCAGGGGAACCATGGCGCGGAATGCCTGCGGCAGGATAACCAGCTTCATGGATTGCCACTGCGTCATTCCCAGCGCCAATGCCGCGGATGACTGCCCGCGTGATACGCTGAGTATGCCTGCGCGGATAATTTCAGAGTAATATGCCGCCTCAAACAATGAAAAGGCTACCATAGCCGAAATTAACCGAATATCTGTTTTCGGCGACAGGCCAAGCACATTTTGTAATAAGCTCGGCACCACCAGATAGAACCACAACAGCACCATAACCAATGGCACGGAGCGGAACACGTTAACGTACAGCTTGGCGAACCAACTGATGGGTTTTAGCGGCGAGAGCCGCATAACCGCCAGAATCGTTCCCCAGATGATACCGACGATCACGGCGGTAACGGTGATTTTTAGCGTAACCGCCATGCCTTGTAACAGGTAGGGCAGGCTCGGCCCGATTGAGCTCCAGTCAAATTCATACATGGCTTATTTGCTCCCCATATTGCCCGGCAAACGGGTTTTTTGCTCTACCACCTGCATGATCAGCATAATGATTGCGTTGATACCGACATAGGCCAGCGTAATCGCGGTGAAAGATTCATACGCATGGGCGGAGTAATCCAGCAGTTTGCCAGCCTGCGCCGCCATATCCACCAGCCCGATCGTCGAGGCGATGGCGGAGTTTTTGACCAGGTTGAGCATTTCCGATGTGAGCGGCGGAACAACAACGCGATAGGCGTTAGGCAGTAAGACGTAACGGTAGGTCTGCGGCAGCGTCAATCCCATTGCCAACCCGGCGGCTTTTTGACCGCTCGGCAGCGACTGGATGCCTGCCCGAACCTGTTCGCACACGCGGGCGGCGGTAAATAAGCCCAAACAAATCATGGACGATAAAAAGAACTGGATATTGGGGTCGAGTTCAGCTTTAAACCACATTCCGATATCGGGGGGGAGCAGTTCCGGCACCACCAGATACCAGGTAAAGAATTGTACGATCAGCGGTACATTACGGAATAATTCCACGTAGCAGGTCCCGATGGCTGAAAGAAAGCGATTGGGAACGGTACGTAAAATACCAAATAAAGATCCAACGAAAAACGCGATGATCCAGGCACAAATAGACAATGTGACTGTGACTTGCAGGCCGGACAATATCCACCCGAGATAGGTGGTGTTGCCGAATGGGGCTGCTTGCAGGAATATGCCCCAGTTCCAATCTATTGACATAACAAACTCCGGTAAAAAAAGGGTAGCGAAGCTACCCCGAAGATTGATGAGCGGCGATATACCCGTTATTTTGCAAGTTGCAGGCGTGTTGCCTGTCTTCCCGCATCTCGAAATCTATTGGGCATTAACATGCGCTGGGGAACGACCAGCGCATGTCCGTCTGTCCTGCCACGAATCAGCAATCATAGGGCAGAGCGTTCTGCCCTTATTCTCATTATTAATTAGTTTAAAGCCTTATCATTTGGCGCGCTGAACAGGGCTTTCATTTCGTCAGAAAGTTCGAAATTCAAATTGAGATCTCTTGGCGGAATGGGTTGTTTGAACCAGCGATCAAACCATTTTTCCGCTTCACCGGAGGTTTGTACTGAAGCGATGGTTTCATCGACCAGCTGTTTGAACTGAGGATCGTCTTTACGCAACATACAGCCGTAAGCTTCTTCCGACTGGGCGGTGCCGACGATATCCCACTGATCGGCATTTCTGGCTTTGGCGCGTTCACCGGCCAGCAACGCGTCATCCATCATAAAGGCCACGGCACGGCTGCTTTCCAGCGTACGGAAAGAGTCGCCATGGTCTTTGGCGCTGATGATGCGCATTTTCAACTGTTTTTCATCGTTCAGCTTATTCAACAGAACTTCAGAGGTGGTGCCGGAGGTGACGACGACGGTTTTACCCGCCAGGTCAGGGAAGTCTTTAATGCCGGAGTCTTTTTTAGTTAACAGACGCGTACCGACAACGAAAATCGTGTTGGAGAAAGCGGCCTGTTTCTGACGTTCCAGGTTATTGGTCGTCGAACCACATTCCAGATCGAAGGTTCCGTTCTGCAAGAGTGGAATACGGTTTTGAGACGTGATAGGCAACAGCTTGACTTGCAGGTTAGGCGCATCCAGTTTCGTCTTGATGGCTTCTACGATTTGATCCGAATAGGCCTGCGAGTAACCGACGACTTTTTGTTGGTTATCGTAATAAGAAAAAGGAACGGATGATTCACGGTGGCCGATAACGATAACGCCATTATCTTTTACTTTTTTCAGCGTACCCGTCAGTTCTTCGGCCTGAGCCGCCAGGCTGGCTGTGGTGCCGAGCAGAAGCAGTGATAGTGCCAGTTTACGCATTTGCATGTTCTAACTCCTTTGCTGTAGTTATGGCGCTGTAATTGTGGATCTGTAGTTGTATAGCTAAAATCGTGCCGCTAAATCAATGCTGACGTTCTGCTACTTCCGCGGTACCAAAATCATGCACCGCTAAAGAGCGACGTAACGATGTATACTGTTAAAAAGTAGCTTATTGTAAATAAATTGATGTCGAAATGTTTGTTTTTTGCGAGTCACTCCGCACCAAATGGCGGCAATAAAGTCCATATGCACAAACATGGTGCAGCGTTTGCTCTGAAAGCGTGCTTTTTCAGTGCGAAACGGCAAAAAACGTTGAGACAATCATTTACAATAATAGAAATAAGCAAAACACATGCCAGTTAATAACAATACCTGATAGGCATCAAGGCGCGACCAGTCGGCGACTGAGCGATTCCGCCGTCGCGTGAAAGGGGAACGACGGAGGTGACTTGGAAAATGAAAGCATAAAGGCATGCGTTAACATGCCTTGAGTGGGGGGAGAAGAGGCTAACGGCGGCGCAGGCTGAAGATAATGGCGAAAAAGCCGCCGAGCAGGCTAATCGCCCACAGCGGCCAGGAACCGAAACGCGCATAGGGCGTAAGCCCGGAAGTGGGAACGATGCGGGTATCCAGTACCGCGCGGGTAAACTGCGGCAGGCTGGCGCTGATTTCGCCGTCAGGCGCGATCACCGCGGTCACGCCATTGTTGGTGCCGCGAATCAACGGGCGGCCTAATTCCAGCGCGCGCATCCGCGCCATCTGGAAGTGCTGCCACGGTCCGATAGAGTGACCGAACCAGGCGTCGTTCGAAATGGTTAACAGCATATCGGTGTCTTCACGGAAGTTATCCCGCATTTGCTGGCCCAGAATAATTTCATAACAGATGGCTGGCGTCAGCTTATAGCCGTTAACATTCAACTGTGGTTGGAGATAATTGCCGCGGCTGAAAGAGGACATCGGCAAATCGAAAAGCGGAGCGATCGGGCGCAGCAGCGTCTCCAGCGGGACAAACTCGCCGAACGGCACCAGATGATGTTTGTTGTAACGGTTACTGGTCGGGTAGCGGTACGGGGTTTGGTCACCCAGCACGATAATGCTGTTGTAATAGTCATACTGCGCGCCATTGCGACGCGTATCAACAATGCCGGTGACCAGACTGCTATTGCGGCGGCGCAGCAGCTCATCAACCTGGGTAAGATAAGCTCCCTGATGGTTTTCGACATCGGGAACGGCTGATTCAGGCCAGATAATAATCGAGGCTTTATCTGCATAAGGCAGGGTGTTGTTCAGATAAACGTTTAGCGTGTTGCGTAACTGATCCGGATCCCACTTCAACGCCTGAGGAATATTTCCCTGTACCAGGGCTACATTCACCTCGCGTTCAGGCAGCGGGGTGAACCACTGAATATTACGCAGCGGCCATGGCAGCGCCAGCAGCGCAAGGGCGATGACCGCCGGCCCGATCCTGCGCTGATGCAGCGCGAAAGTCAGCAAGCCGCTGATGCTCACCAGTAGGAAAGTAATGGCATCGACACCCAGAATCGGCGCAATGCCTTTCAGCGGCCCGTTAATCTGGCTGTAACCAAACTGGAGCCACGGAAAACCGGTGAGCACCCATCCGCGCAGAAATTCAGTCACCTGCCATAGCACCGGCGCGGCAATCGCTAACCGCCACCAGGTGGTTTTAGGCCACACGCGTGAGAGCAGCGCGGAGAAGAGCAAAGGATAGAGCGCCAGATAGGCGGCCAGCAGTATCACCAGCGCGATATTGATCGGCCCGGGCATGCCGCCAAACTGCGCGATGCTGACATAGACCCAGTTTACCCCGCTGCCGAACAGGCCGAATCCCCAACTGAAACCAAGCCAGGCTGACTGGCGCACCGTGCGATTCAGCGTCAGCGCCTGCAATCCCATCAAGGAAATCAGCGCGGCCGGCCAGAAATCAAAGGGAGAAAACGCCAGCGTGCCGAAAGCGCCGAGCAAGAGCGCCAGCAGGGCGCGAACCTGCTGGCGTTGAAGTAGAGAGGCTACAGCCATTGTTGATTCAGTCTTCCAAATGCGGTTGAGGCGAATGGTCAGGGATCCTGACGTGTACCTGAATGATACGGCGGCTGTCGGCCATGGCGACTTTAAATAGGTAACCTTCTATTTCAATGGTTTCCCCACGGGCGGGCAGATGCCCGAAAGACTGCATGATTAAACCGCCAATGGTGTCAACCTCTTCGTCGCTGAACTGGGTGCCGAACGCCTCATTGAAGTCTTCAATATCGGTGAGCGCGCGCACCGTGTAGGTATGGCGGTTAAGCTGACGGATATCCCGGTCTTCTTCGTCGTCGTATTCGTCTTCAATTTCACCGACGATCAATTCAAGAATGTCTTCAATGGTGACCAGACCGGAGACGCCGCCAAATTCGTCAATCACGATGGCCATATGGTAACGCAGGGAGCGGAATTCGTTCAGCATCCGGTCAACGCGCTTGCTCTCGGGCACCACTACGGCGGAGCGGAGCACTTTATCCATGCTGAACGGTTCAGAATTGCTGCGCATAAAAGGCAGCAAGTCTTTGGCCATCAGAATGCCTTCGATATGATCTTTATCTTCGCTGATGACCGGAAAACGGGAATGCGCGGATTCGATAATGACATCCAGGCACTCTTCCAGCGTTTGATTGTGTTTCAGGGTAATCATCTGCGAACGTGGGATCATGATGTCACGCACGCGCTGTTCAGCGATATCCATTACGCCTTCAAGCATATCGCGGGTTTCCGGATCAATCAGTTCGTTCTGTTCCGAATCACGGATGAGCGTCAGCAGATCGTTACGATCTTTGGGTTCGCCATGAAAAAGCTGATTGAGAATAAGAGAAAAGAAACCCTTCTTGGGACTGGGGCTATCGCTGTTTTGAGAATGGTCGTCGCTCATGGCGTTTTAATAATATCACTCATGTTAATGAATAATTATCAGCAGGTTGGAAATCAACGTGGTGCAGCCTGACTGACGTGGAAAATGGCTATTGGGTAAAAACAGAATTATCTATTTATTCGTATTCGGCAAGGTTATCTTTTTCTGCAAGATAGGGATCGGAATACCCCATACTCTGCATAATCTCCGTTTCCAGCGCTTCCATTTCTTCCGCTTCGCCGTCTTCGATATGATCATAACCTAGCAGATGCAGACTACCATGGACAACCATATGTGCCCAGTGCTCCTCCAGCGTCTTTTGTTGTTCAGCCGCTTCCTGTTCAACCACCTGGCGACAAATGATTAAATCGCCCAACAGCGGCAGTTCAACTTCCGGCGGCGCCTCAAACGGAAAGGACAGCACGTTGGTCGGCTTGTCTTTACCCCGATAGGTGTGATTCAGGTGGTGGCTTTCCGCTTCGTCGACGATACGGATCGTCACCTCCGCAACCGCCTGAAACTGGGGCAACACCCCTTCCAGCCAGCGTTGGAAATCCTTTTCGTCAGGTAATCCCTGACGCGGTTCGCTGGCGATTTGTAAATCGAGAATGACCTGACTCATTTGTGTTCCTGTTCTGACGCCGCCTGTGCTTCGCGCTTACGCTGTTCCGCCAGGGCATCTTTGCGTTTCTGATCGGCAAGCTCCCAGGCTTCATAAGCATTGACAATCTGTGCGACGACCGGGTGGCGCACTACATCTTCGCTGTTGAAGAAGTTAAAGCTGATTTCCTCGACTTCGGCCAGCACTTCAATGGCATGACGCAGGCCCGATTTCTGGTTACGCGGCAAATCAATCTGCGTGACGTCGCCGGTGATCACCGCTTTGGAGTTAAAACCGATGCGGGTCAGGAACATTTTCATTTGTTCAATGCTGGTATTCTGGCTTTCATCCAGAATAATAAATGCATCGTTCAAGGTACGGCCACGCATGTAAGCCAGGGGCGCGACTTCGATCACATTACGTTCGATCAGCTTTTCGACCCGCTCGAACCCCAACATTTCAAACAGCGCGTCATACAGCGGACGCAGATAAGGATCGACCTTCTGGCTCAGATCGCCGGGCAGAAACCCCAGCTTTTCCCCGGCTTCAACGGCGGGACGCGTCAGCAAAATACGGCGTATTTCCTGACGTTCAAGCGCATCAACCGCCGCCGCCACGGCCAGATAGGTTTTCCCCGTACCCGCCGGGCCTACGCCAAAGGTAATGTCGTGGTCGAGCACATTGGCAATATATTGCGCCTGATTGGGCGTACGCGGTTTAATCACGCCACGTTTGGTACGGATGTTAATCGCCTTACCGTAATCCGGCACGCTTTCGGCCGATTGTTCCAGCACGCGCGATTCTTTAATCGCGAGGTGAATTTGCTCGGGTTCAATGTCGCCAATCGCGCCGCGTACCGGCGCGGTATCAACATACAGACGTTGCAGGATATCGGCGGCGGCCTCGACGCAAAGCGCTTTGCCTGACAGCTTGAATGTATTATCCCGCCGGTTGATTTCGATGCCTAAACGGCGCTCCAGTTGTTTTATGTTGTCGTCAAACGGGCCGCAGAGGCTGAGCAGACGATGGTTGTCTGCGGGTTCAAGGGCAATTTCTTTTGTCGTTAGGTTCAAATTATTCCTCTTGGGGTTATCAGACCGGTATCGGATTGCGCGATTTTTTATGCGCCATATTCATGAATTATTTATCGCTAATGACAATTGGCGCAAGTCGCAATACCGATATTGGGGTAGCTATTCGCAAAAAAAGGGTGGCAATGCCACCCATAATCAAGATGTCGTCCGGTGTGACGTCAATTAAGGCTGGTAGATGCCAACCCCGATTTCGTTCTCTTTACGGGTACGCGCGATGACGTCGGAAGGGGACTCATGAACGCGTAGATTCATCTGGTCTTCGGTACGCACCACGATACCGCGTAATGAGTTGGGGTAAACGTCAACGATTTCCACATCGACGAATTTACCGATCATGTCGGGCGTGCCTTCAAAGTTGACCACGCGGTTGTTCTCCGTGCGGCCGGACAGCTCCATCACGCTCTTACGCGATGTGCCTTCCACCAGAATACGCTGAATGGTTCCCTGCATACGACGGCTGTATTGCATTGCCTGCTGGCTGATACGCTCTTGCAGGATGTACAGACGCTGTTTTTTCTCTTCTTCAGGAACATCGTCGACCATGTCCGCCGCCGGCGTGCCCGGGCGCGCGGAATAAATAAAGCTAAAGCTCATGTCGAAATTCACATCGGCAATCAGCTTCATGGTTTGTTCAAAGTCGGCCTGGGTTTCGCCGGGGAAACCGATAATAAAGTCAGAGCTTATCTGAATTCCGGGGCGCGCGTTGTGCAGCTTGCGGATAATCGACTTGTATTCGAGCGCGGTATGACGACGTTTCATCATGGTCAACACGCGATCGGAGCCGCTTTGCACCGGCAAGTGCAGGAAGCTCACCAGTTCCGGCGTATCTTCGTAAACGCTGATGATGTCGTCGGTAAATTCAATCGGGTGACTGGTGGTGAAACGAATGCGGTCGATACCGTCAATGGCCGCCACCAGACGCAGCAGTTCCGCGAATGAACAGATGTCGCCGTTGTAGGTGGCGCCGCGGTAAGCGTTGACGTTCTGCCCCAGCAGGTTCACTTCGCGTACGCCTTGTTCCGCCAATTGCGCGATTTCAAACAGCACGTCATCGCACGGGCGGCTGACTTCTTCGCCGCGCGTATAGGGCACAACGCAGAAGGTACAGTATTTATTACAGCCTTCCATAATGGAGACGAACGCCGTCGGGCCTTCGGCTTTCGGCTCCGGCAGGCGGTCAAACTTCTCAATTTCAGGGAAGCTGATGTCCACGACCGGGCTGCGGGTGCCCTGGACGTGATTAATCATTTCCGGCAGACGGTGTAATGTCTGAGGGCCGAAAATCACATCGACATAGTGCGCGCGTTCGCGGATGTGCGCGCCTTCCTGTGAAGCCACACAGCCACCGACGCCGATAATCAGATTCGGGTTGATATCTTTCAGCGCTTTCCAGCGGCCAAGTTGATGGAAGACCTTCTCCTGCGCTTTTTCACGGATAGAACAGGTATTCAGCAGCAAAACATCGGCCTCTTCCGCGACCTCGGTTAGTTCATAACCGTGCGTACTTCCCAGTAAGTCAGCCATCTTGGATGAATCGTATTCATTCATCTGACAGCCC
This sequence comes from Brenneria sp. L3-3C-1, assembly GCF_016456245.1. Lineage (NCBI taxonomy): Bacteria > Pseudomonadati > Pseudomonadota > Gammaproteobacteria > Enterobacterales > Pectobacteriaceae > Brenneria > Brenneria sp. L3-3C-1. The sequence goes on along the minus strand of NZ_JAEMHF010000002.1, from coordinate 205,009 downwards.
CAGGTTTTAATATGCAGTTTTTTTGTCATCGACTTGCCATTACTCAGTGCGGGTAAGAAAGCTTTCCCTTTACTCGGGGCGCGTATTGTAATCTTTTGCCGCCGTGGTGACCAGCGTCCACAAACTTTACGTTTTTATAAACGCCTTCGCATTTATTAAACCCGGCTTGGGTGAAATAGTCGGTTGAAATCCAGTACACTGTTTTTATCGCTGTTGATAAGCATAGCCGGATAGGGACAAAACCAGAATGCATTATGATGTGATCGTCGTCGGGGGCGGCATGGTGGGGGCCGCTGCGGCACTGGGGCTGGCCCGGAACGGGTTTCGGGTGGCCGTGATTGAACATGAACAGCCTGCGCCGTTTGATGCGGCCAGTCCGCCTGACCTGCGCATTTCGGCGATCGGGTATGCGTCCGTCGCCCTGTTAAAGCAATTGGGCGCCTGGCAACGGGTTCAGCAGATGCGTAGCGCGCCCTATCGCCGTTTGGAAACCTGGGAATGGGATAATGCCCGCGTGGTGTTTGACGCGGCGGATATCCCTTTGCCCGAGCTGGGTTTTATGGTTGAGAACCGGGTATTGCAACTGGCGCTCTGGTCATGTCTGCGTGAAGTGGAACAGTGCCAATGCTATTGTCCGGCCAATTTGAAAAGCCTGCGACAGACGGAAGAAGGCTGGAGCGTTCAGCTTGATGATGGGCAGCGCCTGACGGCGCAACTGGTGATCGGCGCTGACGGGGCTAATTCCCAGGTACGGCGTCAGGCGGGGATCGGCATCCGGGGTTGGCAATATCGTCAGTCCTGTATGTTGATAAGCGTTGAGATGCCATCGCCGCAGCAGGATGTTACCTGGCAACAATTTACGCCGGCCGGCCCGCGTGCGTTTTTGCCGCTGTTTGACCGCTGGGGATCGCTGGTATGGTATGACAGCCCTCAGAAGATCCGTCAGCTCCAGGCTATGCCGTTAACACAGTTGGACAAAGAGATTGCGGCTGCCTTCCCGGCGCGTCTGGGAGCGGTTAAATCGCTGTCTGCCGGTTCGTTTCCGCTGGTGCGGCGTCATGCGCAACGGTATGTTCAGCAGGGGGTGGCATTGCTGGGGGATGCGGCCCATACGATCAATCCGCTGGCGGGGCAGGGGGTGAATCTCGGCTACCGGGATGTGGAAGCTTTGCTGGATGTGCTGAACAATGCCCGGGATGCCGGCGAGAGCTGGCATTCAGAGTCTGTATTACGTCGTTACCAGTGTCGTCGCATGCCTGATAATCTGCTGATGCAAAGCGGGATGGACTTGTTTTACTACGCTTTCAGTAATGCGTTGCCGCCGGTGAGCCTGATCCGCAATCTGGCCTTGATGGCCGCGCAGCGGGCCGGAAAATTAAAGCAGCAGGCGCTGAAATATGCCATCGGGGTTTGATGACGTCTCTGTTGCCGCGCCGTGTCGCACGGCGTGATACCGGGGAGATTTCAAGCGCGGCCAACGTCGCTGCAACCAGAAAGAGGAAGGTCGTACAAGAGTCAGCCGATATTCGGATATAAAAAAGCCCGCGTTAGCGGGCTTCTCTATTTGGCTGGGGTACCAGGATTCGAACCTGGGAATGCCGGAATCAGAATCCGGTGCCTTACCGCTTGGCGATACCCCAAAAATGTGGTGGCTACGACGGGAATCGAACCTGTGACCCCAGCATTATGAGTGCTGTGCTCTAACCAGCTGAGCTACGTAGCCAAATCGTACTGCCATTTTTGTTATATTACAACAAAAATCTTTAAACATCAAATAGATGGCTGGGGTACCTGGATTCGAACCAGGGAATGCTGGTATCAAAAACCAGTGCCTTACCGCTTGGCGATACCCCAATTGTGCAATTACTTTTTCAGCATTACCCGCTTAAATATGGCTGGGGTACCAGGATTCGAACCTGGGAATGCTGGTATCAAAAACCAGTGCCTTACCGCTTGGCGATACCCCAATACAGGATTCATGCTTAAAAAATAATCTCAAGCCGTGAAAGTAATGGTGCGGGAGGCGAGACTTGAACTCGCACACCTTGCGGCGCCAGAACCTAAATCTGGTGCGTCTACCAATTTCGCCACTCCCGCAAAAGATGGTGGCTACGACGGGAATCGAACCTGTGACCCCAGCATTATGAGTGCTGTGCTCTAACCAGCTGAGCTACGTAGCCATCTTTTCCGCGTCACCTTCATCGGCGTTGCGGGGCGCATTATGCGTAGTTGGCCTAATTGCGTCAACAAATTTTTTCCCGAAAATGACTTCCCTGCCGCCGTTTGTTTGGGTTGTGAACAGTCTGGTGAGAAAAGCGTCAAAAAGCCCGCTTTTCCAATCTATCAAACAGCGAAAACGGGCCTGCGAGGCCCGTTGCATAACGAAAAACAAAACCGGGATTAGTATGCGGACTGGTGCACGCCAACCGAACGACCCGACGGATCGTCCATCTTTTTGAAGGATTCATCCCATTCAATGGCTTTCGCCGAAGAACAGGCAACCGATGGGCCGCCAGGCACGCATTCTGCGGCGCTCGGCACCGGGAACAGCTCTTCAAAGATTTCACGGTACAAATAGCCTTCTTTGGAGGTCGGCGTGTTGTACGGGAAACGGAAGTGCGCGGTTTCCAACTGTTGGTCGCTAACTTGTTGAGCGGCAACCTCTTTCAGCGTATCAATCCAGCTATAGCCGACGCCGTCGGAGAATTGCTCTTTCTGACGCCATGCGACGCTGTGCGGCAAGTATGATTCAAAGCATTCGCGCAGGATGTGTTTTTCCATCTTGCCGTTGCCGCACATTTTGTCGCGCGGGTTGATGCGCATCGCCACATCAAGGAAGTTTTTATCCAGGAAAGGCACACGCGCTTCCACGCCCCAGGCCGACATCGCTTTGTTGGCGCGAGCGCAGTCGTACTGGTGCAGCGCCAGCAATTTGCGCACGGTTTCTTCGTGCAGCTCTTTGGCGTTTGGCGCTTTGTGGAAATACAGATAGCCGCCGAACACTTCATCGGAGCCTTCGCCGGACAGCACCATCTTGATGCCCATCGCTTTGATTTTACGAGACATCAGATACATCGGCGTCGAGGCGCGGATAGTGGTCACGTCATAGGTTTCAATGTGATAAATCACATCGCGAATCGCATCCAATCCTTCCTGTACCGTAAAGTGAATTTCATGGTGGACGGTGCCCAGATGGTTAGCCACCTCCTGCGCCGCTTTTAAATCCGGGGCGCCTTCCAGGCCGACGGCGAAAGAGTGCAACTGAGGCCACCAGGCTTCGCTGCGCTCGTCGTCTTCAACACGGCGTGCGGCGTATTTTTTGGTGATCGCGGAGATAACCGAGGAATCCAGACCGCCAGAGAGCAGTACGCCGTAAGGCACATCGGACATCAGGTGGCTTTTTACCGCTTCTTCCAGCGCGTCACGCAGGGCATAGGCGTCGGTTTCGTTATCTTTTACATTTTCATAATCGAACCAGTCACGGTGATAGTATTCACGGATTTCTCCGTCCTTGCTCCACAGATAGCTGCCGGCCGGGAACTCTTTAATCGTGCGGCATACCGGAACCAGCGCTTTCATTTCTGAAGCCACGTAGAAGTTGCCGTGCTCATCGTAACCCATGTACAACGGGATGATGCCTAAGTGATCGCGGCCGATCAGGTAAGCGTCTTTTTCACTGTCGTAGAGCGCGAAAGCAAACATGCCGCGCAGGTCATCCAGGAATTCCGGGCCTTTTTCCTGATACAAGGCCAGGATAACTTCGCAATCGGAGCCGGTCTGGAACGCATAGCGGTCGCCATATTGCTGACGCAATGCCTGATGGTTATAAATTTCGCCGTTAACCGCCAGAACATGGGTACGCGCCGCGTTGTATAACGGCTGAGCGCCGGTATTCACGTCGACGATAGACAGACGCTCATGGGCCAGAATCGCTTTATCGCTGGCATAAACACCGGACCAGTCAGGCCCGCGGTGGCGCATCAAGCGTGATAACTCCAGCGCTTTTTTACGCATTTCAACAGGATCGGTCTTAAGATCAAGCACACCGAAGATAGAACACATGGATGACTCCCTAGATGTTTTAGATTAATCAGATGTCATTCACGGATAGCGACATCGCCTTCCGTTTTTTCTGCATCATGATTACAAATGCCGTGTCAGTGACAATGATTTAGCATCAAAATGCCATAAGAATTCAATATCATCTAATGAAAAAAGCCATATTGATGATGTTTGAATAATTTATATGGCATTTTGATGAATAATCGACAAATTAATCGAGTGGAATGGTCGGATTTTTAGTGATTTGATAATCCGACATTAGCGCATTAATCCGATATCACTGCGTTTCCAGCAGATGTTGCAACAAAACGCCATTCAACATGGCGCGTTTTACCAACGCAAAGGCGCCAATCGCCGAGAGGTGGTTCAGGCTGGAGACTTCCACGGGCAGGTTGTTACGAAAGTCCTTCAGCACCTGGGCATTGATGCAGCGCTGAATGGCGGGCAACAGGATTTTTTCGGCCGCGGTGATTTCACCGGCAATCACCACCTTTTGCGGATTGAAGAGATTAATGGCGATCGATACGGCTTTACCCAGATATTGCCCGACATGTTCAATGACTTCGCATGCGAGCATATCGCCCCGGTTGGCGGCTTTGCATATCGTTGAAATCGTACAGTTATCTTCGGTTATCTTACTTGGATAACCTTGTTGCAATAAGTGTTGCACCCGCTGTTCGATAGCCGCATTGGCCACCACCGTTTCCAGACAGCCAAAATTGCCGCAGTGGCATCGTTCCCCCAGCGGATCAATCTGAATATGTCCGATTTCCCCGACGTTGCCGTTATTGCCGAGAAATATCTGTCCGTTAACCAGAATACCGGCGCCGGTGCCGCGGTGAACGCGCACCAGAATCGAATCCAGCGAGTCGTGCGTTACCCCGAAGTAATGTTCAGCCAGCGCCAGACTGCGAATATCATGCCCGACAAAGCTGGTCACATGGAAACGGCGCTGAATATGGTCGACCAGCGGCCAGTCGTTGACGTCGATATGCGGCATATAACGGACCACGCCGGCAAGGGGATCGACCAGGCCAGGCAAAGCCACGGCAATGGCGATCAATTCACGGATACGGTGCCGATAGTGCTCAATAAAATGACTGATGGCTTTAAACAGGGCGGTTTCCAGCGTTTCCTGGGTTTTCTCCGGCAGGTTGTAGTGCGCTTCGCCCAAGGCTTTTCCCTGCAAATCGTATAGCGCGATGGTGGCGTCATAGCGCCCGAGACGAACGGCAATGGTATGAAACGAACGCGTTTCGGTAACAATGGAAATAGCGCGTCTGCCGCCGGTTGAAGCCTGTTGGTCAACCTCTTTGATTAACCCGCGCTCCAGCAGTTGACGGGTGATTTTAGTGACGCTGGCGGGAGCAAGCTGGCTCTGTTCCGCAATCTGTATCCGTGAAATGGGGCCTTGTTGATCAATCAGACGATACACGACCGCACTGTTCAATTGTTTAACCAGATCAACATTCCCTATCTGAGCTTGTCCGCCTGTGGTCATTAAAAAGTCACTCGTCTGTGGTCAATTCTTTGTCGCCGTTAACATGTCGTTGCCGCCAACAAAAGTTTTGAGAATGTGATAATTACGATCAAATACGGTCAAATTAGCCACTTTACCGCTTTCAATGCTGCCCAGCCGTTTGTCTGTGCCGATGGCCCGCGCCGGATAAAGCGTTGCCATTCTGAGCGCTTCATCAAGCGGGATACCTGCCTGTTCCACACAATTGCGTACCGCTTCTATCATCGTGAGGGCAGAACCGCTGAGTGTGCCGTTCTCATCCACGCACAGGCCGTCGCGATAGTATATGGTTTTACCGGCAAAAATGAACTGGTCAATATCCGCGCCGGCCGGCGCGGTTGCGTCAGTCACCAGAACCAGTTTTTCACCTTTGATCCGTTTGCTGATACGGAGATTGGCCCAGTCAACGTGTAAACCATCGGCAATAATACCGCAGTAGATTTCCGGCGCATCATACACCGCGCCGACCAGGCCTGGCTCGCGGCCGGTCAGGTAAGGCATGGCATTAAACAGGTGGGTGGCAAAACGGATGCCGGCGGCAAAGCCTTGTTTGGCCTGTTTCCAGGTGGCGTTGGAGTGTCCGGCGGACACCACGATGCCGGCCTCGACCAACTGACGGATCACCACGGATGACACTTTTTCCGGGGCGAGCGTGATTTTGCTGACGACATCGGCGTTTTTGCACAGAAAGTCCACCAGCTCCGCTGTCGGTTGACGAATAAACGCCGCATTATGCGTGCCTTTTTTTATCACGTTCAACCAAGGCCCTTCGAGGTGCAGACCCAGCGCCTGATGCTGGTTCTGCGCCAGATAGGCGCGCATGACTTCCACGCTATGTTTCATAAATTCGTCGCTGGAGGTAATCAGCGTAGGTAAAAAACTGGTGCATCCCGACTTCAGATTAGCCTGATGCATGGTTTCCAGCGTCTGGACTGAAATGGATTCCAGCGAGTCATTGAACTGAACGCCACCGCAGCCGTTCAGCTGTAAATCAATAAATCCGGGAGCGAGCAGCGCCCCGCCGAGGTCATGTTTTTCCAGCCCGGCCGGCAGGTCGCTAATGGGGCAAACATTTTCTATCAGACCATCGGCAATCACCACGGCATGATTATCAAGCACCTGGTGGCCGGTGTAGATCCGGCCATTTGTTAAAGCGTACATCATCAACTCCCGGCTACAGATTAAAGATTTTTCATATTTTCCGTTTCTAACTCACGGAAATATTTAACGGTTTTGACTTTCAGCTCCATGGTGGAAGGCTCGTCGCATACCATCACGGCTTTAGCATGAAGTTGCAGGCAACTGATGGTCCACATATGGTTCACATTTCCTTCTACCGCCGCCTGCAATGCCTGTGCTTTGTTGCGTCCGGTGACCAGGATCATCACTTCTTCGGCATCCAGCAGCGTACCAACGCCAACCGTCAGGGCAAATTTAGGCACCAGATTAACGTCGCCGCCAAAGAAACGCGAGTTGGCGAGGCGAGTCTCTTCCGTCAGGGTTTTGATACGAGTCCGGGAAGCTAAAGAAGATGCAGGTTCATTGAAGGCAATATGTCCGTCATTTCCAACCCCCCCCATGAACAGATGGATCTTACCGTAAGACTGGATTTTCTCTTCGTAGCGGCGACACTCCGCTGCAATGTCCTCCGCGTTGCCATTCAACAGGTTAATGTTTTCCTGCGGAATATCAACGTGATTGAAAAAATTCTGATGCATAAAGCTGCGGTAGCTTTCAGGGTGATCGCTGGGCAGGCCGACATATTCATCCATATTGAAGGTCACTACATGCTTAAAGCTCACCTGTCCGGCTTTATGCAGCGCGACCAGCGCCTTATACGCTTCCAGCGGCGAACTGCCGGTGGGAAGACCGAGGACAAAAGGACGGGTGGCGCTGGGGTTGAAGTCGTTAATTTTTCGGGCGATATAACGGGCGGCCCATTTACCGACTTCCGTCGGGGTGGTTAGAGGAATCAATCTCATCAGTGGTCTCCTGATTATTCGATAGCGGTAAAATTAAGTATCGGGCTAAATCGTGCGATTGGCGCGTTTCGATACTGAAATAGAACGGAGCGCCAGTGTAGCCTGTTTTTTTTTATCTTGAAATAAGTTGGGGTTTTATTCAGATATAAAATTTTCATATGCGGTTTTTTAGTGATTGATATCACATAATGTTAGGGTTTAATTTGCGTAGCGAAATATTTTTCTTACACTCCATGCCAAAGCCACCCACAGTGGTTTTACCCGGCAGTGAGCACGTATGACTGGCAGTTTTGGGTCCCATAAGGGAAAGAGAGGAAAAGGTGAGTATTCTTAGCTATTTACAAAAAATAGGTCGGGCGTTGATGGTGCCCGTCGCCACGCTGCCCGCTGCCGCCATCCTGATGGGGGTCGGCTACTGGATCGATCCGATCGGCTGGGGGAGTGAAAATGCGTTGGCCGCGCTATTTATTAAATCAGGCGCCGCCATTATTGAACATATGGCGGTGCTGTTTGCAGTGGGGGTCGCCTATGGCATGTCGAAAGATAAAGACGGCGCCGCGGCATTAACCGGTTTTGTCGGATACCTGGTTCTGACCACGCTCTGCTCGCCGGCGGCGGTGGCGATGATTCAAAAAATTCCACTGGATCAGGTGCCTGCCGCGTTTGGTAAGATCGAAAACCAGTTTATCGGTATTTTGGTCGGGGTTATTTCCGCAGAGCTGTATAACCGTTTTAGCCAGGTTGAGTTGCCGAAAGCGCTGTCGTTTTTTAGCGGACGCCGCCTGGTGCCTATTCTTACCTCGTTCCTGATGATCCTGGTTGCGTTCATTCTGATGTATGTGTGGCCGGTTATTTATAACGCACTGGTCGCTTTTGGTGAGTCTATTCAGCAGCTAGGCTCAGTGGGCGCCGGGGTTTATGCGTTCTTCAACCGCTTGTTGATCCCTGTCGGTCTGCATCATGCGCTGAACTCGGTGTTCTGGTTTGATGTCGCCGGAATCAACGATATTCCTAATTTCCTGGCCGGGCAGCAGTCTATCGAAGCCGGTAAAGCCGTGGTCGGCATTACCGGTCGTTATCAGGCCGGGTTCTTCCCGATTATGATGTTTGGTCTACCGGGGGCGGCGTTGGCCATTTATCACTGTTCGCGCCCGGAAAACAAAAGCAAGGTCGCCGGGATTATGATTGCCGCGGCTTTTGCTTCATTCTTTACCGGCATCACTGAGCCGCTGGAGTTCTCCTTTATGTTTGTGGCGCCGGTGCTCTATGTCCTGCACGCGTTGCTCACCGGGCTATCGGTGTTTATTGCGGCCAGCATGCATTGGATTGCCGGTTTCGGCTTCAGCGCCGGACTGGTGGATATGATGCTGTCGTCGCGTAATCCGCTGGCAACGCAGTGGTATATGCTGATACCGCAGGGTTTGGCGTTCTTCGTCGTTTACTATTTGGCGTTTCGCTTCACCATCACGCGTTTCAATTTGCTGACCCCGGGACGCGAACTGGCGGTAAGCGGCAGCGAAGCGGATGGCTATGATGTGAATGCCGCAACGGCCACGTCGTCATCCGGCGACGCCCTCACGCTGGCCCGGGGCTATTTGCAGGCTCTGGGCGGTAAAGACAATCTGCTGGGCATCGATGCCTGTATCACTCGCCTGCGGTTGAACGTGGTCGACTCCGGTCAGGTTGATGAAGGCTTGGCCAAGCGACTGGGCGCGGCGGGGGTCATTCGGCTGAATAAGCAGAATGTGCAGATTGTGGTCGGCACTCAGGCTGAGTCGCTAGCGTCCGCGCTGAAGAAAGTCAGCGCAGAGTAAGGCTGGCTCAGGCTTTCCATCGCGCGCGGCTAACGCGGTGGAAAGGAAATTTGCGGGATGGGATCGTTATCTCATCCCGTTTTTGTTTTTTAATGAAACTAACGGTTGTTTCCCGGCGTAGCTTGTTGGATCATTGGCGGTTATATGTCGTTTTAGCATTGAGGAAGCAAGCATGAGTGAGGCTGAAGCCCGCCCAACCAACTTTATCCGTCAGATTATTGATGAAGATCTGGCATCCGGTAAGCATGACCATATTCAGACGCGTTTTCCGCCGGAGCCTAACGGCTATCTTCATATCGGGCATGCGAAATCCATCTGTCTGAACTTTGGCATTGCCCAGGACTACAACGGGCAATGCAACCTGCGTTTTGACGATACCAATCCGGTAAAAGAAGATATTGAATACGTTGAGTCAATCAAACGCGACGTTAAATGGTTGGGGTTCTCATGGAGCGGCGAGGTTCGTTATTCCTCCGATTATTTCGATCAACTGCATCAGTATGCGGTTGAACTGATTAGCAAAGGGCTGGCCTACGTTGATGAATTGACGCCGGAGCAGATCCGTGAATATCGCGGCACGCTGACGGCGCCGGGCAAAAATAGCCCGTACCGCGATCGTAGCGTGCAGGAAAACCTGACGCTGTTTGAAAAAATGCGTAACGGCGGCTTCGCCGAGGGAACGGCTTGTCTGCGCGCCAAGATTGATATGGCCTCGTCGTTTATGGTGATGCGCGATCCGGTTTTGTATCGGATTAAGTTTGCCGAACATCACCAAACGGGAAATAAGTGGTGCATCTATCCGATGTATGATTTTACCCACTGTATTTCCGATGCGCTGGAAGGCGTGACGCACTCTTTGTGTACGCTGGAGTTTCAGGATAATCGCCGTCTGTATGATTGGGTATTGGATAACATCACCATACCTTGCCATCCGCGGCAGTATGAGTTCTCACGTCTTAATCTCGAATACGCCATTATGTCCAAGCGTAAGCTGAACCAACTGGTAACCGAGAAGATTGTCGAGGGGTGGGACGATCCGCGGATGCCGACCATTTCCGGTTTGCGTCGTCGCGGTTACAGCGCCGCGTCTATCCGTGAATTCTGCGTTCGCATTGGTATTACCAAGCAGGATAACAACGTTGAAATGGCCGCGCTGGAATCCTGTATTCGTGACGATCTGAATGAAAACGCGCCGCGCGCCATGGCGGTTCTTGACCCGGTGAAGGTGGTGATTGAAAACCTGCCCGCCGATCATGAAGAGTGGGTGACGATGCCGAATCATCCGAATAAACCGGAAATGGGATCCCGTCAGGTTGCATTCAGCCGCGAGGTGTATATCGATCGCGCTGATTTCCGTGAGGAAGCCAATAAACAGTATAAGCGTCTGGTGCTGGGTAAAGAGGTTCGTCTGCGTAACGCTTATGTGATTAAAGCGGAACATATTGATAAAGACGAGCAGGGCGCCATCACCGCCATCTACTGTCGCTACGATCCGGATACCTTAAGTAAAGATCCGGCTGATGGCCGCAAGGTAAAAGGCGTGATTCACTGGGTGTCCGTAGCGCATGCGTTGCCGGCGGAGTTCCGCTTGTACGATCGTCTGTTTAGCGTCGCCAATCCGGCGGCGGCGGATGATTTCCTGTCAACCATCAACCCGGAATCGCTGAAAGTGGTGCAGGGATTCGTTGAGGCGAGTCTGGCGCAGGCGGAAGCGGAAAAAGCGTATCAGTTTGAGCGCGAAGGCTACTTCTGCGCCGATCGGGTTTATTCCAGCGCGCAGCATCTGGTGTTTAATCGCACGGTAGGCCTGCGGGATACCTGGGTGGGGTGATAGCGGGATTGGCTTACAGAGTAAAACAAAAATAAAACCGCCTCGGCGGTTTTATTTTATGACGGACAGGAAGTCCGTCACCCTACGGATCGTCGCAAGCGACGTTGAAAAGAGGTTGCTGACAAAGTCGTCTGTAAGCCTGAGATACCCGGGCCTACCGTACCGAGGGGCCATTATGGGACACATCCTTGTGCCCCACCCTGCGGGCCAGCATAAATGCTGTTCAAATTTGCTCCTGGCAAATTTGTCGGCGGCTTACGCCGCTACGACCCCTCGCCACGCTCTCCCTAATAACAGGCTATGTCAATGGTCTGAAAATCGCTTCAGGCGATTTTTTATGCGGTCGATTTATCTTCTTGCATCGTGCAGGGTTTCGTCTTCACGGCAATCCCCTTCACTGCAATGGCCATACAGATACAAACTGTGGTTGGTCAACTTGATACCGTGTCTTTCCGCTATTTCGCGTTGGCGTGCTTCGATATATTCGTCACGGAATTCAATCACTTTGCCACAATCCAGACAAATCAGATGGTCATGATGATACTGCTGCGTCAGTTCAAAAACGGATTTACCGCCTTCAAAATTATGACGGGTTACGATCCCCGCATCATCAAACTGATTCAGTACGCGGTAGACGGTCGCTAGACCAATCTCTTCACCCATATCAATCAGTTTCTTATATAAATCTTCCGCACTGACGTGATGGCACTCCGGATCCTGCAACACTTCCAGAATTTTCAGTCTTGGAAGAGTGACTTTCAGGCCGGCCTTCTTTAATGCGATGTTGTTGTCAGTCATGCGGATTTAGTCCTGTTGCTTACTTATCAATGGAGGCTACCTAGCCTATGTCATCGGTCGGCTCAAAAAATGTAATAACGTCCCAATTATAGAACTGCGCATTCAAAATGAAAACCATGGAATGTTAACAATATTATTTCCACATACACTACAGGTGTACCATGCAATGTATTGTTGGTAAATGAGGAACGTTCAATGAACGCACAGAACCGATGTGGGTATTGTACATACTTATAAGGAGAAGTTAAAAAAATGTATCAATTTTTATGAGAGGTTTTTTCTATCAATCTGGCTCTGACGAGAGTGTCATCAGAGCCAGAGAATCGGCTCAGCCTACCAGTTCTTTCAGATTCAGTTCGTCGCCGATCTGTTTTACCCAGGCTGTAACGCGCTCGCTGGTCAGTTCGGGTTGACGATCTTCGTCGATGGCCAAACCGATGAAGTGGTTGTCATCAGCCAGACCTTTAGAGGCTTCAAAGTAATACCCTTCCGTCGGCCAGTGTCCAATAATCGTCGCGCCATGCGGTTCAATGATATCGCGGATGGTGCCCATGGCGTCACAGAAGTACTCGGCATAGTCTTCCTGATCGCCGCAGCCGAACAAGGCAACCAGTTTACCGCTGAAGTCGATCTCTTCCAGCGTAGGGAAAAAGTCATCCCAGTCGCACTGCGCTTCCCCGTAGTACCAGGTAGGGATACCGAGCAATAAAATATCGAACGCTTCAAGATCTTCTTTGCTGCTTTTGGCGATGTCATGAACTTCGGCAACGTCGGTTCCCAGTTGCTGTTGGATCGTCTTGGCAATGTTCTCGGTATTGCCAGTGTCACTGCCAAAGAAAATTCCTATGAGTGCCATGAATTGAATAACCTCTTGATTCTTAATGGTATGATGCCGTGTTTTACCCACTTATCGGCTAATAATAGCAGACGCGCCCGGCATGAGAAACTCGTATCGGTAAGCATCGGTAAATTGTGGCGGGTATTTTGCTGATACGCATTTTCCTGTTGTCGCCCCGGCTGACGACCCTTGGTGATTAAATTTTTTAACGTAATCTCTTTAAACTTAAAAAATTATGTGTATGGCGAGTTATGAAATTGTTCACAGAATAGAAAATAAATGAGCATAAGAACCGCCCTGACTCTAAATGTTCTCTGAACTTTGTCGATTTAGTTAACGTGATTTTATCTGTTTTCAACATAACGGAACGTTAGCGCCAGATAAAGGTGACATATCTTGTTGGCATGAATTTCTGTGTTTCATTGTTGAATGACGATGAAAATGTCCTTTTATGTGTGTTTAGTTCGGAGTGAACCATGAAATTTTTAAAGAACATTGCCATCAGAACGGCCATGCTATGGGTGCTTGGCACTTTCTGTGTGCTCTGGGGCGGCGTGTCGATATACACCATGTTTTCTTTCAAAGAGATGACGACAACGTCCAAGACCAGTAGCCTCCTGGTGCAAAATATGAATTTTGTTAATCAGGGCAACGATCAATATTTTCGCATGGTGACGCGCCTGGCTCGCGCCGTTGATGCACGTCGCAACGGCGATAATGAAGCGGCGGACAGAGAGCAGGCATCTTCTTTGAATGCGCTTAATACCTTAAAAGCGGATTTGGCGGCGTTTAATGGCATAGACCACGCAGGGCTGGACGATGCGCTGGTGCAGGCGGTGAGCCGTGACTGGAATAACCTGATTACCCAGGGCGTTGAACCTTTATACCAAAAAGCCGCGGCAAACGAATTTGATGATTATCAGAATCAGGCGAAAAATGTTGTTCCGCCGCTGAGTCGTCAGTTCGGCGCGTCGTTAACGGCGTTCAATAAGGTCGGTTCAGAGCAGTTTTCCGCCGCTGGAACCCGCTTTGAACAGATTACCGCCATTGGTCAGAACATTTTGCTGGCCGGTTTGATTATTGGGTTGATGCTGCTGTTTCTGACCGATCGTTATCTGGTGATGTGTCTGGTGCGGCCATTGAATGATTTGCGCGATCACTTCAGCGTGATTGCATCCGGTCAGTTAGGCAAGCCAATTATTGATTTCGGCCGTAACTGCGTCGGTAAATTATTTCCGCTGTTGCGTGAAATGCAAACCAGCCTGGCGAACACGGTCAGCACGATTAGAAATAGCACGGATTCTATTTATCAGGGGGCTTCGGAAATCGCCTCTGGCAATAACGATCTGTCATCACGTACCGAGCAGCAGGCTTCGGCTCTGGAAGAAACCGCCGCCAGCATGGAACAGTTAACGGCAACGGTGAAACAGAACGCCGAAAACGCCAACCATGCCAGCCAGTTGGCTTTACAAGCCTCAACGACGGCGAAGAAAGGGGGCGATATTGTCGGCAACGTGGTGAAAACCATGGCGGAGATTTCCGGCAGTTCGCGGAAAATCGCCGAGATTACGACGGTGATAAACGGTATTGCTTTCCAAACCAATATTCTGGCGCTCAACGCGGCGGTCGAAGCCGCGCGCGCGGGTGAGCAGGGACGTGGATTTGCCGTGGTGGCGGGGGAAGTGCGCAGCCTGGCGCAGCGCAGCGCGCAGGCGGCCAAAGAGATTGAAGGGCTGATTTCAGACTCGGTAAGATGCGTGGATAGCGGTTCTCATCTGGTTGAAGATGCCGGGAATACCATGCAGGAAATTGTCCGGGCGGTGACGAACGTAACCGATATTATGGGTGAAATCGCTTCCGCATCGGAAGAGCAAAGCAAGGGGATCGCTCAGGTCGCGCAGGCGGTCTCGGAAATGGACAGCGTGACTCAGCAGAATGCGGCATTGGTCGAGCAGGCCTCTTCGGCGGCATTGTCACTGGAAGAGCAGGCGGCGGTGCTGAACCAGACTATCGCGTTGTTCCAACTTTCCGAGCAATATTCACACCCGGCGACGGCGGCAAAATCAACGCTTATTCCAAAAGCCCCGCTGGCAGGGGCGAGTAAAAAAGCGCTGCCACCAGGCAATGATAATTGGGAAAAATTCTGATTTTGATTTTATCCGGCATCAGGGATGATGCCGCACTGCCGGGAGAAACGCGGAGTTTCAGGTTTTTTTCCCGGCCAATTGAGCCAGCAACATTTGTTCAATCAGTTCGCTACGGCTGATATTCTGCTGGTCAGCCAGATGGTTAAGTATGTCGACGGCTTCGCTGTCAATTTTCAATTCTATCCGCCGCAACCCACGCACTTTATCGCGCCGCAGTTGATTGCGCTTATTGATTCTTAGCTGTTCATCACGTGAAAGCGGGTTGGTCTTCGGACGGCCCGGGCGACGCTCATCTGCGAACAGATCCAGCGTGGTGCGATCCGTTTGTTCTTTTGCCATAGGTAATGATACTGCAAGGTATTCGAACCAAAACGCATATGCCCTTAAATAGCCGGTATGCATCTTGATGATGTGGTTACAATGCCTGCGGCTGAATCAGCCTTCCCTCTACTGCGGGCGTCATCATACCCCAGCCGTACTGGCGGCGACAACGGTTAACTGTGTTAATCCGGGGGGCCGCTTAACCGGCGTCCAGAAAACGATGAATCGCGCGTAATACCGCCTGTGGTTTTTCGGCATGTACCCAATGGCCTGCGCCGCCGATCGCATGAGCGCGAGCCTGCGGGAATTGACGCAGCACGGCATCGCGATGGATATCATCCAGATAGGGCGAATTTTCGCCGCGAATAAACAGAATTTGCCCCTGCCAGGCGGGAACCTCCTGCCAACCAACGATATTTTCGTATTGATCCCACAGAATCGGCACGTTAAAGCGCCATTCACCTTGTTGAAATGATTTCAACAGAAATTGAATAACTCCTTCTTCTTTCAGGTATTGACGCATCAGGGCTGCCGCCTGCGAACGGGAGGTCATGCCGGCATCGGTGACGGCGCGCAACGCGGCAAAGACCGAATCATGCCGACGCGTCTGGTAATCGACCGGTGCGATATCAATCGCCACCAGCTTTTCCAGCCGTTGCGGGATAACGGCGCTAAGCGACATCGCGACTTTCCCGCCCATGGAATGACCGATAATAATCGCTCGCGTAATGTTCAACGCGTCCAGCAGTTCCACAACGTCCTGCGCCATCGCCGGATAGGTCATCTGTGGCGAGCGCGGCGACAGACCGTGATTGCGTAAATCAAGTTGTAAAACGTCGTGCTGACTTTGCAAATCCCGCCCCAGTACACCAAGATTATCCAGATTGCCAAACAGGCCGTGAATGAGGACAACGGGTAATCCGCCATTGGGTTGATGCGCATAATGCCTGCGATAATTCAATTTCATGGTGAAGTTCATTCAGAGAGACAGGCGCTTAGGGTATCATGACCTTACGACATTATGTTGCCGCGGAAGAAAGCAATTATGGCTGCTTGAACGGGAACCGAGACAGTAAGGCATAATCCGACTTTTTGCCTTGTCCGCGTTCTGCCGCTGTTCGAGCGAGTTTGATCGCTT
This sequence comes from Brenneria sp. L3-3C-1, assembly GCF_016456245.1. Taxonomy (NCBI): domain Bacteria; kingdom Pseudomonadati; phylum Pseudomonadota; class Gammaproteobacteria; order Enterobacterales; family Pectobacteriaceae; genus Brenneria; species Brenneria sp. L3-3C-1. Next base: position 188,559 of record NZ_JAEMHF010000002.1, on the reverse strand, counting down.
GTATAATCCTTGACGATTGATCTGAGTAATAAAAAACAGTACTGGATAAAGATGAAAACTATTGAAGTCGACGAAGAGCTTTATCGTTATATCGCCAGCCACACACAGCACATCGGTGAAAGCGCATCGGATATTTTACGGCGTATGCTGAAATTTACCGCCGGTCAATCCACGGCGATGCCGTCGGCGGATGCGGCGGTCAGTGCGCAACCCGCCGCCCCCTTGCATCCGGGCGATCGGGTTCGGGCGCTGCGTGAGCTGTTGCTGTCGGATGAATATGCAGAACAGCATAAGGCCATCAATCGTTTTATGCTGGTATTGTCCACGCTGTATCTCCTATCGCCGCAGGAATTCGCGCTGGCGACGGAATCGCTTCATGGGCGCACGCGGGTTTATTTTGCCGGCGATCAGCAAACCTTGCTTCAACATGGCACACACACCAAACCCAAACATATCCCGGGTACGCCATACTGGGTTATTACCAATACCAATACCGGTCGTAAACGCAGCATGGTGGAACACATTATGCTGACAATGCAGTTCCCCGCGGAACTGACAGAGAAGGTTTGCGGAACAATTTAACTTTCAATAGCGTCAGGGAGAAACGTCGATGGCTAATCATCCCCGAGCCGGACAGCCTACCCGGCAAAGCGATTTAATCAATGTGGCGCAGTTGACGTCACAATATTATGTTCTGCGTCCGGAAGTAGGGAATGCGGCGCATGCAGTGAAGTTTGGCACCTCCGGCCATCGCGGTAGCGCGGGGCGTCATAGTTTTAACGAAGCGCATATTCTGGCGATAGCCCAGGCCATTGCCGAAGAGCGTAAAAAGCAAGGCATCAGCGGCCCGTGCTACGTCGGCAAGGATACCCATGCGCTGTCCGAACCGGCCTTTATTTCGGTATTGGAAGTGCTGACGGCAAACGGCGTGGATGTCATCGTCCAGCAGGATAACGGTTTCACTCCGACGCCCGCCGTCTCCAATGCCATTCTGGTACATAACCGTCAAGGCGGCGCACAGGCGGACGGCATTGTTATCACCCCGTCTCACAATCCGCCGGAAGATGGCGGCATTAAATATAATCCGCCAAATGGCGGCCCGGCGGATACCAACGTCACTAGCGTGATCGAACAGCGAGCGAATGCGCTGCTGACCGATGAACTGCGGGATGTGAAGCGGATTACGCTGGAGCAAGCCTGGAAGAGCGGTTACGTACACGAACAGGATTTGGTGCAACCTTATGTTGAAGGGTTGACCGGCGTGATTGATATGGCCGCCATTCAACGTGCGGGCCTGAAACTGGGCGTCGATCCGCTGGGTGGTTCAGGTATTGCTTACTGGCAGCGCATCGCCGAGCATTACAAACTGGATCTGACGCTGGTGAATGATGCCGTCGACCAGACTTTCCGCTTTATGACGTTGGATCATGACGGCGTGATCCGCATGGACTGTTCGTCGGTGTCGGCGATGGCCGGGCTGCTGGCGCTGCGTGACAAGTTTGATCTGGCGTTTGCCAACGATCCTGATTATGACCGCCACGGCATCGTCACGCCGGCCGGCCTGATGAATCCGAACCATTATCTAGCGGTATCCATCAATTATCTGTTCCAGCATCGTCCGCAGTGGGGTCAGTCGGTTGCGGTGGGGAAAACGCTGGTTTCCAGCGCGATGATCGATCGCGTGGTGGCGGATCTGGGGCGTAAGCTGGTGGAAGTGCCGGTCGGCTTCAAATGGTTTGTGGATGGTCTGTTTGACGGCAGCTTCGGCTTCGGCGGCGAGGAAAGCGCCGGCGCGTCATTCCTGCGCTTTGACGGCACGCCGTGGTCAACGGATAAAGACGGCATCATTATGTGTCTGCTGGCGGCGGAGATTACGGCGGTGACCGGTAAAAATCCCCAGCAGCATTATGACGAGCTGGCAAAACGCTTCGGCGCGCCAAGCTACAACCGTATCCAGGCGCCGGCGACCCATGCGCAAAAAGCGGCGTTATCCCGCTTATCGCCGGAACAGGTGTCAGCCGATACGTTGGCGGGCGATCCCATCACCGCGCGTTTGACGGCGGCGCCGGGTAACGGCGCGGCGATTGGCGGACTGAAAGTGATGACCGATAACGGTTGGTTCGCCGCGCGCCCTTCCGGTACTGAAGAGGCCTATAAAATCTACTGCGAAAGTTTCCTGGGCGCCGAGCACCGGGAACGGATTGAGAAAGAAGCGGTAGAGATTGTCGGCGCGGTACTGGCGAATACCCAATAAGCGAATGGCGCTGCGATGCAGCGCCTTTTTTACAGCGGCTATCCCAGCGCCACCATCAACGCGCCGGCAGAAATCAATGCCACGCCGGCGGCGGCCATCAGCGAAATCTTTTCACCCAGTAATATCACCGCCAGCACCACGGCAAATACCACGCTGAGCTTATCAATCGGCGCCACTTGCGCGACGTTGCCGTTTTTCAGCGCGACAAAGTAAAACAGCCACGACATGGCGCCGGCGACACCGCTGAGCAGGATAAACAACAAGGCTTTTTTGTTGGCGATGACCTCGCCGACCAGCGCGGTTTTCCCTTGCGCAATCACAACGCCGATCAGAAATAACGCCATTACCACGGCGCGGATAGCGGTTGCGGTATTGGCATCCAGATTTTGCAGGCCGATTTTTCCAAACAGGGCGACCAACGCGGCGCACAGGGCAGAAAGCAAGGCATAGATTAACCAGCTACTCATGATATGAAATCCCTGAATAAGAAAAGAGAAAGGTGAAAAATAAGCATGCTACGCCGGGTGGGCCGTCGACAACCAGATTTACGGTGTAAAACGTTAACCCCTCGACGTTTCGGTTAAAAGGCGGCTAATCCTTAACGTCTATTATGTTTATTTTTAACCAATTCGTAACTTAATGACCTAATAGAGAAAATTTTGGCGATTATTTGATCTTTTTCTGGTCCGATGAGTAGTAAACTTTCACTAAAAGCGGTAAAGTTTTAATCAATTTCCCTGTTCTGCTTTTATCGTGACGGTGAGTCGCCTGCCGAGAACGGTAACTCACCCCTTTGGAGGAGGATCGTTATGTCGCTCTATACTGCTTATCCTTTACACCGTATTCTCCTGCGCCGTATTGCTGTTATATGTATCGGTATCGCCGCGTTGCCGGTAATGCTGTTCCGACGCGATCGCGCGCGTTTTTATAGCTATCTGCACCGTGTCTGGTTGAAAACCAGCGATAAACCGGTCTGGATGGCGCAGTCAGAATCGGCGGCGTGTGATTTTTATTGATATAGCGCTATTTTGCCGGCTGCGGCGCGCTGGCTTCATTCGTATGCGGCCTTGAGCGCGCGTGGTATGAATGAATAGTTCGGATAAATTTGCTGTCGCACCCCATTTTTATGTAACCCTCGCTACGGCGGGGGTTTTTGCTTTATATAAGCCACACCGTTCTCACGTTCATGATTTGTTTCTTTAATTTCCCGCAATTTCCCTATCACGGCACAGGATCAGGGCGGGATCCGCTATGCTGAAAACAGCGGATTATTTTTTATAAGGGGAAATCATGATGTTCAATCAGATCCCGGTTGGTATCAGCGCCTGCCTGCTTGGAAGCGCGGTGCGGTTTGACGGCGGGCATAAACGTCTGGCGTTTGCCGTTGAGCAACTGGCGCCATATTTCCATTTTGAGCCGGTATGTCCGGAACTCGCCGTCGGGTTACCGGTGCCTCGTCCGGCATTGCGGCTGATAAAAGACGCGGCGGGAAACATTACCCTGCGCGCCAGTAATGGTTCGCCGCTGGATATGACTCAACGGATGCAGCGCTTCTCCGCCGAAAAAGTCAGCCAGTTACAGCATCTGTGCGGCTATATTGTCTGCGCTAAATCGCCCTGCTGTGGTATGGAGCGGGTAAAGGTCTATGATGCGTCGCAAAAAAATGCATGCAAAAGCGGTATCGGTCTGTTTACTCAGGCGCTGCTGCGCCAGATGCCCTGGCTGCCGGTAGAAGAAGATGGCCGTTTGCACGATCCGGGATTGCGGGAAAATTTTATCGAACGGGTTTATACGTTGCACGAGTTGCACCAGCTTTGGCGGCAGGATCTTAGCCGCGGGGCGCTGATGGCGTTTCACAGTCGTTATAAACTGTTGCTGCTGGCGCATTCACAGCCGGAATACCGTGAGCTGGGGCGTTTTGTGGCCGGGATGGATCGGTGGGCGTCGTTGGATGAGTTTGTGGCGGAATATCGCCTGCGGCTGATGAAGCTGCTGACGCATCCGGCAACGCGGCGTAATCACACCAATGTGCTGATGCACGTTCAGGGCTATTTCCGCCGCCAGCTTAGTCCCTCGCAACGACAGGAACTGACGCAACTCATCGACCGTTATCGACAGGGATTGCAACCTCTGCTGGCGCCGATCACCCTGCTGAAGCATTACATGGCGGAGTATCCGGATGATTATCTGGCGGAGCAACGTTATTTTGAGCCTTATCCGGAAGCATTGCGGTTACGGTATGGTCACTAGTTTCCAACGAGTAAGGATGATGCATGTCCACGCATTTGGTCTGGCTGCGTAATGATTTACGCATTACGGATAATTTAGCGTTGTATACGGCCTGCCAGGATCCGCAAGCCCGGGTTTTGGCGCTATTCATTGCGACGCCTCAGCAGTGGCGACAGCATGATATGGCGCCACGGCAGGCGGCTTTCCTGCTGGAGAATCTCCGGCTGGTACAGCAGGCGCTGGCGGAAAAAGGGATCGCGCTTTATTACCATGAGTGCGCTGATTTTTCCGCCGCGGCGAACTGGCTGGTGCAGTTTTGTCAGCAGCAGGCCGTGACGCATTTGTTCTACAACCGTCAGTATGAAATTAACGAATGTCGGCGCGACAGTCAGGTCGAGACGCTGTTGGCAGGAAGCGTCGAGTGTCGGGGATTTGACGACAGCCTGCTGTTGCCGCCCGGTAGCGTACTGACCGGCAATGGCGAGATGTACAAGGTATTCACGCCATTCCGTCAGGCTTTCGTTAAACGCCTGCTGGAAGCCGATATCAACAGCGTTCCGGCGCCCGAGCAGAGAAGCGATGGCGCGATCGCTATCACGCAGGCATTAACTCCGTTCAGCTATCCCCGGCAAGAGGTTGACCGGGATGTTCCTGCCGGTGAAACGGCGGCGCTGCGTCAGCTTCGCCGGTTTTGCCGTGAGCAGGTTCAGGATTATCCACGCCAGCGGGATTTACCCGCGCTGGCGGGAACCAGCAAGCTATCGCCTTATCTGGCGTTGGGCATCATCTCGCCGCGCCAATGTTTTAACCGTCTGCGCGCTGAATCCCCGGATATGCTGGAACAGCGCGAGAGCGGGGCGTTTATCTGGTTTAATGAGCTGATCTGGCGTGAGTTTTATCGGCATTTACTGGTGTTCTGGCCGGATTTGTGCCGGCATAAACCGTTTATCGCCTGGACGCAATGGGTGCAATGGCGGCGCGCGCCTGACGTGTTGGCCGCATGGCAGCAGGGGAAAACCGGCTATCCGATAGTGGATGCCGCCATGCGCCAGTTGAATCAAACCGGCTGGATGCACAACCGCCTGCGTATGATTTGCGCCGGTTTTTTAGTAAAAGATTTACTTATCGACTGGCGTGAGGGCGAACGTTATTTTATGTCACAGTTGCTGGATGGCGATCTGGCGGCGAATAATGGCGGCTGGCAGTGGGCGGCCTCCACCGGCACGGACGCGGCGCCCTATTTCCGTATTTTCAACCCCACCACGCAGGGCGAGCGATTCGATCCGCAGGGAACCTTTATCCGCCGCTGGTTGCCAGAACTGGCAGAGGTGTCCGATAAAGATATTCACCAGCCTCATCGCTGGGCCGATCGACAGTCGCGCCAGTTGAACTACCCGCTGCCGATTGTCGATCATAAACAGGCGAGACAGCAGACGCTGGCGGCTTTTCAGGCGGCGAAAATGTCGGCCGGGGCGAATCACGATCACACAGAGAAGAGTAAGTATGCGTAATAGCGATTTGGAAAAATTGATCAATCAACAGCTTAGCGTTGAAGCTTTTCAGGACTACGCGCCGAATGGCTTGCAGGTTGAAGGGCGCAGCGAGGTCAGGCGTATTGTCACCGGAGTGACGGCCTCTCAGGCATTACTGGATGCGGCGGTTGAATATCAGGCCGATGCCGTTCTGGTGCATCACGGCTATTTTTGGAAAAACGAATCGCCGATTGTGAGCGGCATGAAGCGTAACCGGTTGAAAACATTGCTGGTTAACGATATCAATTTATATGGCTACCATTTGCCGCTGGATGCGCATCCGCAGTTGGGCAACAACGCGCAACTGGCGGCGTTGCTGGAAATCGACATCCTGGGCGCCATTGAGCCGCTGCTGCCGTATGGCGAGCTGTTCCAGCCGCTGAGCGGCGAGGCGTTATGCCATCGTTTGGAAAACCGTCTGGGGCGTTCGGTGCTACATTGTGGGGATAATGCACCGCAACAGATACAACGCCTTGCCTGGTGTACCGGCGGTGGACAGGGTTTTATCGAGCAGGCGGCCAGGTTCGGGGTCGATGCCTTTATTACGGGGGAAGTGTCGGAGCAGACGATTCATATCGCCCGGGAAATGGGGCTGCACTTTTTTGCGGCCGGACACCATGCCACTGAGCGGGGAGGCATCCAGGCGCTGGGAGATTGGTTGGCCGAGCAGCACGGTTTTGACGTGACCTTTATTGATATCCCTAATCCGGCCTGATGGTTAATGCTTTTTTATTAAAGGCATAGGATTAAAAACGGCAAAAAACAGCATAAAAAGTCATTTTGGTATCTTTCTTGCTTTCCCCATAATCATAGGAAAGGCACACAACGCGATTCAGGAGAAAAGATTGCAACGGGCACGATGTTATCTGCTGGGCGAGAAGACCGTGGTTCTGGAGCTGGAACCGCCAATGACACTGCAAAGTCAGCAGCGCATCTGGGGGCTGGCCGAGCGTTTGAACCACCATGAAGCGGTGCAGGAAGCGATTCCCGGCATGAATAACCTGACGGTTTTTCTGGCGCAGCCACAACAGGTTGCGTTGGAGGCCATTGAGCGGCTGCAACGTTGGTGGGAAGAGAGCGAGTCATTGGTATTCGATCCCCGTGACATTGATATCCCGGTGGTGTACGGCGGCGAGTCGGGGCCTGATTTGGCGTGGGTGGCCGATCACTGCAAGATGACGGAAAAGCAGGTGGTGGAAGCGCATGCTTCCGCCCGCTATATCGTCTATTTTCTTGGCTTTCAGCCGGGGTTTGCCTATTTGGGCGGGTTGGATGAAAAATTGCACGCTCCGCGCCGGGACGATCCCCGCCTGAAGGTCGCCGCCGGATCGGTCGGCATCGGCGGCGCCCAGACCGGCATCTACCCGTTATCCACGCCAGGCGGCTGGCAATTGATTGGCCGCACCTCGCTGACCTTATTTAATCCACAGAGTATGCCGCCAACCCTGCTGCGCCCCGGCGATAATGTTCGCTTTCTGCCGCAGAAGGAGGGCATATGCTGAAGATTATTCATGCCGGGCTGTACACCTCGGTACAGGATACCGGGCGGTTCGGCTTTCGCCGTCTGGGCATCAGTCAGTCCGGCGCGCTTGATATTCCCGCGCTGAAAATGGCCAATCTGCTGGTGGGTAACGCGGAGAATAGCGCGGCGCTGGAAATCACGCTGGGAAATTTCGTCGCCACCTTTACTTCGCCTTGCTGGGTCGCGCTGACCGGGGCGGACTGCCATGCCGTGCTGGATGGTAAACCGCTGTGGACCGGCTGGCGTTTCGCGGTGGAGGCCGGACAAACATTAAAAATGCATTTACCGCGTCACGGTATGCGCAGCTATCTGGCGTTCTCCGGCGGCATTGAAGTGCCGGAAGCGTTAGGGTCGCGCAGTACCGATCTAAAGGCGGGTTTTGGCGGCTTTGCCGGGCGTTTGCTGAAGGATGGCGATGAGCTTTTGCTGGGAGCCGCGTCCCGATTGCCGGCCAGGGAAACCGGGGTTAAGCAACTGCTGTTCGGAAATCGCGTACGGGCCTTGCCGGGGCCGGAGTATCAGGAGTTCAGCGAAGAGGCGCGGGAGGCATTCTGGCGTACGCCCTGGCACCTCAGCCCGCAAAGCAACCGGATGGGCTATCGTCTGCAAGGGCCGGAACTGCAACGAACGACGTTGCGTGAAATGCCGTCGCACGGTTTGTTGCCGGGAGTGGTGCAGGTGCCGCATAGCGGTCAGCCGATTGTGCTGCTGGCCGATGCGCAAACCACGGGCGGCTATCCGCGTATCGCCTGCGTGATCGACGCCGATTTGTATCATCTGGCGCAAATCCGTCTGGGTGAACCGGTACATTTTATCCGTTGTACGCTGGCGGAGGCTCAACAGGCGGCGCAGGAACAGCGGCGTTATCTGGAACAACTGGCGTGGAGGCTACATGGTTATTGATCTGAATGCCGACCTGGGCGAAGGCGGCGAGAATGATGAAGCGTTGTTGAAATTGGTCAGTTCGGCGAATATAGCCTGTGGATTTCATGCCGGAGACGCACAGACTATGCGGCAGTCGGTGCGTTGGGGCATCGACTATGGCGTGGCGATTGGCGCCCACCCGAGCTTTCCCGATCGTGAAAATTTTGGCCGCAAAGAGATGCAGTTGCCCGCGGAGACGGTGTTTGCGCAGATGGTGTACCAGATTGGCGCGCTGACCGCGATAGCGGCGTCCGAAGGGGGAAAGCTGGTTCACGTCAAGCCACATGGCATGCTCTACAATCAGGCCGCCCGCGAGCCGGCATTGGCGGATGCCATCGCCCGCGCGGTGAAAGTGATTAATCCGGCCCTGCGGCTGGTGGGATTGGCCGGCAGCGAGTTGATTCGGGCCGGACAGCGTTTAGGCTTGATGACCCGGCAGGAAGTGTTTGCCGATCGGTGTTATTTGCCTGACGGTTCTCTGGTGCCGCGTAAACAGTCAGGGGCGCTGATTAACAGCGACGATCTCGCACTGGCCCAAACGTTGGAAATGATTCAGCGTCAGCGTGTGCGCGCCAGTGATGGTTCCTGGGTGAACGTACAGGCGGACACGGTCTGCATACATGGCGACAGTCCGCATGCGCTGACCTTCGCGCGTAAGTTACGTAACTGTTTTTCCCAGCATCAGATTACCGTTGCCGCGGCATGAACGTCGCTGAAAGCCAATGTTGAGCAATCATTACGGAGCAATCGATGCCGGAAGGACCTGAAATCCGCCGTGCGGCAGATATGCTGACGGCGGCGGTCGTCGGAAAGCCGTTGACCCGCGTTTGGTTCGCGTTCCCTGAATTGAAGCCGTATGAGGCGGCGTTGACCGGGCAACGGATCGAGCGGATCGTGACGCGTGGAAAAGCCCTGTTGACCTATTTCACCAATGGTCTGGTGCTTTACAGTCATAACCAGTTATATGGCGTATGGCGAGTGGCAGGTGCGGACGAGACGCCGGAAACGAAACGCGATCTGCGCGTCAGACTGGCAACGGCGGAGCGGGCCGCTCTGCTCTACAGCGCGTCTGACATTGAGATGCTGACGGTGGACGCGCTCTCCTCGCACCCGTTTTTGCAGCGCATCGGGCCTGATGTATTGGATCTCTCGCTGACGGCCGAGCAGGTCGGCGAACGGTTATTATCGCCGCGTTTTCGCCGCCGTCGGTTCAGCGGGTTATTGCTCGACCAGTCTTTTCTCGCCGGTCTGGGAAACTACCTCAGGGTCGAGATCCTCTGGCAGGCGCAACTGGCTCCACAGCATTGCGCGCAGGATTTGAGCAGTGAACAACGGCAAATTTTGAGTCAGGCGCTGCTTGATATCCCGCGTTTATCCTATAACACCCGTGGTGCTGTAGTAGATGAAAACCGGCATCACGGCGCCGTTTTTTCTCTCAAGGTGTTCCATCGTGGAGGTGAAGCCTGCGTGCGGTGCGGGCATATCATCGAGAAAACCATGCTGGCGGCGCGCCCGTTTTACTGGTGTCCCGGCTGTCAGAAATAAAGAAAAGGGCAAGCCTGGCGTGTAGGGTTTCCAACTTTTCCCTGACAGGACAGGGGAGGGAGAAACTCAGCGTTAGCTCCCCCGTCTAAAACCGATGCCCAAGTTTAGGGATTCAGTTCAGTCGGGGGAGCTGGGAGGGAGCGACCCGGTTAGCTGTTTTCCAGATTGGATTTAAAATCACGTTTGTCGTAGCCGGTGTACAACTGGCGCGGACGCGCGATTTTAATCCCGTCGTCATGCATTTCATTCCAGTGCGCAATCCAGCCAACGGTTCGCGCCATCGCGAAAATCACGGTGAACATGGAAGATGGAATGCCCATCGCTTTCAAAATGATGCCTGAGTAGAAATCGACGTTGGGATACAGTTTTTTCTCAATAAAGTACGGGTCGTTCAGCGCGATGTTTTCCAGCTCCATGGCGACTTCCAGCAAATCATCTTTCCGGCCCAATTCCCTCAGCACTTCGTGGCAGGTTTCACGCATCACGGTGGCGCGCGGGTCATGATTTTTATAAACCCGGTGGCCGAAGCCCATCAGACGGAAAGAGTCATTTTTGTCTTTGGCGCGTTCAATAAAGGCGGGGATATGCTCAACCGAGCTGATTTCTTCCAGCATACGTAAACAGGCTTCGTTCGCGCCGCCGTGCGCAGGGCCCCACAGCGAGGCGATCCCCGCGGCGATACAGGCGAACGGGTTGGCGCCGGAAGAGCCGGCGGTACGCACGGTTGACGTCGAGGCATTCTGTTCGTGATCGGCATGCAGGATCAGAATACGATCCATCGCCCGTTCCAACACCGGATTTACCACATATTCCTCACAAGGCGTGGAGAACATCATGTGCAGGAAATTACCGGCATAGGAAAGATTATTTCTTGGATAAACAAACGGTTGGCCGAGCGAATATTTGTAACACATCGCGGCGACGGTCGGCATTTTAGACAGCAGGCGATAAGCGGCGATTTCGCGGTGGCGCTCGATGCTGATATCCAACGAGTCATGGTAGAACGCGGCCAGCGCGCCGGTAACGCCGCACAGCACCGCCATCGGGTGTGAGTCACGACGGAAGCCGTGGAACAGGCGGGTGATCTGTTCATGAATCATGGTGTGCCGCGTCACCGTGGTTTTAAAGGTGTCGTATTGCTCTTGCGTCGGCACTTCGCCAAACAGCAGAATGTAGCAGACTTCAAGATAGTTGGATTTCTCCGCCAACTGCGCGATAGGGAATCCACGGTGTAATAAAACCCCTTCATCGCCGTCGATATAGGTGATTTTTGATTCGCAGGACGCAGTGGACGTAAAACCGGGATCAAAAGTGAAATAGCCTTTGGAACCCAGAGAACGAATGTCGATTTCATCATGCCCCAACGTGCCGGACAGTACGTCAAGTTCAATAGGTTCTTTACCATCTAGAGTAAGCGTCGCTTTTTTATCAGCCATTTATATTCTCCTTAGCGCTTTAATTTTAAAATTTTCCACCGAAGAAATACCGTACATACCTGTATCACCGGATGTGAATGATAAGTTGGCGAAACTCTGTAGCGACACATCTGTCAGTAGGGTACAGAGCAGGGTCATGAAACCCGGCCAGCCACATCCCGGATGGATACACCGTTCTCCAGATAATTAACCATTCCCTGAATTAATCATAGCCATTACCTATGACTTTTACGCGGATTCTCACCTTCACTGTTACATAAGTTATGCCGGCGGGAAAGTGTAACCGCTGAGCTTTAACACATCATAGGGAATTTAACGGCGTAGTTGTAATTTAAATGTTGAGTTTTTGTCAAATTAGATAATTGATTTTAGCTGAATTGTGAAATTCGTGACCTAAATCACTATTCAAGGGAAATGTTTCCAAACGGTTTGTGTGGGAATTGTAATAAGAATGTGAAGCACCTATACTTCGGCCAGGTCTCCGGAATACCCTGCAGTAGGAGCACCCAGTATGAATGGATCATGCGCTGTTTAGACACCGGAATGTCGATGTTTGAGCGCGTACCGTAAAACCGGCTTCAGGTTTTCGACATTTATGCTGTCTGACCTCAATTCAGGTCCGGAGGAAGATAAAATAATAAAAGCTGTGTGGGCAAATCCGTGAAAAAACAAAGACCTGTTAATCTGGATCTACAGACGATCCGGTTTCCCGTTACTGCGATAGCTTCTATTCTTCACCGCGTCTCCGGCGTTATCACTTTTGTCGCCGTCGGTATTTTACTGTGGCTGTTAGGACGTTCTCTTTCTTCTGAGGATGGCTTTCTACAGGTTGCAGCAATGATGGACGGTTTCATCGTGAAATTTATCGTTTGGGGCATCCTTACCGCGTTGGCCTATCATATAGTAGGTGGTTTACGCCATCTAATGATGGATTTTGGCTATATAGAAGAAGATCTTATTGCCGGTAAACGTTCTGCAACTCTCTCTTTTATCATTTCCGTCGTGCTTTCATTTCTGGCTGGAGTCCTCGTATGGTAAGCAATGCTTCTGCATTAGGACGCAATGGCGTACAAGATTGGTTACTGATCCGCGCTTCCGCCATCGTCATCGTGCTGTATGTGATTTATCTGCTCGGCTTTATTATCGCGGCCGACGATATCACCTATCAAGTCTGGCGTGGCTTCTTCGCTATGCCCCTCACCAAGGTATTTACGCTACTGACGTTATTTTCCATCCTGGTACATGCATGGATAGGGATGTGGCAAGTGCTGACCGACTACATTAAACCGCTGGCCTTACGCCTGACTTTACAGTTGGCGATTGTGGTCGCGCTGTTGGTGTACGTCATTTATGGAACGATAGTGGTGTGGGGGGTGTAATGAATTTGCCAATTAGAGAATTTGATGCTGTTGTGGTCGGCGCGGGTGGCGCAGGTATGCGCGCCGCGCTGCAAATATCCCAGATGGGCCTCTCCTGCGCCCTGTTATCCAAAGTTTTTCCAACCCGTTCCCATACCGTGTCCGCACAGGGTGGTATTACCGTGGCGCTGGGTAATACCCATGAAGACAACTGGGAATGGCATATGTATGACACCGTGAAAGGTTCCGACTATATCGGCGATCAGGACGCGATTGAATATATGTGTAAAACCGGCCCGGAAGCGGTTCTGGAGCTGGAACATATGGGATTGCCGTTTTCCCGGCTGGACGATGGCCGCATCTATCAGCGTCCTTTTGGCGGACAGTCCAGAAATTTTGGCGGCGAACAGGCGGCCCGTACCGCGGCGGCGGCCGACCGTACCGGTCATGCTTTGCTGCATACGCTCTATCAGCAGAACCTGAAAAACCATACCACCATCTTCTCCGAATGGTATGCGCTCGATCTGGTTAAAAATCAGGATGGCGCGGTGGTGGGCTGTACCGCTATCTGTATCGAAACCGGCGAAGTGGTCTATTTCAAAGCGCGGGCCACCATACTGGCGACCGGCGGCGCGGGCCGTATCTATCAGTCCACCACCAATGCGCACATCAATACCGGCGACGGCGTCGGCATGGCGTTGCGCGCCGGCGTACCGGTGCAGGATATGGAGATGTGGCAATTCCATCCCACCGGTATCGCCGGGGCCGGGGTGCTGGTGACCGAGGGCTGCCGCGGCGAAGGCGGTTATCTGTTGAATAAGCATGGCGAACGTTTTATGGAGCGTTACGCGCCGAACGCCAAAGATTTGGCCGGTCGCGACGTGGTCGCCCGCTCTATTATGATCGAAATCCGCGAAGGGCGCGGTTGTGAAGGGCCGTGGGGGCCGCACGCCAAGCTGAAGCTGGATCACCTGGGTAAAGAGGTGTTGGAGTCACGTCTGCCGGGCATCCTGGAACTGTCCCGTACCTTTGCCCACGTTGATCCGGTTAAAGAGCCGATTCCGGTTATTCCAACCTGTCATTACATGATGGGCGGCATCCCGACCCGCGTCAGCGGACAGGCGCTGACGGTCAACGAAAAAGGCGAAGATGTGCCGATCCCCGGCCTGTTTGCCGTCGGCGAGATCGCCTGTGTATCGGTTCACGGCGCCAACCGTCTGGGCGGCAACTCGTTGCTCGATCTGGTGGTATTCGGTCGTTCGGCCGGGATGCATTTGCAGGAATCGCTGGACGAGCAGGGCGTCAGTCGTGACGCCAGCGAGTCGGATATCGAGGCCTCGCTCGATCGCCTGAATCGTTGGAACAACACCCCCTCGGGTGAAGATCCGGTGGAAATCCGTAAGGCGCTTCAGGCCTGCATGCAAAACAACTTCTCGGTATTCCGCGAAGGGGATGCAATGGCGAAAGGGCTGGAAGAATTGAAGGTGATTCGCGAACGGCTGAAAAACGCCCGTCTGGACGATCGCTCCACTGAATTCAATACCCAGCGTGTGGAATGCCTGGAACTGGAGAACCTGATGGAAACGGCGTATGCGACCGCGGTTTCCGCCAATTTCCGTACCGAAAGCCGTGGGGCGCATAGCCGTTTCGACTATCCTGAGCGTGACGATGAAAACTGGTTATGTCATTCGTTGTATCTGCCGCAAACCGATAGCATGACGCGCCGTAAGGTGAACATGCAGCCTAAACTGCGCCCGGCCTTCCCGCCGAAAGTGCGTACTTATTGACCGCGGAGATCGATTGATGAAACTTGAATTTTCCATTTATCGCTATAACCCGGATGCCGATGATGCGCCGCGGATGCAGGACTACCAGTTGGATGCGGAGGAGGGGCGCGACATGATGTTGCTGGATGCCCTGATTCTGCTGAAAGAACAGGACCCAACGTTGTCATTTCGCCGTTCGTGCCGCGAGGGGGTTTGCGGTTCAGACGGTGTTAACATGAACGGTAAAAACGGGCTGGCCTGCATCACGCCGATTTCAGCGCTGCGGCGCGGAAACGGCAAAATTGTCGTCCGCCCCCTGCCTGGATTGCCGGTTGTGCGTGATTTGGTAGTGGACATGGGGCAATTCTATGCCCAATATGAGAAAATAAAACCTTACCTGTTGAATAATGGGAAGAATCCACCGGCGCGCGAGCATCTGCAATCACCGGAGCAACGGGCGAAACTGGATGGGTTGTATGAATGCATCATGTGCGCCTGTTGTTCAACGTCTTGTCCGTCGTTCTGGTGGAACCCGGATAAGTTTGTCGGCCCTGCGGGCCTGTTGGCCGCATACCGCTTCCTGATTGACAGCCGCGATACGGAAACCAAGCCGCGCCTGGACAATCTGGACGATGCTTTCAGCGTATTCCGCTGTCACAGCATTATGAATTGCGTCAGTGTTTGTCCGAAAGGGCTTAACCCGACGCGGGCGATTGGTCATATTAAATCCATGTTGCTACAGCGTAATGGGTAACCAGCAGGCCGTGACGGAACAGGTGATGTAGTTAAGACCGGCATATCCCCCGGAAGCCGCCAAGCTCCGGGGGATGGCAGGAAACCTTTAAAAACCGGCTTACGCGTCAGAAGCGGTTTTTAAAGGTTCCTTAAAAGGTAGTGGATGCCTTGACAGCGCGTACGGATGTACGGCAAGCGAACCGTTTTTACGGCAACCGATTTTATACGGCACGATTGACATGTTAACCACGGCGAAAACTGAAGCTTATTAGCTTAAGGGATCATAATGCAGAACGGCGCAATGAAGGCCTGGCTGGATTCCTCCTATCTGGCGGGCGCGAACCAGTCCTACATAGAGCAGCTCTATGAAGATTTTTTAACCGACCCGGATTCTATCGATCTCAGCTGGCGCTCGATCTTCCAGCAGTTGCCAACGGCTGGGATCAAACCGGATCAATTTCATTCCAAGACACGGGAATATTTTCGCCGTCTGGCGAAAGATTCTTCACGTCACACCTCGTCGATTACCGATCCTGATAGCGATGCGAAGCAGGTTAAGGTATTGCAGTTGATCAATGCCTTCCGTTTCCGCGGTCACCAGCAGGCCAATCTCGATCCCTTGAATTTACGCACTCAGATCCCGGTGCCCGAACTGGATCTCGATTATCACAATCTGACGCAGGATGATTTGCAGGAAACCTTTAACGTGGGGTCGTTTGCCATCGGCAAGGACACCATGCAACTGGGTGAACTGTATCAAGCGCTGAAACAGACCTACTGTGGGCCGATCGGGGCGGAATACATGCACATCACCAATACGGAAGAAAAACGCTGGATCCAGCACCGTATTGAGTCCGTGATGGGGCAGCCGTCCTTTAGCGCCGATGAGAAAAAACGTTTCCTGAAAGAGCTGACCGCGGCGGAAGGGCTGGAGCGTTATCTCGGCGCGAAATTCCCCGGCGCCAAGCGTTTCTCGCTGGAAGGGGGCGATGCATTAGTGCCGATGCTGAAAGAGATGGTTCATCATGCGGGCAATAACGGCACGCGTGAAGTGGTGCTGGGCATGGCGCACCGGGGCCGTCTGAATGTGCTGATTAACGTGTTGGGGAAAAAGCCGCAGGATTTGTTTGATGAGTTCGCCGGCAAGCATAAAGAGCATTTGGGCACCGGTGATGTGAAATACCATCAGGGGTTCTCCTCGGATCTGGAAACGGAGGGCGGGCTGGTGCATCTGGCGCTGGCCTTCAACCCTTCGCATCTGGAGATTGTCAGTCCGGTGGTGACCGGTTCGGTGCGCGCGCGGCTCGACCGGCTGGATAATCCGGTCGGTACGCTGGTTCTGCCGGTTACCATTCATGGGGACGCGGCCATCAGCGGACAGGGCGTGGTGCAGGAAACGCTGAACATGTCCAAAGTGCGCGGTTATGAAGTGGGCGGAACGTTGCGTATC
The DNA here is from genome assembly GCF_016456245.1 of Brenneria sp. L3-3C-1. Classification (NCBI taxonomy): domain Bacteria; kingdom Pseudomonadati; phylum Pseudomonadota; class Gammaproteobacteria; order Enterobacterales; family Pectobacteriaceae; genus Brenneria; species Brenneria sp. L3-3C-1. The sequence continues at coordinate 171,808 of NZ_JAEMHF010000002.1, read as the reverse complement.
GTGATTAACAACCGCATCGGTTTCACCACCTCGAACCTGCTGGATATCCGTTCCACGGAATACTGTACGGATATCGGTAAAATGGTTCAGGCGCCTATTTTCCACGTTAATTCGGACGATCCGGAAGCGGTGGCCTTTGTTACCCGTCTGGCGCTGGATTTCCGTAATACCTTTAAGCGCGATGTGTTTATCGATCTGATTTGCTACCGTCGGCACGGCCATAACGAAGCGGATGAGCCGAGCGCCACTCAGCCGATGATGTACCAGAAAATCAAAAAGCATCCGACGCCGCGTAAAGTGTATGCGGATCGCCTGGAACAGCAACAGGTGGTCACGTTGGAAGACGCCACCGAGATGGTCAATCTGTATCGCGATGCGCTGGATGACGGGGAATGCGTGGTGGACGAGTGGCGCGAGATGGACATGCAGTCCTTCACCTGGTCGCCCTATCTGAATCACGAATGGGACGAACCCTACCCGAACAAGGTTGAAATGAAGCGCTTGCAGGAGCTTGCCAAACGCATCAGCGAAATTCCCGAGGCGATAGATATGCAGCCGCGGGTGGCCAAGGTGTATCGCGATCGGGCGGAAATGGCCAACGGCAATAAGCCGTTTGACTGGGGCGGGGCGGAAATGCTGGCCTATGCCACGCTGGTTGATGACGGGATTTCGGTGCGCCTGTCAGGCGAAGACACCGGCCGCGGCACGTTCTTCCATCGCCATGCGGTGGTGCATAATCAGAAGAATGGTTCGGGGTATACGCCGCTCGAACATGTGCATAATGCGCAGGGCGAATTCAAAGTCTGGGACTCCGTGCTTTCCGAGGAAGCGGTATTGGCGTTTGAATACGGCTATGCGACGGCGGAGCCGCGCACGCTGACCATTTGGGAAGCGCAGTTTGGCGATTTTGCCAACGGCGCCCAGGTGGTCATCGATCAGTTCATCAGTTCCGGCGAGCAGAAGTGGGGCCGGATGTGTGGGCTGGTGATGCTGTTGCCGCACGGGTATGAAGGACAGGGGCCTGAGCACTCCTCGGCCAGGCTTGAACGTTATCTGCAATTGTGCGCCGAACAGAATATGCAGGTTTGTATTCCGTCCACGCCGGCCCAGGTTTATCACATGCTGCGCCGTCAGGCGTTGCGCGGCATGCGTCGTCCGTTGATTGTGATGTCGCCGAAATCGCTGTTGCGTCACCCGCTGGCTATTTCCTCTTTGGATGAACTGGCCAACGGTCATTTCCAGCCGGCGATCGGCGAGGTTGACGACCTGGATCCCAAGGCGATCAAGCGCGTCGTTCTCTGTTCCGGTAAGGTTTATTATGATCTGGTGGAACAGCGTCGTAAAAATGATCAAAAAGATGTGGCCGTGGTGCGTATCGAACAACTCTATCCTTTCCCGCACCAGGCGGTGCAGGCAGCGCTGGAGCCGTTCTCCCACGTACATGATTTCGTGTGGTGTCAGGAAGAGCCGCTGAACCAGGGGGCCTGGTATTGCAGCCAGCACCACTTCCGTGAAGTCATACCATTCGGGGCTTCTTTACGTTACGCCGGACGTCCAGCCTCCGCTTCACCCGCCGTTGGCTATTTGTCCGTACACCAGAAACAGCAGCAAGCTCTGGTTAATGACGCGCTGAACGTTGATTAAATAAAAGGATAGATAATGAGTAGCGTAGATATTCTCGTCCCTGACCTGCCTGAATCGGTAGCCGATGCAACCGTGGCTACCTGGCATAAAAAACCGGGCGATAGCGTCCAGCGTGATGAAGTGCTGGTCGAGATTGAAACCGACAAAGTCATCCTGGAAGTACCGGCGTCTGAAGCCGGTATTCTGGATGCGATTTTGGAAGATGAAGGCGCCACGGTAACCTCTCGCCAGGTGCTGGCCCGCCTGCGTCCGGGCGACAGTTCCGGCAAAGAAACCAGCGAGAAGTCTCAGAGTAAGGAGTCCACGCCGGCACAGCGTCATACGGCCGCGCTGGAAGAGGAAAATAACGATGCGCTCAGCCCGGCGATCCGCCGCCTGATTGCGGAACACGACCTGGATGCTTCCGCGATTAAAGGCAGCGGCGTCGGCGGGCGAATTACCCGCGAAGACGTCGAGAAACATCTGGCGGCGCGCAAGAAAGATGCCGGGAAAGAGGAAAAGCCCGCCGCGTCTCCCGCTCCGGCTACCGAGTCTGCCCCTGCTGCCCCTGGCGGCCGCAGCGAAAAACGCGTACCGATGACGCGCTTGCGTAAACGCGTGGCGGAGCGCTTGCTGGAAGCGAAAAACAGCACCGCGATGCTGACGACGTTTAATGAAGTCAACATGAAACCCATCATGGATTTGCGCAAGCAGTACGGCGAAGTGTTTGAGAAGCGCCACGGCATCCGGTTAGGCTTCATGTCTTTCTATATCAAGGCGGTGGTTGAGGCGCTGAAGCGCTTCCCGGAAGTGAATGCTTCCATTGATGGCGAAGACGTGGTTTACCACAGCTATTTTGATGTCAGTATTGCGGTGTCGACGCCGCGCGGTCTGGTTACGCCGGTTCTGCAAGATGCAGATAGACTGGGCATGGCCGAGATCGAGAAGAAGATCAAAGAGTTGGCGCTGAAAGGTCGTGATGGTAAGTTGACCGTGGAAGAACTGACCGGGGGGAATTTCACTATTACCAACGGCGGCGTCTTTGGTTCGCTGATGTCCACCCCGATCATTAACCCACCGCAAAGCGCCATTCTGGGTATGCATGCGATTAAAGATCGTCCGATGGCGGTGGAAGGCCAGGTGGTCATTCTGCCGATGATGTATCTGGCGCTGTCCTACGATCATCGTCTGATTGACGGCCGTGAGTCCGTGGGCTTCCTGGTGACGATAAAAGAACTGCTGGAAGATCCCACGCGTTTGCTGTTGGATATCTGATCCATTGGGCGGTAAGCCATCGAATGCTTACCGCCCTTTATCTATGTATGTGCTATGCAGGCCGCCTTGTCGGCGGCGTTATCAATAAATATAAGATAGGCATATCTTTAAACCTGAATGGATAGAACATCATGAATCTACATGAGTATCAGGCAAAACAATTATTTGCTCGATATGGGTTACCGGCGCCGGTCGGCTTTGCCTGTACGACACCTCGCGAGGCGGAAGAAGCCGCATCGAAAATCGGTGTCGGCCCGTGGGTGGTGAAATGCCAGGTTCACGCGGGCGGACGCGGTAAAGCCGGCGGGGTAAAAGTCGTCGGCAATAAAGAGGATATCCGCGCATTCGCAGAAAGCTGGCTGGGTAAAAACCTGGTGACGTATCAAACGGATGCGCAAGGGCAGCCCGTTCATCAGATTCTGGTGGAGGCGGCCACCGACATTGACAAAGAACTCTATCTGGGCGCGGTGGTTGACCGCGGCAGTCGCCGGGTGGTGTTCATGGCGTCAACGGAAGGCGGCGTAGAGATTGAGAAAGTCGCGGAAGAAACGCCCGAGCTGATTTATAAAGCCGCGCTGGATCCGCTGACCGGGCCGCAGCCCTATCAGGGGCGCGAACTGGCCTTTAAATTAGGCTTAAGCGGCAAGCAGGTGGCGCAGTTCACCAAAATCTTCATGGGGCTGGCGACGATGTTCCTGGAGCGTGATTTGGCGCTGGTCGAGATCAATCCGCTGGTGATTACCAAACAGGGCGATTTGATTTGTCTGGACGGTAAATTGGCGGCCGACGGCAACGCCTTGTTCCGCCAGCCTGAACTGCGTGAAATGCGTGATCCGAGTCAGGAAGATTCCCGTGAAGCGCATGCCGCCCAATGGGAACTCAACTATGTGGCGCTGGACGGCAACATTGGCTGCATGGTGAACGGCGCTGGTCTGGCAATGGGCACCATGGATATCGTCAAACTACACGGCGGCGCGCCGGCCAACTTCCTTGATGTGGGGGGCGGCGCAACCAAAGAGCGGGTGACGGAAGCGTTCAAAATCATCCTGTCCGACGACAAAGTCAACGCGGTGTTGGTCAATATTTTCGGCGGCATCGTGCGCTGCGATTTAATCGCCGACGGTATCATCGGCGCGGTTTCCGAAGTCGGCGTCAATGTACCGGTAGTCGTTCGCCTGGAAGGGAATAACGCCGAACTGGGTGCCAGAAAGCTGGCGGAGAGCGGCCTGAATATTATCGCGGCGACCAGCCTGACGGATGCGGCCCAGCAAGTTGTTGCGGCAGCGGGGGGTAAATAATGTCCATTCTGATCGATAAAAACACCAAAGTTATCTGCCAGGGTTTTACCGGTAGTCAGGGGACTTTTCACTCCGAGCAGGCGATTGCTTACGGTACGCAGATGGTGGGAGGCGTAACGCCGGGTAAAGGCGGTACGGAACATCTCGGTCTGCCGGTTTTCAATACGGTGCGTGAAGCCGTTGAAGCCACCGGGGCGACGGCTTCGGTGATCTATGTGCCGGCGCCGTTTTGTAAAGACTCTATTCTGGAAGCGATTGACGCCGGTATCGAGCTGATTATTTGTATTACGGAAGGCATCCCGACGCTGGATATGCTGACGGTCAAGGTCAGGCTGGATCAGAACGGCGTACGGATGATCGGCCCGAACTGTCCGGGGGTTATTACGCCCGGCGAGTGCAAGATAGGCATCATGCCCGGCCACATCCATCTGCCGGGGAAAGTGGGTATTGTTTCCCGTTCCGGCACCCTGACGTATGAAGCGGTAAAACAGACCACCGATACCGGTTTGGGGCAATCGAGCTGTGTGGGCATCGGCGGCGATCCGATCCCCGGTTCCAACTTCATTGATATCCTGAAACTGTTTGAGCAGGATCCGCAGACTGAAGCGATTGTGATGATCGGTGAAATAGGCGGGACGGCGGAAGAAGAAGCCGCGGCCTATATCAAAGATCACGTGACGAAACCGGTGGTCAGCTACATTGCGGGCGTAACCGCGCCGAAAGGCAAGCGCATGGGGCACGCCGGGGCGATTATCGCCGGCGGTAAGGGCACCGCTGACGATAAGTTTGCCGCGCTGGAAGCGGCCGGGGTAAAAACGGTGCGCAGTCTGGCCGATATCGGCGAGGCGGTAAAATCCGTGCTTTCCCGCTGATGAGCGAATAACACAATCGTTATTAATGTAATGCTGTTAACGTTCGACATGTTTAGCCACCTCAGGGTGGCTTTTTTTATAGAGAAAAATTAATGTATTCAGCCAGTTCTAATGAGTAATGATTTTTGTTAATTTCATATAACAATACGCTAACAATAAAAATACTTAATTATGGTCTATAAACAAAGCACATGACTAAAAAGTGCAGGAATGGAACGGAAACGCATTCAGGATGAATAATCGAAATTAAAGTGAAAAATATATTACCGGCTTGATTTTAATTTAAACTATAAAATCACATATATTTAACAATGCAGGTAAGTGTGAAATTAACGCAAACCATTAATTAACAAAAAGGAGTTAATTTGTTTTAGATCAAAATTCACCTATGGATATATTTTAAAAAATAAGCTTAAATTGCGCCAAATCAATTATTCAGAAACACCGGGTTTGCCGGTAAAATGATTTGCAACCAAAAACCCAATCCATGTCACGTAAAAACCTATTTATTGTAGGGGATTACAGGCGTAATATACTGATACTCTGTAGGATACGATACTGGCAATATTTGTGATTTTTCTTTGGCTTGCTGTTGGATTCGCCAATTTACCGGCGTTTGCTAAAGCCTGGGCTGAAGTAATTTAATGTTGTGTTCTTTTTGGGTGTTCACTGACGGGTGTTTAGCGGCTTGCGAGATCCTGCAAGCTAAAACCTTCCTGCGAGGAGCAAGGAGTCAAGATGTTTGATATAGTCGAACTGTCACGCTTACAGTTTGCCTTAACCGCGATGTACCATTTTCTATTCGTGCCATTAACGCTGGGAATGGCGTTTTTGCTGGCGATTATGGAAACGGTATATGTGCTGTCCGGCAAACAAATCTATAAAGATATGACTAAGTTCTGGGGCAAGTTATTTGCAATTAACTTTGCTCTGGGCGTCGCGACCGGGCTGACGATGGAGTTTCAGTTTGGTACTAACTGGTCATATTTCTCGCATTACGTCGGGGATATTTTTGGCGCGCCGCTGGCCATTGAAGGCCTGATGGCATTCTTCCTCGAATCTACCTTTGTTGGTCTGTTCTTCTTCGGCTGGGACCGATTGGGAAAAGTACAACACATGGCGGTTACCTGGCTCGTCGCGCTCGGCTCCAACTTCTCTGCGCTATGGATCCTGGTGGCCAACGGCTGGATGCAAAACCCTATCGCCTCTGATTTCAACTTTGAAACCATGCGTATGGAAATGGTGAGCTTTGCCGATCTGGTGTTGAACCCGGTTGCTCAGGTGAAATTCGTTCATACGGTCGCCGCGGGTTACTGTACCGGCGCGATGTTCATTCTGGGTATCAGCTCTTACTATCTGCTGAAAGGCCGTGATATCGCTTTCGCCAAACGTTCTTTTGCCATTGCCGCCAGCTTCGGCATGGCTTCCGTTTTATCCGTTATCGTCCTCGGCGATGAATCCGGTTATGAAATGGGGGACGTGCAGAAAACCAAACTCGCCGCCATCGAAGCTGAATGGGAAACCCAGCCTGCGCCGGCCTCCTTTACCCTGATTGGTTTGCCGAATCAGGATAATATGGAAAACAACTATGCCATCAGGATCCCGTATGTGCTGGGGCTGATTGCCACACGTTCCACCGATAAACAAGTGACCGGCCTGAAAGAACTGATGGAAATGCATCAGGTGCGTATCCGTAATGGTATGAAGGCTTATCAATTGCTGGAAGAACTGCGTGCGGGCAACACCGATCCCGCCGTTAAAGAAGCCTTCAACCAGTCCAAGCAGGATCTGGGTTACGGTATGCTGCTGAAACGCTATACGCCAACCGTGTCCGATGCGACGGAAGCGCAGATTCAGCAGGCGACCAAAGATTCCATTCCACGCGTTGCGCCGCTGTATTTCTCTTTCCGTATCATGGTGGCGTGCGGCATTTTGATGCTGATTATCATCGGCCTGTCTTTCTGGACTGTGCTGCGTGGAAAAATCGGCGAGAAAAAATGGCTGCATCGCGCCGCGCTGTATGGCATCCCTCTGCCGTGGATTGCCGTAGAAGCGGGCTGGTTCGTCGCTGAGTATGGCCGTCAACCCTGGGCGATTGGTGAAATACTGCCGACCGCGGTCGCCACCTCATCATTGACGGCAGGGGATATCCTGTTCTCTATGGCGCTGATTTGCGGCCTGTATACGCTGTTCCTGGTCGCGGAAATGTATCTGATGTTCAAGTACGCGCGTCTGGGGCCAAGCAGCCTGAAAACAGGGCGTTACCACTTTGAACAGCCCATAGCGGTTGCGCAGGAAGCACGGTAAACAGGAGTCCACTATGTTCGAATATGAAGTATTGCGTTTTATCTGGTGGCTGTTGATTGGCATTCTGCTGATTGGTTTCGCCATCACCGATGGTTTTGACATGGGCGTGGGGGTGTTGGTTCGACTGATGGGCCGTGGCGACACGGAACGCCGGGTGATGATCAACAGTATCGCGCCGCATTGGGATGGAAACCAGGTGTGGCTGATCACCGCGGGCGGCGCGCTATTTGCCGCCTGGCCGATGGTGTATGCCGCTGCGTTTTCCGGTTTTTACATTGCGATGATTCTGGTATTGGCATCGTTGTTCTTCCGTCCCGTCGGTTTTGACTATCGTTCAAAAATCGAAAATCCGCGCTGGCGCGGCATGTGGGATTGGGGCATCTTCATCGGTAGCTTCGTTCCGCCGGTGGTGATCGGTGTGGCGTTCGGTAACCTGTTGCAGGGCGTGCCGTTCCATGTGGATGAATATCTGCGTCTGTACTACACCGGAAACTTCTTCCAGCTTCTCAATCCGTTCGGCCTGCTGACGGGTATTGTCAGCCTGACGATGATTGTGGCGCAGGGGGCGACCTATCTGATGATGCGTACGACGGGCGATCTGCACGTGCGTACAAAATCGGCGGCGCAGATTTCTGCGCTGGTGATGATGGTGACGTTCGCGCTGGCGGGCGTGTGGGTAGTTTACGGCATTGATGGTTATGTGGTGACGTCGGTTATGAACACGGCGGCCGAGTCCAACCCGCTGCATAAAGAAGTCGCGCATCAGGCTGGCGCCTGGCTGATTAACTTCAACAATCATCCTGTGCTGTGGGCTATTCCGGCGTTGGGCGTGGTGCTGCCTTTGCTGACTATCGCCATGGCGCGGGCCGAGAAAGGCGCGTGGGCATTCCTGTTCTCCTCATTGACCATTGCCTGTGTGATTCTGACGGCCGGCGTTGCGATGTTCCCGTTCATCATGCCGTCTGTTACGGTGCCGAATGTCAGCCTGACCATGTGGGATGCGACCTCAAGCCTGTTGACCCTGAAAGTCATGACCATCGTCGCGATCATTTTCGTCCCGATTGTGCTTTCTTATACCGCGTGGTGTTACTACAAAATGTTCGGACGCATCACCAAAGAACATATTGAGCAAAACACTCATTCGATGTACTAAGTAAGGAGCTTAATTTATGTGGTATTTCGCTTGGATACTCGGAACGCTTCTTGCTTGTTCACTGGGGATTATTACCGCCCTGGCGCTTGAGCAGAGCGAGGCAAGCAAAGAGAGTGAAGATAAAACACAATGAGTGATTTGGTCGATAGACTCTATCGCCTGATGGATAAGAGCCCGTTACGGGCTCTTTCCCTGATCATGGCGCTGCTGGTGGCCGGCTGCGTTTTCTGGGATCCGTCGCGCTTTGCCGCGCGTACCAGCGAACTGGCGGTATGGCAGGGGTTTTTGCTGATTTGGGCGGTGTGCGCCGGCGTGGTTCACGGCGTTGGTTTTCGTCCTCGGCGGCTGCGCTGGCGCGCGTTTTTCGCGCCCCTTCCGGCCTTTGTGATCCTGGCCGCAGGTTTGTATTACTTCTTTCGCTAAAATAGCCCTCTATTCCATTTTGTTATGGGTTGCCTGCAACCCATAATTATTTTCTTTCCGCTGTTACAATCCATTCCAAACCTCATTTCTCTTGCGTATAGTAACGATGTTTAGTGCATTACCGGGATATAGAGTGAGTAATACGTTGTTCCGCTGGCCAGTTAGGGTCTATTTTGAAGACACTGATGCGGGTGGTGTTGTCTATCACGCGCGGTATGTCGCCTTTTATGAAAGGGCGAGAACCGAAATGTTGCGTGAGCGCAATTTTCACCAGCAAGCTTTAATGAGTGAGCATGTTGCTTTTGCTGTTCGCCGGATGACGGTGGAGTATCTTGCCCCGGCGCGCCTTGACGACCTGTTGGAAGTGCAAAGCGAGATCGTTTCGATCCGCGGCGCTTCGCTGACGTTCGCACAGCGCATTCTCAATTCACATGGTACCTTATTGAGCCATGCCGAAGTTTTGATCGCATGTATCGATCCATCTCAAATGAAGCCGATTGCGCTTCCTAAGTCTATTGTCGCGGAGTTTAAGCAGTGACTGACATGAACATTCTTGATTTGTTCCTGAAGGCAAGCCTTCTGGTCAAACTAATCATGCTGATTTTAATCTGTTTTTCCATTGCTTCCTGGGCGATTATCATTCAGCGAACCCGAATTCTGAATGCGGCGACGCGTGATGCGGAAGCGTTTGAGGATAAGTTCTGGTCCGGCATCGAGCTGTCCCGACTGTATCAGGAAAGCCAGACCCGCCGCGATAGCCTGACGGGCACGGAACAAATCTTCTATTCCGGTTTCAAAGAATTTGCCCGTTTGCACCGCGCCAACAATCATGCGCCGGAAGCCGTGGTGGAAGGGGCATCGCGCGCGATGCGTATTTCCATGAACCGTGAGCTGGAAACGCTGGAAACGCATATTCCGTTTCTGGGTACGGTAGGTTCCATCAGTCCGTATATCGGCCTGTTTGGCACCGTCTGGGGGATCATGCATGCCTTTATCGCGCTGGGCGCGGTGAAGCAGGCAACCTTGCAGATGGTGGCGCCGGGTATCGCTGAAGCCTTGATTGCCACGGCGATCGGTCTGTTCGCCGCTATCCCCGCGGTTATGGCGTATAACCGTCTTAATCAACGCGTCAACAAGCTGGAGCAGAACTATGACAACTTTATGGAAGAGTTCATCGCCATCCTGCACCGTCAAGCTTTCTCCAGCGATAGCGGCAAATAATCAGGGGGCAGCATGGCACGAGTACGCAGAGGGCGTCGTGAACTGAAGTCCGAGATCAACATTGTTCCATTACTGGACGTCCTGCTGGTGTTGTTGCTGATTTTCATGGCCACCGCACCGATTATCACGCAGAGCGTCGAGGTTGATTTACCGGACGCGACGGATTCAAAAACGGTTTCCAGTAATGATAACCCGCCGATCATCGTCGAGGTTTCCGGCGTCGGGCAGTATAGCCTGGTGGTGGAGCAGAACCGGATGGAGCAGCTTCCGGCGGAACAGATTATTGCTGAAGCGCAGACGCGTCTGGCGGCAAACCCCAAAGCGGTGTTTTTGATTGGCGGTGCAAAAGATGTTCCTTATGATGAAATTATTAAAGCACTGAACCTGCTGCATCAGGCTGGGGTCAAATCCGTTGGGCTGATGACGCAACCAATCTGAATCAGCGCGATGTACATTGAGCATATTTCTGGCAACACTGTTTTTGGGAATCGATTGTGCTAAAAGCAACCGAACAAAACGACAAGTTGAAACGCGCCGTTATTATTTCGGTGGTTCTGCATGTCCTACTGATTGCTTTGCTGATCTGGAGCTCGTTTACGCAAACGATGGAAGCCAGCGGAGGCGGAGGCGGCTCGTCAATTGATGCCGTCATGGTCGATCCCAGCGCCGTTGCCGAGCAATACAACCGCCAGCAGCAACAGCAGACCGATGCTCAGCGTTCCGAACAGTTGCGTAAAAAACAGGCTGAGCAACAGGCGGAAGAACTACAGCAGAAGCAGGCGGCAGAGCAACAGCGGCTGAAAGAGCTGGAAAGAGAGCGTTTGCAGGCGCAGGAAGAGGCTAAACAGCAGGCGCAGGAACAGGAGCAGCAGCGTAAGCAGGCGGAAGCCGCCGCGCAACAGGCGAGAGAGCAGCAGAAGCAGGCCGAGGCCGCCGCGGCGAAAGCGAAAGCCGATGCGGAACAACAGGCGAAAGCCGCCGCTGATGCGAAGAGAAAAGCCGAACAAGAAATTCAACAGCAAGCCGCAGCGGCGGCCGCGAAGAAAAAAGCGGAAGAGGAAGCCAAAGCCGCTGCCGAGGCGGCGAAGCAGAAAGCGGCGGAAGCCGCCAAAGCAGAGGCGGCCAAAGCCGCTGAATTGGCAAAACAGAAAGCCGCGGCTGAGGCCGCAAAGAAAGCTGAAGCCGCCGCAGCGGCAAAAAAAGCGGCGGATGAGAAAAAGAGGGCGGCCGCGGAAGCGGCTAAACAGGAAAGCGCCATTGATGATTTGCTGGGCGGACTGGCATCATCAAAAAATGCCCCCAGATCAGGCGGCGGCGCGCCGGCCGGCGTTGGAAACAACAAACAAAGCGGCGCGTCCGGCGCGGCGCTGGACAGCTACGGCAGTCAGGTTCGGGCGGCTATCCAAAGCAAGTTTTATGACTGGCAGCTCTATAAAGGACGAACCTGCACATTACGTATCAAACTTGCGCCAGATGGCTTGTTGATCGATGTGAATGCTGAAGGCGGCGATCCCGCATTGTGTCAGGCGGCGATTGCTGCGGCAAGGCAAGCCAGAATTCCGAAACCGCCAAGTACGGATGTTTATGAGGCTTTCAAAAATGCACCGATAGACTTTAAACCGCAGTAATCCGGGCTGTTTACCGATATGGGTTTAAGATTATTACTATGGTAAGCAAACCAGGTTATGGTGTTTTGTTAACATTGGTTTGTTTTTGTTAAAATTCTGCTGTAGCCAATATATTTCAAGGTGCAGGAATACGGCAATCGAACGAATCCTAGGAGCTTACATCAGTAAGTAACTCGGGTGACAACTCTGCTGGAGCAGATTTGAACGCTGCTTGCGGCGGCTGAGGCCCAGAGAAGGGCCGAATAATTCGAGCAGCCAACGCGCCTGCAACTTGAAAGATGAAGGGTATATTTATCGTAGACTTCGCGTCTGGATAAGGGAGATCAAATGAAGCAGGTATTTAAAGTTGCATTAAGCTTTTTGATGCTGTTTGCCGCGGTAGCGCACGCGGAAGTTCGTATCGAGATTACCCAGGGGGTAGACTCCGCGCGTCCGATCGGCGTTGTGCCGTTCAAATGGGCGGGGCCGGGCGCCGCGCCTGAGGATATCGGCGGTATCGTGGGCGCCGATTTGCGTAACAGCGGTAAGTTCAATCCGATCGATGCCAGCCGTATGCCCCAGCAACCCGCAACGGCATCCGAAGTGACGCCTGCCGCCTGGACTGCGCTGGGTATCGACGCCGTGGTTGTCGGTCAGGTACAGCCCAGCGCCGACGGCAGCTACGTTATCTCTTATCAACTGGTTGATACCTCCGGCAATCCCGGCAGCGTATTGGCGCAGAATCAGTTCAAAGTGACCAAACAATGGTTGCGTTATGCCGCGCATACCGCCAGTGATGAAGTATTTGAAAAACTGAGCGGCATCAAAGGCGCGTTCCGTACCCGCATCGCTTATGTCGTGCAGACCAACGGCGGTCAGTTCCCTTATGAACTGCGCGTTGCGGACTATGACGGCTACAACCAGTTTGTGGTGCACCGTTCTCCCGAACCTTTGATGTCTCCCGCCTGGTCGCCGGACGGCAGCAAACTGGCTTACGTTACCTTTGAAAGCGGACGTTCGGCGCTGGTTATCCAGACGCTGGCAAACGGCGCGATTCGTCAGGTCGCTTCTTTCCCGCGTCATAACGGAGCGCCTTCTTTTTCTCCTGACGGCAGCAAACTGGCGTTTGCCCTGTCCAAGAGCGGCAGCCTGAATCTGTACGTCATGAATCTCAGCTCCGGCCAAATGAGTCAGGTAACCGACGGACGCAGCAATAACACGGAACCGAGCTGGTTCCCGGATAGCCAGACTCTGGCCTATACTTCGGATCAGGCCGGTCGTCCTCAGGTTTATAAAATGAATGTGAACGGCGGTTCACCTCAACGTCTGACTTGGGAAGGCGCCCAAAATCAGGATTCTGAAGTGAGCGCCGATGGTAAATTTCTGGTAATGGTTGGCTCCAATAGCGGCGTTCAGCATATTGCCAAACAGGATCTGGTAACGGGCGCCGTACAAGTATTAACGGACACGTTCCTGGACGAAACGCCAAGCATCGCGCCTAATGGCACCATGGTTATCTATAGCTCCAAACAAGGGCTGGGTTCCGTGTTACAGCTAGTCTCGACAGATGGGCGTTTCAAAGCGCGTCTTCCGGCGACGGATGGACAGGTTAAATTCCCTGCCTGGTCGCCGTATCTATAAGTGCAGATATGTACAATAAACCATTTAAAGGACATAACGAGATGCAATTCAATAAAGTGCTGAAAGGCCTGATGTTGGCTCTGCCGGTACTGGCAGTTGCCGCATGTAGCTCTAACAAAAATGCGGACAATGATCAGTCTTCAATCGGCGCCGCTGGCGGCAATAACGGTATGATGGACGGCAATGCGTCTTCTTCTGAGCAGGCTCGTCTACAGATGCAGGAATTACAGCGTAACAATATCGTTTACTTCGATCTGGACAAGTACGATATTCGTTCCGATTTCGCTCAAATGCTGGACGCGCACGCGTCATTCCTGCGTAGCAACCCGTCTTACAAAGTGACTATCGAAGGTCACGCGGATGAACGCGGTACGCCGGAATACAACATCGCTCTGGGTGAACGTCGCGCCAACGCGGTACAAATGTATCTGCAAGGTAAAGGCGTTTCTTCCGATCAAATCTCTATCGTATCTTACGGTAAAGAAAAACCAGCCGTTCTGGGTCATGACGAAGCGGCTTATGCCAAAAACCGTCGTGCTGTTCTGGTCTATTAAGAGAATCGCATGAGCAGTAACTTCAGACGTCACTTGTTGGGTCTGTCGTTACTGGTTGGCGTAGCGGCCCCCTGGGCCGCTACTGTCCTGGCTGCGCCAATCAGTAATGTCGGCTCTGGCTCGGTGGAAGATCGAGTCACGCAACTGGAGCGTATTTCCAACGCTCACAGCCAGCTTTTAACTCAACTTCAGCAACAGCTTTCTGATACGCAGCGTGATATTGATAATTTACGCGGGCAGATTCAGGAAAGTCAGTATCAACTGAATCAGGTTGTTGAACGGCAAAAACAGATCTATCAGCAAATTGATGGATTGAACTCGCAGACATCATCAACTGCGCCGTCAGATAACGCGCCTGCTGCGGGGTCGAATACCGGTGCCGCAACGAGTGCGGCGCCGGCCAGTACCGGTGATGTCAACACGGATTACAATGAGGCTGTCGCCCTGGTGCTGGAGAAAAAACAGTACGATCAGGCCATCAGCGCATTTCAGGCTTTCGTCAAAAAATACCCGGATTCGACCTATCAGCCCAATGCCAATTACTGGCTCGGGCAGTTGAATTACAACAAGGGCAATAAAGACGACGCCGCCTACTACTTTGCCAATGTAGTAAAAAACTATCCTAAATCCCCAAAAAGTGCGGAAGCCTTGCTGAAAGTCGGGGTGATCATGCAGGAAAAAGGGCAGGCCGATAAAGCCAAAGCCGTTTACCAGCAGGTCGTAAAATTGTACCCCAATACTGAAAGCGCCAAACAGGCTCAAAAACGCCTATCTGCATCGTGATCGCTTTTCACAGGCACAAAAGTTGCTCGTTATGAGTGATTTTTGTGCCTTAACGTTTGAAGAATAAGCAGTCGAACCGTTTTTATGGAAAATAGGTTGCGCTGAAAATTTAAATTAGTAATATATGCCGCCGTTGCCAAGGCAAGAACGAAACGCTAAAGCAGCATGAATTGGGGTCGTTAGCTCAGTTGGTAGAGCAGTTGACTTTTAATCAATTGGTCGCAGGTTCGAATCCTGCACGACCCACCAATTTCAAATTAAGAAAAGCGGTTTAGAATCGTGAAGGATGAGAACCGTAAGGTTCGACAAAATCGATATCGTCGATTTTGAACAACGCGCAAGCGTTGACCCGAAGGGTGAGGCCTTAGGCCGAATAATCCTGCACGACCCACCCATTACGGCAGTCAGTTTTATTAGCAGTTCCGCACAGCGGGTCGTTAGCTCAGTTGGTAGAGCAGTTGACTTTTAATCAATTGGTCGCAGGTTCGAATCCTGCACGACCCACCACTTCCTGATTTTCCTGCCCAGACAAAAATCAATTTCTAATCTTGAATCAAACCTGACTTTTAGGTCTTTTCGGCACGACCTGCTCAGCGTTACCTGATGGTTTACGGTATATTACGTTCCCTTGGCCTGGCGCAATGGCCCGCTAAAGCCAGCCAGTCGGTTTGTTTCAACTCCGGTGAAGTTGGTCTCGGTTGTCGCGTAATAAGCTCGTATCGCAGTGGTTAGGGAGTTTTGATGATAGGTCCTTTGATTAATGGTGCCGCAATCCTCATTGGTGGCGGGTTGGGTATCGCATTGCGGCGTTTTATCCCGCAACGTTTACAAGATGGTCTGCCTCCTGCATTTGCCATGGTGTCGATAGCAATGGGCGTGACGCTGGTGATTAAAGTCCAGCAACTGCCGGCGGTGGCGCTGGCGGTCATCATCGGCGTTGCGGTTGGTGAGTTGTGCCGTATGGAATATGGCGTTCAGCAGGCGGGTATGGCGATCCAACGCGTGCTTAGCCGCGTACTGCCAGCGCCTGAACACCGCTTGCCGCAGGATGTTTACGCGCAGAACTTTACGGCGCTGATCGTGCTGTTTTGCGCCAGCGGGACAGGGGTAGTCGGGGCCTTGACCGAAGGGCTCACTGGCGATTATCAATTACTGATCATCAAGTCGGCGCTGGATGTTTTTACCGCGTTGATTTTCTCTATTACGCTTGGCTTTGCGGTCATGTCGATCGTCATTCCCCAGCTTGTTATCCAATCGTTACTGTTTTTCTCCGCCAAGTTGATAATGCCGTTTATGACGGTGGTCTCGACAGGCGATTTTTCTGCCTGCGGCGGCATTATTATGATCGCGGTAGGATTGCGGATTGCCCAGATTAAGTTATTTGCCGTGGTGAATTTTCTGCCGGCGTTGTTGCTGGTTATTCCCATCTCGCTGTATTGGCAGCGGCTCTTTGGTTGAAGAATAAAGCCGACGTTATCGTTTCATTTTAAGTTAAATAAACAAATTATCGATTTTTAGACAAAAAATGGCGACTCAAGGCTTTTTTTTCGGTATTTTGTTTAGGATAAAAAACATTACGATCTGAGTTAGGCGGCTTTTGCTGTTTCAGGTCTCAGCGTTGTCATCATGGAAACCCATAATGAGCATCCTTTTTGATAGCAATGAAACGATTTACCCCTTTCCTGCGAAGCCTAAGCCGTTATCGGCTGAAGCAAAGCAACATTACCGTAGCAGGATAAAAGTCTTATTGCAGCAGCGAAATGCGGTGATGGTGGCGCATTATTACACCGATCCGGAAATTCAATCCCTGGCCGAGGAAACCGGCGGCTGTGTCGCCGACTCGCTGGAGATGGCGCGCTTTGGCAGTACGCACCCCGCATCGACGCTGTTGGTCGCGGGGGTTCGCTTTATGGGGGAAACGGCAAAAATCCTTAACCCGGAAAAAACCGTGCTGATGCCAACGCTTGAGGCTGAATGTTCGCTCGATCTCGGTTGCCCCATTGAAGCGTTCAATCGTTTTTGCGACAGTCATCCCGATCGCACCGTCGTGGTGTACGCCAATACGTCAGCGGCGGTAAAAGCGCGTGCGGATTGGGTAGTGACCTCCAGCATCGCGGTGGAGTTGATTGAACATCTGGATAGCCTGGGCGAAAAGATTATCTGGGCGCCCGATCGTCATCTGGGCAGTTATGTGCAAAAGCAAACCGGCGCCGATGTGCTGTGCTGGCAGGGCGCCTGTATTGTGCATGATGAATTTAAAACTCAGGCATTAAGGCGCATGAAAGCGCTGTATCCCGACGCCGCTATTTTAGTGCATCCGGAATCACCGCAGAGCGTCGTGGAGATGGCCGATGCCGTCGGTTCCACCAGCCAGCTTATTCAGGCCGCCCAAACCTTGCCTCAGCGGGAACTGATTGTGGCTACCGATCGCGGCATTTTTTATAAAATGCAGCAGGCATGTCCGGGTAAAACCTTACTGGAAGCGCCGACCGCCGGCGAGGGCGCAACCTGCCGCAGCTGCGCGCATTGCCCCTGGATGGCGATGAACGGTTTGCAAGCGATTGCTCAGGGCCTGGAACAGGGCGGGGAGGCGCATGAAATTCACGTCGATGCCGCGCTGAGGGAAGGCGCGTTGATCCCGTTAAACAGAATGCTCGAATTCGCTGCTACACTGAAACTACGTGTACGCGGAAATGCCTGATAGATCGTGATTTTCATTTATGCGTAGGCAACGTAAAAAATAAATTAGCGCATTATTACTCAGACAGGATGGCGAGATGGACTTTTTCAGTACCAGTAATATTTTGGTTCATATTCCTTTGGGGACGGGGGGATACGATCTTTCCTGGATCGAAGCGATAGGCACGCTGTTTGGGTTACTTTGTATCTGGTTGGCAAGTCTGGAAAAAACCATTAACTACCTGTTTGGTTTGATTAACGTCACGCTGTTTGCGGTGATTTTTTTCCAGATCCAACTCTATGCCAGCCTGCTGCTGCAAATTTTCTTTTTTGCCGCCAATATTTATGGTTGGTACGCCTGGACGCGCAAAACCGAGTCTCACGAAGTGGAGCTTAAAATTCGCTGGCTTCCCTTGCCGAAGCTGATCGGCTGGTCTGCCGTGAGTGTGGTCGCCATCGGGTTAATGACGTTTTATATCGACGCCGTTTTCGCCGTTCTGACGCGCATGGCGGTTTCAGGCATGCAAGCGCTCGGATTAGGTGTACAGATGCCGGAACTCCAGCCGGATGCTTTTCCGTTCTGGGATT
The DNA here is from genome assembly GCF_016456245.1 of Brenneria sp. L3-3C-1. Taxonomy (NCBI): domain Bacteria; kingdom Pseudomonadati; phylum Pseudomonadota; class Gammaproteobacteria; order Enterobacterales; family Pectobacteriaceae; genus Brenneria; species Brenneria sp. L3-3C-1. The sequence continues at coordinate 153,784 of NZ_JAEMHF010000002.1, read as the reverse complement.
CCACGATGATGGTCTTGTCGATTGTCGCGATGATCCTGATGACGCGTAAGTACGTTGAAAACTGGCTGCTGTGGGTGGTCATTGATGTTATCTGCGTGGTGATTTTCGCCTATCAGGGGGTGTACGCCATGGCGGTGGAATACGCTATTCTGACGCTGATTGCGCTGAACGGTTCCTGGCTGTGGATTAAAAGCGCGCAGGAAAACCGCTCCAGTCCGTTATCACACGCCAGGCCGTAATGGCCTCAATGATGATGGCCTGCTGCGTGATGAATGTCGCAGTGGTCATCATCACAGTGGTGATACTCCATCTGAATCGTGGCATGACCGATTTGATAATTTTTCAACAGATATTCCTGAATACGTTTCAGCAACGCGTCATGATCGTAAGGCGGGATCACCTGCGCATGCAGCGTCATTAACGGCTTTTCGCCCACCTGCCACAGATGCACATGATGAATATTGCGTACTTCCGGGATATTCAGCGTCAGATCTTTCTTCAACGCATCAACGCTTATCTGGCCGGGCGTCCCTTCCAGTAACTCGTGAATACTCTCTTTCATCAGCGCCCATGCGCTACGCAACACCAGGCAGGACACCAATATCGACAGTATGGGGTCAATCGGCGTCCAGTCGGTAAACAGAATAACCAACGCGGCGATAATCGCCCCCACTGAACCTAGCAAATCGCCCAGTACGTGCAGCGCCGCCGCCCGGACATTAATGTTTTTTTCTTCGCTCCCGTGATGCAATAACCAGAACGCGGCAATATTCGCCAGCAAACCGGCGACGGCAATAATCAGCATCGGCACACTGGCCACCGGCTGAGGATCATAGAAGCGCCGAATGGCTTCCCAGAATATAAACGCGGTAATAACCACCAGCGTCAGCGCATTAACAAAAGCCGCGAGAGTGGTCAGGCGCAGATAGCCAAACGTATGATTCGCGTTGGGCTTACGCTGCGCGAAACGCACGGCCAGCAGAGCGACAAACAGCGCCGCGGCATCGGTCAGCATGTGACCGGCGTCGGCAAGCAGCGCCAGCGAGCCGGAAAGCAGGCCGCCGATAACTTCCGCCACCATAAACGTCGCGGTAACAATAAATGCGGCGAGCAGACGTTTACTGTTGCCCGATTCTGCGTGGTGGTGGGAATGCGCCATAGTCCATCCTGAGTGGTGTATAAGCCGATTACCCTGTCACTGTACTGCAATCGGCGGTGAAAAAATATTCTGCTGATTATCAATGTTGTGCGCTTTGACGCGATATCAAAAGCGCCTGTCTGTGTATATTACGTAGGCCGTGCGCGCTCCGTATGGTGAAAATACACCTTATTCCGCATCTGAAAGCATTTGATCATGTAAACATAGCCTATTTCAGCGCGATGAAGTCGCCTGCTTGGCATATAATAGTCAACTTGCATTATGGCAGCTCAGTTTTTCAATCTATCCGCTATCTTGTATATCGTGCGTTGGATATGGGTCAAAAATACCGCTTTGGAATCGATGGAATTATTATGAATTACCAGAATGATGATTTAAGGATTAAAGAGATTAAAGAACTTTTGCCACCCGTCGCCCTGTTGGAGAAATTCCCGGCGACCGATCGTGCCGCGGAAACCGTCTCGTTCGCGCGAACTGCCATTCACAAAATTCTGAACGGCAATGATGATCGTTTGCTGGTGGTTATTGGCCCATGTTCGATTCACGATCCTAAAGCCGCCAAGGAATATGCTGCCCGCCTGCTTGAGTTACGTCATGAACTGAATGACGATCTGGAAGTGGTGATGCGGGTTTATTTTGAAAAACCGCGCACGACGGTGGGATGGAAAGGGCTGATTAACGATCCTCATATGGATCATAGTTTCCAGATCAACGACGGTCTGCGTATCGCACGTCAATTACTGCTGGATATTAATGATTCCGGTATGCCTGCCGCCGGTGAGTTTTTGGATATGATCACACCGCAATATCTTGCGGATCTGATGAGCTGGGGTGCTATCGGCGCCCGGACGACCGAATCTCAGGTGCATCGTGAGTTGGCCTCCGGCCTGTCCTGCCCGGTCGGTTTTAAGAACGGCACTGACGGCACCATCAAGGTTGCCATTGACGCAATAAATGCGGCCAGCGCGCCGCACTGCTTCCTGTCCGTCACCAAGTGGGGGCATTCGGCCATCGTTAATACCAGCGGCAACAGCGACTGCCACATTATTCTGCGTGGCGGCAAAACGCCGAATTACAGTGCGCAACATGTTAAAGAGGTGAAGGCGGGGCTGGAGAAAGCCGGGTTGTCGCCACAGGTGATGATTGACTTCAGCCATGCGAACAGCTGCAAGCAGTTTAAAAAGCAGATGGACGTATGTGAAGACGTCAGCGGCCAGATTGCACAGGGCGAAAAAGCGATTATAGGGGTGATGGTGGAAAGCCATCTGGTTGAAGGCAATCAGGATCTGGAGAGTAATGAACCGCTGGTCTATGGCCGCAGCGTCACGGATGCCTGTATCGGATGGGAAGATACGCAAGCGCTGTTGCGTCAGTTGGCGTCGGCGGTGCGTGAGCGCCGCAGCAGATAATGGCGGAATAACGGTCAATAAAAAACCCGGCTTTATCGGCCGGGTTTTTTTAAACCAAGTAATTTTACTTGGCTTTACCCTGATTCGCTACCGCCGCGGCTTTTGCGGCGATTTCATCAGCATTACCCAAGTAGTAATGTTTGATCGGCTTGAAGTTTTCATCAAACTCATAAACCAACGGCACGCCGGTTGGGATATTCAGTTCAAGGATTTCATCTTCACCCATGTTGTCCAGGTATTTAACCAGCGCACGCAGCGAGTTGCCGTGAGCGGCGATAATGACGCGCTCACCGCTTTTGATGCGCGGCAGGATGGTTTCATTCCAGTAAGGAACAACACGTTCAATGGTCAGCGCCAGGCTTTCAGTCAGCGGCAGCTCTTTGTCGCTCAGCGACGCGTAACGCGGATCGTGCCCCGGGAAACGTTCGTCATCGCGAGTCAGTTCCGGCGGGGTAACAGCAAAGCCGCGACGCCACTGTTTTACTTGCTCGTCGCCGTATTTCTCAGCGGTTTCGGCCTTGTTCAGACCTTGCAGAGCACCGTAATGACGTTCATTCAGTTTCCAGCATTTTTCCACCGGCAGCCAGGCTTGGTCCAACTCGTCCAGTACATTCCACAGTGTGTGAATAGCGCGTTTCAGCACCGAGGTGTAAGCAAAGTCGAAAGCAAAACCTTCGTCTTTAAGCAGCTTACCGGCGGCTTTCGCTTCTGCACGGCCTTTTTCGGACAGGTCAACATCGTACCAGCCGGTGAAGCGGTTTTCGTTGTTCCACTGGCTCTCACCGTGTCTTACCAGTACCAGCTTAGTTACAGCCATAGCTAAACTCCTTCATATCCTAAGATTTCTGTGATAACTCGTTCCATTATAGGGGCGGAGAGCGGCTATCGGCAATCGATAGTCGCCCATCAACGTCATTTATCCGCGCTATGTTTGTTCAAAATCACGCTCAGCTTTATCGTTTCAGCGGATCGGGATCATTCTTATGCAATAACAGATAAACCGCCGGGATCACCAGCATGGAAAGCAGCGGAGCGCTGACCATGCCGCCAATCATTGGCGCGGCGATGCGTTGCATAATCTCCGAACCGCTGCCGCCGCCCCACATGATCGGCAGCAGACCGGCCATAATCGTCGCGACGGTCATCATTTTAGGCCGTACACGCAACACCGCCCCTTCGTGAATGGCATCCATTAACTGCTGCCGCGATAACGACTGCCCCGGAATGCGGTGTTTTTCCACCGCATGATTGAGATAGAGCAACATAATGACGCCGAATTCGGCCGAGACGCCTGCCAGCGCGATAAACCCTACCGCCCCGGCGACGGACAGATTATAACCCAGAATATAGAGCAGCCAGACCCCGCCGATCAGCGCAAAGGGCAGCGTGGCCATAATCAGCAAGGCATCTCTGATCCGGTTAAAGGTGACGTACAGCAGCACGAAAATGATGATCAACGTAAAGGGAACGACAATTTTCATTTTTTCCGTCGCGCGCTCCAGATACTCGAATTGTCCCGACCAACTGAGTGAAACGCCCTCCGGCAGCGTCACCTGTTGTGCGACGGTCTGCTGCATTTCCTCTACGGCGGATTTGAGATCCCGGCCGCGCAGATCGACATATATCCAGTCGGACAGGCGGCCGTTCTCGCTTTTCAACATCGGCGGGCCTTCGCTGACGCGAATATCGGCCAGTTCGGCCAGCGTGACGCGGGCGCCGTCAGCCGTTACCACCGGCAGAGCGCGCAGTTTTTCCAGTGAGTCGCGGAGTTCGCGCGGATAACGGATATTGATGGGATAGCGCCGGCGCCCCTCAATGGTTTCACCGATGTTCTGTCCGCCGATCAAGGTCGATACCAGCGACTGCAACTCCGCTACCGAAACGCCGTAGCGGGCGGCCCGCAGGCGATCGATGTCAATATCGATATAGCGGCCGCCGGCCAGGCGTTCGGCCAGTGCCGATGTCACGCCCGGCACGTTCTTCACCACCCGTTCGATTTGCGCCGCAATCCGCTCGATATCCGCCAGATTATTGCCATTCACCTTGATGCCCACCGGGCTTTTGATGCCGGTCGCCAGCATATCCAGGCGGTTACGGATCGGCGGCACCCAAACGTTGGCGATCCCCGGCAGGTTGACGGTGCTATCCAGTTCGGCGATCAATTTATCCATCGTCATGCCCGGACGCCACTGGTCACGAGGCTTCAGGCGAATAGTGCTTTCCAGCATGGTTAACGGCGCGGGGTCGGTGGCGGTTTCGGCCCGGCCGGCTTTACCAAAAACCGACTCAACCTCAGGAACGGTTTTGATCAGCCGGTCTGTCAACTGCAACAGTCGGGCCGCTTCCCGGGCGGAAATACCGGGCAGGGTGGAAGGCATATACAGCAGATCGCCTTCATCCAGCGGCGGCATAAATTCGCTGCCGAGACGGCTGAGCGGGAATAGCGTGAGCAGCAATAAGGCGCCGGAAACCAGCAAGGTGGTTTTGGGGTAGCTCAGCACTTTCTGGAGTACCGGCTGATAGCCGGCGATCAGCCAGCGGTTCAGTGGATTGGCCTGCTCATCGGGAATTTTCCCGCGCACGAAATAGCCCATCAGCACCGGGATCAGGGTGATGCCTAATCCGGCGGCAACCGCCATGGCATAGGTTTTGGTGAACGCCAGCGGCGAAAACATGCGGCCTTCCTGCGCTTCCAGCGAGAAAACCGGCACAAAGGAGAGCGTGATGATCAACAGACTGCAAAACAGCGCCGGACCCACCTCGGTCGCGGCGCGCTCCGCCAGTTGCCACCACTCCTTTTCCTGCGGGTTTTTCCCAGGATGGTCATGACGCCATTGCTCCACCACTTTGTGCATGTTTTCTATCATCACGATGGCCGCATCCACCATGGCGCCAATCGCAATCGCAATCCCGCCCAGCGACATGATGTTGGCGTTAACCCCCTGATAGCGCATGATAATAAACGCCCCGAGTATCCCCAGCGGCAGGCTGATAATCGCCACCAGCGCCGAACGGAAATGAAACAGAAACAGGACGCAAATCACCGCCACCACCGCAAACTCTTCCAGCAGTTTGTGACTCAGCGTTTCGATAGCGTGTTCAATCAGCTGCGAGCGATCGTAGGTGGGGACGATTTCTACGCCCGCGGGCAGGCTTTTCTGAATTTCCTGTAGCCGCGCCTTAACCGCATGTAACGTCTCTAGCGCGTTTTTACCGTAGCGCAGCACAATGATGCCGCCCGCCACTTCGCCTTCGCCGTTCAGTTCGGCGATGCCCCGGCGCATTTCCGGGCCTTCCCGCAGGGAAGCGACATCTTGCAGCAACACCGGAATGCCATTGCGGGTGGTGATGACCACATGGTTGAAATCCTGCGCGTTTTTCAGATAGCCGGCGGTGCGCACCATGTATTCCGCCTCCCCCAACTCCAGTACCGAACCGCCGCTTTCCTGATTGGCGGCCTGAATGGCGCTAATAATCTGCTGATGGCTAATATTCTGCGTGCGCATCCTCTCCGGATCGACCACCACCTGATACTGTTTCACCATGCCGCCGACGCTGGCGACCTCAGCGACGTTGGGAACGGTTTTCAGTTCGAACCTGAGCAGCCAGTCCTGCAAGCCGCGCAGCTCGGCCAGACTATGCTTGCCGCTGCGATCGACCAGGGCATATTCATAGATCCAACCGACGCCGGTGGCATCCGGCCCAAGGGCGGTTTTTGCCTCCGCCGGCAGACTGGACTGCACCTGACTGAGATATTCCAGTACGCGGGAACGCGCCCAGTAAGGATCGGTGCCATCCTCGAACAGAATATAGACATAAGCATCGCCAAACATGGAAAAGCCACGTACCGTTTTCGCTCCCGGCACCGACAGCATGGTGGTCGTCAGCGGGTAAGTGACCTGATTTTCCACCACCTGCGGCGCCTGGCCCGGATAGCTGACGCGGATAATGACCTGCACGTCAGACAGATCGGGCAGGGCATCCAGCGGCGTTTTCTGCAACGAGACGATCCCCCAGGCGGCCATCAGTAATGCGGCCAGCAGTACCAGCAGCCGGTTTTTCAGCGACCAGCGAATGACATAGGCAATCATGGGTGGCCTCCATGTCCGGCATGAGGATCGTTGAGCGGTGAGATGTCCTGAATATGAATGCCGCTGTCATCCATAGTGAAGCCAAAGCTGACTTTGCTGCCGATGCCGATACCTTGCGGCAAGCCGTCTGGCGGCAGCGCGAAATCCATGGTCATTGGCGACCAGTTAAGCGCCGGAACGGCGTCATGTTCAATGGTGAGCTGATTGCCGTTAATCGCCTTAATGACCCCTTGCGTCCGATAGCCGGTTGTTGAGCCGTCGCCGGTCTGCGCCTGCGGTGATGTCTCCGGCTGCGCATCGCCAAACTGAGACAGCGAACTGCGCAGGCTGGCTTCGGAGTCAATCAGGAACTGACCGGAAGTCACGACGTTGTCGCCTTGATTAAGCCCGGCGGAGATTTCAACCCAGTCGTCGTGGGCGACCCCAACGGTAACGTTGCGCGGAACAAAATGGCCGTCGCCTTCGCTCAGTAATACCCGGTTTTGACTGCCGCTAACCAGCAGTGCCTGCTGAGGGATCATCAACAGCCGCTGTGGTTTGGCGTTGGCGAGCCGTACGGACAGATACATTCCCGGTTTCAACTGTTGTCCGGCATTTTCCACGATGACCCGGGCTTTCAGCGTGCGGGTGGTGCTGTCCAGCACCGGGAGCAGCTCGCTGACGGTTCCATGGAAGGTTTTTCCCGGCCAGGCGGGGCTGCTGGCGATCATCTCGCCGCCAACCGTCAACTGCGCCGCCTGCGCTTCCGGGTAATCGATTTCCACCCATACCGGATCCAGGCTTGCCAACTCGAATAGCGGTTGCGCCGGGGTTAGCTGCATGCCGGCACGGACTTCGAGCTTATTCACATAACCGGCCTCGGGGGCGGTAATCGTCATTCTCGGCTGCGGCTGTCCGCTGCGCTCCACCTGACGGATCACCGCTTCCGGCATAAACAGCAGCGACAGTTTTTGACGCGCCGCCTGTGTCAGCGAACGGTCGCCCAACTGCCGTACCGCCAGATATTCCTGTTGTGCCGCGGCCCAGGCGGGGTTCCACAGCATAGCCAGCGTTTCCCCTTTCTTAACCTGTTGTTGCGGCGCGTTGACATTAAGCTGTTCGACAATGCCGCCGCTGGGAGCGACCAGCGTGCGCAGCGCGCGTTCGTTAAGTGCGACGGAACCATAGCCCGAGGTTTGCAGGTTGACGCTGCGAATCTCCGCCTGCGCGATGCGAACCCCGAGATTCTGCTGCTGACGGGCGCTAATCGTTACGCCGCCGTCATCTTGTGCCTCATCGGCATAACGGGGAATTAACTGCATGTCCATAAACGGCGATTTACCCGGCTTATCGAAACGTTTATCGGGCACCATCGGATCATACCAATACAGTACCGGGCGATCGGCCGCCGCCGGCGTGTCGGGCGTAGCCGCCCTGTGTTGCAGACTGCCCCAGAAATAACCGGCGCCGATAGCGCCGGCGAGCGCCAGCGCGAGCAGACTGATAGCGAGTGGTTTATTCATGATCGTGGGTTTCCCTGTGGCGTCAGATAGCGAATGTCCGCCCAAAGCCGAGCCATTTCCCGCGTGGCGTTCAGTGTGGCGATCTGGCTTTCGAGCATTGAACGGCGGGCTTCCAGCACGTCGGCAAGGTTGCTGCTGCCGGACTGATACTGGGCCTGAATCAGCCCGATGCGCTGATGCTGGAGAGGAAGCACCTGGTTTTTCTGGCGCTGCCAGCGCGACTGGGCGGCCTGATATTGCGCTATCAGCGTGTCGAGCTGCGCCTGATGCTCCCGGCCCGCCAATAACACCCTGTCGCGGGCCTCCTGGCTGCGGGCCACATCGGCGGCGTAGTCTTTATCCTGCCGTTTGGATTTGAACAGCGGCAGATCGACCGTTACCATCACACCGGCCATATCGTCGTAGTCATTTCCGCGCTTGGCATAGTAAATTTCGACGCCGACATCGGGAATGGCCGCGACGGCCGATTGCGCCGATCGCGCCTGTGCAAGTTCGGCTTCACGCTGCGCCAACTGCATTTCCGGGTGCAGATGAATGATTTTTCTCAGTTCATCGGGCGAGGCGGGTAACCGCTCAAAGCGGGGGAGATCGCCGCGAACGTTGATATCAGGCAGGCCGGTAAGCTGCGCCATTCTGGCCTTTGCTATCAGAACATCCCGTTCGGCATCGGCCAGCGTATCCTGCATTGCCGCCAGCGTCAGACGGGCATCCAGCACGCTGCTGGCTTCGACGCCCGCGGCTACGCCGGCTTTTTGCAAGGCAATCTGCCGTTGGCTTTCGTTAACCAGCGACCGCGCTGCTTTCAGCGTCTGTTGGGACAGCGCCAGTTCCAGCCAGGCCTGCGCGGTCTCCCGTTGCAGACGGGCGCGGATGGTTTCGCTGTTGCTGCGCAGACTATCGGCTTCCACCCGGAATGTTTGCGCCTTGTTTTCGCGTTTGGTGCTGCTGACATAGGTTTGCATGACGCCGATACGTTGCATCGTCATGCCTTCACGCGTCAGTCGGCTACCGCTATTGCCCCCTAATGGCAGGTTTTCCACGCCGAACCTGAGTTGCGGATCGGGAAGCTGTGTGGCGGAGTCGGCCATGTTTTGCAGCGCGCGAATCTGGTGCTGATTGGCCGACAGATCGGCGGAATAGCGTTCCGCTGCCTGTAAAGCCTGATCAAGGTCCAGATCTGCCGCAAATGGCACGGCCGGCAGCCACAGCAACATCGCCAACCACGCTCTTACCGAGAGGTGCCTGGAGGTGTTCATATTTTATCCCCCGGTTATGGTTGCTGTGGCGTAATCGCGGTCAAGGTATAACCACTGTCGCTTTGAATAAAACTGAACGCCACGAGGGTATCCGCCGGTAAGGGATTAAATTCGCCGGAGACGCCGGGCAGCCTGAACGCCATGGTCATGGCCGGCCACTGCAAATCGGCGATCGGACGGTGGGAAATGGTGACGCTGTCGGCATTCCATTGTTTTATCGTACCGGTGGCCTGATACACTCTGGCGGCGGTATCCGGCGGCGTCATGGCGTGATGTTGGTGTCCATTCGCCCACAACGGGGAAGAAAAAAGCAGGCTGGCGATAAACGCCACATAAGCGGTGCGCATAATAATAGCTCCATAAAAACGATGAATAACGGTTGATTACGCCAATCGGCGCAAGCGTGTCATCATCAAAGAGCTATTCTCTAAAGCGGCAGAAACGGATTTCAGCCGGCGGGCCGGCGACAGGGGGAGAGAACCAGACATGATTGGCGCCGTTCGCCTCGTGCGGCTGAGCCGCCAGGACCAGGTCATTGTTGACCGGGAGAGCCAATGATATCAGAGAGGCATTGTCTTGCTTGATGGTGTCTGGCACACAGTGTTTTTCACACAGCGGCGTCTGCTGGTCGGCCGAAGGTTTCGCCATCGCATCATGGTGAGAAAAATGCGACGTTGTTTGTTGCAGGTGCGCTTGGTGCTGTATGGATGGAGAGACATGGCTGACGGTCAGGTCGCATTGATGTCCGGCGATGGCCAGTTGCGCATTCAGAAATAGCCAGCATAACGCTAATAGCCATCCCCACCTGCCTTTGTGGCGCAGATGATGAATGAACGATGGCGATAAACCGGATGCTGACATAACGTTTCCTTGCAGAAAGTCATGGCAGTGTAATCGTCCGAATCTAACCTCAGCAAGCGGCGAATTGAAGAGTTTTGTAAATTGGCGGAAGATGCCGCCGTCAATGTTATCAATAGGTTAATTGTTGATTGTTTAACCGTTACTGAAAAAAAACTGGTACGTCGTATCAGAACGATAAACGTTCCCCGGTCTTAACCAACAATCGGGCTGCGGCCAGTTAGGATGATTGGGGCTGTCGGGCAGAAATTCGCTTTCCAGCGCCAGCCCGGCGCAATTTTCATAGACGCCGCCTTCGCGCGATGGCGTACCGGCCAGAACGTTTCCGCTATAGAGCTGCAATGCCGGCGCGCTGGTAAATACGCTCATGAGCACGCGGCCATCCGACGACCACAGATTGGCCGCCGGACTTTCGCTGGAGCCACAGACTCGGTGCAACAGATAGGCATGATCGTAGCCGCCGACGGCAATCTGATCCTGGTCCCGCAGGAAGTCCTGTTCCAGCGTTTTGGGTTGACGGAAATCCATTCCGGTGTTTTGCACCTGAGCCAGATCGCCGTTGGGAATACCCGTCTGGTTTACCGGCAGGTAATAATCGGCGAACAGTTGCAGCCGGTGTCGGCGTACGTCGGTCGGGCTGCCGTCAAGATTAAAATAGGCATGATTGGTTAAGCACACCGGGCAGGGTTTCTCGGCGGTGGCCCGATACGAGATTTCCAGCGCGTTATGTTCAGTCAGACGATAACATACCTGAACGTTAAGCTGCCCCGGATACCCTTGATCGCCATCCGGCGAATACAGTTGGTAGGTGATCTGTGACGCATCCTGACTGAGCATGCGCCAGCGCCGGGTGTGAAACCCCTCCGGTCCGCCATGTAGCTGGTTCCGGCCCTGATTGGCGGTCAGATGAAAAATGTCATTTCCGCGACGGATCGTGGCATTGGCGATGCGGTTGGCATAACGTCCAATCGATGCGCCGAGATAGGCGTTTTGTTGCGGATATTGCTCAGGCGATGTGCAGCCCAGCAGTACTTCCCGAATCCCGTCCTGTACCGGAAGCTGACAGGAAAGCCAGGTTGCGCCCCAGTCCATAAAGCAAACGCGCATGCCAGCCAGGTTCTGTAGCGTGGTTAACTGAAACGGCTGACCGTCCGGCGCCAGCGCCGCGGTTTTTTCATCCAACATACGTTGCTCCTGTGATGCACGACGTTAGTCCGGATAGCCCTCAGGGTGGGCGGATTGCCAGCGCCAGGTATCCTGAGCCATTTCTTCCAGCGAGCGTGTGACCCGCCAGTTCAGGTCGGCGGCGGCTTTTTCCGCATCGGCCCAATAGGCGGCCAGGTCGCCCTGCCGGCGTGGCGCGAAGTGGTAGGCAACAGGTTTGCCGCAAGCCTCGCTGAAAGCGTCAACCACCTGTAATACGCTGTAGCCGACTCCGGCGCCCAGATTGTAAATGTGAACTCCGGCGCGGTCTTGCAGCCTATTCATCGCCGCGACGTGTCCATCGGCCAGATCGACGACATGGATATAATCACGTACGCCCGTGCCGTCCGCCGTCGGATAGTCATTGCCGAAAATAGCCAGTGATTCACGGCGGCCAACCGCAACCTGGGCGATATAAGGCATCAGGTTGTTGGGCGTTCCCTGGGGATCCTCGCCCATTTCGCCTGAAGGGTGCGCGCCCACCGGATTGAAATAGCGCAGCAGGGCGATGCTCCACTCCGGTTGTGCATGTTGCAAATCTTGTAAAATTTGCTCGACCATCAGCTTGCTGCGGCCGTAAGGGCTGGCGGGATGGCCCGTCGGGAAGCTTTCCTGATACGGGATTTGGGGCTGATCGCCATAAACCGTGGCGGAGGAGCTGAAAATCAGGTTCTTCACGCCGGCTTTTTTCATCGCCTCAACCAGCGTCAGCGTGCCATAGACATTATTGCCATAATAATCGAGCGGCTGCCGAACGGATTCCCCGACGGCTTTCAGGCCTGCAAAGTGGATCACTGAGCCAATGGCATGGCGGGAAAAAATGTCATTCAGCAACGCGCCGTCACGGATATCGCCCTGATAAAAAACGGGGGTTTTCCCAGTCAATTGCGTTATGGTTTTAACCACGCTGGCTTTGCTATTGCATAAATTGTCGAGAATGATCGGGTGATGCCCGGCGGCCAGCAGTTGTACACAGGTATGGCTTCCTATGTAACCGCATCCCCCCGTAACCAGAACGTTCATAATGACCTCTGTTGTGACGATTTGGCAAAAAATAACATGGCTTGCTGCCGGGAAAGGTGATCCACGGCGAAAACAGCGCCGGTTATTATCGATGGTATAGAATTCTGATTTGGCTTGAGAAAATCAATCGGAATCCAGAGGGATTTTACTTTTTGTTAGTTAACCAGAAGCGGGGCGAACCTCTTCCGTCTGGTAGTCATAGACATCGTCTCTGGCAACGAACGTTAGCCGGTGCGTAATGCACAGCGGCGCATCCTCCGCATGATGAGAGACGAAGAGCAATTGCGTATCGCCTTCGCTGATTAAAACATCCAGCCAGCGCCGCACCAACTGACGGTTAAGGGGATCTAATCCCTGCAACGGTTCGTCGAGGATCAGCAAAGCGGGGTGTTTGACCAATGCTCTGGCGATCAGCGTCAGCCGCTGTTGGCCCCAGGACAGCGATTGAAACGGCGTATCGGCGATAGCGCCGTCAAGACCCAGCAACGCCAGCCACTGGTCGGTTAATTGGCGCTGGCGGTCGGAAACCGCCTGATAAATGCCGATAGAATCAAAAAAACCGGACAAAATAACGTTGCGCACGCTGACGCTGACGCGGTAATCAAGATGCAGGCTGCTGCTGACGTAGCCGATATGCCGTTTGATATCCCAGATGGTTTCTCCGCTTCCTCGTCGACGGCCAAACAGCGTGAGATCGTTGCTGTAGCCTTGCGGGTGGTCGCCGGTAATCAGGCTCAGCAGGGTGGATTTGCCTGCGCCGTTCGGGCCGACAATCTGCCAGTGTTGGTCGGGCAGCACTTCCCAGGTTAATCCGTGCAGGATCGGGCGATCGTTGTACTTCACGATGCCGTTGCGCAGCGTGATGCGCGGTTGGTCGGCGGGCAGCGCGGCAGACTGCCGGGGATCTTCCGGTTCAGGGAGCGCGGTGCCTGACAGCTTTTCACTGTAGGCCAACTGAGCGATGAGAGCTTCCGACAGGATATCCTTACGGTCTCCGTTACGGGTCAACGTGCAGTCGGCAAGGATACCGACGTGATTGATGAAATCAGGAATATCGTCAAAGCGATTGAGGATCAGCACCAGCGTATATCCCTGGCCGGCAAGCTCCGGCAGTCGCGCGGCAAGTTGAGCGCGCGAGGACACGTCAAGTCCGTCGAAAGGCTCGTCCAGAATAAGCAGGTCGGGCTGCGGCATCAACGCCTGACACAGCATGGTTTTACGTGTCTCGCCGGTGGAAAGATACTTGAAGCGGCGATCCAGCAGAGGCTCGATACCAAACTGTTGTGCGAGCTGCCGGCAGCGAACCGGATCGTTTACCGTATCCTGGATCACGTCTGCGGTGGTGCGACCGGTGTCGTCTTCATCGGCGCTTAGCATGTCGGTATTGTTGCGCTGCCATTCCGCACTGACCAACTGCTGCAACTGTTCAAAGGATAATCGGACGATGCGCTGAAAATCGCACCGGCGTTCGCCGCTCAGCAGCGACAACTCGCCGGACAAGGCCCGCGCCAGCGCCGATTTTCCGCTGCCGTTTGCGCCGACGAACGCCCAGCTTTGATGTTGCGCGAGGGTCAGTTCATCCAGACGCAACATACGGGTATCACTTAGCCGGAATAACCCTTGCGATATTTTCAACAACGACATTTTTCTACCTTCCTGCATCGGGGTGTAAAATTTAGCGATGGCGGTTTTTGCGCATGCTATTTGTTTGTCGGAAATAAACCCACCCAGGCGGTCTATTCGATCGGGTTAATGTTTAGCAGAGCGTCGCGATAATGACTCTGTCGGCATTAAAATACGCGCTGACGTCCTGATCGCGCCTGAGCTGCTGTTGTGAAACAACATCATTGGGAACGGTGGCGCACAGCGTCTCCCCGCCGGCCAGTGCGATCAACACCTCGCTGTTTTCAGCGCCGGGCTGAATGCTGCTGATCCGCCCCTGAAGGCGGTTATCCGCTTTCGTTGCCGGGGAGGACGCCGCGCATACGTTCACCCAGGGCGCCTTAATCAGCACCAACACTTCCTTTCCCGATTTGAGTTGTAACCGCTCGGCGCTGTGTTGGGTTATCAATGCGCTGATGGAGGTTTTACCATCGGCGAGCAAAATATCCACATGCTGTTGCACTTGCCCATCGTCGCGTGCGAGCACGGTTCCAAAAAATTGGTTACGCGCGCTGGTTTGTAGCGAAAAACGCGCAATGGCCGCCAACAGGCTGTCCAGCGGTAAATCGTCTTCCTGCAATACATCAAAAGCCTTTTGCTGGATTTGCGCCATCAGGTCATAAAGCTGAATCAACCGTTCGCCATAGCGGGTGAGCCGGGCGCCGCCGCCGCCTTTGCCGCCGGTCATGCGCTCGACCAATGTTTGCTCAGCTAACTGATTCATTTCGTTGATGGCATCCCAGGCGCTTTTATAACTGATCCCTGCCAGCTTGGCTCCCTGACTGATTGAACCGGTATGACGGACTTGTTTCAGTAAGTCGATGCGCCGCGGGTCGGCAAACAACCGCTGCTGGAGTTTCAGGGTAAGAAGGATTTCAGCTTGCATGGCTAAGGGCCTGATGATGTTTCATTTTATCAGTCTGTATTGTCGTCATTTTTTCCATCCGGGGCAAATCGCACGAATGGCCGCCTTATTTTCTTTGATTGGGTTAAACTGTGGGGAAGTCTCTATGACTATGATAGAAACAGTTTATTGCGTTAGCCACGGGATTAACGCTGACCGTTGCGATAAGTGAGGTAAGCATGTTGGAATTATTAACGAGTCTGCTATTTGCTATAGCCATGGTGCCGGTCATGATGGCGATTATTCTGGGCGCCATTTATGGCCTGGGCGAGGTGTTTAACGTTCTTTCGAACATAGGTCATGTAGAAGATCGCACCGCTAAAAAGCAGCATTGATTGACTTTTTTACTCCCCTGATTTTGATGTCCGGCGTTCCGCCGGACATTTCCTCCCGCTTGCGCCGACCGTCCCGATAAATTGCATGACAGTCGCTGATTTTTCGTTATATGATTCATTACATAACGGTAACGGTCGGGAGACGAAGATGAAACGGCAATGGTTGAAAGGGTTTGCTGCGCTGGCGCTCAGCGTAGGGATGGCGGTTCCGGCAATGGCGGCGGAAGAAAAGGTGACGGTCTTCGCCGCCGCTTCACTGACGAATGCATTGCAAGAGATTGCCACACAGTACCAGAAAGAGAAAAACGTCATGATTGTCGCTTCCTTCGCATCATCGTCGACGCTGGCGCGCCAGATTGAGCAGGGGGCGCCTGCCGATATGTTTATTTCCGCCGATCAGCAGTGGATGAATTACGTCCAGGATAAAAATCTGATAGAAACGGATAGCCGTTATACGCTGTTAGGCAATGAACTGGTGGTGATTGCCCCCAGCACCAGCCCGCTGAAAGATCTCGCCATCAATGAAAATACCGACTGGAAAAGTCTGCTGAAAGAGGGACGATTGGCCGTGGGCGACCCGGACCATGTTCCCGCCGGTATCTATGCCAAAGAAGCGCTGCAAAACTTAAAAGCCTGGGATGCCCTTTCCCCCTTGATGGCGCGCGCGAATAGCGTCCGCGCCGCCATGGCGTTGGTTGAGCGTGAAGAAGCGCCGCTGGGTATTGTGTATGGTTCGGATGTCGTCGCCAGCGATAAGGTCAAGGTGGTCGGATTATTTCCCGCCAACAGCCATAAACCGGTGGAATATCCGATGGCGATAGTAAAAGATCGTACAAATCCGGCGGTGACCGCTTTTTACGCGCAATTGAAAACACCGGAAGCCGCGGCGATCTTTAAACGCTATGGATTCACTCCCCGTTAATGATGCTAAGTGACTATGAGTGGCAGGCCGTTGAGCTGAGCCTCAAAGTTTCTATTGTGGCTGTGATTTGCAGCCTGCCGCTGGGGATACTGATGGCGTGGGTTTTGGTGCGCTGTCGGTTCCCCGGTAAATCACTGCTTGATAGTATTATCCATCTGCCGCTGGTGTTGCCGCCGGTCGTCATTGGCTATGTGTTGCTGATTGCGATGGGGCGTCGCGGGATTATTGGCGTCTGGCTGTATGAGTGGTTTGGTTTTAGCTTCAGTTTCAGTTGGCGCGGCGCGGCGCTGGCGTCGGCGATTGTCGCTTTTCCCCTGATGGTCAGAGCGATTCGTTTGTCGCTGGAAGCGGTGGATACGCGTCTTGAACAGGCTGCCCGTACGTTAGGGGCGGCGCCCTGGCGGGTATTTTTTACCGTTACCTTACCGCTTTCCTTTCCCGGCATCGTTGTCGGCACGGTGTTGGCCTTTGCCCGCTCGTTGGGGGAATTCGGCGCCACCATCACTTTTGTTTCCAATATTCCCGGAGAGACCAGAACCATCCCGCTGGCGATGTATACGCTGATCGAAACCCCCGGCGCGGAGTCCGCCGCCGCGCGGCTGTGCATCATTGCGATTGCGCTCTCGCTGGTGTCGCTGTTACTGTCGGAATGGTTGACGCGCTGGAGCCGTAAGCGGCTGGGGGGATAATGCTACAACTCGATTTTAACCAGCAGCTTGGCGAACTGGACCTCAGCGTTAAGGCGGATTTGCCCGCCAGCGGCATTACCGCCGTTTTTGGCGTCTCCGGCGCGGGGAAAACATCGTTAATCAACGCCATTGTGGGATTGACCCAGCCCAGGTCAGGGCGCATCGTTCTCAACGATCGGGTGTTGGTGGATACCCGGCGGCGTATTTCCCTGCCGCCGGAAAAGCGTCATGTCGGCTATGTGTTTCAGGATGCCCGCCTGTTCCCGCATTATCGGGTGCGCGGCAATCTGCGCTATGGCATGGCGGCGCATATGTCGCAACAGTTTGATGATATTGTCGCGCTGTTGGGGATTGAACATTTACTGCATCGCTATCCGCTAACGTTATCGGGTGGGGAAAAGCAGCGCGTGGCGATTGGTCGCGCATTATTGACCGCGCCGGAACTGCTGCTGATGGATGAGCCGTTGGCCTCCCTCGATTTACCGCGCAAACGGGAACTGTTGCCCTATCTGGAGCGGCTGGCGAAAGAAGTGAACATTCCCATCCTGTATGTCAGCCACAGTATGGAAGAAATTCTTCGGCTGGCGGATCGTGTTTTGGTATTGGATCAGGGCAAAGTAAAGGCGCTGGGGGGGCTGGAGGAAGTCTGGGTCAGCAGTGCGTTACGCCCCTGGCTGCCGCGGGAAGAGCAAAGCAGCATATTGAACGTCCGTGTGCTTGCGCACCACGACCGTTACGCGATGACCGCGCTGTCGCTGGGCGATCGGCATCTGTGGGTGGGAAAGGTGGACGCGCCTACGGACACGCCGTTGCGTATCCGCATTAACGCCGCCGATGTATCGCTGGTGCTCGCGCCGCCCGAAGTGAGCAGTATCCGTAATATTCTCCCTGCCGATGTGGTGGAGTGCATTGAGGTTGACGACCAGGTAGAAGTTAAGCTGGTTGTCGGCAACCAGATTCTATGGGCAAGGATCTCGCCGTGGGCGCGCGACGATCTGGCCTTGCATCCGCAGCAGCAACTTTATGCGCAGGTAAAAAGCGTTTCGATAACGGCTTAACATACTGATTATTTTTTTTAAAATCCTGTCTGAAAAAATCCGCTTTGATTTCTTCCCTGAATATTGTGTGCTGTGTTGTCGCGATTTGAATAAGGTCGCGTTATCGTAACCACATTATCTTTTCAATTTGGGGAAGTAACACAATGACGCATTATGCGCTGGTTGGCGATGTGGGGGGGACAAATACCCGTTTGGCCCTGTGCGACATGACAACAGGCTCGTTATCACAGTTGGCGACGTATTCGGTGCGGCAATTTCCCAGCCTTGAGACGCTTATCCGCGACTATCTGGGCGATCAGGCCGTCACCGTCGAGGCGGCATGCCTGGCGATTGCCTGTCCGATTACCGGCGATTGGGTCGCCATGACCAATCATAGTTGGGAGTTTTCTATTGCGCAGATGAAGGCCGGGCTTGGATTGCAGCACCTTGAGGTCATCAATGACTTTACCGCAGTATCCATGGCGGTTCCGGTGCTGGAGAAAACCTCGCTTATCCAGATCGGAGGCGGGGAGCCGGTCGCCAACCAGCCCGTTGCCGTCTATGGGGCGGGAACCGGGCTTGGGGTCGCGCATTTGCTCCGGGTGGATAACCGTTGGATCAGCCTGCCGGGGGAAGGCGGACACGTAGACTTCGCCGCCGGCAGCGATGAAGAAGATCGCATATTGCAAGTCTTGCGTCGGCAGTGGGGGCATGTTTCCGCAGAGCGGTTGCTCTCCGGGCAGGGACTGGTCAATCTTTATCGCGCGTTGGTGCTGGCCGATGGGCGCGAGCCGCAAAATCTGCTGCCTCGGGCGGTGTCCGAGCGCGCGCTGGCGGCGGAGTATGATGTTGACTGCCATCGGGCGCTGTCGCTGTTTTGTTCGATGATGGGGCGGTTTGGCGGTAATTTGGCGCTCACGTTGGGAACTTTTGGCGGCGTGTATATCGCCGGTGGGATTGTGCCGCGCTTTCTGTCTTTTTTTCAGGCTTCCGGTTTTCGCGCCGCCTTTGAGGACAAAGGGCGTTTTAAAGACTACCTTGCCGATATTCCGGTTTTTCTGATTACGCATCAACAGCCGGGGTTGTTGGGCGCGGGAGCGCATTTGCGGCAAACGTTCGGCAGCGTACTCTAACCATAAGGTGCGACGTGCCGGGCAAGGCCCTGAGCGCTTTGTCCGGCGTTGAGGTGGAGCGAGGTATAAGCCGTTACGACAAGACTCGGGTGCGGATCACCTCGGCAATGCCGGGCTGTTCATGGTGGCCGATAACCAGATCGGCGCGGGCTTTGATTTCATCGGCGCTGTTGCCCATCGCCACGCCGAGTCCGGCGCCTTCAAGCATGCTGAGGTCATTGAAGTTATCCCCAAAGGCGACCACTTCTTTCATGCTAATGCCTTGTTCTTCAACCCATTGTTGCAGCAGCTTGCCTTTACTGTTGCCGGTTTGGGCGATATCGACTTGATCCTGCCACGACCATTCGCATGCCAAACCGAGCTGTTGCTCCACGACGCGGGAGAAATTGTTTAAGGTAGGGATATCGGCGTGAGAGGTGGCGAATTTCCAGATAGACAATGCGTCATCCGTTTGCAAAACCAGATCTTCAACCTGTTTGAACAGCGGACGCTGCAATTCCGGTAATGTCGAGGCCCATGCCTGAGTACGGATAACATGCCCGGTAGGATTCTGATAATACATCGCGTCGTCGGCATACATCAGGCCGTGGATATCAAACTCTTGCAGCAGGCTGAGCACGCGTTTGGCTTGATCGGCGGTCAGCGGATTGGCATGAGACGCCTGACCTGACCGATAATCATACACATAAGTCCCATTACAGCAGATGGCCGGGGTATCAAGTTGCAACGCCTGATAAAAAGGGTGAATGGCTGAGTGATGACGTCCGGTAACGATCACGATTTTTATACCTTGCTGACGTGCCAGCGCTAATGCAGTAAGTGATTCCGGCAGGATTTTTTTCTGTCGATCCAATAAGGTTCCGTCGAGATCGAGTGCAATTACGCGATAGGTCATAGTAGTCTCGCAAAGTGTCTGTAGAATAACGCTATTAACGATGATGTTACACTGGAAGTCAGGTTGCGAAAATATGAGTCGTATGACTTATCTCTGTTTTTGATAAAAAACTCTGCCTATGCTTGAGCAGTGAACGTCGCATGAATGAGGAGAATACGATGCAGCAAGTAGTTTATGTCGCCAGCCCGGAAAGTCAGCAGATCCATGTGTGGCAACTCGGCGCGCAAGGCGGACTGACATTATTACAGGTTGTTGATGTGCCCGGGCAGGTACAACCGATGGTGATTGCGCCTGATAAACGCCATCTGTATGTGGGGGTTCGCCCCGAGTTTCGCGTCATCAACTACCGCATTGACGATCGGGGTCTGCTGACGGACGCGGGCGCCGCATCCTTGCCCGGCAGCCCGACCCATCTTTCTACCGATCGGGACGGCCGTTTCCTGTTCAGCGCCTCCTATAGCGGCGCTTGCGTCAGCGTCAGCCCGATTGACGCGAATGGCATTGTTGGCGAGCCGATCCAGCAGTTGGACGGTTTGGAGGGGGGCCACTCAACCAATATCGACCCGCACAATGCGGTGATCTGGGCGCCTTGCCTGAAAGAAGATCGCATTCGTTTATACGATCTGGGGGAAACGGGCGAACTGAGCGTACATCGTCAGCCGGCCATGGCCGCCGTTGCAGGGGCGGGGCCGCGCCATATGGCATTCCACCCCAACCAACGCTTTGCCTATTGCGTCAATGAACTGAACAGTTCGGTGGACGTTTATCAGCTCGACGCGCCGAACGTCCAATTGCAGAAAGTCCAGACGTTGGACGCCATGCCCGCCGATTTTGCCGATACGCGCTGGGCGGCGGATATTCACATCACGCCCGATGGCCGTTTTCTGTATATCAGCGATCGCACCGCCAGCCTGCTGAGCATTTTCCAGGTATCCGAAGATGGCAGCACGCTGTCTCTGACCGGCCATCAGCCGACGGAAACACAGCCGCGCGGCTTCAATATCGATCATAACGGCGAGTTCCTGATTTCCGCCGGACAGAAATCGGATCATATCGAGGTGTATCGTATTAACGGGGCTGATGGCGGATTACAGCCGCTGGCGCGTTATGCGGTGGGGCAGGGGCCGATGTGGGTGAGCGTGTTGGCGCTGGATTGAGTTTCAGCGGGAGCCTGGCGTTCAGCACCTCGTGCACTGTCTATTAGTCACAAATTTACCGATAATAGTCCCTGTGAGTTCAGAGCTATTTCGTGCGCGAAAAGAAAGGTATTTTCATGCCGCGTCGAAGCACGCGCCCGACAAGGAGCGCTCAGCGCCGCAGCTCCTTGACCTCTGGCTTCCGGCTGAAATTATGCCACTGACGCGGTTCCCTCGGCGCCCATGACCGCTATTCGAGCCACCAGTGACGCGTTCCCGACGCGGCACTGGTTTTCGCAGCATCCATGCTGCTCACTCGGCGCCCAAGTTCGCCTCAGCATAATTTCTTACGCCGGGTAACGGAAAAACCGTCATGAGTCCCTGCATTTGTGTATAAGAGACAGGTGTGCAACGGGGCTGAGCGCATGACTTAACCGCGATACTCTATGATCGACAGGCCCGCGTTGTAGTCGGTGCTGTAGATAATGCCTTCGGCATCTACAAACACATCACAGGATTGAATCACCGACGGCCGGCCGGGGCGCTTGTCTATCATGCGTTGCGGCGCGGCGGGCACCAGCGCGCCGGTTTCTTTCGGCCGATAGGGGTTGCTGATATCGTAAGCCCTGACGCCGGCGTTCTGATAGGTGGCGAAAATCAGCGTTGAGCTGATAAAGCTGCCCGGGCGGTTTTCGTGCAGGTTATGCGGGCCGAAGTGCGCGCCTTTTTTCACATAATCCGTTTCGGTCGGCTGTGGAAAGGTGGCGATACTGACCGGATTGGCCGGTTCGCGAATATCAAACACCCAGATAAGCTTCTCGCCATCTTCCTGATTATCCAGCACCGCTTCATCCAGAACGATTAACAAATCACGATCGGGCAGCGGAAGCGCGGTATGTGTTCCTCCGCCGAAAGGCGGGCTCCAGTTACGATGGCTAATAAGCTGAGGCTTGTGGCGATCGCGGACGTCCAGCAGCGTTAAGCCGCCGTCGCGCCAGCTGGCGTAAGCCGTATCGCCGCTGATAATGGCGTGATGCAGCGCATATCGTTTACCTTCCGGCCAGGTCGGCTGCTCGCCGCCGGCGCTATGCATCCCCGGCAGCCAGTAGCGCCCGGCGACCTGAGGGCGTTGCGGATCGGCCAAATCGATAGTCAGAAAAATGTAATCGCTGTATCCGTCCAGTAGGGCGGAAACATAGGCCCAGCGGCCGCCGACGTACCAGATACGGTGAACGCCAATACCGTCCAGCGACAGGAAGCTGATTTCGCGCGGCTTATCCGGCGTCGAAATATCGAAAATACGCAGCCCGGCGCTCCAGCTTTTTCCCTGCTGCCGGGTGCTTATCGTCTCGGCGACGGCGCGGGTGTAGTAGACTTTTTCTTCGGCAAAGCTGGCATCGGCGAACAGATCCCGGGCATTGACGACCAGCAGCAGATCGTCGTGCGTCTGAAGGTGGATATTCCAGGTTCCCGGCGGCGCGGCGATAAACCCGGCGGGCTTCGGGTTTTTAGGATCGCACACGTCAACAATCGATACCCCCTGTGAAACCATATGCCCGATATAGGCATAACCGCGATGAACCATCACCTGTACGCCATCAGGTCGGCCTCCCTGATCGCTGTGTCCGATTAACCGCATATTGCGGCTGTATTCCGGCGTTGGCAGAGGCGTGGATGCCATAGGTTATCTCCCTGTTATTTAGCCTGTTTGGCTTCCAATGTAGCAAACCAGGGCGCAATAAAATCATCGGTTTGGCCCCAGCCGGGAATAATTTTACTCAGACCGGCAACGTTTACCGGGCCAGGCTGACTGGCTAATAGCGCCTGAGGAATGGATGCGCCGCGGAATTCATAAGTGGCGGGAGTCGGTTCGCCGGCGATTTTGTTGGCGACCAGACGCAGGTTTACTTTGCCAATCAGCTTAGGATCGACGGCCACACTCACTTTCCACGGGCTATTGGCTTCCCGCATCAGTTGCAGATCCTGATTGGAAATATCGATGCTGTAGAGTTTGATTTCAGTACGGCCGTTTTCTTTCAATGCCTTATAAGCCCCCTGACTGAACGCGTCCCACGTGCCCCAGATGGCGTCGATTTTGCCTTTCGGATATTTGGCCAGCACCGCGCCGACTTTGTTGGCGGTATCGCCCTGCACATCGGAAGAGACGGCGCCGATGGATTCCAGCTCTTTGATGCCGGGGTTGGCCTTCAGGATTTGCTGATAGGCGGCCTGACGACGCTCCATTGGCGGAAAGCCGGCGACCCACAGTTTGATGATATTGGCTTTACCGTTGAAATCTTTAACCAGTTGACCGAATGACTCATCGGTCAGGGAGGCATCATCCTGCTGGGTGACGGTAACACCCGGGATCTCGCCGTTAACGGCGGTATCAAACACCGATACCGCAATACCGCTGTCGACGATGCGTTTGATTAGCTCGGTCGAATAGGGATCGCGTCCCTGTGACAGAATGATGCCGTCGTATTTCTGGCTGATAGCCTGATTCACGAAGTCCTGAAAGCGGGCATCGTCGCCGTTGCTCAGAAAGGTGCTGACCTTAAAGCCCAGCTTTTTGCCTTCTTCGAGTACGCCGGAGATAAACTGGGTGGTGTTGTCGTCAGAACCCAGATTGCGGATAACCGCGATCCGTACCGGGCCGTCGTGCTGAGCCAGACTGGCAGGAATAGGGGCAATTGCGGTTGTCTGGCCGGCAAACGCAGGTAACGACGCGATCAGGCTTAATGCCAGCAGGGCGGGGGTGAATTTCTTCATTATCAGCTCCATGGTGTCTCAGCAATGTTGTGTGTTATACACAATTTATGGCTATCTTTATGTCTGGATGTCTATTTTAAGACGATAGCGCATCATAACTGCTAAGCGATAATGGAGGAATGGGGTAACGTTATGACTTTTGGGCGTAAGTTATAACCTTTAGTTTGCCTATTCGCCGACTCCACGTCCTGCGGCGCATTCGCGGGAACGCCCGCCTCGGCGTAATGGCTTACGCCGAGGCACGCCGAATATTTATGCCGGGCGTTGGCGGGGAGCGTAACGGGGTTATTTTTTCACCTGGGATTTTTCTTTCAGGCTGCGCGCCCAGCGGGGATGGTGCTTCTTCGCCCACTGTTCGGAAACCTTGCCCTCGATCATGCCTTTAATCGACCCTTTGACCCAGAATGCCATATACATATGGATCAGAATGGCATGGATCAGCACGATAGCCGCTGTCGCATGAATCAGAATGGCATAACGCACCACGTCAATGGGAAATAGATGCGCGAAGTACGGGCGCCACATGATGATGCCGGTAATCAGCAATACCAGCGTTAAGCCCATGATGCTCCAGAACATCATTTTCTGCCCGGGGTTATATTTGCCCACATCGGACACTTCATGCTCGTTGCCTTTCAATACCTCAACGATATGGAGAAACCAGGGCAGGTCGCCGCGTTTCGGAATATTGTGGCCGACAAAACGGATAAACATCGGGATCAGGCAGATAACAATCAATACCCCGAAAACAGGATGCATGATCCGCCCCATCTGCGGCGTGCCAAATGTTTGCGTCAGCCACTGCAAGGTGGGAAAGAACAGGGCGATACCGGACAGCGCAACCAGAAAAAAGCTGATCACCACGATCCAGTGACAGATGCGATCGATGAATTTGGTGCGCAAAATCATTTTCTGCTTACTCATGTTTGTTCTCCCCTTCATTGTCGTGCTCCATTTCTTCCGTATTGGGGCCAATGCCGACGTAGTGGAACATCAGTCCGGCAAAGGTGGCGACAAACCCGAGCGCCGACAGCGGTTTGAGAATGCCTTTCCACAGATTGACCGGGGTGGAGATTTGCGGATTATCCGGCAGATGGTGATACAGCGATGGTCTGTCGGCGTGGTGCAGCACATACATCACGTGCGTGCCGCCGACGCCTTGCGGATCGTAAAGACCGGCGTGTGAATAACCGCGTTTTTTCAGGTCGACCAGGCGTTCCTGCGCCAGGTGTTTCATCTCTTCTTTGGTGCCGAAACGGATCGCCCCGGTCGGGCAGGTTTTCACACAGGCAGGCTCCTGCCCGACGCTGACCCGGTCAACGCACAGCGTACATTTGTAAACCCGGTTATCGTCTTTATTCAGCCGTGGAATATTGAACGGGCAACCGGCGATGCAGTAGCCGCAGCCGATACAGTGTTCGGACTGAAAATCCACGATGCCGTTGGCATATTGAATCACTGCGCCGGCGGACGGACAGGCTTTCAGGCAGCCGGGATCGCTACAGTGCATACAGCCGTCTTTGCGGATCAGCCACTCCAGGCGGTCATTTTCTTCGATCTCGGAAAAACGCATCAGCGTCCAGGACTTGGCGCTGAGGTCGGCCGGGTTATCGTAAACCCCGGCATTGTGACCGACTTCATCACGAATATCGTTCCATTCAGAGCAGGCGACCTGACAGGCTTTACAGCCAATACAGGTGGTGACGTCGATAAGTTTCGCCACTTCGCTTTTATCACTACGCACCTGCGGCGGCGGCGTGAAGGCATTGGTGGCCGAACGTTTAATAATATCTTGAGATTGCATTGACATGGTTGGCTACCCTTACACCTTCTCTACATTAACCAAAAACGCTTTGTACTCAGGCGTTTGTGTATTCGCGTCGCCGACGCTGGGGGTGAGCGTGTTAGCCAGGAACCCCTTACGGGTGGCGCCCTCAAAACCCCAGTGGCACGGAATGCCAATGGTTTCCACGCTACGACCGGCGATGTGCAGCGTTTTGATGCGCTTGGTCACCACCGCTTTGGCCTTGATGTAGCCGCGCTGACAGGAGATTTTGACCTCATCGCCCGCTTTGATGCCTTTGCTGTGCGCCAGATTTTCACCGATTTCGATAAATTGCTCTGGTTGTACAATGGCATTCAGCCGTGCGTGTTTTGTCCAGTGACGGAACAGTTCGGTAATCGAGTAGGTTGTTGCAACGTAAGGGAAGTCTTTGGCTGACCCCATGGTTTTCGCATCGCGGGCAAACAGACGCGCCGCCGGGCTTGACACCACGGACGGGTGCAGCGGGTTGGTGCCGATTGGGGTTTCAATCGGTTCATAGTGTTCAGGGAACGGGCCATCCACCAGTTTATCCACGGAGAACAGCCGCGCCAGACCTTCCGGCAGCATGATAAACGGCCCGGTATCTTTACCCGGCGGAACGGCGCTGGCAAAGTCCGGCACATCAATCCCCTGCCACTTCCGGCCGTTCCATTCCAGCAGCTTGCGTTTGCTGTCCCACGGCTTGCCTTGCAGATCGGCCGAGGCGCGGTTGTACAGAATGCGGCGGTTTTGCGGCCAGGCCCATGACCAGTTTGGCGTACAGCCCAGACCGGCATCGGCGTTGTCGCGTTTGTCCATCTGATTGCCGGCTTCGGTCCAGCTACCGGCGTAAATCCAGCAGAAACTGGCGGTGGTGCCGTCATCGCGCAACTGCGAGAAGTCCGCGATTTGCTGGCCTTTTTTCAGCATCAGTTCGCCGCTGTCGTCATAGAGATCCGTCAGCGCCATGCCGTTGGCTTCGCGCGCGACTTCTTCCGGCGTCGGGTCTTGCGGATCCTGATAATTCCAGTTGATATTCATCAACGGCTCCGGAAACGCGCCGCCTTCTTCCTGATAAAGCTCCCGCAGGCGCATCAGTAATTTGCCGAGGATCTTGCTGTCGTGCAGCGCTTCTCCCGGCGGCTCGGCCGCCGCCCAGTGCCATTGCAGCCAGCGTCCCGAGTTGGCGATAGAGCCGTTTTCTTCGGCAAAGCAGGATGATGGCAGGCGAAACACTTCTGTCTGGATGGACTGCGTATCGACGTCGTTAAACTCGCCGTGGTTTTGCCAGAAGGTGGAGGTTTCCGTCGCCAGCGGGTCAATGGTCACCATGAACTTGAGTTTGGACAGCGCTTGCGTGGCTTTATTTTTGTTGGAAAAGGCGGCGACAGGATTAAAGCCCTGAACGATATAACCGTTCATTTTGCCTTCCATCATCAGTTCGGTCTGCGCCATGACGTCGTAGCTGCGATCCCACTTGGGCAACCAGTCATAGCCCCAGTTGTTTGCGGGTTGGGCATGTTCGCCGTAGAAACTCTTCATCATGCTGATAAAGAATTTTGGGGTGTTTTTCCAGAAGTTAACCTGTTCGGGCAGCAGGGCGGTCGGCGTGATTTGTCCCAGATAGGTCTTCAGGTCAACCTGTTTTTCGGACGGCAACGGCATATAGCCGGGCAGGTTGGTGGTCAGCAAACCGAGGTCGGTATACCCCTGAATATTGGAGTGGCCGCGCAGGGCGTTAATACCGCCGCCCGCCATGCCGATGTTGCCCAGCAGCAGTTGGATAATCGCCGCCGCGCGGATAATCTGGGCGCCGTTGGTGTGGTGCGTCCAGCCCAGCGCGTACATGAAAGTGGCGGTTTTGTCGGGGACGCAGGTTTCCGCCAGCGTACGGCAGATTTCCGCATAATCTTTCGCGGAGGTGCCGCACAGGGAGGTCACCATCTCCGGGGTATAGCGTTCCACGTGTTTCTTCAGCAGATTCCACACGCAGCGCGGATGCGACAGGGTGACGTCGCGTTTGGCGAAGCCGGATGCATCCAGTTCATACTGCCAACTGGATTTATCATATTGGCGGGTTTGCTCATCGTAACCGCTGAACAGCCCCTCATCGAAACTGAAATCGTCGCGCACGATCAGGCTGGCGCTGGTGTAAGAGACGACGTACTCGCGGTGAATCTTATCGTGGGTGATGAGGTAGTTGACGATACCGAGCAGAAACGCGGCGTCTGAGCCGGCGCGGATCGGCGCGTACAGATCCGCCACGGCGGCCGAGCGGTTAAAGCGCGGGTCAACGACGATCAGTTTCGCATCGTTATGGGTTTTGGCTTCCACAGCCCATTTAAAACCGACGGGGTGGGCTTCCGCCGGGTTGCCGCCCATGACGATCACCACGTTGGCGTTTTTGATATCGACCCAGTTGTTGGTCATGGCTCCGCGACCAAAGGTCGGCGCCAGCGCGGCGACGGTAGGGCCGTGACACAGGCGCGCCTGACAGTCGATGGCGACCATACCCAGCGCACGGGTAAATTTCTGGTCGAGAACGCCGGTTTCATTACTAGCGGCGGAGGAGCACAGCATTCCGGTCGTCAGCCAGCGGTTGACGGTGGCGCCGTGGGCGTTGGTGCGTTCAAAGTTGGCGTCGCGGTCGGCCTTCATCAGCCGGGCAATGCGGTCGATGGCCTCATCCCAACTGATGCGCTGCCATTTGTCGGCGCCCGGCGCGCGATATTCCGGGTATTGCAGGCGGTTTTCACTGTGAATATAGTCCACTAGACCGGCGCCTTTGGGACATAGCGAACCGCGGCTGACCGGATGGTCGGCATCGCCTTCAATATGGAAAATAGAGGGTTTGGCGTTTTTTGCCCCGTCGCCCAGGCTGTACATGAGAATGCCGCAGCCAACGGAACAATAAGTGCAGTTGTTGCGCGTTTCTTTGGCTCGTAACAGCTTGTATTGACGTACTGATGCCATTGCTTCCGTTGGTGTGAAACCCAATACCGCGAGCGTGGTGCCGGCCATCCCTCCCGCGCAAACTTTAAAGAAACCTCTTCGATTCAGTTGCATTAGTTTCCCTGTTTTATTATGTGTCGTTTTTATTGCAGGCAATTTATCAACACACAATTTGTGGGTTTTGCGCGAAATCAAAATTTAACTATTTAAAGTCGTTGATTACTTATTCGTGGGAATGGTTTATGTGATTTGAATCACATTTATTGGGGTGGCGAGTTAAATATGTGTTTAATTTGGGATATGGCGTGTAACGGAATGATGAACAAAAATCAGCGCGGCGAAATGAGGAAAAGTGGGGAAAATAACAGGCCGAACAGATGTTCGGCCTGAGTGGGGATTATTTGACCTGCATACCCGGTTGAGCGCCGCTATCCGGGCTGAGCAGGAAAATATCTTTCCCGCCCGGGCCGGCGGCCATCACCATGCCCTCCGATACGCCAAAACGCATTTTGCGCGGCGCAAGATTGGCGACCATTACCGTCAGACGGCCTTCCAGTACGGACGGTTCGGGATAAGCCGTGCGGATACCGGAGAACACCTGACGGGTTTCGCCGCCCAGATCCAGCGTTAAGCGCAGCAGCTTGTCGGAACCGTCAACCAACTCAGCCTGTTTGATCAGGGCGATGCGCATATCCACCTTATCAAAATCGTCAAACTTGATGGTTTCCTGAATCGGGTTGTCCGCCAACGGGCCGGTCACGACTTTTGCCGTCGCCATATCCTCTTTGGACGCATCCACCATGGCGTTAACCTTATCCAGATCGATACGGTTGAAAAGGGCTTTAAAGGTGTTCACCTGATGATTAAGCAACGGCGTGGTGATTTCATCCCACTTCAGTTCCTGATTCAGGAACGCTTCCGCACGCTCCGCCAGCGCCGGCAGCACCGGCTTCAGATAGGTCATCAATACCCGGAACAGATTGATGCCCATGGAACAGATCGCCTGAAGATCGGCATCGCGGCCTTCTGCTTTTGCCACCACCCACGGCGCCTGCTCGTCCACATAACGGTTTGCCAGATCGGCCAGCGCCATGATTTCACGGATTGCCTTGCCGGATTCGCGGCTGGCGTAGGATTCGGCGATAGTTTCCGCGGCATCGGTAAAGGTGCGGTACAGCGCGGCGTCAGCCAGCTTATCCGCTAGCTTGCCGTCAAAACGCTTGCTGATAAACCCGGCGTTGCGCGAGGCCAGATTCACCAGTTTGTTGACGATATCCGCGTTCACACGCTGAACGAAATCTTCCAGATTGAGGTCGATATCGTCAATGCGCGAAGAGAGCTTCGCCGCGTAGTAATAGCGCAGGCAGTCGGCATCCAGATGTTGCAGATAGGTATCGGCCTTGATGAACGTGCCGCGTGACTTGGACATCTTGGCGCCGTTGACCGTTACATAACCGTGCACAAACAGGTTGGTGGGCTTACGGAAACCGCTGCCTTCCAGCATGGCCGGCCAGAACAGGCTGTGGAAATAGACGATGTCTTTGCCGATGAAATGATACAGATCGGCGCTGGAGTCTTTGCGCCAGAACTCGTCGAAATCCATATCGCCGCGTTTGTCGCACAGGTTTTTGAATGAACCCATGTAGCCGATGGGCGCGTCCAGCCAGACGTAGAAATATTTGCCCGGCGCGTCAGGCACTTCGAAACCGAAGTAGGGCGCATCGCGGGAGATATCCCACTGTTGCAGGCCGGCGTCAAACCACTCCTGCATTTTGTTGGCGACCTGTTCCTGTAGCGCGCCGGATCGCGTCCAGGCGTGCAGCATGTCGCTGAAAGCCGGCAAATCAAAGAAGAAATGCTCTGATTCGCGCATCACCGGCGTGGCGCCGGATACCGCGGATTTCGGGTCGATCAATTCAGTCGGACTGTAGGTCGCGCCGCAAACTTCGCAGTTATCGCCGTACTGATCGGCGGCTTTACATTTTGGACAGGTGCCTTTCACGAAACGGTCGGGCAGAAACATGCCTTTTTCCGGATCGTAAAGCTGAGAAATAGTGCGGTTTTTAATAAAACCGTTCTCTTTCAGCCGACGGTAAATCAGACCGGACAACTCGCGGTTCTCTTCACTGTGGGTCGAGTGATAGTTGTCATAGCTGATGTTGAAACCGGCGAAATCTTGTTGATGTTCCTGACTCATCGCCGCAATCATCTGCTCTGGCGCGATTCCCATCTGCTGAGCTTTCAGCATGATCGGCGTGCCGTGGGCATCGTCCGCACAGATAAAATAAACCTGGTTGCCGCGCATTCGCTGGTAACGAACCCAGATATCCGCCTGAATGTGTTCAAGCATATGACCGAGGTGGATCGAACCATTAGCGTAAGGCAGCGCGCACGTTACCAATATTTTCTTTGCGACTTGAGTCATGAGGAACTTGCTTTCTTTTGTGATAGAGGGAAACCGATGTTAACCGATAGCGGCTTGCGGCGTAAACCGCTGCCGCGTCTAAACCTGTCGCTATAGGGAAGTCTGACCGGCCCGAACGGATGATTCAGTACCTCCGTCAGGGTTTTTTACGCCCGATCGCGCAAGTCGCGCTGTGCTTCTGGTATGCTATAACCGTTTTTTATCGGTTAAATAATGAGAATTTCAAGGAGCCGGAATGAACCCTAACTTCCCCGAACAGCGTCCGGAAGCGCTGCGCGCCATGGTTACCGGGGTACTGTCGACGTTTCAGCACCCGACGTTGAAAAATAATCTGACGACGCTGAATGCGCTGCACCACTGCGCGCTGCTGGATGATGTGCTGCATATTGAATTGACGATGCCGTTTGCCTGGCTGAGCGGTCTGGAAGCGTTGAAAGAGACGGTGAGTGATGAGCTGCTGCGCCTGTCAGGCGCCAACGCGGTAGAGTGGCGTTTGACGCATAATATCGCCACGCTGCGCCGGGTGAACGATCAGGCCGGCGTGAAAGGCGTGAAGAACATTATCGCGGTCAGCTCCGGCAAAGGCGGCGTCGGCAAGTCCAGCACCGCGGTGAATATGGCGCTGGCGCTGGCGGCGGAAGGAGCCAATGTCGGTATTCTGGATGCCGATATTTACGGGCCGTCGATTCCGACCATGCTGGGGGCGGCGAGCGAACGTCCGACCTCGCCGGACGGCCAGCATATGGCGCCGATTATGGCGCACGGACTGGCGACCAATTCGATTGGCTATCTGGTTACCGATGATAACGCCATGGTGTGGCGCGGGCCGATGGCCAGCAAAGCGCTGCTGCAACTGTTGCAAGACACCCTGTGGCCGGATCTGGATTATCTGGTGCTGGACATGCCGCCGGGAACCGGGGATATCCAACTGACGCTGGCGCAAAGTATTCCGGTCACCGGCGCGGTGGTGGTGACCACGCCGCAGGATATCGCGTTGATGGATGCCATGAAAGGGATCGCCATGTTTGAGAAAGTCAGCGTGCCGGTTCTGGGCATCGTTGAAAACATGAGCGTGCATATTTGCAGCCACTGCGGTCATCTGGAACCCATTTTCGGGACTGGCGGCGCGCAAAAACTGGCGGAAAAATACCACTGCGCGCTATTGGGGCAACTGCCGCTGCATATCTCTTTGCGTGAAGATCTGGATCGCGGGGAACCGACGGTGGTCAGCCATCCTGAGAGCGAATTTACCTCATTATACCGTGAACTGGCCGGCCAGGTCGCCGCACAGCTTTACTGGCAGGGCGAGGTTATTCCGACGGAGATCGCTTTTCGCGCGGTGTAAGCCGTTGCCTGCCGCTACGAAACAGGTATGCAGTAGCGGCATTATCCACCCGAGTTGCGCTGTTTACGTCGACGTCGGCCTAAAGGCTGGCGTGAACAGCGCTAACTCCCTATAATTGCCGCGTCACAGCACCGTTGGTGTATCCCTCTCTTTATTTATGTTAATCAGGTCGTTAATACCATGACTGATCAGTCTCATCAGTGTGTCATTATCGGGATAGCGGGTGCGTCTGCTTCCGGTAAAAGTCTTATTTCCAGCACGTTGTACCGTGAATTGCGTGACCAGGTGGGTGACGAACATATTGGTGTGATACCCGAAGACAGCTACTACAAAGATCAAAGCCACCTGACGATGGAAGAGCGGGTCAAGACAAACTACGACCACCCGAACGCGATGGACCACAGCCTGCTGCTGATGCATCTGCAAATGTTAAAAGCCGGTCAGGCGATAGAACTTCCCTTGTACAGCTATGTTGAACATACCCGTATGCAGGAAACCGTGCACCTTGAGCCGAAGAAGGTGATTATTCTGGAAGGCATTCTGCTGCTGACGGAAGCCCGTCTGCGTGACGAGATGAACTTTTCCATTTTTGTCGATACGCCGCTGGATATCTGCCTGATGCGCCGCATGCGCCGGGATGTCAACGAACGGGGCCGTTCAATGGATTCGGTGATGGAGCAGTATCAAAAAACGGTGCGTCCCATGTTCCTGCAATTCATCGAGCCGTCAAAACAATACGCCGATATTATCGTGCCGCGCGGCGGGAAAAACCGCATTGCGATTGATATTCTGAAAGCCAAGATAAGCCAGTTCTTTGAGTAATCTTTTGGGGTTTTGTTACCTAATACCGATGTCGAGTGGAGAAGAAGATGAGACTGTGTGATCGTGATATCGAGGCCTGGCTGGATGATGGCCGGTTGTCAATTACGCCCCGCCCGCCAACAGAAAGAATTAATGGCGCGACCGTTGATGTCCGTTTGGGCAATCAGTTCCGGGTATTCCGCGGGCATACGGCGGCCTTTATTGATTTAAGCGGTCCGAAAGATGAAGTCAGCGCGGCGTTGGATCGCGTAATGAGCGATGAAATCAATCTGCCGGAAGGCGAAGCCTTCTTTCTGCATCCGGGGGAATTGGCGCTGGCGGTCACGCTGGAGTCGGTGACTTTGCCGGATAACCTGGTCGGCTGGCTCGACGGGCGTTCTTCGCTGGCGCGTTTAGGGCTGATGGTTCACGTCACCGCGCACCGCATCGATCCAGGTTGGCAAGGAAGAATTGTGCTGGAGTTCTATAATTCAGGTAAGTTGCCGCTGGCGCTACGTCCCGGCATGATGATTGGCGCGCTGAGTTTTGAGCCGCTATCGGGGCCGGCGGCGCGTCCCTACAACCGTCGTCAGGATGCCAAATATAGGGATCAGCAGGGCGCGGTGGCGAGCCGGATCGACAAAGACTGACTATGGCTTAAGGCGAATGACAATGAGGATGGCATGAAACGATTTCTGACAACGCTGGCAATTCTGCTTGTTGTGCTGGTGGCAGGAATGACGGCGCTGGTAGTGCTGGTGAATCCCAATGACTTTCGCGCTTATATGGTTAGGCAAGTCGAGGAGCGTAGCGGTTATCAGCTACGGCTGGATGGCGACTTGCGCTGGCATGTCTGGCCGCAGTTGAGCATTCTGTCCGGCGGTATGTCGTTAAGCGCGCCGGGTTCGACGGCGCCGGTGGTTAGCGCGGAAAATATGCGGCTTGATGTACAGCTCCTGCCGCTGTTGTCCCACCGGCTGGCGGTCAAGCAGGTGATGCTGAAAGGCGCGGTGATCCAACTGACGCCGGAAAGCGAAGCGAAAAAGCCCAGCAATGCGCCCATTGCCCCGTCAGGTTCGCCCGCGCCCGCCGAAGAACAAGGCTGGCGACTAGATATCGATAAACTCAGGATCGCCGACAGTCTGTTGATTCTGCAACGTAATGACCATGAACAACTAAACGTCCGCGATATCAATTTATTGATGGAACGGCATGATAACCGCCAGGTGAGTATTACTCTCGCCAGCCGGGTTAATCGCGATCAGCGGGATGTGGCTTTTTCTCTGTCCGCGGATATGGATATGCAGCACTTCCCACAGCAGGTTAATGCGACTATCAGCAAGCTGGACTACCAAATTCAAGGTGCGGGTATTCCCGAAGGCGGGATTAGCGGCAGCGGCAGTTTACAAGCCGGCTATCAGCGACAGCCTGAAAAAATCACCGTCGACCAACTGGCGCTGAGCGCCAATGAAAGTCAACTGACGGGCAGCGGCAGCGCGACGTTTGGGGATATTCCCGAGTATGTGGCGGATTTGAAATCTGACAAGCTTGATTTGGATTCACTGCTTGGTATCACACTTGCCGCCGATCGCGGCGCCTCTGCCGGTCAGATTAAAGCGGGAAAACCGGTAATCTCTGCTGAAGAAGCGCTGCCAAATAAGGGGGCGGGCGACCTGCAAGGATTTACCGCTCGACTGTCATTGCAAGCCGACTCGCTGATTTACCGTGGCCTTGATGTCAGTCAGTTCACTCTTCAGGCAACCAATCAGCAGGGGCTATTGGATATCGCCACGCTGAGTGGAAAATTGGGAGCGGGACATTTTTCTCTGCCTGGCAAGATGGATATCACCGCATCTCCCGTCATCACTATTCAGCCGGAACTGGATAATATCGATATCGCACCGCTGACGGCGGCATTTGCCTTGCCGGAAAGCCTGAGCGGTAAGCTCTCCATGCGCGGCGAGTTCGGCGGCGATTCCTTTACTCTGCCGGCCTTGATGCAGCAGTGGCGGGGGAGCGCGGCGCTGCAAGCCAGCAATCTGCGTTTCCACGGATTGAACATTCAGCAGATGGTGCAGATGGCCGTCGTGCGCAGTAGCAACAGTGTGCGAGGTCAGGAACGCTACGAACGTTATACCGAGGTGCGGCAGTTGACGGCAAACGTGCAGTTGAACGCAGGCAAATTGAAGATAAATGAACTGAGCGGCAGCTCTGAATTTCTGGCATTGACCGGGGCCGGGCAGATTAACCTTCTGGCGAGAACCTGCGATACCAACCTGAACGTGCGGGTTACCGCTGGCTGGCAGGGCGATGAGCAGTTGATTGAGGTATTGCGGGATACGGCGATTCCGTTACGGCTGTACGGTTCGTGGGACAAGCTGAATTATCAGTTGCAGGTGGATCAACTGCTGCGTAAGCGTCTGCAAAACGAACTGAAAAAACGGCTGAATGACTGGGCCGACGAAAATCAGCAAAGTCAGAAAGGTAAGGATCTGAAACAATTACTCGATCGGCTGTAAGCATAGGTTTTACGATTGATGCGCTTCTTTCGCTAACTGCGCCACGTCGTCGTGGGTAAGGCCGGTAATTTGCCGTACACTGGTTTTTGATGCCTTTTTCTATCCCTAGTTCCATCCCTTTCTTAAAACCAATCTGTTCCAACTGTTGCGCGATGGTCATGATTTTCTCATCGGGGATAACGCTGAGATTTTTAAGACAGATTGAGAAATGGAGGTTTTCAATCCACTGATGACAAACCTGTCGGGAGAAATGATTCAGGCCTGCGCCGCCAACGTAGAGGAAATGGGAACGATGGCGGCTATATCATCAGACCTCGAAATCAGATTGCGGCCCGCCGCTCGGGGTGATCAGCACCTTCACAATACGATGGCTTTCTACGGAGAGAATGGTGAACTGGTAGCCATCAATAGACAGGGTGTCGCCGGCCTGCGGGATACGCTGAGAATGCTCCATCAATAATCCCGCCAGCGTGTAGTATTCACGCTTCTCATCCAGCGTGAGCGGGATGTACATGGTCAGATCTTCCAGGGGCATATAACCATTCGCCGTCCAACTGCCGTCCTCATTCTGTTGAATATCATGGCGGGCATCCAGTTCTTCCCCGGCCAATGGCAGGTTGCCGGCAATGGTTTCCATCACATCGCTGAGTGTGACAATGCCCTCCACCGAACCAAACTCATCAACGACAAACGCAAAGTGGGTTCGTGCTTCCCTGAATTGATCAAGGGCCAGCAACAGCGAAAGCTGTTCAGGAAAAACCAGTGGCTGGCGGACCAGAATACGCAGATCAAAAGGTTCATGATTTAGCTGTTGCTGCAACAGGTCTGTGACGTTCACTATCCCCAGCAGCTCATCTGAAGTGTTACTGTCGATTAGGACCAGACGGGTGTGCTGATTGGTTTTTAATATCTGCGCCAGTTGGTCCTGAGAAGTATTCAACTCCACCGGGTCAATGTCATGGCGGGACGTCATAATGCTGCTGATGGTTCGCTGCGCCATGCCAAGCACGCGCTCTATCATACGGCGCTCCTGCCGGTTGAACACCTCTTGGCCGGTATGCGCATTATCCGCAATCATGGCTGACGTTTGGTTGTCCAACTCCGCTTCATCATGATCTCCCCGCAGAATACGCAGAACGACCTCAGCGGTACGTTGACGCAAGGGAACGGAAGAGGAAAGAAAACGGCGACGGTTAAACTGCGATACCTGATTCAACAACTCAATGAGTACCGAGAAACCAATCGCGGCATAGAGGTAGCCTTTGGGAATATGGTAGCCGAATGCATCCGCGACCAGGCTGAAACCGATCATCAGCAAAAAGCTCAGACACAAGATGACGATGGTCGGATGTGCGCTGACAAAGCGGGTCAACGGTTTGCTGGCTAACAGCATCAGGAAGATGGCAATCGTCACCGCAGACATCATCACTAGCAAGTGGTCGGTCATACCGACGGCGGTAATAACTGAATCGAGCGAGAAAATAGCATCCAGTACGACGATTTGCGCCACGACAGGCCAGAAACGCGCGCCTTTACGCTGTGCCTGCTGCTGCTGATCCTTGCCTTCCAGCCGTTCGTTGAGTTCTACCGTGGCCTTAAACAGCAGGAACACGCCGCCAACCAGCATAATGACATCACGGGCGCTGAATGCATGCCCAAGGAGCGTGAAGAGTGGGGTGGTCAGAGAAACCAGCCAGGAAATCGACGATAACAAAATCAGCCGCATTACCAGTGCCAGCAACAGGCCAACGACTCTGGCCTTATCTCTTTGTTCTTTGGGTAATTTTTCGGCAAGAATGGCAATAAATACGAGATTGTCAATTCCCAGCACCAGTTCCAGTACGACGAGTGTGGCCAGACCGGCCCATATCGTTGGATCTGCGATCCACTCCATACTTTTTATTTCACCTTTATTTGCATATGACGTCTGTTAGCGTATCAGGGCAAACACCGATGAACCAGAATTTGTGAGGATTTGTTGTCGGTTTTTCGGTGATGAAAACTGTTGTGCTCAAGTTGTACTCGTATCACTTAATTTCAACAGGAGAACAGGACATAAGCGCGATCTGAGCCGTGATGTTAACCAGTGGCTATAAAACTGATTAAAAATAACGCGTATTTATACATTTTTTAGCCTTATGGCTTTGCCCCAGCGCGTAATGTTTGAAGTGTTGTCAAACGGTGCATAGAATGTGTCTGAATGGTAACCATGATTTTACGGCTGTACATGCTGTTATCTTTAATAAAACTTTCACCAAAACCTACTGATTTCATCCTTTAAGTTAGTGTTTTGTTCTAATGGAGGCAGCACAGTTATGGATACGCGTAGTCTTATTCTGAAAAACTCTGCTTAAAACATCTTATCCTTGTGCTCTGCAATTACTCGTCAATACTATGAGGGTACAAAATTCGGTTTTTGTAATGAGTGTCACCTTATTTTAATAAAACATAATTGTTAAAATTTTGTTAATTATAATTCAGCTTTGGATAAGCATCGCGATGTCGCGTAATTGGCGTGATTTACGCATCCAAAGCCTCAGCCAGCAGGATGGCGTTCCGTACTTTTACAGCGCATTGGTTGCTATAAGCCAAGGGCGGTAGCGTGTCTGATGCTACATATTCATAACGGTTGATGATGGTGCAAAAATGCAAGAATTCACGGTTATTCTTATCAGCGCATTCGTTGCGCTGTTCTTGGCGAGAAAAGTGGCGGTAAAAGTAGGGTTGGTGGACAAACCCAATGTACGTAAAAAACACCACGGGCATATTCCGCTGGTCGGCGGGGTTTCAATTTATCTGGCGCTGTGGGTGTTGTATGTGCTTCATTCTGAATGGCTACCTGATTTTTCCCTTTATATGGTCTGCGCCAGCGCGCTGTTGATCATTGGCGTACTGGACGATCGTTTTGACCTGCCGGTGCTTCCTCGTATCGGCTTACAGGCGCTGGTCGCCGGCGTGATGATGTATGCCGGGTTGTATCTTGTCTCGCTGGGAAACATTCTTTTTGGTTACGAGTTATTTTTAGGCGTTATAGGCTATGGTGTGACGCTGTTTGCCGTATGGGGAGCCATTAATGCCTTTAATATGGTGGATGGGATCGATGGCCTGCTGGGAGCGCTTTCCTGCGTGACGTTCGGTGCGCTGGCGGTGGTATTTTATCTCGGCGAACATCACGAATTGGCGCGCTGGAGCGTATGCTTGCTGGCAGCCACGCTGCCTTATATTCTGCTTAATCTGGGCATTCCATTGGGCGCGAAATTTAAGGTATTTATGGGAGATGCGGGCAGCACGCTGATTGGTTTTACGGTAATCTGGCTATTGATACTGGCGACTCAGGGCGAAGATGCGGTAATGCGGCCGGTTACGGCATTATGGCTTATCGCCATCCCTTTGATGGATATGGTCACCATTATGGTGCGCCGTATTCGCAAAGGTGATAGCCCGTTCAAACCAGACCGTGAACATTTGCATCATATCTTGATGCGCGGCGGGTTAACGCCGCGGCAGGCTCTGGTCGTTATCGTTGCCGCCGCACTTTTATTTGCCGCAATCGGTGTCATTGGCGAGCGCAATGGCGCAACTGAGTTTATGATGTTAAGCGCATTTCTGGTGGCGTTTGTCGGTTATTTCTGGTCAATTACACGTATATGGCGGGTACTGACTTGGGTACGGCGTATCAACCACGGTCAGAGTGCGGTAACACGTCGTTCAGAGCAACATCGTTAAGATGGTGAATTACTCGCCTTTTATATGTCTGACGGCGGGTTTTATTTGAATAAATCTTCTCTATAATAATTGGCTGTTTTGTAGGGACTTGCGCAAATTTCAATTAAAAGCGATGGCATACACAGGATGATAAAGCACAGGTTAAAATTGATACCGCTGATGGTATCCGCAGTGCTGCTGAGTGGTTGCACCATTATTCCCGGCACGCACCTTTCCACCAGTGGGAAAGAGGTTGTAAAGCAGCAGGATGCTGATTTTGATATTAATAAATTGGTCAATGTTTATCCGCTAACGCCTTCTTTAGTGGATAAAATGCGCCTCAAGCCACTGGTGGCGCAGACCAATCCACAGCTGGATCAAGAGTTACAGCGCTATGAATACCGTATCGGTATTGGTGATGTGATCATGGTGACGGTGTGGGATCACCCTGAGTTAACCACCCCGGCAGGGACATACCGAGCAGCTGCCGATACCGGCAACTGGGTACACTCCGACGGCACGATTTTCTACCCCTATATCGGCAAGGTAAGAGTAGCCGGTAAGACAGTGACTGAGGTGCGTGACGAGATTATGGGCCGCCTGGCGACGTATATCGAATCCCCTCAGGTTGACGTCAGTATTGCCGCATTCCGCTCGCAAAAAGCCTATGTGACCGGAGAAGTGACTACCTCAGGCCAGCAGGCCATTACCAACGTGCCGTTGACGGTGCTGGACGCCATTAATAAAGCCGGCGGGTTAACGGAGAATGCCGACTGGCGTAATATTATCCTGACCCATAATGGCAAAGAGCAACGTATCTCCCTCCAGGCGCTGATGCAAAATGGCGACCTGTCGCAAAACCGTCTGCTGTATCCCGGCGATATCCTCTATATTCCCCGCAACGACGATCTGAAAGTCTTTGTGATGGGCGAAGTCAGTAAGCAGAGTACGCTGAAAATGGATCGCAGCGGTATGACGCTGACCGAAGCGTTGGGTAATGCCGAGGGGATATCGCAGTCCGTTGCTGATGCAACCGGGGTATTTGTGATCCGCTCCTTACGCGGCACCGAGGGTAAAAAACTGGCGAATATTTATCAGTTAAATACAGCAGACGCTACCGCCCTGGTGATGGGGACTGAATTCCAGCTACAACCGTATGACATTGTTTATGTCACTACAGCGCCGCTGGTGCGTTGGAATCGTGTAATCAGTCAGATTGTCCCGACTATTTCTGGCTTTAATGAACTGACCGAAGGTACTTTGCGTATCCGTAGCTGGCCATAGAGATAACAATGTTTGAGTCTATTTTAGTGGTCTGTGTGGGCAATATCTGCCGCTCCCCCACCGGGGAGCGGTTGTTAAAACAGGCGTTACCCGCGAAACAGATTGCATCAGCTGGATTGGGGGCGTTGGTAGGCAAACCGGCAGAGGCGACTGCAACAGATGTGGCAAGCCAACATGGTCTTTCGCTTGAAGGGCATTGCGCTCAGCAACTGACTTCTGCTTTATGCCGTCAGTACGATCTGATTTTGGTGATGGAAAAAGGCCATATCGATGCTGTTTGCCGAATTGCGCCAGAGGTTCGCGGTAAAACCATGCTATTCGGCCACTGGCTGAATCAACAGGAAATTGCCGACCCTTATCGTAAAAGCCGCGAAGCGTTTGAATTCGTCTATTCACAACTTGAGCAATCTGCCCAGAAATGGGTGCAAGCATTAAGCCGTTAAGTTAACAAGTCAGGGAAACCCATGGCAGAGAAAATTTCAGTAAAAGCATCTGAAACGAATTCGGATGAGATTGATTTAGGGCGTTTATTGGGAACATTGCTGGATAATAAATGGCTGATAATCGGAGTAACAGCGGTATTTGCTATTGTTGGTATCTTTTATGTCTCTTTAGCTACGCCAATTTATAAAGCAGATGCGCTTATACAGGTAGAACAGAGTTCTGGTAACTCCTTACTTAATGATCTTTCAAACATGCTTCCTGAGGCTAAGCCTCAATCTGCCGCAGAAATAGAGCTGATTAAATCTCGTATGGTAATTGGACAAACTATAAGAGATTTATCACTGGATACAGTCGTTCAACAAAAGTATTTTCCTATTATTGGGAAAGGTCTTGCCAGAATATTTGAGATTGAACCTGGGAAAATAGCTGTTTCCAGGTTAGACGTCCCTAGTGCTTGGCAAGATGAAAATATCGAATTAAAAGTATTAGATTCAAAGAATTATGAAGTAAATACGAGTGGTGGCGTTAAATTCTCTGGCGTAGTAGGGCGTATTGAGAATAATAACGGCATTACGCTTCTTGTTAGCGATATTAATGCATCAGAAGGTACTGTTTTTATAATTAAAAAACAGAGTGAACTGGCTGCTATTAATAACCTTTTAGGTAGTTTTGCCGTAGAAGATAAAGGTAAGAGTACGGGGGTTTTACAGTTAAGTTTGGAAGGTGAAGACCCTGCAACGACTAATAAAATTCTGAATAGCATCAGCCAGAATTATTTCAAACAAAATGTTGAAAGAAAGTCTGAAGAAGCTGGAAAGAGCTTGGAGTTTTTAGAAGAGCAATTGCCAAGTGTTCGGGCTTCATTGACCGAAGCTGAAAATAAGCTAAATGGTTTTCGTCAGCAAAATGAGTCTGTTGATTTATCGTTAGAGGCCAAAGCCGTATTAGATACTATGGTGGCTGTCGAATCACAGCTAAATGAACTGACCTTTAAAGAGGCTGAAATCTCCAAGCTGTATACCAAAGAGCACCCGGCTTATCGGGCCTTGATGGAAAAACGAGTTACGCTTGAGCAAGAGCGCGATAAGTTAAACAAGCGCGTAAGCGGAATGCCAAAAACCCAACAGGAAATATTGCGGTTAACACGAGATGTAGAGGCTGGGCAAGAAGTTTATATGCAACTTCTTAATAAACAACAGGAACTTAGTATAAATAAAGCAAGCACTGTTGGGTACGTAAGAATTATAGATACATCTGTTACACAGCCTAAACCAGTTAAACCAAGAAAAACATTGTTGGTGCTGTTGAGTATTATTCTTGGTGGTATTGTCTCTATCTCGTTTGTTGCCGTTAGAACAATGTTGCATAAAGGAATTGAAAGCCCGGAACAACTGGAAGAGCTAGGTATTAACGTTTACGCCAGCGTTCCGCTTTCCGAATGGCAGCAGAAAAAAGACAGAGAGCTATTTGTTCGTAATAAGAACAAGAAAATTAACGCCCGTTCGAATGAGTTGCTAGCTGTCGGTAATCCAACGGATTTGGCTATTGAAGCTATCCGTAGCTTACGCACCAGCTTGCATTTCGCAATGATGGAAGCGAAAAACAATGTATTGATGATTTCCGGCGCCAGTCCGGCGATTGGTAAAACCTTCGTTAGTGCCAACCTGGGGGCGGTTATTGCGCAATCAGGACAGAAAGTTTTGATTGTCGACTGTGATATGCGTAAAGGGTATGCTCATGAATTAATGGGAACTGATGGTGGTAACGGTTTATCCAATATTTTATCTGGGCAAGTAATTACAGAAAAAACAGTTCGAAAAACGGCGGTAGAAAATATGGATTTTATCCCAAGAGGACAAATTCCGC
The DNA here is from genome assembly GCF_016456245.1 of Brenneria sp. L3-3C-1. NCBI lineage: Bacteria > Pseudomonadati > Pseudomonadota > Gammaproteobacteria > Enterobacterales > Pectobacteriaceae > Brenneria > Brenneria sp. L3-3C-1. The sequence continues at coordinate 110,653 of NZ_JAEMHF010000002.1, read as the reverse complement.
CTAATCCTTCTGAGTTGCTGATGCATAGCCGTTTCCCTGAATTTATAAAATGGGCTGGAGAGAACTACAATATTGTGTTACTTGATACACCGCCTATATTAGCGGTAACTGATGCTGCTATTATTAGCCGTCATGCCGGAACCTCACTATTAGTTGCTCGCTTTGAGCTGAATACATTAAAAGAGATTGAGGTGAGTATTCGTCGCTTTGAGCAAAATGGTGCAGAGATTAAAGGTGTGATTCTGAACGCAATTGTAAAACGCGCAGCCAGTTACTATGGTTATGGTAATTATCATTATTATACATACGATTATAAATCTGATAAATAATTGCTTATCTCTTTAATTACCTTGCTGGTCATATATCGGCAAGGTACTATTCTTGTTCTTTTAACACAAAGGGCTAATAGTGAAAATATTAATTACTGGTGGTGCCGGATTTATTGGTTCGGCAGTCGTTCGCCATATTATTAAAAATACTAACGACTCAGTTATCAATATCGATAAATTAACTTATGCTGGAAATTTAGAATCAGTTAATAAAGTTAGTGATTCCGAACGGTATATTTTTGAAAAAATCGATATTTGTAATCGTACAGAATTAGATCGTGTTTTTATACAATATCAGCCGGATGCTGTGATGCATCTGGCGGCTGAGAGTCATGTTGATCGTTCAATCGATGGGCCGTCCGCGTTTATCGAAACCAATATTGTAGGCACGTATACATTATTGGAATCTGCGCGGCAATATTGGAATCAGCTCTCCGACGAGAAAAAAGCACAATTTCGTTTTCATCATATATCAACCGATGAGGTCTACGGGGATCTGCATGGTAAGGACGATTTATTTACTGAGTTGACGCCTTATTCACCAAGTAGCCCCTATTCCGCATCAAAGGCTTCAAGCGACCATCTGGTGCGTGCATGGTATCGAACGTATGGATTACCAACACTGATTACTAATTGCTCGAATAACTATGGCCCCTTCCATTTTCCGGAAAAACTGATCCCGCTGATTATTCTGAATGCGCTGGAAGGCAAAACGTTACCGGTTTATGGCGATGGTAAACAAATTCGTGACTGGTTGTATGTTGAAGATCATGCAAGAGCGCTTTATACCGTAGTGACTACCGGAGTTATCGGCGAGACCTACAATATTGGCGGACATAATGAAAAAGCTAATATTGAGGTGGTTGAGAAAATATGTTCCCTACTTGAAGAGTTAGCGCCAAATAAGCCAGCGAATGTCGGTGCTTATAAGGATTTAATTACTTACGTCAAGGATCGTCCTGGGCATGATGCGCGCTATGCAATCGATGCAAGTAAAATAGCCAATGAGCTAGACTGGCGGCCTCAGGAGACTTTTGATTCAGGAATAAAGAAAACGGTTGAGTGGTATTTGAATAATAAAGAATGGTGGAGCCGGGTTCTAGACGGATCGTATAGCCGGGAACGTTTGGGTACGGGAGAGAAATAATGAAAGGTATTATTTTAGCGGGTGGTTCTGGAACGCGCCTTTATCCGATCACGCTCGGTGTATCAAAGCAATTATTACCGGTTTATGATAAGCCGATGATTTATTATCCCTTGTCAACGCTTATGCTGGCAGGTATCCGTGATGTGTTAATTATTACGACACCAGAGGATAGTACGGCATTTCATCGCTTATTAGGCGATGGCAGCAAATACGGTATTAATATTGAATATGCTATTCAACCGAGTCCTGATGGTTTGGCGCAAGCCTTTATTATCGGAGAATCATTTATCGGCAATGATAACTGTTGTCTGGTGCTGGGTGATAATATTTTCTACGGACAGTCATTCTCGCGAACGCTGGCTCAGGCAGCAAGCAGGGAGTGCGGCGCGACAGTATTTGGTTATCGTGTAAAAGACCCTGAACGTTTTGGCGTGGTTGAATTCGACGCAGATAATAAAGTTCTTTCAATTGAAGAGAAGCCGCTAAAACCGAAATCAAGCTGGGCTGTAACGGGACTTTATTTCTACGATAATCAAGTTATTGATTTTGCGAAGGCTGTTAAACCGTCAAGTCGAGGTGAATTAGAGATTACCGCGGTCAATCAAATGTATCTGGATGATGGTAGCCTTAATGTCGAATTGCTGGGGCGCGGATTTGCCTGGCTGGATTCAGGGACTCATGAAAGTTTGCATGAGGCATCCTCTTTTGTCGAAACCATTGAGCATGTTCAAGGGCTGAAAGTTGCTTGTCTGGAAGAAATCGCCTGGCGCAACGGCTGGCTGAATGATAATGAGCTTGCCGTTTTAGCCGAGCCTATGCTGAAAAATGACTATGGCCGTTATTTAATATCGCTGCTTAAACCAACTGTTTGAGATAAATGATGATGAGAATATTGATTACGGGTGCTCATGGACAAGTAGGAAGCCGTCTGGTTGAGCGTTTGCAAGGCTGTACGGAATTGCTTGCAGTCGATCGGGACGTTCTGGATATTACCGATCGTAAAGCGGTATTTCAGTCCGTCGCTACATTTAAGCCGGACGTAATTATTAATGCTGCCGCCCATACCGCAGTTGATAAAGCAGAACAGGAAATAGATTTATCTTATAAAATCAATCGAGACGGGCCGCAATTTCTGGCTGAGGCCGCGGAGGAAAACGGAGCGGCAATATTACATATATCAACCGATTATGTTTTCAATGGTGACAGCGACGAGCCTTACGTTGAATCGGATCCTATCGATCCGCAAAGCGTTTACGGTAAAAGTAAACATGCCGGCGAGGTTGCCGTCGCGCAGGCCTGTGAGCGACATATTATTCTGAGAACGGCCTGGGTCTTTGGCGAGGATGGTCATAATTTTGTAAAAACCATGCTTCGTCTGGGTAAGGATCGTGATTCACTCGGTATTGTCGCCGATCAGTTTGGCGGCCCGACTTACGCTGGCGATATCGCCGACGCCTTAATTATAATTGCAAAAAAAATCCACGCTCAAAAAACAACCCACTGGGGTATATATCATTTCAGCGGCGTACCTTATGTCAGCTGGTTTGAATTTGCTGAGAAAATATTCGATATCGCGGTAGAAAAAAACATATTGGAAAGAAAGCCCGAACTCAATGCGCTAAAAACAGAACAGTATCCCACGCCTGCAAAGCGACCGCACTTTTCAAAATTGAACTGCTGTAAAATAAATCAATTCTTTGATATTCATCCCAGCGACTGGAAAAAAGCACTTGAGAATATTCAACTGTATAAATAAGTGATAACCATGAAAATAATCGATACTAAAATTCCTGCTGTAAAAATTATCGAACCTACTGTTTTTGGCGACGATCGCGGTTTTTTTTATGAAAGTTTCAACCAGAAAAATTTCGAAGAAGCCATTGGATATTCTATAAACTTTGTTCAGGACAACCATTCAAAATCATCCAAAGGCGTATTACGCGGCTTGCATTATCAATTGGCCCCGCACGCACAGGATAAACTGGTTAGATGTGTTGTTGGCGAGGTGTTCGATGTTGCGGTCGATATAAGAAAGTCTTCTCCCACTTTTGGGCAGTGGGTAGGGGTCCATCTTTCCGCAGAAAATAAACGACAGTTCTGGATCCCGGCCGGTTTTGCTCATGGGTTCCTGACATTGAGCGAAACAGCAGAGTTTCTTTATAAAACGACCAATTACTATGCGCCGATAAGTGACCGCGGCGTTTTATGGAATGATGAAAGTATTGGTATCGAGTGGCCGCTGGATATACAGCCGTTACTTTCAGAGAAGGACAAGAATGCGAAAAGACTGTCTGAAGCAGATGTGTTTTAAGGCGGACTTATCGAATTACAAACTTATTCTTAAAAGAGGTAATGGGAATGAAAATTCTGGACTGTACTCTACGTGACGGTGGCTACTACAACAATTGGGATTTCGATTTTGAGGTCGTCAATGCATATTTGGCAGCGGTTGCCGCAGCTAAGATTGATTATGTCGAACTGGGATTGCGTAACTTTCCTCAAAATGGTTTTTTAGGGCCTTTTGCTTACACGACAGAAAGTTTGGTCAACCGTCTGGTTCTGCCAGAGGGGCCGGTTTATGGTGTCATGATTGATGCTAAAACGGTTCTTTCTGCAAATATGCCGGTAGAAGAGGCGATTAATAAATTATTTGTCGATAAGACTGAAAGTAAAATCAGTTTAGTGCGTATTGCCGCCCACTTTCATGAAGTTGAGCAATCGGGAGCAATCGCCAAGGCATTGAAGCAAAAAGGCTATAAAGTCGGATTCAATCTGATGCAATCTGGCGGCAAGCCCAGTGAAGTTATTTCTGAGAAAGCCCGGCAGGCTGTAGCATGGAACTGTCTTGATGTGCTTTATTTTGCTGACTCTTTAGGCAATATGGATACCAAAGAGGTTCAGCGAATTATTCAGGCGCTGAGAATTCACTGGGAAGGCGAGCTAGGTATTCATACGCACAATAACATGGCCAAAGCCCTTGATAACACGTTAATGGCCTACGAAGATGGCGTTACCTGGCTGGATGTTACTGTAACAGGTATGGGGCGTGGGGCAGGTAACGCGCAGACTGAAAACCTGCTAACCGTATTGAGTAAGTCCGGATCGCCTTATAACCCGGCTCCCGTTTACGATCTGGTGGTCAGGCATTTTGACAAGATGCAGAAGGCATATGGTTGGGGAAGTAATTTTCTCTATTTCATCGGAGCGCAGAACAATGTGCATCCAACGTATGTGCAGAACCTGTTATCCAATGAGCGCTATGGGCCTGATGAAATTGTCGGCGCAATAGATTACCTCAGTAAGGCGCAGGCCTCCTCCTACAGCGGTAAGGTATTAGAACAGGCTTTAAAACTTAACGATCAAGATAGCGATACTGTTGCAGGCGGCGATGATTTGAGCGGGCGGTTCGCCAATCGTGAGGTACTGATTATTGGTAGCGGCGACAGTGTGTTGCGCTATAAGAACGGCATTATCGATTATATTGTCGAGCATCAGCCAATTGTGCTATCCATCAATGTGAATAAGAATATCCCGGCAGAGTACGTCAGTTATTATATTATTTCTCATAACACCAAGTTTTTGGCAGATAAAAACAAGTATAGCAGTCTGACGAAGCCGTTAATTCTTCCCAAGCATCGTTTTAATAATGACGAATTGTCCTACCTGAGTCCGAAAACGGAAATTTTTGACTATGGTCTCAGAGTAGAGGCCGAAAAATATGCAGTAGAAAAAAGTTATTGCATAATCCCCTCTGAGTTGACCATCGGTTACGCGATTTCCGCAGCGTTAGCCGCAAATTCATCATCCATAAGGCTGGTGGGATTTGATGGCTATGAAAAAGGTGATGACAGGCAACAGGAAATGGTGGATCTGATCATTAGGATTAATGAGTATCAAGAGAAGAAAGAGATCATCTCATTAACGCCTACGTCCTATCCGCTTAAAAAAGGTTCGATTTATGCGCCTCTCGTCTGATCATGATGTATATATCTTTGATTGTGACGGCGTTATCCTTGATTCAAACCAGCTAAAACTGGATGCGATGAAAAAAGCACTGGGTTCTTACCCAGTGCATCGGGTCAATGAGTGTATCGATTATTTTTCTCAAAATTTCGGTCGCTCCCGTTACCTTCATATTGAGCATTTTCTAAAAAATATTTTATTATGCTCAAAGGAACAATATCAGCAGCAGTACGATAATATTCTTTACCGTTATGCGGATTTTTGTAAAAAACTCTATAAAGAAGCAAAACTCAATACAGGATTTATTGAATTTATAACGGCTATTAAAGAAGATAAGTATGTGGCCAGCGGTTCCGATGAACAGGAACTGCGGGATGTATTTTCTGCGAGGAGCCTGGATAGCTATTTTTCAGGAATATTTGGTTCTCCAGAGTCGAAAGCTAATAATATAAAAAAAATTCTTGAACGAGGTTATCGAAACGGCATTATGTTTGGTGATGCATTAGGGGATTTAACTGCGGCTAAGGAAAATAAAATTGATTTTATGTTTGTTTCGGGGTTATCTACGGCAGCAAATTTAGTGAGATCATCGGCAAGTTTTACCGGTCATGAGATAAAGGACTTTACTCATTTAGAAATAATTAGGTGATATATGAATTATGCCATAGTGATACCAGCAAGATATCAATCGACCCGTTTACCTGGTAAGCCACTTATCGAGTTGAATGGTGTGCCGATGATAAAACGCGTCTGGCAGCGTTGCTGCCTGGCTGTTGAAGCCGGTAGGGTGTACATCGCGACCGATGATGAAAAAATTCTGGATTTTTGTTTAACATTTACTCCAAATGTTATTATGACGTCTCGTGAATGCAAGACGGGAACGGATCGTGTCCATGAAGCGTGTCAGAAAATCGGCAATCTGGATTTTGTCGTCAACGTTCAGGGCGATGAACCTATCATTAATCCAGACGATATTAAAACCATCATTGACGAATGCTTGCGTAAGCCGGATTCCATTGTTAATGGCATGGCTCCAATTACGGATCCTTCCGAATATGAAAGTAAAACCATCCCGAAGGTTGTTTTCCGTCCTGATGGACGCTTGATGTACATGAGCCGTGCCGCGATTCCTTCCAGTAAGACTGGTGTATTTAACAAATCCTGGAAGCAGATTTGTATTTATGGTTTTCCGATCAAGGCGTTGCAGGATTTTTCTTCATGTGAAGAAAAAACCCCCTTTGAAAATGAGGAAGATATCGAGATATTGCGTTTTCTGGAACTGGGATATGACGTCAATATGGTTAGCCTCCATGGCAATAGTCTGGCAATCGATACGCCTGAGGATGTTGAAAAAGTATTAAAAATTATGAACGTTGACTAATTCATTGATTATTTTTAAATGGGCTTTTTGGTTAAAAATAAGCCCATTTTTTTAAAATTATCTGAAAATATATAATTAAAAGACCATTCATGAAACCAATTCATCCAAAGCTAAACCTTTTTTTTAATATTCTGGCAACTATTATTACTCAAGCCAGCTCAATTGTTGTCGGCGTTATATTAACGCCGTTGTTAATCAATAGATTAAGCAAAGATGAATATGGATTGTATGTGTCAGGTGTCTCACTCTCCAGCTTTGCTTTCGTGATTGTTGATTTAGGGATGGCTCTATATTTAATAAAGGAAGTCTCGGAACATCGTGAAGACCCTAAATATGTAGGAAAATTGTTATCAGCCTCCTTTTTAATAAAAATACCGATATTGCTATTGAGCCTTGCTATTTTTGTGCTGTTGGCACCCCCACACCACTTTTTCAGTTATGCCGTACCTTTCTGGCTTTTCCTGGTGGCGACATCGTTACAGCCGAACTGGCTATTTCAAGGTATCGAAGCCCTTAAAATTATTACTTTTGCTACCGTGCTCAGTAAACTGGTTATGCTTGCTGTTATCTATTTCTTCGTTCACAGCTCTGCCGAGTTTTACCTGGTTACTTATACGCTAGGCCTCTCTTCCATCGTCTGTATGATTTTTTCACTTATATATAGCAAATGGCGGGGATACGGATTTACCTTGTGTCATTATGCGGATATGACGTTTTTGTTGAAAAATGCGATGGGATTTTATGCGCCGCGAGTCATGGTGGCGATGTACACGCAGGCGTCGGTCTTTATTGTTTCACGTGTTGCAGGAACCAGTGAAGCTGCCGTTTATGCTGTGGCGGATCAGTTTTATAAACTCGGACAAATGGCTATTGCTGCGGTAACACAGGCCTTTTATCCTTTTATGGTTTTTAGAAAAGATGTCCGTTTTTTATTAATGACTTGTAGTGCGCTTATGGTTGTTGCATTTATCGCTTGTGCCTTACTTTGGGGATGGGTGGATGATGTTATTTATTGGTACGTTGGCGAAGGATTTGAAACGGCAGTTATTCTGGTGAAAATATTTATGATTGCCTGTTTGTTTATCGTGCCTTCGTCATTTTTGGGATTTCCTCTTTTAGGCAGTCTGGGATTTCATCGAGTCGCTAATCAAACTCTTATGATTGGTGCTTCTTTTTACTCTATAGGCTTAGCCGTACTCTATGTTACAGGACACGTTATGGCGCTATACATCGCGTTATTAACGTTACTTGCCGAAGTGACTGTTTTCTTACTGCGCGCGTATAAATCTTTTTATCTCCTCAAAAAAAACAAATAGTATTTGGCTATTCCTAATAGAGGTATTCTGGTGGAAGACTTTTTCTTAAAATATAAAGAATGTAAAGGGAAACTATCTTTTAATTACAGAGGGTATCCCTTACATAAAATTATTTCTGTGGAGTTGGCATCTATTATTTATGGTAAAAAGGTATTTAATTATTGGGATATAACCCGATTTTTTTCCTCGCGAGATGTTGAACTACCTGTAGGGCAGGAAAAACCTTTCTTTTTGTATTCTATGGGGGGGTATGGCCGTGATGATTATTATTCACTGTTAAATTATGTTCGTGAACAGGTTCCAGGCCCCCTTATTGATCTTAATCACAATAAAAAAAGGATAAAGGTCAATTTAATTAACATCATCAAAGCAATACGATTTGTTTTCTCGAGAGTTGATGGGATTTCTTTTAAGGATAAAATACTTATTTCATCTTTCTTCTCCTATTTAATGAACTACATCGATACATTAGAAAAAAAAAGAGTGGATATGCCAGAAGCTTATATCGCTTTTTGTAGTTCACATATGGATGAAGGGGTTTTAGATACCTTTTTTAAAAATAAGAATATCCGCACTTACACCCTACAACATGGCTTGTATTTTATTTGTGATAATAAAAATATAGATATGATTGCATACGAAAATATTATTTCTGATCGGCTGTTATGCTGGGGGGAATATACAAAAAACGAATTTTCTCGTTATGGTGTACCACGTGAGCAAATGTTAGTTGCCGGTTATCCTAATGAGACTAAAAAATTGGGTAAAAGAACATTACAAGGCAAGCCCTGTATTTTAGTTCTATTGTCTAGATACACCTTTCACGCTAATAACATGAAAATGTTAAAACTGTTATCATCGCTGAAGTTGCAGGATCCGGAAATTAAAATTGATGTAAAGATGCACCCGTCTTTGCAGATCAATGATTATAATGAGATCTTTGAAAAATATGGATTTTCTTTATGTGCTTCAGGCACGATAAAGTCTTTGCTGGAATCAGATAAGTATCACATGACGATTTCGTACAACAGTACGGCCTATTATGATAGCTATATGAATAACTGTGCAAGCTTACGATATATTGATGAAGATGCTGATGATAGTATTAACGTCATGGATGATGGTTTCGATGATGAATTATCATTGATGACTAAAATTAGTAAAGTAAAGTCTGAAATCTGCACTGAAGATTTCTGGGTTGAGGTTGAGTCAAGGCTGAAATATATTACTGGTTATAATATTAATAATTATAAAATATCGATAACCAATACTTTAAATAATAAACATTAAATTGAGCTCACTAGTGAATAAGATATTTAGAAAGATAAAAAATTTCAGTAATATGCCTTTTTCAAGAAAATTACAGTTTTTTTATCTTTTGTCTCGAAAATATTATACCTATCTCTTCTATCGCCCCAGAATGAAATCGTGTGGTAGTCATCTCATTGTTTTTAAACCTATATTTTGGACTCCGGAATATGTTTCATCTGGAAGTAATGTTTTAATATGGCATCACGCTCGAATAGAAGGTATCAGCCAATATGGCGATAAGGTCTTTTCCCCTGAGATAACATTTGGAGATAGGGTGAGTATTCAGCAGCGATGTCACATTATTGCGGCAGGAAATCTGAATATCGGCGATGATGTTACGATCTCAATCGACGTGATGATTAATGACACGGAACATGAATATAGAGATATTGATGTTAATGTATTAGAACAACCCTTAATACACAATCCTATCAGTATTGGTTCACGTTGCTTCCTCGGGGCAGGGGCACGTATTCTGGCTGGAACAACATTGGGCGATCACTGTATTGTCGGCGCTAATTCGGTTGTTAAAGGACATTTCCCTTCAGGATGTGTTATCGCTGGGATACCAGCAAGAATAATTAAAAAATATGATCCGGTAACCCAGTCATGGTTATCTGTTGAAAAAAACAAGGAGTAAATATGTCAAATCATAATGTTCTTATTTCCGGGGGAGCGGGTTTTATCGGTTCTAACCTGGCGCTTGCGCTGATTAAAAAAGGATGGAACGTCACAGTTTTAGATAATTTATCCCCCCAGATTCATGGCGATCATTCACCGCTGTATGAAAGTATTAAAGATAAAGTTACCTTTATTCATGGCGATGTGCGTTCAAAAGATGACTGGCAGAAAGCTCTGAAAGGTCAAAATTGCGTGGTTCATCTGGCAGCGGAAACCGGTACAGGTCAATCTATGTACCAGATTCAGCAATATACCGATGTTAACGTCGGAGGCACCGGGATCTTTTTGGATCTGCTCGCGAATGAACCGCATGAGGTTTCAAAAATCGTTGTTGCATCTTCGCGAGCAATCTACGGTGAAGGCCGTTATGCTTGTGATGAGTGCGGTGAGGTTTATCCGGAGTCTCGGCATGCCGATGATATGGAGAAGGGCGATTTTGAAGTGAAATGCCCGGTATGCGCGCGTAATGTTGAAATGCTGACTACGCACGAAGATAGCAAAATTCATCCTTCTTCAATCTATGGCATTACAAAACAAACTCAAGAGCAGCTTGTTTTGGCCGCGGGCAAGGCGCTGAATATTCCTGCCGTCGCTTTCCGCTATCAAAATGTTTACGGTCCGGGACAATCGCTATCAAATCCTTATACCGGGATACTTTCTATTTTCTCGACCCGAATTCGTAATGGTAACGATATCTTCATTTTCGAAGACGGAAAGGAAAGCCGTGATTTTGTTTATATTGATGACGTGGTGAATGCCACGATTGCCGGCATTGAAAATCCAGTTGCAGCGGGGCACGTTTTTAATGTTGGCGCCGGTGTATCAACCAGCGTTACGCATGTTGCAAATACCCTGGTTCAGGCCTATGGCTCGACTGCGGCAGTAAAAACAACTGGTAATTTTCGCGTGGGCGATATCCGGCATAATATTGCCGATCTTAATAAAATCAAAGCGGTGCTGGATTTTACGCCATCGGTGAGCTTTGAACAAGGTATCAGGAAATTTGTCGATTGGGTAATGACACAAGAAACCCAGGTGGATAGCTATGAAACCAGTATCCAGGAAATGAAAGAGAAAGGGTTGTATAAATGAGTTTTACAGGACGTAAAATACTGTTTATTGGTATCGGTTTTTACGATTATGAAACGGTGATCGTAAATAGAATTACTGCAAGAGGGGGAGAAGTCATGTCATGTACCGATCGCCCTGCATTGCTACGGGAAAGGCCCTGGGGAGGGCTTCTTTCTCGAGTGTCGTTACTAAAAAAATACCTGCAAAAAAAGCATGAGAAACGTATTATCTCCCTTGCTAAAAAGAACACCTACGATCAGGTATTTTTCATAAAAGCAGTGGATTGCAGTAGTGAATTTATCGGAGAATTAAGAGAAGCCCTTCCAGACAGTGAATTTATTCTTTATGAATGGGATTCATTGGAAAGATTCCCTGTAGTGTTTGATAGATTGGCATGGTTTAATCGAGTATTGTCTTTTGATCGACAGGACGCGTTTCACTATCCTTCGATTAATTTTCGGCCTTTGTTTTATCGACAGGCTAATGAAAGTGCACAAGTACTGCCGAAGTATGATCTCGTGTTTATCGGTTTGTTACATTCTTCACGCTTACCCTGTGTGAGAAAAGTACAAAAGATGATTGATGAACAAGGGCTATCAATGTACGTCTATCTGACAACCAATCTGGTTACCTGGCTCAAGCTTTGGTTTAAAGGACAGGCAAAAAATGTCTATATAAAACAATTGTCTTATGAAGAAGTTGTTGATATTAATAACCAGTCACGAGGTGTATTGGATCTTCCTCACCCAGATCAGACGGGGTTAACCATGAGATCAATAGAGTCTTTAGGTTTTGATAAGAAACTCATTACCACTGGGAAAGATATTGTTAATTATGACTTTTTTAACGATGAGAATATCAAAATAATAGATATGGATTTACCGAATATTGATTTTTCTTTTCTAAGTACTCCTTATGTTCCTGTAATGGAAAATATTAAATCCAGATACTCTTTGGATAAATGGTTGGATGATGTTTTTTTTAATGGTGCCGATTGTTGATTTTTTCAGGGTGTTTGACTGATTTTTTGGGATAGGGTAATGGCCATCTTTCTAGTTGTTTTCGTTCTTTTTTCTTTTATTATTGATTCTGGTGGCCCGCTTGGGATAAGGATGCTGGCTCTTGGTTTAGCCATCCTGGGGGCAGGTTATAACTTTTTCCGAAAAAAAGCAGGTAAAATCGATCTAAATTTCTTCCTTGCCATATTCCTTCTTCTTATTTTTTCAGTGTTAGGGTTTCTTTCGTCAGCATTAAATGGAATAACGCTCAGTGCCGCTTATATTTGGATACTTCCTGTAATATCAGTGCCTATTTTTTATCTCTTTTTTACAGGTTTTAAATCTGAAGATCTCATATCTGGTGTCGTTGGTACCGGCTGGGCTTTTTCTGCTGTTATTATATTTACGTTTCTATCATTATATTTTTATGGTGAGGGTTCGGTAACTTTAATTGAAGCTTATGAGTTCCCTGGTTGGTTTTATATAAGACCAGATGGTTATCCTCAGGTTTATTTTCAAGCAACACTTGTGCTGGTTTTGATAACGATATATTCATATTTTAAAGATTATAAGAAATCTGCATATTTCTTTTGTTTTATTTTGTTACTTTGTTTATCAAGGTTTGGATTTTCAACATCCTTTGCGTTTATATTATTAGGTGCTACTGGGGCTCTTTTATTTATTAGGAAATATATTGCAAGAATTTTTATTCTTCAGAGCTTTATTTTTATAGTCATTTGTTTAATTCTTTATCTACAGGTCGGTATGGATTATGTCATGGATGGAAGTGGATTTCATATAAGACAAGGCCATCTTATTTCCATATTTAATTCTATGAGTATAGAAAATTTAATTATTGGCATGGGTCCAGGTTCTGAAGTCTATTCAATTGGGTTTGAGAAATTCACTGATAATATTGAAATAAGTCAGTTGGAACTAATCAGGAAGTATGGACTTTTAGGCTATTTTGTATATTCTTTTGCTTTTTTCTTTCTATTGATGACATTGGTTAAGAAAAATAAGTTTCCAGAAGTTTATGCCCTATATGGTTTTTATATCGCCTCATATTCTAACCCCGTTTTACTGTCTTTCTCTTTTTCCGTTTTTGCTGGTTGTTTCCTAGCAACAAAAAATAGAACTATATCATATCCAAAATAATGGCGTTTATAATATATGACTTATACTGTTGTAGCTATCTTAGTCACTTATAATCCTGTTTTAACTGAATTACAGGAATCATTGCATTCTATAAAAAAACAAGTTGATAAAATTATCATTATTGATAATGCCTCTTCAAACTCAACTGCATTATCAGAGCTTGTAAAAAAAAATCTTGATAGTGCGGAACTGATTTTGTCACCATTAAACATTGGATTATCGGCAGCTCAAAATCTGGGTATTGATTACGCTTATCAGCATGAGGCGACACATATTATTCTGTTTGATCAAGATAGCTTAATTGAGGATGATTTTATAAAATCGCTTCTAACGGCTGAGGATTTGTTAATTTCCCAGGGACAAAAAGTTGCGGCAGTTGGTCCGGCTTTTTTTGATGCGGTTTCTCATGAGCCTTATCCGGCAACGGTATATATTGGACCGTTTATAAAAAAAATACCCACAAAAAATATAACCGAAGCTACGTTCATTATTGCGTCTGGTTGCCTTATTAGCATGAAGGTAATTGACAAAGTCGGAAAAATGAAAGATGAACTGTTTATCGATTATATTGATATAGAATGGTCATTGCGCGCTAAGAACTTGGGTTATAAGGTTTTTATTGTACCAGATGCAAAAATGGCCCACAGCATCGGTGACAGAAGAATGTCAATTATGGGAAGAAATGTTTCTGTGCATAGTCCTCTAAGGAGATATTATCTTATTAGAAACAGCTTTTATCTTATGAGACTTAATTACGTGCCTATAGGATATAAATTGAGAGAGGCTGTGTTTAACCTTCTTCGTTTTGTTGTTTCGATAATCAGTTCTGGCCAAAAGAAAGAATATATAAAATATGGGTTTTGGGGGCTTCGAGATGGTTTGAAAGGCAAGTTCGGGCCATTGGAAAGAAAATGATTTTTAAGTGATATATATGAAAAAGATTGTACATGTACAGGTGATTCCCAAGCTGTCGGGAGTTCAACAGGTTAGTCTTGATATTTTGTCTAACTTGCCAGACATCTATGATAAATACATTATTTTTGGCGGTGGTTATAATCCCAGTGATGAGTTTATTAGAAAATTTGAGAGCCAGGATGTAAAAATAATTTTTGTGCCATCTTTAAAGCGTGAAATCGGCTATTTGGATGTAAAGGCTTTCTGTGAACTATTTAAAATTTTCAGAGAATATAAGTTCGATATTGTACATACAAACTCTACTAAGCCAGGAATTGTCGCGAGATTTGCAGCAAAATTAGCCGGCTGTCGCTATGTTATCCACTCCGTACATGGAATCGCCTATCATAAATTTGAAAAAAAGCATAAGAGAATATTTTATTATTTGGTTGAGTTCTTTTTCAGCTTCTTTTCGGACGTGCTCGTTAGTGTGAATCGGCACTATCTAAAATATTATCCGTTTGTAAGAAACAAGTTGTGTATTCATAATGCCGTTACGCTTAGGCCAGCGACGGTTGATTTAATTTCCGTCAGTACATTGCGAAAAGATAAATTACGTATTGGTTTCATGGGTAGGCTTGATCCACAAAAAGATCCGCTAACGCTTTTGCAAGCCTTGAAGTTTGGTTTAGAAACTAATTTATTTACTCGACAGGATGTTACTTTGACAATGGCTGGAGAGGGGGAGTTAAGTGCTCAATGTATGCGTTTTGTTGAAGAAAATAATCTCATGGATGTGGTTAACTTTAGAGATTGGATATTTGACAAAGAAAACTTTTACTCCCATATAGATGTTTTTTGCTTGCCATCTATTTATGAAGCATTTGGTTTAGTGTTGGGAGAGGCTGCTGTATTTGGTGTTCCCAGTATTGCTACTAATGTTGAAGGAGTTCCAGAGGTAATTACCGATGATGAATCGGGTTTTCTGGTCGATGCAAAAGATTATCAGGCTCTGGCAGAAAAGATCGGCATTTATGTAACCGATGATGCTTTGCGAGTAAAACATGGACTGAATGCGAGGCGTAAGGTCATGTCAGCGTTTAAGCTAGATGACATGATAGCGAAATATGAAGCTTTATATAGTCGTAAAAGTAAGTAAGCTCAGATTTGTATAGGGATTTATTTGTCCCCCTGATATTTTCCGGATTCTGATTGTTTGTTGTACAAAAACACAAGGCATAACTATGTCCGATCTGCCCCATTACATTTCTCAATTCGGTTACTGGGCGCTGTTTATCGGCTGTCTGGCGGAAGGGGAAACCATTACTCTGCTGGGCGGCATTGCGGCGCATAACGGATTGCTGCACTGGCCGTGGGTAATTACGGTGGTGGCGGTTGGCGGCACATTGGGCGATCAATTACTCTATTTTTCCGGCCGCCGCTACGGCGATCGGGTTATCTCGCGTTTGCAGGGTCAGCAAAAACGCATCGCCCGCGCCCAGGGGCTGATTGCCCGTCATCCGATGCTGTTCGTTATCGGCGTGCGCTTTATGTATGGTTTTCGCATCATCGGTCCGGCGCTGATCGGCGCCAGTCATCTGCCGCCTTCGCGCTTTGTACCGCTCAATATCCTCGGCGCCATACTCTGGGCTTCTCTATTCGTTATGCTCGGTTATTTTGGCGGCCAGGCGATTGAAAACTTTATTAGCGTCTTCGATAAAAAACTCTCCGCCTTACTGTTTGTGGTGCTGGTCATTGCCGTCATCCTGTTGCTGCGCTACTGGTGGCGCCACCGTGCCGTTTGATAAAGGCGACTCATCTCCCTTTGGGCGGCGGTAGACGCCGGCACCAGAATTGTCCGATGTCGCGGAAAAAATCCATCCCTGCGATCGCTTTGCGCAAGATTAGGTGTAATCTTAATGTCATGCGTGACACAGCAGTTACTGTGTTACCAAGTGAAAATAACCCGATGAAGAGAATCCATTCATGACACCATTGAAAGCCGTTATCCCTGTTGCTGGTTTAGGGATGAATCTGTTGCCGGTGACCAAAGCGATCCCGAAAGAAATGTTGCCGTTGGTCGATCGTCCGGTAATTGAAAAAATCGTTAACGAGTGTGCCAATGCGGGTATCAAGGATATTGTGCTGGTTACCCATGCCTCTAAAAACGCGATTGAAAACCACTTTGATACCTCGTTTGAGCTTGAGTCCCTGTTGGAGGAGCGGGCCAAGCGGCAACTGCTGGCGGAAGTTCAGGCCATCTGCCCGAAAGGCGTGACCATCATGAACGTGCGGCAGGGTGAAACGCTGGGCTTGGGCCATGCGATTGCCTGTGCGAAACCCATTATTGGCGACTCCCCGTTTGTGGTGGTGTTGCCGGACGTGGTGCTGGATGAGAATACCGCCGATCAGACCAAAGACAATCTGGCGTTGCTGATTTCGCGTTTTGAACAGACGGGGCGCAGCCAGGTATTGGTAAAACACCGCCCTTA
Organism: Brenneria sp. L3-3C-1; assembly: GCF_016456245.1. Classification (NCBI taxonomy): domain Bacteria; kingdom Pseudomonadati; phylum Pseudomonadota; class Gammaproteobacteria; order Enterobacterales; family Pectobacteriaceae; genus Brenneria; species Brenneria sp. L3-3C-1. The sequence goes on along the minus strand of NZ_JAEMHF010000002.1, from coordinate 93,912 downwards.
TGAAGCCCTGCCGGAGTATTCCGTGGTTGAATGTGAAAAGCCGCTGGTCAATGCGGGTGATGCTTCAGCCATTACCTCGATGATCGAGAAGCCGGAAGCGCCTTCTGCGGCGGGTTCGGACCTTTCGGCGGTCGGCCGCTATGTATTGACCGCGGATGCCTGGCCGCTGTTGGCGAAAGCCGTACCCGGCGCCTGGGGGCGCATTCAGCTTACCGACGTTATTGCCGAGCTAATCCCCACTCAGCAGGTTGATGCGGTACAGATGGCGGGTAAAAACTTTAACTGCGGTCGTAAGCTAGGTTATGCGCAGGCGTTTATCACCTATGGTTTGCGCAACCCGGATTTCGGGGCGGAATTCAAAGAAAGCATTAAGGCACTGTTAGCAAAGCAGGCCTGATCCGCGCTCTCCGCATAGCGTTTGTCGCGTAGACCCTTCCGCCATTGTTATTTCCGCATTCCCCCTGTGCAGGCGAGAATCTCTCCTGCATAGGGATTGCCATCCGATGCCGCTTTAGCCATGCTCACCTCTACTCATCGCAACGATTAAAGGAGACGCCGTCTGGCGTCTCCTTTATATCGCTTATCTGCATTTAATCATGGTTTCTATTCATCAAACCATTCGGCAAAACTACCTTCATAAGCTTTGTTATCGCCACTGATATAAGCGATGTTGCTATCTGAATGACCTTTGGCAATATCTCCATTGGGGGAGTGAAAGAAGACATAATCTTTAATCGTGGCCTGCCATTGCGTGCCGTCGGCGGTAATATAATTGATTATGGTGTCCTTATGGCCTTCGGCTTTCTTCCCCTGATGCCAGTGGAAAAAAGCATTTCCATTGTCGACGACTTCTGCAAACCACAGATTGGTATCGTTCCAGGATTTATAGGCTATAAATTTACTTGCCGTTTTTACCGTTCTGTCCGATAAAAGCTGGTTCACGAAAACAGGCTTGGTATATTTTCCCATTGCAATTACCCCACATGATATGTGAATGATCCACGTTTTCGGCGACTTTCCCAGTCGCCGCTTTACTGCAACTCGAAATCTATTGTTTGATTTATTAACACTGCTAATAGCGGCTAGAATATATATTTCACGCCTAAAGATAATGTGTAATATTTATTATCCATCCCGTTCCAGTCACCATCGAGATACTCAGTTTCTCCTTCTTCTCGCCATTCCATACCGCCTCTGGCTTCCTCATAACGATTGTAGGAGGCTTCCGCATAAATTTTTGTTTTTGGATAAATATAATAACCGGCGCTAACGGTAGCGGAGAGGTAGCGGGCATTATTTCCCTGAGTACGTATGGTCAAGTCCCTGGCATAGTGTTCATCATTGCTTTTCCCTTCGACCCAATCGCTGAATTTTATCAGGCCGCCAAGTTCGAAATCCTGAAAGCGCCATAAACCAATTAGTCCGATATAAGGCATGCTGTATTTTTGCTGGTAGCCGATTATCTTGTAGCCGTTGGGGTAGGTGAAAATATCCTGGCCGTTATCGTAGTTGAACTCGCCGCCGTACGCCGACCAGCTAAAGGCGGTTCTCTGGTAGCCGAAAGTCGCGCCGACTTTGTAATCAGGGGCTTTGACCAGCCAGCCAATGATATTCACATCAATTTCATTGGCATAATTTAAATCGGTTTTGGCGTGATGGCTCCAGTCCGACCAGCCTGATTGACTGTCGTCAATCCAGTCATAATTGTCCATGGTGCCGTCGCCAGAGGAAAGCGTGGTCCAGCCGCGCAGGCCTGCGCTAAGGCGGGGCAGAATATCGTAATTCAGGTCGGCTTTCAGAATAGCCGCGCTGTTGATTTTCCAGTCCAGTTCACTGGCTTTTTTCCCGCCGTTATCTGGATGATAAACCGATTCCTGAGACTCTCCGGATAAAAAACCCAGTGCAATACCCCCGGTTAATTTATCCTGATAAAAGCGCCGGTTCTTTTCATTCGTATCCGCGGCGGCATATGCGCTAACCATCAGTCCGCCAGTCAGGCTGATAATGGCGAGTGTTTTTTTCATTTTTTTATTCCTGTGCCAGTGTAGTTATTTAATGTGACAACCGTGTAATAAAATCCGGATGATCTATATCCGGGAAATAAAAGGATAAAATAATATAGCTATGGGAAGGAAAATATTATCCTCCCTGATTTTTTGGCGTGCTGCCTACTGTAATATTTTCAGATTAACAAAATAGAATAATATTCCTATCGCCTTTTGTCTGATTTAATATTCACCCCCCTAGATGTAATACATTTATTTTTATCTGAAGAGAATACGCGGCCAGACAGGGAGCGGCAGCAAACAACGTGTAGGTGCGAAGCAAAAAGATAATGCTGATAAGTGAGGATGTTCACCCCATTGGGTTTACATAACCTGTTGTTTTATCGATAAAGTATGATCTCCGCATGAGACCCTCACCCCCCTGGTGATAAAAATAGCCGGCTGGCGGGGGGTGAGACTAATTTTATATTTACACTGTGACTTGATCACGGTAAACATTCCTCTGCACAGGTAATTGATATAGTAGAAACATTTCCTCATTCAGCGATGGTCGCTCTTATGCATAAGTTGTTACAGGCTTTGGATGAAAAAGAAGGCAGGGTGATTGAACTCCATCGTGAACTGGTCTGCCGCCCGGCGATTAATCCGGAGCATGGTGGTGAGGGTGAGGAAGTTAAAGCGCGGTGGATAGAAAGCTGGCTGTATCATAATGGCCTGTGCCGGGTACAGCGCATGGACTCGCTGGATATCCGGGCACATAAAAAGCTGCGGCCTAATCTGGTGGCGCACTATTTACCGCCCAGTTGTAAACAAACGCTATGGATTGTGACCCATATGGATGTCGCGGCCAGCGGTCCGCTGGAAAATTGGGTCAGCGATCCTTTTACGCTGCGGGTTGACGGGGACAGGCTATATGGCCGGGGGGTAGAAGATAATAATCAGGGCATTGTCTCCGCTTTATTACTGCTGGAAACAATAAAACAATTAAATATCTCTTCCCCGATGGGAGTGGGCGTAATATTCACCAGCGCCGGTCTTACCGACTACACCAAAGGTATCGGCCATATTCTGAATAAAAGCCCTAATCTGTTTCGCCCGCAGGATCTGATTGTGGTGCCGGATTATGGCAACGAAACCGGCAGTATTATCGAGATTGGGGAAAAACGTAATGCCTGGGTGCGTATTGATGCGCGAGGAAGAGAATATCATGCCGGTTTTAGCGAGGGGCCAAACTGTTTTGAAGCGGCGGCCTTGTTTATTTCTCGCCTGAAGCATATTCGCAAGCGCTACGCCTGTCCGGATCCTTTTTTTATTCCTCCCACCTCCACCATCACGCCAACGCATGCGGAAACAAACTGCACCGGATTAAATCACGTCCCGGCGAATTTTATTTTTTATCTGGATATTCGTCTGATGCCGAATTGCGAGCTTGAACAGGTGATGCAGGAATTGCAACAGTTGGCGGTGTTTATCGAGAAAAGAGAGAAGGTTTCTTTTGCCTTCGAATATGTGGAAATTACCCCGGACGCTCCCGTCACCTCCATTAATGCCCCGGTGATCCGCACGCTTTCCGACGCCATAGTGAAAGAGCTTAATGTGACGCCTCGTCTGGTGGGCGTTGGCGGCGTGACCATGGTTTCCGTTATCCGCTCGTTGGGGTTGCCTGTGGCGGTATGGGGGATTCAGCAATCCGCTAAAAATCAGACTAACGAAAGTATCAGCATGAAAGCTCAACTGGCCCAGACGCGCGTATTTGCCCGCATGCTCTATGCTCCGTTGCTGAAAGATCAGCCCGTTGTCTGCCGGGAGCGGGTGAACGACGGCGCCAGAAAGATCACGCCTGCCGAGCAGGCCGTCGCCACCCTGGTGGGGGTTGGCATAAATAACGAGCAAATTGGTGAACAGCTTAATTTGAGTGTGAACACCGTGCGTACGCATCTGAAGAATTTGTACCGTAAAACGGGCGCCCGCAACCGGCGCGAACTGCAACGATTGTTTATTCTGAAATAGTGAGGCGGTCGGCATTTTCCGTGATTCCCGCAGGCTCCTGCCCGCGCGGGGAGGGATCGGTGTCTAAAATGTGTGGAAGGGCCTCCATAGTATAGAGGGTAAGATCGCCAGGGGCGGCTATCAAACCAATCACTATTCACCTGCGCTAAGCTGAGTTACCATGTGGGCCTGCTTTTATTGCCTGCGGGTATAAGCCGTAGCAGGCAGGTTATCCTTCAGACAGGAGTTGCTTTAATGTCCAAACAGCAAATTGGCGTTGTTGGTATGGCGGTGATGGGGCGCAATCTGGCGCTGAATATCGAAAGCCGTGGCTATAGCGTTTCCATTTTTAACCGTTCTTCAGACAAAACTGACGAAGTGATTGCAGAAAATCCGGGTAAACAATTGGTGCCTTGTTATACCGTTGAAGAGTTCGTCGGCTCCCTGGAAAAACCGCGTCGGATTCTCCTGATGGTTAAAGCTGGAGAAGCGACCGATAAAACCATTGAGTCTCTGAAGCCGTACCTGGATAAGGGCGATATCCTGATTGACGGTGGCAACACCTATTATAAAGACACGATCCGTCGTAATCGCGAGCTGTCCGCGCAAGGGTTCAATTTCATCGGCACCGGCGTTTCCGGTGGTGAAGAGGGCGCGCTGAAAGGGCCTTCCATCATGCCTGGCGGTCAGAAAGAAGCGTATGAGCTGGTTGCGCCGATTCTGGAAAAAATCGCCGCTCGCGCCGAAGGTGAAGCCTGTGTCGCCTATATCGGCGCCGATGGCGCCGGTCACTATGTAAAAATGGTGCACAACGGTATTGAATACGGCGATATGCAACTGATTGCCGAGGCCTATGCGCTGTTGAAGCAGGCCCTGAGTCTGGGTAATGAAGAGCTGGCCGCCACTTTCTCCGAGTGGAATAAAGGCGAACTGAGCAGCTATCTGATCGAAATTACCGCCGACATCTTCACCAAGAAAGATGAAGACGGTAAATACCTGGTGGATGTGATTCTGGATGAAGCGGCGAACAAAGGCACCGGTAAGTGGACCAGCCAAAGTTCGCTGGATCTGGGCGAACCGCTGTCGTTGATCACTGAATCCGTGTTTGCCCGTTACCTGTCATCGCTGAAAGCGCAACGCGTCGCCGCCTCCAAAGTGCTGAGCGGGCCGAAGGCTAAACCGTTCGATGGCGATAAAGCGGAATTCGTTGAGAAAGTTCGCCGGGCGCTGTATCTGGGGAAAATTGTCTCTTATGCGCAGGGCTTCTCTCAGTTGAAAGCGGCATCTGAAGAAAACAACTGGGATCTTAACTACGGTGAGATCGCCAAAATTTTCCGTGCGGGTTGCATTATTCGCGCCCAGTTCCTGCAAACCATCACCGATGCCTACGCACAGCAAGCGGATATCGCCAACCTGCTGCTGGCGCCGTATTTCAAGCAGGTTGCCGACGAGTACCAGCAGGCGCTGCGCGATGTGGTGGCGTATGCCGTTCAGCATGGTATCCCGACGCCGACCTTCTCTGCCGCTATCGCTTATTACGATAGCTACCGTTCCGCGGTATTACCCGCTAACCTGATTCAGGCGCAGCGCGATTACTTCGGCGCGCACACTTATAAACGTACCGACAAAGAAGGGGTATTCCATACCGAATGGTTGGAATAAGTTGTTACGTATAAGCCTCTGAGCAAAGAACGCCAGCGATTCAAACCCGCTGGCGTTTTTTTATGGTTTTTTCGTGCAAAGAATAAGTAAGCGAGTGTAACCAATGATTTATAAGGATCTTTTCAGGAAGATTCCGCATTGTTTGCCGATTCGCTCCCCTCTATGCTTCGCCTGTGAAGTCCCATTAATACAGAGGTAAACATGAGTCGTATTTTTAAAATCATCGGGGTGATTACATTAGTTACCGCATTAAGCGGTTGTCTGTTTCCGCCTCCGGGCGGCGGTCATGGTGGCGGCGGTGGTGGCGGCGGCGGCCCACACGGTGGCTTCCAGGGAATGCATGGCGGCCAGCCGGGCCCGCGTTAATTTCCATCCGCAATGACATTTATCTTTTCACAGGCAGGTTTCCCTGCCTGTTTCGATTATTAGCATATTTTTACCGCACGCCACCGGCGATCATCGGCAGCAGATACTGATTAGGGTAATGCCGCAATATTCCTTTTTGATATAGCTGTCGGCTTAGTTTTTCCACATCATGATGATGACGATCCAGCAATAGCCCTACCACGCTGCCGCTGTGCGCCACGTTCAAACCATAAATGCCGCTGCTTTCAACCAGGTCGAGCAGATCAATAAAGGCCGGCTTGATCAGCATACGCTGACTGGCGCGGGCGCTGAGGGTGCAGGCTTCTCCCAGCTTGACGGGATCCCCGGTTTTCGCCGCCGCGCGGAACAAGCGCCAGGCGCGTTCCAGCGCATCGGCGTTGTCCAGTAATGCCTGCCGACGGTCGAGGCGATGGTAATCCGCTGTGTTCAGGGTTTGCGGACTTTCCAGCAGTAAAATATCCATCGTTGGCTGCCAGTCGCAGGAAATCGTTGTACCGGCGGTTTGATGATCAAACAGCGTGAGTTGACGAAACAGGGTGCTGTCGGTGGGTTCCAGTTGAACACAGAGTGCGGCAAGCGCGGCTTCATCCAGCGTTGCGCCAAGATGGCGGGCGGTAGCCTGCGCGGTGGCGGCAATATCCGCGGTGCTGCTGGCCATCCCTTTGGCGACCGGGATGGTGGAGGTGAAGTCAATGTGCAGGCCATAAGCGGTATCCGGCGGCAGCCCGAAGTGCGCGACCACGGTTTCCAGCATCCGCCGCATCTGCGGACGTTCGGTTACGCCGGGTTGCCCATCCGTCACCGAGACCTCGCTGAACCAGTCCACCGGGCAGGAGATCAGCTTCTCACCGCCCAGAATCCATCCCTGAAGCAGTTCGCCGCAGGAGGCGGGACAGCGGGCGTCAGCCATGACCGAATACCTGATGCAGCGCGGCAACTAACCGCTGGTTATCCGCCTCGCTTTTGATGGCGACCCGGTAATGGTTGGCGGTGAGGCCGGGGTAATTGGCGCAGGCGCGGATAAGAATGCGTTGTTCCAGCAACGCTTGCTGGAGATCGGTTTGCGGGCGTAGGCAGCGCAGGAAAATATAGTTGGCTGTCGGCTGCCAGACCTGTAATTCCGGCATGGCGGCCAGCGCCTGATAAAACCAGCGCCGTGCCTGATAAAGCCAGCGGTGAGTGGCGTCGATATAAGCCCGATCGTCCAGCATGATTTCACCGGCCAGCGCCGCGAACGCGTTAATCGTCCAGGGTTCCCGCGACTGCTTCATGGCCCGGATAGCCGCCCGATCGGCGCTGACCAAATAGCCGAGGCGCAGACCGGGGATGGCGAAAAACTTGGTTAGCGATCTCAGGATATAAAGCTGTGGAAAGGCGGATAGCTGGGGAATCAGCCCCGGCGCATCGGGTAAAAAATCGATAAAAGCCTCATCGACGATCAGCGCCGTATGGCGCTGGCGACAGCGCTCAACAATGGCCTGCAACAGCACGCTGTCGGGCATCAGCCCAGTAGGATTATTGGGGGTGGCGATAAACAGACAGTCGTAGCGAGTGTTGTCCAGCGCGGTCAACAGTCGGGCATCGGGCTGAAAACCGTCCTCTGCCGACATCCTATAGTCATCGATCTGGCAGCCGACGCGCAGCAGGGCGCGGCGATATTCGGCAAACCCCGGCGTTAACAGCAGCGCCCGCCGTGGCTGGAGGTATTGCGCCACGGCATAAATCAGTTCGGTGGCGCCGTTGCCGGCGATAAGATTATCCGCTGAACAGCCGTGCGCACGGGCCAGGGCGGCATGAAGCTCGCGGTACTCCACATCGGGATAACGTTCTGCCCGCCCAAGCTGGCTGACGATAGCCGTTTTTAGCGACGCGGGCATACCCAACGGATTGATGTTGGCGCTGAAGTCGATAATGTCATCGGCGTTCACGCCGATTTTCGCCGCCATTTCCAGCACATTGCCGCCATGTTCGCTCATGATGTCCTGATTATCTCCCTGATTTCAATGGGGTCAGCATAGCATAAGCGAGGAAACCGCGGCCAATGTCAGAGGCTCCGGCGTAAAGGACAACACGGATTGTAGCCTGACCACATCGCCAATCACGATTAACGCCGGTGAAGAGAGTCCGGCCGCGGTCGCCTCGTCGGCCAGCGTCGCCAGCATGCCGCTGACGGTACGCTGCTGCTGGCGACTGGCATACATCACCACTGCTGCGGGCGTCGCCGGCGATTTACCGCCGGCAATCAACTGCTGACAAATAGCGGACAGCTGCGCCATGCCCATCAGGATCACCAGCGTTCCGTCGAGTTTGGCCAGCGCGGCCCAGTCCTGCGGTTGGTTGCCCTGACGCAGGTGGCCGGTAATGACGTGGAAGCCGGACGAGAAGTCCCGGTGCGTCACCGGGATCCCCGCATAGGCCAGTCCACCGATGGCGGAGGTAATGCCGGGCACAACTTCAAACGCGATGCCCGACAGCGCCAGCGCTTCCGCTTCTTCGCCGCCGCGCCCGAAGACGTAAGGATCGCCGCCTTTCAGCCTAACCACGTTCAGCCCCCGCTGCGCGCACTCGACCAGCGTCTGGTTGATTTGCGGCTGGGGCACGGGGTGATGGTCGGGCATTTTACCCACGTTGATCATTTCACAATCGGCAGGGGCTTCCACCAACAGATCGGAACTCACCAGCCGATCGTACACCAGCACGTCCGCATGACGTATGCAGTGCAAACCTTTTACCGTGATTAATGTGGCGTCACCGGGTCCGGCGCCAACCAGCCAAACTTTTCCGTTATTCATCATCGTTCTCACTGTAACTGACCAGGGAAACGCGGCATGGCCGCCGCTGCGGCAATACGCGCCACATCGCGGGCGATCATCAATTCTTCATTGGTATTCACCACCGCAATGGCCACCGGGGAGGCGTCCTGCTGGATGAACGGCGCATTGCGGCGGTTTTTCTCTTCGCACAGCGCGATGCCGAGAAAACCCAGGTTATGACAGATTTGCCGCCGGGCATTTTGGGCGTTTTCACCGATGCCGCCGGTAAAAATCAGCGCGTCAAGGCCGCCGAGCTGGAGGATATAGCTGCCGATAACCGCCCGGATGCGCTCGGCAAACAGCTGCAACGCCTGCTGCGCTCGCGGGTTGCCAGCCTGCGCCGCCTGTTCGACATCGCGGTAATCATGTGAGACGCCGGAGACGCCGAGCAGACCGGATTGGTTGTTGATCAACTGGTTGATTTCCTCTGCGCTTTTTCCCTCTTTCAACTGGATAAACGGCAGAATGGAGGGATCGACGTCGCCGCTGCGTGTTCCCATCATCACCCCGGCCTGCGGGGTAAATCCCATTGATGTGTTGATGGATTCGCCGTTTCGGATGGCGCAGATGCTGGAGCCGTTGCCAAGATGACAGGAGATCAGACGCAGCGTCGCAAGCGGTTTCCCCAGCCGTTCGGCGCACAGCGCGCCGACGTATTTATGGCTGGTGCCATGAAAGCCATAGCGGCGCACGCCCAGTTCGGCATAGTAACGCCAGGGCAAAGGGTAAAGGTAGGAAGCGGGTTCCAGCGTCTGGTGGAACGCCGTATCGAAGACGGCGACCGCCGGTGCGTGCGGTAAAGCTCGCTGAAACACCCGGATGCCGACGGCGTTGACGGGATTATGCAGCGGCGCCAGCGCGGCCAGTTCGTCGATTTTGGTCAGAACATCCGGGGTTATAGCGATGGAATCACGGAAATATTCGCCGCCGTGCGCCACCCGGTGACCGACGCCGTCAATCTCGTCCAGAGAGGCAAGAATGCCGTGCGCCAGCAGCGCGTCCAGCAGCAGGGTCGCGGCGTCATAGTGGGTGGCGATCGGGCGGGTCTCGCTCCACGTCTTATCGCCGGCGCGCAGGGTAAAGACGGCATCCTGCAAACCGATGCGCTCCACCAGCCCCTGACAAAGCACCTGTTCGGCAGGCAAGACGAACAGCTGAAATTTCAATGAAGAACTGCCGGCGTTAATCGCCATTATTTTACCGGACATACGACTCTCCCGCGGTGTCTAAATAAGCCATGAGTTCCGCCATCCCAAGGCCGGTCTGGGCGGAGGTGGTGAATAGCGTGTGGGCGCCCGCCTGACGCAGGCTGTCCGCCGCCCACGCCAGCCGCGCCGGATCGCTGACGGTATCGGCCTTGCTGATGATGCCGATGACGGGCTGGTTAAATACGCAGGCGAACAAGGGGGCGAACCAGCTCTGGCCGGCATCGGCGTTTTGCACCAGCCCGATCACCTCGGCTTCACCGGCGCTGGCCAGCAACGCGCTGTAGAGACAACGGTTCTCCAGATATTCGCCGGGGGTATCGATGGCGCCGTCCCGCCAGTCGATGGCCTGTGTTTTTTGGTAGCGCGGCGTTTCGCCGTGCAGACGCTGAATCAACGACGTTTTGCCGCACTGGCTGGGGCCGATCAGCATGATTCGTCGCATCATGTCAGGTCCGGGTCAGCGAACAGGCGGTGAATTGCATCACATCCCCCAGCGTGTGGGTCACCTGTTTAAGGGCATATTCCACCGCGGACACATCGCCGGTGATCACCACGGCGCCGGTAAACCGATCGATGAAACCGATTTCCACCGCGCCGGACTTGGTGGCGATATCGCTGGCGATGATTGAGGCTTCGCTGGGGGTGATGGTCAAGATACCAATCGCGGTACTGCTATCACTCAGCCCCAGTTTTTTGTATAGCGCCTTGTTGGGGTTGGCGATCAGGTGCGCCAGCGTGATCTGTTTGCCGGGCACATATTCCTGAATAACCCGCTCGGTTGGGTGAGTGGTTTCCATCATGCCTCCTGTACCAGTTGGCGCCACAGGGCATCGTGCGGACGGGGGATCACGCTGCGGTAAACCAGCAATCCTTTTTCCCCCGCGCTCTGGCCGGCGACCTCGACGGCGGTGCTGACATCGGCGATATCGCCGGTGAGCACCAGATAGCATTTACCGCCGATACCGTAGGCCATATGTACTCGTACCAGCGTTACGTTGGCGGCTTTCACGGCGCGGTCGGCGGCGGCGATGCAGGCCGCCGCGCTCCAGGTTTCGACGATGCCGGCGGACTGCCTGTTCGCCACCGGATTAAGGCCGCTGAGCGCCGGCAGGACCGACGCGTGGATATTGGGCAGGATCAGGCTGTCGACCAATAAGCTGCCGCTTTGCTGCTCGCCGTGTCGTACCGCCTGACTTACGGCGCCCACGTCTCCGCCAATCATCAACAGATATTTACCGGGGCAGAGGGTTTTGCACACCAGCAAATCGACGCGGGCGCTTTTCATCATCAGGTCGGCCACCTCCATGCCTTTGGCGATACTGCTTAATTCCACAACTCCAATAGCGTGTGACATACCTCTTATCCTCTGGCGGCGCGATGGGCGGTAATAACGATGGCGGAGGCGCTCACTTCGGCGACCATCCCATTAATGCTGGCGTGAACCGGGGCGCCTAGCGCGTTGTCCGGGATGGCGGCGATTGGTTGCCCTGTGCGAACCGTGCTGCCAACGGCAACCATCGCTTCTGCCGGTGCGCCGATATGCTGGCGTAACGGCAGCACCACGTGTTCAGGCTGATAATTCATCTCAACAAACGGCGCGTCCTGATACCATTGGGCGAGGTCGAGGCGGGTAATCAGCCGCGAAATGGGCACCATGCGATAGTTCGCCATCGGATCGGCCGGATAAAGCTCGCCCTGATAGCGTGCGCCCTGGGTTTGCAACTGCTGTTTCAACAGGCGGTTAATGCGCATGGGCGAAATATCCACCGGGCAGGCGTAACTTTCGCACAGGCCGCATTCCGAGCAGGTCAGCGCGCTCAGCAGGACGTCGGGGGTCGCGACCTGCTGGTAGTTAACGGCGCGAACCAAAAGATGCGGCGACAGTTCATGCCCCACCAGATGACGGGGGCACAGCTCGGTACACATGCGGCACTGCTCGCACACGGTGCGGGCAATCGCCAGAATATCCCGATCGCTGCGCAGGCGGCGGGTCAGCAACAAATGGTCGGCCGGCAGAACCAGCAGACCGCCGCTGGTTTTGGTGACCGGCAGATCGAGATCGCTCAGGGCGTGTCCCATCATCGGGCCGCCGTTGATAAACCCCGGCTTGTCGATGGTGGCGCCGCCGGCCAGCGTCAGAACCTCACGGAAGCTGACGCCGAGCGGTACGGTCAGCGTCAGCGGCGTAGCCACGGCACCGTTAACCGTCAAGGTGCGATGCGTCACCGGCTGCTGTTCTTCCACGGCGCGCGCCACGTTGAGCACGGTCTGTACGTTATTCACCACCACGCCGATGCTGATGGGCAGGGCGGCGGGCGGAACGCGCCGACCCGTCGCCAGCCAGATGGTGATCACTTCGTCGCCCGCCGGATAAATATCCGGCAGAATATGAAGGCGGATCTGCGGGGGGAGCAGCGGCGTCAGGGCGTCGATGGCGCCGCGATATTTGGCTTTCAGCGCGATAATGCCCTGCTGTGCGCCCGTCGCCGTCATGCCATATAAGATGCCGCGGATCAGCGGCGCCGCCTGCCGGGACATCAACTGCTGATCGACCTTGAGCATCGGCTCGCACTCGGCGGCGTTGACCAAAAAAAGATCTGCCCGCGCCTGTAGCTTTACGGCGGTGGGAAATCCCGCGCCGCCCGCGCCCACCACGCCGGCCAGCCGTACCCGCTGGCGGATCGTTTCCGCGTCACAGTCGGTCAGCGAACCGTAAATCGGCGCATTCGGCAGGGTTAACACGCTCATCCTCTGTTCCTCTTATCGCGAGCGATACGGTGCGTTAATCGCATAACGCTTCAATCACCCGGCGGATATCCCCGGCGCTGGCTTCACGCGGGTTGGTGCGCAGCGTGACGTCCGCCTGAGCGGCGGGGATCATGTCGGGAATGCGCGCCAGCAGTTGGCTTTGCGTCACCTTAAGAGCCGCCAGCGGACGCGGTAAACCGCACTGGCGTTTGAGCTGCTCAATCTGGTGAATCAACTGATTCACCGCGCCGCGATCGTCCCCTTTGGCGGGGCTGAACCGACACAGCCGGGATAGCCGGGCGTAGCGCTTGCGGGCGCGTTCATCCTGCGCGTTGAAGCGAAGGACGGGCGCCAGCAGCAAGGCGTTCGCCAGCCCGTGCGCAATGTGAAACTGTCCGCCAAGCTGGTGGGCAATGGCATGGTTCAGCCCCAGTCCGGCCTGACTGAACGCCATGCCCGCCAGCGTTGAGGCATTGTGCATTTTCCCCCGGGTAATCACGCAATCCCCGTTGCTACAGGCCGTCGGCAGGTGGCGAAACACCAGTTGCAACGCTTTTTCCGCCAGCGCGTCGGTGAAGTCGCTGGCGTGCGGCGAGACATAGGCCTCCAGCGCATGGGTCAGCACATCCATGCCGGTATTGGCGGTGATGTCCGGGGGAACGGAGAGCGCCAGCGACGGATCGAGGATGGCGATGTCGGGGTAAATCTGGTTGTCGAACAGCGGATACTTGATGCCTTTTTCCGGGTCGCCGATCACGCAGGCGCTGGTCACTTCAGAGCCGGTGCCGCTGGTGGTCGGAATGGCGATGCAGGTGTCAATCCCGATATCCTGCCGACGGCTGAACCAGACGATAGCTTTGGCGGCGTCCAACGCCGATCCGCCGCCAAACCCAATCACCACATCCGGCTGCAACGCGTGCATCTGCGCGATCCCCTTGACCACGGTCGCAATGGTCGGATCGGGGGTGATGTCGCTGAACAGGTCGATCTGGTTATCCGCCGGCAACGTCTGGGTAAGGTTGGTCAACAGCGGCGAGGTAGCCAGAAAACCATCGCAGACGATCCAGATTTTGCGCTGATGAAAGCGCTGCAACACGCTGAGGCTGCCGTTGCCGCTATAAATTCGGGTCTGTAAGGAAAAGCGTTTCATACGCGCTCCAGTCAACGAATGGAAAAGCCGGTTGTCAGCACGCAGCGGCGTTGTCGGGCAAAGGTACGGGCTGAGGTGGTGCCTTCGCCGGTCGGGGTGGCGATGGTGAAGGTGGTAAACCCTTCGCCGCCGACGCCGATGCCGGCATAAGAAGGCCCGTTCTTGACGAAAATGGAGGTCTGGAGCCGGCGTGCGGCCAGATTCAGGCGGGAGACATTCTGCGAATGCATGATCGCGGTATGATGCAGCCCGCCCTCCACCTGTAACGCCAACTCCAGCGCCGCGTCGAAATCTTTCACCCGCACCACGGGCAGGAGGGGCATCAACTGTTCGTTGGTCACCAGCGGATCGTCGCCTTTTACCTCCACCAGCAAAAGCCGCGGGGGCTTGGCCGGACAAGGCAACCCTGCCGCTTGCAGCAACTGCGCCGGACTTTTGCCGACCAGTTGTTTATTGGCATGCCCTTGTGGCGATAGGCAGGTCTGGCGCAGGCTGTCGATATCCTGCGGTGAGGTAATCAGCAACGCGTCGAAAGCCTGCATCTGTTGCAGCAGCCGATCGGCCACGCTGTCCACCACAATCAGGCTTTTCTCGGCAATACAGGGCAGGTTGTAGTCGAAAGACGCGCCGGAAACGATATCCTGCGCGGCTTTGACCAGTTCGGCGGTTTCATCCACCAGACAGGGCGGATTGCCGGCGCCGGCGCCGATGGTTTTTTTGCCGCTTTTCATCGCCATCGCAACGATGGCGGGGCCGCCGGTAATCGCCAGCAGGGCGATTTTCTCATTCGCCATCATCTGCTGAGTGGCTTCAACGCTGGGTTCGCCGACCGTCACCACCAGATTGCGGATGCCGCAGCTGTTGAACACGATCTCTTCAATCAGGGCAATCAGCTTCAGCGACACATTTTTAGCGCCGGGATGCGGGCTGAAATAGACGGCGTTGCCCGCCGCCAACATGCTGATGCTGTTATTGATTATGGTTTCCGTGGGGTTGGTGCTGGGCGCGACGGAGCCAATGACGCCAAACGGCGAGAACTCAAACAGCACCATGCCGCCATCCCCGGTCAGGGCGGTGGTGGTCAGATCTTCAATACCGGGCGTATTATCCAGCGCGGCCTTGTTTTTCAGTAGCTTATCTTCTTTATTACCCATGCCGGTTTCCCGCGCGCCTTCCTCGGACAATGTCGCCAGGTGGGGTTGTAGCTGTTCGCGCAGGGCGCTGATAATCGTGCTGCGGGTTTTCAGCGGGCTTTGTTGATAACGCAGGAAAGCGCCGTGCGCCGCGTTAATGGCTTCATCCACGCCGGCGAAAATAGCGCAGGCGGCATGGTCGGGCGCGGCATCCGGCATCAGTTGTTCGGTGAGGATAGTGCGAATGAGAGATTCAAGCTCAGTGGTGTTCATTATTCATTCCCCAGGTGTAAAGCCGATATGGCCGCTTCTGCAATGTGTTGATCCTGTTCGACGCTGCCGCCGCTGATGCCAAGCCCGCCCACCAGTCGGCCGTTTCGCCACAGCGGATAACCGCCGCCAAAGGTGACAACCTTGCCGCCGGTGCTGGACTCAAGCTGAAACAGCTCGGCGCCCGGCTGGATGCTGGGCCCCAGCAAATGGGTGGGCGTTTTCATCGCCACCGCCGTCCAGGCTTTTTTCGGCGCCAGCTCGCTGCTGACCAGCAGGGTATCCGGCATGCGATAGGTCATAATTGAATTGCCGTGGCGATCGGCCAGTGCGATCGCCACGGGGACATGGAGCTTGATGGCGGCATCTACCGCCGTCTTGATGAGTTGATGAATCTCGGCGAAGGCCAGCGCGGCGGAGGCGATGGGCTGTGCGGCTGAGGCGGCGGCCAGATAGCGGCTGAGCACCGTTTCGACCATCCTCGCTTGCCGATGGCGGTGATCTTCATCGCGGGCCAGGGCGTACAGGCAATCCGACAGTCGGTTCAGATATTGCAGCAGCACCGGCCTGATCGGCGCCTGCTCCGCCAGTTCCACCAGCCTGCGTTCGGCGCGGCGCGCCAGCGTACGGGCGAAATGAAGACGGCCGCCGGCTTCGCAGGCGCCGGGCAAGACAAACCCGTTGACCGGCGGTACAACCGACATACAGCGGTCGACGGCCTGTTCCAGCGCCACGATATCCCCGGCTTCGATCCAGCGTCGTCCGGCGGCGAGAGGTTCCGCGTTTTCACTGGCCAATTCGGCGCTGAAATAGAACAGCTGATATTGCACCGTCTCCAGCAAACGGCCGTTTTCCTGGTTATCCACTACGCGCACGCACAGGCCGAGCGCGGCGTTCAGCTCGTCCAGCGTGCCGTAGGCTTCAACCCGTGGGTGGCTTTTCTTCACCCTCTGGCCGGTAAATAACGCCGTGGTGCCTGCGTCGCCGGTTTTGGTATAAATACTCATCAGACGGTCGCTCCTGTTAACGCGAAAAGCGATTAACGCGAAAAATTATCCACAATGCCGACAATCGCCAGATCGATGGCCTCATTGGGGGCGGCAAACACCCGCCGGGCGCTGGAACCGGAGGACAACAGCACCAGTTCGCCTTCTCCCGCGCCAACCGAATCCACAGCCACTTCATCCGGCTCCACGCCGTCCGGCGGCAACGATCCATCGCCCGTCACCCGCCGCACCAGCAACAATTTTCTGCCGCTAAGCGAAGGCGACTTCTGGGTTGACACCACCGATCCCACCACTCTGGCTAGCTGCATGATTTACTCCTGCCTTAACAGTTGAATGTGACGCGATAGCAGACTGTCCCGCACCAACGGCGTTATCAGCGTCTTGCGCTGAACAACCAGCCAGCCCGGTTTCTGCGCGGCAATATCCCGATAGCTCAGCAGCGGGCCGCCGAATAGCCTGACATCGTGTCCCTGATGGTCGCTGAAGCTGAGCGGCAACCGGCTCAGCGCTTTAACCGGCAATGCGCCCAGCAACTGCCGATGGAGGCTGATATGGATTCGCATCCCCCACGACAGCGCCTCCTGCAACGCGGCCACCGCCGAATGGCGGTTATCCGCGGCGGCAAACTGCCGCAGAAACGCTAAATCAGGCAACACCAGATGCAGCGTGGCATGCCTGACGAATATCGTCGGATCGATACCCATGCTGAGCTGATGCAAACGCAGGGCATAGACCCGGCGCTCGCGCTCGGCAAGCCGCGTGACGATGCGGCTCACCGCGCTTTCCATCTGGGGCGCGGTGAGATTCATGCGCCTGATACCAGCGTGGCGACGGCGTCCGGGTCGTCTGCGCCGGCCGCGTTGGCTTCATCGGTATCAATGTGCAGCTCCAGCCGCATTTGCTCGGATACGCGGATGGCGACATCATCCAATATCAGCCTGCGTCCGCGGCTCTGAATGGCGACCTGTACGCTGTCGCCGTGGCGCACCCGATAGATCAGCGCATCCAGCGGCGACATATGAATGTGGCGCTGGGCGACGATGACCCCCTGCGGCAGTTCCAGTTCCGCATAGGGACTGACCAACCGGATGCCCGGCGTGCCGTCCAGATTACCCGACATGCGCAGCGGGGCGGCGATGCCCAACGTGCGCGCGTCGGTACGGGAAATTTCCACCTGACTGCGGCTGCGCAGCGGCCCCAGAATGCGGACGTTTTTCAGGCTGCTTTTGGGGCCGACCAGCGTAACGGTCTGTTCGGCGGCGAATTGGCCGGGTTGGCGCAGCGCTTTCTTCTCCGTCAGCGGGCGATCGGGAAACAGCCGCTGGTAATCCTGTCCGGACAGATGCAGATGACGGTTGGACACCCCTAGCGGGATCGGACGAAGACGCATTTCGTCGAGGATCTTGCTGACGACAGGTTCCAGTAATGCTTTTTCCATCACGCTTTACCTCGTTTACCGGTATGAATACATAAAAAACGGCGCTCTCCTTTCTGCCGCGGGCAGGCTGGATCGAGACAAAGATTGCAGCGCGCGGTCGGCCGCACGGAGGGGGCGGCCGCGATGGCGCTTTCTGTCTCCGTTTCCGCTGCGAATTGCGGCGCGTCAGCGGCGGTATCGGCGTCTGACAACGGGATGTCAGCGACTGGCGCTGACACGGGGTTGTCGATCGGGGGCGTGGTGGCCGGTACGCCCGGTGGCCGAGTCGGTTGCCAATGAACCCTCAGTGAGTCGGCCGGCCGCGCCAGCACCGCGCTGGCGACCAGCCCATGATGTTGACGGGCCAATGCCGCGCCGCCGGCGATGGCGGCGTTGACCGACGCCACATCGCCGGCGATTTTAACCAACGTCCAGCCGGAGCCTTTGGTGCTTTCCATGCCGATGATCGTGACCGAGGCGGCTTTCGCCATCACGTCAGCCACGCCGATCGCCAGCGCTAAACCGCTAACTTCAAGTAAACCCAGTGACGTTTTCACGCTGCGCTCCTGTGTCTGCTGCGCTATTTTTCAGCTATCAGGCCGATGCCGGTAAAATCGCTTCAACCTCGCTGTGCGGACGCGGAATAACGTGGCAGGATTTCACTTCGCCCACCGCGCCGGCCGCCGCCGCGCCGGCATCGACCGCCGCTTTTACCGCGCCGACATCGCCGCGAACCATAACGGTCACCAGCCCGGAGCCAATTTTTTCGTAACCGATCAGCTGCACGTTGGCTGACTTCACCATGGCATCCGCGGCTTCAATGGCGCCCACCAGACCTTTTGTTTCGACCAGCCCTAATGCGTTGTTCATGTTTTACTTCTCCTGTTTAGGGCTATCGCCCCGGTTGAATAAAATGATCATTTAAACGGTAACCCTTTAACCAGCCGCGCGGCGTTGTTGCCCAGCCGGCGCAGCGCGTCTTCATTCTGCTGCCCCCGCAGGCGGAAAAGCGGCTGAGCGGCCGGTAAATTCCGGTAATGCACCACCATTTCATGGCCGTTGCAGGCCAGGCCGACCAGCAGCGGCGAACGGGCCGCGGCCTGCCAGGCCCGTTGGGCGAGATCGCCGTCGCCGTCCTGTTGCCAGCGCCAGGGAATACTCTCTTCTTCAATGCCCAGCAGAACCTGCCGCCAGATATGCGCGCTGGTGGCATGGGCGCTGATAAGGATGGCGGGTCTATCGTCAGGCGGCAGATTCATCAATGGCGCTCCTTCTGGTAAGCCAGAATCAAACCGGTCGCCACCGCGTTGCGCGGGCCTTCAATGGCGCGGATATTGCCGCGACCCGCCACCAGCTTGTAGTGCGCGAGGGCGTCGGTGACTAACTGCGGGATTTCAAAGTCCAGCGAGGAGCCGCCGACCAGCACCACAAAGGGAATATCGCGGATATTGCCCGTCGGGCTGACCTGACGCAGCGCGCGCAAGGCGTTGGTGACAAATACCCGTTCTTTGGCGGAGCGCCGGATAGTGCGAACTTTTTCCAGCGAAAAATCCCCCGGCAACGGCAGCAGAGTGTCGGGTTTCACCACCACCAGCCGGGCGAACACCTCGGCGGGCAACGGATGGGGGAAAAACTGCACGCTGCCGTCTTCATGACGCAGGTGAAACAGACTCTCCACCTTTGCCAGCGGGTACTTTTTGATATCCTCCGCCAGATAGCGATCTTCCAGACCGAGTTCCGAGGCGATAATCATGGTGACCATGTCGCCCGCGCCCGCCAGATGGGTGGCGACAATGTCGCCATCCGTATTGATGATGGAGGCGTCGGTGGAACCTGCGCCGAGATCGAGAATCGCCAGCGGACGTCGCGTGCCCGGCGTGGTCAATGCGCCCAGAATGGCGGCTTCCGCCTCGGCGCCGCCAATTTGTACGGCAATGTGCAGCGACGTTTCGATTTCACTGGCGATGCGCGCCATTTGCAAACGATCCGATTTCACCATTGAGGCGATGCCCACGGCCTGTTCGAGGGAGAATTCCCCCGCCAGCCCGCCGGTGACGTTTACCGGCACCGCGGTATCCACCGCCAGCAGATCCTGAATAAAGATCTCTTTGGTCGGGCGATTGGTCAGTTCCGCCATCGTCTGGCGCACGTGTTCCAGCATGCCGCCGATATTGGTGCCGGCTTCGCCCGTCACGTTATCCAGCCTGCGGCAACTGTCGACCGCTTTCATGATCGGCTCGCCGCCTGCGGCGACGTCAACCCGCAGAGTGCGTCCATCGGCATACAGTTCCAAATGTCCCGCCGGAATCGAACGCGCTTTCACATCGCCTGCCGGGGTTTTCACCACCACCGCCGAACGCGTGCCAATCAAGGCCCGGGCAATAGGCACGATATTTTTGGTTTCTTCGGCGTTAAGGGAAAATACCGTGGCGATGCCGTAGGGGTTGGAAAGGGTTTCAATCACTTTGCCCGGCATGGCCACTTCGACGGCGGCCAACATGCCGAGGGGAATGCGGTCGATGTGCAGCACTTCGTCCACCACCGGCAGCGGGGTATGCAGACGGTTGCTGACCAGCACGCCATCGTCACGTTGCATAATGATGGCGGTAATCCGATAACCCGCGCCGCTGGCGGCATTGACAATCGCCGCGACATCGGCGAAATCAACGGCGGCCGGAACCACCAGAATATAAGGCTGCGCCGGATCGCGGGTCATAAGATCGCCGATACCAATCGTCAGTCCCACGCCCAGCCCCAGCCCGCCGGGGGTTTTCGGGTTATGCCCGATCATGGTGGATTCGGTGATAATGGTTTCGGTAATTGTTTCCATCGCCACATCGCCAATCACCGGCGTGGCTTCATTGATGCGGATCAGGCTGATATCGCGCTGCGCGATCCCGGCTTTCTCCACCAGTTGCGCCAGCGCCTGCCGAATGCCAAAGACGTTGCGCTGTGTCCCTTTGATGCCGGTGGTTTCGGTCAGCGTACTGGCGACAAAGCGCAGTTGCCCGTCAGCCTGACACTCGGCCAGCGCCACTTCTGTTGACGAGTTGCCAATGTCTACTCCGGCGATGTAACGCATGACCAGCTCCTGATGGTGGTAAAAGTCGGGTTAACTAATCGTCGCCTTTGAGTTTTTTGCGCTGCACATACAAATCAGCCGCTTCCCGCACGAAGGCGGCGCAGACCTTGGCTTTGTAGGTCTGTTCAAGATCGTCCGCGATGGCGTACAGCTCCGTTTTGCTGGAGCGGTAGGGGCGCAGGGCGTTATAAATATCCAGCACTTTGTCATCGGGAACGGCGGTGAGCTCGGCGGCGCGCTCAAAGTTCATCGCCAGCCGATCGCGCCCGGCGTCGCGGGCAATATCGGCCTGAATGCGCAGGATCTCCGGCGTAATGCGTAGATCCTGCGGGGTCACGCCGCCGTTAAGCACGTTAGCCAGCGTCAGCTCTTCCAGCGTTTTATTGGTTGCGGTTTTCACCCAGTCAGGGTGCTTGTTCGCCAGCGGATAATCGGCGACCTTCGCCTTGATGCCTGTCGTGCTTGCGGCGGCCGTATCGGCGGGTGTCGTCGTCTGCCCTTGTAGGCTGTTCATCTTGCTGAGAACATCGCGAACCATGGATTCAATAGCTTCGGAATTCATTGTGTTTTCCTTTGTTAAATCGCCACCCGGAGTTCCTGCGGATTCTTGCCGGTCACCACGTATTTGGTTTCTTTAATGTGCAGAATGGCGGATTTCGCCTGGTATTTCGGCCGCGCCATCTGATCGTTCAGGGTCGGCACCGGCTGGGGCGATTCCCGCTTGGCGTAACGCGCGGCGTTCTTGCCGATCTGCCGATAGGTTTCCAGCGTCAGCAACGGGGCCTGCGGGAATAGTTCCAGATTGGACAGGGGCGGTAATCCCTGTTGATGGATCACGGTTGTCCCTTTGGATTGCACGCCGATGGAAATCCCGGAGCCGCTGAGTCGATTGCCTTCAACGGCGACAAACGCCACATCCGAGGATTTAAAGCAGCGGATCACCCGCGCCTTGATCCCTTCTTCCTCAACCCCGGCGATAAGTTCGCGCAGAATGTTTTTATGCGGAATACCGACGATATTGACGGTTTGCGACAATCCGAATGCCGGCCCGACGGCAATAATCACTTCATCCTGGCTGGTGCCGGAACGCGCTTCGCCGACCTCGCTCAGAAAGCCGTCGCCCGCGGCCGATGTCACGGCGTCTGTTGCCGGCGCGCCCGGCTGTTTAAACGAGACGGTTTTGTTCTCGTCGTGCATTTCCTGTAGTACGCCTTCGATAATCTGGCGTAATAGCTTTTCGTTAATCTCCACCATGACGGAACTCCTTAGCCCAGCTCGTTGGGATCAAGCGCGTTAGGAATGTTTTTGATCTCTTCCCAACGCGCGCCTTCCAGCCGGTAACCGGTGGCCGGCCCGGCGTAATCATTGACGTCGTTCACCGCGGACAGCACCTGACTGTCGCCGACGATAATCGCCGACGTGTGCAGGTAGTCGCCGGCAATCTTGGCTTTCTGAATATTCAGCATGTCCTGGGCGACATCTTCAAAGCCGCCTTGCGCCAGCGCTTTCACCACGTCCAGCCCGGTGCGGTTTTTACTGATGATCTCCTGTGCGAACTTGATGTCTTCGACGATATTGCGCTCCGGCATGTCTTTGGAGCCGTGGGCATAGGTGGCGGCGGTGACTTCCTCATCGCTAATCGGCGGCAGCCCCATGCCGGCAAACACCGCCTGTAGGGCGCGCGCGGCCTTATTGCGGATGGCGACCACATCGGCTTCGCGAACCGGACGCAAACCGCCGTCGACTTTGAGGTCGCGCTGCATGATGTTGTAGTCGTCGAAATCTTCCGCATCCTCATTGGAGCCGGCGAACATGTTGTCGTAGTTGGGGACGGCGGAATAACCGGAGGAGATAAAATCGGTGCCCGGTAAAAACTGCATCAGCAGACGCGCGGTGCGGCGCATGTCCGAGTGGGTAAAGGTCTGGTCGTTGCTGGAGGCGCACTCCAGATCCAGCGCCGAACAGATCAGGTTTTCCGCCAGAATGGCGCGAATGCCTGACGGCACCGCCGAGGGGATCCCCACGCAACTGACCGAGCCGTTTTGCAGGCCCTGAACCCCGGCCGCTTTGGTGATGTAGATACAGCGGGCTTCGAGATACAGCATGGATTTGCCTTCGGCATACCCCATCTGCACTTCGGAACCGGAGCCGGAGGTAAAGCGCATTTTCAGGCCGCGCGAGGCATAGGACGAGGCGAGAAAACCTTTCGACCAGGGCGTGTCGTCCCCATCCGTGAACACCGGTTCGGTGCCGTAAACGGAGATGGTTTCCGCATAGCAGGTGTGGCCGAGCATGCCGAGTTTCAGTTCGGTGGCTTCCTCCAGCGAACACTGGGTCAACACGCCGGGGCGGCCCACCTGTGAACCCACCATCAGCGCCATGGCGTTGAACGGCGCATAGCGGGCGACGGCGACGGTGGTTTCCTGTTCGTCAAAACCCCGGAACGCCCCTTCGGCGGCGTCGGCGGCAATCTGCACCGGGTTGTCTTTGACATTGGTGACGTGAGCCTGCTGGGACGGCGTGCGACGGGCGCGCATTTTTTGCATGGCCATCATCATTTCCACCACGTTCATCTGCGACACCACCTCGACGATTTTCGCCGGGGTCATCGCCGTGGTCAGCGGTACGATGGCGCTGCGCGGGACATTGGGATCGCACAGCATGTTCGCCAGCTTGACGGAGTCCATCCGCAGCACCTCTTCCGCGCGCTCGAGATTGATGCCGTACCGGGCGATAAAGTGGTCGATCAGGTCGAAATCGGACTGGGGTTTGCCGTCCAACTCGGTTACCACGCCGTTTTGAATCGTGATCGACGGTTTGGGATCGTTCGGACTCTCCATGGCAATGAAGCCTTCTTCGATCCACTCTTTGACAAAACCATCCTGATTGACCGGGCGTTTCGCCAATGCTTCAAATCTTTTCGATTTCATGAAACTGCCTCGCTGTGGCGTCAGATATAGGAGGGGCGATCGTTTTTCGGTTCCGAACCCAGCGTCGCCAATACCGTTTTGCCGATTTCACGGGCGGAAATCACGGCCTGACGCACGGCGCCGGAGTCGCCGGAAATGACCAGGATGGCTTCATTGCTGTAGCTGGTGCCGTGCGCCGGCGTGCTGTAAGCCACCACATCCACATTGGCGGATTTCACCGCCGTATCCGCCATCAGCACGCCCACTGCCGCCGGCGCGCCGACGATCACCCCGCAGGAGCGGCCAATCGGCGCGCCAAAGGCTTTTTCCAGCGCATAGCTGGCGCGGGCGCTGTATTGCAGCTCGATGTGTCCGGCTTCGTTGGCGTAAACATCACCAAAGGTGCGATCCAGTTCCTTCAGCGCGACTTCGATGGCGCGTTTTACGTCGGAGACGTCGTTGCCGCCGAAAACAATCAGTGAGCCGTGCCCGGCGCCGCCTTTGGTATCGCGCGGCAGTTCGATGCTGACGACTTCGGTGTTGGTCGCTTTCACCGCTTCATCCGCCGCCATGATGTGCGGGCCTGCGCCGGTGCGCGCGCCCAGAATGCCGATAGAGCGGTAGCGTTTTTCAAGTTTCATGGCATCCAGCAGGGCGCTGTCGACGTTGGCGATCACCAGACCAACGGTGTCGCCAATCGCGGTGCCGACGAACTCGGTTAAACCACAGGTTTTTTCAGCCATAGCCGTATCTCGCGTTGTGTGAGTGGAGGATGGGGAAGACGCGCCGATTTTTGTCATCACCTGGGCCATGATGTGTTCGACCAGGTCATTGCTGCTCATTGGCTAGTTTCCTTTGGTAAGAATTTTTCGACATCGGCGTGCGGGCGCGGGATCACATGCGTCGAGATCACCTCGCCGACGGCGGCGGCGGCGGACGACCCGGCGTCCACCGCCGCTTTTACCGCACCGACATCACCACGAACGATGACGGTGACCAGACCGGAGCCGATTTTCTCGTAGCCAAACAGCGTCACATTGGCGGATTTCACCATGGTGTCGGCGGCTTCGATGGCGGCGGTCAACCCTTTTGTTTCCACCATGCCTAATGCTTCTTGTTGCATAAATTACCTCGACGTGATTGTCAGGATAGCGATGCGATGACTATACAAATAAGCGATGAAAAAGAATGGCTGCGTTGAGTTTATTGGCGGGAATGGTTGGCGACGGGATAATAAAATATTGGCATGGATTTATATTAACTGCTTGTTTTTGAATCGATTTAAAGCAATTTCGCTATTGTTAATATTCGTTTTCCCCTTTCCATTTTTATTAAAATCAGCATGACAATGGAGTGGTTTTATGCTATTTGCGCGCGTTTTTTAATAAAGCTGAAATTATTGGGGAAATAAAAATTGCGAGATGGATAGCAATAACGAAAAGAGAATAGAGCAATAAATTCATATTGCGTTAAATAACAAACCGGCGTTATTCATCAGGAAAAATAAGGCCTGCGCAAAAATGCGCGGCAGGGAGATGACAAGAAAGTGTTATCGGCGCTCTATTTTTTTGCCGTTTACCGACAGATTACGCCAACACTTTGCTTCACCCGCTCTCTATAGTAGCCGCAGCATTGCCCGAAACCCGCGTGTAAGGCAGACAAAGCGCGATCGCACGCCGGTATTTCATATTAATAGCGAAGGCAGGGTAACGTTTATGAATGATTCACTGAAGGCTCAATGTATTGCGGAATTTCTTGGCACGGGATTATTTCTGTTTTTCGGGATTGGCAGTCTCTGCGCGCTGAAAGTGGCGGGCGCGGGCTTAGGCCTATGGGAAATCTGCATCGTGTGGGGGCTGGGGATCTCACTGGCGGTGTACCTGACGGCGGGAATTTCGGGCGCGCATCTGAATCCTGCGATAACCATTGCGCTCTGGCTGTTTGCCTGTTTCCCCCGGCATAAAGTGCTGCCTTACAGCGTGGCGCAGATTGCGGGCGCGTTTGGCGGGGCCACGCTGGCGTATGCGCTTTATCATAATCTGTTTATCGAGTTTGAAACGGCGCACGGCATGGTGCGCGGCAGTGTGGATAGCCTGCAACTGGCCAGCATCTTCAGTACCTATCCGGCAACGGCCATCAACGTATGGCAGGCGGCCGGGGTGGAAGTGGTGATTACCTCGATCCTGATGGGGCTCATCATGGCGATTACCGATGATGGCAACGGCGTGCCCCGCGGGCCGTTGGCGCCGTTGTTGATTGGTATTCTGGTGGCGGTGATTGGCGCGTCCATGGGGCCGTTGACCGGGTTTGCCATGAATCCTGCCCGTGATTTCGGGCCGAAACTGTTCTCTTTTCTGGCGGGCTGGGGGAATGTGGCGATGACGGGCGGGCGCGATATTCCGTATTTCATTATTCCGATTGTGGCGCCGATTATTGGCGCGTGTCTCGGCGCCGCCTGTTACCGCTATTTAATTGGCAAGAATCTACCCTGTAATACCTGCGTCGTGGAGGACGGAAAGCCATGATGTGTTTCCTCATTCTGGCGGCATACCGTTATTTTTTTCGCTGTCGGTAAACTGATTGCCCTCCGGCAATGGGATAAAGAGGCAGGATGAGGAAATTTCGTGATCGCGATTGATGAATAGGTTAAATAGTGACCAATCGCAAATATAGTCTGCTAAGGTTATTTATTTATTTGGGGCGAAGAAACCAAAAGCGTTGATGCGGGGAGTGGTAATACGAATTTGTTAAATACTGATTATTGTTATTAACAATAATTTAAAATACACCAAGGGGGTTTTATCATGATTTCTGCCAGTTCTCTTAACTCAGAGCTCATAAATAAAATCGCCCAGGATTTCTCTCAGGCAACCGGACTGGCGGTGGTGGTGGTGAATATTCACGGAGAGGAGATTTCCGATCTGTTTAACTTCACCTCTTTCTGCCAGTTAATGCGTCAGGATCCGGTTAATCATTACCGTTGCCGTATGAGCGATCGCTGTGGTGGCTTTGAAGCGTCAAAATCCAATGAGCCTTGTATTTACCGTTGCCATGCCGGGCTAACGGACTTCTCTATTCCACTGGTGATCGCCGGGCATCTTGTCGGTTTCGTGCTCTGCGGGCAGGTGCGTCTGCGTAATGACGTGTCGTTGATTAACGTGATTAATGTTGACGATCGCTGGCAAAAGGATCCCGTGTTGGTGGATGAGTTCCATAATGTGCCGATCATGGATTACTCGCGGGTTATCGCCTCTGCGGATCTGCTGAAGCTGATTGTGGAAAATTGTCTAAAGAAGCACCTTAATTTTGTGGTTATCAGAGACAGCGACGAATCCGGCGAACCGGGTAAAAGCCGTTCTCCGAAGCCGCATGACGCCAAAATGAAAAAGGCGCTGCGCTATATTGATGCGCATTTATCAGAGGAACTGCGGCTGGAGGATGTGGCGGCCAGAGTGTATCTTAGCCCTTACTATTTCAGTAAGCTTTTCAAGAAATATCAAGGAATTGGATTTAACGCCTGGGTGAACCGGCAGCGTATGGCGAACGCCCGTGAAATGTTGCGCCACAGCGACTGGAGTATTGCCAGCATCGCCAAAAATCTGGGGTTTTCCCAGACCAGCTATTTCTGCAAGGTATTCCGTCAGACTTATCAGATGACGCCGCAGGTGTTCCGTTCCAGCGTGGAACACGAGCGGCAGTAAGAGGGTTTAGAAAACGTAAAGTGCCTCCGCCGATGTTTTCGTGGATGACGACCGAATTTTTCACAAAGAAATCAGCGTATTAAGCCATATTGAGGTTCACACCGTTACTCCCGTAGCGGAATATAACGGCGCTGGTGTGACAATCAATCCTGAAAACTTGCCTTTAATGACGCAATATCAATGACAAACCGGTAGTGCACGTCGCTTTTTAGCATCCGATCGTATGCCGTGTTGATATCCTGCATAGCGATCATCTCAACGTCGCAGTTAATGCCATGTTCGGCACAGAAATCCAGCATTTCCTGGGTTTCTTCGATGCCGCCGATCAGCGAACCGGCAATCGACTTACGGCCCATCACCAGCGGCCCGCTGTGCAGGGTGGGTTCGATAGGCTCAATCAACCCGACCAGAATCAGCGTGCCGTCGCGCTTCAGCGTCGCCAGGTAAGGGTTAAGGTCGTGCTGCATCGGCACCGTGTCCAGAATAATGTCGAAGTGGTTGGCGACGGCGTCCATTTGTGCCGAATCGGTGGAGATAACCACACGATCGGCGCCTAAGCGCCGCGCTTCCTGCTCTTTTCCCGGAGAGCGGGTAAATAGCGTGACGTCCGCGCCCATCGCTTTGGCGAACTTCAGTCCCATATGACCCAGACCGCCCAGCCCGACAACGGCCACTTTGTCGCCCGGCCCGACGTTCCAGTGCTTCAGCGGCGAGTAGGTGGTGATGCCGGCACACAGCAGCGGTGCGGCGGATTTCATGTCCAGCGCTTCCGGCACGCTGAGCACAAAATTATCTGCAACGACAATCCGCTCGGAGTAGCCGCCGAAGGTCGGCAGATTGTCGTGGCGATCGACGCTGCCGTATGTCAGCGTGGCGCCTTCTTCGCAATACTGCTCCAGCCCTTCATCGCAGGCATCGCAGTGTTGACAGGAATCCACCATACAGCCTACGCCGACCCAGTCCCCTGCTTTGAAGCGATCGACCGCTTTACCGACGCTGACGACTTTCCCAATGATTTCATGTCCCGGAACAATCGGATACTGGCTCATATGCCACTCGTTGCGCGCCATATGAATGTCTGAATGGCACACGCCGCAATAGATGATATCGATCACCACATCGTTTTCTCGCGGATCCCGGCGGACAAACTGGTGCGGAACCAATGGGCTGGTTGAATCCAGAGCGGCAAAGCCGCGTATGTTTTGCATTGTGATTTTCCTCTTCATTTTATGCACGATATCAAAGGATCGACTTCAGAAGTCAGTATGATGCAGATTGGTTCTCTCCGCTTTAGCCATTTATGGCTAAACGGTAACGCCGTTCGGTATAGTCATTGGCAATGACTATATTTTGTTATTGCCCGTTGCGGCAATCAGGTAGCAAAGCCGCGTTTTAGCCCGGGAGAAAGGACAATATTTTGCTATCGAGCGGCAAGATATTCCCTTAAAGAAAATAAACTCAGCCATTTTTTTGTGAATGGAAAGATTATATTGGCTGTAATGGTTCAGGGTATGTAGAGAAATAATAACCATATGTTGTCAGGTTAGAATCGAACGCGGAAAACGACGATCGATTCTGTATGTTGTCATGCTGCATGACAACTGGGAAGGGGGTGAAATTCCCCCGCAGCCCCCGCTGCTGTGATGCCGACGACCCCGTAAAAAGCCACTGATCGCTGCGATTGGGAAGGTTCGGGGAAGGATGACGCTAAGCCAGAAGACCGACCTGATGATGACAGATTCAACTCCTTCGGCGGGAAGCGGGTTGTCATCCGATGCGTGCAGCGGCAACGCCGCTCTTGCGCACCCTGTGACATTACCTGTCCCGACCGATGACGTCGGGATTTTTTATGCCGTGTGTAAAAGAACAGCAGAAGAACGCGCCAGCGGGCCAGAGGCGAAATAAAACCGCGTTTGTTATCGCCGGCACCGGCAGCGGCTGCGGCAAAACCACCGTTACGCTCGGTATCTTGCGGGCGTTGATGCGGCGCGGGCTGTCTGTGCAGCCCTTCAAGGTGGGGCCTGACTATCTGGATAGCGGCTGGCATAGCGCGGTATGCGGCGTGGCGTCGCGTAATCTGGATGCGTTCATGCTTCCCGCGGCGACGCTTAACGGGTTGTATAACCAGCGTATGCGCCATGCCGACGTGGCGGTGATCGAAGGGGCTATGGGGCTGTACGACGGCTACGGCACGGACCCTGACTATTGCAGCACCGCCGCCATGGCTAAACAGCTCGGCTGTCCGGTGGTGTTGCTGGTGGACGGCAAGGCGGTATCCACGTCGGCGGCGGCAACCGTGATGGGATTTCGCCAGTTCGACCCCGCGTTGACTATCGCCGGCGTGATTGTCAATCGCGTCAACTCGGTGGAGCACTATCAATTACTGCGTCGCGCCATTGAGCACTATTGCGGTATTCCGGTGCTGGGCCGCTTACCGGTCATGACCGACACCGAACTGCCTTCCCGCCACCTGGGTCTGATCCCGGCGCGGGAACAGGCCTATGATGATAGCCGCTGGCGGAAACTGGCGATGCAGATTGAAGAAACCCTCGATCTGGATCGTCTGCTGACCTTGTGCGCCGGCGTTCGGCCCCCCGACGGCGAATTACCCGCCTTATCCGCGCCTGAACTGGGCGAAGGTCTGACGATGGCGCTGGCGGACGATGAAGCCTTCAATTTCTATTACCAGGACAATCTCGATCTGCTGGAGCAGGCGGGGGTGCGCCTGCAACGCTTCAGTCCGATCCATGACCGCCGGCTTCCCGACTGTCAGATGATCTTTCTCGGCGGCGGTTACCCTGAAATTTATGCCGCGCAACTCGCGGCCAATACCGCGATGCACGATGCGTTACGGCATGCGCATCGGCGCAATATCCCGCTGTACGCCGAATGCGGCGGACTGATGTATCTGGGGGAAGGGCTGACGGACGCCGGCGGCCGGCGGCATCGCATGAGCGGAATTCTGCCCGGTGAAAGCCGGATGGGAAAACGGCTGACCCGCTTTGGCTACTGTCAGGCTCAGGCCTTGACCGACACGCTGTTGGCGGCGCGGGGCGAGATT
Source organism: Brenneria sp. L3-3C-1 (assembly GCF_016456245.1). Classification (NCBI taxonomy): domain Bacteria; kingdom Pseudomonadati; phylum Pseudomonadota; class Gammaproteobacteria; order Enterobacterales; family Pectobacteriaceae; genus Brenneria; species Brenneria sp. L3-3C-1. Next base: position 63,369 of record NZ_JAEMHF010000002.1, on the reverse strand, counting down.
CTGCGCGGCCATGAATTTCATTATTCCGATTTCGCCACCTCGCTGTCGCCCCGTTTCGACTGTACAAAATCGCGCGATGGCGCGGTCATCAAACAGTGGCGGGGGGGATACCAGCTTCAGCAAACCTGCGCCAGCTATCTCCATCTCCATTTTGCCCAGCGTCCGGGGCTGCTTGAGCGCTGGTTTACCCATGCCGGGAGGGCGTCATGATCCTCTCCGCCTGGTTTGCCGCCTTTCTGCTTGACTGCTGGTTGGGCGATCCGCCGCGCTGGCCGCATCCGGTGCGCTGGATGGGCCATCTTATTTCATGGCTGCAAACCCGAATCCGCGCCTGTTGCGTCAGTGAACGCGCGCTGTGGCTGGGCGGCGCGCTACTGTGGCTGGCGGTGGTCGGCCTGACCTGGCTGCTGAGTTGGGGCGTGCTTGCCCTGATGACGGCGATTCATCCGTGGCTGGGCTGGCTGGCCGCCGTGTGGATGATTTATACCCTGCTGGCGGGCCGTTGCTTAAGTGACGCCGCGATGGCGGTGCATCAGGCCTTGCAACATGGCTCGCTGGAAGAGAGCCGCCGTCAACTGTCGTGGATTGTGGGGCGCGATACCTCGCAGCTTGAAAAGCCGCAGATGACCCGCGCGGTGGTCGAAACGGTGGCGGAGAATAGCGTGGACGGCGTGATTGCGCCGCTGTTTTTCCTGCTGCTTGGCGGCGTGCCGCTGGCGATGGCCTATAAAGCCGTAAATACCCTGGATTCTATGGTGGGCTACAAAAACGCCAAATATCGCGCCATTGGTTTTGTTTCCGCCCGTATGGACGATCTGGCGAATCTGATCCCCGCCCGGTTGAGCTGGCTGTTGCTGAGCGCGGCGGCCTGGCTGCTGCGCGCCGATTATCGGCAGGCGCTGCGCATCGGCTGGCGCGATCGTTATCAGCATTCCAGCCCTAACTGCGCCTGGTCGGAAGCGACGGTGGCCGGGGCGCTTGGCGTACGTCTCGGCGGGCCGAACAACTATTTTGGCGAACGGGTGGAAAAACCGTGGATTGGCGACGAATGCCGGGAGATTACGCTGAACGACATCCCGCGCAGCATCAATCTGATGAGGGTGGCCTCACTGTTGGCGCTGCTGTTGTTCGCCCTGACGTCTCTTTTGCTGTCGGCCGCCTTCGGCGTATAAAACAAGGAAACCCGATGAATTATCTCCAGCAACCCCAGCAAATTGAACGGCAAAGTTTTGCCATTATCAGCGATATCATCGCCCGCGAGCGCCCCGGCTACCGTTTTGTCGATCCGGATCAGGAGGCGGTCATCAAACGGGTGATCCATACCACGGCGGATTTCGACTGGTTGGACGTACTGTGGTTTTCGCCCGCGGTATTAACGCGGATTACGCAAGCACTGCGGGACGGTTGCATCCTTTATACCGATACCACCATGGCACTGTCCGGCATCAATAAAACGCTGCTGGCGCAACTTGGCTGCGAATGCCGCTGTTTTATCAGCGATCCCCGCGTGGTGGCGCGGGCGCGCGCCGAAAATATGACGCGCTCGATGGCGGCGGTGGATATTGCGCTGGAAGAGGCGGGCGATAAGCTTTTCGTGTTCGGCAACGCGCCGACGGCGCTGTTTCGCCTGCTGGAGCGTTCGTCGCAACAGGCGTCGCCGCTGGCGGTGATCGGCGTACCGGTCGGTTTTGTGGGCGCGGCGGAATCAAAGGCGGCGCTGATGCACAGCGATCTGCCCTGTATCGCCGCGGCGGGGCGCAAGGGCGGCAGCAATGTCGCGGCGGCGATCGTTAACGCCATCCTTTATCGCATTCGGGAGACGCTGTGAACAACGATACCGGGTTGGACACCGTCTGGCATAACGGCAGGCAATACCGCAAAGGCTACACCACCGGCTCTTGCGCCACCGCCGCGGCGCGGGTCGCCGCGTTGATGGTACTGCGCCAGCAGGTGATCGATCAGGTTTCCATCGTCACGCCGTCAGGCGTCACGCTGTACCTCAATGTGGAACAGCCGCTGATTGAAGGACAGCAGGCGACGGCCGCCATTCGCAAGGACGGCGGCGATGATGTTGACGCCACCCACGGCATGCTGATTTTTGCCCGCGTCACCCTGTGTGAACACGGTGATATTCATATCCGCGGCGGCGAAGGCGTCGGCACCGTAACGCGCAAAGGCATCGGCTTGCCGGTAGGCAGTCCGGCGATTAACCGCACGCCGTTGCAAACCATTGAAGCGGCGGTGCGCGAGGTTATCGGCCCGACACGCGGCGCGGAAATAGAAATTTTTGCCCCGGAGGGTGAGGAAAGGGCGAAAAAAACCTATAACGGCCGATTGGGCATTCTCGGCGGCATTTCCATTATCGGCACCACCGGCATTGTGACGCCGATGTCGGAAGAGAGCTGGAAACGCTCGCTGGCGCTGGAGCTGGAAATGAAGCGCGCGGCGGGGTTGGACAAGGTGATCCTGGTGCCGGGCAATCACGGCGAGCGCTTTGTCCGTGAACAGCTCGGGCTGGATAGTCAATGGGTGGTTACCATGAGCAACTTTGTCGGTTACATGTTGCAGGAAACGGTACGGCTGAAATTTCGCCATGTGGCGCTGATCGGCCATCCCGGCAAGCTGGTCAAGGTGGCCGCCGGGATCTTCCATACCCACAGCCATATCGCCGACGGACGCATGGAGACGCTGATTGCCCATCTGGCGCTAATGGGCGCGCCGCAGGATTTATTGCTGGCGGTCAACCACTGCGATACCACCGAAGCCGCGATGGAGCTGATCGCGCAGCACGGCTGGCAGGCGGTGTATGACCGTATTGCGCAGCGTATTTGTGAACGGGTAAACGAGATGCTGCGTTTCTCCAATGAACCGCCGCGCATCGACGCCATTCTGTTCTCTTTTGATAATCAGGTGCTGGGAACCAACCGGCCGCTGACCGACATTGTGGAGGCGCTGCGATGATTGTGGTCGTGGGCATCGGCCCCGGTTCTGCGGCGTATCTGACGTCGGAAGCGCGGCAGGCGATTGCCGCCGCCGATATTCTGGTCGGCGGGGCGCGGCATCTGGCGATGTTTCCCGATTTTAACGGCCAGACCCGCAGGCTGGATGCCGATATCGACGGGCTGATGAAGTGGCTTGATGAGCAAAAATCCCATCAGGTGGTGGTGCTCGCCTCCGGCGACCCCTTGCTGTTCGGCATCGGTAAGCGTTTGTCGGTGCATTTCTCCCCGGACGAGCTGCTGATTATTCCCGGCATCAGCGCCATACAGTATCTATGCGCCCGTATCGCGCTGGATATGAACGATATTTACCTGACCAGCTGCCACGGACGGGCGCCGGATTTCGACTGGATTTTACAGCATGACAAAGTGGCGATGGTGACGGATTCACGCATCGGGCCACGGGCGATTGCGGACGCCGTTGTGCAACGGCGGCTCAGCCGGACGCTGATTGTCGGCGAAAACCTTTCCCTGCCGGATGAACGTATCCACCGCCTGCAACCGCATGACGTGGCGCAACACTATGACATCAACGTGGTGGTGATCCTCAATGAGAGATGACGAGTTTTTACGCGGCCAACGGGTGCCGATGACCAAAGAGCCGGTTCGATTGCTGGCGCTGGAACGGCTGGAACTGTCGCAGGCGCAATGCCTGATTGACGTCGGCGCCGGAACCGGCAGCGTGGCGCTGGAGGCGGCATTGCGCTATCCGCGGCTACAAGTGACGGCGATCGAGCGCAATCCGGCGGCGCTGGCGCTGATTGAAGAGAACCGTCGGCGGTTTGGCTGCCGGAATGTGGAAATCATCGGCGGTGAAGCGCCGATGACGCTCGACATAACGGCTGACGCGGTATTTATCGGCGGCAGCGGAGGGCGACTGACCGCGCTGATCGACTGGGCGCTGGCGCATTTGCGCCCCGGCGGACGATTGGCGCTGACCTTTATCCTGCTGGATAACCTGCAAACCGCGCTGGCGCATTTGCAGTCGCTGAGCGTTATGTCGCTGGAATGCAGTCAATTACAGGTTTCAGCCCTGACGCCGCTCGGCGACGGGCACTACTTTAAACCCAATAATCCCACCTATCTTATTTCCTGCCGCAAGGAGAGCAACCATGTCTGAGCATGCTGAAACATCCGGCAAACACGTTGAGGCCCGCAAAGTCTGGTTCGTGGGCGCCGGCCCCGGCGACCGCGAGTTAATTACGCTGAAAGGCTACCGCCTGTTGCAACAGGCTGACGTGGTGATTTACGCCGGATCGCTGATTAATATCGAATTACTCGACTATTGCCCGCCGCATGCCGCCCGTCATGACAGCGCCGGACTGACGCTGGATCAAATCATTGCGCTGATGGTGAACGGCGTGCGTGAAGGCAAACGGGTGGTGCGGCTGCAAACCGGCGATCTCTCTTTGTACGGTTCGATTCGCGAACAGGGGGAAGCGCTGGCGCAACACGGCATCGGTTTTGTTTCCGTTCCCGGCGTCAGCGCGTTTTTGGGCGCGGCGGCGCAGCTTGGGGTGGAATACACCGTACCGGAAGTGGCGCAGAGCCTGATTATTACCCGTATCGAAGGGCGCACGCCGATGCCGCCGCGCGAACGGCTGGCCGCCTTTGCCGCGCATCAGACCTCCATGGCGATCTTTCTGTCGGTGCAGGACATTCACGGCGTGGTCGGGCAACTGGTCGAGGGGGGCTATCCGCTATCGACCCCCGTCGCGGTGGTCTACAAAGCCACCTGGCCGGAAAGCCGCACGGTGCGCGGCACGCTGGCGGACATTGCCGACCAGGTGCGGACGGCGGCGATCCGTAAAACGGCGCTGATTCTGGTCGGCGCCTTTCTCGGTGAGGAATACCACTATTCACGACTCTATGACGCGGAGTTTAGCCATGAATATCGTCAAGCCTGAATCCATCGCGCTGTTTTGTCTGACGCCCGGCGGCGTTCGCCTCGCCCGGCGTTTACGGGCGCATTTACCGCTGACCTGCTTTACCAGCGAAAAACTGCTGGAGCCGGGGTGCGTCGCCTTCAACGGCAGCTTCGGCGATACCCTGCGCGCGGCGTTCAAACAGTACACCGCGCTGGTGGTCATTGGCGCGACGGGGCTGACGGTACGGAGTATCGCGCCGCTGGTCAGCGACAAAATGACCGATCCGGCGGTGGTGGTGATTGATGAGCAAGGGCAACACGTTATCAGTCTGCTGTCCGGGCACGTCGGCGGCGCCAATGCGCTGACGCGCTATCTGGCCGGGCTGCTGGGGGCCGATCCGGTGATCACCACCGCCACCGACGTGAATCAACTGGCGGCGCTGGATACGCTGGCGACGCAGCTGGACGCCGAGATGCAGGATTTCCGCCATGCGGTAAAAGTCATCAACCAGATGCTGGTCAGCGATCGGAAAGTCGGCCTGTGGTGGGATGCGCCGTTAACCTGCGAACGTGAGCGCTGCGACGTGCGCGGTTTTGTGGCGGTAGACCGTCTGGACGCGTTGCCGGAACTGGATGCGTTGGTGTGCGTCAGCCTGCGCGATAGCCTGCCGGAATTGCCGTTGCCGGTGTATAAGCTGGTGCCGCGCCGCGTGGTGGCAGGCATCGGCTGCCGGCGGGCGACGTCGCTGCAAACGCTGGTGGAACTGCTGTCGCGGCAGTTGGCGGAAAACCATTTCGACCCGCTGGCGTTGCGGGCCATCGGCAGCGCGGCCATTAAAAAGGACGAGCCGGCCTTACAGCAGCTGGCGCAATGCTGGCGCGTACCGTTCGAGCTGTTTAGCGTTGATGAGCTCAGCCCTCACGAACAACGTTTTCCCGCTTCTGAATTTGTGCGCCAAACGGTGGGCGTCGGCAGCGTTTCGCAACCGGTGGCCTGGCTGATGAGCGAGGGCCGGTTGATCGGTCATACCCTGCGTCAGCAGGGGGTCACTATTACCCTGGGAGTATCGCATTAATGTTAACCGTGATCGGCATTGGGCCGGGCAGTGAAGCCATGATGACGCAGGAGGCGATTGCCGCCATTCGCGAGGCGGAAATCGTGGTGGGCTACAAAACCTATACCCATCTGGTGAAGCCGTTAACCGGTGATAAACAGGTGATCAAAACCGGCATGTGCAAAGAGATCGAACGCTGTCAGGCGGCGATCGATCTGGCGATGGCGGGCCGCAACGTCGCCCTGATCAGCAGCGGCGACGCGGGTATTTACGGCATGGCCGGGCTGGTGCTGGAGCTGGTCGGTCAGCAACGGTTGGATCTGGAAGTCAGACTGGTGGCCGGGATCACCGCCAGCATTGCGGCGGCTTCGCTATTAGGCGCGCCGCTGATGCATGACTTCTGTCATATCAGCCTGAGCGATCTGCTGACGCCGTGGCCGGTGATTGAAAAACGTATCGCCGCCGCCGCGCAGGCCGATTTTGTGGTGTGCTTCTACAATCCGCGCAGTCGCGGGCGCGAAGGGCATCTGGCGCGGGCGTTTGAGCTAATGAAACCGTGGACATCGCCGCAAACGCCGGTTGGCGTGGTAAAAGCCGCCGGGCGAAAGAAACAGGAAAAATGGATCACCACCTTCGGCGATATGGATTTCACTCCGGTGGATATGACCAGTCTGGTGATCGTCGGCAACAAGACCACCTATTGCCGCGACGGCCTGATGATCACGCCACGAGGCTATGAACTGTGAGCGCCCCGGCGATCCATGTGTTTGGCGGCACCAGCGATGCGCGGCTGATTTGTCAGGCGCTGGATGCGGCGGGCGAAGGCTACCGTCTGTCCGTCGCCACCGAGACGGGAAAACAACTGGCCGGCGACATCGCCGGTGAGGTGGTGGTCGGGCGCATGGATACCGACGGCATGGCGGATTATCTCGCCGCCCGGCAGGTGCGTTGGGTGATCGATGCCGCTCACCCCTATGCCGAGGCGTTGCACCAGAACGTGAGCGCCGCCTGCCGTCGTCTCCGGCTGCCGCTGACCCGCTATCAGCGGCCGAGCGACATTGACGCCATCGATCATCCATTACTGCATAAGGCGGACAGCCTTGAGGCGGCCTGCGCCGTGGCCCGCACGCTGGGATCGCGCGTGCTGCTGACCACCGGCAGTAAAGATCTGGCGGCATACCGGCAAAATCTGCCGGGAAAATATCTTCTGGCGCGCGTATTGCCGACGGCGTCCGTGCTGGCGCAATGCGAAGCGCTGGGGCTGGGCGTTGAACAGATTATTGCCCAGTGCGGGCCATTCAGCGCCGCGTTCAATCAGGCACTGTATGAACTTTGTCGGCCTGACGTGGTGATCACCAAAGAGTCCGGCGCCGAAGGCGGTTATCGGCAAAAGGTCGCCCCCTGTCTGGCGCTGAATATCCCCTGCATCGTGGTCTGCCGCCCGGCGGCGTCAGGGGTGACGGAAGCGCAGGAACGGATTGCGTCACTGGAGGATTTTGTCCGTCGGCTAGCCTGCTGGCAGGCGCGGCAAGAGTAATAACGCGAGGAGAATAAAATGAAAAAAGCGCTGCTGATTATCAGCTTTGGCACTAGCTACCCACAAACCCGAGAAAAGAATATTGATGCGTGCGAGCAACATCTGGCCGCCGCCTGTGGCGATCGCGATCTGTTTCGCGCTTTTACCTCCGAAATGATTATCCGCAAGCTGCATAACCGCGACGGCTTGCAGATAGACAATCCCGGCCAGGCGCTTAACCGGCTGGCCGAGGCGGGGTATCAGGATGTGGCCGTTCAGTCGCTGCATGTCATTAACGGCGATGAATTCGAAAAAGTGGTTCGTGAAGTCCATGCGTTTCGCAACCGTTTCCAGCGACTGGCGCTGGGCGCGCCGCTGCTCAGCGGCTTTGATGACTACCCGCGGTTAATGACGGCGTTACGGGGGCAGATGCCGACGCTGGCGGCCGACGAACGGGTGGTGTTTATGGGGCATGGCGCCAGCCATCCCGCTTTTTCGGCCTATGCCTGTCTCGATCACCTGATGGCGTCGCAGAACTTCCCCGCCCTGGTGGGCGCGGTGGAAAGTTACCCTGAAATCGATCATATCATTGCGCGTTTGCAACAGCAGCGGGTGCGGAAAGTCCACCTGATGCCGCTGATGCTGGTGGCGGGCGATCATGCGATCAACGATATGGCCTCTGACGAAGCCGATTCCTGGAAATCGCGGCTCGAAGCCGCCGGGATCGACACCCAAAGCTGGTTGCGGGGGCTGGGGGAAAATCCGCTTATCCGGCAAATGTTTGCTCAACATCTTGAGGCGGCGCTACGTCTACAAGAACAGGAGGCCGCGTAATGACCGGCAGACTGTATGCACTGGGCGTAGGGCCGGGAGCCGCCGATCTGATTACCGTGCGCGCCGCCCGAATTATCGGCAAGCTTGATCTGCTCTATGCGCCCGCCGGTCGCAAAGGCGGCGACAGCCTGGCGTTATCCATCGTGCGCGAATATCTGTCGCCGGCGACGGAAGTCCGCACCCGCCATTTTCCCATGAGCGCCGGGAATGACGCGAAAGAAGCCGTCTGGGACGATATGGCGCAGCAGTTGACCAGCGATGTCGCCGACGGCAAACAGGTCGGTTTTATCACCCTGGGGGACGCCATGCTGTTCAGCACCTGGGTGTTTCTGCTGGCGCGTATCGGCCGGCAGCCGTGGCTGGAAATCGTGCCGGGCGTGACGTCATTCGCGGCGATTGCGGCGCGTTCCGCCTTACCGCTGGCGATGGAGCAACAGTCGCTGGCCGTGATGCCCTGTACCGCGCCGGAAGCCGAGCTGGAACGGGCACTGCTGACCCATGACAGCGTGGTGCTGATGAAAGTGTACGGGCGTTTTACGCTAGTGCGCGCGCTGCTGGCGCGGCTGGGGTTGTTCAGACACGCGTTGCTGATGGCGGACGCCTCGCTGCCCGGTGAGCAGTGCTGGCGGCGTTTGGATCAAGTGGCGGACGATCAGCCATTGCCTTACTTCTCAACTATTCTTGTTAACAAACAGTGGGATGCAGAGGAATAACCTATGGAACGACAATTAAAGAAACTCTCGTTATCCGGGCTGGCAATGGCGCTGTTGCTGATGTTGGCGCCGCAGGAGGCTTTCGCCATGCATATCATGGAGGGCTTCCTGCCGCCGCTGTGGGCGCTGGCCTGGTGGGTTCTGTTTCTGCCCTGCCTGTTTATGGGGCTGGTGCGTTTGCGCCAGATTGTCAGCGAAGACAGCAATCAGAAAGTCCTGCTGGCGCTGTGCGGCGCGTTCATTTTCGTGCTTTCCGCCCTGAAAATCCCCTCGGTGACCGGAAGCTGTTCGCACCCCACCGGCGTCGGTCTGGCGGTGATTTTGTTCGGGCCGGCAGTAGTGGCGGTGCTGGGGGCGATCGTGTTGCTGTTTCAGGCGCTGTTGTTGGCGCATGGCGGCTTGACCACGCTGGGCGCGAACGGCATGTCGATGGCGGTGATCGGCCCGCTGGTGGGCTATCTGGTATGGAAACTGGCCTGTAAAGCCGGCGTGCGCCGCGATGTCGGGGTATTCCTGTGCGCCATGCTGGCGGATCTGGCGACCTACTTTGTGACGTCGGTTCAGTTGGGCGTCGCCTTCCCCGATCCGCAACTGGGGATGATGGCGTCGGTGGTGAAATTCATGGGGATCTTTTGCCTGACGCAGGTGCCGATCGCGGTTGCGGAAGGGCTGCTGACGGTGATGATTTACGATCAGTTGACCAAACGTCGGCTTATTCATGCGGGGAATCACTAATATGAAAAAGAATCTTATTCTGCTGGCGATGGTGATCGCGCTGGTGCTGCTGCCGTTTTTTATCGATCACGGCGGCGAATACGGAGGGTCGGACGGTGAGGCGGAAACGTTGATTACGCAAACCGCGCCGGACTATCAACCCTGGTTCCAGCCGCTGTATGAACCGGCCAGCGGTGAAATTGAAAGCTTACTGTTTACGCTGCAAGGATCGTTAGGCGCGGCGGTGATCTTTTACATTCTGGGCTATTACCGCGGCAAGCGCAGCGATCATGCTGGGCATTGACAAGCTGAGTTATCAAAGCCGCTGGCGGCAGGTTGATCCCATGCGCAAACTGGCGCTTTACGGCCTGTTTTTGCTGCTGGCGATGAGCTGCCCGCCGCTGTATCAGGCGCTGCTGCTGGGGTTTATCGCCGTGTTGACCTGCTGGCTGCTGCGCGTCGGCCCGGTTCGCTATCTGAAATGGCTGGCGGTGCCGCTGGGCTTTCTGCTGGTGGGGCTGGTCGCGATTGTGCTATCGGTGTCCCGCCAGCCGGAAACCCTATTGTGGAGTCTGCCGCTGGGGCGGTTCTGGCTGGGCGTGGATCCGCAGGGGCTGAGCGCGGCGAATCAGACGTTCTGGCGCAGTCTGGCGGCGCTGTCGGCCACCTTTTGGTTCGTGCTGAATACGCCATTTCCGCAGCTGATTCAGATACTGCAACGCTGTCGCGTGCCGCAAGTGCTGACCGAGCAAATTTTGCTGACCTGGCGGTTTATCTTTATTTTTCTTGATGAGGCGGTGGCTATCCAGCGCGCTCAATCGCTGCGTTTTGGCTACACCTCGCTGGGTAACAGCTATCGTTCGTTGTCGATGCTGATTGGCATGCTGTTTATGCGGGTCATGACCCGCTATCAGCAGATGGTGACATCGTTGGATATCAAACTCTATCAGGGAGATTTTCATCTGTGAAAAGAGGTCAAGCATGTTAGCGACCCGACGATTGAGTTTTCGCTATCAGGATGAGCCGATCCTGCGCGATCTGACGCTGGATTTCAGCCGGCACCCGGTCACGGGCGTGATCGGGGCGAACGGCTGCGGTAAATCCACGCTGTTTATGAATCTGACCGGCCTTTTACGCCCGCAAACGGGCGAGGTGCGCTGGAACGGGCAGCCTATTGATTACGGCAAGGCCGGGCTACGCCGGCTGCGCCAGCAGGTTGCCACGGTGTTTCAGGATCCGGAGCAACAGATTTTTTATACCGATATCGACAGCGACATTGCTTTCAGTCTGCGCAATCTCGGTATGGATGAAACCCTCATCGCCCAGCGGGTCGATCGGGCGTTAACGCTGGTGGACGCGCAGGGATTCCGGCATAAGCCGATTCAGTACCTCAGCCACGGGCAGAAAAAGCGCGTCGCCATTGCCGGGGCGCTGGTGATGGAAGCGGAATACCTGCTGCTGGACGAACCCACCGCCGGGCTGGATCCGTCCGGTCGTGAACAGATGATTGCCATTATTGAGCGCATCGTCGCCCAGGGAAAGCGGGTCATCATCTCCAGCCACGATATCGATTTAATCTACACGGTTTGCGATTACCTGTACGTGCTGTCTCACGGGCGGCTGATTAGCGAAGGCGCCGCCGCCGAGGTTTTTTTGCGCCGAGAGCAGCTAAATGAGGCGGGACTGGCGCAGCCGTGGTTAATCAAGCTGCACAGTGAACTGGGCTTGCCGCTGTGTAAAACGGAACAACAGCTGTTTGCCTTGCTGCGTGAGCGGGGCAGAGGAGAAGTCGCATGAGTCTGTCCATCATGATTCAGGGAACGGCGTCGGACGTGGGTAAAAGCGTTCTGGTCGCCGGACTGTGCCGGATTTTTATGCAGGATGGTTATCGCTGCGCGCCGTTTAAATCGCAGAATATGGCGCTGAATTCCGGTATTACGCCGCACGGCGAAGAGATGGGACGGGCGCAGATATTTCAGGCGGAGGCCGCCGGGATCGAGCCGGATGTGCGTATGAATCCGGTGTTGCTTAAGCCGACCAGCGATCGTAAGTCCCAGGTGGTGCTGATGGGCAAAGTGGCCTGCAATATGGATGCCGTTGAGTATCATCAGTATAAACCGCGGTTACAGCAGCAAATTCACGCGGTCTACCACAGCCTGGCCGGCGAATATGACGTCATGGTGCTGGAAGGGGCCGGCAGTCCGGCGGAAATCAACCTGCGCGATCGGGATATCGTCAATATGGGCATGGCGGCAATGGCCGATGCGCCGGTGCTGCTGGTGGCGGATATCGATCGTGGCGGCGTATTTGCCGCCATCTATGGCACGTTGGCGCTATTGCGTCCTGAAGAGAAAGCGCGGGTGAAAGGCGTGATCATCAATAAGTTTCGCGGCGATGTCGCCTTGCTCGAACCGGGGCTGGCGCAGATCGAAGCGCTGACCGGCGTGCCGGTGATTGGCGTTATGCCGTGGTTGAATATCGAATTGGAAGACGAAGACGGCGTGGCGCTGCAAAGCGGAAAATACGATAGGGAGGTGGCGAAAGCGCTGGATATTGCGGTGGTGCGGCTGCCGCACATCGCCAACTTTACCGATTTCAACGCCCTGGCTTGCCAGCCGGATGTGCGCTTGCGCTACGTCACGCGGCCGTCGGCGCTGGCAGGGGCGGATTTGATTATCCTGCCCGGCAGTAAAAATACGCTGGGTGATTTGCAGTGGCTGCAACAAAACGGGCTGGGCGATGCGTTGCGGTCGAGGCATCAGGCCGGTGTGCCGATTATCGGTATTTGCGGCGGCTATCAGATGCTGGGCAGACGGATTATTGATGGCGTGGAATCGGGGCTTGCGCAGATGGATGGGCTGGGGTTGCTGGATATCGAAACCGAGTTCGCAGCGGAAAAAACCACCACGCGCGTCAGCGGACGCTGTCAGCCGTCGCTGCCGGGCATGGCGATAACCGGATCGGCGATGCCGATTAGCGGTTATGAAATCCACATGGGAACATCGCGTCTTGGCGGGCAGGCCGCGCCATTTATCACCTTGACGCACAGTAACGGTCAGCCGATTACCCGACACGACGGGGCGATTAACGCGGACGGCAGCGTGATCGGCAGCTATATTCACGGTCTGTTTGATAACGGCGGGTTTACCCGCGCCTTGCTGGATTCGCTGCGCCAGCGTAAAGGTCTGGCCGCATTTGACGGCGAGGTGGTTGATTATGCCGCTCACAAACAGCGGCAGTTCGATATCCTGGCGGCGGCGATGCGCGAGCATATTGATATCGCGGCGATATATCGGTGTCTGCAATCCGAGGGCGACAAGTCGCGTATCCAGAACAGGAGTTGAAGGTGATTTTAATTACTGGCGGTGCGCGCAGCGGTAAAAGCGCGTTGGCGGAGAAACTGGCGGCGCGATGCCGCGATCGGGTGCTGTATATCGCCACGTCGGTGGTGACCGACGATGAGATGGCCGAGCGGGTGCGGCGGCATCAGCAGGGCCGTCCGGCCCACTGGCGCACCTGGGAAGGCTATCGCGATCTGGGGGCGGTGATCGCGCATCAGGTGGCCGAGGATGAAGCGGTGATCCTCGAATGCATCACCACCATGATAACCAATGTGCTATTCGAGCAGGCGGGGGACACATCGCCTGAACAGATGGATTTCCCGGCGATTGAGGCCGCTATCGGGCAGCAGATCGACGAATTGATCGCCGCCTGCTCATATAGCGCCGCGCCGATCTATCTGGTCACCAACGAATTGGGCATGGGCATTGTGCCGGAAAATCGTCTGGCGCGGCACTTCCGGGATATCGCCGGGCGCGTTAACCAGCGGCTGGCCGCGGCGGCGGAATCGGTTTATCTGGTGGTGTCGGGCATTGAGGTAAAAATCAAATGAGTCTGCGTCTGTTTCTCGCCACGTTGCAATTTATGACCCGTATTCCCGTGCCGGCGCGCTGGACGCAGGGGCTGGATATGCAGCAGTACGTGCGGGGCATCATCGGCTTTCCGTTTATCGGCCTGATCGTGGGGGGAATTGCCGGCGCGGTGTTTGTTGCGGTTGCGCCGTGGAGCGGCGTGCCGTTGGCGGCATTAGCCTATGTGTTGGCGCTGGCGCTGATTACCGGCGCCTTTCATCTGGATGGGTTGGCGGATACCTGTGACGGCGTGTTTTCCGCCCGAACGCGCGAAAAAATGCTGGAAATTATGCGCGACAGCCGACTTGGCACCAATGGCGGGCTGGCGCTGATTTTTATTGTGATCGCCAAAGTGCTGGTGGTCAGTGAGCTGGCGTTGCGCGGCACATCGATGCTGACGATGCTGACGGCGGCTTCGGTGACCGGCCGCACGGCCATTGTGCTGCTGATGTATCGTCAGCGCTATGCCCGTGAGGGCAACGGGCTGGGCAATCTGTATATCGGCCGGGTTAGCGGGCGGCAAACGCTGGCGACGCTGTGCGGCGGCGTTTTGCTGGCGGGGCTGCTGGGGCAGGGGCCGGCGCTGTTGGCGTTTGGCGTCACCCTGATGCTTATCTGGCTGCTGGGCGCTTACCTGCGCCGTCGTTTGGGCGGGCAAACCGGCGATACGCTTGGCGCGGCGGCGGAAATCGGCGAACTGGCGTTTTTACTGGCTCTGCTGTGAAGCATTGGCGGCAGGTGGTGAAGATAAGACGAAAGATAAGGGAAAAATATGCGGTTGTTTCTGGTCAGGCACGGACAGACTGAGGCCAATCTCAGCGGCGTTTTTTGTGGTTCAACCGATGTCGGTCTGACGGAAAACGGCGTGGCGCAGGCTCGGCAGACGGCCGGCTGGCTGGCCGATGTTGTCTTTTCGTCCGCCGTCAGCAGCGCGTTATGGCGGGCGAAGCAGACGGCGGAAATTGTGCTGGCCGCCCGGGGAATAACGGCAGTTGCCGATCCCTGCCTGAATGAAATGCATTTTGGCGACTGGGAAATGCGCCATCACCGCGACTTGCAGCATGAGGATGCCGAAGGTTGGGCCGCCTGGGTAGCGGACTGGCAGCAGGCCAGCCCGACAGGCGGAGAGGCCTTTCCTGCGTTTGCGGCGCGAGTGGAAAATTTCGCTCAGACATTACTGACGCAGAACACTAAACATAATCAACTGATCGTCGCGCATCAGGGGGTGTTGAGTTTATTGCTGGCGACGCTGTTGGCGATGCCACCCTCCGCGATGTGGCATTTTCATTTCGATCAAGACGCCTACAGCGTGCTGGATATTCAGGATGGCTTTGTCACGCTGAAGGCATTTAATCATCGGGCGCGTTGGCTAAGCGTTTAATAACGAGAACAACATGATGCAAATACACTTACCGCAAACACTCTCATCGCTGGTGGAATCCATTGCTCCGCTTGATAAGGCCGCCATGCAGCATACCGCCGTCAGGATTGACGGCTTGTTGAAGCCGACAGGCAGCCTTGGCCGACTGGAAACGCTGGCAATCCAGCTTGCCGGCATGCGCGGTCTAGCCGGCCATCAGGTCGCCCGCAAGCAGATTATCGTGATGGCGGCCGATCACGGCGTCTATGACGAGGGGGTGGCGATTTCCCCGCGCGCGGTGACGGCGATTCAGGCCGCCAATATGGTAAAAGGGATTACCGGCGTTTGCGTACTGGCCGCCAATGCCGGCACCGAGGTGAAAATTGTCGATGTCGGCATCGACAGCGATCCCTTGCCCGGCGTGTTGAACATGAAGGTTCGGCGCGGTAGCGGAAACATTCGCCGTGAAGCGGCCATGACGCGCCAACAGGCCGAAGGTTTGCTGCTCGACTGCGCGCGGCTGACCATGCGGCAGGCGTCTGAGGGAGTCCGGGTATTTGGCGTCGGTGAGTTGGGGATGGCGAATACCACCCCCGCCGCCGCGCTGGTCAGCGTATTAACCGATAGCGACCCGCATCAGGTCGTCGGTATCGGCGCCAACTTCCCCAGCGAACGGTTAGATCATAAAGTGGCCGTGGTGCGTGAAGCCATCGCGTTTAACCAACCCGACGCCCATGACGGCGTGGACGTACTGGCTAAAGTCGGCGGTTTCGATCTGGCGGGCATGGCCGGCGTCATGCTGGGGGCCGCGGCCGCTGGGCTACCCGTGGTGCTGGACGGCTTTCTTTCCTATGCGTCGGCGCTGGCCGTCTGCCGTATCGCGCCGCAGGCGCGTGATTATCTGATCCCTTCCCATCTCTCGGCGGAAAAGGGCGCGATGATTGCTATGCGCCATTTACAACTGGAGCCTTATTTGCAATTGGGCATGCGGCTTGGCGAAGGCAGCGGCGCGGCCATCGCCATGCATCTGATCGATGCCGCCTGTGCGATGCACAATAATATGGGGCAGTTGGCGGACAGCCATATTGTCCTGCCGGCATAACTGAAACCTGCGGCGGATAGCTCGGTATATTACTTACCTCTCTATCGACGGGAAAAAGTGCGATCTTTTTTCCGTCTCACCTCGCGATTCATCTACATTTTGACAGAATCTGCCTTTGTTTTCGCCTGTTAACAGGAGGAATAGATAATAATGAACTATATTATCTATTTTATATTTTTATGGAATGATAGCTATCATGTAAATGAAACTATTAACAGCCTATATATGTGTCTGATATGTTTATTTCTTATTGCTGTAGCAATTGATTTAAATATATCCGTCTGATTTGCATTGTTTTTGCATGTCAGTTTTAAAAAAATGAATTTTATTGTTGCAAACACAACATGTTTGCATTTTACTGTAGTCACGAAATTATTGGGGTGTATATGAATTTCACAAGTCTGGTCGGTGAACGTTTTTCAAGTCTGACGCCGGCACAGCAGCTTATTGCTCGTTATATCGAAAGGAATAAGGAACGAGTGGCGTTCATGACGGCCAAGCAGTTAGCGGGGGCGATAAATGTGAGCGATGCGGCGATAATCCGGTTTTCTCGTGCATTAGGCTACCGTGGTTATACGCATCTGCGTGAAGATCTGGGCGAGGCGTTGATTGAAAAAACGGGCTTAAGCGGTGTATTCCAATGGGCTCCGATGTCATCAAGCGATACTGAATTAAAAGAACAGGTATTTGCAAATGGCAGTTTGTTAATAGAGCAAACCGCGGCCTTAAATCAACCGGAAACCATTGTTCGTATCGCCGATAAATTGGTGTCGGCCAGGCGTATATGGGTTACGGCGCATGGCACCACCCACGCCATGGCCGTCTATCTGGCAATGCAGCTCAATGTGCTGAAAAATGCGGAAGTGTTCAATATTGGCGTGGGCGACATCGCCGACCGTATAAGGCATGTGAGTGAGGAAGATGTCTTTATCGGCATCGGGTATGAACGCTATATTCCTTATACCATTGAAATGATGCATCTTGCTCGCCTTCGTGGGGCCTATATCGTCGCGGTGACCGATCGACCTTCATCTCCATTAGCTAACGAATCTAATGAGGCGCTTTATGTCGCCCACAGTACGTCGCAGGTAGCCTGGTGGTCACAGATCGGAACGTTGATTATAGCTGATTGGCTAATGTCACAAATGGTGGTGCGAAATACGGAAAATGTAAGAGGAAAACTACAAGAGTCGGATAAAGTTTGGGAATTGCTTGGTCATTGGAAAAATGACAACACCAGGGAAACACTTATAAATAAAAGATTAAATAAAAAGTAATATTTGTTGTTAATATATTATTTATACCAGAATGGAGTGGTTTTCGTTATCTGTTATCAAAGGACAATGAGTATGAGTAATAAAAATGAAGACAGACTTTCCACCGGTCAGGAATCAGCAGTGGAAAGTATTGATACCGTACGTCGCCGGTTAATAAAACAAAGCTCCATTATTAGCGCAGGCGTGGCGCTTGGCGCTTTTTCAGTTCCTGCGGCATTCGCCAAAGGAAATCAGGAAGTGATTGTCCGGGGATTAGGCGGCGCTTATCAGGAAGCAATGGATACCGCTATTTATAAGCCTTTTACGGCGGCAACCGGCGTTAATGTCAAAGTTATAACGACAACAGCCTCGCAAATATTGGCAATGGTAAAAGCTGGGCGGGTAAGCATCGATGTTCTGGATTTAGGCGATATTATTCAGTTTAATCTGGATAAAGCCGGCATATTAGCTCCCATCAATTACTCGGCAATGAAATTCTGTGATCCGAATGACATTCTGCCGGAACTTCGCCACCCGAATATGGTCGGCAACCTTTTGTTCGCCACCGTTATCGCCTACAACACCGATGTTTTTAGCGCAGAATCGCACCCTAAAAGCTGGGCGGAATTTTGGGACGCCAGGCAGTTTCCCGGCGCCCGAACGTTGGCGGATATGCGGTCCGGCGGGATTGATTTGGAGTTTGCGTTGTTGGCTGACGGTGTGGATAAATCGCAGATCTACCCTGTCGATATCGAGCGCGCGTTTGCCTCTTTAAGCAAAATCAAACCTTATGTTTCAAAATGGTGGGACACCGGCGCGGTTTCCGCGCAGTTACTGGAACGCAAAGATGCGGTAGTCGGCGCTATCTGGAACGGCAGGGCGCAGGCGTTAATCGATCAGGGAGCGCCGCTGGCGATCGAGTGGAATCAGGCTAAACAGCAGGTGCAATATTGGAGCGTGGTTAAAGGCGCGCCGAACCCTGAAAATGCGCAGTTGCTGATTGATTTCGCCTTGCAGCCGGAGGTTCAGGCCAAGCTGACCCAGTATATCGCCTATGGCCCGACGAATAAAAAAGCCTTCGACTTTGTGCGGCCGGAAGATCGGATGAAGCTGCCCTCGAACCCGGCATATTTTTCACATACTTTTGTGCAGGATGCGCAGTGGTGGTCGGAAAATCTGGAACAGGTGGGCAAGGTCTGGCAACCGTGGATCCTGGGTCAGGCTTAATGAGTGGCGCTAATTTGTTACTTCGTTCCCGCCAGGTGAAGGCGGGGGCGGAGCTTCGTCTGGAAGGGTTGACCCGGCGTTTTGGTCAGACGGCCGCGGTGGATAATCTGAATCTGAAGGTCGAACCGGGGGAGTTCGTTACGCTGCTGGGCGCCAGCGGGTCGGGGAAAACCACCACGCTGATGATGGTCGGAGGGTTTACGGCGCCGACCGCCGGTCGGATCCTGATCGGCGGCAAGAATGTGACGGATTTACCGCCCGCCAAACGGGATCTGGGGGTGGTGTTCCAGAATTACGCCTTATTCCCGCATCTCTCGGTGTTCCGCAACCTGGCATTTCCGTTGGAAATGCGCGGCGTGTCGGGGAAAGTCATCCGGCGGAAAGTGGCCGATGCCCTGGACATGGTGCAGTTGTCCGATAAAAGTCAGCGGCTGCCCGATGAGTTATCCGGCGGGCAGCAACAGCGGATCGCCCTGGCCAGAGCATTGATTTTCGAACCTCAGGCGCTGTTGATGGACGAACCGCTGGGGGCGCTGGATAAAAAACTTCGCGAGTATATGCAACTGGAATTAAAACGCCTGCATACATCATGCGGAGCGACGGTTCTGTTTGTCACCCACGATCAGGAAGAAGCGCTCACGCTTTCCGATCGGGTGGCGGTTATGCAGGATGGACGGATTGCGCAAATCGACACCCCGCAATCTTTGTACGAGCGGCCGGAAAACCGCTGGGTCGCCGAATTTATCGGCCAGTCCAATTTCATTGGCGGGTATATCGATGGGGTTGATGCCGCGGGCTATGACGTCAGGCTGGATAGCGGCGAACGGGTCCGCGGGCGGGGAGTCAGGCATCTGTCCGGCGGACAGCGTGTATCCGCAGTGTTGCGCCCGGAGAAGATTCGTCTGGCGGCGGCGGGGCGGCTGGCGGTCAACGCGGTGGTCAGTGAAGTGTTGTATCTGGGACATACGGTGAAAGTGACCGTGCGGCTTAATGATGGCACGGCGCTGCTGGTTCAGACTCAGAATATCGATCTGGAAAGGGCGATAACCCCCGGGATGACGATTTCTCTCGGCTGGCGGCCGGAAAGCCTGTGGTTTATTGCCGGAGAACAAGGCGCATGAGTTCACCGATACCGGCCCGGCGGCATTGGAAGCCCTGGCTGCTGCTGGCGCCGTCGTTGCTGGCGCTGCTGATATTTTTTATTTATCCGTTGATAAAAATGCTTAGCGTCAGCGTCTATAGCCCGGATTTTACCTGGATGCACTACCTGCGGATTATCCATGAGCCTGTTTGGTTGAATGTGCTGTGGATCACCCTGCGTATTTCCCTGTTAGTGACGTTAAGCACCTTGCTGCTAGGTTATCCTTTGGCCTGGTTTCTGGCAAGGCTGCAACCCCGTACGGCGAATATCTTGCTGATTGTGGTGATTATTCCTTATTTCACCAGTGTGCTGGTACGCACTTATGCCTGGATGGTGTTATTGGGGAGCGAAGGTATTATCAACCAGCTTTTAATCACCACCGGGTTAATCAGCGAACCGCTTAAGCTGATGTATTCCTCAACGGGCGTGTTGATCGGTATGACCTATATTCTGCTGCCTTATATGATTCTGGCGCTATACAGCGTAATGCGCGGAATTGACCTGGGATTGCTGAGCGCCGCGGAAAGCCTGGGGGCTTCCCGTCGCCGGGCCTTTTGGCGGATCGTCGTTCCTCTCTCTTTGCCTGGCGTGGCGGCCGGCGGGTTGCTGGTGTTCATTTTGTCTCTGGGGTTCTTTATTACGCCTGCGCTGATGGGCGGCCCGCAGCAGACAATGATTTCGATGGTGATTGAAAGCCAAATAGAAACTTATTTCGACTGGGGATTCGGCGCTGCGCTGTCATCGGTATTGCTGGTCTGTACGTTATTGCTATTCTGGCTTTATCAGCGGCTGATCGGGTTAGATCGCTTGTTCGAGGCAAAACAATGAGTACCATCAAACCGGGGCTGTTTTCGCTGATTATGGCGATACTGGTGCTGTTATTTCTGGCGTTGCCCATCATGATTATTTTCCCGCTGGCG
This sequence comes from Brenneria sp. L3-3C-1, assembly GCF_016456245.1. Lineage (NCBI taxonomy): Bacteria > Pseudomonadati > Pseudomonadota > Gammaproteobacteria > Enterobacterales > Pectobacteriaceae > Brenneria > Brenneria sp. L3-3C-1. Next base: position 42,754 of record NZ_JAEMHF010000002.1, on the reverse strand, counting down.
TTTAGTCAGTCGGCCTATCTGACTTTTCCGCCTGGCGGATTTTCCCTGCGCTGGATGGAAAAGGTGCTGACCGATACGGGCTGGCTGGATTCGCTATGGCTGAGTTTCCGTATCGCTATGATGGCGACGCTACTGGCGATGATATTAAGCCTATTTATGGCGATGGCATTGGTTCGCTTTCGTTTTACCGGTAAGAAAATTATCTATGTGTTGGTATTACTGCCGATGATCGTTCCTAATATTATATCGGCGCTCTCATTGTTATTTTTCTTTTCCGCTGTGGATATATTTAATAGCATCAGCGCGATTATTATTGGTCATACGATAATTTCATTACCTGTGGCGACGATTATTATTTCCTCCACTTTACAGGGAATAGACCGCCAGCTTGAGTATGCGGCGATGAGCCTTGGCGCCGGCAGCTTTGCCGTGTTTCGGCGTATTACCTTTCCACTCGCCGCCCCGGGCATGATATCGGCGGCGATTTTCGCGTTTCTCAGCTCTTTTGATGAGTTATTGATTGCGATGTTTATGGCTGGCAATGAAGCGCAAACGCTATCGGTGCGCATATGGAACAGCGTACAGTTCCAGCTCGATCCGACTATTGCGGCGGTGAGCGTATTGCTGGTTCTGATTACCATTGTCACGTTGCTGACCGCTAACTTAATAACAAGAAAACGATAGCAATATTGTGAGTTTTTTGAAGGAATAAAAATGAATAGTCATCAAAATTTGATTTTTTCATTAGAAGAATATCATCAGCGCGTCGAACAGACGCGTTCTCATATGCGCGCCAAAGACGTCGATCTATTATTGATCGACCAAACGGAATTTTTATTTTATCTGACCGGATTCGGCATTTCCGAAAATATGTACCGCGCCTGTTTATTACCGCTAGAAGGTGAACCGGTGATGGTATTCCGTGCGATGGATGAGCATACTTTTCAGGAAAACAGTTGGATAACGGATACCGTGACTTTTGCCGACTGGCAAGATCCTATCGACGTGGTCGTCGACACCATCGTGCGGCGTGGCTGGGAGCAACTGAAAATCGGCGTCGATTTTGATTCTTACTGTATGACGTTGAACCGTTTTAATCGCCTGCAACGCCGTCTTGCCACCCAGCCTTTCCGCGATTTTTCCGGGGTACTGGAACGGCTGCGGGAGTGCAAAACGCCACGGGAGATTGACTATATTTCCGCAGCCGCGCGGGTGGGCGATATCGCTTTGTCCGCCGCGGTCTCCGGGCTGGGCGTAGGCAAGACCGAACGTGATGCGGCGGCTATCGTCCATCAGGTGTTTATGCAAAACGGGTTGGATTCCTCCCGCTACGGCATTATCACCAGCGGCGTCGGGAACAGTTTTTTGCACGGTAATCTGCACGATCGGCCGCTGGCGACGGGGGATATTGTCCATATGGAGCTGTTGCCAATTCTGCATGGCTACCACGCCCGATTGATGCGCCCGGCGATCGTCGGACGGGCATCGCAACGACAACAGGAGATAGCGGAACAGCTAATCAAGATTCAGGACGCGCAGTTTGCCGCCATGCGGCCAGGCGCGCTGGCGAAAGATATTGACGCGTTGGCCCGCGATGCCGTGCTGGCGGCCGGCCTGCGGGAAGATTATGTCAATATTACCGGATATACATTGGGGTATTATTCGCAATCTACGCCTCATACCAGCGATTTCAGCCGCGTCTTTTTACCCAACGCGGAGTGGCGTCTCAAACCGGACATGGTATTTCATATGTATATTTATGCCGAGGGGCTGGCTTTCAGCGAGACCATTGCCATTACCGGGCAGGGATACGCCCGTTTAACCCGGGCGCCGCGTCAGTTATTTATCGCCGACAGTATTTGCTGACGCTTGCCTCGTATGCTCGGCAGCGCGCATACGAGGCATTATTCCCGATTGAGATCGTTTCCCGTTGCCGCAACGCAACGGGCGTTTAATAGGTGGTACAGGTGAAAAGGTAAGAAATCGGGCCGCCAATCAGATAGGATTTGTCCTGAATGGGAATCACATCCAGTTGCAGCGTCCTATTATCGATGATTAATTCCGCGAGCAACTGATTGAATAGCGCATCCGGGGTGTTATCCGTTGGCGAGGCCACAATGTCGTTGATCTGGTATCGGAAGGTATCGCTATCGATTTTCCCTCCTTGTCCCAGATGGAGTGTACGGTTGAGAACCGTGATATTTTCATTATGGATAGCGCGGCCGTTCAGTAAAAAATAGCCTGAATTTTTGTCCTGAAAGCGCAGATCCTGTGCAAGATAAAACTCCAGATGATTATCATCCTGTGACAGGTTATAGCGGGTAAAGGCCGAACACTTAAATGGCCAGATAGTGTGCTGACTGGAAAAAAGCACGGCAAATAGCACAATCAGCAGCGACAGAATACCGATGGCGATGACCGTATGGCGGCTGAATTTTTTCAACGTTATCTCCAGTCGTAATAATAAAAATTATCGCAGGAGATAATGTCATTTTTTATCCCCAGTTGACAAAATGACAACATGGTGCGGCCATAACTTTGTGTGGAATAGGACGTATAATTATCGAAAATGATTTTTCGGTTTTTGCCGCACTGTAATTTATTCTCATCAAGAATTTTTACGATCTGTTTATCGATCGCTTCCCGATCTTTGCTATCCATGTTTTTGAGATAGGTGACGTTGCAATCTCCCTGCAACACATCATTCACCGGCTCGATCTCCCGCTCTTCCAGGGGATCCCGGAACTGGAGAAGCAGCAATCCCACTAACAGCAGACTAAAGCCGACGCACAAAATCAGAAACCAGGTTTTTCTTTTGTTGTTGCTGCCATTTTGTGCCGGATTCGCCGGTGTTTCGGGGGGCTGAACTGCGGACGGCGCCTGTTCGACGGGTGGCGTTTCCTCCACGGGCAGCGGTTGCTCCAGGGATAAAGGCGGCGCAGCGTCATCGCGATGGATGGGGATATCGGTGTTCAGACGAAAACCAATTTTGGGAATGGTGACGATCAGATTTTCACAGCCATAGCCGGCCAGAGCGCGGCGCAGGATGCTGATATATTGGTTGAGATTGCTATTGGTGCCGCGCAGGCCGTATTTGTCCCATACCTCGGTCAGCAGATATTCCCGGGTCAGGGTTTCTCCGCCGGAGAGCAGCAACTGTTCGAGCAAACGGCAGGCGGGGATGCTAAGTTTAATAAAATCATCGTCTTGATGGTTTACCAGGGTACAATCATCGGGATTGAATCTGATCTCCTCCGCTATGATATAAATCATCAAGTTACCTGTAGAAAGGGACGGCCTGCCAAGTAACGGTGATTATATAATGGAGCTTTCCGCAAAGTATAGTTTACGTCCGCCACTGCTGGCGGATTGCCACGTGGCGGAATAGGTCGGTTCAGGCGCCGGGGGCTTTTGCCGCCAGCAGAAAAGCCAGTTTTCTGCCGCCGCGGATTTGCTCCAGCGTTAATTTGACCGACATGGTCAGCGGCACGGCCAGCAACACGCCGGTCATTCCCAGCAACCCTTCCCATACCAGCAACGATATGATCACGGTGCTGGTGGACAAATTGAGCTTACGCCCGATCAGGTAGGGATCCAGCAGGCATCCCACGATCAGGTTAATCAACAGAAACGCCAGCAGCACCAATGCGCCGGTTGCAAAGCCGTTAAACAGGAATGCCTGGATCAAGGGCGGGACGGCGGCGACCACGGAACCCACCACCGGAATGAAATTCAGCAGAAACGCCAGCACGCCCCAGATGAAAGAAAATTTCACGTTCAGCAGGAACAGGGCGGCCCAGACCGCCAGACCGCTCAGCAGGCTAATCAGCGTTTTTAACACCAGATAGTGCGTCACATAGCCTATTCCCTGGCGAATGGCGTCAATGCCGGCGGAAGAGTGCCGCAACAGACGATGGCTTTTGGCGGCCAGCGCAGGCGCCTCTATCAGCATAAATATCACCATCAGGAATACCACCAGCACGGCTGACAGGATCCCGGATATCCGGCCGACGGTCCGGGTCGCCATTCTCAGGAGCTGGCTGGGATCGATTAAGGCCATCACCTCATCTGGCGTCAACGACAGCCCCGCCCGCGTAAGCGGTTCCAACACGGTAATGAGATGAGCGGCCAGCAATCCGCGCATTTGGGCGATCATTTGCGTCAGTTCGGGCAGCGCCCCCATGATTTTTACCAGCGAAAGCAGCAGAGCGATCAACAGACTCACGCTTAGCAGCGCAATGGCGGCAAGGCGCGGCAGCCCCAGACGCGACATCATGACGATCAGTGGTTCCAGGACAATCGCCAGAAACAAAGCCAGCAACAGCAGCACGATAATCGGTGCGGCGAGGCGAATGCCGATCATGACTATCACCAGGCAAGCGAGCAGCAACATGCCTCTTAGTACGGTATCACGCGAGCGATCAATGTTGTTCATGCCGATGTCCTTCTGATGGTGTGTGCTCCCCGGAAGCCGCCGGTTGGTGAAAGCGTTCCCGCAGCGTCTGAATATGCAGATATAACGCCGGAATAAACAGTATGCCGACGGTCGTGGCGGCAAGCATGCCCGCGAACAGCGTGACGCCGATGACCTGCCGGCTCAGCGCACTGGCGCCGCCCGCCAACATGAGCGGCACCACTCCAATAATAAATGAAACGGCGGTCATGATAACGGCGCGGAAGCGTTGCCTGGCTCCCTGAAGCGCGGCCTGTTGCAGACTGTATCCCTGGCTCCGCAGGCTGAGGGAGAATTCAACGATCAGTATGGCATTTTTGGCGGCCAAACCAATGAGCAGCATCAGGCCGATTTGCGCATAGATATCGTTGGACAGACCGGTCAGTTTGAGTCCGGTTACGGCGCCCGCCAACGCAAAAACCACTGAGAGCAGTACCGCCGCCGGGATACTCCAGCTTTCATATTGCGCCACCAGAAACAGATAGGCGAACACCAGCGCCGCCAGGACGAGATAGACAATCTGTCCGCCGGTCTGCTGTTCCTGTAGGGATAATCCACTCCAGCTGTAGCCATACCCTGACGGTAAATGTTCCGACAGCACCTGTTCCATCACCTGCATTGCCTGTCCCGAGCGTACCCCTTGCGCCCCGGAGCCGGCGATCGCCACCGACGGAAATAGATTGTATTGGGTCACAAAGGGCGAACCGAGCGACGGCTGTAGCGACACCAACTGGCTGAGATTCACCAGCGCGCCGCTGTCGCTGCGCACCGACATCCGGTGGATTTGTTCGCTGCGTTGCCGGAAGCTCATCTCATTTTGCACCTGTACCCTGAACAAACGGTTATGGTGGGTAAAATCGCCGGCCAGCGTGCCGCCAAACGCGGTCTGAAGCGTGGCGAACAGACGGTCTACCGGCACCTGCAACAACGCCGCGCGTTCACGATCGATGGTCAAGGTATATTCCGGCGCGCTGGCGCTGAACGTGGTAAACACGCGCTGTAATTCGGGCTGCTGATTGGCCGCCATAATGATGGCGTGGCTGATGCGGGCCAGCTCCTGCGGCGACTGTCCTTCAAAAGCCTGAAGTTGCAGATCAAAGCCGGCGGCATTTCCCAGACCGCTGATGGGGGGAGGGGCGACCACCATCAACATCGCCGACGGCACGGCCATAAGCTGTTGCTGGATCTCCGGCAATAGCCGATCGACGCTCGGGCGTTCTTCCCAGGGTTTCAGCATGATAATCGCAAACCCGGTATTGGCGGCGTTGCCGCCGCCCATCAGGCTGAAACCGGCGACCTTGATCACGTCCTCAACCGCCGGATTGGTTGAAAGATGCTGATACATCTGATCCAGTACGCTCTGGGTGCGTTCCAACGAGGCGCCATCCGGTAGTTGCACATTCACAAACAGATAGCCCTGATCTTCCTGCGGCAAAAAGGTGGTGGGAAGCTGACGGTAACATAGCCAAGTGATCGCCACGGCGCCGGCAATAACCACCAGGGTAACCGTGCCATAGCGGTTGATGGCATTGCTCATTTTCACGTAACCTTCCCGGGTCGCGCCAAGCAGCCGGTTGAATCCGGCAAAAAATCCTGCCGGTGGCGACGGGCGAGGACGTAAAAGCAGCGCCGACAGCGCGGGGGTCAAGGTCAGGGCGTTGGCGCTGGAAAGCACCATGGCGGTGGACAGCGTAACGGCAAACTGGCGGTACAGCTCGCCGGTGATGCCGGGCAGCATCGCGACCGGCACAAACACCGCCAGCAGCACCAGCGTGGTGGTAATAACCGGCCCGGCGATCTGGCCGACCGCCTCCCTGGTGGCCTGAAGCGCGCTTTTCCCTACGGTTTCGCTCATTAGCCGTTCGACGTTTTCCACCACCACGATGGCGTCGTCGACCACAATATTCAGCGCCAGAATCATGGCGAACAGGCTGAGCATATTCAGGCTATAGCCGGTCAAATACAGTACGGCCACCGTACCCAGCAGCGAGACCGGAATGGTCAGCGCCACAATCAGGGTGGCCCGCAGGCTCTGCATAAACAGATAGACTACGGCCAGTACGATCAGCAGCGTCAGCGCCAGCGAAAACAGGATCTCCTGCAATGAGGCGCGAACCGAGTCGCTGGCGTCGAATTTCACCTGATACTGGATGTCGTCGGGAAAATCGACGGCCAGACGCGCCATCTCCTGATTAATCGCCCTCACCAGACTCAGCGCATTGGCCCCCGGCGCCGGATAAATCATCAGCAGTACCCCGGGGGTATTGTTTACGGCCGCATTAATCTGATAATTTTCCGCGCCCAGTTCGATTTTAGCGATGTCTCCCAGCCGCACCATCCCGCCCTGAGCATTGCTGCGCAGGATAATCCGGGAGAAGGCTTCCGGGGTGGCGAGCCGGCCTTGTCCGCTCAGGGTCAGCGTTTGCTGTTGTGATACGGGCGCCGGGGCGGCGCCTAGCTGGCCTGCCGCCGCCTGTACGTTTTGCTGTCTCAGCGCGGCGATCAATTCGTCGCTACTGATGTGCAATGCCTCCATCCGTTGCGGATCGAGCCAGATGCGCATGCTGTAATCCCGTGCGCCCAACATGTCTACTTCGCCAATACCGTCAATGCGGGCCAGTACGTCAATCAGGCGCTGACGGGCAAAATGACTCAGGTAGAGATTATCAAAGGTATTCGCGGGTGAAACGATGCTGATCCCCATGAGAATATTGGTGGCGCGTTTACGGACAGTCACGCCCTGACTGTTCACTTCCGGCGGTAGCTGGGCGCTGATCTGAGAGAGTCGGTTTTGCACTTCAACCATCGCCATGTCCGGGTCGGTTCCACTGGCAAAAGTCATATTCAACTGGTAGCGCCCATTGTTGCTGCTGTTCGACTCCATATAGAGCATATGGCTGACGCCGTTGAGCTGTCGTTCAATCGGGCCGGCTACCGCCTGCGAGACGTCGCGGGCGCTGGCGCCCGGATAGAAGGCGCTGACGCCGATCACCGGCGGCGTGATATCCGGAAATTGTTCCATGGCAATAAGCCGTAGCGCCAGCAATCCGCATAGCGCCGTGATCAGCGCGATAACCATCGCCAACTTGGGTCTTCTGATGAAAAAATGTAACACGGTTCCCTCCTTAGCGGCTGGCGGCCGCCGGTGTATGCAACGTGACATTGACCACGCCGCCCGGCAGCAGCTTTTCCTGAGGATTGGGGACTTGCAGGCGCAGCGCGACGGTGCCGGTCAGCGGATCGATGTGGTTATCAAGGGCGTCAAAGATACCGCTATAGGGATAAGGTGAGCCGTCGCTCAGTCGTAACCGAAGCGACAGACGGTCAAGCCGCGGCGCGCCGTCGGCATCGTTTTTCGACAGATTACGCAGATAGTCCGGTTCGTTGACCGCGATAACTACCCGCAGCGGATCAAGCTGCGTTACCGTCGCCAGCGTGCCGGTCGCCGGCCCGACCAACGTTCCCTGGTGATAGGGACTATGGCTGATGCGTCCGCTGAAAGGCGCGCTAATACGGGTATAGCCGAGCGAAATCTGCTGCGTAGTCAGTTCGGCCTGCGCCTGCGCCAGCGTCGCCTGGGCGATATCCCAATTGGCTTTGGCCGTATCCTTATCCGCCTGGCTGACTGCCCGACTGACCGTAAGCCGACCGAGGCGTTCAAAATGCAGCCGGGCGTGGTTGGCGCCGGCTCTGGCGCTGGCGACGGCGGCTTTGGCCCGGGCAACTGCGGCCTGCTGCTGCGCCGGATCAATCTCAAACAGCAGTTGACCGGCCTCAACCCGGTCGCCGTCGTGAAAATGACGCCGGGCGATAATGCCTTCCACCCGCGAGACGATGTCAGCGGAACGCAGGGATTCAACGCGCCCCAGATAAGTTTGCGCCGCTTCCTGATGCGCGTTGGCGACGCTGACCGTAGCCGCCATGGGGCCGTCCGTTGCCAATGCCGGCCCGGATAGCAGTAAACTCAGCAGCAACAGGCTTACCCGCGAGATCCTGTTATTAAACATATCTTTCATAATGTGCAACCTGGTCGAAATAGGAGGCCGGCGGCGAACCAGAGCGTCAGCCCCGGTCTGCGGCTCAGGCGATACAGTGCGACAGCGCCGTTGTGCTCAAACCGTGACGTTCCGCCGCGCGCTGCAATGCGGCGATGTCGGCCGGGCCGGGATTGGGGTGCAGTTCGCCATAGCGATAAGGTTTGCCCAATAGCGCATATTTATTCACGCCGAAACGGTGGTAAGGCAACAAATCAATGCCGGTAAAGCAGCGGCTGTGGCGGCTGAGCGCACGGATTAGCGCCATCATTTGCTCCGCCTGTTCCGGCCCGTCATTGACCTGCGGGATCGCCGGAATTCGGATACGCACCGGAATATCCCCGGCCAGCAGTCGTTGCAGATTACGCAAAATAGGCCGATTGCCGACGCCGGTGTAATGCAGATGCATGCTGTTATTCGCCAGCTTCAGGTCATACATGATTAATTGACTGTATTCACAGGCTTGCTCCAGCGCTGACCACGGAGCAAAACCGGAGGTTTCCACCGCGGTATGAATACCTTCTTCCCTGAGCGTGGCCAGCAGCGCGCGGGCGAACGCCGGCTGAAGCGCCATTTCCCCGCCGCTGAGCGTGACCCCGCCGCCGGAGACCCGATAGTGCACTTCGTCAGCCATGACTTTTTGGCGAACCTGTTCGACGGAGTAAATCTCGCCGACCCGGCGCGGCGCCGAAGCGCCGGCAAACCGCATCTCGCTATGGGGTGAAATCCCCTCCGGGTTGGCGCACCAGGCGCATTGCATCGGGCAGCCTTGTAAAAACACTACCGTGCGGATGCCCGGCCCGTCGTGCAATGAAAAGCGCTGGATATTGAATACCCGACCGCGACAGTGCCGCAGATCAGAAGTGGCGCAGCAGGGTGCGGCTGATGATTTCATCCTGTACCTCCCGGCTAAGTTCGACAAAAAATGCGCTATAACCGGCGACCCGGATCATCAGGTTGCGGTAGGACTCCGGATCTTGCTGCGCTTTCAATAGGGTGTCGTTATCCACATAGCTGAACTGCATCTGCGCATTGCCCAGCAGGCTGGCGCTACGCAGCAGATGGATGATCCCCTGTTCGCCTTCCGGCGTATCCAGCATGCCGTACAGCAGCTTGAAGTTATGCACCATGCCGATTTCCATCTCTTCGACGTTAATACGGCTGATGGAATTGATAATGGCCGTCGGCCCGGCGACATCCGACTGCTGGGACGGGCTGATGCCGTCGGCCAGCGGTTGCCCCGCCAGACGGCCGCTGGGCAGCGCGCCGGTGATCAGTCCGAACGGGGTGTTGTTGGAAATGGACAGCGTACCGTGAGTGAACGGGCCGTACAGCATACGGTACTGACGGTGCTCATATTCCATAAAGCGGATCAGATCGCGGGCGATCAGGTCGACTTCCTCGATATCGTTGCCGAATTTGGCGACATTTAGGCACTGTTCCCGCAGTTCCGCGTGGTCGCAGAAGTTATGACGCAGCGCCAGCGCCATTTCCGCCGCCGTGACTTTGCCCTGACGATAGACCAGTTCGCGCATCACCATCATCGAGTTGGCGAAGTCCGCCATACCGGTCCAGATCAGCCCCGGGCCGTTATTGATTTCGGCGCCGCCGTGCATCACATCGCGCCCGGAGGCGACGCAGCCCTCGATCAGGCAGGAGATCAGCGGTTTGGGCGCATAGCTTTTGTGCAGTTTCTGTACGATCAGCGTGGCTCTGGCCGCCTGACGAATAATATGGCTTAACTGGGTTTTAACCGCCTGTTCGAAAGCGGCATAGTCCGTCAGAGTGCTGATGTCGCCGGTGGCGGGGCCAGCCTGTTTACCATTGGCGCGCTTGCCGTTGTTTATCGCCAGCTCAATGGCGGCGGTAAACGTTGTGTAGCCGACGGAGGTCCACTGATAGATTTTGCCTGATTTTTGCGGCTCCACGCAGCCCATCAGGCAGTAATCGCGGGCGTCTTCGTAGTCAAAACCTTTGCGCAGCATCATACGGATATGCGCGTCATCAAAGTGACAGGCGGGAAAGCCCATGCCGGCGCGGATCACCTCCACCACTTTGCGCATGAAATTCTGCGGCGTACGGTTATGGATCCGCACCGCCAGCCCCGGCTGATACAACTTCAGCTTGCGCGAACAGTCCATAAACAGCAGAGAGAGCGGATTGGTGGCATCGCCGCCTTCGCGTTTCTGGCCGCCGACCACCAGATTAATAAAAGGCTGATAGCCGGCAAAGTACATGGCGGTATCGGCGCTGCATACCCACATGCATTCCGACATTTTGATCATCCAGCAGCAGATCAGCTCTTCTGCCTGCGCTTCCGTCAGCGTGCCGTTCGACAGATCGGCTTCCAGATAAGGCCATAGATACTGATCGGCCCGCCCGAGAGAGATGCCGGTTTGGTTCTCCTCCAGAATAAACAGGGACTGAACGAACCAAACGGATTGCAGCGCTTCATGGAAGTTGCGCGGCGGATGTTCCGGCACGCGCAGGCAAATTTCCGCCAGCCGCTCCAGCTCCGCCTTGCGCGACAGCTCAGTCTGCCGTTCGGCAAGCTGTTGTGCATAGGCGGCGTAGCGGTGCGCATATTCAATCACGCCGTCGCAGGTGTTGATCACCGCCTGATGGAAATGTTGTTTTTCCATCTCTTCATCACTGACGCCAGAGAGGGCGAGCAGCGACTGGCGCGCCTGTTCCCGAATGCCGGCCATGCCCTGGGTCAGCAGGATATTGTCATACCCCGGACAGGTATCGCCGCCGCCATTCTGGGTTTTAATGGTTAAATCGCAAATGTTTTCATCATGGCTCCAGGCCCACAACCCGGCCTGACGCAGTTGGGTTTCCGCCATCTCATCCAGTGAACGCCCTTGCCAGAACGGGAAAATGCGTTCACGCAGCTCCTGCTTGTCGGCTTCGCTGATAAAGTAAGGATCCTGAGCGCGCTCGGTCATGGTGTCCAGTTCGTCCGCCACCCAGCGCCAGGCGATTTCCGGCGAAATTTCGCCGCCGCGCGCCCGGCCCGCGGGATGGCTGATAATCAACTCGCCTTCTTCTATCACCAACGGCGCGATTTGGCAGGCGCGGCGAAAAGCCAGCGCACGCAGCAAAATGGCGGGCATGCCGGGGTGGCGTTGATAAATTTCCGTTACCGCCCGGGCGCGTGAAATGGAAATAAAGGGCTTGGCCTGCAAATAGTGGTTACGCAGCCTGTTGATGCGTCCGGATAATTCATTTTTGTGGTTGTTCATCATTTGAATAATCCCATGGTTATACAGCCGGTGACGATAAAACACAGACCGATTACGCCGAATCTATCCGGTTTCTGCTGATAAAAAATAAATCCTGAACAGGCAATCAAAATGATGCCCAGCCCGCACCACAAGGCATAAGCCAGTCCGGGAGAAATAAGCGACATTGCCTGAGCCAGTGCGTAGAAACAGACCAAATAGCACCCGATCACCAGCACTGACGGAATAAATTTACGAAAATTCTGGGTTTTTAATAGCAGGCTGGTGCCGGTGACTTCCAGCAATACCGCGATAAATAACCACAACGTCGCCATAAGCAAAATTGTCATATTCTTTCCGCCTGTGTTTCGGTATTTGACAGTAAATTAATAATCAGCACGCCGATAATAATTAACCACATGCCAATCAGTGCCCCGCTCTGTAATGTTTCATTGAATAAAATAGTGCCGAGGATATTGGTCGCCAGAATGCCGATACCGGACCAAATCGCGTAGGCAAAACCCATTGGAATTCGATTCAACGCCAGCGTCAGGGTGTAATAAGAAACGGCATAACCGAGGGTTGCAAATACCGATGGGATCGCCCGACTAATACCGTCGGATAAAATCAGCATAGTGGTTGCAAATATTTCAGTAATTACCGCGATAAAAAGCCAGAAATAACATTTACCACGACTCATTGATCTGTCCTGATGTTAATAAACGTGCGCTCTTGACGAGCGCACAACAAAGGTTGGGTAGGGATAGAAATTTATTTAGAAACTCACTTGGCCGCCAACGTAAGGGCCTTCCACCAGACGTTCATTAGGGCGCTGGTTTTTGCCGTCCATACCGATATAGCGATAACCGGCTTTCAGCGTCAGCGGTTGCACCGGCTTCCAGCTCAGACCGGAATCCACATCCAGATAATTTTTTGTGCTGTTGCTCAACTGACGGGGAGCGGTATAAGCGCTGGCATACAGCCCGACCGAGTCGCTAACCGGTAATTGCACGCCGGCGCCGACCGGGAAAACCACGCCTTCGCTGCTGCCGTTGGAACCTTTGATATAATTAGCCTGAATGCCGAGATTGACCAGCGCCGGACCGGCGGGAAGATTGATCCCGGTTTCGGCCCCGGCCACTTCACGGCCGTTTTCATTATTTTTAACCCAGCCGCCGTTGATATACAGGCCGGAAGAGTGTTGTCCCATTCCGATATTCACGTCGGTAAAGTTTTTACCGACATCAACGCCGCCTTCAATTGCCTGCGCCGCCGGGATACTCATCATTGCTGCCAGTGAGAAGCCGATTACCGTCGTGATGTTTTTTACTGATGTACGCATTTTCATTTACCTTTTTAGTCTGAGGATTGATGAAACCACCGTTAAAGCGGATGGGTTTCGTTGAGGCATATGAAACATCACTGATACGATTCGGCACAATTTAATTATGAAAAAACACAATATTTAGTTTTTTATTCCAATAATTATTTCATATTTATACTTACATCCTGTTTTCTGCGCCAGAGGATAAGCCGCGGACGTGGTCGAGGTGAAAGGCGTGGCATGAAGCTGGGAATTATCGGGCAAATCACCCGACAGATAACGCGCATGGCGTTGGAAGAGCTAAAGGATATTCTGGTTCTGAATAGAAATTTTTACCTGAGCATCAATCTTGATATTAACGACGTCCTGGAGATCGAGTTTCAGTCCTATCTTGATGAGCTTGTTGAACCGCCCGGAGAGCAATGTCCGAATTCGGCCGGGCAGGGATGGTATTTTGATAAACCGATGAACGGTGAGAATTTCAAAGATTATTACCATGAAAAGACTATCGATAAATTTCGATGTCGATGCGTTTGCTTATTTCACTATGACTTGAACGCGCTGCCGGGAAATTAGGTTCGCTGCGTCGCCGCCTTTCTATAACTCGAAATCTATTGGATAGGTTACATCTCCGGTTTTGGATCGTGCGATTTTATAGACGTTTTTTAGAAAATATTAGTTTTATAAGTTATATAGATAACGTGTTTATATCCATTGCTTTCATCGTATATTGTGCTGATAAAAGAAAGGAAAGTAACATTTCTATTTAATACGCTAAATAATTCGAGTCGCGGGAAAGCCAACGCATATGCAACTTGAAGTATGACGAGTATATAGGGGATGACAATGAGATATCTGTTTTTACGGCCGGTGTTAGCCGCAACGATGTTAATCAGTTTGAGCTTTATGGCGAGCGCCGCCGATCTTACCGTGGCGTACCAAACGATCCCGGATCCTTCGCAGGTGGCTCAGGCCGATGGCGTTTATGAAAAAGCGACCGGTTTGAAAATAGACTGGCGAAAATTTGACGCCGGTGCGGAAGTGATCGCCGCGGTGGCCTCCGGCGATGTGCAGATAGCCTATTTGGGATCCAGTCCCTATGCCGCCGCGGTGAGTCAGAAAGTCCCGGTTGAAACATTGTTGATCGCCTCCAAACTGGGGGCCAGCGAAGCGCTGGTGGTGCGCAACGGGGCCGGTATCGAAAAGCCCGAAGATTTGATCGGCAAGAAGGTCGCGACGCCTTTTGTTTCCACCAGCCATTACAGTTTGCTGGCCGCGCTTAAGCACTGGAATATCGATGCGAAAAAAGTACAGATCCTGAATCTGAATCCGCCGGCTATCAGCGCTGCCTGGCAACGTGGCGATATTGATGCCGCCTATACCTGGGATCCGGCGCTTGGCGTGGCGAAATTGAGCGGCGATGTTTTGATCTCTTCCGGGGATTTGGCCAATCTCGGCGCGCCGACGTTTGATGTCTGGCTGGTACGCAAGGATTTTGCCGAGAAGCATCCGCAGGCGGCAAAAGCGTTTGCCAACGTCACCCAGGATGCCTATACCCGCTACCGCCAGGATCCGCAAGCCTGGCTGGCGGATAAAAGCAACATCGATAAGCTGGTGAAAATCACCGGCGCCAAAGCGGAAGATATCCCCGGTTTGTTGCAGGGAAATACCTATCCTTTGGCGGAGGAGCAACGGGAGTCCCTTGCCGAGCCAACCGTGAAGGCGATTAGCGATACGGCGGCGTTTCTCAAGGAACAGGGACGCATTGATGCGGTTTTACCCGATTACTCGCCCTATGTTACCGCCAGGTTTGTTCCCGAATGATGTTTGACGCGCCCGCGCGCCTTGCCGGCGCGGGCGTGATTTGCCAGCGTATATACGATGACATTACTGAAACTTGAACGGGTTAGCGCTCGTTATACCAATAGCGAACAGGCGGTATTGGAAAATATCTCTTTTACGCTATCCGCCAGACAATTGATGGTGGCCTTGGGCCCGTCGGGCAGCGGAAAAACCACGTTGCTAAATTTGATAGCCGGATTTCTCCATCCCGTTGCGGGGGCTATTTCGCTTGACGGCGAGGCTGTTGCCGGGCCGGGGCCGGATCGCGGCGTCGTGTTTCAGCACGATGTATTACTGCCCTGGCGGGACGTACTGGGCAATGTGGCCTTTGGGCTGGAACTGGCCGGCGTGCCGACGGTCGAGCGCGAACAGAAGGCGCGGCGGTTGTTGGCGCAGGTCGGATTGAGCGGCTATGACCGCCGGGCGGTGTGGCAGCTTTCCGGCGGGCAGCGGCAGCGTGTCGGTATTGCCAGAGCGCTGGCGGCCGATCCGCAGGTTTTACTGCTGGATGAGCCTTTTGGCGCGCTGGATGCGTTCACGCGTGAACAGATGCAGGAACTGTTGCTCACGGTGTGGAAAAAAACGGTTAAGCCGGTTTTTTTGATCACGCACGATATTGAAGAAGCCATCTTCCTCGCTACCGATCTGATCGTTATGTCGCCCCATCCAGGACGGATTATCGAGCATCTGAAGCTTGAATTTGGCTCACGCTATGCGGATGGGGAAAGCGCGCGGGCCATAAAATCCGATCCGTCGTTTATTGATATGCGAGAACATGTTCTTTCCCGCGTGTTCGCCGAACGCGAACAGTTTTCAAACCGCGATGAGGATACATAGCCATGAGCGCTGTCGAGAACCCGACCACACAGCAAAATGCCCCCCGGAAACGGCCAACGGTTACCAAACCGCTCCCGCTCTTTGCCGTCAGCACTATCAGCATCAGCGCGCTGTTGCTGGCATGGTGGCTGGCAACCCGCTTCAATGTCATAGAACCGTTATTTCTTCCTGCGCCTGGCGCGGTATTACGGCGGTTTTGGCAGTTGGTTACCGTCGGATATATGGATGCCACGCTGTGGCATCATTTGTCCGCCAGCCTGCAACGTATCGGGTTGGCGCTACTGGCGGCGTTATTGACGGCGATCCCGCTGGGCGTCGCTATCGGCCGTAGCCGGATTGCCCGTGGGGTGTTTGATCCGTTAATCGAGTTCTATCGACCCATCCCGCCGCTGGCTTATCTTCCGCTGATCGTTATCTGGTTCGGCATTGGCGAGTTTTCCAAGGTGTTGTTGATTTATCTGGCTATTCTCGCTCCTATCGTGATTGCGACCGCCGATGGCGTGCGCAGTGCGGACCCAGCCAGGATCCTCGCGGCCCAGACACTGGGGGCGACGCCGTTACAGCTTATCCGCTATGTCATTTTCCCCGGCGCGCTGCCGGATATTCTGGTCGGGGTGCGAATCGGGCTGGGGGTGGGCTGGTCAACGCTGGTCGCCGCGGAACTGGTGGCGGCGACGCAAGGGCTGGGATTTATGGTACAGGCCGCCTCACAGTTTTTGGTGACGGAGGTGGTGATTCTGGGGATCCTGGTGATTGCGAGCATCGCTTTTGTGATGGAAATCGGGCTGCGCTACCTGCAACGCAAGCTGACTCCCTGGCACGGACGGACGCCGTAGCGGTTATCCCGTTGATATTCACTCGCGGCGCGTTGCCTGGCTAGGTTTGGGCGTTAAGCGTATTCGCCGAATTAACCATCAGTTGTTCACCCAGCTTAAGGCGCTGAATTTTACCGGAAGCGCCGCGAGGCAGGCTGGTCACCAGATAAAAATAACGCGGCGTTTTGTATTTCCCCAGTTTTTCCCCGCACCATTCGCGCAGCGCCTCTTCATCCAGCCGGCAACCGGCCTTAAGGACGATGGCGGCGGCGATGTCCTGTCCGTAGTCGGCGTCGGCAATGGCGAAAGCGGCGGCCTCCATAATCGTCGGGTAGCTGACCAGCGCATCGTCGATTTCTCGTGGCGCGATATTCTCGCCGCCTTTTATAATCAGCTCCTTCAGCCTGCCGGTAACAAAATAGAACCCGGTATCATTGCGATAGCCTAAATCACCGGTGTGTAGCCATCCGTCCCGATCGATGGCGGAGGCCGTCTGAACGGCATCTTTGTAGTAGCCATTCATGACGCCGGCGCCGTGCAGAATAATTTCCCCCACGCGGTTATCCGCCAGCCGTTCCCCTTGCTTATTGATGACCGCCGCCTCGACGCCGCAGGGTAGCCCGACGCTGCCGAATACCCGTTGTGCGTGAGGATTACAGAAAACCAGCGAACTGGACTCCGTCATTCCCATGCCCTCAATCACCGGGATGCCGAAACGTTGCTCAAACTGTTCATGGTGTGTCTGAGGTAACGGCGCGGAGGCTGAACGGGCAAACCTTATCCGAGGATAGCGCCGTGCGCCGCCGGTATCGGCATTTAATAAGAACGCAATCATGGTGGGCACCAGATTCAGCCAGGTGCAGCGATGGTTCTCGACCGTTTTCCACCATGCGGAAACGGAGAAACGCCGCATGGCGACCAGACTGCCGCCTGAAAAGAGCGGAACCAGTACGCCGATAACCCAGCCGTTAATATGGTAAACCGGCAGGGTGCTCAGCAAACGATCCTGCGGGCCAAGCCGGTGCCAGCGGCTGATTTCACCCGCGGCGGCGAACAGGTTGGCATGGCTGAGCAACACGCCCTTCGGGTTTCCGGTGGTGCCGGAGGTGTACATCAGTAACGCGGGGTGCGCCGGCGCCGGCCGGTAGAGCGGGATGGAATGCCTGGATAACGGTTGTTCGGCGGCAGGCCAGCGCTCGCGGGTGATCATCAACGGCCTTTCCTGCGCGGGAAGCCGTTGCAGTATGCCCTGCAAGCGGGGAGTGAGCTGGCGCGTGGTGAAAATGATCCGCGCGTCGCTGTGGGGAATAATTCGCGCCAGCGCATCGTCGGTCGCCAGCAGGTTAAGCGGCGCCGCCACATAGCCGGCCAGCATCAAAGAGAGCGCCAGTCTGACGGTATGAAAACCGCCTTCCGACAGAAAGGCGATGTTATCTCCCGGCCGGCAGCCTTGCTCGTGCAGCCATGCCGCCGTGGCGGTGGTGCTCTGTAATAGCTGAGAGAAACTCAGGGCGTCAGGCGATTCGCCGGCGACGATAAACGGCGCGTCCGGGCGCTTAGCCGCCTGCCGCAATAAAATGTCCTGTAGCGTAGCGGGTTGCGTGCTCATGGATAGCGCCTGTGCAAATAGCCGCCCAGAACGTCTTCCAGCGCCGGTACGTTTTCGGGTATCGGCGATGAAATCCTGACCAGATTAAAAAAATGACGGTAGTTGAGATTGTCCGAGAAATGATTCTTGCCCCAGGTGCCGCAGCCGAGCGTCAGGGTAAAAGGCAGGCCGTTGTTGAAATTGCCGCCGGTGGCGAAACAGTGCGCCTGATTGACGATAACCCGGCTGGCGGGCAGCAGCAGCCCGGCCTGCAAGGCCTCGTTGTTGTCGCGGGTATGCAGGCCGACCGAGTGTCCGGCGCCTTGCCAGCGGTAGATCGCCTGTACCGTCTCACAGGCATGGTGAAAATCTTTTACCTGGTACAGAGTCAATACCGGAGAGAGTTTTTCGCCGGAGAAAGGGAACGCCGGGCCGATCCCTTGCTCTTCCACCAGTAGAAAACGCGCCTCATGACACGTTTGTCGCGTCAATCCGGCAATTTCCGCTAGCCGGCTGACGGGGCGGGCAATACTGTGGCGGGCCAACTTCCCCTCCGGCCAGAGCGCCTGCTGTAGCTGCCGTTTTTCCGCCGGCGTTAATAACACGCCGCCCTGATCCAGCAATGCCGCAATGGTTTGCCGATAACGGGAAGCGGGAATAATCAGGCTATTTTCCGCGGAACAGCTGGTGGCGTTGTCAAAGGTTTTGGATGCGGCGATGCGGGCGGCGGCGGCCTCAATATCCGCGGTTTCACTGATGATGCTGGCGACATTGCCGGCGCCGACGCCAAAGGCCGGCGTGCCGCTCTGCGCCGCGGCGGCAATATTTTTTGGCGAACCGGTGGCGATGACCAGATCGGCCTGTTGCAGTAACGTTTCCGTTTGGGCGCGATCCGCCGGGATAGGCAGCATCTGTACCAGTTCGCGCGGAGCCTGCACGAAATCCAGTTCGTGATGGATATACTCCAGCATGCGGGCGCACACCTTTGCCGCGGCGGGGGAGGGCGCAAGAATAATGGCGTTGCGGCATTTGATCGCGTTGATGATGTTATTGATCACCGTGGCGACCGGGTTGGTGGACGGCGTGACTGCCGCGACAACCCCCACCGGCCGTGCGATTTCAATAATGCCTTTAGCGGGAATTTCATTAATGACCCCGACGGTGCGTTTTCCCTGAAGATCGCGCAGCAGGCCGATGGTTTTGCGGTAATTCTTCGCCACTTTATCTTCGATGTCGCCCAGGCCGGTATCCGCAACGGCCTGTGCCGCCAACGCCCGGTTATTCTCCGGGTGAATAATCGCCCAGGCCGCCGCGTCAACCACCCGATCGATTTGTTGTTGATGGTAATGTTCAATACCTTGCTGAGCATGACGAGCCTGTTCAACCAACCTGCTTACCGTCGAGCGATGCGCCGTCCGGTTGCGCTCGCCGCCAGCCGTCATTGGCTTTGCCCCGTAGTCGGATGCCAGATCGCGACCTCCTGAGCGTTGATACGCTCGGGCAACAGGCCTTCATTAAAAAAGGCATCGGCGATATGTTGTTGTTCACCCAAACTTTGCGGCGTGACCGGCCGTACCTGATAGGTGCGGTTGGCGTTAGCCAGCTTGACCGTATCGCTATCCAGATTGCCCCACTGCGGCCCCAGCAACGCCGCCGCCTGATCAGGATTCGCCTTCACCCACTGGCCGGTTTTTTCCAGTTGTTGAAAAATAATATTCAGAATTTCAGGATGTTGGCGGGCGTAGTTCGTTGCGGCAAGATAATAGCGCTGATAGCTCGCCAGCCCTTCGCCATCGGCCAGCACCCTGGCTTTTTGCTGAACGATGGCGCTGGAGACGAAGGGTTCCCAGGTTACCCAGGCGTCAACGTTGCCATTTTCCAACGCCGCCCGGCCGTCGGCCGGCGTCAGGTAGGCTGGCGTAATATCTTTAAAAGAGAGATTGGCCTTGGCGAGCGCGGCGATCAGCAAGAAGTGGCTGCCTGCCGCCTTGGTGACGGCAATGCGCTTGCCTTTCAACTCCGCCAGGCTGTTGAGCGGCGAATGATCCGGCACCAGAATCGCCTGCGCCGCGGGGGAGGGGGTTTCCAGCGCCACGTAGGTCAGCTTTGCCCCGGCCGCCTGTGCGAACACCGGTACGGTATCCGCCACGTCGGCGGAAATATCCACATTGCCCAAATTAAGCGCCTCCAGTAACGGCAATCCGCTGGAGAACTCATGCCAGGTAACCTTTACCCCTTGTTCATTGAGCGTTTTTTCCAGAGCGCCCTGCAACTTCAGAATGGTGAGCAGCGTAGACGATTTTTGGTAGCCAATGCGCAGCGTCGATTCAGCCTGAGCCGGGGGAAGCGTGAATATCGATAATATGAAAATGAATAATAAAAACAGCGGCAAGGCGACTAATCGTCGGCGATTAGCCCAATATAATAATAGCGGCATAGTTGGCATCCCATAAAATAGAGAAAACAAAAGCTATGCTTGATAAAAAAATAAAAACTGTCAAAGACGATAGTTGTCTTTTTATTGCCGGTTTTTCACTATTGGATATGCCTTAATGCTATTTTAAGAAAAGTAAATGCGTCTCGGACGTGGAGTAAAATAAATGGCAAGTAATGGTGCGATTTTTTAAATATTTATCACCGTTGGTATTAACATTTTAGCTTTTTAATCGAAGTTGCTGATAACCCCACCCAGGGAGAAACCCGGCATTTTAATTTAATATGTTAGCTCCTCCCCCTGACAAGGGGAAGCCGGGAGGGCTGAGGAATCCCCACAAAAGTCCCTTGTTAATATTTTATATTTAACATACTGATATTAAATATATATTCAGTGCTTAAACCGTTCGCCCCACGGCGTAAGAAATTACGCTGAGGTGAACGACCCCGCGAATGAGCAGCATGGATACTGCTCAAGCCAGTGCCGCGTCGGGAACGCGTCACTGGCGGTTCGGAAAAGGGGGCGTCCGCCGAAGGTACCGCGTCAGCGGCGTGATTTCAGCCACAAGCCCGGGTCCGGAGGGGGGGGGGCGTTTGAACCACCCTGCGTCGGGCGCGTGCTACGACGTGGCATGAAAAAGCCTTTCTTTTCGCGCACGAAATAGCGCTGAACTTATATATATCGTTATCGGGAAATCATTGTGACTAAGAGACAACTGACAAGGGGGAGGCTGGGAGGGGGTAATTAACAGCAACGTCAAACGTTGTCATCAACCGCGTTAATAGAAAACGTATATTAATGGATGGGTGGAAAATATATTTCCCCTTAAATAACCCGTTAGATAAATAATCGATATCCTTATCAATAACTGATGTTTCATACTGCCGGTTGATAGGGCTAGGATGCACAATTATTGTCTCTATTCTACGGTGCATTTATGATCGGCTTCCTCCGTTATGGTCTTCTTTTCATTATTTCTATGGCATTTTCCGCCGCCGCTTGGTCAGAAGACGTTTTACGCATTGGCTATCAGAAATCCGCCACCACGCTGGTGTTGCTGAAGGGCGAAGGTGCGCTGGAAAAACGATTGCGTTCGCAAGGGGTTACGGTGAAGTGGACGGAGTTTCCCGGCGGCCCGCAATTGCTTGAAGGATTAAATGTCGGTTCCATCGATTTTGGCTTTACCGGGGAAACGCCGCCGGTATTTGCCCAAGCGGCCGGGGCCAGTCTGGTTTATGTCGCCAACGAACCGGCTTCTCCAGCGGCGGAAGCTATTCTGGTGCCTGAAAATTCCGTGCTGCGTTCGGTGGCGGAATTAAAAGGAAAGAAAGTGGCGTTAAATAAAGGTTCTAACGTTCACTATTTATTGGTGCGGGCGTTATACGAAGCCGGACTGAAATACAGCGACATTACCCCGGTGTATTTACCGCCGGCGGATGCCCGCGCGGCATTTGAAAATGGCAGCGTCGATGCCTGGGTTATCTGGGATCCTTTTAGCGCCGCCGCGGAAAAACAGATCCATGCCCGAGTGCTGCGGGACGGCCGCGGCATCGTCGATAATTATCAGTTTTATCTGGCGACCCGCGACTTCGCCGCCAAACACCCGCAGGTCATCAGCGCGCTGATCGAAGAAATCCGCCTCATCGGCAAGAAAGCCACGCAGGACCCGCAGGCGGTTACCCGTCAGGTCGCGCCGCTGCTGGGGTTGCCTGAGGATATCGCCCTGGTTGCCGTCGAGCGGCAGGGCTATGACGCGCAGTTTATTTCGCCGGAGGTGATAGCCGGCCAGCAGCGTATCGCCGATACCTTCACCGACCTGAAGCTGATTCCGCAAAAGCTGGATATCAAGCAGGCGGTGTGGGCTCAGCCTCAGTAATCCATCACTTACTACTCCGTCAACGCGTTTTATCAGGAGAAGAATTCGATGAATATCATAGTTAAACAGACGCTGACGCGGCTGATCCCCTGGCTGATACCGACGTTATTGATTATCGCCTGGCAAGGGGCGGTGACGGCCGGCTGGTTGTCCACCCGCATACTGCCGGCGCCGGGCGCGGTGCTTAAGGCGGGTTGGACGCTGGCCTATAGCGGCGAATTATGGCAACACCTGGCGATCAGCAGCTGGCGGGCGGCGGTGGGCTTCGGCATCGGCGGAAGCATCGGTTTGTTGCTGGGATTGATTACCGGGCTATCGCGCTTCGGCGCGCTGCTGATCGACAGCACGGTGCAGATGGTGCGCAACGTTCCGCATCTGGCGCTGATCCCGCTGGTTATTCTGTGGTTCGGGATTGATGAATCGGCCAAGATTTTCCTGGTGGCGCTGGGCACCTTCTTTCCTATCTATCTGAATACTTACCACGGGGTGCGCCAGGTCGATGCCGGGCTGGTGGAAATGGCGCGTAATTACGGGCTGTCCGGCTTTGCGCTGTTTCGTCAGGTTATTCTTCCCGGCGCGTTGTCTTCCATTTTGGTCGGCGTGCGTTTTGCGCTTGGCCTGATGTGGCTGACGCTGATTGTGGCGGAAACCATTTCCGCCAGCGCCGGGATCGGTTATCTGGCGATGAATGCCCGTGAATTTCTGCAAACCGATGTCGTGGTGATGGCCATTATCCTGTATGCCGTGCTTGGCAAATTGGCGGATATCGCCGCCCGCCTGCTGGAGCGAAGCTGGCTGCGTTGGCATCCTTCCTATCAATCAACCGGAGGTTGAGGCATGAGCGCCCGTATCTATTCCGTCAATCAGGGCATTTCGCTCGCCACGCAGCGGCTTGATAAGCATTTTAATCAGCGTTCGGTATTGCATAGCCTGGATTTGCAGATCCCCGCCGGGCAGTTTGTCGCGGTGGTCGGACGCAGCGGCTGCGGCAAAAGCACCTTGCTGCGTTTGTTCGCCGGCCTGGAAAAGCCCAACGGTGGGCAACTACTGTCGGGAAATCAGCCGCTGCATCAATTTCGTCAGGATATTCGGCTAATGTTTCAGGATGCCAGGCTGCTTCCCTGGAAGAAAGTGATTGAAAATGTGGGCATCGGCCTGACGGGGGACTGGAAAGCCGAAGCGCGGGAAGCGCTGGACGCGGTAGGGCTTGCCGGGCGGGAAAACGACTGGCCGGCGGCGTTATCCGGCGGGCAAAAGCAGCGCGTGGCGTTAGCCCGGGCGCTGATCCACCGTCCGCGCCTGCTGTTGCTTGATGAGCCGCTTGGCGCATTGGATGCGCTGACCCGCATTGAAATGCAACAGCTTATCGAGCGTTTATGGCTGGATCTGGGTTTTACCGTATTGCTGGTGACGCACGATGTCAGCGAGGCGGTTGGTATTGCCGATCGGGTGATTCTGATCGAACAGGGAACCATCGGTCTGGATTTGACTATCGATCTGCCTCGACCGCGGCCGAGGCAGCGGGGTTTGCCTCGTCTGGCGGCGCTGGAGCAGGAAGTGCTGGAACATATTTTTAACCGGCGTGAGGCGCATTCCGGGGAAAGCGCGGAGATCGACCGCCAACAGGTTAACGAATAAGCGCGTGGCCGGCTAACGCGCGTAAAGCGGAGAACGGGTAATGAGTCAGGAAGCACCGGTACTGAGTCCGCAGGAATCGCGTCTTTTACAATCCAGCGCGGCTCCACAGGCCAGACAACAGCGCAGGACAGATAAGATATTGACCGAAATCCAGCGGGGGAAACCCGGCATTGACGTGGAACGCGCCCGCTATTTCACCGCGTCGATGCGCGCCACGGAAGGACAATTATTGATCCTGCGCTGGGCGAAGGCGATGTATCACATTGCGCAGAACATCACGGTTTATATTGATGATGAACAGTTGATCGTCGGCCGGGCCGGTAAGCCGGGGCGTTATGGCATTCTTTATCCCGAGCTGGATGGCGATTTTCTTGATGCCGCCATCAGTCAGCTTCCTTCCCGGATGGCGTCGCCGTTTACCATTGATGAGCAGGACAGCGCGGTTATCCGTGAGGAGATTTCCCCATACTGGCAAGGTAAAACCTATCATGAGAGCCTGTCTCAGGCATTGCCGGAAGAGACGTTGCGCCTGACCTATGATCCCAAAGACCAGCAGACTTCCCGCTTTATCGTCAATGAAACCTCCTCTTTCCGCTCATCCATTCAATGGGTGCATGACTATGAAAAGGTATTGCAGCGGGGGTTTAAAGGTATCCGTCAGGACGCCGAGCAGCGGCTGGCGCAGTTGGATCCGTTTAATCCGCTTGATAGCGTGGAAAAAGCGCCGTTCTTACAGGCGATTATCATCGCCGCCGATGCGATCGTGCTGTGGGCGAAGCGTCATGCGCGGCTTGCCGGAGAACTGGCGCAGAAAGAAAATAATCTCCGGCGGCGGCAGGAACTGCTGGAGATTGCCGAGCGCTGCGAGCGGGTGCCGGAACACCCGGCGCGGGACTTTCGCGATGCCCTTCAGGCGCAGTGGTTTACCCAGCTCTTTTCCCGCCTGGAGCAGAAAACCGGCACCATTATTTCCAATGGCCGGATGGACCAGTATCTTTTCCCTTATTATCAGCGGGATATCGAGCAGGGCGTATTGAATGACGAGCAGGCGCTGGAGTGGTTGTCCTGCGTGTGGGTATCCATGGCGCAGTTCGTCGACTTATATATCTCACCGACCGGGGGCGCGTTTAACGAAGGCTATGCGCACTGGGAGGCGGTGACCATCGGCGGGCAGACGCCGGACGGTATGGATGCCACCAACGCGTTGTCGCACCTGTTTTTACGCTCCAAACGCGAGTTTCCTTTGCATTATCCCGATCTGGCCGCCCGTATTCACAATCGTACGCCGGCGCGTTTTCTTCACGATATCGCGGAGACGATTAAAGAGGGCACCGGCTTTCCTAAATTGATTAATGATGAGGAAGTCGTTCCCTTGCTGCTATCCAAGGGGGCCGAATTTTCCCAGGCCTATGACTATGCGGTTTCCGGCTGCGCCGAATGCCGGATGCCGAACCGCGATACTTATACCAGCCCCTGCGCCTATATCAATTTCCCGGCTGCGCTGGAAATGACGCTCTATAACGGGCGGATGAAACGCTACGGTTCAGAACGGCTCGGTCTGGAAACCGGCGACCCGCTGAATTTCGCCACATGGGAGGATTTTTGGCAGGCCTATATCCGGCAGCATATTAATTTTCTGCGCCACGCCTTTATCCAGCAAAAGATCATCATCGATTTACGGGCTAAGCATTTTGCCTGGCCGCTAGGCTCGGCCTTGCATGACTTAGCCATGGCGGCCTGCAAAGATATTCATCAGCCGACGATCGACGGCGGGATTGATTTAGGCTACTTCGAATTTATGGGCTACGGCACGGTGATTGATTCGCTGGCGGCGATTAAAAAACTGGTCTACGAAGAGCGGCGCGTTTCAATGTCTCAGTTGCTGGCGGCGTTGGAAAACGATTTTGAACATCATCAGGTGCTGCGCGCCCTGCTGATGAACGCGCCTAAATACGGCAACAACGATCCCTATGCCGATGATATCGGCAAAGCGTTGGATAAAGTGTGCCTGGAATTCACCCGTAAATATTCGCGAACGCTGGGCGTGCATCTGGACCTTCGGCTGGTGCCTTTCACTTCCCACGTGCCGTTCGGCAAAGTGGTGCATGCCACGCCAAACGGCCGTAAGGCCTGGATGCCGCTGTCGGATGGCTCATCGGCCTCTCAGGGATGCGATAGCAAAGGGCCGACGGCGGTGCTGCTGTCGAATTATCAGACCAAGAACTACCAGTTCCGCGAACGGGCGGCGCGATTGCTGAATATTAAATTCACGCCGTCGATTGTCGCGGGGGAGACGGGAACGCGCAAACTGTGCGATTTGATCCGAGCCTGGTGCGATCTGAAATTGTGGCACGTGCAGTTTAACGTCATTAACCGCGAAACGTTGCTGGCGGCCAAGGCCGATCCCGAACGTTACCGCGGGCTGATTGTGCGTATCGCCGGTTACAGCGCCTATTTCACCGATTTGTCGCCGGATTTACAGGATGACCTGATCGCCCGCACCGGGCATGAAATGTTTTAGACGGATGTCGTCATTGACGGATGTTCCGCTGCTGACGGTTAGTTACAGCCTCCGGTTACGGTAAACCTGCCATGTCGTTTTGCGCCGAACAGCCTACGGGCTGGGTATTTAATACTCAGCGTTACTCTCTGCATGACGGGGAGGGGATCCGCACGGTGGTATTTTTGAAAGGTTGCCCGCTGCGCTGCGCGTGGTGCAGTAACCCCGAATCCCAGATGGGCAAGCCGGAAATCGCCGTTGATGTCCGCAAATGTCTGGGCGGCGCGATCTGTGGGCTGTGCGCCCCCCAATGTCAGACGGCGGCGCTGGGTTATGCGCCGTCGGGAGAGATAAGTATTGACCGCCGCCGCTGCGCTCACTGTCTGCAATGCATCGCCAGTTGCCCGACGCGGGCTTTGCATTATTTTGGCGAACGGATGACGGTGGGGCAGGTGCTGGATATCGTGGAGTCCGACGCGATTTTTTATCGGCGCTCCGGCGGCGGGTTGACGTTGAGCGGTGGCGAACCCTTGATGCAAGGGGCGTTCGCGCTGGCGCTATTGCAGGAAGCAAAGAGAAGAAATATCAATACGCTGCTGGAAACCTGCGGCGACGGCAACTGGCCGGTTCTGCGCGAGGTCGCCGGCTACGCCGATGCCGTTTACTTTGATGTTAAAAGCCTGAGCGACATACGGCACCGCCGGTTTACCCGACGGGGCAATCGCCGCATTCTGACCAATTTATTGCGTTTACGCCGTGCGTTCCCCGGCTTGCCCATTCATGTTCGCACACCGCTGATTCCGGGGTTTAACGCCACCTGGGACGACATTAAACCGATTATCGACTTCATTCTTCCGCTGGCGCAGGTCAGCTATGAAATTCTGCCCTACCACCGTTTAGGCCGCGACAAATACCGGCTGCTAGGCCGGGACTATTTTCCGGCGGAGCAGCGACTGCCGCCCCAACTGACGAACGATATTATCCGCCAGGCAAAGGCGCGATGCGGTACACGTTATGGCGTATCAGGCGGGTAGCTGTCTTTGAGTCATATTTTCCCTCTCCCGTGTCACAGAGCTTTAACGGTTTTCTTGCAGCGGAGGAACAATTTGCGGTCGGCTACCGACTCATTGCCGACGGTTGTTGTTCGCCGGGCCTGATTCGTTGCCGGGAAAAGGCGTTAAAATAATTCTGTCGTTCCAGCGCGTGCGAAAAGTCGTTGAGCGCGTCTGTCAGGCGTGATTCAAGGGAGGGACTTAATTCCGGACGGTGATCGTAGTGGGTTATCTGGCTGTCCTGCGCGAAAACGCCGTGCAGGATTTCCTGGGCCTTCAGCGCATTAAGTACCGGTTTAAGCGCATAATCCAATGCCAGCATATGGTTGGAAGATCCGCCGCTCGCCACCGGTAGAATTACTTTATTTTCAAATGCGCGCTCCGGCAAAACATCGAGCAGGGTTTTCAGCGCGCCGGTAAAGGAGGCTTTATAGACCGGAGTACTGATGATCACCCCGTCGGCCTCGGTCAACTGATCGACAAAAACCTTCAGGCCGGGACTGTCGAATTTGGCGTATAACAGATCTTGCGGATCAAAATTAAATAAATTCCAGGGAATAACGTTAATCCCTTTTTTTTCCAGCCAATGTTGGGCATAGGTGAGAAGCGCGGTGGATCGGGATGGAAAACGCGGACTGCCGGCAAGGGTAATAACGTTCATTGTCTCTCCTAAAGATGTCATCCTGCTTAATATAAAAATCACTTAACGATGTGCCTATTAATGCGCGGGCGGATTGCCTCTTGTTGCTCGTTGCAAATGATTTACAGTTGGATAACTAATCTATTACCTGAACGACAACGGAAGAAATACGTTTTATGGCTGTGGATAGCTAAAAATCGGCAATAGCAATCCGTCGTCGCGTCCGGCAACGGTTATTGCGCTTGTGGTTATTTTCAGCCTTAGGTCATGACGGGCTGTGCCTGCTTATGGGTTTGCCAAATGGCGTCCCTGATATTAATGGCGCGAGGCAGCAATCCCAGGGCGAAGAAACGGTCGGCGATAATTTGCTGCTCGCGAATAACATGGCTATTCATCGCGGCGGGGGTGTTGCGGCGGCGGGAAAGGGCAAGTTCCAGCGTTGCGCGGGGCAAGCCCAACTCAGCCGACAGCAGCGCCGTGGCTTCGGCGCGCTGATGGTCGATGAAATTGCCGGTTTTCTGTAGCGCGCCGAACAACTGCCGCAAGATATCCTCCGACTGTTCCGCAAACCGGCGCCGAGCCAGATAGAACTGCTGGTTTTGCACCCGCTGGCGGCCGTCGGCAAGCACCCGGAGATCGCCGTTGCGTTCGGCATCGCTAAGCAGCGGATCCCACAAGAGCCAGGCGTCCACCGCCTGATAATCACTGGGGGCCAGCGGGTATTTCGGCGGCGCATAGACAATGCGCACATCCTGCAAGCTCAGTCCGTGTTCATCAAGTAGCTGAAGCAGCAGGTAATGTACATTGGAACCTTTGTTCACGGCGATACGCTTGCCCCGCAGTTCGGCGACGCCGGCGATCGGACTGTCGTGCAACACCAGCAACGCCACGCTCTGCGGCGCCGGTGGTTCGTAGGCCACATACACTAACGGACAGCCCTGGGCCTGGGCGAAAATCGGCGGAACTTCTCCCGTGGTGCCGAAATCGATTTCGTCGCTGTGCAGCGCATGCAGCAGTTGGGGACCTGCCGGGAATTCGCTCCATGATACGCTGACGCCTTGTCCGGCGAAGAGCGATTCCAGACTTTGCCGCGCCTTCAGCACCCCCAGATTACCGAACTTCTGATAGCCGATACGCAATTCCCGGTCGTGACGCGGGACGGGACAATCTTTATGCCAGCGTATGGCCGTCGCGGCGCTCTGTCGCGGCTTTATCAGGCCCAGGTGCGCCAACTGGGTACGCAGGCTATTGCGGCTGATCCCCAGCATGGCCGCGGTCTGTATCTGGTTGCGATGGCAGATTTCAAACGCATTGCGCACCAGCGACTGGGTAACGCGCTGGTATATCCGATCGCTATCGTTCTGCAAATGCTGGCGGATAATGCGATCCAGCGTCTCTGAATTCTGGGCGAATGGCGTTTCGGTTAATGCGCCGAGCCGCAGTTGCTGAGGATGGATCACCGGATCTTTGCTTAGCAGCACGGCGTTATGCAACGTATTTTCCAGCTCACGAATATTTCCCGGCCACGGGTAATCCATCAGCATCTGGTGGGCTTCCGGCGTCAACTGCAACTGTGGCCGCCCCAGACGACGGGCGTACAGCGACAGGAAATGTTCCGCCAGCAGTGGAATATCTTCCTGGCGTTGCCGCAGCGGCGGCAGGGCGACGGCCGCGACATTGAGACGATAGTAGAGATCTTCACGAAAGCGTTTTTCACGGATGGCGTGCGCCAGATCCACGTGGGTGGCGGCAATGACGCGCACGTTAACCTTGATTGGCTTACGCGAGCCGACCCGGGTGATCTCCCGCTCCTGCAACACCCGCAGCAGTTTAACCTGTAGCGACAGGCTTAGTTCGCCGATCTCATCGAGCAACAAGGTTCCTCCCTCGGCCGCTTCAAACCACCCCTGGTGGGTTTCGGTCGCACCGGTGAAAGCGCCTTTCTGATGGCCGAACAGTTCCGCTTCGGCCAGATTCTCCGTCAGCGCGCCGCAGTTGACGGCCAGAAAGGGTTGCTGACGCCGCGGGCTATGGTGATGCAGATAGCGTGCAACCACTTCTTTACCGGTGCCGGTTTCGCCGACAATCAACACCGTGGCGTCGGTGGGCGCCAGTTGATCCAGTACAGTCTGAAAAGCAATGGAGGCGGGATCGATCAATACCGGTTTATCTGAGGCGAAGGGGCGTCGGTTATGCATAAGTAGCTCCGTGGTTACAGCGGTGTGAAAATCCTATCTGAGTGATTGTCAAAGGGCGAGAGGGGGCGAGATGGGAGAAGCTGCAAATGCAGCAGACGCTATTGGCCAGCTGTTGCATTTGCAGCAGGAATTAAAGCGGCTTTAATTTATAAATAATTGATTTTTATCGTTTTTATTCAGTGTTTGTTTTGGCATGCATTGTGCTCGCATCGTTATAACGAAAGTGTGATTTTCTATCTATAAATAAGACATATCGTTATATGGGAAATGCATAATGAGCCAACCGGTGAAACAAAATATCAACGTTTTTTGGTTTTTACCCACCCACGGCGACGGCCGTTATCTCGGCACCGCTGAAGGGGGCCGTGCGGTGGATCTTCAGTATCTGCAACAGGTGGCGCTGGCCGCAGACAATCTCGGTTACTACGGCGTACTGATCCCGACGGGTAAAAGCTGCGAGGATTCATGGCTGATTGCCTCGGCGCTGGCGCCGATCACGCGTCGTCTGCGTTATCTGGTGGCGGTGCGTCCGGGGTTGCAACCGCCGACGCTGGCGGCGCGCATGGCCGCTACGCTGGATCGCTTATCCGAAGGTCGCCTGTTGATCAACGTGGTGACCGGCGGCGATCCGGTAGAAAACCGCGGGGACGGCATCTTTCTCAGCCACGCCGAACGCTACGAGGTGACGCAAGAGTTTCTCACCGTCTATTCACGTTTGCTCAAAGGAGAGAAGGTCGACTTCAAGGGAAAACATCTCCATGTCGAAGGGGCGGAAGTGCTGTTCCCGCCGGTACAGAAAAACGGTCCGCCGCTCTATTTCGGCGGCTCCTCGCCCGAAGCGATTGATGTGGCGGCCAGCCAGATCGACAGCTACCTGACCTGGGGAGAACCGCTTGAGCAGGTGGCGGAGAAACTGGCGCTGGTGCGCCGGCGGGCGCAGGAAGCAGGGCGGACGCTGAGTTACGGCATTCGTTTACATGTGATCGTCCGGGAAACCGAGGACGAGGCCTGGGCGGCGGCCGATCGCCTGATCGCCCATCTTGATGAAGACACCATCGCCAGCGCTCAGAAAATCTTTGCGCGCATGGATTCCACCGGGCAGCGGCGTATGAGCGCCCTGCACGGCGGCTCGCGCGACAGTTTGCGCATCGGCCCCAATCTGTGGGCCGGCGTAGGGCTGGTGCGCGGCGGCGCCGGAACCGCGCTGGTGGGGGATCCGCAACAGGTTGCCGAGCGCATCCGCGAGTATCAGGCGCTGGGGATTGAGAACTTTATTTTTTCCGGCTATCCGCACCTTGAAGAAGCCCATCGCTTCGCCGAACTGGTGATGCCGCTGTTGCCGGTATCGGAAGCGGCGGAACGCCAGGCGCGTCAGGTGAATACCGGGCCGTTTGGCGAAACCATCGGCGGAGATAAACGGCCGGTTAAACAGGTCAGCGCGAGCTGAGTACGTCGGCGTCACGGAGCAGAGTATGTCTAAACGGCAGGTAGTGATTATCGGCGGCGGCTTTAGCGGCGCGGCGGTGGCGATCCATCTGGCCCGCGCCGCGCGGCCGGAGCTGGAGATAACCGTGGTGGAGCCGCGCGCGCAGGTGGGGCAGGGCGTGGCCTATTCCACCATCGACGCGGCGCACCGTATTAATGTGCCGGCGGAAAAAATGGCGTTGTCGCCTGCGGAACAGGACAGTTTTGAACACTGGTTCGAGGCCGTCGGCGGGTTGCGCGACGACCCCGAAGCGCGCTGGCATGACGGTAAGATCTATCCGCGGCGCAACGCGTTCGGCCGCTATATGGCGGAAAAATTCGTCCAGGCGGCAAGCGGCAGAGCAGGTAATCTGCGCCATCTGCAAGACCGCGCCGTTGATTGGCGCAACGGCGTCGTCGTCACGGAAAAGGGCGTGCGCCTTAAGGCCGACGAGGTCGTGCTGGCCATCAGTCATCCACGGCCGTCGCTGCCGCGCCCGCTGGCGCAGAAATTGGCGAACCACCCCGGCCTGATCGCCGTTCCCTGGCGCAACGGGGCGCTGGATGGCGTCGCGGCGACGGATCGGGTGGCGATTATCGGCACCGGGCTAACCATGGCGGATATGGCGGCGTCGTTGCACTCGCGCGGCCACCGCGGTTCCATCGTGGCGTTTTCCCGTCACGGTCTGCTGTCCCGGCCCAATATCACCGAGGACTTCCCCGACTGGACGCCGGCGGCAGCGCCGACGCTGCCGAATACCCCGCGCGGCTGGCTGCGGCGCATCCGGCAGGATATCCGCCGGGCCGCGGCGCAGCGGCTTCCCTGGCAGAAGGTGCTGGATGAAATCCGCACCCACGGACAGCAGTTGTGGCAACAGTGGCCGCTCGTCGAGCAGCGGCGTTTTTTACGCCACCTGCGCGCCTACTGGGATGCGCACCGCTACCGTATCGCGCCGCAGGTCAGCGCGTTATTGGCGCAACAACAGGCTGCCGGCAGGCTGCGCGTGCTGGCAGCCCGCCTGCAACAGGCGGCGGCCGACAGCGACAATGTCATCGCCCTGACGCTGCGGCCCCGCGGCGGGCCGCTGGAAATGCTGTATGCCGATAAGTTGATCGTCACCACCGGCCCGGCTCACGGAACGCTGCTGGACAGCAATCCGCTGTTTCGGGCGCTGGCGCGACGCGGCGAACTGCGCGCCGATCCGCTCGGTTTGGGGTTGCTGGTGAATGAGGACAGTCAGGCGATTAACCAGCATGAGCGGGCGAATCCGCATTTGCTGGTCGCCGGCCCCGCGGCGCGAGGGCGCTTTGGCGAGTTGATCGGTTTCCCGCAGGTGGCCGACCATGCCGAGGCCATCGCTCAGCGGCTACTGGCTGCCGCCGCGTCCGCCGCGGCGCAACGATGTCCCGCCTCATCCTGAATCCATCTGCCTGAGTCAACCGCTAACAATACCCGGCCGGCGCGCCGTTTGGGTACACCGTGGAGAAAATTATGTCATCACAACGTGAAATTCGGCTTAACGCCTTTGATATGAACTGCGTCGGTCATCAGTCGCCCGGCTTGTGGGCGCACCCTCGCGACCGCGCATGGCAATACAAGGATCTGGAATACTGGACCGATCTGGCCCGTTTGCTGGAGCGGGGCAAGTTTGACGGCCTGTTCATTGCCGACGTTCTGGGCATTTACGATGTCTTGAACGGCAATGGCGACGCGGCGATCCGGCAGGCGGCGCAAGTACCGGTCAACGATCCGCTGGCGTTGATTACCCCGATGGCGTTGGTCACCGAGCATCTGGGTTTTGGGTTGACCGCCTCGCTGTCTTTTGAGCATCCGTATCCGTTTGCCCGCCGACTTTCCACGCTTGATCACCTCACCAAAGGGCGGGTCGGCTGGAATATCGTCACCTCTTATCTGGAAAGCGGCGCCCGCAATATCGGTCAGCAGACTCAGACCGACCACGATGCGCGTTACGACTATGCCGACGAGTATCTTGAGGTGGTGTACAAACTGCTGGAAGGCAGTTGGGAAGAGGGCGCGGTTCTGCGCGATCGTCAGCGGCGTATTTTCAGCGATCCGAGCAAAATTCATCCGATAAACCATCAGGGCCATTTTTTTCAGGTGCCCGGTATTCACTTGTGCGAGCCTTCGCCGCAGCGCACGCCGGTGCTGTATCAGGCCGGCGCTTCCAGCCGGGGCAAACAGTTCGCGGCGCAACATGCGGAGTGCGTGTTTGTCGCGTCGCCGTCCACCGTGTTGCTCAAGAAAACGGTGGCGGATATTCGCCGCCGCGCCGCCGAAGCCGGTCGGGATCCGTATGCGATTAAAATTTTCAACCTACAGACCGTTATCGTCGGGGAAACCGATAAAGATGCGCAGGACAAATGGCGGGAATATAAGTCCTGGGTGAGTTATGAAGGGGCGCTGGCGCTGCTTTCCGGCTGGACCGGGATTGATTTCGGCCAATACCGGCCGGATCAGGTGTTAAAGCACCTGCATACCAACGCCATTCAATCGGCGGTCGAAACCTTCTCCACCGCCGATCCCGACCGGCAGTGGACGGTGCAGGGACTGGCCGACTGGGTGGGGATCGGCGGTTTTGGGCCGCTGCTGGTCGGCAGCGCGGCGACGGTGGCCGACGAGTTGCAATCATGGGTGGAGGAAACCGACGTTGACGGTTTCAATCTGGCGTATGCGGTCACCCATGAAACCTTTACCGATGTGGTCGACCTGCTGATCCCGGAGTTGCAGCGCCGGGGCGTGTTCAAACGCGACTACGCGCCAGGCACCCTGCGTGAAAAATTGTTCGGACAAGGGCCGCGTCTGGCTGCGCCGCATCCGGGCGCCGGTTATCGGCGGGGGGCGCCGACGCGCGCGACCGAGGGCGAACGCGTGGGAGAGCAACTGCCATGATTTCTCTTTTCCATCAGGATAAACGCCATACCGGGGCTTATGGCGGGCGTATTACGCTGCCGGAACCGCGGGCGTTTATTTTCTTAGCATCCGATCGAAAACTATTCCCTCCATAATAAAAATAGGAATAGGTTATTTAAATAAAGGAAATAGGTTCCAGCGGAAAAGTATTTCCCTAATCCAGGGAATAAATATATCCGGCGTTAATGAATGCCGAATACGCCAGAACTGCGTATTAATCAACTTGAGATTAGATATTTCAATTGACCTTATAAATAGCGAGTCACCTGCATAAAATAACGTATATCAAGAGGGAATAATGAGTACATTAAATATCGATGATGAGTTTAACTCATCATTATCGGCGCCCGTTCGTTCGGCCGGTGATGTGGCGCGGTTAATCAATACCCGCACCGATAATAACAGCTATGCGCGAATGATCGTCTTTTTGGCATTGGGCGGGATATTTCTGGACGCCTACGATCTGACCACGCTTTCATACGGTATTGACGACGTGGTCAGGGAGTTTTCATTGACGCCGGTGGTCACCGGATTGGTGACCTCATCGATCATGATCGGCACCATTATCGGTAATTTGATCGGCGGCTGGTTAACCGATAAGTACGGGCGTTACTCGGTTTTTATGGCGGACATGCTGTTCTTCGTGGTGTCGGCGATCGCCGCGGGACTGGCGCCGAATGTCTGGGTATTGATCGGCGCGCGTTTCCTGATGGGCATCGGGGTCGGTATCGATCTGCCGGTGGCGATGGCCTATCTGGCGGAGTTTTCCAAATTTAGCGGCAAAGGCAACAAAGCCTCCCGTCTTGCCGCATGGTGCCCGATGTGGTACGCCGCCTCATCGATGTGTTTTCTGATTATCTTCGGCCTCTACTTCCTGCTGCCGGCGGAGCATATGGATTGGCTGTGGCGCGCGTCGCTGTTGTTCGGCGCCGTACCCGCGCTGTTGATTATTGCGGTGCGGCGGAAATTCATGAATGAATCCCCGCTGTGGGCCGCCAATCAGGGCGATTTGAAAAATGCGGTGCGTATCCTGCGTGATTCGTACGGTATTCAGGCGCACGAAGCGCCGCAGGAGCGACCCGAGGTCGAGAGGCCCAGGCCGCCGCAGCCCAGTTTCCGCGTGTTGTTCCAGAAACCCTATCGCGAGCGCACCATTGTGGCCGGGGTGATGAATGTGTGTATTTCTTTTGAATATACCGCCATCGCGTTCTTCCTGCCCTCCATTCTGGCGCAGTTTCTGGGCGCCGGGGTATTTGAAACCATCTCCGCCTCGTTGGGGCTAAACGCGCTGTTTGCCTTTACCGGCGGTCTGCTCGGCATGCGTCTGGCGTGGAAATACCCGTCGCGCCACGTGGCGATTGCCGGATTCGCCCTCCAGTTTATCGCGCTGATTGCGCTGGCGTTGATCGGTCAGCCACAGGCGACCCTCGGCGTCGTCATTGCCATCGCCATGCTGGGGCTGTGGCTGTTTGCGGAAGGTTTTGGCCCGGGGGCGCAACTGATGATTTATCCGGCGCTCTCTTATCCGACTTCCATTCGTGCGACCGGCGTGGGCTTTAGCCGTTCGCTGTCGGGGGTAGGCAGTGCGCTGGCGCTGTTTGTGTTGCCCATTCTACAGGCGCGATTCGGCACCGATATGTTCTGGCTGGTCTCCATCAGCGCCATTCTGCCGATTATTTTCCTGTTGGCGGTGCGCCATGAGCCGACGAAACAGGATATTGATGACGACAACGACGCAAGGAGTGAAGCATGAGCGCAACCCCTTTGATTGCAACAGGAACCGACTACGCGCGGCTGGCCGCGCGGTTTCGCCCGATTTTTGCCGACATTGCCGCCGGCGCCCTGGAGCGGGAGCGCACTCGCCAGCTTCCCTATGAACCGATCCGTTGGCTGAAAGAGTCGGGGTTTGGCACGGTGCGGCTTCCGAAGGAGAAAGGCGGGCATGGGGCGTCGCTGCCGCAGTTATTCCAACTGCTGATTGAACTGGCGGAAGCCGATCCCAATCTGCCCCAGGCGTGGCGCGCGCATCTGGCCTTCGTCGAAGATCGGCTGAACGCGCCGGATAGCCCCGAGCGCGAGCGCTGGTTTCAGCGTTTTGTCGCTGGAGAGATGGTGGGCAGCGGCTGGACTGAAATCGGCGCGGTTACGCTGGGCAAGGTCAACACCAAAGTGACCGCGACGAAGGACGGCTGGCTGTTGAACGGAGAGAAGTTCTACAGTACCGGTGCGCTGTTCGCCGACTGGATTGACGTCTATGCCGAACGCGCCGACAACGGCGGTGCGGCGATCGCCATCGTCAGCACCCGGCAGGAGGGGGTGCAGCGCGATGACGACTGGGATGGTTTCGGTCAGCGGCTAACCGGCAGCGGCACCACCCGCTTTTATCAGGCGCACGTCGAGGCGCAACA
Source organism: Brenneria sp. L3-3C-1 (assembly GCF_016456245.1). NCBI lineage: Bacteria > Pseudomonadati > Pseudomonadota > Gammaproteobacteria > Enterobacterales > Pectobacteriaceae > Brenneria > Brenneria sp. L3-3C-1. The sequence continues at coordinate 5,495 of NZ_JAEMHF010000002.1, read as the reverse complement.
TGTCTATGATTTTTCCGATCGCTTTCGCTACCAGACGGCGTTTTACCAGCATGTGCTGCTGGCGGCGCTGGCGGGTATCGGCAGGGCCGTCACCCGGGATGCGTCGCAGGGCGTGCGGCAGCGCACGCGAATCTACAGCCACGGGAACGGCGATCGGGTGAAAGACGACGTACAGGTGCAACAGGTGGTCGGGCAGATTGCCGCCTGGTCCTATGCCGTCGAAGCCACGGTGCTCGACGCGACCGTGTCGCTACAGCGCGCCTATGAAGCGCATTTCTCCGGTGACGACGCTGCGGAACTGGAGGCGAATATCGCGGCCGAAGTCGATGCGGCAAAGGCCCAGGCCATTGCCGTCGAACTGGTTCCCCGTGCGGCCACCGCGCTGTTTGATGCGCTGGGCGCATCGGATACCCGGGTGAGCAAGGCATTGGATCGTCATTGGCGCAACGCGCGCACGCTGGCCTCGCACAATCCGGTTATTTATAAGATCCGAAATATCGGTGCCTGGGAAATCAACGGCACGCCGCCCACCTTCATCTGGCAGATTGGCAACAGCCAGCGCGCGGAATAACGCGCGCCCGGCGTCCCTGTAGTCAGGGGCGTCGGGGTTTATAACATAAGCGTGCCAGCTCTGGCCGTCTCCTTACAGTCGTCGCTGTCGCGACGTCAAAAACTTCTCCCGGAAGTTTTTTGTGGCGGTTTCCCGTATTACGCCATCTTGCCGTGCATTCGACATGTGATTGTGATTGCAAAAATAGCGGTATTTGTCATGAAAATGTTAACCGGTACGCAAAAATATCATTCCTACTTTCTCTGTAATTGAAATAAATGTTTTATTTATTTTGGCTTCAGAACTTCATTATGCGTGCTGAGCGCGGGTTCGCTCGGTTAAAAATATGATTAAGGGAAACGAGTATGGCCGTTCAACTTGGTATTAATCCGCTCACCTGGACGAATGACGATCTGCCATCGCTTGGCGCCGAAACATCGTTGGAAACCTGCCTGAAAGAAGGTAAACAGGCGGGATTCGCCGGTTTTGAGTTGGGAAATAAATTTCCCCGTCAGTCCGCCGTGTTAGGGCCGATTTTGCAAGCGCACGATCTTCGTCTGGTATCGGGATGGTATTCCGGACAGTTGCTCACGCGTTCGGTGGAAGAGGAGATCGACGCGGTACAGGATCATCTCACCCTGCTGCGCGATCTGGGCGCCGACGTGATGGTATTTGCCGAGGTCACCGGCGCCGTGCATGGCGACCGGGAAAAGCCCGTGCATCTGCGTCCGCAATTTCCTGCCGAACGCTGGCGGGAATACGGCGAGAAGCTCACTGAGTTTGCCCGTTATACGCAACGTCAGGGTGTTCGGATTGCCTATCATCACCATATGGGAACGGTAATTGAAAGTGCGCAGGATGTGGACAACCTGATGGAGCATACCGGGCCGGAAGTCGGTTTGCTGCTGGATACCGGGCATCTGACCTTTGCCGGCGCCGATCCGGCGGCGGTTGCCGAACGCTGGATAGGACGCATTAATCACGTCCACTGCAAAGACATTCGCGCCGAGGTGCTGCGGGAAGTCAAAAGCCGTAAAACCAGCTTCCTGGATGCGGTACTCAGCGGCGTATTTACCGTGCCGGACGACGGCTGTGTCGATTATCCGTCGGTTTTCAGCATCCTGAAAGCGCACAATTATCAGGGATGGCTGGTGGTGGAAGCCGAGCAGGATCCCGCCGTGGCACATCCGCTGACTTATGCCACGTTGGGTTATAACAACTTGCAGCGTCTGGCTTATCAGGCCGGACTGATTTAACGATTCTCGGTCGGACACCCGCATTTTGCGGGTGTCCTGCCTGGGCGGAGGGCGATAACGCCATGGTTATCAGGTTATTACACCCCGGTTGATCCGGGTTGAGCGCCATACCCGGATTAGAACGTATGCTCGGGACCGGGAAAGGTTCCTGCTTCAACATCGGCGGCATATTCTTGCGCCGCCTTATGGAGCAAGGTGTTCATGTCGGCATATTGCTTAACGAAGCGCGGCAGGCGTCCGGTTCGCAGACCGGCCATGTCTTGCCAGACCAGCACCTGAGCGTCGCATTGATTGCCTGCGCCGATACCCACGGTGGGGATGGAGACGGCGGCGGTGATCTCCGCGGCGACGTCGCCGGGCACCATCTCGATGAGCAAGCCGAAAGCGCCGGCGGCTTCAAAGGCCCGGGCGGCATCGATAAGACGCTGGGCATCTTCGCCTTTCCCCTGAATACGGTAGCCGCCAAGTTGATGCTCCGCCTGTGGGGTAAAGCCGATATGCGCCATGACGGGGATACCGGAATGGGCAAGTTTTTCGACCTGCGGCAGCATTTCTATGCCGCCTTCGAGTTTGACGGCGTGGGCGCCGCCTTCCTTCATGAAACGCACCGCGGTGTGAAAACACTGCTCCGGGGATGCCTGATAGGAGCCGAAAGGAAGGTCGGCAATCACCAGCGGCCTACGGGTAGAGCGGCTCACGGCGCGCACCAACGGGATAAGCTCGTCTACCGTTATCGGCAGCGAGCTGTCATTTCCGTAGACATTGTTGGAAGCGGAATCGCCGATCAACAGCACCGGGATCCCCGCGCTTTCAAAAATTGCCGCCGTGTACATGTCATAAGCGGTGAGCATCGCCCATTTCTGTCCCCGGGCCTTCATCTGCTGAAGGTGTGGGATACGTACACGTGACCCGGTAATGCCGGAGGGTGAGCCGTTTCCATACGGGGAAGATTGTTCACTCATCGTGTTTTCCTCAAAAATATAAGAGATTTTCCTTAGATGATAACCTGTTCGGCAATCAGGAGCACGGCGATGATTATCATGGCAGTAGCGGAAATCCTGCTGACGCTCCGTGCCGCCTGCGGACGTGTCTGTAACACGGTCTGCGAACACAAGCCGACAAACAGGTAGACTACGCCACAACTGAAGACATGAATCAACCCCAGCGCGATGATCTGTGCCGGAACCGACCAAGCGGCGGCGGGATCGGTGAACTGTGGCAACAAAGCCAGGAATAGCAGGAAAACTTTGGGGTTCAGGCCGCTGACGCACGCGCCTTTGACGGCCCAGCGCGTCCATGAACCGGAGTCCTGTATATGGCCCGCGCCGGGAACAGGGGGATGGATAAGCATATTGACGCCAAGCCAGAGTAAATAGGCCGATCCGGTGAAAGTGAGCACGGTGAGGGCGATGGGGTTGTCGGCGACGATTGCCCCCACGCCGGCGGCGACGATCAGGGTGGCCGTCAGATGACCGAATAACAGCCCGGTCACCGCAGGCATTACGACGCGCCCGCGCATGCCGGCCGAAATCATGTAGGCCCAGTCTACTCCGGGGGTAATGATAAACAGAATGGATACTGCCCAGAATGCCGCAATGATACTGAACGTCATGACGGTTTCACACTCTCGCGGGCCGGCTTGGCGAACGGTTGATTCACCGGTATTGTCATTTTTTCTCCTTGATTGCTGTTCTGGCAGGACTCACGCCATTTCGTCCCGGATTTGGCTGAGTCCGCTGCTGTTCAATGCATGGAAAGAATATCCTTAGCTTGTTAGAATGTGCTGCCAATTATTTGCGCTATTCGCGTAATAAAAGGAAATATCTTCCATATGGATAAGATAGATCGAAGAATTCTTGCTGAACTCCAGTCGGACGGGCGTCTGTCTGTCACTGAACTCGCTGGGCGGGTCGGACTCAGTCTCTCTCCCTGTCACCGTCGGGTGCGCGCGCTGGAGCAGTCCGGCGTTATCAGGGGATATCGTGCTCAGCTCGAACCCTGCAACCTTGGGCTTAATTTTTCCGCCATTGTTTTTGTTACCCTGAAAGAAGGCGATCGCCACGCCGTAGACGCTTTCGAATCGGCTATCGTGGAGATCCCGCAGGTTATTCAGGGCCAGCGGCTTTTTGGCGATCCTGACTATATCCTCCATGTTATTACCCGGGATTTGCCCGCTTTCCAGCAATGCTATGACGATAAGTTGTCCACTCTGCCCGGGGTCAGGCGCCTCACCTCCACTCTGGTGATGAAAGACGTTGTGCAAAATCGCCTGCTTCCGCTGGCATGAAGCGGGGATGGGAAGGCAATGTTTAACGGCCATAGGCAGACGAATATAAAGCGTTCGGATGCTCAGAAACCTTTCTTTGAGTATGGTTAATAATATTTAATATTTTTTGATTTACATTGTCTGGCAACGAATTTTCCGGCTGGCGGGAGTTGTTATGTTTTTGTAAAAAACAAGCTTGCTTAAATCAAAGAAAGTGTCTGGTGTTTCAGTGAGTTAATCTCAACCTGCACTTGAAATTTCGATACCCTTAATGCTTTGCCGAGAGGCGGCCATCAGCCTTATATCATTACTTGCGTCACGCTTTTCCCATTAAATTATTCTTATTGATCCTTCCGCGTCTGCGGTTTTTTCAGAGCTGATTTCCGAAAATATTTAATCTCTTCACGGTATGACGGCGGCGGATTGCAATCGGGTGCATTTTGTTGAAATTTTGTGATCAGCTACGTCAATTTTGCATCCTGACGATTGACTTCAATCCCGCCTTCTATCAAAAGTGCAGGCGTGGTTATCAATCAACTTTACTTCATAACTCTGTCACGGTCTGTTGTCTAAATTTTTTGCACCCGGGTGCAAAAGCCTCTAAGGAGCCTGAAAATGATTAATGGTGAAAGAAAAATACCTCGTCCGTTACGCTGGGCAATGATTGGCGGCGGCCGGCTAAGTCAGGTTGGCTATAAACATCGCAGCGGCGCCCTGCGGGATAACACCGCTTATCAACTGGTCGCCAGCGCATTTGATATTGACGCCGAGCGGGGACGGGATTTCGGCGTCAATCTGGGTATAGCGGCGGAGCGCTGTTATGACAATTACCGCCAACTGCTGGAAGAGGAAGCGAAGCGCGAGGATGGCGTGGAAGTGGTGAGCATTGCCACGCCTAACGGCACGCACTATGAAATCACTCGCGCGGCGTTGAATGCCGGTATTCATGTCATTTGCGAAAAACCGCTGTTTTTCACCACCGCAGAGGCTAGAGAAATTAAGGCGCTGGCTGAAGAGAAAGGGCTGATTGTCGGCGTTACTTACGGCTTTTCCGGTCATCCTTTGCTGATGCAGATGCGCGCCATGATCGCCAAAGGCGAAATTGGCGAAGTGAGAATGGTGGAGTTGCAATATACGCACGGCTTCAGTTCCGACGCGGCGGCGGAGAAGGGCAACGATGCGGCGAAATGGCGTGTTGACCCCAAGATCTCCGGGCCGAGCTTTGTGTTGGGCGATATTTCCACTCACACCTATTACATCTCTCAACTGGTGATGCCGGACTTGCATATCAAGGAGCTGCTGTGCGATCGCCAAAGCTTCATCCCCTCGCGAGCGCCGCTGGAAGACAATGCGATGGTTCTGATGCACTACCACGGCGGCGCCGTGGGCAGGATGTGGGCATCGGCAGTGAACGCCGGCTCCA